>JAYKIL010000039.1:0-11662 GCA_035284745.1 Candidatus Sericytochromatia bacterium | reverse complement strand
TCCCCTCGTTATTAAAAGCAAAGGTCACCTGGGGTTGGTTCTTCACAATTGAAAGGTTCACCTGCCCACAGTTCACTGAATAGGAGGCCGAAGTTCCATACGAACCCGCATCCCCCGGCGTTGAAGCGCTCGCCACGCCGGACGCCCCTTCTTTGCCGATCCCGTTGGCATAGCCATTGGAACCGGTATACGCAATGGAGGTCGCGGCCCGCACCGGGGTGCCCGCGTGCGAAAATGAGACCTGCGCCCCACTGACCACCTGGCCCGCATAGCGCGGATCATCCGAGTTGTATTTGACATAGGCATTAATCGTCGATGACTGGTGGTAGCGAGTGCCTGTCTCCTGCGTGCACTCCTGGAAGGTATACGTGCCGCAATTGCCGCCCGAAACGTAAAAACAGTGACCGTTGTTGAGGCGCGAATCGTGAATCCCAATGCCACCGGGTCGCGCATCGCACCGTTGAGGACTCACCTGATTACACACCGAGTACGAATAATTCTCGGGGTCATTGGGGCGACTGCAGACCAACGACAACAATTTCAGCGCGGAGGCCCCAGGGCCCACAAAGGCCGGTTCCTCCGGTGGAGCAGGCACCATCATCGTGAAATAAAACCGCCCTTGATCATCTCGCGCAAATTCGCTGTCTTTCAAGCCATCCGGTGCGATCCGGGTCATCGCCTCAAGACCGGCCTGCAAGGGTGCCTCGGCCGGGAATTTCACCCGAATACTGGCCCCCGGCTTGATTTGGGCCTCTCCCAAATCTAAAGCGTACGTATAGGCGCCCAGCATTTCGTCCCCGTACTCCGCAAGATTCACGCTGTCCATCGCTGGCGTCAAGGCCTTCAAGGAGGCCGGGTTCGCATCATAAATACGTGTCAGCCGCACCGCTGCATCACGGTCGAGGGCGCCTGGCGAGAAAGTGACGCTCATCGTTCCATCTGAATTTTCAAAGTTCCCGCCCTCGGCGGCGCTGACTTGATTCACTTTGGGGTCCAACGCGTTGAGCTTCACCGCGAAGCCCGGAATCAATTTGACACGCGAAGTCACCATCCCGGGCGCTTTCACCACTGCAGGGAGGTAACCCGGTTCCTTGGGAACTTCAAGCCCCACCTCAACGACCCCTGAATCGTTGGTCGTCACCCGAAGACCCCCCACCTCAATTTCGGCGCCTGCAACGGGCGTGCCACCCGGGGCCAGAACCTGAAACTGGTTGGCAGCCAGTTTTTGGGTTCCCGCCTGCAAGCCGGCATCCAACAAGGTGGTATCCGGGGCTGGCTTGGCTGCCGCCCCTTTGCGCTGCGGAGTCACAAGTTTCTCTTCAGCAACATTGGTTGGCGCGGGGGTCTGACACGCCGCAACCGCCAACAACAAAGACACAAGACCTACACGATGAAGCGTGCGACGTTGCATTGGTAATCTCCCTTCACGAACCGCCCACCTATCCCAAACTTTTGCGGCCTGCCTTCTTGATACCCGACAGAACCCTTGGTAAACCACTGCCGCACACCGGGTCATCAATTTAATGTCTTCTTTACCCCAAAAGTGACAGGGCCTCCTTAAGGCACGGGTTCGACCCTGCGAATCCGCGGCGCATTCTCAGCCGTGCCCGCGTCATACACGTACAGGGCCTCCAAAGCGCCCGAGATATTCAAGCGTGCCGCCATGCCCGTAATGGCTCCCACCCGGGCACTGCCCGCCGTGGCGTTCACATAACCCGATTGCGTTGCCCCAATCAAGGTCGTCACCTGCCCATCATTTCCCACCTGGCGCAGGCGGGGTGTATTTCTCTCGCCCACAAAAACCCGGCCTGTCCCATCTGCAGCCAAGGCAACCGGTTCATTGAAACGAGCAGTCAATGCCGCCCCGTCATTATTCCCCGCCTGTTTACTTGCAGACCCGGCCAAAAAGCTCACCGCGCCCGTGGTCGGGTTGATGGTCCTTAAGCAATGATTGAAGGTATCAGCAACCACCAAGGTCGGCACACCGGCCACGAGAGACACCGTGATCGCCGTGGGGTTATCAAACCGGGCCACATCACTCGCCACGTCGGAAGCTGTGGGCAAGCCCCCTGTTGTTGACTTCCCACCTGCCACAAAACTGACGGGAAACGCCGCGTCCGTGATGCCAATGCGGCGGACTGTGTGGAAACCGGCATCCGTAAAATACAAATCAGTCTCGCTCAGGGCCAGGCCCATCGGCGTATGTAAATTAGCGACAGTACCTGCCCCGTCTAAGTATGGGGCATCCAGTGGCATGTCCGCCCGGCCAGCAATCACATCAAAGTCGCCAGGCGCCAAACCCACCGTATTTCCAGTTCGCCCGATACGGATGATGCGATGGTTGATACTGTCGGCAACATAAATGACTTGGCGCGTCGGATCAAATGCGACGCCGCGAGGTTGCCGTAAGGTGGGTGTCGCCTCACCAGGCGAGCCCACCCCGCCCCAAGTCACGGCCAAGCTGTTCACATCAAGGGAGCGTACCGTCGCATTATCGGGATCTGAAAAATGAATCACCGGGACTGCGGGAAGCACCACGATGGGGGCCGGGTCGATGGCCATACCGATGCCCTCTGGATTGTCGCCCAAGGCCACGCCATCCCCGGTTTGAAATTGCGTCGGATCCCCACTCATTTGTCCGCCCACCAGGGCCAATATTCGATAGGGCTGAGATGAGAGAACCACCGGATTGGGCGTGGGGGTCGCGGTTGGCGTGGCGGTCGGGGTCGCCGTTGGCGTCGTGCTCGGGGTCGCGGTTGGCGTGGTGCTCGGGGTCGCCGTCGGCGTGGTGCTCGGGGTCGCGGTTGGCGTGGTGCTCGGGGTCGCGGTTGGCGTGGTGCTCGGGGTCGCCGTCGCCGCAGTGCTCGGGGTCGCCGTTGGCGTGGCATTGACATCGGGGGCCCCCCCCGGGTCCGTCGAACCAACAATCGGAGAGGGTGTGTCTTGAGAGGGGGGCGGAGAAGATGTCGGCTTTTTCGACGTGGTTTTCGACCTCCGCTCGGTCACCCCAATTTGAGTGACGGCATTGTTCTGAGGACAGCCCCAAACAGAGCCAATAAACAAAGTCAGCACCGGAACTAATGCCACCCAGCGCAAGCGATGCGTCATTCAGATCCCCTTTAGGTCGCCATCCTTTATGTCATACCCAGAAGACAAGGGTCTGGAGGGCTGAAAAAAACCGACAGACCCCAAAGAAGGGCCTGTCGGCAAGGCAACGAGTGGGCGAGGGGCCTTTAGCCCAGAAGCTTATGACTCCGTGCAATGAACTTGCTGAGGTCTTCGCCTTTCAGGCCCTCGTGAGCCAAACGAGCCAGGTCATGCACGTGCTCAGCCAATTCTTGGGCTTGGCTTTCATCTGTCGTGACCAAGAGTTTTTGCACGACGGGGCTGTTCGCATTCAGCACCAAGGTCTTTTGGCTTGGCAATTCCACGCGATCCTTCCACATCGCCGACATGTCCGCCAAACGACGTTCCATCTCACCTTGGGTGATGAGTCCGGAAATATCATCGGCTTTGAGACGCTGTACCTCAACATTGACACTACGGGCCTTCAGCAAACGTGCCGCGAGTTCCTTCAGCTTTTCATCGCCGGTCTTCCCATCCGCATCAACAATTTGAGCCGCGCCTGTGTCCACCAGATGATCGCTAAGACCGGCATCCACGCGCACCCATTTTACCTCGCGATTTTTCGTTTCCAGTAAGTGAATGAAATGCACGTCGAGTGGGCCACTGGTATAGAGAGCCTCAAGGCCTTGTGCCTTGAACAGATCCACATATGTGGTCTGCGCGTCTCCCGCTTCCGCGTAATAAACTTTGTTCTCTGCTTTTTCTTTATTACGCTCCAAGTACTCTGAAACCGTCGAAAACGCGCCGGCCGTGTCCCGGAAAATGACGGCCTCTTGGGCGGCTTCAAAGAATTTCTCATCCTCGAGCATGCCAAATTTTACAAACGGATGAATATCATCCCAATAGCCCTCGTACTGCTCACGCTGGGTCCGATAAAGGGTCAACAAGCGATCGGCGACCTTCTTCGTAATGTGGCCAGCGATTTTCTTCACATACGGGTCGTTTTGCAGCATCGAGCGGCTCACATTCAGCGGAATGTCTGGGCAGTCGATCATGCCTTTCAACACCATCAAGTAGCGCGGAATCACGTCTTGGACATTTTCTGTCACAAAGACATTGTTGCAGTAGAGTTGCACTTGTCCCTTGGAGACATCGAATTCGTGCTTAAGTTTGGGGAAGAACAACACGCCCTGCAGCCGGAAGGGGTAATCCACGTTCAGATGAATCCAAAAGAGCGGCTCTTCTTCAAACGGATAGGCCGCCCGGAAGAAAGTCAGGTAATCTTCGTCTTTCAGACTGGCGGGGGACTGCGTCCAGATGGGCGCCTGGCCGTTGATATGAGCCTCATCGAGCAGGATGTCGACCGGGAGATACTTGGCGTATTTTTCCAGCACGTGGCGCACCCGCACGGCCTCTAAAAATTCCTTGCTGTCCTCGGACAGGTGCAGGGTGATGGCCGTCCCGCGTTCAGGCTTGTCACAGGGGCCCAGGGTGAACTCCAGGCCGCCCTCGCTGACCCAATGACAGGCCTCAGCCTCTGCTTTGTAGCTTCGGGTGCGAATTTCCACCTTATCCGCGACCATAAAGGCTGAATAGAAACCCAACCCAAAGTGGCCGATAATCGCATTTTTCTCGGCATCAACCTTATAGCGTTGCACAAAGTCCTGGGCGCCTGAAAAAGCGACGGTATTGATATATTGGCGGACTTCATCGGCCGTCATGCCAATGCCATTGTCCTCAATGGTCAGTGTCTTGGCATCTTTATCGATCCGCACCTCGACGCGGAAAGGCCCCATCTCCCCCAAATTCTCCAACAAGGCCAGGTGTTTCAGTTTGCTCACCGCATCAACACCGTTGCTGACCAGTTCACGCAAAAAGATTTCGTGGTCTGAATACAGCCACTTTTTAATGATAGGCAGGATATTTTCCGCGTGAATCGAAAGGTGGCCACGTTCTTCCGAGCGAGGGGTTTCAACCGTCATGACTAACCATCTCCAAATGAGCGCTCATAGGCGCGCGCAAGCAGGAATCCATTCAGTAGTTCTAACGACTTGAGCCCGCTTTTGTCAAGTCACATTGAAAGACAAGCCGCAAACGCAGAACGGACAGCGACCCGGTCACCACAAAAAAGGGGCCGCTTCAAAACGAAGCGACCCCGCACCCACAAACCACTAGCGAACGGCTGGCGTCAGGGTTTTCAATTTACGCTCGACCTCGTCAATCACTTCATGCATGCGCAAGGGCACTGAAACCCCGGCCGCTTCAAGGGCTTTCACCTTGCCCTCGGCCGTGCCTTTACCACCACTGACAATCGCACCGGCGTGCCCCATGCGCTTGCCCGGGGGGGCCGTGCGGCCCGAGATGAAACCAACCACGGGTGTCTTCATTTCCTTGATATATTCCGCGGCAATCTCTTCGTCCGAGCCACCGATTTCACCGGCCATGACGACAATCTCCGTTTCAGGATCGGCTTCAAACGCCTTGAGACAGTCGATAAAGCGTAACCCAATGATCGGATCACCCCCAATGCCCACACAGGTGCTGATACCCAGACCACGGCTGGTACATTCCGCCACCAACTCATAGGTCAAGGTTCCCGAACGACTCACCAGTCCCACATTGCCCTTTTTGAAGATCCGGTGAGGCATAATGCCCAACTTCGCTTCCTCTGGGGTGATCAAACCAGGACAGTTCGGCCCAATCAACTTGCTTTGACTGTGCTGCAAGCGGTCGTACACTTTGATCATGTCGTGCAAAGGCACCCCTTCGGTGATACAAACCACCAACGGAATCGCCGCATCGAAAGCCTCAAGCATCGCATCGGCCGCAAAGGGCGGCGGAACAAAGATAATGGAAGCGTTGGCCCCCGTTGCCGTCACGGCTTGTTGCACGGTGTCGAAGATGGGAATGCCGTTGGCATCTTGGGTGCCACCCTTGCCCGGCGTCACGCCGCCCACAATTTGGGTGCCGCAAGCCAGCATCTGCTGGGTGTGAAACGCGCCCTCCCGGCCCGTGATGCCCTGGACAATCAGCTTGGTTTCTTTGTTAACAAAAACACTCATGGGAATGCCTCCGGGCTTACTTCAAACCAGCCAAGGCGACCACTTTTTGAGCGGCCTCTTGCATGCTGGCGGCAGGGTGGAACTTGTCAGACGTTTTGAGGATTTCGCGGCCTTCTTCTTCGGCCGTCCCAGACAGGCGCACCACCACCGGCACGTTCAGTTCCATATCGGCCGTGGCGCTCAGGATGCCCTTGGCCACCTCGTCGCAGCGGGTGATACCACCGAAAATGTTGATCATAATGCCCTTGATGCCCTCTTCCATCAGCACGACCTCAATGGCATTCTTGACCACATCGGCCTTGGCGCCGCCCCCGATGTCGAGGAAGTTGGCCGGCTTGCCGCCTTCGCGACTGACGACGTCCAGGCTGGTCATCACCAGGCCCGCACCATTGCCCATGATGCCAATGTTGCCACCCAGGTGAACAAAGGTGAGACCCCGCCGGGCGGCTTCTTCTTCAATTTCATGGCCGTCTTCCGATTCTTTCCAGCCGGCCAGCTCGCTGTGGCGGAACAAGGCGTTCTCATCAATGGTGATCTTGGCGTCGGCTGCGATCATGCGGCCGTCTTTGGTGATGGCCAGCGGATTAATTTCAGCCAGGTCAGCGTCGCACTCGACCATCAAACGATACAAACTCTTAAAGAACTGGGTGGCCTGCTTGACCATGGTGCGGTCAAATCCGCCTTCAAAGATGAGTTGGCGCACCTGGAATTCTGTCAGGCCGACGGCGGGGTCTACCCAAATTTTGCGAATTTTTTCAGGCGTCTTTTCGGCGACTTCCTCAATCTCCATCCCGCCTTCCGCAGACGACATGATGATAATGCGCTTCGCATCGCGGTCGAACAGCATGCCGCAATAGTACTCCGTCGCGATCTCGACGGCTTCTTCGACCAACACTTTCTTCACCGTCAGGCCCTTGATGTCCATTCCCAAGATGGCCTTGGCGGCATCATAGGCTTCTTGCGGATCGGCAGCAATTTTAATGCCTCCCGCCTTGCCCCGGCCGCCCACGTGCACTTGGGCCTTGATGGCGACTTTTTTTCCAATTTCTTGCGCAATCACCTTGGCTTCGTCAGGGGTCTCAGCCACCCGACCTTTCGTGGTAGGAATCCCAAAACGCTCCATCAGGATCTTGCCCTGATATTCGTGGATCTTCATAGGGTCCAGGTCTCCTCGTCTTGAATGGCCCGTTCATACCGCGGAAGGCCGCATCTCCGGGGCGGTCACGCGCCGCAACATCGCAAAGCGCAAGCGATTCTAGCACGAAGCGCCTGTTTGCAGCCACGCGTCCCCCGAAGAGTCCCCAATGTCTACTTCTCAGGGTAATCTCTGGCGAATGTGGGGCTCACACAATTCCAGAAGAACGCCGCCGGTGGCCTTCGGATGCAAAAAAGCAATGCGATGCCCCCCCGCCCCCACGCGCGCGGTGCGATCGATCAGCGCGACACCCTCCGCATCAAGGCGTGCCAATTCCGCATCAAGGTCGGCCACGCGCAAGGCCACATGGTGCATTCCCTCCCCGCGTCTGGCGATAAATTTCGCGATCGGACTTTCCGCGTGGGTGGCCTCAAGAAGCTCTACCCGACCCAATGGCCCGCTAAAAATCGCCGTGCGCACGCCTTGATCGGCGACTTCCTCAATTCCCACCAAAGGCAGCTTCAATGTGTCCCGATAAAACACCACCGCGTCCTCTAAATTGCGGACAGCGATGCCCACGTGATCAATCGGGCCGAGGTGAGAAAAAGAAGTCTGCATAGCAAATATTCTAGCAGGTGAAGCCTTCCGCATGGCCTCACGTACCCGCAGCATATATAATGCGCGGGTTTCACACTCAGGATGGCATCGGAATATGCGCCTGCCCTACATCTCCTCTATCTGGCCCTACGCAGCCATTTTGGCCTGGCCGTTGTTGGCATGGGCCGCGGCGTGGACGCAAGGATTCATCCTCGCTCCCGGCGATGGCTGGGGGCAGTATTTGCCTCAACGAATCACGGCGGCCGCCATCATTCGAAGCGGAGAATGGCCTTTTTGGAATCCCTTACAGTTCAGTGGCATGCCGCTCATGGCGGTCAGTCAAACCGGGGTGTTCTTCCCTGCCAATTGGGGTTTCTTGCTGCTTCCCGCCGGGCCCGCCATGAACTTCACGGTGGTGTTGACTTACTGGATCGCCGGCCTGTCGTGCTGGGCCTATGCGCGAAGCATTCAACTGCCTGCCCCTGCCGCAGTGCTCAGTGCCTGGGTGTTTATGGGTTGCGGTGTGATGACAGCCAACATGGAGCACCTAACGGTCATTCAAGCATCCGCACTCATTCCCGCTTTGTTCTGGGCCGTTGAGCGCTATATTCAAACACGCCAAGCGCAGTATCCTCGCTGGCTGGCCCTGATGGTCGCCTTGCAAATTTTAGCCGGGTACCCACAAACCGTGATGATCAGCGCACTTTTGCTGATTCCTTACGCCCTGTGGCGCTTCAGCAGTGGCTCCACTTTCGACGGGCGTGGCTTCATACGCCTTTGCGGGGCAGCGTTGCTCGGCTTGGGCATTGCGACGGTTCAGTGGCTGCCCACCGTCGATCTACTCAGCCTCAGTGATCGCCATACGATGAGCTACGCGGCGCTGACAGAAGACTCGTGGCCCCTGCGCGAAGTGCTGACCATGATGTTCCCATTTCTTTATGGCAACCTGCCCAACGATCTTTTCACAGTACCCTTTTGGGGCAAAGGCCCCTGGCGCAATGAGCTGATGGGCTACGTCGGCCTCCTCACCTTGGTGCTCGCCGGCATCGGGTCCTGTCGCGCGCGACGGAACCCCATCGCCCGCTATTGGCTGATTGCAGGAAGCTTGGGCACCGTATTGGCATTGGGCGCACAGACCCCCATCTATCGCCTCTGGCACGCGTTGCCGATCTTCGGCATGGTGCGCGTGCCGGCCCGACATCTGCTGGAAGTCGACTTGGCCCTGTCGATTCTGGCGGGTTTGGGTCTTGGCTTGGTGTTGGAACATTACAACACGCGCAGGCGGCAACTCATTGCCCGTGCCACGGCCATCTCGGGCATCGCCTTTATTGCGCTGGTCATCCTTCTGATGAGCGCGCGAGAAACGATGGCTTTGAAATGGCAAGCGTACGCCCCTGCAGGCGTTGATGTTTACGCCGCGCTGGCGCCGGCGCACGCATGGCTCTGGGTGCAAAGCCTCTTCGCGCTGTTCGCGCTCGCGAGCCTTTGGTTGCTCACCCATTGGCCTGATCGCAGGGGCATTGCAATCGTCTTGACGGTTCTCGCGACAGACCTGGGCACGTTCGGATTTTATCAGGGCTGGCGGACACAAATCCCTCGACACACAGATCTTCAACTCACCTCTTTAACACAAAACCTTGATGCCCCGCGTATGCTGTCCATCCCGGGGGTGCCTTACCCTTATCACGATGTTGGGCACACGCGGGCGTGCATGTACCCGCAGACCAATGTGTTTGCCGGAGTCAAGGCGGTGAATGGCTATGAACCACTCTTGGCTGGGCACTACGGCCGCTTGGTGGGCGGCATGACGATGGGCGGGGCGGTCACAAACCCAAACCTCTTTGCCCCCGCAGCCCGCATATTGGATCTCCTTCAGTGCCAAACAATACGCCTTCACGCCAGCCAAGAAAACAGCGAAATTGGTCACCGCCTCCGGCACGGGCCGTGGCGCAGGGTATCGGAGGAAGGTGGAGTGATTGTGTATAAAAACGCCCACGCCCTCTCGCGTGGATGGCGCCCGACCAATGTACACAACACGTCTGAGGCCAACGTCACCCGCTGGCTCAACGGACAAATCGAGGGACGAACATTCGAAGACGCCTGGTTCAGCCAACCGCTGCACACCAGAAAATTCACCCCGGGCACGGTGACCGTCAAGACCCAGGGGTTCAACGAGATTCAGGTGCGCACAAGCGGCGCCGGACCTGGCTTGGTCGTGATCTCAGAAAGCCACGCGCCCGGGTGGCGGGCGTGGAGCAATGGCGTCGAATTACCTGTTCACCGCGTGAATGGATTGATTTTGGGGGTTGAAGTACCACCCGGCACTCACCAACTGCGTCTCAAGTACCAACCAGAACATTGGCCCTTGGCGCTGGCCCTTTCAAGCCTCTGTACCCTATTTTGGCTGATGGGCTGGCTGCGTCGTCCCAAACAACACCCGTTTGTGGAGCTGCGATGAACTCTCCCAAAGAGACCCTTCAACACTTCGATGGCCTGACCCTTGCAGCGGTCGTGGCTGAGCTCAATACACTGGGCGAGGCGCGCATCGACAAAGTGGGGCAGGCCAGCCCCCACGTTTTTTACCTCAATTTGCGCGCGGGACGAAACAATCATCGTCTCCTGGTCAACCTCCATGGTCCGTTTGCGCGGCTTCATCTCACCACTCGCTCATTTGCAAATTTGCCTGTCCCCACGGGTTTCACCATGCAACTGCGCAAACATATGGAAGGCAGCCGCCTGCTGCGTGTCGAGCAAAACGACCTAGAACGTGCGGTAAAACTTGTTATCGCTGGACGAGATGAACTGGGTGATCCGTTTGAGCGCTGGCTCATCATCGAACTCATCGGCAAATACGCCAATATGTTTTTGGTAGAAAGCCAAACGGGAACGTTGCTTGGCTGCCTCAGGGCCATCAGTGAGGACATGTGTGGGGTCCGCCAACTGGCAACAGGGTTGCCTTATGACCCCCCTCCAGTCCCACAGAATAAGACGTCTTTTTTACAGGCATCGGCCGAGACCTTTGCCCACGCCCTAAGCGATTCAGGCAGCGTACTCGATGCTCTTATGAATGCGACGAGCGGGCTTTCGAAAACCAGCGCGCAACAATTGCTTGAATCCCTCGACCTCAACCCCGGGCAATCGTGCGCCAGCCTCCAGCATCCAGAGGAGTACCTCAAGGGATTGGTACGCGCCCAGCAATCGATTCGCCAGGCTCATTTCAACCCCCGGCCTGTTTCCCCCTCCCGCTACAGTGTCTGGGGTGTTTCGGGCGGGTCTGCCCAACAGCACCCAAGTGTCGTTCTGGACAGCTACTATGCAGAGCGGGAAATTGCTGCCACCTTGCGCACCCGTCGCCATCAACTGCGCCAACTGATCCAAGAGCGCATCGGGAGACAACACGAACGCCTCAAATCCTGGGAAAAGCTCCGCCAGCAGGGAACAGACGCTGACCAATGGAAACGTCGTGGGGATCTGCTGTCAGCCCATTTGCACCAAGTACAACCCCGGGCACACCATATTCGTTTGATCGACTACTTTGACCCTGAACAGCCTGAAGTTGAATTAACCCTGGCCCCAGAACTGACACCTTCTGAAAATGTGCAGCGGCTCTACAGACGTTATCGCAAAGCCAAAAACGGCCTGGTCGTCGCGAGGGAGTTGCTGCAACAGGGCGAATTCGAATTGGCGTATCTTCACGGCATTCAGAGCGCCATTGAATTGGCGACCGAGCCCGACGACCTCGAGGAAATTTTCCAGGAACTGATCCCGAACAAAGAACCCTCAACAGGTCGCAGGCGACCGT
>JAYKIL010000038.1:0-38248 GCA_035284745.1 Candidatus Sericytochromatia bacterium | reverse complement strand
AAGCTTCATCGCGACCTCAAAACCACGTTCGTCTACGTGACGCACGACCAAACGGAGGCCCTCACGATGGGCGATCGCATCGCCATTTTCAATGCGGGACACTTGCAGCAAGTGGGCACGCCGCAAGAGGTCTACCAACGGCCTGCCAATCTCTTTGTTGCGACGTTTATCGGCTCGCCTCAGATGAACCTCTTGCGCGGCACACTAGAGCACCGGGCGACCACAACAACCGTGAGCGGCGAGAATTTTTCGTTCACCGTTCCCGCGGCCCGTGATGTGCGCCCGGGGGCCGTGGTGGTGGGGTTCCGCCCCGAGCATTTACTGCCGCATAGCCAGGGCGATGGGACGTACCACGCCGAAGTGGATGTGGTTGAGCCGATGGGGTCGGAGGCCTTTGTATACTTGCGGGCGGCTGAAGGCCACGTCGTGGCTCGCGTCGGAGATATTGCATTGCCTGAGGTGGGATCCACCCTGCAACTGGGGGTTGCGTCGGACAAAATTCACCTGTTCGATCCTGACACCGAGGCGCGCTTGCTGTGAGCTCAGGCGCTGGGGCAGGGCGTGACTGATGGCGTGACTGGCGGCAAAGTCCCTTGACCGTGAAGTCTAAGTTTCTGCTTGCTTGTGCAGCGCTTTTGTTTCTATTTGGGGACTGCCTGTACCCTCGCATGGCCATGGCCCAGTTTGAGGCAGAGTTCGGCACCTTCGGTGACGTTGAGGTGGAACACTGGGCGTTTTTGACGGTCGAGACGCTTGTTCGCAAATACAAGGTGATGGCCGGATTTCCAGAAGGGACTTTCCGGGGCGATCGCCGGGTGAGTCGTTATGAGTTGGCCGCAGCCCTCACCAAGGTGATGGAGCAAATGCGGGTTCCAGTCAGTGCGCCCCCACCCCAAGTGGAGGTGGATGCGATCAAGGCTGTGAATCACAGCCTGGAACTCGCCAAGGTGATCCCCCAGGTTGAGAAACTGCTGGCTGAAATCGAGAAAGTGAAGAACCAAGGGCCCGCTTCGATCCGTTTAGGCGGTGCCATCAGCTCCAATTGGATGGATAATACCCAAGACGATCAGGCCCCTTATTCTAAGAGCAACCTGAATCTGAGCGTTGGGTCCAGCAGCAATGGTTTCGATCTTTCGGCGGCGATGTTTGGCTCGGTTCCTGGAACGACCACGGGGAACATGCCGGGCACGGTCGGGGGCGCGAAGCCGCCGGAAAATAATTGGCGGTTTGGCGGGGCCGATGTGACGACCAATGTGGCCGATACCCGTGTCGTGGTGGGACAGTTCTCACCTGCGAAGGTTTTTTATCCCTCGTCTGTCATTCCTGCGCGCTGGTGGGGGGTGCTTGGGAAGGGGTTCATTTCTCCTGATGTGAACACAGTGCGCTGGGGGCCCCGTGCCGCAGCCCTGGGGGCGCGGCGCCAATTCGGTCCCGTCACGCTGGCTGGTGCCATAACCCCTACCGTTTTGCTGGCGGGGCTGTCTGCCGAGATTACTAAATGGCTGTCGGTGAAAGCGGCGGCAGATGTAGACCAACCGGATTGGTGGGGCATTACGCCGAATCGGACGACAGCGAGTAACTACACGGTGGTGGTGGATGCCAATGCGGGCAACTGGGCGGTGGCTGCGGAGGGCAACATTGCTCGCAACCTGATGAGAGGATCGCTACAGTTCTCTTGGGCATTCTGGAACAATATGCGATTGAATGCCGGAGCTGTTTACTCGGAATCGGAAAAAGCCATCACAGAGCTCACGCCGGGCCTGTCTCTCTTTATCCCTACCCAAGGTCCCACGTGGGTACCCTCTTTGATCGTTGGCGTGAAGGAGCCGCAAATTTTGTTCGCGCAGGACCCCCAAATCGTTCCCGGACCGGGCTCTTTGTTGGGTGAGCAGGCGGGGTTGTCAGTTGACTTGAATTGGGATCTGGGCGCCCAGGGTTTGCCGAGCATTGCATTTGAGTACAATTTACAGCAGCCCGTGTTGTTTTATTCAATCTATGATGCCACCTTTGCTCTGAGCGTCACCCGCGGCTTTTAGTTTTTCGCTGCTGAAAGGAGCGCTTGCCATGACACTGGGACGTGATACCACTTTCACCTGGCTGGGGCACTCGACGTTTCTGGTGCAAACGCCTGGCGGCAAGCGTGTGCTGTTGGACCCTTGGGTGCAAAGTAACCCGGCCTGTCCCGATGCCCTGAAAGACGTGGGCGCGCTGGATGCGATGCTCATCACCCACGGACATTTCGATCACATTGCTGACGCCGTCCCTCTGGCCCAGCAGGCCCACTGCCCGGTGGTTGGGATCTTTGAACTGTGCCACTGGCTCGGACGCCAGGGAGTGAAAAAAACGGTGGATATGAACAAAGGGGGCACCGTCGAGGTGGCCGGGGTGCGCATCACGATGGTGCACGCCGACCATTCGTGCGGCATTGAAGACACGGACGGCTCCATTATTTATGGCGGTGAGGCTGTCGGGTACGTGGTGGAGCTGGAAAACGACTTTAAATTTTACTTCGCCGGTGATACCAACGTCTTTGGTGATATGGCCTTGATTGGCGAGCTGTATCAGCCCGACGTGGCATTTTTGCCAATTGGGGGCCACTACGTCATGGGCCCGCGTGAGGCCGCAAAGGCCGTGGAGTTGTTGCGGGTGAAAACGGTGGTGCCGATGCACTACGGAACCTTTCCCGTGTTGGCGGGCACGCCCGAGGCTTTGCAGGCCTTGGTGGATCCATTGGGAGTCCACGTGCTGCGCCTTGATCCGGGGGGCTCGCTGCACTGAGGTCGTGCCCGCGATCACACCGACCCGCTTCGGCACAGTGGTATTCTGTCACCCAATGGGACTGATTGGGTTTCGTGAGGGTGCATCGTGCTGGAATTTTTTGGGCTGAACGAATCACCGTTCATCGACGCGGTCGATGTGCGGATGTTGTACATGTCGTCACAGCATCGTGCGACTCTGGCAAAATTACTTTATGCCATCACCGAAAGGCAGCCATTGGCGCTGCTGGTGGGGCCGCTGGGTACAGGCAAAAGCCTGATGCTGTCGCAATTGAATCACGTCCTACGGGCGGACGGCCGTTTTCAAATCGTTCATATTCAGAATCCGGCGTCCTATCCAACGGAAAGCGCATTGCTGCAAAAGGTTGCGCTGGAACTGGGTTTGCCACTGCGGCGGGGCAAGGGCAAACAGATGACCGACTTGCTGGGACATTTGATTCAACTGGCTGCTGACGATCGCCACGTGGTTCTCATCATTGATGAAAGTCAGAATTTAGGAAAAAATGCCAGTCGCAACCACTTGGAACTGTTGCGGGAATTTTCTAACTTGGACGCGGGCCGTAAGCTCATTACCAGCGTTTTGGTGGGGCAACCAGAGTTGCTTACCCGGTTAGCCTGTAATCCCGCCTTGGAAAATCGTGTCGCGATAAGGGCGATTCTTTCCCCCCTTGATCCCGGTGATACGCGGCGTTTGATTGCGCATCGTGCCCAGGTTGCGGGACGTGAGGATCCGTTATTTAGCGAAGCGGCAGGGGACCTTGTGCACGCACTTTCGGGGGGCTTACCTCGCCGCATCAATCAAATTTGCTGGAATGCTTTGCCCGTTGCCTACGGACGCGGAGAAAATATCGTGGGTGTGGAAGCCGTGCACGAGGCGGCTTTGGGGGGCTTGATGCTAGACCCCCTGATGACCGAAGTGAAAGAAGTGGCCCATGCCTGATCCAGGAACCTGGGATCAACTGTTGAATATCACCCAAGCGCGCCTGCAAGCGGGGGCCGGGGCGGAGAAGCGGAAGTTGCCGTTAGACAGGCTGGTGCCTAATCCGGGGCAGCCTCGTAAGTTTTTCGAAGCGACAGCACTTGAGGAGTTGGCGACCAGCATCAAGACCCACGGGGTGTTGCAGCCCCTGCTGGTGCGCCCCCATCCCAAAGACACCGGGCACTGGCAGATTGTGGCGGGCGAACGTCGCTGGCTGGCGGCCAATCAGGCTGGCCTGCTCGAGGTTCCCGTGCTGGTGCGGGAACTGGACGACCAGGCGGCCCTGGAATTGGGGCTGGTGGAGAATGTGCTGCGCGAGGACATCACGCCGATGGAAGAAGCGCGGGCGCTCAAGGCCCTGCTCGATGCCACGGGGTGGTCGTATGCGACGCTGGGAGAACGACTTGGCAAGAACAAGGCGTGGGTGGATCATCGCGTGCGCTTGCTGAGGTTGCCGGCCGTGTTCCAAGATGCGTTGGAACAACAGGTGGCCGGTGCAGAGGGCAAGACCCACCGGCCCTTCACGCCGCGGCACGCCAGTGTGGTGATTCAAGCGCCGGAAGAAGCGCAGGCTGGGTTGATTGACGAGATTTTGCGTGAAGGCGTGTCGGTGGCGCACGTCGATGCGCGCGTGAAGGCCCTGGTGAAGGCCGCTGCGCCTGCGGGCCGGCCGGTGCGTCGCAAGACGGCTGCTCTGGGCACCTCGTCGCGGCGCGTGGCGGCGGACTCGCTGCAGACCTTTGTACTGTTTATGAACCAGCGCGCCGAGGATGGCACGGTGTGTGTCGAGGCCCTGCGCGCGGCGCTGGAAGCGGATCGCCGCGCGCTCGAAGGGTACTGATTTCCTCAGGGTTAGCTGGAGCCCTCCGTGTGGAAAGGACCTTGCCCAGTGTCCGTGCGTCGTAAACTGTTGGCTTCTACGGCTCTGATGGCCGCGCTTTCGAGTTGCGTTGCCCCCGTAACGAGCCCCGCGCCCGCAGGCACCCCGGTGGCAACGGCCCCGCCGGGCACTCCGGCGCCTGCCAGCGTGAAACCCGCGCCCGCACCTGAATTGCCTGCTGCTCCGCCCATCTCCAACGATGCGCGTTTGCGCCTGACGGGCGTGGTGCTGTTCAACGACACGCCGGTGACAGACGCCAGTCTGACTGCGGTGGACGTGGCGACCGGCAAGGCGATTGTACTGACGCCCTGGAGTGATGTTCCCACGGGCTTGAAGCTGCTCTCCACCCACAAGACTGACGCCAAGGGTGCCTTCGATCTTGCTCTCGGCCATCCTTGGCCTTTGCAAGATCAGTCCATCCCTGGACAACCTCTTGAATTTCCCAAGTTGAACGAGGGTCAGGTTGTAAAACTGGTGGCCACCAAGGGCAATCAGACCTTCACGGCTCTGTTCAACAACCGTGGTCAGGCCATTGGCGCTGACACGCCTACGACGGCGAGCTACCAGTTGCAGCAGGGCACAGCGGTGACGGTGACCATCCGGCTGCGGCTGTCGCCTGCCACCACGGCGGCGACCCAGGCCTTTGAAGGGGCTTTGAAGTTGACCTTCCAGTTGCCGGAGGTTGCCAGTGCCGAGCGGCAGGCCGCGGTGCTGGAAGCCGCGCGCAAGGCAGCACAGGAAGTGGAAGAAGCCCTGGATAAGTCCCCGCTCTCGGCCATCCCTGGCCTCCGCGGGATCAGTCCATCCCTGGACAAGTCCCCGCTCTCGGCCATCCCTGGCCTCCGCGGGATCAGTCCATCCCTGGACAAGTCGGATGCTGCGGCGCGCCTGGTAGGGGCCGTCAACAGCGCAGGCGAGACCAGCCAGTTGGAGAACTTCCGCACAGCGGTGACGAACCTGGGCGTGTTTGATAGCCTCTTCAAGGCTGTGCAGGCGGAGCTTTTGGCGCTGGCGGCCCAGACCTTGGTGGCTCGGGAGGGCCTGGCGCCTATCGTGGCGCGGGATTTCCCTTTAGACCGCGTGGTGATCAGCCCCAGTGGCCTGCTGGGCTTCAGCGGGCAACGCAACCCCATCAAGCTGGGCGGCGTGGTGACCAGCCATTTCGTGCCCTCCAGCCCAGGCGGCAGCGGGGGTGGCCCCCCGCCTGCACCCCCACCAGGATTGGATTCTCTGCGTAGCTGGGGCGGGATCAACAGCGCACTTGGCGTCGGCTTTTATGGAAACCGCGTTGACATCCCACCCGGTCTGCGGGATGCCATCTTGGTGACGGACACTGCTTCTTCGAGTACCAGGCTTTTTCGCCTGTCTGCGCGTGGCGATTCCGAGCCGGTCAGCTTTGCCCTGCCGGGAGTCACGGCCTATCTCGTGGGGGTGGCGGCCGTCGACGACAGCACAACCACCATCCTGGTGAGTGTGGACAATTGGGGCGGCCTACAACAGCCTTGCGTGGCCCGCTTTGCTTGGGACAACAGCCTCGCCACCTACACGCTGGAGGCCTCGGGCGCGGTGGGTCTGCGCGCCGCTGGTGGTGTGGTCTCAGGAGGACGCTTTTGGCAACTCAGCAACGCTTCTGGAAACCCTGGCGACGGCTTTATTCGTTCGTGGCCTTTGACGGGAGACTTGGACGATGCGGCCTCGCAAACCATGGCCGTGGGAGGCAGTCCCTTGCAACTGTCAAGCATACCGGGGAATGAGGCGCCGCGGGGTGCGTGGAACCTGGCTGTGGACGCGAACGGAACAGCGACCCGCGTGTATTGGATGTCGCGAAGCGGCAGGCTGTTACGCTACTCGGATGATGGCACGACCGCCGCGGCCACCGTCATCGCTACGATCGCCAACGGGGATACTTACGGCGCCGTGGCTTTGGCGCCTGATGGCAATCGCCTGTATGTGTCGACTGACGGCACAGCGTACTACGTAGATTATCCCGCCAGTGGGGCGACGGTGGCGCCCCAGGCCTTTGCCTCCATCCCTGCGGACCCGACAGTGTCACCGCAGTTCCGTGGTGGTGCCTTGTCCCGGCCGGGAAGCGTGGTTTTTACTGTCTTGAACAGCTTGGTGCCCTCGGTTATCCGCCTTCCCACACCGCAATAGCGCGAAGGGGTGCTCGCTGGGCCTCTTTGTGACTGCGACTTCAACTCGCAGTCGCAGCCTGCTCTGCATTTAAAAAGAAACCCGGGAAGCGGGTCTGGCCGAGGGCCGTACGGAGTTCTTGACGATCATCATGCGCCAGTTTGGCCGGCGGGTGGCTCTGCCAAGGCCTGAAGCTTTGGCACAGCACGCGCCCTGAGAGCGCCAACAAAACCCGCGATCGGCGGGCTTCAGCCTGCGGATGTGCTTGGGGCCACCAAGATGGCAAGATAATCGTTCTTATCTGGACCGATTCCTAGAAGCAACTAATGATGAGGGTTTACACTGGCTCCCTGTATTCCTCGCGCTCTGTGAGGCAAACACGTAAGACCCTTGGAACGCGAAACAAGCTGGCCATGCTATTCAGAAGCGTGCTCTGCAGCCAGGCGCCATTAAAAAAAACGCCCGAGCCACACGGCCCGGGCGTTTCAACGGTTCGGTTTACGCAGCCACACCCTTGGCGGCATTAATTTCCTTCACCATTTCAGGAATCACCTTGAAAAGGTCGCCCACGATGGCAAGGTCCGCCTGTTTCATAATGGGCGCGTCAGCATCGGTGTTGATGGCGACGATATACCCGGCCTCTTTCATACCCACCCAGTGTTGGACCGCGCCCGAGATGCCGGCGGCAATGTACAGCTTGGGCTTGACGGTGACGCCTGTCTGGCCGATTTGCTCGTTGGCTGGCCGCCAGCCGGCGTCTGTTACGGCACGCGAGGCACCCACAGCCGCACCCAACGCGCGGGCCAGGTCTTCAATGATGCCAAATTTGTCGGCGCCACCGACGCCGCGGCCCCCGGCCACAACCACCTCCGCATCTGTCAGGTTAATTTTTCCAGATGCCACTTCTTCCACGAAGCTCTTCACCTGCGCCCGCGCGGCCAGCAATGCGGGGTCGAGGTTTACGGATTGGAGCGTACCCGCCCGTCCGGCCCCGGTGGCTGCGGCCTCGAAGGCCTTGGGCAAAACAGTAACCAGCGCGGTGGTGCCCGCGGTGCTGAGCGTGGCCAGTACGTTACCGCCATAAATGGGCCGCGTGATGTTGAACTGTCCTTCGTTTGCGATAATGCCCGTCGCGTCGGGCGCCACCGCTGACTTCAGCGCCGCTGCCGCATAGGCAGACATATCTCGTCCCGAGCTGGTGGCAGAAAAGAGCGCCAATGAGGGTTTTTGTTCGCCCAATGTATGGGCAACCGCAGCCCCAAAAGATTCCGCCCGATAGGTCGCTAACTCCGCGTGGTCAAGGGCCCACACCTGGTCTGCTCCCCGATCGCCGAGGCTCGCGGCGGCAGAGGTGAAGCCATGACCCAGCAAAAATACGTGAACGGGTTGCCCCGATGCACGGCCGAGTTCGTAGGCTTTGCCCAGCAGTTCGAGGGTCGTACCGTCGATGGCGTTGCCCTGTTGTTCCGCAACCACCCAAATACCTGAATTGCTCATGGGTTCTCCCTCTCTTAAATGAACTGCCGCCCCTTGAGGGCTGCAATGGCTTCTTTGGCCGTGTCTGCCGCTTCACCTTCGATGCGACGTCCCGCGCCCCGCGCGGCCGGTGCTGCGAGCGCGGCGGTTTTCACCTCGGCGTGCCCATCGAGCGCGACACCCAGATCGGCCAGCGACCAGGTGTCCATCGGCTTGTTCTTGGCGCCCATGATGCCCTTGAAGGTTGGCAGGCGCGGATCCCACTGGAACTTGCCCACCGTGATGACCGCAGGGGTGGGCACTTCCACCGTTTGCTTGCCCTTCTCAACGTGACGCACGGCCTCGGCCTGGGTCCCTGAGAGTTTGTACTCGCTGACGTAAGACACCAACGGCCAGCCCAACAGGCCTGCCACTTCGGCACCCGAAGAAAACGCCTCTCCCTGTATGCCAGGGATGCCAAAAGTAAGAACTCCTACGTCCCCCAGCTTATTCGTCACCGCCTCGAGGACTTGTGCCTGAGCCAGACTGTCTGCGTCGGCCAGGGCCGCATCTTCCACCAAGATGGCTTTGTCAGCACCCATCGCTAACGCTTTTTTCACCACGTCGCGCGACTTCGAGGCATCGGCCGTGAGCGAAACAACAACCAATTCCAACGAGGAATCCGCATCCTTTAAACGCAAAGCTGCTTCGAGGGCCAACTCGTCGAACGTGTAGGGGACGCGAGGAACACTGCTGACGTCCAGCGTGGTGGCCCCAGGGGCCATGCGCACCTGCTCGTAATCAGGCACAACCTTGAGAGACACGACGATCTTCATCGCTTCGAGCTCCTTCAACATTGAGAGGTAGGGGGCCTCCGCGGGGTCTCCGATGACCTTCGACGGGCACACCCTTTCAGAGGGCCGCCAACCCATCACAGGGTTGTCCCTATGATCATGCCATAGATATAGCGAAACGCAATAGCTGGGGGGCTGTCTTGGCTTTCCTTCGGTCCCTTCTCTTTCTGTCTGGAGGTCGGTTTTCGTGGTTTTTTCTGGGGTCGGGAAGGGTTATGATGGTACCCGATGGTCGTCACGGCTAGAAAAGTTTGGAGGTTTTGCAATGACCACGGCCCTTACGCCTGATACGGGAATCCCGCAATTATTGGCGGGGGAGGAACGTATTCCGCTGCGTGCCCCTCGGGGACGCACGCTGAACTGCAAGGGCTGGGTGCAAGAAGCGGCTTTGCGGATGCTGCTCAATAATTTGGACCCTGAGGTGGCGGAACACCCCGAGGAACTGGTGGTGTATGGTGGCAGTGGGCGAGCCGCCCGCAACTGGCCCTCTTTGCGGGCCATCGTGAAGGCGCTGCTGACGCTCGAAAATGATGAGACCTTGCTGATACAGTCAGGCAAGCCCGTGGGGCGATTTTTGTCGCACGCCGATGCCCCTCGGGTGCTGATCGCGAATTCTAACCTGGTGCCTCACTGGGCCCATTGGGAGGAATTTCGGCGGTTGGAAAAAGAAGGCCTGATGATGTTTGGTCAAATGACGGCGGGGTCGTGGATCTATATCGGGACCCAGGGCATCCTGCAGGGCACTTATGAAACGTTTGCCGCGGTGGGCCGGCAGCATTTCGGCGGCAGCTTGAAAGGGCGCATTACGCTGACGGCCGGTTTAGGCGGTATGGGAGGCGCTCAGCCGCTGGCGGTCACGATGGCTGGCGGTGTCGTGCTGGCGATTGAGGTGGATGAAACACGGATTCAAAGACGTCTCGAGACAGGGTATGTGCAGGTCCGGCACGATGATCTGTCGGTGGCGTGGGCAGAGGCCCAAGCGGCCGCGCGGGAAGGCCGTCCATTGTCGATTGCTTTGGCCGGGAATGTGGCAGCTGTTTTGCCGGAAATGCTTCGTTTGGGGATGATTCCGGATGTTGTTACGGATCAAACGAGTGCCCACGACTTAATGACAGGATATATTCCTCCAGGCCTCAGTGTGGACGAGGCTCGCCATTTGAGGCGCTCGCAACCCGAGGCCTACACCGCAGCGGTTGGACAGGCGTGTGCGATTCACGTTCAAAGTATTCTCGCGATGAAGGATCGTGGGGCCATTGCCTTCGATTACGGTAACAACTTGCGGCAGGTTGCCAAGGATTACGGCGTGGTGCAGGCGTTCGATTATCCAGGCTTTGTCCCCGCTTATATTCGTCCTCAATTTTGCGAAGGACGCGGCCCTTTTCGTTGGGCGGCGTTGTCGGGCGACCCCGCAGATATTGCGGCCATTGATCGTATGATTCTGCGCGAATTTTCCGGGGACGAGGCCCTGTGTCATTGGATATCGATGGCAGCGGAGCAGGTCCATTTCCAGGGCTTGCCTGCGCGCATCTGCTGGGTGGGCTACGGAGAACGTGCCCGGTTAGGTCGTCTGATCAACCAAATGGTGGCTTCGGGTGAACTCTCCGCCCCCATTGTCATTGGGCGTGACCATTTGGATTGCGGTTCCGTGGCGTCCCCGAATCGCGAGACCGAAGCCATGAAGGATGGTTCCGATGCGGTGGCCGATTGGGTGTATCTGAATGCTTTGCTCAATGCCGTGGGAGGCGCGTCTTGGGTCTCATTGCACCACGGCGGTGGCGTGGGTATCGGCTACTCCTTACACTCAGGGATGGTCATTGTGGCCGACGGGACACCCGAAGCGCATCTTCGCCTCGAACGCGTGCTCACCACGGACCCGGGGTTGGGTGTCATTCGCCACGTGGATGCCGGCTACGCGGAGGCTGAGGAGACTGCGCGGAGCAAAGGGGTTCGTATCCCAATGTGGGAGGCGTGACGTGGAGAAAGGCTTCCCTGCAACCTTTTGTGCAGGGTGGGGGCTCGCCTTAAGTTTTCCGTCTCGTTGTCGATAAATTGATGGTGATCCCTCGGAACGGTCCTGCCAAGGAGGGCCCACCGGAACGGCGTCGCGAGCGCACGGATGTGCGGGGGTCGGTTTCCAAATTGAGCGATGCCACTTGTTGGACAGCCTCTCCGCCACCCGGAGAGGCTGTCTTTTTGCATAGGGTTTATGGAGCGAGGAATCGTCTAGGCGATGGCAGCCGCGGGCGGTTGTAACACGTGAGAGGCCAAGCGTTCCACGAATTCTCCGTTCAACTGCACGCCGCTGACTTCCCGCATCACACGGATGGCGCGTTCCGGCGCCATCCCTTGCCGATATGGCCGATCGCTGGTCATCGCATCATAGGTGTCTGCGACAGCCACGATCTGAGCCATGTAGGGGATTTTGTCACCCTTTAGATTCTCCGGGTAACCCCGCCCATCGATGCGTTCGTGATGGTGATAGACGATGTCCAACATCATTTTGAAATCGTCGAGAGGTTCTAAAATTTCCCGACCCACCACAGGGTGGATTTTGATGTGCTCAAACTCATCGTCATTGAGTCGCCCTGGCTTGTGGAGCACCTCTTGACGCACCGCAATCTTGCCGATGTCGTGCAAGGCCGCTCCGTGTTTGAGAATTTGCTGCTCCCTGGCAGAAAGCCCAAGCCCTTCCGCGATAGCGACCGCGTAATCTGCTACGCGCAAGGAATGGCCGTGTGTGTACGGGTCCCGCGATTCGAGTGCTTCAGCCAAAGAATCGACCATCCTCAGCACATCTTGGTGCAGTTGCTCGCGCCGAGTTCCAAAATGCCGTTGCCGAGAGGTTTCAGCGATGGTCTGCGCGATGCGGCCTGCTAACGCGTGAACCTCGAAAGGACGGGACATCGATTGGATGGGTGACACTCTCCACAGCTTCGCCGCCTCGTCAGGGGCTAACCGGGCTGCAGTATCAGTCAGCGCGACGCTCTCGCCCGCGACGATGACGGTGCTCATTTTCGGATGCAAACGGCGCAGTTCTTGGAGTTGGGCAGGGCCGTCACCGCGACCCAGACGGCCGTCAGACACCAAAACGGACAGGGACGGGAGCGTCGCGGCCATCCGCGCAGCTTCCTCGGCTGTTTGGGCGGTGTGAACGTGATAGCCGGCATTGGTCAGGATCTTCGCAACGGTACCCCGAACCACTGTTTCGCTTTCGAGTAACAGGACGTGTTCGTCCACGCAACCTCCCCGCGTTGAAACCGCTGCTTCTAACATTCCCCAAACTGCACCCGAAAATGGTTATAGTAAGCTTAAGGTCTGAGGTTGCTAATTTCAACTAAAATTTCTCAGAACTTTCTATTTTACCAGTTGAATTGCCAGTTGAGATATGCTGCCGCAAGGCTTCCCGCCGCGTCAGCTCCGAGATCGCCAGCGTCGATGTGGTCATCCGTGATTTCCTTCACCCACCCCAGCACCAGCGTCACCATGATGGCGTGTTCTGGGCGCAACCCCATCCGCATCAGTTGATCGGTCAGGACGTAGGAAACCCCAAAGTGCGCGGCCTTGTCCGTAGGCACTGGGAGCCATGCTGCTGCTTGTGCTTGCGGGCTTTGGGTCAGGAGTGTGATGAGCAAACCGCCCGTGATCAAGACACGTCGCAACCGATGGCTCCTCGTGAAAAGGCGCAGCCACCGCGTGGCATCGCTTAGCAACTATTGCAACCGCTCCATCACCTGCAGGCTGTGCCTGGGCTCACGCGGTCTGTGGTTTCTGGAATTGTTGGCTCGTCTGGGTTCGCCAAAATGGCGACCACGATCAACCGCAAGCGTCTTGGCCTGCACTCTGGTTGCTTTGGCCGTGAGTTGGTAGAATGGCGATGCTGTGTTCGTTGTCCTTTGCTGGATGAGTGTTTTTCATTGGCTTAGGAACCTGTTGAGGATCCGCTCGCTATGGCTCAGGTCACGCGTCAAACGTCGCTGGTTCAGTCTGCCATCGCCCACTATGACGATCTCCTGCGGGAGTCAGCCCTCACCCAGGCCGACTACAACGCTTTTCAACAGCGGGTGATCGGTGCCAAAATTACCTTTGGCGGTCGCTCGAGCTGCCCTTACATGCGTCCCCAGTTTATCAGTGCCCAACAGTGGGATCACGTGCAGGCCGTCAGCAAGCGCGTGAACGAGGCGATGGAGAAGGCGGCGTCGGTCATTCAAGCGGACGCCACCATCAGAGATTTGTTGCGTCTGACCCCTGAAGAGGAACGCCTGATCGCGCCGGACCCCGGCTATCCCTGGCTGACCCCCACGTGCCGCTACGATTCATTTATCAGCGACCATCACTACGCATACGTGGAATTGAACGCAGAGTGTCCGGCAGGCCCCGCATTCACCACTGTTCTCGCCAACCTATGGCTCGAAGAACCGGTGATGAAAAGGTTCCAGGAGCGCTTCAATGTGGAGACGTTTGATGTGCGGGTACCACTGCTGCAGATGCTGGTCGACGTGTATTCCCATTGGCGAGGAAATGGGCATACAGACCGGCGAGAAAAACCGCAAATTGCGATCGTCGATTATTTGGACGTGCCAACGCTTGAAGAGTTTTATTTGTGTCGGGATTACTTTCGAGCGCAGGGATATGCGGTCGAGGTGGCGGATCCCCGCGATCTACGCTTTGAAAATGGTCGGTTGCTGACCAAAGAAGGCTTTGAGATTGACTTGGTGTACCGGAGATTGTTGACCAATGAGTTTTTGGAACGGTTCGACCAACTACACGCTTTCTGGGACGCCTACCGGACGGGGGCTGCGTGTGTTGTGAACCCGTTCCGCTCGAAGTTGCTGCATAAAAAGTCAATTTTTGCGGTGGTGACGGACGAAAGAGTGATGGCCGGGTTTACTCCAGAGGAGCGGGAGGCGGTGAAAAGCGCGGTGCCCTGGACCCGTTTGGTCCAACCAGGTCACACTCAAACCTTCTCAGGCGAGACCATTGACTTGCTGCCCTGGATTTTGGATAACCAGCAGAATTTGGTGCTGAAACCCAACGATGAGTATGGGGGCAAGGGGATTTACATCGGCTGGACGTCAACCCCGGACGAGTGGCGCGCAGCCTTGGATGAGGCCCAAAGGTCACCCTATGTGGTTCAGTGGAAAGTTGAAGCTCCGCAGGTCACTTTCCCGGTGTGGGGTGAAGCCGGCTTGGTTTGGGAACCGCAGACCATCGATATCGACCCCTATATGTTTTTTGGCGAGGCCCACGGCTTCCTCACGCGCCTTTCGACCACTGCGTTGTGCAATGTCACGGCCGGTGGTGGGATAGTCCCCACCTTCGTTGTATCGGAGAAATAGGCCCTTCATGCCACTCAACCTGCAACAATTTACTATCGGGGTCGAGGAAGAATATCAGATCATTGATCCCGAAACGCGGGAATTGCAGAGCCACATCTCAACGTTACTGGAGAACGCGGAAGCGAACCTGATTGAGGCACTCAAGCCAGAGATGCACCAATCGGTCATTGAGGTTGGAACTGGAATTTGCAAAAACATCCAAGAGGCCCGGGCAGATGTTGCGCGCTTGCGCTCTGCGGTGTCCTCGGCGGCACGCAAAGGCGGAATGCGAATTGCGGCGGCCAGTTCACATCCATTCAGCGACTGGCGTCATCAGGCCATTACTGACCGTGAACGCTACCATACGATTGTCGAGGATCTTCAGGATGTTGCGCGGGGTAACCTGGTCTTTGGGTTGCATTGTCACATAGGCATCCCAGATCGCGACTTGGCGATCGAGATTTTCAACGAAGCCCGTTATTTTCTGCCCCACATTTTGTTGCTGTCGACCAGCAGTCCTTTTTGGCTCGGGCGGGTGACCGGCCTGAAGTCTGTTCGCTGCATTGTGTTCAAGCGATTCCCGCGCACGGGAATTCCCGAGACATTCAGAAGCTGGGGCGAATTTGAAAGCTACGTCGATACCCTCGTGAAGACGCAGTGCATCGATGATGGCAAGCGAATTTGGTGGGATCTGCGTCCGCACTCATTCTTCAACACGATAGAGTTCCGAATTTGCGACTTACCGACCTCACTGGATGATACGGTGGCGATTGTCGCCTTGATTCAAGCCATTGTTGCCAAGTTGTATATTCTTCGTTCTCAGAATATGGGTTTTCGCGTGTATTCGAGTGCCTTGTTGGAAGAGAACAAGTGGCGCGCGTATCGGTACGGATTGGGTGGAAAATTAATTGACTTTGGTTTGAAATCTGAAAAACCGGCAACGGAGTTGATTGAAGAATTATTGGCTTTCGTCGACGATGTCTTGGACGAATTGGGCAGTCGCAAAGAAGTGGAACATATTCGGACCATCATGAAGCGGGGCACAAGCGCGGACAAGCAACTTGAGATTTACAGGGAAACGAACGACCTCAAAGCGGTCGTTGACTGGGTCGTGGCTGAAACAGTCGCTGGCATTGAAACGCCGGTTGCGACGGGTTCGGGCACGGGCGAATAAGGTTAGAGGGCACGCTTGGCGCCGGCGCCGGGCTTATTCGATGGAGAACAGCAGGAGATCATGGCACCAAAGAAAATCGGAATTCTCGTGGGTTTTGAAGACAGCTTCCCCCACGCCTTCATTAACAAGGTCAATGAACTGGGGGGTGGCGAGATCATTGGTGAGTTCGTTCGTCTTTCAGCACCCAAGATGGGCGAGCCTTCAGGTTATGACCTCATTGTCGATCGTATCTCTCACGAGATTATGACCTACAAACCGTTCCTCAAGAACGCTGTTTTGACGGGCACGTACGTCGTGAATGATCCATTCTGGTGGATGGCGGATGACAAGTTCTTTGATGGCGCTTTGGTCACTCAACTTGGCGTCACGCATCCCCGGACGACGGTGTTGCCAGCCAAGCGTCGCTTTCCGCGGACCACAGAGATGTCCTACCGCAATCAGGCGTTGGTGGATTGGAAGGAAGTCTTTGAATACATTGGTTTTCCTGCCATCCTGAAGCCTTACGACGGGGGCGGTTGGCGGAATGTTTATAAAGTCAACAACATCCAAGAATTCTTCAAAGCGTATGAAGAGACTGGCAATTTGGTGATGATTGCCCAAGAGTGCATTGACTTCGATGACTACTTCCGTTGCCTGTGCATCGGGAAGGATAATGTGCTGCCCATTCGTTATAATCCTCGCGCCTACTTCCATGAACGCTACGTTCCGGGCTTGGCTGACACGAATGATCCGCTCGTGGCACGGGTGATACGCGATGCGCGAACCATCTGCCACGCATTGGGTTACGACATGAATTCAGTGGAGTTCGCGTGCAAAGATGGCGTGCCTTATGCCATCGACTTTATGAATCCTGCGCCCGACATGGACTACCACTCGATTCGCCCGGAAAACTTCGAGTGGGTGGTCAATGCGATGGCTGAAATGTGTGTGCGCTACGTGCGTGAGGGCCGCAAGATGCCGAAACGCCACGCGTGGCAGTTTGCGCTCGAAGACGCCAAGATGGCTGCGGCGGCTAACTAGGCCGTCACCCTCTCACCAGAAACCGGAGCCGGACAGGGGGACCTGAACGGCTCCTTTTTTAATGCGGTCTGCGGGGGGCATTTTACGCGCGAAACCCGCTATTCTCTCAATGGTCTCAGCGTTCAAAAATTGCGGCGATCCCTTGCCCCACCCCGACACACATCGTGGCGAGTCCCCAGCGCTTATCCTGATGATTGAGGGTGTGGAGCAAGGTGGTCACAAGGCGGGCGCCGGAGGCCCCGAGTGGGTGTCCCAAGGCAATGGCACCCCCGTTCACGTTCACGCGTGCGGTGTCCAGCCCTAGTTCGCGGATGCAGGCAATTCCTTGTGCGGCAAAGGCCTCGTTTAATTCGATAATGTCGAGGTCGTCCACCCGTAGGTGTGCCCGCGCGAGTGCCTTGCGGGTCGCCGACACCGGCCCGATACCCATAATCGCAGGGTCTACACCCGTGACGGCGCTGGAGACGACCCTGGCCAAGGGCTTAATTCCCAATTTTTCAGCCCTCGCACCGCTCATAATGACCACAGCGGCTGCGCCGTCATTGACGCCACTGGCATTGCCCGCTGTGACGCTTCCGTTTTGTTTAACAAAGGCAGGCTTTAGGGAGGCCAGTTTTTCGAGGGTGGTGGCCCGCGGATGTTCGTCCGTCGAGAAAGTCTGGGTTGCGCCTTTCCCTGCAGGCACCTCTACAGGAACAATCTCTGCCTGCATACGCCCTGTTTCAATGGCCACCTGGGCGCGGCGTTGGCTCTCGAGGGCAAAAGCATCTTGTTCCTCCCGCGTAATGCCCCAACGTTTCGCGACCTCCTCCGCAGTTTCTCCCATACTCAACGGAGGGTGTAAGGCCGCGAGGGCTTGGTTCGTAAAGCGCCACCCAATGGTTGTATCGACCAATTCCATGCCCCCCCGGGGAAATCCCATCGAGGGCTTGAGAGCGACAAGGGGCGCTCGGGTCATTGACTCAACGCCTCCGGCGACGAATATCTCACCCTCCCCCGCCCGAATGGCGTGGGCCGCAGTGATGATGGCTTGAAGGCCGCTGCCGCACAACCGGTTGACCGTCTGGCCTGGAACAGTGATTGGCAAGCCCGCAAGCAGGGCGGCCATCCGCGCGACGTTCCGGTTGTCCTCTCCTGCTTGATTGCTGCAGCCAAAAATGACATCTTCGATGGCATCGGGCGCAATTCCTGCGCGCGCGACAGCCTCTTTTATCACCAACGCTGCAAGATCATCGGGGCGGACATCCTTGAGGGCGCCACCGTAGCGTCCGATAGGCGTTCGAACGGCAGAAACAATGACGGCGTCGATCATACCAGCAACTCCTTTGTAACAGGCTCGCTACAGCCTACCAGCTTCTGTCAGTCGAGAGCGAGTTTATTGCCTAATAATCAAGATAATAAAAATTCTCTTGCGATTTGGATGGGGCCGGCCGGAAACCTGCTAGGATGTAGCATCATAGCCAAATTGGAGACCACACATGGCCAAGTACGATCCTTCCTCTATCGAACCGAAGTGGCAGCAATTTTGGGATGCCCACCAAACGTTTAGGACCCCCGATCTTCCGACGAAACCAAAGTATTACGTGCTTGACATGTTCCCCTATCCCAGTGGCGATGGTCTGCACGTCGGTCACCCGGAAGGGTACACGGCCACTGATATCGTGGCTCGATACAAACGGATGAAGGGTTTCGATGTGCTGCATCCGATGGGATGGGACGCCTTTGGACTTCCGGCAGAGCAGTACGCCATTAAAACGGGCACTCATCCGGCGGTGATCACCCAAAAAAATATTGATAATTTTCGGAGACAGATTAAGTCTTTGGGATTGTCATACGACTGGGAGCGCGAAGTATCCACCTCTGATCCGGATTATTACCGGTGGACACAGTGGATATTTTTGCGTCTTTTTGAGAAAGGCCTCGCCTACGAGGCGGAGATGCCTGTGAATTGGTGTCCTGCGCTTGGAACGGTGCTCGCCAATGAAGAGATAGTCGATGGAAAAAGCGAGGTGGGAGGGCATCCTGTTGAACGGCGGATGATACGCCAGTGGGTTCTGCGAATTACGGCGTATGCCGAACGTTTGCTTTCTGGGCTCGAGGGTTTGGATTGGCCTGAAAACATCAAGGAAATGCAACGCCATTGGATAGGTCGCTCCGAGGGCGCCGAAATTATTTTTCAGGTGTTTAACTCAGAGGAAACGTTTACTGTTTTCACGACGCGGCCAGACACCCTGTTCGGTGCCACCTACTGCGTTCTGGCGCCAGAACATCCATTGGTCGAAACGCTGACCACCCCAGAGCAGGCGGAGGCTGTCGTGGCGTACCGCCAGCAAGCCGCTCGCAAGAGCGATCTTGAACGCACGGACCTCGCCAAGGAAAAGTCGGGGGCATTTACCGGCGCGATGGCCATTAATCCTGTCAATGGGGAGTCAATACCTATTTGGATTTCAGATTATGTTCTGGCATCCTATGGGACGGGCGCCGTCATGGCGGTTCCGGCTCACGACCAAAGGGATTGGGAATTCGCGCGGGCTATGAATTTGCCTGTTCGCAGCGTTATTGAGGGGGGGAACGTCTCCGAGGCTGCCTTCACCGGCGATGGGCGGCACATCCACTCGGGCCCGCTCGATGGATTGAACAATTCTCAAGCGAAACGGCGCATGGTGGAATGGCTTGAATTGAATCAAGCAGGGTGTGGAAAAATTACTTACCGTCTGCGAGACTGGATTTTTAGCCGGCAGCGGTATTGGGGCGAGCCCATTCCGGTGTTGCACTTCCCGGATGGCCACATTGCGCCGTTGGCAGATGACGAACTGCCTTTGACCTTGCCCCACCTCGACGCGATTGTACCCTCGGGGACGGGTGAAAGTCCCCTGGTCAATGCGGGGGAGTGGCTCGACGCAGGCGGGGCCCGGCGTGAAACCAATACGATGCCGCAATGGGCTGGCAGCTGTTGGTATTACCTGCGTTTTATTGACCCCAAAAACAATACCGCCTTCGCAGACCCTGCCAAACTCGCTGCGTGGCTGCCTGTGGACCTCTACATTGGCGGGGCAGAGCATGCGGTGATGCATTTGTTGTACGCGCGTTTTTGGCACAAAGTCTTGTTCGACTGCGACTTACTGCCCACGGAGGAGCCATTCCAGAAGTTGTTCAATCAGGGCATGATCCTCGGTGAAAACAATGAGAAGATGTCGAAGTCGCGCGGCAATGTGGTGAACCCGGATCACATCGTGGCCCGCTATGGGGCGGACACTTTGCGTCTTTATGAAATGTTTATGGGCCCTTTGGAAGCGACAAAACCCTGGAGTAACACGGGGGTAGAGGGGCTATACCGTTTTCTGCAGCGTGTGTGGCGCTTGTTCGTCAGTGAAAATGGCGGCCTCAATCCCTGCATTCAAGACATTGACGTTCCTGACTATAAGCGCTTGATGCACAAGAGTATTAAAAAAGTGGGGGCAGATATTGAAGGCTTGCGTTTCAATACCGCCATCTCCCAGATGATGATTCTTGTGAATGAAGCGAATAAACTCGAGCGCCTGCCTCGTGCGGAAATGGAGCAGTTTGTGTTGCTTTTGGCGCCCTTTGCGCCCCACGTGGCAGAAGAGCTGTGGCACCGCCTTGGACATCCCTCGTCATTGGCCTATGCCCCGTGGCCTGTGTACGACGAGGCATTGACCGTAGACGCCGAGGTTGAATTGGCTGTTCAGGTGAACGGCAAGTTGCGGGCGCGTATTGTGGTGGATACAAACGCGCAGAAAGCCTCTGTGCTCGCGGTCGCGCAAGCGGCCGCTGCGGAGTATTTGTCAGGAAAAACAGTCGTCAAAGAGGTGGTTGTTCCGGGCCGGTTGGTGAATTTCGTGGTGAAGGATGAGGCTTGACCTGTAAGGTTTTCTGGCCCGCGTGACCGTGATCGTCGCGCGGCAAGGCGTAACGGGTATACCTTAGGATGGGGGTGCGTGCTGCGGCTTGAGGGCACGCCATGTTGGTTGGTTCTTTTCCATTTCAGCGATCTTCTCTCGTGGCGAGGGGGCGCATTTGTGTTCGAATCTTGGGTTTGCACGCCCTGCTGCTGACGCAAGCGTGTGTTCCGGTGATGCCCGAGGTCGATCCGGGCGACATTCGCTCAGATTCTTTCGCCGCCCCCTCGGCGGCGGTGGCTGATGTGGCAATCCCCGCTTCAGGCGGTGCTGTCACCCTGCGCAATGTGCCAGAAAGGGTCGTGAGTGTTCGTACTCCCGCGCGGAGCCTGACGGGGCGAGTGGTGGCTGCTCCGATTTTCGGCAATGAAAATGGCATCGCTGAAGGAGAACGTTTCGATCTGATTGAGGCGCGATTGGGCCAGGCGAGCTATCGTGTGCTACAAAGCCCGCTTGAGATTCCGCTTAAGGCGGCGTTGGTACTGCCCCTGGGGCCCGGAATTTTGTGGACCGGAACCCAGGCCGCTGCCTATACGGATGCCGATGGTCGCTTCCGCTTGCAAGGAATCGATGCGTTTGAGGCTCCGTTTCTTGAAATAAGGGCTTTAATTGGCGGAAAAACGCTAAGACTTTTCGGATTCACACGAACCGGTGGCAGCCGTGATGATGAAATCGTCATCGATGTGGCGTCCACCTTGGTCGTTCGAGAAATTCTGCGGTTTTGGCAGCGCAGCGACTATACGGTAAGTTTTCGGCAAATCAAACCTGCAGATGTGGAGCCTCTGCTGTTTCGCCTGCGCAGACTGTTTCAGGAGGGTCTGCCTGCCCGGGTGTCGGAGGACATTATGGAGGTCAACCGTCCACGGGGGCCGTGGTCTGCTGATTCGGATCGACGCGATGGGGCCCTGCGTATGCTGGATGAGATCGCCAACCGAGAACCAGACATCTCCAAAGAGATCGATCGCCTTTACACGGCGTGCAACTACTTGCTCACCGGATTGCGAGACCCGAAGCGAACGACCGTCCCTCGCCCTCCCCGCATATCTCCTCGAGTTGACGAATAACATTCAGCGAGTGATTCCCACCGGGCGGCCCGTCATGCTTGGCGCAGGAATCTCAGGACGGCTTCGCAGTGTAGAGGCTGTCGAGAAATTCGGCCAGGTGAAGCAGGCGCGTGGGCGAGTTGGCCTGTTTTAGACCCCGTTCAATTTGCATTAAGCACGGGGGGTTCGCCGTCAGAAGCACCTCCGCCCCGGTCGATTCTATCGCTGTCAGTTTTCGAGCCAGCAAGCGGTCGCTCAGGTCTGGCTGTTTGAGCGTATAGGTACCGGCGCCACCGCAACACCAGTCGGCTTCCGGCAATTCGACGAAGGTGAGTCCTGGGAGGCTTGCTAAAAGTGCACGCGGTGCTTCACGAACTCCTAGCCCGTGTGCCAGGTGACAAGGGTCGTGCCACGACACGCGAATTTCCTGCGTATGCCCTGGCAGGGGGAGTCCCACACGGGTTAAAAAAGACGCCAAGTCGACGACCCGCTCGGCGAGAGGCTGGCTGCCCGGCACGTTGGGAAGAAGATCCCCGTATTCGTGCAGCGTGGCTGAACAGCCTCCTGCTGCCGTGATCAGGGCCTCGAATGACTCGCCCGCGAAGGCTTCTACAATCTTTTTTGCAGCCGCTTCCGCACCCTGCTGATCGCCCTCGTGTAGATGCAAAGCCCCACAGCATCCGGCAGACTTTGGCACCCACACTCGAAAGCCCGCGCGCGAAAGCAGGCGAACCGACGCGGCGGATGCGTTTGAATACAGCGCGTGGCCGGCACAACCTGGAAGAAAGGCCACGACCCCTCGTTCTGCCCCTTGAGCGGGCGTCCATTCGGGCAGGCGAGCAGGCAGCGCCGGGGATCCCGTGGGCAGCAGTTCCAACGCACGCCTGACCCGTTGAGGCAGCCATCTTGGCGCATAGCCACTCCGAACCAAGAGCGACTTTGTCAGGCGACCTGGAAGGCTTGCAAGAACAAGGCGATCGGGGTGAGGCAGAATGTGCCTCGCTACTTTGCGCCAGCCGCTGAGAAGGAACGATGATTTTCTGTTTGGCTCCACGTGTGTGGCCCTCGCCCGTTCGAGAAGATTTCCGTAGCGAACGCCGGCCGGGCAGGCTGTCTCACACGCGCGACACCCGACGCAACTGTCGAGGTGCGCATGAACCTCTGGTGTCGGCGCAATGCGAGCTTCTTCGAGTGCTCGCATCAGGTAGATTCGGCCCCGGGGCGAGGCGGCCTCATCACCGGTTTCGCGGTAGGTGGGACATCGGGGCAAGCACAAGCCGCAGTGGATGCAAGCACTTAAAAGGTCTTGGGTGCTCGGAATGGTCACTTACTCATCTCCTGCGCTGCGGCCGGGGGCCAGGATGCCTTGAGGGTCCCAAAGCGTTTTGAGTTTTCTCATAAGAGCACGTTCTGGGCGTGGGGGGCCCCATACATCAAGGCCCGTGTGTTTCCAGGCCGTTGGACACGCATCAAGTCGCCAGGTCCCTTTGGCGTCGTGAATCATTTTTTGAACGGCTGGTAGCATGGCGAGACTCGTGGTCGTGGTGTCGGCCCAGGTGACTGTGATGATTCCATTTTCCATTTCAGCGGCGATGTATTGGGGCGGAACGGCGAGGCCCATCAATGCCTCGATGGTCGGCGCTACGCGATCGGGCAGCACGATAACTCGCAGGCAGAAATTGCCCTGCTGTCTCAGGCTCAGATGATCTTGTAGGACGGCGTCCGCGCGTTCTGATGCAAAGATTTGAGGCTCGTGACACCCGGCGTTCGCGCACGCCTTGGCGAGTTGTGTCAGTTGGTACTGGCAGCCCGCAGGGGTGCCCTCCACCCCAAAATACAGAACACCTAAGTGTGGCCCGTGCCCCGGGCCTTGCACACCGAGCGTGAAAATGGTCGGTGTCAGTCGTGCCTCGCGCAGGATGGCCCGCAAGCGTGCGCAGGCATTCCACGAGGGAAACGTTGCCAATGCCAGAAAGCGGACCTGTGGGCGCGGGGCCAGTTTGAAGCAGGCGGCAGTGATGATTCCTAACGATCCCACCGCTCCGATGTGCAGTTTCCCAAGGTCGAAACCAGCGACACTTTTTACCACCCGAGCCCCTGACTCAACCCGTTGGCCATCGGCTGTGACCACCTGACACCACAGCAGCCGATCGCGAAGGGTTCCGTGTCCGAGACGCGAAGGGCCTGACAAGCCGCTGGCCAGGGCACCGCCAATGGTGACTTGCGTGGGATCGGCCGCCTGAAGCGGCAGGTGTTGAAGGCTAGGTGCCAGGCGCTGATTCACCTCCGACAGCGTGTAGCCTGCGGAGACGGTGAGGGTCAGGTCTCCGGGGGCATGGTCAAAGGTGCGACGCAATCCGTGGCACACCAGTGCTGTATGGTATGCCTTTGGGATATTGCCCAAAGACATATTGGCTCCCAGGCCCCAAGGGATGACGCTGTAACCGTTTTGACTTGCATGGCCTACGAGGGAGACCACCTCATCCACATCCTCAGGGCATACGACCCTTTCTGGCGGGATTCCATCCACCTCGAACGTTTTTGACCGCGGGGTGTCAAGATTCATCGGGAACCGCCTTTTCCTGTGTTCCGCGGGCCGCCTTCCCCGCAGCCGCGCCGCACCGGAAAAACTTTGTGGGGGTTCATGCGGCCCGTGGGATCGAACACTCGCCGCCATTGGGCCATCGCGAACAGGTCTGCATCTGTGAACATAAAGCCCACCGCTTCTCGTTTCTCCATTCCCACCCCGTGTTCCCCGGTAATACTGCCACCGGCATCCACGCAAGCTTTAAGAATGGCGGCGCCCGCCACTCTGACCCGTTCCACCTCGTCAGGGTTGCGTTCATCAAACAGGAGGATGGGGTGCAGATTACCATCGCCCGCATGAAACACGTTGGCGACTCGCAATTGGTGGGCTGTCGCGATGGCATCAATGGCTTCGAGAACTTCTGGTAAACGCGTGCGGGGAATCACTCCATCCATGGTCACTTTGCTGGGGGCCAAGCGGCCCACGGCCCCAATGGCTTTTTTTCGTGCGAGCCACAATTTTTCCCGCTCCGCCGCGTTTGCTGCCAATGTGACGGTAGTTGCGCCGCAGCGAGACAGCAACACGGTAACCTGTTCTGCCTCCTCGTTGAGGCTTTCTTCGAGTCCGTCGAGTTCAATAATCAGGGCCGCGCCGGCATCGAGCGGCAAACCTAACGCGAAAGCAGCTTCCACGGCTCTTATCATCGGTTGATCGAGCATTTCAAGCGCCGCGGGCAGCAGTCCGGCTCCGATGATGGCTGACACCGCCTCACTGGCTGTGCGCACGCTTGGAAAAATGGCCAAAAAGGTTCGTACAGCGGGGGGAAGCGGGGTTAAGCGAACGATAGCCTGTGTGACGACCCCTAACATTCCTTCGGTTCCGATGGCTGCTCCAAGCAAGTCGTAACCTGGGTTTTCATCAAACTCGCTTCCCAACCAAATGATTTCTCCGTCGGCCAAGACCATTTCAACCGCCAAAACGTGGTTGACCGTGACGCCTTGTTTGAGCGTGTGCGGCCCGCCCGAATTCTCTGCCACGTTGCCGCCGATGGTGCACGCACTTTGCGAACTTGGGTCAGGCGCGAAATGAAGGCCGTAAGGTGCAACGGCTTGGCTCAGTTGTAAATTGACCACCCCGGCTTGAACGGTGGCTCGTCGATTGTCTACATCGATGGCCACTATCTGGTTCATTCGAGCCAAGCTGATCATCAGTCCTCCGCCAGGGGCTGTGCTGCCTCCGCTCAGCCCTGTTCCCGCACCACGCGGGGTCACTGGTACGTTAAACTTTTCGGCGACCCGCATCACGGCTTGTACCTCTGCCGTGGTTCGAGGCAGCACAACCACATCTGGCAGTCCCTTGTCGATGGTGTAAGCGTCGCAATCGTAGACCAGTCGTTGGGCATACGTGGTCAGTACGGCATCGGGGGGCAAAGCCGCCTGTAAGGCGTCCAGATACGCGGGCATCGAGGCACTTGGCATACCCCGATCATAGCGCATTCACCTTTCTCTCGCATTGGGTGAAGCCTGCCAAAATTGAAAGTTTCTTATTCTTAATTTTACCTAAATATAATGCGCATGCTGTCGATGAGAGCGGACAACACATACAGCCGCCCGTCACCACGGTTTGTAATAAGGAGTTTTTTGGTGCCTGACCCTGTTGTTGCTCGCACGGCTGTATCTTCGACAAACCCTCGAGGCAAAACCGTCACCGTTCGACCCGGTGATACCCTGAGTGCGATTGCTGCACGTACCTTGGGGCATGCGAACCGATGGCGGGAACTGTATGAAGCCAACAAGGCTCTGATTGGGCGTGACCCCGGTTTTATTCGCGCGGGCCTGCAATTGCGTGTGCCTTCTCACCCTGCCGCTTCCGTTCCTCGCGTGGCGCGCGAGACCCCGGCGCCGGAACCCCCTACGCCTCGCGCCCAGACAGGTCATTCTGTTCCTCCGATGTCTCATGGGGCTCCGCCTCCATCGCCCGCGCCGCAACCGCCCCGTGTCAATCCGCGCGCTGATCGCGATCAAGATGGCGTGATTGATCGTTATGACGCGGCACCGGATGATGCTCGCAATCGACGTTGGAGCAAGACGGCCACGCGCGAATATGCGTCTTTTGTTGCGACTCGCACCCACAAAATGCAACTGTTGGGCGTAGAAATTGATTGCGCAGATTACGCACTGAAGTTGCTCAGCGATTTCTGCAAAATGGTGGGACTGCCCAACCCCATTGGTCCGTCGGGCGAACGCTGGAGCGTGTACACCCCTGAGCGTACCGGGGGGTTACCGAATGTACACGGTCCTAACTATTTTCTGCCGCGTCTCGGCGCCGACAACACCGCCAAAACGTTGACTCGCGATGTTCGAGATGTGAACAACAACCGAATTGCAGGTTACGACCGGGCCACCGGCGCTGTGGATGTGGCTGATCTTCAAGCGGGGGATATTTTGTTTTACGATTGGGACGCCGATGGCCGCGTGAATCACACGGTCAAAGTTTTGGCCGTTGCGGAAGACGGTATGGTGACGGTGGCCTATGGCACTTATGACAACCTGGCGGGGGACGGACACGTACAGTGGCAAAACCTCGACCTCCAGCCCATTACGACGGTGGTCTTAGAGCCGGGCAGCAAAGAGTACCAAAAATATCTGGGGGCTGGAAACGGTTTGTGGGGCGTCCGTCGTTTCAGTTGGATGAGCGACTTGAATTGAGTCTTATTTGCACAGTCCGCCCTGCGCAATGAGAAAATTGAGATAAGTCTCTAGTTGTTTCAGACCTTCTGGGTTTAGCATGCTGAGCTTTTTCAGCAGCGGCTTGATCGCGTCGGGCACCACCACGGGAAGCGCTTGTTCGACCTGAGCACGAGCGGCTTTCGCGACAACGTCTGTCCCTTGCACCAAACCGGTCGCAATTTCTGGAATGGTCTCAGCCGCTGTGCGCCCCGACAGCAAAGCTTCCAGCGGACCGACGGCGCCCTTGATACCAAAAAGTTGAAAGATTTGCTGCTCGGTGACCCCCACCTCTTTGGCCCGGCCCAGCATAAGGTTGGTAATGAGTTCCAGAGGATTGGGAGGGGGTGAGCTTGACACGCGCGTTCCGTCTTTCCGCAGAAGGGGCACCAGGGCCATCATACCCGTGCGTGCTGTGGCGTTAGAAGAGTTCTTGAAGTTTTGGCAAAACTTTTTGCGCGCGACGTCCCGCCAGCGTGTCGACGTAGGTCTTGAGGGCAAGCACCTCTCGCCGGTGGTAGAAAATAAGGCCGTCAATGACGACAAAGGGCTTGATCTGTCCCCAGCGCTGATGGTCTTGGAAAGCCGACGGTGTCACGCCAGCAAGCGTTGCAGCGTGGCGTGGTGTCATTAATTCGTCTGTATCAAGCCACATCGGCTCGGCTCCCTCACTTCTCCAAAAGCCCTAAAGTTTAACATAATAACTCACTCAGAGAAAAGATAGAAGGAATGATGAAACGCCAGCTTCTGGCGGCTTGTGCGGGTGCCTGGTAGCATGAAAATTCGTGGTTCACCTGGAGAGCGTCGTGTCGATTGAACTTGAGAACTTACCTGAACAAGCCCGCGTCCGCAGGCAAAAATTGGCTGCCTTGCGGGAGCAGGGCATAGACGTCTACCCCACACGTTACGACCGCACGGCCGTGGCTCAAGCCCTGCATTCGCGTTTTGCAGACCTGGAGTCAGGGGCTGAAACCGACGTGGAGGTTCGTGTTGCGGGGCGTCTGATGGCAAGGCGCGGGCAGGGGAAACTGGTTTTCGCAGATTTGGTGGATGATTCGGGTAAGGTGCAGGCCACTTTCTCGCTGGACAAATTGGGCCCGGAGCGGATGCAACGCCTGGAATTGCTCGATTTGGGCGATATCATTGGGGTTGAAGGGACCGTTCGTCGTACGAAACGGGGGGAACTCTCGGTGGCCGCTTCCGACTGGACCTTTTTGTCCAAATGCCTAAATCCACTCCCGGAAAAGTGGCACGGCCTGGCTGACATTGAATTGCGCTACCGGCAGCGGTACCTGGATCTGTTGGTGAACCCGGAGACTCGGGATGTGTTTCGTAGGCGTTCATTGGTGATAAGAACCCTGAGGCATATGTTGGAAGAGCGGGGTTATATTGAGGTTGAAACCCCGATGCTGCAGGTGATACCCGGGGGAGCGGCTGCCCGTCCGTTTCACACTCACCACAACGCCCTGGATATGGCACTGCACTTGCGAATCAGCCCGGAATTGTACTTGAAACGTCTGGTGGTGGGTGGCTTTGAGAAGGTGTTCGACCTGAATAAGAATTTTCGGAATGAGGGGATTTCAACCCGTCATAATCCCGAATTCACCATGTTGGAACTGTATCAAGCGTACGCCGATTATCGAGACATCATGGAACTGGCCGAAGAGCTTATCTGCGGTGCGATCGAGGCGGCTTGTGGCACGCTTCAAATTCCTTACCAAGGAGGAACGCTTGACTTCGCCCGACCTTGGCGACGTGCCACGATGACGGAGTTGGTCCAAGAACGCCTTGGTGTTGACTTAGAGAGCCTTGAGTTGCCCGAACTGCAGGCCTTGGCCGAACGTGTGAACGCGAAGAAACCTGCGATGCCCACGCGTGGGCACACGGTGAATGAAATATTTGAAGCCGTTTGTGAAGCCCACCTGATACAGCCCACTTTCGTGATCGACCACCCGGTTGAAATTTCGCCCCTTGCCAAACGAAAACCAGAAATGCCTCATTTGACCGAACGCTTTGAGATTTTTGTGGCAGGGCGTGAATTGGGCAATGCCTTCACTGAGTTGAATGATCCATTGGATCAAAGGGAGCGTTTCGAGGCGCAACTCAAGGAACGGGAAGCGGGCAACGATGAGGCCCACACGATTGATGAAGACTACCTCAACGCGCTAGAACTGGGCTTGCCCCCCACGGGGGGATTGGGAATTGGGATCGACCGCCTGGTGATGTTGGTCGCGGACACCGCATCAATTCGCGACGTCATTCTGTTCCCGCACATGCGTCCGCGGGATTAACCCGCGGGGCGCATCTCGCCTATACTTTTTGCTTCAAGGTGTTCAAGAAGCGATCACCCACAAAATTTAACATGTGAGCCAATTGCTCCCGCGCCACGAGGGTGTCTTTCAGTTCGATGAAATTCGTGACCAGTTCCCGGAAATCATCGCTCGGCGTCGTCAGTTCTTCGAAGGGCAACGCAAAGAATCTGTCGACAAGACCTTGCTCGTGTGCGATCAGCTTTTTCCACACCTCGTGAAGATCTCTTTCGTCGTGTTCAAAGTGATTGACGCGAATGGTATCCAGATTGAACGTGCGACGGAAGGCCTCTTTGACTTCTTGCTCGTTGAGGGCTTCCTCCCAAATTTTGAGATTGTCAGAGGTCGTCAACATCACTGACGCACCTTTCTGGCGCATAATCTGAAGTTGACGGTCTTTTTGAACCAATTGTTGCTGGAGGCTTTCAAGGCCCTTGATGCGTTCCGTCAAGCGTTGATTTTCATCAACGAGACGCGAAACCTCAGCACGCGCTTCTTGTGACTGAGAAGTGCCCCGCCGCGCCTCTTTTTCCAAACGCTCAATTTGCTGTTTGAGCGGGAATATCTCGTCGCGAGCCTTGCTGGTCTTGTCCGCCATATCTTGGCGGGACTTTTGTAACTCACCAATCTCCCGCCGCAACTGAACTTCTGTGCGCTGCCAGTCCTGCTGTTTTCCTTGCAACTCACTTTTGGACTTTTCTGTTGCTTCACTCAGTTCTTGTTTTCGCTTCTCTTTATTTTCTTCGAGCAGACGCTTAAATTTGCTGATTTCTTCTTCCGCTTTCGCGAGTTTCGCCTCGGCCGCGATCCGTTGCGATTCCATTTCGCGCCGTAAGTCCTCCACCACGCTTTCCGGTACCCCTCCAGCGACCTCCGCCGATGATCCGGCGTCTTGACCCCCATCCGGCGAGGCTTCCGCCCCTGCTTTCGCCTTGGGCGGCTTCACGCCGGTCGTGACCTTGGTTGGGAAATCGTAGGGGCCGAGGCGAACGAAGGCGTTGACGAGTTCATAATCCGTGGCCTTCAACCATTTTTTGACGGCTTGGGTCGCCTCTTTGGTGGCCGCTTCCAGTGTTGCCTCATCCGGGGAAGTGGCTGCGTCCGAGTCGCGCTTGAACACTTCCGAGAATTCAGGGACATCACCCAAAGACGTTAAGTTATCCTTGAGCCACGCACTGAAAACGAGCGCTCTAATCTTCTTGTCGGCAGCCACCAATGGAGACAGGAAGGTGTTGATCTGTCCCTCGCGTGCTTTACCCACCGCTATTTTTTGGGTCCCCAAAAACTGCGGGCGCAACCGATCGTTCCGCTCGATGAGCTCTTGCTTGCGCTTCAGGCCCAGTCCTCCGAGAACTGTTTCTACCGCTTGATTCATTGCTTGGGCTTCTGTTTCAGACTTAGCCAATGGAGAGCTCCTTCCGGGCGAACGGCACAAAGAAACTTGCCAGGGCTTTGATGTCCTCGTGGAAGCCTTCCGCACGCCGTTGACTGAGGAATTGTTGATATTGAGGGGAATCGATCAGTTCCGACATCCCAAGGTCGATGGCGGCCTGAAAATCGCGCGCCGCCGCTTTTCGCAAGCCACGAACCAACAACAGTTGGGCCCGCTCGTAGCGAAGTTCCGCCGAGCGAGGCTCCGCTGCGATCTGAGTGTTTAACGCTTCAATTTCGGGCTCGAATGTCGCGTTACGAACTTCGATGGTGCCCGCTGCCATGCCCCCCTGAATTGAGGGCACAAAGGCCTTGATGGTCACGACAGGGTGTTCTTTGCTTCCGGGAATTGGAAACATGACCACGCGGTCGATGTTGCCGTCTGTTTCTACTTCCAGTTTTGCCAAGCGTTCACCGGAGGGGCTGAATGCCTCCAGGCGAATGGGAACATCCCCCGGGCCCACTGCCGCCAGATCAACCAAGGCGACACCATCCAGCAGGTACTCACTGCCCACCTCAAAGCGCGTAATTCGCGGGTGCCAAACGACGGTAAGCGTCCCGAACGACCTGCCGTCGATTTCGACTTCCATCTCGGTTTCGTGCTCGTTGAGGGCCGTTTGTACACTGCCTAATGCGAATGTGGCAAAGCCTTCGTAAAACTCTTCAACCAGTGGAGCGGAGAGGCCAGCCCGCAGTACACCGCTCACTCCTTGGGCGGCAAACAAAACCAGCGTGAGGTGATCCAGCTCTTCAAAGCCCAAGACGGTTTTACGTACCCACGTTCCTTCGTTGTCGTCGAGGAGACGGAAACCGCCCACATCCGGGACCACAGACACGCCAATTTCAACCGGCGGATGAGCGAAAACAAGTTTTCCCTCTAAGGGCTTGGGGGCGAAGGGCGGATTCTCCATCGCGTCCCGATCGACGACGGGTCGACCCAATATCAACTGACTTTCCGTCGCGTGCCCCGGAAAACAGGGCAGTGATCCGCGGGCAGTCAGCGTGAAGACAGCATCTTCATCCACGAGGCCCTGCGGGGCTACCACGACATCCAGTGTCGGCAAAATCAGCAGTTCGCGGGAACCAAGAACGCTTCCCGCGGCGTGCAGCCGCAAGATATAACGGCCCGCCAGATCTGCCTCTGGAGCGACATCGAGGATCCGGCGAACCATGGCGCCCGAAAGCCGCCGATTCTCAACAGGGAAGTTCATCAGCCAGTTCAGCTCGTTCCAACTCAGGCGGAACAGTTCGTGATGGTCGCGCTCCAGCGATACCCAGGTATTCTCGAGCATCGACACGTCGTCGATGTACAGCGAATCGACCGAGGCAACCGTAAAGGTGCGCGGTGTGTGCGGCGCGAATACCAAAGGCACTGGGGCTTCCGGAAGGTCTGCCGCTTGGAACGCGTTATCGATGCGATAGTCAAAGTTCCATTGGAAACGCCCATCGACATAGATCTCGAGGGCGGAGGCCGGGTCGGTCCAACTCAAACTATGGATATCAAATGCGCCGTGCTTGGCGCAGGTTTGTACGCCAATATCGCGCATTTGCAGCGCCCCTGTGTTCACAGGCCGAGTGGCAAACAGCCAATAGGAAGGCGCACCAAAACGACGATGGCTGTCGCGAGGTGCCACCTTTTCTTGCGTATTTTGCGAAATTAGCATCATGTCCGGCAACGTCATTGGGTGCACCAAAGACTGACCGTCCAGTTTTATATCCTCACCGGTGCTGCCATCCTGGAGGCGGAGTTCCATACTTCCAGGCTCGGGTGCGTCCAGCGGAACACAAATGTTCGGCAGGTGAGCATTGCCCGCTTCATCCAGGTCGAATTGCGCGACCGCACCCGAGGTCACTGCCGCACAGCTCAGTTGCAGACTGGCGCCCTTGTGCGCGGGGAGCGACACCCTGAAGTCTTGTAACGCGATACTCAGGCGAGGTTCTCCGTCTGCAAGAGGCTGAACGACCAGGGTTGCACCCCAATGCACCCCCGAAAGAGTGAGCCAAGGGGTGCCGTCCGTACCGAGGACCTGGCCCGGAACGGCGCGCGCCATCCACACGTAGCCCCGCGGTTGCCGGTCGTCATCGAAAACAGCCCTGGCTTCCTCCAGGCCCGGAAGGCCGTCCAGCGTGATGGCCGGTTCAGCCTCCCCACGCCAAAAAACTCGGGCGCCCAGAAAACCCACCTCGTTGATGGTGAGAAGATCTGAAAGGTCCAGGCCTTCGTTGGGAGTGACCATATAGGTTTTGTGCTCAATGCGGTACAGGCCCCACTGAGGCACTCTGAACGCCTTGTCCACCATGGCCAGAGAACCCGAAGGAAGACGAACCTCGCTGCCCCGCGGGTGACTGGCAAGCACGCACTGGAATTGGCTGGGGTGCCAAGCCTTGCTCAAGCCGCTGATTAAAATTTCGAGCGCTGCCTCATTGCTCTGCAGCAAACGTTTCGGGTCAATCCCGGTGTGTGCCTTAATATTTTCCGACTGATTGAACAAATCACCCACGCGCCACTGAGGGGAACTGCGCATTTCTTCAAACAAAATCGCCAGTTCATCCAAAACTGGTTTGACCACACCCGCGTTGGGCAAAAGGCGTCCCCTGAGGTCTTTCAGGGTGGTCTGTTCAGGGGCAGGGATGCTTGCGAATTGTTGCGCGGACTCCAAAGGAGCCATCGCACTTTCGCACGGGTGAAAGTAGCGCCAATAAATCACGAAATATTCTGCAACGGCGCTCATCAAGCCGTGGGGTAACCCCGCGGATAACAACAGGGCTTCCAGCATCGCACCAGACCCACCGCGGGGTGGCACCGCCAAGCCGGCCTCACGCATCGCTGTCGGAAGTAATTTGCTGAACAGGTCCCATTCCGGCTCGCAACCCATCAGGTTTTTGTACCGGGCAGGGAAATCGGCGAGGCCATCCCCCTGCAACAAAAGAGCGCTGATGGCTGTCAAGGCCAAACGACGTCCCCCCACTTCGAGGCGGGCGTTCGTGGTGACGGGCTCCTCTGGATCCTGGCGAATCAGTGTCGCCAAAATTGGAGCGAGTTCCCCGAGATGTTCTGTGATGTCGAGCCCTGAATAGGGCAATGCGCCGTTAGCAGTTGCGAACCGAGCTTTGCCACGAAGGTCATCCAGTTTTTCTGAAACCTTGACGACGACTTGCTCAAATTCCGCCGTGGAGAGAGAGTCTGACATGGAGGCGGGGAATATCCTGTTTCTGTATCACGGGTGCGGCAAACCATACCGCACGACGCCCTCAGTGTACCGCAATTGCGTCAATCTGTTGAGGGTTATCGATCGGACTTTTTCTTCGCGCTGCCGCTACAAGGAACGCGTCCTTGGCGGTATCCTTAAAGGATGCAAGGAGTCTGCTTGTGACTGATCAACCCAATACATTCCAGCCTACTGACCTGACATACGGGAGCTATCTCAAGGTTCCCGAACTTTTGTCGTTGCAGCAGTTGCAGTCACAGCCTCCTCATCACGACGAAATGCTCTTTATTGTGATTCACCAGGCCTACGAGCTGTGGTTTAAGTTGATTTTGTTTGAATTAGAAAACGCGATGAGTTATATGGCGCAACGCCAAGTTCTCAGGGCTCATCACTTTATGCGGCGGGTCGTCGAGATACAAAAACTTCTGGTATCTCAGATTCATATTCTTGAAACAATGACTCCGATTGAGTTTCTGGGGTTCCGTGGACACCTGAATCCAGCGAGTGGCTTTCAGTCGTTTCAGTTTAGAGAGCTCGAATTTCTCGCGGGCTTGGTCGACGAATCCTATTATGATCACTTCGTTGAGCAGTCTGGGCTGTCCAGCCTGAGGCAGCGTGCCACCCAACCTGGTCTCTGGGCGTGTTTTCAAGCCTTGTTGATCGATCTCGATCACTTGCAAGCGCCTGTGCTGTCGAATGACCCTGCGCCGGGCCCCGAGCGTGAACGCCTTTTGCAAGTGTTGGTTGCGCTTTATGAGCATCCCGAAGCCCATATGGACTTGTATATGTTGGCAGAGGCCTTGGTCGACTTTGATACCCAACTCGGGTTGTGGCGGTTCCATCACGTCAGCGTCGTCGAGCGGGTGATCGGTGCCCGGGTGGGGACCGGGGGGTCGAGTGGGGCGGGTTACCTGCGTTCTACGCTACAGAAACGCTGTTTCCCCATGCTTTTGGAAGCAAGAACACGATTAGGGGGTGGGGGCACGCCGGGTTACGGCGGAACCACCGTGTCTCCGTCCCGCGGGTGTCCCTTTCACCCGTAAAAGTATAGTTGCGAGGAGTTCAATCAATGAGCGCTGCTGAAACGACCTTGGATCCTTTGTTGGCCTGGCGGTCCGAATTTCCTATTCTGGCTCACAAAACATACTTGGTGAACCACTCATTGGGGGCGATGCCCCGCGGAGTAAAAGAGTCGCTCTTGGCCTTTGCCGAGCGCTGGGAATGTGATGGCATCGAGGCTTGGGAGACATGGTTTCCCCTGATTCAAGCCACGGGAGATATGCTTGGGCGATTGATGAACGCCCCTGCGGGCAGTGTGATGATGCATCAAAATGTGTCGACCTTGCAGAGCATTCTGGCCAGCTGCTTTGATTTTTCGGGCTCCAAAAATGGGGTGGTCTACGAAGCGATGAACTTCACCACGGTGCATTACCTGTGGCAGGAACAGCAGCGAATCGGGGCAAAAGTTCGTTTGGTCGAGAGTCCGGATGGCATCCACGTGCCCACGGAAAAGGTGCTTGATGCGATCGACGACACCACCTTGGTGGTGCCCATCTCGCACGTATTGTTTCAGAGCAATTATGTGCAAGACGCCAAGGCGATCATCGAAAAGGCTCACCACCATGGTGCCCACGTGGTTCTGGATACGTACCAGTCGCTGGGGATTGTGCCGCTCGATGTTCAGGCTCTCGGGGTGGATTTTGTGGTGGGGGGATCCGTGAAATGGTTGTGCGGGGGGCCCGGGGCGGCCTACTTGTACGTGCGGCCGGACTTGGTGCCGCATTTTGCGCCGCGTCAGACAGGCTGGTTGAGTCACAAGGCGCCTTTTGCCTTCCGAATGGACATGGAATACGCCGATGATGTGTTGCGTTTTCTGGGGGGGAGTCCGGGGGTTGCTTCTCTCTATTCCGCGCGCGAAGGTTACCGCATTATCGCTGAGGTGGGCGTTGAAGCCATTCGCGCGAAGAGCCTTCGTCAGACGCGCAAACTCATGGCGTTGGCCCAAGCAGCCAATTTGCAGATCAAGAACCCTCAGAACGATCAGATGCGCGGTGGCACGGTGTGCATTGACTTTCCGGGATCACAGGCCGTCAGCCAGGCCTTGCTACGGCACAATTTTCAGATTGACCACCGCCCCGCGTGCGGCATTCGGGTGTCTCCCCATTTTTACAACACCGATGAGGAGGTAGAGCGTTTTGTCGCCGCGGTTGTATCGTTGAGGGATGAGTTGCGCGACGCTTGAGGTGGCCTCAGGTGGCGACGTCGTTCAATGCGTTGGCTTCGAACAATGTTTTGCGTCCGTAACGCAATGAGTACTGCAGCGTAAATCCCAAAGGAATAAACAGACGCTCTCTCGCGCCGAGGTCGTCGCTGGTTGACACCCCTATGAGGCGGGGGTGGTGGGTGTCCCACAGCCAATCCGTGGCTGTCTTTAGCAGGGCGTGAGCCAAGCCCTTCCCTCGGTGGGCCTCGCTGACGCCGAGATGATACAAATAGCCGTGTCCGTCTTCCGGATAGAAAAATGCGGTGACCGCTCCGGCCATTTTGCTTTCAGCGTCCAAGACCAACACAATCTTCATCCGATCAGGTTCAAACAGCCTCTGTGGATTGCTTGGCAAGCGATACCCGGGGAAACATTCGTGCATGACCATCAAGAACGGGAGTAAGTGACGGGGTTTGAGATCCGCGAGCACATAGCCGGAGGCGAGGGTGACATCTGGCGAATGGCGTGTGTGGGCTTCATAAACAAAGATTTCTCGCGAAGGGGTCACTCCCAGCGACGCGAGAAATTCTGCCCCTGCGACATTGGTTGAGCGGACGCCGACTTCAACCTCGTGGGCTCCGGAGGCCAATGCATCCTGCTGTATATGGAGCATGAGTCGCCGACCGTATCCTTGACGACGGTGCGAGGGGGCCACAATGGGGCCGTCTACCACGAAGACTCCGCGACGTTCTTGGGCTGCTACAAAACCCACCACGTTCCCGAGGTCATCCTCGAGAACCCACGATTCCCGTTCGAGGTTCCGATGCCCGTAATCGGAGTGGAATTCATCTGTGCTCGCCACGTCCGGTTGACCGCACGCTGTTTCGGGCGAAGAGCCAGCATGGACTGCCAGTTGCGCGAGGGCGGGGAAGTCTGTCGGAATATAGCGCCGGATCCGAACCGAGGGCATGGCAGTAGGGCACCTTTCCTGTTGATTGTATCCCAGGCGCTTGTCACCTACAATCCCTGAAAGCTTTGAAGCAACCAGCGATACGTTATGTAACAGAAGGAGATTGATGCCAGGGAACCCGAGAGTATTCATCGCACCTCCCTCTTGCCCCCTTCTTTCTCTGATCGGATTATCTGGAGCGTATATTGCAGGGAATTCGTGGGGTGATATCAAAGTGCGTATTATCTGGAATAGCGGGCTTGTCGGGGATCCCCGTAAGGTTTGTCATTGCTTGTTCTTGGGGGTTTTGGGGTTTATTCTGGTTTTTTCGTGATAATTGGTATTATCTTGGCCACGTTAAGTCGGTTTCTATCCAGGTCGGTCTCGTGTGGGGGGCTACTCATTAATGAAGGCCTCAGCGTTTGGCAGGCGCCGTAAAATGGCTTCGTTGATACCTGTTTCAATCAGGGTCATGAGCGGCCACAGGCCCTTGCTTACGCTGTGGGGCATCGTGCCGCTGTTGTTGCCATCCGCCAGCCCCCCGGCCTCCCCCGCGCCCTTGGCGCCAAAGCCCAGCTCCTCGCGGTCAATCTGGTAGACCGCGCAGGCGCACGCATGGTCCAGAAGCCCAGAAAGCGTGGGCTGGCCTGGCGCAGGCCTTGCACCGCCGTGTTGATGGTGCGTGGGGTCAATCATCACCCCACGCGCGGGCGTGGGCTGACCGACTGTATCGAGGGGGGTGAATTTGCGGGTGGTGGCCATCTGCGTCTTCGTCTGGTTTTACAGTGTAGAGGTTTCGTTATGGCCGTTGCGGCCTTTCGCCACCAGGGTTTGGAAGTTATTGGTGGAGGTGTACGTCAGACTTTGTGCTTGCGTCTCTTATCTAGGTCGAAGCCAAAGCGGACGGACCACCCGTACAGCCAAAGCTGATTCCGGTGAGATCGACCACCTGTTGCGCAACGAGGTGAGCAGGCGAGCGAACTCCTGGCGGATGAAGGTTCGATTTAGGGAGGTAATGTTCGTGACAAATTATGCTGCGGGTAACGGCCTGGGCCACTTTCTGCAGTCAACGCCTTGCGGCATCAAGGTTCGCGGCAGTGCCACCGGCCTGGTAAGTGAAATTGGCCGCGCGCCGTGGTCAACGCCTTGCGGCATCAAGGTTCGCGGCAGCGCGTTACCCAGGTCGAAGCGAGGGTCCCTCCGGGGTGGTCAACGCCTTGCGGCATCAAGGTTCGCGGCAGAAGCGTGAGCGTAAACGCCTGGAGGCGCTCGGCTAGTGGTCAACGCCTTGCGGCATCAAGGTTCGCGGCAGGTCCGGTGGCTGACAAGTTAAGAGTGACGCAC
>JAYKIL010000037.1:0-7582 GCA_035284745.1 Candidatus Sericytochromatia bacterium | reverse complement strand
CGCAAGGCCGTCACCAAAAAAGGTCTCACGATGATGTCGGGGACGCTGGAAGACCTTACAGGAAACGTTGAGGTGGTCTTTTTTCCAGAGTGTTACGAAAAACACGCCCTGTTGCTTCGTGACGACGCCAAACTCCTCATCAAGGGAAAATTCTCTAACAGGGATGATGAGCGAAAAATCCTGGCTTCCAGCGCAAAACCTCTCGAGCACTTGCCCATACTTCATCTCCACTTACCTGGCGAACTCGAAGGGGGGGCACTGGTTGCCTTAAGAAACCAAATCAGCGCGTTTCCGGGAGATACGCCGGTGGTGTTTCACTTTGCGCACTTGCGGGAGGTCGTTCTGGCCGGAGAGCCATTTCGAGTCGAGCCCTCCGAGCAACTCCTTTTTGACCTTAAAAAGGCCCTTGGTGTTCAATCCGTCTCGCTAGAAACCCATTCACCCCCACGTGAAATGGCCGTTTCGGGATAGCATCCACTCCGAGCCTGCTCACAATGGGTGTCGCTTGGGGTATCATAGCGCAGAGCCTTAAGTGAGGAGATTCTCTATGATTGAGATTGGTATTGCGGGCCCGATGGGCGCGGGGAAAACCACGCTCGCTAACACTTTGGTTGCAAGCCATCAATTCCGGCGAATGAGTTTGGCGGACCCTCTGCGCTACCTCACGACCCTGTTGCTGGGACGTGCCATCGATAAAAAAGTTGACCGGGGCGTGCTACAGAGGGTGGGAGGAGCCGCTCGTTCGGCGGAGTGGAAGGATATCGATACCCCTCTCGAATCAGCTCGACAAGAGCGTGTGGCGGCTTTGGCAGCGCATATTTTTCCCGGTGCTGCCCCCGAGCAGGTCGCAGCCCTCTATCGCGCCTTGTATCGGGAGGGCTACTCCTATGGATGGGGGGCAGAAAATTATTGGCTCGGTCGTTGGCAACGGGACCACGCCCGAGGGCCTCGCCCTGTTGTGGTGGATGACCTTCGTTTTCCGATCGAGGGCAATTTTCTCGCGCGAAAAGGGTTCTTTCTGGTGATGTTGGATGTGCCTCTCGAAGAGAGAAAACGGCGTATCATCTCGCGAGATGGCTTGTGGGACCCCGCGTGGAGCCACGACCCCACCGAGGCAGTGGCCGATCAGATTCCGGCCCATGTATGCCTTGAGGGCACGGCCTCACCCGAGACACTGGCGCAGCAGGTTCTGGATGCCGCCCACGCGTGGGACAGTTCCGGACGTCCGAATTGTCCGACCGTCGCTCATCAAGGCTTCTCAAAACTGCTCGCGCCTGTGTGACGTTATGGCCCAGAAGGCCGGCTGATTCGGGCCCCCGGATAATAGTGCGCCAAGATTTGTTCGGAGGTATAACCCGCCTCGGCAAGTCTTCGCGCACCCCACTGTGACATTCCCAACCCGTGTCCCCATCCCCGGCCTGCGAAAGCAAACTCGGCGGGCGACCCGACGGCCCCCCCGCGCGGCGCCATATTGAACAAGGTGCTGCGAAGGCCCGCCGCCAAGCGCAGCGTTTCGCCTGAAATCTCCTTGGTGCCCCTGGTTCCAATCACCCGAACCGAGCGCACGCGGCCGGAGAAGGAGCGCGAGACGGTTTGAAGTTCGCGCACCCCCCCCACGCGAATTCCACGATGGGCAAGGCGAGAGGACAAATCGGCAGCCGGTACGTTTTTGTACCATTCATAATGGGGGGAGTTCTGGTCGTAATCTGGGACGGCCCGGATGTGATCCAATTTCTGAAACCAAACATCCTCGGAATTCTCTGTGTAGCCCCCTGAGGACGCGTGAAAAAATGCGGAGAGCACCTTCCCCGCTTGTGTCAATACCGCCCCCCGCGTCGCGTCGACAGCACTGTTACTGGCGAGGGACTCGATTCCAGCCCCCCGATACACCTGACATTCATCCGTTCCACACACATCAAAGCCATTTTTGGCGTGTTTGCCTAAATTAGCCAGTGCATAAGAGCGTGCCGCGATCGCCTGGGCCCCGAGTGCTTCTGCGGGCCATTTGGCTGACATTTCAGCAGGCACAACGCCATACAAGTACGCCTCGACGCTGACGTGGTTAATGGCGGCTATCCCCGACCCAGCAATCTTGAGTTCCAGTGTGCCTCGATACCATCGAGAAGCCGCAAAAACAAGCGGGAATTCGACAGTGTGGGAGGGCACCAGGCGCACGGAACCGCGGGCGGCAAGGGTGTGTCCCTTACTTCCACGCAAAGAGAGGCCTCGTCCAGCCGTCATCGAGACAGACCAGCCCTCGAGAGGCTCGGTATGTCCAATCACGCGCCCCGAAGCGTCATACCAAGTCCCCGCGGTGGACGAGGCGACGACCACCCGTGGAACCCCCTCGCGAACGCCCACCCTCAGCAATGGCGGCACGGCGAAGACCGGCCCTGCCACCAAACAGAAAGAAAGGCCAGAAAACAAGGCGGCCCGCCCGAAATATGTTCTCATCTCAAAGTTCAAGCTGGTTCAGCCAGACAGTGATCGCGGCAGCCTCATCGAGCGGCCCCAGGCGCCCTTTTTCTACACGCTCCACCAAATCGCGCAGCGTTTCCCGAAAATGGCTCACCCGTTCCGGAGGCAGTTCCGCGTGGGGAGGAATGCGTGCTTCCAAGGAGGCGATGATGTGGGAGATAGACGCTTCGCCCAACGGCGCCTGCCAGCCCTCATCCCCCAGCAAAGCAGAAAAAAAAGCTGCCGCCCCAATAGTACTCATCGCTTCTATCATACGAAGCACTCAAGCTGAGGGCAAGCAAACCAATCACAAGCGCGTGAGAACGTCGCGTTTAAGAAGGAATGATGCCAAGACGGGTCGGAGGCCAAAACCTGAAAACCGTTTGCCCTATCACGTTCCGCAGAGGCAAAGAGCCCCACACGTGGCTGTCTTGAGAATTGTTTCGATTATCGCCCATCACAAAGAGAGAGTCGGCGGGAATGCGGCCTTCTGGCAAACCCAACGCCTCCCAATCGGGATCGGGGTAGCGGGGCGCCTCAAGGATATAGGGCTCTTTCAATGCGTCCCCATTGATGTAAACCTGGCCCCCGCGGATGTCGATCCGTTCACCGGGCAGACCCACCACGCGCTTGATAAAAGCATTTCCATTGCCCATCGCCCGAGGCGGAGCCTCGAACACCACAATATCCCCACGCTCTACCGGCGCAAAGCGATAGGTCATTTTCTCAACGATAAGCCGATCCCCCACTTCTAGGGTCGGCAACATCGATTCCGAGGGAATGTAGCGCGCCTCAGCAATCGTGGTGCGAACCACAATGGCGAGAATAAAGGCGATGACCAACGTTTCGATATATTCTCGAGTTTTCGACTTGGCCCGCGGTAAACCCGAAGGAGGCCCGCCCATCGAATCAGTGATTCGCTCGTCGTTCTCTGGGGGGGGCACTTGGTAAGTTTTATCAGTCACACCGTACTCCTCTCATTGGAGTTTAAGAAGAGGATGTCGGCCGGGTCAAGTACTCCAGGGCAGATGGCCCTGGTAACAAGACCAACAAAAGAAGAATGTACAGCAGCGACAAAAGCTGTAATTGACCATCGCGCGCCATTCCCGAGCGGCCCCACCCCAACCATAAAACAGAGACCATCAACAACGCAAAGGTGGCCGCAGTGCGCAACCATTCAATGTCGAGTGCCAAGCCGCGTTCAGCCCAGGCCACCGAGGCAGCGATTGCAGCGAGAGTGAATGCGGCCGATGCCCACTGGCCCGCGGCCCGACTTACAAATTTCAAATCGACGGGAGCGAAGGGAGAGGCCCGCCAGCGATCCGACACCAGATTGAGCACCGCGCTGGCGAACAGAGCCAGGCCCAGAAAAGCAGCCCCAAATGCACTCAGAACGTATTGAATGGACAGCCAATACTGCAGTGCAGACGACAACGAGCCGGACCGCCCCAGGCCCCATGAATGAGGTGCAACAGAGGGCCACACAAGCATGAGGGCCACAGCGATTGTCATCAACAATCCCAAACCGGCCACGCGTGCCCACAGCCCGAACAACAGGTAAACCGTTAAAAAAGCGCCCACAACCATCTCGCGCAGCGAGCCTGTAAGGCCCCCCAAAAAGCCCAGGGTCACGGTCGCACCCGCAGCGACAAGAAGGCTCAACCGCCCCAGACCCGCCACGGCCGGACCAGGAAGCAAAAACCACGCAGCAAAAAGCAACACAGCGCTCCCGATGGACACGGAGCGGAGATCATACATCAACAGCCCCAACGGGCCGTGTAAAGGGTCAGTGCCCACAGGATTTCCAGCCAGTCAGCGCAAAAATTGGGACGGGCTCCCAGCGCCCTTTAATGGTCACGATTCCCAAAGACTTCACCAGAGCCATTTCTGCAACCAAGTCTAAAGTACTTTTACTCACAATGATGTCCGTATGATACACCTTGTTCAACGCTTCAAGGTGCGAAGCCGTATTCACCGCATCCCCAATGACAGTGCGTTCCTGTCGCGAAGGCCCCCCAATGAGGCCTTCAATGACCTTGCCGCTGCTGATACCGATGCGGGCCTTCAAGGGCAACTTCCCATCGGCCAGCCATTTGTTCTGCAACACCAGAAGCTCCCGTTGCATCTCCAGTGCCGCCTGAACCGCCAAAGCAGCCGCATCGGACGCGCCCTGTTCCCACACCACGAGCATCGCATCCCCAATATATTTGTCGATACGCCCTTCACGCGACTCAACCACACACGCCATCGCCGCAAAATATTCATTGAGCATGGCGACCACGGCATCGGGGGGCAGGCGCTCCGCCATCGCCGTGAAGCCCTCAATGTCCGAAAAAAGAACCGTCACGTCCCTGTAAACGCCACGGCTCCCAGCCGCTGCGTCGGGGTCTTGATCAACTTTGGAGGTGCGCCGCCAGAACGTCGTGAGTGGCCTCCTCTCGGCCAGCTAGAAGCCGACTCCCATGGTCGCCGAAACCGCGCCTCCCCTCAGCGCCGGTAAATCAGCACCCGCGCCCACATTGAGCTGAACCCAAGGTGTTTGCAGCCCTAAGCCCGCCGTGTAAAAAGGTACTGCACCAAACTGTTGAGTACCCAGGCGCAAAGCCAAGGGACCCACAGCCTTTTCAAAACCGAGAGAGAGCACCGGACGATTGGGAAGATCAAGGCCCGTGATGATGGGCGCATCCAACCCCGCTGTCATGACGATGCCGTTGGTCAACAGACCCAGTGCGCCTTTTCCAGCCAACTGGGGCGTAAAGGCAAGCCCGGCCCGGAAGGAAAACGGCTCGGCCACTCGAAACGTCACGTTATCGACACCTCCCACCTGCTCCAGTTGCAACGGCTGCGTTGTGGAGCTCGCATCGTAGCGATATCGGTACGTGGTGCGTTGAGCATTCCAAAACAACACAGGGTTCACCAAGGTCATCCCCACTGACCACCAGCGATTGAAACGGAAGTGAGCCCCCAAGTCGGCTGCGACGCCATTGTTCGCCGGCGCCAAACTGGTAAACTGAATGGCCGTTTTCGGAATGCCTGCCAGAAACCCTTGGACCGAAGCCAACAGGTCGCCCACCGTGGCAAGGTTTTGCTCCTCGTTAAAGCCCTTTACGGCACCCAGGAGATCGGTCACCTCTTGGTCCAAATCCATCGAGACGGTAACCGAACCGGCTGTGGGATTAAAACGGCCGCTGGTGGAACCGCCCGGAAGGGTTTGATTCAAACCAGCGCCCAAAAAGCCCATACCACTTTGCAAAATTTTTCCTGTGGCGCCGAGCGTTAACTGGGCCTCGGGGAACGCTTTGGTCACGGCCGCTGGCAAGGGCAGCGGCTGAGCATAGGTGGCGGCGATGGTGCCGGCTGTCCCGGACATCACCGTGGCGCTGAATTCTTTGGTCGCCGCGGCTTTTTTCTTGGTGCCGTCGATAATAAAAGAACTCATGTTGGCCTCGATGGCCGCGCGAAGCCCTTCTACGCTCCCTTGAAGCTGTGTCAAATCACCCCCAAGGCCAGACCTCGCAGCATCGCCCAGATCCGTCGCTGCAGCGACAATCTTCTCGTATCCCTTGCCCACAATCAGGTTGTTGGCGTCCTGAGCAAAGTCCGAGCTCACGCGCAACCCACCCATCGCGACCGTCCCACCGTACACACGAAGAGCCAACCCGCCAGGGCCGACATTCGCCAAAGAAAAGCCGAAAGGCTCAAACAAGGCCCGCGCCTGAATGTTCAGGCCATCCGACCCGCCCAAGCGCGTCAACACTGAGGCTTCCCCGGTTGGCGCGAGCAACTGGCCCAACAGAGCCTCTGGGTTAGAGCCTTCCCGGGCCAGCGACGCCAAAGTGCTCACGCCCAGCACGTTGTTACTCGCGGACAACGCAATGGAAGGGAGAAAAAGACCAAACTTTTTCCCGTTCGCCACCGCTGCAGGATTCCAATAGGCCAAAGACGCGTTCTCTGCGTAGCCTACCGTGCTGCCGGCCATGCCCAAGGAGCGCGCATCGTAAACAACAGGCGCTGCGAAGACATGGGAAGGAAATACGGCCAGCGCCACGGTAGCAGCCAGAGGAATTGAGGCAAGTCGAGAGAGAGACATCAGCGAAATATATTTCCTTCCTGCAAGAGTCGAGAGAAGCCGGCGCACAACAGACGTCCGGCAATCATCATAACGCCGGAACTACAGCGACGAGCTGCCGCCATCCTCGCTAAACGTCAAGGTGCTTTGCTGGGCAACGCCGTCTTGGCTGACCGTCGCCTCCGCCTCAATTTTACCCTTCTTCACGCCAATTCTCGCCGTGTACTCCATCGTGGGGGTCTGCTTCTCCGCGTCACCCCTCACCTCCAAAACAAAGCTTCCCAAATCCCCATCATTCGGCAGCGGATCCGTCGTATCGAACTTAATCTCTTTCACATTCACTTGCAAGGTTCTGTAAGAAAGACTGCCGGCCAATTCGCAGCGCACCTGGGGAATGCCCGCCTTGGGAAGGTACTCAAACTCGCCCGCCAAAGTCAGCTTGTAGCCTTGCGACGTCCCCGAAAACTCTTCGATGGTGGTTTTCACGCTGCTCGGAGAGATAGTGCTGCGATAGGTGACCTTCGCTTCGACGCCCCGTTGGCTGATGGTCTGAGTGGTTCCGACCGGGGAAGGCAGCAACTGCAGCAAGCGCCAGTTCATACCGCCCGCACTGATCAGAGCCGTTTTGTCTCCACTGCCTGCGGCAAATGCCTTCAGCAGTTCCAGAGCGGCCAGTGACGTCGCGATGGCCGCTGTCGGAATGCGTGCGTCCGTTTTTCCGACGCCATTGCTGGCCTGAGTGATTCCTGACAATCCTTGGTTCACCGAGGCAAAGTCTTGGTTGTTGCAACCTGCCGCCAGCACCAGCGAAGCGCACACCATCAGGGGCAAGCCCGCCCGATTCATCGTGTTCATTGTTCAACCTTTCCTCAGCCAGGATCACCCCGACAACAGCAGAAAAACCGGCCGGTATTATCGCACTCTTGCGTTCAAAATGCCACGGCAGGCTCGCTTTTGTGCGCGGTTATTCGTCGTTGAAGACACGGTAGGGCATCTGGCGATTGTCGCAGGCGGCCGCCCCGTATTGATCGACCCCGATCAGGCCGATGTCCACCT
>JAYKIL010000036.1:0-25968 GCA_035284745.1 Candidatus Sericytochromatia bacterium | reverse complement strand
GGCGTGGGAACTGGCGTCGAAACACGAGCCAGAGGGACGACGAGCACGACCACCTTACGATGGAGCACGTCATCCCGGATTTGAACCCGTGATTCTTGCCTGAGCGTCAATGTTAAGCGGACACGGTCGGCCCCTGCCATCGCCAAAACCCAATGGGCGATACACGGATGCGCCGGCGAACCGGAAGAATACACCCCCAACAAACCCGGAACGGCATCGAACTCTAAAACCCAGCGTTCCGAGCCCGCATTAAGAATCGTATATCGTGGGAACTGGCGCTCATACGGGATGGATAAGGTCGCTGTCCGAAGGTCCCACTCGGCCGGCCCCATCCTGGCCGCCAACGGAGGCGGGGTGGGCGCTGCCAACGTCTGCTCGACGGGCATCCACAGAGCCAGAAGCGAAGCCAGCAAAAGCTTGCGCAGCGAACGAGCTTGTTTCCGCAGAGCGAAGTGCCCTTGGTGCACGCCAGCCACTTATCTGACCACCCGCTCCTCTGCCACGAGAAGCGCCTTGAGGCGATCCAATGGAAGGCCGTATACCGTGTGGCCATCCCGCCCCACCATCGTGGTGGCCATCGTCAAGGCGTTGCCAATCGCCTCCTCGGTGGCCTCTACTGCCGCGGCAAATAAAGGGCTGGTGTGGATATTGTTCAATGCAGCCACCCGCATTGTCAGGGATGGCGCATCGTGAGGCACATGCTCAGACGTCGAAAAAGCGATTGCAAAGTCACCCGACGAATGGGCTGCAATCGAACCTGTGCGAGCCAAACCAAGCGTCGCCCGACGCGCGAGCCTTTCCAGTTGGTGAGGCAACATCGGGGCATCCGTGGCCACGATAATAATGATGGATCCTTCTCCGGGAACTTTCTGGGGCATTAAATTAGTAATCCGCTCTCCAACCGGAACTCCCGCGATTCTGAGGTCCTCACGCCGTCCCATGTTGGCGTTCACCAGTACGCCAACGGTCCACCCCCCCTCCTTGCTCGGCAAAACCCGACTGGCCGTCCCAATACCGCCTTTAAAGCGGTAGGCGATCATTCCCGTTCCCGCGCCCACGGAGCCTTCGGCAATCGGCCCCGAGCGCGCCGCATCCAAAGCCGCAAACACGTGAGGCTCTCGCACGTGCCGCCCCCGCTGATCGTTGAGAAAACTGTCATCACATTCCGCAACGCATGGCAGCACCACGTCATCATCGATGCCAATTTTTGGATAGCGCCGCAACATCCAAGACACCACGGCATCAGCGACACGTCCCGTCGATAAGGTGTTGGTCAAGACAATAGGAGTTTCCAAACAACCTGCTTCTCGAATCCAGTCTAATGCCGTGACCATTCCATTCCCATTGAGGACCACCCCTGAAGCGAAGACTTTTTTGTTCCACACATCCGTCCGCGGAATGATCGCCGTCAGTCCGGTGCGAACGGGACCCCGCCCCGGGACCAACCGTCCTTCGCCCGCCATTAAGCTCACATGACCCACGCGAACACCGGCGACGTCCGTGATGGCATTCCAGCGCCCTGGAGTCATCGTGCCGATAACAACCCCCAAATCGCGAAGACGCACCCGGGAAGCAGGCACGGTAATGGGCCGTTTCGTCACCACGGGAGACGGGGCAGACAAAATTTGAAAACCGAATGGGGCCACCACATTTTGTGGTGACGCCACAGGACGGGGCGATCGCGCCACGGGTGCTGCCACAGCGATAGACGCCGGATGGGTCCACAGCGGGATGAGTCCGGCTACAGCCGCAAAAAGCGCAAGAGAAAGGTTCCGCACAGCACCACCTGCAGGGATACGATCATTTCGTCGAATTCCAAGATAGCATGTGAGCAAGCCAGACGCGAAGGACCAACACCCCTGGCCCGAGGCAGGCGGCCCGAGGCTCATACCCTGCCGGCCAGGCGAAAAATCTTCCCCACATATTTGTATTGCTCGCCGGTTAAATCCCGACCTGCCTGCATTTGTCGGGTCACCGTTCCGATTCCTGCCAAATAAGAGGCCAGAATTAATTCCCAGCGTCGGGGGTGGGCACGCCAGCGCCCATCAAGCCACGCCAGATACCGGGCCGTTGCGAAAATATTTTGTTGGGGGTCGAAGGGGTCACTGATCCCCATATCGCGAGCGGTGGCGGGCATGAGTTGTCCGAGGCCCTGGGCTCCAACGGGGGACACCGCCCGAACGTTGAAACTCGATTCCGTGGCAATCAAAGACACGAGCAAATGCAGTGGGATGCGGTGTTTTTCGGCCTGCAACTGCATCGCATCCGCCAAAGCCCTCGCTTCCTCTGCCCTCAAATACGGATTGGTCGTCAAAATAAATGCGAGAACGCGCTCCGAGGAAACAGGTCCTCGATCCGGATTAAACGTTTCCAGACCGCGTTCTGCCGCGGATGGGAACTCGTCAGCGTACCTCGCGACGCGCCCGAAGCACCCCGACAGGCAGAGAACAGTAACGGTGAGAAAACAAAAAACCGGATGCATTCCGGGTATAGCATGGAAGGGGTCAGCGGATGGCTCCGTAATTCCTGTCACGGGCCCGCGCAGGCCGCAAGGCCCGCGCTGCGAAAAATGCCTTTTCTTGGGTAAACCCTCACCAGATGCTTGAACAGATTCGACATTTTGTCCTTGAAAACCCCCAATCGACCAATTTTGCTGTCGCCGCAGAATTCAAGCTCACGCGTGCGATGGCCGATCGCTTTCTAGAACATCTGGAAGACGAAGGAACTTTTTTTCTGGACCGACCGGCTGAGGTGTGCACCGGGTGTTCACCGAAAAATACGACGCCTCCTGAGAACCCTTGCGCCACGACAAATGCGGCGTCTCAAATCAATGCGCTAGCGACTCAGGCCCGAACCCGACGCACCCTGCCTAAGCCACAACCTTAGGTACTGGCCAGGCGCGGGTTGCCGTGCGACCACGTCTCTGAAGAACGTGACCGTTGCCCGTAAATTTCCCCCCAATCGCTCGTGCGCTCGTTCGAAATCGTCCAGGTGCTCGTAGTATGTTCCGTAGGCCAGCAGGGTCGCGTTGTTAACGGTCCCTTCCGCAAAATGCCTCAGGGCGTGATTGGCAATCTCTCTCGATGCCTGCTCCCGCGCTCGTTCCCGTGCCTTCAGAAAAATCGCCCGCCTTTTTTGGTGCTTTTCTTCTGTGGACAATGCACTGGTGTAGAGCGTGTTAAGTTCCTTCTTTAATTGTTGAATGAAAACAGAGAACTGCCTCGAGGCCCCCTGAGCGGCTCGCGTTTCCCGGAGCAAAGCCGCTCCCGTCGCCCCCTGGGCCTGGAAAAAGTCCAAAGCGCCCTGGTTCCCCACGAAGGTCGCAAAACCCTCATTAAAACTGGCCTCACCGGCGATGAACACCGTGGCATGCGTGATTTCGTGAATCACAACATTGACCAACGTGGCCGGCGGGTGATTCAAAAATGGTTGATAGACGGGATCGGGAAGAAACCCCAACAGGCTAAAGGCTGAGACACCCCGAAGCGAAGTATCCAGCCCACTTTCTTCCAAGGATGCTTGCTCAGCGACGGCGGATTCGCGCTCAAAGAATCCCTTGTAAGGAACGTGCCCCACGATAGGAAACCACCATTCGTAAGGCACCAGACGGTCTTGATAGGCGGCGCTGACGACATAAGTCACCGCGTCTCGCTGAAGGGGAACGTAGGTCTGGTAGTTCCGAGTCACTCGCAACCCCACCGAATCTTCTGCGAATTTCTTGGCCGAATGAATGAGGCGCAATTTTTCGCGAATCGCCTCAGGAACACGAGAATCCGAGAGAATCTCTGCGACAGGTTGTTGTAAAGAGAGCAGACGCAACTGCTCGTAGCCCTGACGACAGACGTAACACGCAGAGAGTTGGGTCGTACAAAGGAGGAGGAGGCCGAACAGCCCTGTGCGGGAGCTCATTTGAAACACCCAATCAATCCCTTCCCCGGGCCCCCCTGACGGGCCGAGGCTCCCATGGTAGCATAAGGCTTCATCAGCGCCAGGCGCTGGTTTTTGGAGATTTTTAGTATGACAACGTCGTCCGGTGTCCCCGCCACAACCATCAAAAATCTGTCGGCCCACACGGGTCAGGAAGTGGAACTCTGTGGTTGGCTCTACAACAAGCGGTCGAGTGGAAAAATCCAGTTTTTGATTTTGCGAGACGGCACGGGGCTCGTACAGGCCGTGGTCGTCAAGAAAGAAGTCAGTGAGAGTGCCTGGGAAGCAGCCTCCTCGCTGACTCAAGAAAGTTCAGTGAAGTTGCGCGGTTTCGTGCGCGCAGATGATCGGGCCCCCGGTGGTTTCGAAATCACGGGCACGCACGTGGAGGTGCTCCAAGTCGTTGCGGACGAGTACCCAATCTCTCACAAGGAGCACGGTGTCGATTTTTTGATGAGCAACAGACACCTTTGGATGCGGACCCCTCGCCAAGCCGCTATCTTACGGATTCGCCATACTATTATCCAGGCCCTGCGTAATTTCCTCGATTCCGAAGGCTTCACACTCGTCGATGCGCCCATTCTGACCCCGGCTGCGTGCGAGGGGACGTCGACCCTCTTCGAGACAGACTACTTTGGCGACCCCGCGTTTCTCTCCCAAAGTGGACAACTCTACAATGAAGCCACGGCCATGGCCCTGGGGAAAGTCTATTGTTTCGGACCCACCTTTCGGGCTGAAAAGTCTAAAACCCGCCGCCATCTGACGGAGTTTTGGATGCTGGAGCCAGAGATGGCCTTTGTAGACCTGTGGGGTAACCTCGAGGTCCAGGAAAATATGCTCACTTATGTGGTAAAAACGGTCCTCGCTCGACACCGCAATGACTTGGTTGAGACACTGGAGCGCGACGTGAGTCGCTTAGAGGCCATTGAAGCCCCCTTCCCGCGCATCACCTACGATGAAGCCCTTAAAATTTTGGCCGCCAAAGGCCTCCCCGTCACATGGGGCGACGATTTTGGCGCACCGGAGGAAACGGCGTTGGCAGAGCATTTCGAGCGCCCTGTTTTCGTCACCCACTATCCAGCCGCGTGCAAAGCGTTTTATATGAAACCCGATCCTCAACGCGAAGAGGTGGTGCTCTGCGCCGACCTGCTGGCACCCGAGGGATACGGCGAGATCATCGGCGGTTCTCAACGGATTGACGACCTAGCAACCCTGGAAAAGAAAATGGCAGAGCACGACATCCCCGTCGAACCTTTGCAGTGGTATGTGGATCTACGGCGATATGGGTCGGTGCCTCACAGCGGTTTTGGACTGGGAATTGAGCGCACAGTCGCCTGGATTTGCGGCCTCGAGCACGTACGCGAGACCATACCTTTCGCCCGGACCCTGACCCGCATATATCCGTAGACGGGCGTGCCTAAGATCACATCGGCCAGCAAACTCCGTTTCTTATGATATGGTGACGGCCCGGTTGCTGTGCAAAGCTCCTACTGAAACGAGAGACTTGTGAAGCTGGGTATAACAGGGATAGGACCTTTTTCGGGACGTTTTTTCTGAGAACGACGCCTGGACTGGCCGGAGGAATTTGGTTTGAATTGGACGAGGGTCATCACGACTTGCGCACTGGGTCTGTTCGGTTCCTTCGCCGCTTTGCCGACCCGTGCTGCAGATGCGTATCCTGCGCCCCCGACCATCAAGGCGGCGGCGGCCGTTGTGTTGGATGGAGATTCAGGCCAGATTCTTTTTGAACGCAACGCGCACGCGAGGAGAGCCCCCGCAAGTACCACCAAGGTGATGACCAGCCTGCTTGCCGTGGAAAGCGGACTTCTCGATGAATACGTCACGGTCAGTAAGCGAGCGGCATCCATTGGGGAATCAACCATTTATCTGAAGGAGGGGGAGCGCCTCACTCTCAGGCAGTTGACCTATGGCGTGTTGCTGAGCTCGGGCAATGATGCAAGTACAGCAGTCGCAGAATTTTTGGGTGGCGGTTCAGAGGCTCGGTTCATCGAAATGATGAATGCTCGGGCGGAATCGCTCGGAATGAAGGATACCCACTTCAACAACCCTCACGGTCTGCCGGGCGACAATCACTACTCCTCGGCGTACGACCTCTCCTTGCTTCTCAAAGAGGCAACGCGTCACGACACGTGGAATCAAATCGCTGAAACCAAATGGAAAAAAATTCCCGGCTTTGGGAAGCCTGAAGGCCGTACACTTCGAAACCACAACAAAACGTTATGGAACTACCCCCACGCCACCGGAGGGAAAACGGGTTATACCAATGCCGCCGGGCGTTGTTTCGTGGGATCGGCGAAGCGTGGAAAGCGCAGGGTCATCCAAACCGTGATGGCATCCTCCGATTTGTGGAATGAAACTCACGCTTTGCTGAGCTATGGCCTGGATAATTTTGAAAATGTCGCGCTGGCCCGTGAGGGAGAAATTGTAGGAACGGTTCCCATTCATGCGGGAAGCAGCCGCGTCGTTGAGGTGATCGCCCCCCGGGACGTCACGGTGAGTGTTCCGAAAGGGCAAACAGAGCGCATCGCGCTGCAACAGGTGTGGCAATTGCCGGACGCGTTGGTCGCCCCTATCAATGTGCGCCAACCGGTCGGTCAACTGATTGTGCGTCAGGGGGATCGCGTGCTGCAGAATGTACCCTTGGTGGCGGCAGCCTCTGTCACGGTCGCGGTCACCCCGTGGGAAACGCTCACCTCTTGGTTCTTTCCTGGGATGCTGACGGCATCTTTACTGTCTTTGTGGCGATTCAAGGGCCTAAGGCGTCGTCGCTTCGCCGCATCAGCGCTGCCCAAAGCGTCTGCAGGCGGCATCAAAAACAAGCGCGCCACGGTTCGCAAAACCGTCTAGCGAGCGCCTTCCTCAAAACCTTTCAGGCATCCAGGGTCTGGGGCCCGAAAAGGCCGCCATCAATTTCGCCAAATCCGAGTCCGCGGCATCCAACAACCCCATCCCTCTGAGCATGTAGGGTGTGATATACCCGCTGTACAACGCGGCGAGGCCACGCACGTCGACAATGACACGTGCTTCCCCTCCGACGCGGATGGCCCCTCGCCCCGCTTCCACCGTGAGCACCATCGGGCGTTCGTTCTCCGCAAGCAACCCATCCTTGACGCCCAAATGGAGCTCGCACGATACCCCTGGCGGAAATCCTCGGGCTTCCAAAGCACCTTGCACGTCGAGCAATCGAAGCATCCAAGGTTGATTTTGATGAGGTGCATTGAGCGCCTCATCTCTGAGAGCCAGCAATGCTTCCTGTTCGCCGGCGTGCAACAAGGCGATATCAAATACAGAGCGTTGCTCGCGAAGAAATGAGAGCAAACGCCGACGCGCGGCAGAGGTGCTTGCCACCCAATCACGAACCACCAATTTCATCCGGCCATCATATCCTCGCGACGGGTGATAAATAATGTAACCTTCTGGTCCTCTGTCGCCCTCGAACAAGTAGGCGTGCAATTTCTGGGCGAGTCCCTCCTCGGCAGGTGCGCGAAAAATCCGCGCCCAGTACCAGTCACTGCGCTCCAGCCAACCGTCCGATTTCTGAGCGTGGGCATCATACAAATGACGCATTGCGGTCATTCCCGACGCATTTCCAAGGTCAAAAGGCTTCAGCGTCAATCCTCGCTCATCGATGGGAAGCTCCGCGTTGAGCGGCAATTCCCACAGGCAACTGTCACCCGCCACTTCATAGCCGCTCTTCCTGTACAGGCCGCGCATGGACGGATGAAGTGTTGACACCAGCCAGCCCCGTTCACGCTGTTCCCGAACAGCAGCCTCCATCAAGGTGCTCGCGGCCCCTTGCCCCCTCATATCGGGTGAAATTGCGACGATTCGCACACCGGTCATCGAAACGGCACGTCCGCCAAAAAATTGCCGACACGGCTGAAATGAAAGGCCACCAATGACGCGCGCCGAGCGTCTCAACAAGCGAAGATTGGCCATCCCTTCCTCAGCCGCAGGATTAAGGGCCGAATCGAGCGACCACCCGAAGGCCTGCGACAGAATCCGATGATAATCCGCCACCTCCCGCTCGTTCAGGGGTTTTCCATAGATAAAAGTGGTGCTGCTCACGCGCTCGTTCCCTCCACGGGGGGATCAGGGTCCAAACTCACCGGCCCAAAACTGCCCGCGCGAATATCCTGCATCAACATCCGGGCCGCCCGAGGTTCATCAGGGCCACCGCCCGGAGCCAGAATCCCCCGCGCCCGCGCATAGCCAATCAGCCCGGGCTCAGGCCAATCAAACGACAAACGCGGCGCGCACGCCAACAGCAGGTCCAGCGCCGCTGGGGCCACCAGTACAGGATCGTAACTTTCAGTACTGACCGAACCTGCCATCGCAAGCTTCAGGGCCAGCTCTTGGTCTTCAAGCCTGGGAGGAATGATCCCCGGCGTATCGAGCAGTTCGAGTGACTTCTCGATACGAATCCAGCGCACGTCTCGTGTAACCCCCGGCTTATCCCCTACCTGAGCAGCGCGTTTTTTTGCGAGCTTGTTAATGAGTGACGACTTTCCGACGTTGGGCAGGCCGACCACCATCACCCGACTGGCCCTGGGCAGGCGTCCCCGGGTGCGCATCCGCTCATCAATTTTTTGTGCCTCGGCCAACATCATTTGACGCAAAGGAGCAAGACCCTGCCCTGTTTGAGCATTCAGAACGACGGCAGCGATGTCCTGCCCCCGATAATAAGATAACCAGCGCTGGGTCTTTGAGGTTTCGGCCAAGTCGGCCTTGGTAAACACCACAATTCTCGACTTTTCACCCAACAAGCTCCGGGTGACATCAAAGCGAGAACTCCAAGGCAAGCGCGCATCAACCAACTCCAGCACAAAGTCTGTGAGCTTGAGTTTTTCACGCAAAGTGGCCTGCGCCTTGGCAATATGCCCCGGATACCAATTGATGAGACCCATGCCCCATTAAAACACAACCACCGCTTTCCGGGGTTCGGTCTAAACCCCAAGAACCGGCCGGCGCTGACTAAACGCTCTGCGCTTTGAGGGCATCCGCCGAAGGAGCTTGTGGCGAAAACGTCAGGCCCTCCCCCTCGAAGTCAACCAGAATGTGGTCACCCGGGCGGATACTCGCATCAAGCAAAGCGCGCGCCAATGGATTCAGCACATGAACCTGAATGGCACGCTTCAAAGGGCGCGCACCATAAACGGGGTCGTAACCGATTTCCGCCAGCCATCCTTTGGCCTCGCGAGTGAGATGGACAGAGACCTTGCGATCGCGCAACCGCCGCGTCAACAGAGCCAGTTGAAGATCAACGACCGTTTCAAGATTTTCCCGGGTCAGGGGCGTGAAAACGATGACGTCATCGATGCGGTTAAGAAATTCTGGACGAAAGTGAGCACGCAAGGCGTCCAGAGCAACCTCTTGCACCGCAGAGGTCTCAGATTGGGTCGCGCGCTGAATGGCTTCAGCCCCGAGGTTGCTCGTCATAATAACCACCGTGTTCCGAAAGTCCACCGTTCGACCTTGACTGTCGGTCAAACGACCATCATCCAAAACCTGCAGCAAAATATTGAAGACGTCGGGATGTGCTTTTTCGATTTCGTCCAGCAAAATAACGCTGTAAGGACGACGACGAACTGCTTCGGTCAACTGCCCCCCTTCATCATAACCAACATAACCCGGGGGGGCCCCGACCAACCGACTCACGGCATGTTTTTCCATGTACTCTGACATGTCCAACCGGACCATCGCCTGTTCATTGTCGAACAGAAAGGACGCCAGCGCTTTGGCAAGTTCCGTCTTTCCGACACCCGTGGGCCCCAGAAAGATAAAGCTTCCAATCGGTCGATCGGGGTCTTGGATACCCGCTCGACTGCGTCTCACGGCGTCCGCAATGGCGGCGATCGCTTCGCGTTGCCCCACCACGCGTTCACCCAAACGGGCTTCCATCTGCAGCAGTTTTTCCAATTCCCCCTCGAGCATGCGGCTCACCGGAATTCCCGTCCACTTGGACACGATTTCCGCCACGTCCTCCTCGTCCACTTCCTGTTTCAACAATTTGCCGCGTTGCTGTAATTGATGAAGGTCGGCCGTCTCGCGGTCAAAATCTCTTTGGAGGTCTGGCAGCGCTCCGTAGCGCAATTCGGCGGCCCGGGCGAGGTCGCCCTCGCGCTCAGCGCGGGCAGCCAGAGTTTTTGTCTCCTCAATACGCTCCTTTAAGCCAGAAATTGAGGTAATCGCAGCCTTCTCCTCCTCCCAACGGGACCGCAAAGCGTCCCGCTTTTCGCCAAGGACTCCCATTTCTTGCTCTAACACACTCAAGCGCGCCAGCGAGCCAGGATCCTCAGAATCTTTGCCGACGGCTGTCTTCTCAATTTCTAACTGACGCAAACGCCGTTCCAACTCATCCAATTCAGTGGGCAGAGAATCAATTTCAATTCTCAAACGGCTTGCCGCTTCATCAACCAGATCAATCGCCTTATCAGGTAAAAAACGATCCGCGATGTAGCGGTGACTCAATACGGCAGCCGCTACCAATGCACTGTCCAATATTTTTACGCCATGATGGACCTCGTAACGTTCCTTCAGGCCCCGCAGAATGGAGATGGCATCCGCCACGCTGGGCTCACCGACCAAAACAGGCTGGAATCGCCGTTCCAAGGCTGCATCTTTCTCAATATGCTGACGATACTCATCCAATGTGGTCGCGCCGATCGCCCGCAATTCACCGCGCGCAAGCGCGGGTTTCAGCAGGTTGGCCGCATCCATCGCCCCCTCACTGGCGCCTGCCCCCACCAACGTGTGCAGTTCATCGATAAACAATATGACGCGCCCGTGGGCCTCCGCAATTTCTTTTAAAACGGCCTTGAGGCGATCTTCAAACTCACCCCGGTACTTGGCACCGGCAATCAAGGCTCCCATATCGAGGGCCACCACCTGCTTGTCCTTCAACCCCTCGGGAACATCACCGGATATGATCCGCTGGGCCAATCCCTCGGCGATGGCTGTTTTCCCCACGCCGGGTTCTCCGATCAGCACCGGATTGTTTTTGGTGCGCCGAGACAGAACTTGAATGGCCCGCCGTATTTCTTGGTCTCGACCGATCACCGGGTCCAGTTTCCCCATCTGCGCTGCCGCCGTCAGATCCCGCCCAAAGCGCTGCAAGGATTGATATTTATCTTCTGGGTTCACATCAGTGACTCGCTGGGTCCCTCGCACCGCAACCAAAACTTGATATAAGCGCTCCTTCGTGACGCCAGCAGACCGCAAACGTCTGGTCGCAGCAGACTTTACGCTCTCGTCACACAATGCAATCAACAAATGTTCCGTCGACACAAACTCATCCCGGAGGCGTTCACTTTCTTTCCAGGCGAGTTCAAAAACCACCTTAAGAGCAGGGGAGATATAAAGTTGCCCCGGGGCCCCTTCCACCCGCGGTAGGCGCGCCAAGTCATCTTCCAGCGATGCCTCAAGCACATCCGGGTTGACTTCCAACTTCTGTAACAGGGGCCTCACCACCCCCTCTCGTTGAATCAACAGCGCCTTCAGTAAGTGCTCTGGCTCGAGATGTTGCTGCCCGACCCGATCCGCCAATTCTTGACACGTCTGCACTGCCTCTTGGGCTTTGAGAGTAAATTTTTCGAATCGCATGAAACGAGCCTCCCGCAACAAACATCATCCAAGCACCAAGATATAACCTTAGTCATCTATTGTCAAGTAAAATGACACAAACAGGCGTCAAAACCCACACAAGCCCGCGACTTATATAAAAATTTCTCAAATCTTAACGTCATTTAATCACTGAAACCACGCATAGAAACGATACAGGGGCTCAAACCCTGAAAACCACGGGGGAGGAACGTCAGGTGCTCAAGCATTTCAACCGATGCGTGACCACAGGAAGCTTAATCGCGATCGCTATGACCCTCCTGGGTTGCGGCACTATGCCATTCGCCCAACCAGGTGATTACGGTTACGGCTACAACGACCCTTACGGCGGAGGCGGCTACAACGACCCCTACGGCGGAGGCGGCTACAACGACCCCTACGGCGGAGGAGGATACAACGACCCTTACGGCGGAGGAGGATACAACGACCCCTACGGCGGAGGCGGTTTTGGCGGCACCCCATACACGGGTGGTGGCGGTTTTTCAGGCACAACACCGGGCGGCAGCCTCGGCGGATCATTCGGCACGGTGCCGACACCTGCCCCCTTCACGGGAGAACTCAAGCTCGGTCGTCTCAATAAAGAATCCAAAGGCGTTCTCCTCTGGAAAAAGCTGACGGTCTCCGGCCAAATTACGAACCCATCGCAAGGGGTTCTCTCGGGGGAATTGCAACTGAGCTTTATGCGGCGGGGAAAGATTGTTGAAACACAAATGGAGTTCGTGACGGACCTGGCACCCGGCCAATCCCACAGCTTCACGGTGACGTCACGCAAGTCAGCCGACGATGTTCAAATCGGCGTCACATCCCTTCCCGGACAACTGCCCGGCTCAAATTACACCAGCGGCAGCAACTATGGCGGTGGATACGGCGGTGGTTATGGCGGTGGGATGGGCTCAGGGTATAACGGAGGGGGTTATGGCACATCCCCGTTTTAACACTCGGGCGTCAGTCATTCTCGCCTTGTTGATGGCACATGCCCTGGTTGCCGGTTGCGGTCGTGTCAGTCCGGTGGGAAGAATTCCAGTGCCACCGGTTTCCACGGTTTTGCCGCCCGCCCCGACACCGCTCGCAACCCCGTTGCCTGTCGTCCCCCCGCCCCAAATGCCCTTGCCCACGCTGTTGACCTCGCCCACCAGTGGGTGCGAGGCCGTCGCGGGCTGCAACCCCCACCTCCAATTGGTGGTGGGTCCCATCAACAAAAAGAAGGTGGGGTTCCTTTGGCGTAAACTGCGAATTCAAGCAAATGTCACAAACAAAGGCCCCCAACCCCTCGATGGCGAGATCATCATTCGATTCAAAAAATCGGGTCAGGTGGTGCAAAGTGAATTCATCGCCTTTGCGCTTCTTGCTCCCGGCCAACCGAAACCTCTTGAAATGACATCCACCGTCGCCGCCGACGATGTTGAAGTGACGACGCGCTTGCTGTAGAGCGATTCGGAAACGCACGAAATGACGCGCTTCATTTGACAGCGATCCTCAGGCGGCCTAGAATCTGAGGCCGCGATTCAGGCCCATGCGCTTGATTGGCGCTTCACTTGCCTTACGAAGGAGCACGTTACATGCAATCGATTACGTTGCGTCGCCAGGTGACCATTGTCGCCATCGTGACCGAACAATTTCGTCAACAAGCCACTGCAGAATTGCAACAGGGGCTTCAACAACTAGACCTCGAAGTTCAACAACTCGAATTCCAAGGCAAGCGGGCCTTGAGCGACTTCGAAAAACGCGGTGCCTCAGCATCCGAACTTGATAACATTCGCGGACAGCTTGAAGAACAACGTCAGCGTATCAAGTCACAGAAAGCGGATCTGCTCTCGAAGCTTGATATGGTCGGCAAGTTAGAAAACGGCAGCGAGTTTTTGCAGGGAACCGTAGATAACTTTGTCGATGTGAAAGTGGGCGATCACCTCTATGCAAAACTTGCCAATCCTCAGGTCATTGTGAAAGACGGCATTGTGCAAGAAATTCGAGGGGAAGAATAAATTCGACTCAGGACTCGAAAAAAAGTGCTTCTTTGAGGCGGTGTAGTCCTTGTTGATGCACCGATGAAAAGTCGAAATTCAAAAGCGAAAAATAGCCTTCCATCTCGGTGGAAGGCATTTTAAGTTTTTCGGCGGCCTCGGCCGCAAATTCCGACAAAAGCTCCTGACCAAGTGTTTTGGCACGACCGAGCAAATCGATCAGAAACGCCACCACATCATCAGGTTGCCCCGGTGCCACCACCCACACAGTCGTCACCAATGGAGTATGGGTGATTTGCCACCACGATTGCCCCAAGTCAATTCGATGGGCACCCAGCTCGAGCCGATGGCTCTGAATGGCCTCATCGCCAATCAACAATGCCGCAGGAAATGACCCCAGCAATTCTGTCACAGGGGCCTCAGCCTCCACAAAATTGGCCCGCACACCAAACATCTCTTGCAACAACCAAGAAAGCAGAGCATTCGACGTAGCACCAAAGGGGGGCACCGCAACCGTCGCCCCATCCAGTTGGGAAAACGGAACATCACTGAATAACGTCGCGCTCCCGAGTCGCCCCCACGCACTGATGGAAAGACCGGGAATCAAGGTGTAATGTTCCGAGCGCCGCAAGTACTCTAAACTTGACACCGGGGCCGCGGCAAGCCGGCCTGCCACCACAGCGTCGTCCAGTTCACCCGGTCGCCCCACGGTGATATCAAGCATTTCCGACCCCGGAAGCCCCCGCCGAAGCGGGCCGTGTATCGGCCACCCACTGACGAAAGACAATTCACCGACGGGAATCAAAGACAAGGGCCCCTCCGCAGGCTCGCCGCCAGGGCCCGATTATACGTCCGGTCAGCGCCGCCTGAAAAGAGGGGGCGGGAGGGAAGCTCGCAGACAAGTCCCTTCAGCCGGCAACCACACCATTCCATAGATCTTGATCATCCCGCAACTTTTGTTCTTGTTCCGCCAGGCGCGCCAACATGCCGCCGAGTTCCTCCACCCTTGCCGCTGCCTCTTGAATAAATCGCTGCTTCTCGCAAATGGCCTGTTGAGCCCCGGCGATTTCCCCTTCAAGCATTCGCAACTTACTTTTAAGCCGGGCCGCCTCCGAACGCAACGTGCGGAGCATCGCCTCATCGACCTCAATTCGCCGCTGGGCTTCCGAGCGGGGAGTGTGCGACATACGGCAAACCCTCCTTGCCGACAAAAAAGCCGACTCACGCGAGCACATTGGACAGCGCCACCGCTCTCCACATCACCAGGAACGGAGCGAGCATCACAGGGCGACCCCTAAACAATAAAATACCCGAGGAGCCCTCAGTTTCCACATATCAATGATGAAGAATTTTTTGGGCATCATCGGTCAATGCTTCCGGTCGCCAGCGAGATAGCGCAAGGTGCAGACGCGGGCTCGAGGCGCTCCGCAACGTATTGAAGTGTTTTGCGGCCACGGAACGTGTTGTATTTCAAACGGTAGGTGAGGTGCACCCATCCGTGTAACGCAGGGGCATCTGCGGCACGGTTCCATGCGATGACCTCCGCGCACGTCTCACCATCATCCACTTCAAGAAATAAATGAGTCTTATGTACCCGCTGCCTCACCACCTGGGCATGAAACAGACCGAAGATAGGCGCTGGATTCCTTTGACCATAAGGTTCGAGCAGATCCAAGGATTCGAGAAACGAATCGTCAGCCTGTGAAAAGGGCAACTCAGCGTCCAGCAAAACCTCGTCGGCCGCGGGCTTCCATCCCTTTTCACGCACGTATCGATTCAGCGCCTTTCGGATGATGGGTAACTGGGCCTCCTCCGCGACACAACCCGCAGCCTGAGCGTGTCCCCCAAAACCTATCAAATGGTCTCGCACAGCGTGGAGTGCCTCGTACAAATGAAGCCCCTCTGGACTTCGCCCTGAGGCTTTCCACAGCGTGCCGGGGTGTCCTGAAAACAACAGCACGGGACAACGATAACGCTCCTTGATACGTCCCGCGATGATTCCCGTGATGCCGTGATGAAAATGACTTTCAGCCAGCACCACAAAGGGCTCTTGTTCGAAGTCCCACTCCCTCTGGAGCCGGACATCCAACTCTGATTGCAGCTCCGAACTCAAGCCGCGGCGTTCCCGATTGATGCGATCCAGACTTTCCGCCAGTGTCTGGGCCTCATCGTGATGATTGGTGGTCAGCAACTCAAAACCAATCCGCGGATTTTCCAAACGGCCCGCGGCATTCAAACGCGGAACAAGCTGAAAAGCCAGGTCCTCAGCGCGCGCACGGGTAAGTTCAGTTCCGGCGACCTGCGCGAGCGCGGCAATTCCGGGAAAGCGATTCCGACCGTGACGAAAACGTTCCAAGCCGCCCCACACCAAGGAACGGTTCGGACCATTCAGCGGAACGACATCCCCCACGGTCCCAATCGCAACCAAATCTAGAAAATGGGCCAAGCGCTGGGTGAATCCCCCCTCTAAAGCGATGACTAACAAAAAAGCGACGCCCACCCCCGCCAAATCCTTCAGGTGTGCGAAGCCCTCCGCAGGGTGAACAATCGCCAGCACCTCCGGCAGACATTCGGGAGGTTGGTGGTGGTCCGTGACCACCAAATCGACACCCAACTCCCTCGCTTTTTGTGCTGCCGCCACCGCTGAGATGCCATTATCGCAAGTTAGAATCAAACGCACACCGGTTGAAGCGATTCTTTCGACGGCTTGAGGCGTCACACCGTAACCATCCTTGAAGCGATCCGGCAGATAAGCCTCACATCGGGCCCCGAGCCCCCGTTTCAAGTAGCGATACAATAAAGCGGTGCTGGTCACGCCATCACAATCGTAGTCGCCGTAAACCACAAAAGGCTCTTGGTTGTCGATGGCGCGACGAATGCGTGCCACCGCTCGCTCCATGCCAGGCGTCAGCAGCGGGGTCTCCAGCCAGGCAAGATTGTCGCGGGCGTCTAAAAAACGTTGCGCAACCTTCGGGTCTCGCAGACCCCGTAACCACAGCACGCGGGCAAACGCACGGGGCACATTCATGGTGGCAGCCAATTGATCGACTTGGCTTTCATCTGCAGGGCGCAAGGCCCAGTTAATCTGCGGACTCACGCCGATTCTCCAGGTTCGTTTGGGCCATCACGCGAGAGGCAGAATGCACTCCCCACGCAAAATAAATGACGATCCCGAGCAACACCCATACCCCAAACCGAAGCCACACGGCACTGGGAAGACTGACCATTAACCAGATATTGATAGCGAGGCCCGCGAGGGGCAAAAACGGAACGAAGGGAACTCTGTACGTTCTGGGAAGATCTGGCTGCCGAACCCGCAACACCCAAACAGCCAAGGTAACGGCCGAAAAAGCGGCCAGTGTGCCGATACTTACCAAGTCCGCCAATGCGTCCAACGGCACGGTCGCGGCCAGAAGCGCCGTGACCACCCCAAGCGCAACCGTGGCAAACACCGGCACCCCTCGGCCGGGCGAGACCGAACCGAACGCCCTCGGCATAAGACCGTCTCGGGCCATCACGTAGAGAATCCGAGTTTGACCGATGGACGCCACCAAGATGATGCTCAGGATGCCGAAAACCGCCACCACTGACAAAATCACGGCGGCCACCGGGTGGCCGGTCAACTCCAGTCCCCGCGCCAAGGGTTCTTGGAGGGTCTCCAAGCCCTTCAAGGGAACGACGCCAAGCAGCACCGCCGTCACAGAGATGTACAGTAAAGCCACCAGGCCCAAGCCCGCCATTATGGCCCTCGGGAGGTCTCGCTGTGGCTCACGGCACTCCTCGGCCACGGTCGACACCGCATCGAATCCGATAAACAGAAAGAAAAGCACGGCCGCGCCCGTGATGACCCCCGACGAACCGAAAGGCAAAAAGGGCGAAAAATGACTCACATTAAACGCAGGGGCACACAGGGCGACAAACATCAATAACACGGTGATTTTTGCCAGGACCATCGCATTATTGAACCGCGCACTCTCGCGAATGCCCCACATGAGCAAAATCGTAGGGATTGCCACCGCAATCGCAGCAGGCAGGTTGATAATCCCCACCTCCGGGACGGCAGGAGGGAGCATCCCGATCGACTGATAAGCCGTATCGGGAACCCATTGACCGGTCGCAGTCATCCATCGGGGCGACAGCGGGAGCCCAACGCCATTCAACAGCGTCTGTACGTATCCGCCCCAGCCGGCCGCCACCGCGCTGTTGGAAAGACCGTATTCCAGCAACAAATTCCAGCCCACAAGCCAAGCAGCCAGTTCTCCCAATACAACATAGGTGTAACTGTAAGCACTTCCTGAGGCAGGAATAAGCACCGCCAACTCGGCGTAACAAAAGGCGGCAATTCCACAGGCAATGGCGGCCAAGACAAAAGAAAAAAGGATGCCCGGACCGGCGTGGGTGGCGGCCACCACCCCCGGCATGACAAAAATACCCGCGCCGATGGTGCATCCAATGCCAATGGCCACCAGCGACCAGAAACCGAGAACCCTCTGCAGCCCACCCTCGGAAACTTCCCCCGGTGGGCTGTGAGTATTTCTTCGATCCGCAAGGGACTTACGGCGGCCCCAAACAGCCCAAGAGAATCCATCAAACGCCACGCTGACTCCTCACTCCGGTAGGGAAAAGACCCACACATCTTACCCGCCGGAGGCCTCCTGCGGGTGCAACAGGGGCTTGATGACGAGAAAAGGTGCGCGTATGCACGTGGGTGAGGCGTCTACAGTGGCTTCGCGATGGGTAAAAGAGGGGTAGTGGGGGGTAACAGCCGCGTACCGATATCGGTTCGGCGGATGGGCACCGGCAAAACCATCCATCCTAACAGGGATGATCCACACCACATCGGCCCTTCGCGGGCCAAAAATTGGAGGCAAGTCTTGGTATGGACGCTCAAGATCCTGTCGATCTATGGGTTCCAGATTCGGAAGGCTTCACGTTTGATGTAACGTGCCAGCAAGCCGTCAGCGATGCCATTTTGAGGGCCGTGCGCACCTCGGATCAGGAGGTGGCTCGTTTGGTCAGCCACCTGGTTCAACTGGGCCAACATTATGCGGCGGGCCGTTGCCTGGAGATATTGGCCCAGCACAAACTGGGACTCGACCTGTCGGGTGATGAACTGTTGGACTACCACTTTTCTGGGTTCGGCTCGTTCCATCAGGTGATTTACGACCTGTTGCGCGCCGGCGCCCTTTTTCACGAGTCCGGACGCCAAAGAACCAGTCGCGCCGCGGTCAGGCGGGCATTGCTTTTTGTCGAGGAAGCCATCCGGAGCGTTCGTGGGATCCCTCGTGTCGACAACGGGGAACTTGTCTGCCTGGGCATCGCGTTCGAATTGGCGGGCCATTGCTGCGCGGCCCTCGACGATTCCGACGGCATCGACTATTATCACGCTGCGGAGCGTTACTGGGGCCAAGCTGCGCGAATGCGTCCCGAGGCCCTGTTCCAATGGTCCCACCACCCGGTGACTCAAACTGTGATTCGTTGCTTAGGGCCAGTGGTCGCCATTCGCCCCGTTCAGTCCGTTCCATCAGAAGATCTATTTGCTGCCGATTACACCACCCGCATCGACACCGCCCGTCGCCTGCTAGCCTGAAACAGAGGAACATCGTTTGGAGCTTTGGGAGGAGGACCTTTACGAAATTCTCGACGTGGATGAAAACGCCACGCCAGAGGAGATTAAAAAGGCATACAAGAAACTGGCGATTGAACTTCACCCAGACCGCTTTCCGGACGACGCTGAGAAGCGGGAGGAGGCCACCGCGCGCTTTGGAAAAATAACCAACGCCTACAACGTTCTTAAAGACGACGAGGAACGTGCAGAGTATGATTTTGCGCGCCGTTTGGGTTTTGCAAACCAGGGCAAAGCTCCCGGAAAGAACGGAGCCGCCGGAGGTGGCGGGGGCATCGAAGAGGATGGTGGACTCAGCGCAGCCCGAAAAAACCAAGCTATCAACCAGTTCGACCAGGGCAAAAACGCGCACAAAAACAAGAATTTTTCAAAAGCGATCCAGTTCTACAAAGAGGCCGCGCGCTTAGATCCCACGGTGGCAGACTACCCAGCGTTTTTGGGATTGGCATACACCCAGCAGGGTCTAAAGACCCCCGCTCAAAAAGCCTTTGAGCAGGCCTATAAACTCGACAAAAAGCATAAGCTTGTCAGGCAGCATTACATCCAACCGGGGACCAAAGAGGCTTCCGGCGGAATCCTTGCAGCCATTCTGAAACTGTTTGGGGGTGGCAAGAAAGAACCTCCGAACAACAAAAAGGCCAAACCTAAAAAAAAGAATGAGGGTCGTCGCTGAACCAGCCCCCATCAACGCCTGCTGAGGCGCTCAGCGCAAAGTGTTCGAGCAGAACGCACGACCTACTGTCGCAGCGTACCCGAGCGCATAATCGAGACAATCAACCACAGGGCCATCAACGCCGAGACAGAAAACAGGCCAAGACTCAGCACAGGGTAGCCGAACAATCGATAACTCGTCGGAGCGTGCATAATGATCGCGGCCCCCAAGATCATGGCAGCCACCAACAGCGAAAAGCTGATTTTGTTGCCGATGACGGCGATGGTGCGCTGCAGGTGCTCGGTGCCAATGACGTTGTGCTCAAAGCGCAAACGGCCTGCATTCAGTTGGGTCAGAATGTCGTCGAGTTGCCGCGGCGTTCTGACCGCAATATTCCGCCAGTCGATCGCGGTGCGGGCCAGTTCCTGCCGATTCAGTTGCGCAAAAAACTGATCGGTCAAGGTCTGCATGATGAAAGGCTCAGCCACCTTAATCAACATGTACTCGTCGTCCAATTGGCGATTAGTTCCTTCGATGGTGACGAAGACTCGCGCCATCATCAAAAAGCTGGGTGGCATCCGAACGCGATACTGAACCATCAAATTGAGGATTTGCTGTAAAAGTTGTCCGACCTCCACCTCTTTGATGGGTTTTCCCAACACCGACCGCAGCAAGTGGTCTAACTCTGTCGCCAACGCGTGACGATCGATGTTGCGACTGGGCTGTCCATATTCCAGGATTCTCTCGGTTGCCCGGGCGGCATCAAACTGAACAATCGCCAATAAAAAATCGATCAGAAGATCACGGGAGCGGGGATCCAAGCGTCCCACCATCCCAAAATCGATCAAAACAATCTCAGGTCGATTCAGCTTCCAATCCCATCTCACCATCAAGTTACCGGGGTGAGGATCGGCGTGAAAAAACCCATCAACGAAAATTTGCTGCAAAAAGACGTTGGTGATGGTCTGAGCCAGCGTTTTCTTTTGCTCCTCATTTAAAACCAAAGGCGCCGCCGTGCCCAGAGGAGACTCGTAGCCCGGAAACAACGTCGAAATTTTTGCCCCTTCGACAAATTCCAACGTCAGCATGCGATGAGAGGAATACTCCCAGTACACCCGCGGTGTCGACACCTGCTTGGCGTAATGTTTTTTCAGGGAGACACCAATAATTTCCGTGTTCGTCGCTTCTCGCGTGAAGTCCATTTCACCGCGAATCACCCCAGAGAACTCCTCCACAATCTCCTGCACATTGTAAAAGCGCGCCCATTCAAAATTTTTACTCAGCGTGCGAGCGAAATCTCTCAGCAAGGCGAGGTCCGCTTCGACCACCCCACTCACGCCGGGGCGCTGCAACTTCACGATCACATTTTGGGGTTGCCGCGTGTCAGGATCCAAAATCGTGGCCTTGTAGACCTGACCGATACTGCCAGCGGCCAAAGGAAATGGGTCAAACTCCTGGAAAATCTGCCGTGCAGACCCGGCCTCCGCTTCACCCAAATTCCGCGCGCGCACCCGACCGTTCCATTCATCGAGGAGCACTTCCTCCATCTGAGACCAATCGATCGCCGTGACCCGCTCTTGTAGTTTCGAAAGTTCTTGAATGTAGGGAGGAGGCAGAAGATCAGCACGGGTCGACAAGACCTGGCCCAGTTTCACAAAAGTCGGCCCAAGTTCCTCCAAAACCGTTCGTAACACCTGGGGCAACGGCAGCCGCAGTTCAACCTCGTCCCCTTCATCGGTCAAATTTCTGGCTGTCACCAAATATTTAGAGAGCCGTCCACGCAACGTTGCGGGCAAAAAGTCGACCAAGCTGAGGTGGTACAGCAAGGTATCCAGGCCGTGCTTAAAAAGGATCGATGCAATTTCGGAACGACGCTGGGCGGGCGTGGGCGCACTCGGTGGAGACTTTAATTCAGCCATAGGGAACTCACTGCCTGAAACACGGACGCCCTCAGTCTAACACGCGCAAAACAGCACGGCTGTGAAGCAAAAACAGCCGCCCTGAAGATCGTGCTTCCTTCTCGAATCCCATAAAAAAAGCTCCCCATGAGGGGAGCCTCAAAAGCGCGGCAAGACTAGGCCAAAAGGCGCGCCTCACGCTTGCTCTGTAGCGCGTCGAGCAGGATCTGAGCGCCATCCGCCGAACACGCTGAAAAGACCGTCGTTGCGTCCACTCCCAGTTCCGTTGCCAGTTCCTGGAAAACAGCCCGACGACGGGCTTGACGGCGGTGGTAACGCAGGCGGGCGATCGCGTCATCGGGCGCGAACCGGTTCATCGCCTCTTCAATCGACAACTCAAGATACTGTGCCAATTCTTTGTATGCCGCATCGTAAGTGGTATCTAATTCGGGGCATACAAACGTTAAAATATTGCGCATCGATCTTCCTCGCGGCTGTTAAGTAAGCTTTAATAAGCCGTGGTTATCAAATTAACCTGACATTAAACTTATACCGCACAATGCGCAAAACTTGCTAGTCGCCCTTATAAAAATTTTGAGGGTGTCCCAAGGCACGGAAAGCGTGTATCTGTCATAGACAAGCGAAGGTTCAGCGATCTAACATACGGTCTCAGCGGTTAACGAGGCGGCAGACTCGCGAGCCGACTTAGATTGAAACGAGAAGGGGAGAGACTGTGGCCGGTAAGTTCGTTCACCTGCACGTCCATTCCGAATACTCGCTGCTTGATGGCGCCAACCGTTCATCCCGCCTGATTAAACGGGTGGCGGAGCTGGAGCAGCCCGCCATTGCTCTGACTGACCATGGGGTGATGTATGGCGCGCTCGAATTCTACTGCGAAGCCAAAAAGAAAGGTGTCAAGCCGATCATTGGTTGTGAACTCTACGTCTGCAAAGATCGGAAAGACCGCAGCAGTTACGGGAAGCAAAGTCCCAATCGCACCTTTCACCTGATTGCGCTGGTAAAGAACCGGCAAGGATACCGGAACCTGGTGAAAATGGTTTCCACAAGCCATCTGGAAGGCTTTTACTACAAACCGAGGGTTGATTACGAACTGTTGGAGCAATACAGCGATGGTTTGGTATTGCTCTCGGGATGTCTGGGTTCTGAGATACCACAAAAAATACTGGCAGGCGACATCGATGGCGCCTACGAAAGAGCACAGTGGTTCAAGTCTTTACGGGGCGAAGACTTTTATTTTGAATTGCAAGACCACGGGCTGGATGAGCAGCACATCGTAAACCGCACCTTGCGGGAATTTTCCACAGAACTGGGTGTCAAACTGGTCGCCTCGAACGATGCCCACTACACCTGTCACGAAGACTATAAAACGCACGACGCGCTGGTCTGCATACAATCGGGCAAGTTGTTGTCGGATCCCAACAAGCTCTACAAAACCGACCAGTTCTACATCAAGAGTGAACAAGAGATGTGGGAACGCTTCCGCGAAACCCCGGAGGCGCTTGCCAACACGCTTGAGGTGGCCAGCAAATGCAACCTGGTGATCGAGCTGGGCAAACCCCAATTGCCACAATACCCTTTGCCCGAGGGGTTCACGGAAAGCAGTTATCTGGCCCACCTGACGTGGGAAGGGGCTGCCAAACGTTACCCTGATTTGACGCAAGCGATTCGGGAACGAATCGAGTACGAACTCGAAATGATGACGAGGATGGGCTTTCCGGGCTATTTCCTCATCGTCTGGGACTTCATTGCCTGGGCCAAGTCGAACGGCATCGAAGTCGGCCCCGGTCGTGGTTCAGCAGCAGGGTCCATTGTCGCTTATTGTCTGGGCATCACAGACATTGACCCACTGCCCTACAATCTTCTGTTTGAGCGCTTCTTAAACCCCGAACGGGTTAGTATGCCGGATATCGATGTGGACTTCTGCATCGAGCGGCGTGGAGAAGTCATCAAGTATGTTCAGGAAAAATATGGTTACGACAAGGTGGCACAAATCGTTACTTTTGGTACGTTAGGCGCCAAAGCCGCCATCAAAGACACGGGCCGCGTGCTGGAATTTCCATTCTCTGAGACCAACCGACTCTGCAAACTGGTCCCGGCAGAACTGGGCATTACCTTGGAAAAAGCCACCGAACCGGGCACGGAACTCGACGGCGCAGCCAAGGCGGACCCCCAGGTGGGCGACCTCATTTCGATGGCGCGAAAACTTGAAGGTTACGTTCGCAACACCGGGATTCACGCCGCGGGTGTGGTGATCTCCCGGGACCCACTCGACACCTTGGTCCCGCTGCAAAAAGCCGGGAAAGACGATTCCGGCTTCGTCGCTACCCAATACGAGCAGAAGTACCTCGAGATGATGGGCCTGCTCAAAATGGACTTTTTGGGCTTGCGCAATCTGACCATGATTGCGAAGGCTTTGCGATTTATCAAACAATTCCGCGGCCTGGACATCGACTGGGCGCAGGTCCCCATGGACGATCCCAAAACCTATGAACTTCTTTGCAGCGGCGATGCCGTGGGTATTTTCCAGTTAGAGTCGGAGGGGATGCGCAAACTGGTATCGCAATTGCAGCCCAGCACTTTCGAAGACTTGGCTGCTCTCCTCGCATTGTATCGGCCCGGCCCCCTGCAATCAGGCATGGTGGAGGGTTTCATCAACCGCAAACACGGGCGTGAGGCCATTGATTACCCCCACGCCTCGCTCGAACCGATCCTGAAAGACACCTACGGTACTTGCCTCACGGGCGACACCTTGGTTCGGGACGCCATTTCTGGCGCGAAAATCAGGCTTGATAGCATCCGGGAACGCGATCACATGCTGGTGGAAGGGGTCGATGCCTCCTATAAACCAAGCATTGCCCGTGTGACCCATTTCTATGACCAGGGAACCAAAGCAGTTTATCGGCTCAAGACGGCGGATGGTCGCGAAATCAAAGCCACGGCGGACCATCAGTTCTTGACGGCCCAAGGTTGGAAAGAGCTTCAAACGCTCAAGCCTGGCGACCTTGTGGGAGCGCCGGTCTCACACTATGGCCTGGAAGACTTCTCCTTCCAAGCCTCCACCAACTTCCAGGTGGGTAACCTGCGTGCCTTCGATGGGGCCCTGCAGGATCTCGATGCTGACACATCGGCCGTCCGATTGTTGAAAAACGCGGTGGCGTTTGAATTTGAAAAACTCTCTCGCGTTCGTTGGGTACCCATTGAAAGCATTGCTCCCTGTGGCCTTGAAAGGGTCTACGACATCACGGTAGAGGGCATTCATAATTTCGTGGCCAACGACCTGTATGTGCACAACTGCATCTACCAAGAACAGGTCATGCAGATCGCCCAGGTCTACAGTGGCTACTCCTTGGGTCAAGCCGACTTGCTGCGCCGAGCGATGGGCAAAAAAAAGCCCGAAGAAATGGAGAAGCAAAAAGGAATCTTTTTGGCAGGGGCCGCAGACAACGGCCATCCAAAAGACAAAGCCGAAGCACTGTTCGATAACCTTGCCAAGTTCGCCGAATACGGGTTTAACAAGTCTCACTCGGCGGCCTACGCGGTGGTCACGTTCCGCACCGCCTATTTGAAGGCCCATTATCCCATCGAATATATGTGTGCTCTGTTATCGAGCGTCATGGGAACCCAGGACAAGGTTCAGTTGTACATCCACAACTGCCACCAAATGGGAATCAAGGTCACCCCGCCCGACATCAATACCTCCGAGGTGGACTTCACGATTAAGGAGGGTGAAATTCGTATCGGGATGGCGGCTATCAAAAATGTGGGCACAGCGCCCGTCGAGGCCATTCTCGCCGCCCGCGAAGAACACGGCGCGTTCCAAGACTTTTATGATTTTTGCGAACAAGTGGATATGAAAGCGGTCAACAAGCGCTGTATCGAAAGCCTGATTAAGGCGGGGGCCTTCGACGCGTTGCCCGGGAAACCCCACCGAGCCCAGTTATTATCCGCCCTTGACGAGGCGGTAGAGCGAGCATCTCGCAAACAAAAAGAGCAAGCGTCGGGGCAGATTTCTCTGTTCGCGCTCGCCCCCGCCGGACCCGACACGGAAAGTTTTGCGGCGCCAAGGCCAAAATTACCGACCGTTGCGCCGCTGAGCGCCGATGAAGCCCTGGCTTTGGAAAAAGAGCTGCTGGGTGTTTATGTCAGCGGGCATCCCCTGGATATTTTTGGCGCCCCCCTGACAATGTACAGCAGCCACGTGCTCGCAGACATTGAAGAAGCGACAGACGGCACAGCCGTCGT
>JAYKIL010000035.1:0-89939 GCA_035284745.1 Candidatus Sericytochromatia bacterium | reverse complement strand
CCGGCGCGGTGGCGGGCGGATTCACTGCCGTCGGGGGCTGCTCCGGCGCGGTGGCGGGCGGATTCACTGCCGTCGGGGGCTGTGCCGGCGCGGTGGCGGGCGGATTCACTGCCGTCGGGGGCTGTGCGGGGCGTTCGACGGAGGGCTTATTTGCCGGCAACTGCAAGGTCCAACTCGGATGAATCAGATTGGGATTGGTCTTCAAACTCGGGTAGCGTTCTTGGTTTAGCTGGACCAATTCCGCCCAGCGGCTGCTATCTCCCAGTTGTTCCCGGGCGATCTTCGACAGGTAATCTCCCGATTTCACCGTGTACGAGTTGGGCAAGGGTTGAGCTTGCCCAGGCGGCGTCGGGGGGGCAACGGCTGGCGGTTCCCCAGGCAACGACGGGGGATTATCCGGCGACCCCGGAGACGGTGCCTGCGCCGCAGCCAAAGCACGCAACTGCTTACCCAGATTGTCATATTCAGCGCGATGTAATGCAAAATCCTCTCCCGCGCCCACCTTTTCACCGATTGTTTGCATCTTCCCAATAATGGACGTGGCTTCCGGAACCTTCTGGGCCGTCAACCCGGAAAAATTCACCGTTTCCAAGGCGCGGCGCATCAATTCAAAATCCTCGGCCTGACGAGCCAGTTGAACGGCCCGCGCATCGTGCAGGCGTGGCTCAACACCCGCCTCGATGGCTGCCTGAATCTCTCCGCGCGCCTCAGCATTCGCGGCCTCGCCTTGCCCCATCAATTGCAACGCTGCGGCAGCCGCCTGCACCGCAGGACTGTTCCGACTTGAGATTGGATCTTTCAAAGACTGGGCTGTGACAAAAAGTGCATTCCGAATTTCGGCCGGATGCTGTCCCCCTCCCAGTGCTTCAGCCAGTGCTTCTGCACGCTCCAACGCTTTTCGCGTTTCCCCGCGCATGGCCTGGGTGCCATTCTCGGGCTTTGCATTCACGACGGCTTCCCCAAGGGTCATTAAGGCCTCTGCCGCAGCCAAAAGTTTGGCTCTGTCCGCCGCCAAGGCCTCAGGCGGAGTTCCATTAAACTGACGTTCGTCCAATGCCTTTAGAGCGCCTTGCAAGGCCGTTCTGCTGCGCATAACGGCGTCTTTCGCCGATTGCTGCACCGGGTTCCCCTGCCCCGAGGCTGCAAATTCCTGCAATCGCGCACCGATATCCTCCACCTGCTCGTTGGCGGCCAACCCCGTCGTTTTTTGATCCGAGACATCCCCGACGAGCGACCTCAAGGCGCTGAAGTCAGCCAAGACAGCCCGCTGTTTTTCAGGTGGCAGGTCCGAAAGATTCAACGAGAACAACAAACGTTCAATTTGCACCAACGCCCGGTAGCTGTCGAACAAGACCAGCATTCTCTTTTGAGCACCCGAAGCGTCTTGCCCCCGATTCGCGGCACCCTCCTCCGCCTGGATGGCCGCTTCCAGTTTTCCTTTTCCGGCCGAAACCTGGGCCAACAACTGAGCACCTGAGGTTGCTAGAGTATTCCTGCCCGCGTTTCCGGGGGACGCCAGCGTCTGTTTCAAGGCAAACAGCTCGGCCTGATAGGGGCTGGGATTCTCCCCCCGGTCAATGCTCACAGCAATCGTTCTAACCCGGTCAAGCGCCCGTTCCACCGTCTTCTTTTCACTGCGTGTCAAGCCTTCGAGCTTGGCGGTCGACAGGGCGACCTGCACCGCTTCGACGGGTATGTCTTGCCAAGTCTCAGGATCGATCACCACACTCTCACTGGCTGGTGCCGACACCCGCGCCGAAGGCAGAGGAGGAAGGGTCACCCCGGGGGGCAAGGCGGGGACAGGAGCCACCACCTCACGAGCCGCCTGTCGTGGTGCTGAGGATTGATTGACCGTATCCTCCAGCTTTTCAACCCGGTTCGCCAAAACCTCTATCAAGTCGCGCAACTCAGCCAGCACGTCCCCCGGAGAAGACGCCGTGAAGCGTGCCGAGTCTTGCGCCGAGATCGCAGGCGCGGACGCTGTTTCGCTGGCAGCTCGGCGTGCGGCAGAAGTTTGAGCAGGGGTCAGCGGCGGCAGAGTCGCACGCCCATTGATACGGTTGTCCATTCAGAGGGCTCCTGAAAACCAGACCACAATGCGGTGCCCCTTTGAGACCAGCCTTGGGGCTTTTTTAACCACATTATAACCTTTTTTTGTGGATTCCTTACTTGCTTTTTCTATACCCGCACGAAAACAGGCTAAACGGCCGGGTCAAAGTGTCATCAGACTTCGAGGCAGCCGGTCACGCGCGCGCAGAGAAGTCACAAGTCAGGCCCGCGCGACATCCGCAGCGGTCGCTCGCATCATTCGCGCCACCGCCTCCGCGAGGAGGTCATCATTTCCCGTTTCTTGGTAGCGGTCGAAGCCCTCAATACATTCCGAAATCCAGTTGGCCATTTGGCTGTCATCGACCCTGATCCGCCCCGATTGGGTCAACAATTGCAAGGTGATACGAGCCTTCTCGAGCGTTGCGCGAGCGCGCGCCGCCTTATCGCCAGCCCACGTCGTGCCCGGGACGTGAGGATGGGAACGCAAAGTTTCCGACAAACGACGCAATAAGTCTGAAGCGGGAGGAAACCAAGTTCTCGCAGCCGCTTCCGGCGCATCCAACTGCCGCTGAATATCAGCAACCAGGGCGTGAAACGCTTCCGATGTCTGTTCGGGAAGGGCCGCCATGTCTTCGATTCGCGCATAGACGCGAGCCAGCAAGTCATTCACCTGTGGCGCATTCGAGACCAAGTTGGCTCCCAGTAGCACATCCCGCAATCTTGCAAGTCGGCGCAACCGCTCCCGCAGCGAAGCAAATTCAGCCTTGCTGGACGCTTCGAGAGGAACCAACGGGTCAACCTGTTGCTCGAGGCGGGCCAGGCGAGCCGTGACCGCGTCTCTGCGGGCATTGATGCGCCCGAAAGTAAGCAAAGCGGTCTCGATGCGTTGCTCCAGTCCCAAAGACGTGGGAGCTGTTAAGTGATGTCGCAAGCGCATCAGGGTCGCATCTTGCTCATCAGGGTCAAGATCAACGAGACGTTTCAAAATGGCGGGCAGTCGATTGAACCATTGGGCCACCGCCGGACGCTCCGCAGGGCCCAATGCCGGCACGTCGATCTGAAAAAGCATGTGCAGGAGCGCATGCCGCAAAACAGGGACCGGTGACAACGCCTCATCCGCCAAACAGGCAAACGCTCCCTCTGACGCCTTCAGGACCGGTTCTTGGGAAACGGCGCCCCCAATAACTTGCAGATTAACAAAAATCTCGCTTTGCACATCAGGAGCCTCAAGCGCATCAGAATCAAGCAGGGGCCCCAGGCTTTCCAGGGCCAAGGCGAAGGGCTTCCCCCGGGGGTCACCCTCTTCCGGCACGCCAGAGAGCCCCAGCACCCGCGCCGCCCTGCGAAAAATTATGAATCGCGCGGCGTGCGTCGCCCCCCATATTTTTTGGTTTTCCGGCTCATCGCGCAGGCGCTTCGTCAACCACACCAGCAAACGTTCGCGGGCCTGCAATAGCGGGTTTTGAATCAGGTCGAGACGCTTCAACAGATTCTGAGATTTGGGGCGGTGCTCGGGTGTCTTGGGGTTCTGTAGAACACGGGTGGCCGCTACACGGGCCGCGCGACGTTCAGTATCGTCAAGATCAATCAGCTGACTTTGGGGGGCATGGCTCAGGAGATCTACCAGCATCGTGTGGTAAACCAGCGACTCGGGGTCCTCGGGCGCCAGAGAGAGGTAAACCCGCAAACCGGACAATGTGACGCGCTGCAATTCCAGGCGCGCTGCCAGGTCCCACTGAGCTTTTTGGGCCTGTTGATAAGCAGTCCGCAGTTGCTGTGCGTGATGGGCTGCTTGCGATCGTTCGAGTAAAACAGGTGCGACCATACGCCTGCATATTACCCACTGAAGCCGTTCATCACAGCTATGCCCATCACGCGAGAAGGGCGCTGACCTGCTAGAATAGCGACGGGTTCCTGACCAGGCTTCGAGAACACATCATGTCCAAAAAACGCATTTTGGTTATCTACGAAACCGCGGGGGGCGGACACTATGCCGCCGCCAAGGCGATTGAAGGGGCCCTGGCCTCGATGTATCCCGGCTCCTTCGAAGTTGTGTTAATGCCGGTGCGAGCCGCAACGGGTTCTGCCCGCGTGTCGCACATGATGGATGTGTACAACCACTTATTAAAGATTAAACCGTCGTATTCCAATATGGGGATGCGGGTTCTCAACCGTTTGAACGTTGAAAAAGTGGTTTTGCCCTTGATGCCCAAAGCAACCAGAAATATCGAAAAGACCTTTCGTGAAGTCAAACCCGACATGATCATTTCTGTGTTTGGCGTGGTGAACCATGCGGCCATAAAGATCCTGAAGAAGATGGGTTGGTATGGTCGGGTTCCTTATGTCATCTGGTGCACTGATCTGACGCGCGGCTTCTTGAGAAACTGGGCTCAACCCGACGCGAATCTGACAATTGCGCTTCACGAGCAAGCGCGCGAACAACTCATCGAATATGGGGTTCCTGCTGAGAAAATCAGGGTCCTATCAGGCCTGCCGGTCAATCAAAAATTCCTCGGGAAGGTTCCGAAATTTGAAGCACGGCAGCAACTGGGGCTTGATCCGACCAAATTCACGGTATTGGTGTCGATGGGGGGCATGGCCGTTGGGGCCACCTATTACTTCACCCGAGAAATCGCCCGCTCGGGACTTCCGGTGCAAATCATCGCGGTGTGCGGGCGAAATGAGAGGTTGCGCAATCGCATTGAACGCCTCTCGGCGCTGTCAGACCTGCCGATCAAGGTGCTGGGTTTTACCGACCAAATGCACCTCCTGATGGATGCGGCAGACCTGATGGTTGGAAAGCCGGGTCCCGGTACCATTGCAGAGGCGATCGCCAAAGAACTACCGATGCTGATTGATGCAACGCGGGTTCCGATGTTGCAAGAAGCAGGTAACCTCGAATTGGTGGTCCGACAAAACCTGGGGCGGGCCATTACCAAAGACGAAGGGCTGACCTCTTTGGTGCGCCAATTCATGGACAATGCTGAATTGTACCAGCAAGTGCAGCGTAATCTTCGCCGAGCCAAAAACGACCGTGCGATTGAAGAGTTAATTGAGATTGCGCTGTCTCAGTTGCCAGGAGGCCCCCCCCCGCGCCCCCAGGCCAGCGACCCCGCGTAGCGAAAGCCGGCGCCGGTGCGAGATTCATCGACTGTATTGCTGCTGCGCAAAGGGCCTTCCGGGCTTGAAGTCTTTATGGTCCGCCGCCGCCTTAAAAGTGACTTTGTCGGAGGCGCCTATGTATTTCCTGGCGGCACACTTGATGCGACCGACAGCAGTGGGGGCTTGCTGAATCGACTGCACGACGTGAGCGCCGAGGAATGGGGCCTGCGCCTTAATCTACCGGGGAGCCAGGCAGGGGCACACCTCGTGGCGGCAATTCGAGAAACCTTTGAAGAGGCAGGCGTTCTGCTTGCAACGCCTCGAAACTCGGGAAATGCGACATCACAAAATACCACACGCTTTTGGCAGACCCAACGCCAGGCATTACTGACAGGCCAAATGACTTGGCCCGACCTGGCTGACCTCAACGATTTGTTGTTCCCGACCGGGCGGGTCGCCTACTTCGCCCATTGGATTACGCCTGTCGGCGTTCCTAAACGTTTCTCGACGCGTTTTTTCGTCGCGGCAGCCCCCGAAGGGCAGATCCCGATGGCCGATGATTGCGAGGTGGAGGCGGGGGTGTGGATCAAACCAGAGGACGCACTGAGGGCCAAACGCGAGGGGCGGATGACCATTGTCCTGCCCACCCAACGTGCGTTGGAGGCCATCGCACCGTTCGCCAGCCCCGAGGCTGTCATCGACGCTTACCGTCACAAAGTCATCGAAACCATCCTGCCTCGGATTGTTCTGCGTGAAGGGCGTGTTGTCTCATTACTGCCTGGCGAACCCGGATATATTGAGGCGGAAGGAGAGCCCGTACCGCCCTTTGACCCCAGTGTCCTCTGAACTTTGGCGCGTGATTGCGCCAGGCGTGCGATGTCTGCGAGCCCCGAATCCCGGAATCATGACCGGCACGGGAACCAACACCTATGTCCTGGGCGAAGAACGTTTCGCCGTGGTCGATCCAGGTCCCCTCACCGAGCCACACCTCCAACAAATTCTGCACATGTGTGCGTCGGGAAAAATCGAGCAAATATGGCTTACCCACGCACACCCCGACCACGCCAATGGCATTCCTCGGCTGATGGAGTTGACCCAGGCAAAATTGCTCTCTTTTCCTGTTCCGGCTCCCACCTACCCGATACCCAACCTCCCAGCGCCCGACATCATCGCCTGCGACGGAAACCTTATCAGGTGGGAAGAGCACGTGTGGGAAATTTTTCACACCCCGGGGCACGCAAGTGATCATCTCTGCTTTTTCCGGCGAGATGACGGAGGCCTCCTGACTGGCGATCTTATCGTGGGCGCCGGCACTGTTGTGATTGCACCTCCTGATGGAAACATGCAAGCCTATTTCCATTCCCTCAAGAGACTCCTGGCGTTAGGGCCCAAAGTCCTCTGGCCGGGGCACGGTGAACCTATCTCCTGTGCGCAAGAAAAAATCGAAGAATATTTAAGCCATCGGCTGCAGCGGGAACGACAAATAATGGCAACACTCCACGAGAGCGGCCCCACTTCCTTGGATTCATTGGTCAAGCAAATATATGCCCCTGTGAGTCCCGCGCTGCATCCCATTGCCGCCAGGCAACTTCACGCGCACCTGCTCAAACTGTCCGCGGAGGGTGTGGCCGCATCGGACGCCAACGAACAATGGAGCCTTCTTTAGGCCCGAGGAACTGGCCCCAGAAATTTCAGCGTGTTTTCTTGGGTGTTCCGTAACGTGCCTTGAATGCCGTTTCCAGCGACGTTTCGAGGGGGCGCCCCTGCGCGCAATACGGTTTTTGTAGCGGCCCCCCTCCGGACCACGTGTGCCAGAGCGCTCCTTGGAGCCACGGTTTCTTGCCCAACGCCCGGTAGAATGCTTCAGCCACGCGGGCGGGCAACGTTAAGTCTTCTGCGCCGTCTATTGCAGCACCCAACGGGTTAGCGGCTCCCCCTCGCACCGCCGGGCAGCCGATGGCGGTCAATAAAATAGGTGGTCGCGCACGCACCCTGTGCCAACGATCGAGTTCCTCTCCGAATCGCTCCCAGCCGCGTTCCAATTCATCAACCGTGGGGTCAACCTGTTGTGACAGAGGAACAAATGCATCGATCCCTACGAGATCCAATTCATCCCAAAAGGACACCGCAGAATAGCCTGTTTCTGGATTCGACGTCGCGGCATAGGTTAACAAGCCTTTGTAAGTCCTGCGGGCCTCTTGTATCAAACGTATCCACCCTGGGTTGTTTTGCAGTTGTCCCAGATTAGAGCCCAGGCAAACCACCTCGACCCGTTCTTGCCTCGCCAATTTCAGATAAGGATTCATAGCCCGTTGATAACTCTCGAACCACGCATCGCTGTCACCCGGTGATACAAACTCCCGAGAGGTGCCGTCGCGAGGAACGACCAGGGGACGCAACAAAACCTGCAAACCTGCCTGATGGGCATCCCGCACAATCCCCTCCCACTCGGTAATCTGGGGAACGCTCTCTATTTCGTCGGCGCTGCCTGTCGCTTGCAATAAAACGGGGCGCAAAGCGACCCAAGAAGCCCCCGAACGGCGCATCGCCGCCAGTCGCTCGACAGAGCGTGGTGCGTCTATTGGGGTATTCTCGTCAGGCAAAAGGGAATAACCATCCATCATTGGACTGGTAGCCCCTCGCTGCATCCTTTGAACACCCGAGAGGGGGTCCCGTTCCTCGGGGCTGAACTGTTCCCCCGTGATTTCGGGACGATGAGTGAGCGTCAAAACCAAATACACCAGCAAAAATCCGCCGGCGAGTGCCATCATTTGCCGCACATTCACAGGGCACCCCCCTCTGAAAGTTGGATCCCACAACCCGTTTTTTCAGGGTAACATGGGACGGTGAAATCGCGGCCCGCCGGGCCTTTTTTGAATTGAGTAGATCCTTTTGAAAAAAATTGACGCGCTCGAATGGTATGACCGTATCTTACGTGCCGCAACGAGCCTCTCAGAGCAAAGGGCATTGGGTGCCGTACAACACAACGGCCGCTTGGTGTTCGATGAATTTGAGGATGAAGCCTGTTGGGCAGGGCGTTGGGCGCTGGATTCGTGGCCTTTTGTGCCCGATCAATCAGAACAGCCAACGCGGCCAGGTTTGCGCTTTGAAGTATGGTTCCGACCTGGCCGAAATGCCGATATCCCCATCACGCTGATGCTGCTCTGTGCCGGCGAGCCGGCCCTCGCCCCATTGCGCACGCATCTTTCAAGTGTTTGGAATGAACTGTTAAAAAGTGGCAAGACCGCGGGGCGGTACCAGTCCGTGGAGCAACTGGACAAGCTCGCGCTGCGATTTGATGGGGGGGCACAGGGCATCGGACGCCACGTGAGTGCCGATTGGCGCAAGGTTGAACCTGCACTCGAGCGGCTCATGCTCGACACCCATAAAGTTGTCTCGAGTGCGGTTGATGCCTGGAGGCAGGCCGGGAGTGAAATAGCTTTCAATTCCCCGCCAACTGACCCTTTCCAGGCTTTGCGCAATAAATTTGCGGGGGAATAATCAGCCCTCATCAGCGGAAAGGCCCCCCTGCGCAAATCGAACTCCGATGCCCGTGGGAACACGGTGATGGGATGCAGGGCCCTCACCGTGACGTATCCGCAAGAGTTCCTGATTCGAAGGGCTTCGAGCAGTAAGGCAGGAGAATCTTGGGCCGGGGCTTCCAAGCTCTTTAAACAGAGCTTCATTTAATGTTTCTATATCAATAAAGTCATTTTAAGAAACTTCTGCCCCAGCTTGGCGATACCTAGCCATGTGTTAACGGAGTGTTCAGGCTAACGGCTTTTGTTTTTCTGTGTGTGAGGATGTCCCTGATGCGTTCGATGCCCACGATGCTTCACCCTGCGACAGAAGCGACGCGCTCTCTCGCGACGCTCATGGCAAATTACCCCTGTTATGCGTATATCGGAAACGTGGATCACACGGGGGCCCGCGCACTTTTTCGCGGCCGTTGGGACTGGGATGTCGTTCGCCAACACCTATTTGGGGAACCCACCGCTGTCATCATCGACGATGAAAGGGCCAGCGGATATATGCGATTCCGACTCTACCAAACGGGTGAAGGGGGTCCTGTTTGTCTCGCGGAGATAGAAGTTTATTTCTCTCGAGGCTCTGCCCGAAAGAGTTTCTGGTGTGAGGCGGGCGACGCGGAAGGCCGGCTTGCACTGGCAGCTTAAACCTTCGCTGCTCCCCTTTCATTCTCCCAGAAACAGTGGCCGTGGGACCCTCTCCGTGGTCAAATGTCATTGAGGGAGATGAAGGTGGGAGCAGCATCCGTTCGACCGACTGAAGACCATCTGGCGTATGGCGCCGTTCTGACGGCACGCATCAACGGGCCAGTTTGCACGGCTGTCAGCCCGTGAGTTTCGGCGAGTCGTTAGATTACGGACGTGCGATGCCGCCTGAACGCGCTCCATTTCGAGACTTCCTGGACACGCAACGGGCGTTTGCAGCGTATGTACTGGTCGCTCTGATCCTTGGTATGTTTCTGATTTCCACCGCGTTGACCCTTCAGATCTGGGCGCAAGCGGGGGTCAGTGTATGGAACATAGAGGCTGCCTTTGCAGCCATAAAGAATAACTCCCCTATCGCTCTCGTGCGCTTGGGGTCTACCCTGCGACCACTCATTGAGCAGGGTGAACTGTGGCGACTGATGGCGGCAAACTACCTGCACGCGGGCTTGCTTCACGTTTTCGTTAACGCTTACAGTGTCGTGGCCTTGGGCCCCTTTCTGGAAAAAATCTTTGGCACACCGCGCTTCCTTGCGATCTGGGTCGTTTCAGGAACGAGCGGAGCCCTCGCCAGTTCGTGGGTGCATGTCCACGCCGCGAGTGTCGGGGCCTCAGGAGCCCTCTTCGGTTTACTGGGCGCCATGCTGTCTTTGGGAATTCGATTCCGTGGCGCCATTCCAAGACACGAAACGCGCGCGATTCGTGACGTCGCCTTAATTATGCTCGGAATCAATCTTATTCTCGGCATGAGCATTCCAAACGTAGACAACACCGCTCACCTCGGAGGACTGTTCGGGGGCATGATCACGGCCTTCTTACTGGGGCCACACCCGGCGTTGTTACGAGAACCCAGAGAGACAGGCCAACAACCTCGCTGGCTGTGGGTTTTTCCTATAATGGCCTTGATCGCTGTCGTATGGGGACTTGTATTTGCGCTGAGCGGCCGTGTTCCCGTGCTCTAAAGGCCAGTAACGGGCGCATATCTTATCTGAGGTCACGCCCTGCACCCCGTAGGATGGTTCGTGCGATGATGAATGGCATCGCACGGAAAAGTCGAACACCGAGCCTTTGGAAAACGTCCTTTTTGCCTGCCAATCGGAGGAAAGTGCAATGGAACTTGAGGAAACAACCGCCAAGCGAAATGCGGAACCGGAAATGGAGTCTTACTACCTGCACCGTCTGGAGTCACCATCCCGACGCTGGGGACTCGCGGTCGAACAATTACGCGACGACCACTTCAGCGTGGCTGTCACCTTCACGGAGCCTAATTGGCCGGTACACGGAGTGGCGCGCCACTGGTCTTACAGCACCCGCGACGTCGCCGAAGCGCAGTATTTGGTGTTGCAGAATATCCTGGCGGACATTGAAGAAAGCGCAAACCTGTCTGACGTGACCAGGAAACTGCCGCCGCCAGAGCGCATCAGCACCAGTCCTGAGGAGGAGCCCGTGGGCGACGAGGTGTGATTGTCATCGCGGACGCACAAACCAAAACCGCTTAGCGTCGTTATGTATTTAGGCAATCTGGAGGTGACCACCCAATGCATGACGACGCCCTCTCTTCTTACGAATCCCCCTTGGAACCACAAAGCGGCGCACAACAAGATGATCCCGAGCCTGCCGTTATTTGGCTGGAGAGCGCTGAGAAAATTCAACCCGAGCCAGAACGCCGGGGTCTTGAGGCTGATCCAGAACACGTGATTCACTTTCTACTTAAGAAAATCGACGAGAGCCAAGCCAAGTTATCAGAACAGGATGCCTATGCAGACCTTCTGCAACAGGAACTAGAGCAGGTTCGCGGTCAACTTCAAGTCGCGAGGGAAGAATTGGATCGCCAGTTGGCGGACTACGAAGTGGTCATGCAGAACGCTCTGTCCACAGAACAGGAACTGGAGACCTACAAGCGGAAGGCCCAGACCAAGCAAACCATTCAGCTTCCATTTTACGCGGAGGAAAAGCTGGCTAAACTGGGTTACGACAACGCAGGCATGATCCAGGCGATTCGTTAATCAACATTTGACGGGGTGGGATAAGGGCGTATAGTAGAAATGAACTTGCTCCTGTTCCCACGCACATTGAGGTTAAGCAAGTACTAAGACCGATGTGCCGATATACTTGCTCAGTGAAACCTTTGTTTTGGAGGTTCTTTCTGTGCCTGCCGAAATCCCCCCCCCTTCGCGCCCTGTCACCTCATTGACCGTCATGACCTGTCAAGACAACGCTGTCCTGCTTGAGGTCCTGCGCGCCGCCGCCCTCGGTTCGCGGCGTCTGATGCCCCCCGGGCTTTACGACGCCGCGGATATCAAAGCGGCTATGGCTGGTGGCCTGGCCTTTTTAGTGGCCTATGCGGGCCCAATTCAAGCGCAGAGCAAACCCGTGGGCGCGGTGGCTTACCGTTGGGATCACGGCGCATTGCGCATCATCCACGTCGCAGTTTTGGAATCGACACGCGGAACCGGGGTTGCACGACGCATGGTGCAAGCCGTTGAGAATGTGGCCCAAGCACTCGGAGCCCCGCGAGTCGCTGCATCGGCCGCCCGCCGGGTGGGTGAGCGGGAATTTCTTGCCCGCTTGGGCTACGAGGCATTTGAGCCCGGTCAGCGCACCTCCATGGTCAAGGCCCTGTCCCCGTAATCCAACAGACGCGTGTTGAAATTGGCCCCCCACCAATGGGTAGAGTGCGTCCTCGCCGTCACGTTCCTGGCGTTACTCTGGTTCGATGCCTACAAAAAAAGACGGGCTCGACTCAATTCTGAGCCAAAGCCGGACGGGAAGCCCTCATCACCGCCCCCAAGCGGCGAACTCCCTCAATGATTTGCTCTTCTGATGCATTGGAAAAGTTGAGCCGGAAAGTGTTTTCGCCGCCGCCTTTGGCAAAAAATGCCTTGCCGGGAATGAAAGCCACCTTTTGCTCTCGAATTGCTTGTTCAAGCAAAGGTTCCGCAGCCATTGTCTCAGGCAAGGTGACCCAAATGAACAGACCGCCCTCAGGGCGCGTCCATTCACACCAGGTCGGAAAATGCTCATCCATGGCTGCCAACATCAAATCGCGGCGGCGACGATAGATATCGCGCAAATGAACAAGGTGCTGTTCCAGAGCCCCCGAACGCAGATATTCCGCCACCATCATCTGAGTGAATGAAGCAGTGTGGAGATCATTCCCTTGCTTGAGGGGTAATATCTTTTCCATCACCCCGTCAGGAACCACTGCGTAAGCCACTCGCAGGCCCGGTGCGAGCACTTTTGAGAACGTTCTGAGTAACATCACACCCTGGGAAGTATCATAGGACTTGATCGCTCGGGGGCGCTCGTGCCCAAAGTACAACTCACCATAAGGATCATCTTCAATGATCGGCACACCATAGTTTCGGGCAATCTGATACAGATGTGCCTTGCGCTCATCGCTCAGAGCCAACCCCGTTGGATTCTGAAAAGTAGGTACCGTGTATATAAACTTGGGTTTATGCCGAGCCAACACCTGTTCGAGCGCATCAAGTTTCATGCCCTCTGCGTCCAAAGGCACGGGAATCAACTGGGCCTCAAAACTGCCGAAGGCCTGCAAGGCCCCGAGGAATGTAGGATCCGCCACCACAACCTCATCACCTGGGTCAAGAAACGCGTGCGCAATCAACATGATCCCCTGTTGTGAGCCCGTCGTGACCAAAATCTGGTTCCCGTCCAAGGGAATACCTTCGGCCCTTAATTGCTCTGCAATCGCCTCACGCAGGGGGGCATAGCCCTCAGACGGGCCATATTGTAACGCCTTCAGTGCGGTATCGGAGGTTGTGAAAGCGGCCTCAGCCGCGGCTTGAAGGCCAGCATAAGGAAACAGGTCCTGCGCCGGCATTCCCCCCGCAAACGAGATAATATCTGGCCGCGAGATGACCTTCAAAATTTCACGAATTACAGAAGCGTTTACATTCGCCATGCGCGCTGCGAAGGCTAAATTAAAATGAGTCATGCAACAATCCCACCTGAAGTGAGGCGAAACCCTGTATTGGGTTTCGCCCGCGCCGTCGTTCTACACGCCGAATGGATTGACCACTCTTTCGCCGGTATAGAGCAACACGCTTTTCTCTTCCATATACTGCTTGAGGGTCGCCTGAGATAATTCACGCCCGAATCCGGACTGCTTGTAGCCCCCGAACGGAACCCCCAGAAATGAGCTAAAAGGCGTATTGATAGTCAGCCCGCCCGTCTTGAGCTTGGCGGCCACCCGATGCGCGCGCGCCACGTCACGGGTCCACACAGTTCCGTACAATCCGTAAGGGCTGTCATTCGCAATCTGAACAGCTTCAGCTTCAGACGAGAACTTTATCAAAACGACCACGGGGCCAAAGATTTCCTCGCGGGCCACCCGCATTTGATTGTTGACGTTCGCCAGGACCGTCGGCGCGTAAAAATAGCCGGTCAAACCGTCTGGTTTGCCGCCACCGGCCAACAGAGAGGCCCCTTCTTCCTGACCCAATTTGACGTAGCCGTCAACTTTTTCCCAATGCTCTCGGGAAATCATCGTCCCCACTTGCGTGTTGGGGTCCAGAGGGTCCCCCACACGCAATTTTTGGGACTTGGCTACAAACTGCTCGACAAAGGTCTCATAGATGGACTCGTGCACCAGCACACGACTGCGTGCGTTACAGCATTGCCCGGCATTGTCGTAGATACCATACAGAGAGCCGGCGACCGCCTCCTCGAGATTCGCATCGGCAAACACGATCCCAGGACTCTTTCCCCCCAGTTCCAAGGTGACACGTTTAATGCCTTGTGCGGCTGCAGCCATAATCGACCGACCGGTTTCGGTTCCTCCCGTGAAGGCTATTTTGTCCACCCCGCGGTGAGCAGCCAGGGCGGCCCCCACTGTCTCGCCGGGGCCGTGCAGCACATTAATGACGCCAGACGGGAATCCAACTTCAGCGGTGAGTTCTCCGAGGCGAAGCGCCGTCAAGGGCGTCAATTCAGACGGTTTCAGTACCACAGTGTTGCCAGCCGCCAGCGCCGGAGCCATTTTCCAGGCAGCCATGACCAGCGGAAAATTCCACGGAATGATCAAGGCGCAGACCCCCAGGGGCTCCCACTGGGTGTAGCTCATAAAGTTCGGGGGGCACGGAATTGTCTCACCTTGCACTTTTCCAGCGAGCCCCGCGTAAAAATCGAAGACATCTGCGGCGTGGGCCACCTCACCCTTTGCGGCGGCAATGGGCTTACCTGTGTTGAGGGTCTCCAATTCCGCGAACGCATCCATCTGCGAGCGCAAGGCATCGGCAAGTTTCGCTAACAACTTGCCGCGTTTGGCCCCCGACACCTTTGCCCACGCGCCCTCAAAAGCAGCTCGGGCAGCCGAAACTGCCTCATCGATCTCAGCATCGGTCGCCACCGCAACGTGCGCAAGCACTTTGTCCGTCGCGGGATTATAGACCTGTGTAGAAGACCCGGACGTTTCGACTTTCTTCGCCCCATTGATCCACAATGCTTGTATAGAAGTATCAATCGCGGTCGTCACGATCTGCCTACCTTTCAGATACGCGGCTTCATTGCCGCGGGGTGGCGGTGGCCAGGGTGGCCTGCCCCCATTGTCCGCTACTGCTTGACGATTGTCCAGAAAGCGGGTCTTCCCTCACCTTTAAGCCTCCAAATAACCGACCGGAGTGACGTAACACACATCAATGTTTTCTCTTTCCAGCTACGATACTGCCGCACCAACGTGCCATATCCCCTTTCGCCTTTGAGGCCGTCATGGAACTCAGTCTCCCCACCCCCATCTCCTCGCTGCTTTCCCGCGTGGATGTCGCGGTTGCGCGCGATTCCTGGAGCTCGTTACTGACCTGGCTCGGGAAACTGCCAATAACTAGTACGAAACGGGGTGATAGCCGAAGAGAACGATGGCTGGCAAAACGGCAAGCACCGCCGCCCCAAGTCGCCCGGCGCCGTGAGGCTCGCGCAGCGGGTCTTAAGCACGTTCCATTGGAAGTGCACGAAGCGCCCCAAGACTGGCCATCAGAGTGGCATTCGATGGTGCAGGCGGTGATGCCTGCCCCATCTTCAAAAACAAAGCGCAGGCAGACCGTTGAAATGACAGTGAGGGAAAGAGTGAGCGAACCTGACGTTGAAGGGCAGGCGTTTCTCAGTTTATTTAGCGCGAATGCCGACCGGATGCAGGACCTTCAGGTCTTTGCACAGGAAGAGTTGGCCCCATCAGCTGGGCGCGAATGGTGGCGTTGAGGACGCAGCGTTCGACACCTAGGGTGGATCCAGCATAAACGCTTCTGGCTTATTTGGAATGGCGCAGTACCGCCACGTGAGAGATAAATTCAATGGTCAAACCTTCCGCACGGGGCCCCCTCCTGCTGGCGTTTGCAATTTCGGCCTGCACGGTGCCCCCTTCCGGTACAGCCACTCAAGCCGCCCCCCCATCGCCGCCGAATACTGTGGAGGCACTCCCATCCGCCGCCCCTGCCCTGTCTGTCTCTCCGAAACCCGAATTACAGCCATCCGACGAGAAGACGGGAAACTTTGAGTATAACGTTCGCGCTGAGATCAACGGAAAACCTGTTACAGCGGGCCTATTGACCGTTTACGACCTGGCAACGGGGGAACCCATTCCGCTTCAAGCGACCACGTCCGAAAGGAAATTACGACGCTTATTCACAGATTTCCGCGGAAGTGAGGGTCGCTTTCGTTTCCGTATCCCTGATTCGAGCGATGGGCAATCTGATGAACCCAGTGTCACCCGGGCGCTCAAGTTGGTCGTCACAGGGCCTACAGGAACGCTCTGCGCCATCATCCCCGAAACACCATCGTCGGCCCTCGCGCCAATTTCCCGCACGGGTGACATCGTCCTCAATCCCCCCTCCACCGTCGCCAGCCAATCGTTTGAAGGGATCATCAAATTAACATTCCGTCTGCCCCCAGACGAGGCGTCCCTGAAACGCGCAGAACTATTCAGCGCAATGCTTCAAGCGTCGACAAGGGCGGAGACAGCACTCTCCAAGCGACCGTCTGCCCTCCGTCCTCTTTTGGAAAGCATCGACATCACCGGGAACACAAAAAAACCAGACGCCTTCAGACAATCGGTTCAAGACCTACAAATTTTTTCAGAGCTCTTTGAGGCGATTCGAGGCCACCTTCTAGACATCAGCACACGCTCGTTGCTCTCCCCGCAGCCGAAGTTATCCCCCATTCAGGCCCACGAATTTCCGCTCGACGAGGTCATCATCAGTTCCAGTGGTCTCCTTGGTTTCAGTGGCCAGCGGGCTCCCATCCAATTGGGTCAACAGGGCGCCAGTCACTCTTTTGTGCCGACACCCCCGCGAGGCGGGGGCGGGGGCAATGCCTCGGTAACGCCCCCACCGGCCGTTCGCACCCCGAAAGTGTTTGAATTAGATAACCCCATTCTCTACGTGTACGATCTGGCGTTTCTTCGCGGCCGAAATGAAATTGCCGTGGCCCGTCGCAATCCGATGATGACACTGTTGCGTCTCAGTGATGAGAGCGAAACCGACGTGGGATTTGGCCTTGGAGACATCTGGACCGTATCCCAAATGCAGGCAGGCAGCGAAACGCTCTGCGTGGGAACGGATGGGGGAGCCGATCAGGGCAATATCTACTCATTTGCGCCCAACACCAACGCGACCGCTCCGCTCAGCACCTTTGGTCCTCGCCCGTACCGACTCCTGAATGGCCTTCACCCGCTGCACGTACTAGAAGCAGGAAAACACGAGATTTATGTGCGGAGCCCGGCTAACGCCAGTGTCAATTCTATTGAGAGGATCGCCCCCAACACAGGCCTTTCTCAAGGTGAGGTCACGGAGAATGGGACGACGTGGCTGGTGAACAATGTGACTGCCATCGCGCTCCATGAGCCGGAAAGCGGGGCCAGCCCGACCTTGTTTGTGGGAACCGAACAGGGTGAGGTTTTTATGCAACAGGACGGCGGCGCCTCTTTCACCATCAGTTCCAATGTCGGAGGAGCCATCACGGGCCTTACATTCGCGACCCCCAGCCTCTACGCTGCCATCGGGTCCTTGAATAAAGTCATCTCATTGCAGCCGGTGGCATCATCCTCGCTGGCGGGCCAAGTGTTACTGGACGCGAACGACGCTATCTTAAGCCACTTGGATAACCCGCGGGGGCTCACAACAGATGATGATGCGCAGTACCTCTACGTGGGTACAAATGGCGCCACCAAGACGATTATTCGCTACCCGCTCCCCCTGCCGACGCCGTGACGCTATCCAGCGAAACGCTCGAAGCGCGCATACACCGGGTATGTTGTGGGCGGAGAGGGGTTGGTGGTGATGGGTTTGCGTCCGCTGGCTGCTGTTTTCAGTTTGGGGTATCTGGCTGCCTGCACCGTGCTGCCAATGATGGAAGAACTTCCCATCGTTCTTCCCACAGCCAGTGCCCTTCCGTCGATCAGCCCGAGCACCGATCGAATAACTCCAATCCAGCCTTCTCGGGATGCCCCGGCCTCCGTTGCCCCATCCCCAAACGACGTCACCTCTTTCTCTCAAGAGCCCGTGGCGGTAGAAATACGGTTGCCGGTAAAGACGGCCTCGATCCCCCCGCCCGCGTCCTCCTTCCTGCCGATAATACCCTCGCCGCCCTTCCCCGGGGTGCTGAAAAGTCCTGGGCCGGACGATCATTGGCAGTACCCCACCCCTCCTCCAGACGCCCGCACACTGACGGTCGCCCGGGTGGTTGACGGGGACACCTTGCATCTCCAAAGTGCCAGCGAAACCTTCGGTGTTCGCCTGATCGGGGTCGATACTCCCGAAACCGTTCATCCCACAAAAGGGATCGAGTGTTTTGGTCCGGAAGCCTCTGCCTTTACGAAGACCTTAACCGGTCAGACGGTGAAATTCGGCAACGACCCCACCCAAGGTGAGGTGGATCGCTATGAGCGGGCACTGGGCTATATCTGGCACGAAGGACGCCTCCTCAACCAAGAACTCATCTTTCGCGGTTTGGCCCGTGAATACACCTACAACAAACCCTATCGCTACCAAGAAGAATTCAAGCAAGCCCAAAGCGAAGCCCGGCAGAGACAACTCGGGATTTGGAGCGCTGCGTGCCAAGCGGACACCACTTCCACGTCAAGCAGCCTCGCGTCCATCCCACCCCCTTCCGTCTCGCCAAGCCCCGTCCAAAGTGCGCTGCCCGAACCCGAGCAGTCCTGCGAGCCTGGAGAAATTTGGGTCAACTCCTACACTCGAAAAGACGGAACGGTGGTGCGAGGATATTGCCGTCGCCGATAGGCGTCAAAAAGAAAGGCCCCCGAAATCGAGAGCCTTTCTTTTTTTGAGCTATACGACTGCCGATAAGGCAGACAGTTTTTGCTTCAGATTCTCGTCGATCTTATCCAGGAACTCTTGCGTGTTCAGCCAGCCCTGGTTCGGGCCAACCAGCAGCGCGAGGTCCTTGGTCATGAAGCCCGCTTCCACCGTCTCGACGCACACCTGCTCCAGCGTGGTCGCGAAGTGCGCCAGCTCAGGCGTTTCATCGAACTGGGCGCGATACTGCAGGCCGCGCGTCCACGCAAAGATGGAGGCAATCGGGTTCGTCGAGGTGGGACGACCCTTCTGGTGCTCGCGGTAGTGGCGCGTCACGGTGCCGTGCGCCGCTTCGGATTCCACCGTCTTGCCATCCGGGCTCAGCAGCACAGACGTCATCAGGCCCAGCGAGCCAAAGCCTTGGGCCACGGTGTCCGATTGCACGTCACCATCGTAGTTCTTGCAGGCCCACACAAAGCCGCCTTCCCACTTCAGTGCCGCCGCCACCATGTCATCGATCAGGCGGTGCTCGTAGGTCAGGCCGACCGCATCGTAGCGTGCCTTGAACTCGGCTTCAAACACCTCGGCGAAGATGTCCTTGAAGCGCCCGTCGTAGGCCTTCAGGATGGTGTTCTTGGTGCTGAGGTACACCGGCCACTGTTTTTGCAGGCCATAGTTCATGCAAGCCCGCGCGAAGCCGCGGATGGAGTCGTCGTAGTTGTACATGCCCATCGCGATGCCAGAGCCCGGGAACTGCGTAATCTCTTGCTCGATCACCTGGCCGTCGGCGCCCACGAACTTGATGCTCAACGTGCCAGGACCCGGCACGCGGAAATCGGTGGCGCGATACTGGTCGCCGTGCGCGTGACGGCCGATAACAATCGGCTTCGTCCAGCCCGGCACCAGGCGCGGCACGTTGCTGCAAATGATCGGCTCGCGGAAGACCGTGCCATCCAAGATGTTGCGGATCGTCCCATTGGGAGACTTCCACATCTTCTTCAGCTTGAACTCCTCAACTCGCGCCTCATCAGGCGTGATGGTCGCACATTTCACCCCCACTCCGTACTGCTTGATGGCCTCGGCCGCGTCCACCGTCACCCGGTCATCGGTGGCATCGCGATGCTCGATTCCCAAATCGAAATACTTCAACTCGATATCGAGGTAAGGAAGGATCAGCTTTTCGCGAATGAAGCTCCAAATGATGCGGGTCATCTCATCGCCGTCGAGTTCAACGACTGGATTAACCACTTTGATCTTGTTCATAGCTAATGTCTCCGTCTCCAAAATGTGTCTGATTGTACACCAACAAACGACAGCACCGTGTCGTTAAGGCGTAACAAGCAATCAGGTCAAGCCTTCAGGTCTCTGGTATGATGAGGTCATCATGCATTTGCCGAATTGTGCCCGCGTTTTGGTGTCTCTTGCAGTGTCCGTCTCCGGCCTTGGCGCCTTGGGGTGCTCGGTCATCGGAGGCGGCCCGCAAAATGACCCTGGCGTTGTGGGGGCCCGCCCGACAGGCTTTGTTTACACCACGCTGTACAACAAAAATGCGGTGCTTGAAATCAACACGGTGCAATCGCGCGTGGAACAAGAACCCATTTTAGTGGGGAATGGGCCGCGGGGCTTGACAATGGATCCGCGGGGGCGTCAGTTGTACCTCTACGTGGTGTGTGAACTCGGTAATACTGTGGCGGTCATCGACAGGCGCAATCGTCTGGTGAACCGAACCATTTCAGTCGGGACACGCCCCTTCGCCATGGCCATCGCGCCGACAGGGACCCGCGGTTTTGTGACCAACACAGACGACGACACCGTCTCTGTCATCGACATCCCCACCAATACCGTTGTGCAAACCGTGCTGCTGGCCACGCCAGAAACTAATCCGGGCACGCCTCCGTCCGGCGGAACCGGGGGAACCTCGCCCCGCAGGCTGCGACCCAAAGGGATTGCGACCAACGCTACTGGTTCCTTGGTTTATGTGGCGTGTGAAGGGGGGGCACTGTGTATCCTTCAAGGAAATCCGCAGTCGGCGCCCCCCACCTCGGGAGGTGGCGGTTCTGTGGGGCAAAATGCCACATACAGTGTCCTGCGGACTGTTCCGCTGATTGGGGCTGTGCAGCCTCTCAACATCGCGGTCGCCACCGGCGCTCAAGGCAGCGGAGACCTTATCTATGTGACGGATCCACGGGCCAATCGAATCTTTTTCTTGAATAGTCAGCAGACGAACCAGGCCAATGTATTGGACGTTCTGGGTTCACCTTTCGATGTGGCAGTGTCCAGAAATTTAGGGGGTAACCCCGACGCGGTATTCGTCACTTTGGAAACCCGAGACGCGATGCAGGTTTTCTCGGCTGCCGATATGTCGCCTCGGGGCAATTCTGTTTTGGTGCAAGGGCGCCAGCCACAAGCTGTTGAAGTCTCTTCGCTTGGAACCGAGGTCTATGTCTCTCTCTCAGGAAGCAACAACGTGGCGGTGTTTCAATATCAACGGGGGGCCCTCAATGTTCCTCAGGTATTCAACTTACAACAACTAAATCCTGCATTTATTGCGCCCACGGGAGATTTAGCCCTTGGGGGTTTCCTGTTCAATTAGCGAACGGGAAGATCACCGCGCCCGCCTTCTCCCGAGGCGTATGTACAACGCGTGGCCTGTATTCTCAAAGGTGGAGTAAAACCATGACAGCCAAAGTCGGAGTTGTGAATCTGGGATGTGCCAAGAATCTGGTCGACACTGAAATTATGATGGGGCTGTTGGGGCAAGCCGGGTTTCAATTGGTTTCTGAGACAGACGATGCGGATGTCGTGCTGGTAAACACCTGTGGCTTTTTAGTGAGCGCGCAACAGGAATCAGCCCGGCAAATATTGGAACTGGCGCAAGGGGGAACCCGAAAAATTGTGATGGCGGGCTGCATGGTTCAACGCCACAGGGAAGAAGTCCTGGAAGCCCTCCCGGAGGTCTCGGCGGCCATTGGGTCCGGGGACCTTAAGTCCATCGTGCGGGTGGTCGAACGCGTTCTTGACGGTGAACGATTCACCGAAATCGCAGAAAAACCCATCTATGCGTACGATGAGGTGCTTCCGCGCCTGCAAAGCGGCCTTGGGCCCAGCGCATACCTGAAAATTTCCGAAGGGTGCGACCATCGTTGCTCGTTTTGCATCATTCCTCAGTTGCGCGGCGGTCATCGGTCGCGGCCTATTGAAACCATTGTTGAAGAGGCGAAGGCCTTGGTCGCGGGCGGAACGCGGGAAGTCGTTCTTATTGCCCAAGACAGTACCCGTTATGGTCTCGATAGATATGGAAAAGCGGCCCTTCCCGAGTTGCTTGAGGCGCTCAATGCAGTGGAAGGCTTGGTTTGGATTCGTCTGCATTACGCCTACCCTATGTATGTCAATGACGCGCTTTTTTCGGCACTCCGTAGCCTGCCTAAAGTGCTGCCCTATATCGATATTCCTCTACAACACAGCCATCCAGATGTATTGCGCCGGATGCATCGCCCCACCAACGAAAGCATTGAAGATTTAGTGGCTCGTATGCGTTCAGGCGTTCCAAACTTGGTTTTGCGAACCAGCATGATCGTCGGATTTCCCGGGGAAACAGACGAGGAATTTGCCCATTTAATGGATTTTGTTCGAGCGCAACGACTGGATCACGTAGGGGTTTTTGTCTTCTCTCCAGAAGAGGGGACCACAGCCTATCCCCTGAAAGGGCGTGTGCCTAAAAAGGTCGCCAATCACCGCCGCTCTGCGCTCATGGCCCTGCAGCAGAGCGTCTCGCAATCAATCCACGACCAGCTCGTGGGAACGGAGCTCGATATGCTGGTGGAGGCGGTAGAAACCAAAACCGGCATTCTGATTGGAAGAACTTATCGAGATGCGCCAGACGTCGATGGTACGACGTTTGCACGGTGTGACGACCCAGCGGTAGAACCTGGCGATTTGGTTCGAGTGAGAATCACCGAGGCCAAGCCCTACGATCTTCACGGCGAAGTCACACGGGTCCTTTTGCCCGCATGAATCTGCCCAATCTCATCACATTAAGCAGGCTGGCGCTGGCCATTCCCTTTCTGCTCTTGCTGGAGTGGAACGGCTATGAGCGAATTGCTTTGGTTATTTTTGTGATCGCTTCCCTCACCGATTGGGTCGACGGTTATCTGGCAAGAAAGTGGAATCAGGTGACGCCCTTAGGACAGTTGCTCGATCCATTGGTCGACAAGTTATTGGTCACGGGAGCCTTGGTGGCCCTCTGCGCCCGAGGTATCATCCCGGCTTGGAGTGTCACGCTCATCCTCTTCCGCGAATTTCTCGTAACAGGGCTCCGAGCCCTTGAAGCCTCCCGCGGGGTGATCGTCCAAGCTGGCTGGTGGGGTAAGTGGAAGGCTGCCATTCAGATGATTGCCATCATTCTTCTGCTTGCCGCTCTCGATTCAACGGGTCTTCCGGTAGAGGGCGCAACACTCGCAAAAGTGGCGACTATCAGCTACTGGTTTGCGGTTGGGCTCACGGTGGCCTCGGGCATCCAATACGGCCTGGCAGCCAAGCACGCGTTTTCCAACGCGACCCGCCCGAGCACACCCGCCTAAAACGTCGGCCCCTCTCGTGCCGCCGTTCAAGGTTGCGCCTCAAGTCGGCGAAAAGGAACCTGCCGGTGCTGGGTTTGTTTTGTGCTCGCGGGTCCCTAGTATACGGAAAGCATAGTGGCGGAAATAATAGACGAGCCACCCCCACCATGTGCTGGGAAGTTCCTCCTTTGTGACCGCGAGTATTCCCTGTTCTTCAAATCCCTTGGGAGACAACTCCACACGAATCGTCAGGCCGTTGAGACGCCCCCGGTACTTATCATCCACACGACGCCTGATGTCCTTGTCGCGCACAATAACCACCAATTCACGCGGATTGTTCGTCTGGGTCAGATAAGTGCTGAGCACGCCCTCCTCCTGGGCCAGTTCCCGGGCCAGTTGGCGATGTGAGGCAAATGAAGTATTCATCTCAGTTTGCTCAAGCGGCAGTGGTTTTCGCAAACCCGGAGGGTCTGCACAAGCACACAAGCACGCAAGCGTGGTAAAGATCACAGAGACCTTTCTCAGCACGTTATGGTGGGGGACATCAGGGAATGAAAGTAACAATCGGTCGTTTGCTCGCCATCAATTGCGTGTCAGAAGCGTCAGAGAACCCGAACCCAAGGAACCACATCCTGTGAGGCACGCGTTGCAACTCAAGCCCCGAACCTCAACGAAGCGCCACCAGTCCGCCGAAGCAACACTTTATTTGGACGGACGCGATGTCCTGACCGTTCTTGCTTTGGCCTGCACCCTCGCCTGGTTTTGCCACACCATTATAGCGGAGGCTCGATTCATCCCATCTCTGTCGATGGCCCCCACCCTCACCATTGGCGACCGCTTGGTCATCGAGAAGGTATCGTACCATCTCCGGCGCCCGCGCTACGGTGAAATTGTTGTTTTCCACCCCCCGCAGAGCGCGTTTCAAAATCAGGTAGGCCTGGACCCTAGCATCCCCTGGATCAAACGCGTGGTGGCTCTGCCTGGCGATCGCGTGGCGGTGGTGGATGGACAACTTTTTCGGAATGGACGCCGAACCAGAGAGCCTTATGCACTGACTGCAACCGCAACCCTTCAGATGTCGGAAAAAAAAGTTCCCGCAAACAGCGTATTTGTTCTCGGCGACAACAGGCGCAACAGCGTCGACAGCGCTACGTGGGGCCCCTTGCCTGTTTGTAACATCATCGGCAGGGCCAGCTTTCGATTTTGGCCCCCGAGCCGTTTCGGTGGGCTAAGAAGCCCCGAGCCACGAATTGAGATGGCTCAGTCGCTATGAAATTCGTTAGCGACGAACGGGAGGACGTCCCGCAGGCGCAAAGTCGCCCTTATTTCGGAACGTGATGCGACCGCGGGTCAGGTCGTATGGCGAGAGTTCCACCTTCACACGATCACCCAGCAAGACTTTGATACGAAAACGCCGCATACGGCCGGCCAGGTGACCAAGAACCTCGTGCCCATTGTCGAGCGTGATGCGGAACATACCATTCGACAGCGCCTCGACGATCGTGCCGTCCATTTCCAAAACGTCTTCTTTAATCAAGCGAATAACTCCTGTAGCAACCGCCTTGGTTGCAAGCCAACTTAAATAAAATTTTACCTTTACTATAGATATCACAAGAAGGAGTGAAAGCTCAACCCAAGCCCGTGACCAAGTTGTTCGTGCGATCCGCTGGTTACCAAGTAAACCCTCGGAAAGTAAGAACCATGCAAGGACCCCGTGGGTATGGAGGAAGAAACGGGCGAGTTATTCCCAAAAGCGAGAAAGTCACCGAGGTGTCACGGTTTCAGTCAATTTGTCTGGCGTTATTCTGCACGGTGCTCGTCTTGGTAGGTGCCGTGGTGGCTCTGCTTTACCAACCGAGCCTTACAACCGCAGCAGCTCAACGCGTTTTGCACGCCCTGAAAAATACGATGCAGGCGGACGTGCAATGCGGACAGCTGTCTATCGACCCCCTGAAAGGTCATGTGACGCTGCAAAAAATTCAAGTATCACCGCTGGGACATTCCGAACCTCCAATATTCCAAGCCCAACGCCTGGAAATACAGATCAGCCGTTGGGCCTTACTCCGACGGGAACTGCGAATTTCCCGCCTTGAGGTTGTCGCCCCGATTATGAGAGGAGCGCACAGGGGGGGGGGACGCTACAACTGGGACGCCTTGTTCCCTGCGAAAGGTTCCGATGAAAAACCGACCAGGGATGGCGCGGCCTTCGTTCTAGACTCTATGACGATTTCAGGGGGCGCCCTGCATTACGATGACCCAGAGCGGCAAGTTCACCTCTCTATTTCTCCTATTTCGAGCCACCTACGGCTCAATTCGGGTCAAAAAACAGCGAGAGGAAGCATTGAGGCCGGCCACGGCTCGCTGACAATGTCTCAAGAAAGGTGGCCTCTCGAATCATTTCGTCTGCGGTTCAACACCCGGGGATCGAAAACAACACTGAGCGAGGTCGACATCAAACCCCAAGGGGTGAGACTTTCGGGAAGAGGTGAGATCGTCTCCCAGGAGGGCGCCCCTCCCACCTTAAGGATCGACGGTCACGTTGCCACTGACCTGGCTGAACTGCCGGCCTGGCGAGCCTGGGAGGAATTATCCCTGCGCGGTCGTATCAACATCGAGTGGAACCTTCGGGGAAACACCCAGAAGCCGACCCTCGCGCTTGAATTGCGCGGACAAAAAATTCAAAGTTCATACACTCCCGCCGCAGACATAGGACTCAAAGCGTACGCCAGTACTCAATCAGTACGATTGGAAGCGCTGAAGGTGAAAATTGCGGGAGGACGGATGCTCGGCCGTGGCACCCTTCCATTGACCCAGAACCACCCAGGCGACTTAACACTGCGAATGACAGATATCTCGCTTCCTCAGCTTGCCCGCGGCGCTGAGGTACCGATTCCGGAAGGTCTCAACGCTCTCCTCAATGCGAAGCTCTCCTTTCTGGGAAGCGGCACGGCCCCAGAGATGTGGCGTGGAAAGGGGGAATTCCGAGTCAACGGACGAATGAAGAGGGGCCCCTGTTTCACGGACTATCAGGTGCACTCTGACCTTAACATTGCCGGACGGAGCTTGATTTTGAAACATTGCGAAGGGCGGGCCTTGGGAGGCGTCGTTGTCTCCAAGTTAAAGATAACAGCACCCCCCGCATCGGCACCGACTTTCGAGACGAGCGGGACCCTCAGCGGATTCGAACTCGATCGCGTCAGTCCTTTCTTGGAACAACCTCTGCCATTGATGGGGCATTTTAGCGGCGACTTTATGCTGAAAGGGCAAGCCGCAGCAGCGAGTTGGCGGGGTGCTGGAGGCCTAAAATTTGCGGGTCGCTTGAAATCGAGCCCGCGAGAGCGGGGAGCCCCCATACCCCTGATTCTTCATACGAAGTGGCGTGTTAACGATCAGATGCTCCAACTGAAAAGCGCCTGTGATGATCTTCTGGGCGGCAAAATGACGTTGGCGGCTCAAGTCCCATTTGTGGAACCCGCCCAGCGCGTGCAAGGCCACCTTCAAATGTCCGGGGTCTCGTTGTCTTCGGCGTCGGTTTTGCTTCCTGGCATACCAAAGGGCCTCAATGGCTCGCTGAACCTCGCAGCGGATATTCGCGGCCGGCAGTTCAGTCTGCAGTCTTTAGAGGCCCGGGTGTTCGATGGGAGATTCGTCACCCAGGGACAAGCCCTCTTGGATGCGCCCGTGCGCTACCAATTCGCGGCCCGCGCTGAGCAGATGCATCTGGGCCAAATTCAAAAAACCTTTAATGCCTCGGGAGCCCCACTATCAGGACGGTTACAGGCAGTATTCGACATCCGTGGCCAGGGCGACAATTTCCTGATTAAAGGCCCACTCAAATTTGCCGGCGCCGCCCATCTGCCGCATCCCGAAGTGCCAGGGACCCCCCTGAATGTGCCCGTTAAGGGGGAAACACGGTTAACGATTTCTCCCAGTGAATTCGTGATCCAGCCATCCACTCTCCAGATAGCCGACCTCCAGGGTCGCGCGGAAGGAACGGTCCGCCGCCGAGGAAACAGTTCACTCACGTTCCAGATGCAAGCCAGCACGCTGGATCGCGTGGCAAAAATCATCGCAGTCGATTCCTTGAGTGGCGATGGCGTAAAAATGAACGGTCGCATTTTTGGGCCGCCGAATGCCCTGAAGTTGCGTGCAACCTTGGGCGCAAAACGTATGGCCTACGGAGCCCACGCGTTGCATGCACTGAGTGGAAAAGTGACAGCCTCACTGGCGCAAGAATTGCTCGTGATAGGGGATTTGACGGGCGAGAAAACGGATGCGGGAAGTGTTCGAATTGACCGATGGCACCTGCCATTTCGTTATCAAGCCCCCGCGGAGCGTCTGACAACAGGAACCATCGTGGTGCCGGCATTTCAGGCACGCCTGGCCGATGGGCGTATTGATGGCCGAGGGCGCTACTCCCTTGGGGGGCGGGAAGTCAGCGTGGAGGTGCAGTCAAAAAATTTAACTTTGGGGCTTCTACTGCCACCCGAGGCCTTGGACAACGTGCCAGCGAATACGCCTATCAGCCTGAAAGCAGACGCACGGGGAAAGGTCTCTCAACTGCAAGGAAACCTCGCCATTCACGTGGCAGGTTTTCACCACAGGGGGCACGCCTTTGGTCCCAGTCTCTTGGATCTGAAAAGCAACGAACGCGCCGTTCGAATGCGAGGGAGCTTATTCGGACGGCAGGCGAGGTTGAACGGCACCTTTTACCCGCGCAGGGGGGATGCAGAATTACAACTGGAAGCCCCTGACTTCCGCATGGCACCCATCCTAGCCGCCGTCCCTTCCCGCTGGCAGCGCAACATTCAATGGCCCAGGGACGGCCATATTTCAGGACGTATCAGCCTCAAGGGAAACCTCTCTCAGCCTGAAAAGGCGCAAGGTTCAGTTGAGATCGCCGATTTTCGACTTGATTACCCCGAACTGGTCATTCGTAATGAATCGCCGTGGCACTTGTCGATGGCGGACCGCCAACTTCACTTCGAGAGTTTCAAAATGCGCGGCGCGAACACACGTGCGGCCATCCAAGGCACCTTGGGCTTGGGGGGCACATCCGATCTGAGCCTTGACGCGCTGATTGATTTAAAAACCCTTGAAAAGTTGGCCCCCGCGCAGTTTGCCGGAGCGTCCGGCCGTCTTAAAATGGATGGGGTTTTGCGCGGGCGTTGGGATGACAAAAGCCTGAACGGCGCCCTCAACATCCGGGAAGGGGAACTCGAAACTCGAAATTTGCCCCAACCCATTCACGACCTTCAAGTCGCTCTGCGGGTCACACCGAACCAAATTTCATTGGACGCATTCCAAGCGAATTTCGGCCAGACGGGCCGAATGCAGGCAACGGGCGGCGCCAGATTGGATGAAGACAGTCGCCCCGTCGCGGCCAATCTTCAGTTTAATGCCCAAGAAATGGCCTTGCGGATTCCTGGTTTTGAAGCGGTGGCCAACGCCGACCTGGCTTATTTGTGGGAGCCGAGCAAAAGCAGTTTAGATGGGCAGATCCGAGTCTTGGAGGGGGCTTACACGGAAAACATCGACCTCGCGCGCAAATTGACGACTCGCAAACGTGTCCGTTCGAGTTCCTCGGCGATGCTTGCCAACCCATCTATTCGGGACACGCTGCTCCGCGTTCAACTGGCATTGCCCGAACAATTCTTCGTTCGCAATAACGTGGTCCAAGGCGAATTGCGTGGAGACGTCTTGGTGCTAGGAACCCCCGCCAACCCAGCCCTCGTTGGGCGGGTTGAAACGCGCGACACGGAAGTCACATTTCAGGATCGTATCTATGTCCTAGATGCCGGAACCATCGACTTCATCGACCCTCATCGCCTGGTGCCCTATCTTAACCTTTCTGCGCGGGCAGCCATACAGGGCATCGATGTGAGGGTGCTGGCGAACGGAACGCCGGACAAGCTACGCCTTGAACTTAACAGCACCCCAGCGATGAGCCAAACGGATATTTTGACGCTCATTGCAACGGGCAAGACGGGCAAGGAACTCGGGGAAACAGGAGGGGGCGGCCTCGCTACGGCCTCCAACTTCCTGCTGGACCAAGTCGCGGGAGGCGTGGCGAGAGGCATCACCGAACAAGGCGTGGTCGACATGGTGAAGGTAAAGCCAGGTTCCGTTGACCCGGCCTCCCCGGGAGGTGCCAGTTTTACGGTCGGCAAGCGCATCAACGAAAAACTGACGGTGACCTATACCCAGGACATCACGGCGCCGGCCGGCCAGACTCCAGGACGCATTATGATTTTTGACTATCTGCTGACCGATGCCATCGTGCTCAAATTAGAACAAGACTTAGGAGGCGGCTTTAACGCCTCCGCTCGTTATCGACTCCCCATTCGCTAATGTCAAATTTTTTGCACAAAACCCGTTGCCAAATACTCGTTCGCACCCTGTGCGCCGCATTCATATTCCTCGCCGAAGGTCCTTCTGCCTGGGCTCAAATGCCCGCTCTGATGCCGATCGAAGCGTTGGAGAACCGAACTATTTCAGCCCTTCGATTTTCTGGCGAGGTGGCAGGGCTCAAAATCAGTCAACTGCGAGAGATTCTGAACATCTCCCCCGGAACTCACTATTCCGTTGCGATGATTCGAAGGGGCATGGCCAGCCTCTACCAAACCGGCAGGTTTGAAACCATCCAACTGCGCGTAAACCAGGCTGATGAACACAACATCGAACTGGATTTCCGATTGCAGCGTGCCCGTTTTGTGACGGATTGGAATTTTTCTGGCGCACGCGCGTTGCAAAGCACTGCGCTCGAGCGCCTGCTTAATCTGAGTTGGGGGCAACGGTTCAACCCCTCTCAGCCGACCACCTGGAAACGAATTTTGCTGGAAAGATACACGCGTCTTGGGTACCCTGACGCGCGACTGTCGTTTTCACAACAGCTGGTGGGTCTCGACCAGATGAGACTTAATTTTTTTATCGACGAAGGTCCATTTATTCCAGTTCGCGGGATACGACTCGAAGGGGTGGAGAAAAATACCCAGAAGACACTGCTAAGTTTACTGGAGATGAAAGCCGGCTGCGCACTCTCACGTGACGCAATTCTTGCGGGCATCCGGCGACTGGAAGCACACCTGGCCTCTACAGGAATGGTTGGCTCCCGTGTAAGATGGCAAGCCACACTTCCAGACGGCACCACCGATAATCAACACGCCAAAATAATGGCCCGTCGGCCGGCCTGGATCGACCTTATCATTCGGGTAGACCCAGGACGTAAAGCGTTGGTCGAAGTGGAGGGAGACACACTTCTGGCAGAGAGGGAATTGGCGAAGGCCATTACCGTCTACGAGCGGCAATCCGTCAGTCCGTTTGAAATTGAAACCAGCGTGAACAGAATCAAAGACCTGTATGCAGGGGCGGGTTTTCCTCATGCCGAGGTGAAAGCGACTTTGGAAAGTGACAAAGACGAATACAAAGTACGTTTTCACATTGCCGCCGGCGCGCGGGTTCGGGTCCACCACATCGAATTTCTCGGGAATGCCAGTTTCACAACGCGCAAATTAGAGTCGGTGCTCCAAACGCGGGGAGCGCAAACATTTCGAGGCGGAACTTCGTTTGATCCGCTGGCCTGGGAAGAAGACCTGTCCCAGTTGCGAGAATGGTACGTCCGAAACGGGTTCTTGAAAGCAAAAATTACCGAAGGCCCACGCAGGAGCGCGGAGGGAAGGTCGGACGTCGATCTGCAGATACGCATCGAGGAAGGCCCCCAGACCAGCATTGGCCGTATCCAGTTTCCAGGCATCAGCGCTTACCAACAAGCGGGTGCACTGCAGTCTGTTCCTATCAACCCCGGTGACCCGTACAATCCGGCGGCCCTATCGGAGTGGATAGCGTCCGTTCAAGCGTATATGGCGAGGTTAGGGTACCCACTCGCCAAAGTAACCGTTGAAATCGAGGGCATACACAGCACAGACGCACTCCTCCGCTTTAACGTCACTCGGGGGCCCCGAAAAACAGTCGGTCGCATTCTATTGCGGGGCAATTTGAAGACTCAAGATGAGGTCATCAGGCGTCAGATTACCGTGCATACTGGAGACTTCTACGACGCTGAAGAACTCTTTCGCACCCAGCAACAAATTTACCAATTGGGTTTTTTCGACCGTGTATCGGTTGAACCCGCCCGCCCCCTGACGTCCGACCCAAACGACCCCATCGATCTGGTCGTGATTGTTCACGAACGGGAAACAGGCTGGATTGGATTGGGTGGAGGCTATGGTTCCTTACAAGGCGCGCAGTTAAGTGCCGAATTTTTGCAAAACAATCTGGCAGGGAGCGGCAAGCCCTTGCGCGTGGAAGGTTTGTTCAGCATTCCGAGGGCGACCTTATCGGGTTCGATTCGAGACCCTGCCCTTTTCGGCTCCGACAACATCGGAGAATTAGGATTTACCTTTCTGAGTGAACGCCGCAGGGAGGGTGAACCCCTTTACCAAACCTACGGGCCGACCATTGGACTGTCTAAGCCGTTCGGCGAAACGTGGATTAGCAGTCTTCGTTACAGCTGGGGACGAACAACATATCCCGGCCTGACCGCAGAGCAAGTGGAATCGGCGGCCCAACTTCCGGATCGGGTCAACAGCATTTTCACGGCCGGGGTGACTCATGATTCTCGTTCAGACGTGTTGAACCCCCGCTGGGGCAGTAAGGTTGACTTGAATGTTGATTACTCATCGGCTCTGCTCGGGGGCAATCTCGTCTACGTTCGGCCCCGCATCACGGGTGCGAGATATTTGCCCCTCCCCAGGCGGATTGTATTGGCCCTCGGCCTTGAAGCAGGCTGGGTCCAAACGTTAAACGCCAAGCAGTCACTTCCCACCGACCTGCTCTTCGTCACCGGAGGCGCGAGTAGCTTGCGAGGTTATTTCAACAACGTGTTTCCAGCGGGTCAGCCAGAGGGAGGCCGATTGATGGTGGTGTCACACGCGGAGGTAAGAATCCCTGTCCTCAACGATCTCGGTGCGGTCGTTTTTGTGGATGGGGGAAACGTGTGGGGAAGTGCGGCAGGAATTCTCCAAGAGGGCGTCCGACTCACCAGTGGGGGTGGCCTCAGATACCACACACCAGTAGGCCCCCTCAGGGTCGATTACGGTGTCAGAATATGGCCGTTCTTAGAATGGCCGGCTTGGGAGGGATTGTATGTGGGCCTTGGACACGCATTTTAACGCGTCTACACACGCTGAAAAACCACGCTGGATACTCATCGGCAAGGCCACTCGCGCTCTGCTCCTCGTCCTCGGATTGGTACTGGGTTTCCCTGGACAGGGCAGGGCCCTCCCCGCGACAACGGCTGAAGCGATCGTGGCAGCCATTGGTTTTGAGCCTATTATGCTCACAGAGGTTCTGGCCTACCGAAATGTTTTCGCCACCCGCGATTCGATCGCTGTGGTGACGGCACGCCTGATCGATGAACGGCTGTTGGCCCACGAAGCTCGACGCTACGGGATGGAGAAAAACGCAAGTCAACCCGATGCAACCTCGCCTCTCGCATTATGGCAAGACAAAGAAACCCAACGTTTTCTCCGTGATGCCCGTTTAGCCAGGCAGTTCTTACAGTTCCGATTCGGAGAGTTTGTTCCTGTCACACGCGAGGCGATCGCCCGCTATCTCCGGGAACATCCCGAAATTCGTGGGGCCACCCAAAGCGAGCGAGAACGAACCGCTCGGCAAAATTTACTGCCTGTCGTGCGTGCACAACGCGAAAGAGAATTCAAAGAAGAGTTGCGCGTCCGGGCAGATGTGCGTTTCATGGTGGATGATTATTAGCCAAACCCAGCCATTCAGAATCTTGATACCAGGAGGTTTAATCTGTGCCAACTTCTACTTCTCATCGCGCTGAGGTTCTCGATGTGCTCACGCGCCTGTTTAATTTGCGCTGGAGAGGCCTCAAGATGGAGGACATTCCCGTTCAATTTCTTGGAAAAAGAATTGCGGTCATTCTTCCCGCAAAGGCCTTTACGGCCGATGAGCAGATAAAGATCGAAGGCAAATTCCAACACCTGATGGCCCAGCGGGGCTGGAGCGCTTTTATAGACTTTGCCGAAAATTGGGAAGGCGCTCAAACACGTCTAGACGGTGGGTTCAACTAGCCTGGCCTGAACAAGGGATTTGAATACCGGATCCGCCTCTCGGGTACATAGGAAAGGGGCGGTCCCTGGGGTTTGCCCTTGGCCGAGGGCAAAGACGCTCGTGTAACCGGGACTAAAGCCTTCGTTTATCCGGGTAAACGGTCACATCATGGGAACTCACCTCGCCACTCGCTATGAACTGCGCGAACTCCTCGGGGCCGGCGGCATGGGCTCTGTTTGGCGCGCGTGGGACCGGGTGGGCCAAATCGAAGTCGCGGTCAAACGCTCCTTTGCCAACGAAGCCCAACAGAATGCCTTCCGCCAGGAGTACTGGTGGATGACTCGTCTGTCTCATCCAAATCTGCTCAACGTCTACGATTTCGGAACCGATGAAGACGGGGTTCCCTTTTATGCGATGGAACTGGTGCAAGGGCAGAACCTGACCGAGCTTTTGCCTTTGCCCCTCGACGAATTGGTTCGAATGCTCAAACAAGTGGGCAGTGCTTTGCGCAGCATTCACCTGCAAGGACTGGTCCATTGTGATGTAAAGCCAGACAACATCCGGCGAGATGAGAACGGCGACTACAAACTGTTCGATTTCGGTTTAATGCTGACCGCGGGACATCCGGCTCAAGCACAGGGCACCCTGGCATATATGGCGCCCGAGGTCATTCAGCAAGCTCGTATCGACCAGCGGGCAGACCTATACTCCGTAGGCATCTTAATTTTCCAGGCATTAACGGGACGGCTTCCCTTTGAACAGGGTTCTTCTCACGCCCTGATGCGGGCCCACCTCTCTGAAATCCCCAGCCCGCCGTCGCAGTTCAATCGGGCGGCCAAGGGTTTTTGGGATCGCCTGGTCGTGAAGCTGCTGGCCAAAGACCCTGCGCGCCGCCTGCAATCGGCCGCTGATCTCCTGGAGGGGTTGGGCGAACATTGCGAACCGGATCCCCCTGTTTTATTGTGCCCCCCATTCATCGGGCGTGAGGCTGAAATAGAAAAATACAGCGCCTCCGTCCAAGAACTCATTGAAAGCGGAAAAGGTAACATTCACGGTATCGCAGGGCCGGTGGGAAGTGGAAAAAGTCGCCTCCTGTCAGAGATGGCCGTGCGCACACAACTTGCAGGCGTCCGGGTCGTGAAGACCACAGTTGGCGAAGGCCCAGCCCCCTACCAACCGCTGGTTGATATCATTCGGCAAGCTTGGGATGAGTTGTGCCAGCGCGACCCCGAGCTGCTAAAACAACACGCGCCCAGCCTGCGAACCCTCGTCCCGGATCTACTGCCCGACGAAAAAATTGTCCCATTGGAGCCACGGCAGGCCAAAATTCGTTTACAAACTGCATTAGTGGACCTCCTGTTGGCTCTTGAGGGACCCAACGGACTGGTTTTGATGATTGATGACTGGCATCTGGCGCATCCCCTGGCTCAAGAAGTCGTAGAAGCGCTCCAGCGGAATTTTTTGGGGACCCGATTGCTGCTGGTATTGGCCGGGAGCTTTGCCGTCGAACGGCCGTGGGCCGCAAAAATGGTATCGCATATCCTGCCTCCCTTGAGAACGCGCGAGGCGAACCGAATCATCTCAGCGATGTTTAGCGTCGGCCAGGTTCCTAAACCGTTCACTCAGCAGGTGATGGAACTGACCGGAGGGTCCCCGCAAGCCATAGAAAGTCTCCTGTCCTATTGGGTCTCTACAGGAGTCATCACGCACCGTGAGGGAAAATGGCATCTGGCGGAAATCCCAAAAGAACGCTTGCGGGTGACTGAGGATTCTATCGTCTTGACCCGTTTGGCTGCGTTAGACCGGGTAGAGCGCACGGTCCTTGAGGTTCTTGCCGTATGGCAAACACCCGTACCATTGACCCAGTTGCGCCTAGCCAGTAGCGATATCGCTGATGAGCATTTTTTCATCGCCTTGCAGTCCCTTGAACAACAGCGTCTCGTAGATTTACACGAGAATGGCTATGTACTGGAACAAAAACACCTCGGATATGCCCTGCTCGAGCAATTGTCTTCGGACGAGCAGCGGGCGCTCAATCGACGGGCTGCCACAGCCATCGAGGCTTGTCGCCCCGAGATTTGGTCGCTGGCTCTTTCCACAGGTCCCCACCAAGGCACGGGAACTCCCACGTGGGAGAGCTCACAAGGAGAGGCCTTTGTTCAACTGGCAGCGCACTATTATGCCGCCGCAATGCCCTCGCGAGCCGTTCCATACAGTTGTGCCGCAAGCCAGTACCTGGCCTCACTTCACGACACTGAGGCGGCCCGGAAAACAAGCGAGCAAGGCTTAAAGATGGCCGAGCAAATATCCGAGGGCTTGGGCCTAGAGATTGGCTCGGTGGCCCCATGGAAATCCATTTTTGAAATGCTTTTGGGGGACAGCAAGCGGGTGGCGGGCGAACTTAACGAAGCCTACCAGCACTACGACAGAGCCCTCCTTGCCCTTGAAGGAGATGAATACGAATGGGCGACCATCAGGTCCGGCATCGGCCAGGGACTCATCCTTCAGAGCCAAGGGCGCCCCCTGGAAGCGCGAGAGCGGTTGCGCGAAATTTTGCCAAAGGCCCGAACCTTGCTTGAGGGACGGGAAGAACTGCGTTGCCTGGCTGCCTTGGGGCGATTGAACTACCAACTCGGCGATATTTCCCGGGCGCGTGCCGTTTATGAAGAGGCACTGGCAAGAGCGCAAGTCCTGCGGGACGAATCCTTTTTGGGCGATTTTTTGGGTAATTTAGGATTTTTGGATGTGGTGGATCCCCCCTCTGACAACCCGCTCGCAGTCGAAGAAGGGGTCCAAATGCTGAAAGAATCGATCGAATTACAAACTCGCATCGGCGACAAATTGGGCCTCAATGACAGCTATATGCTGTTTGGTAACGCCTTGTATCTCTTGGGTGACTTTGCGCAGGCCGAATACGCATTTTTAAAGAACCAAGGACTCTGTCAAGACCTAGGCTTCCACGAGGAAGATATCGCCTGGACCAATCTTGCGATGGTGAGTCTTGAGCGTGGTTACTACCAACAGGCTTTCGACTATGCCCAGAAAGCAGCCAGTCGATCCTTGGAAGGCGGGGGCCGATTTGTTCGCGATATGGCCGCCAGTTTTGAGGCCCGAGCGTGGTTGGGTCTCGGCCATTGGCAACGCGCGACAGACCTACTGGCAACATCACTCGAGAGCCAACGGGAAGCAGAGGACGGCTACGGTGAACTGTACAGCCTGATGGGGCGGATGGAATGTCATATTTTCCTTGGACGCCTCGATGCAGCCGAGGATGATCTACTCAGTGCATTGGGTGTTCAGGCGCGTCTGGGAATCAACGATTTCGCCTTGCCTTTGCAACTCGTCGGCGTGCGTCTCGCGGTCTATCGGAAGCAATGGTCGACGGCTGAGCTTCAGTGCAGAGACGTCTTGGCCCGATCTGAGACACGACGCGCACAGTACTGGGAGGCCGAGGCCTGCCTTTTGATGGGCAACATCGCGAAAGCGGCAGACAAGTGGGATGAGGTTGACACCTGGTTTGCCCGCGCGGCAGATTTGGCGACGCGTTGTGGCGCCCGCATTCTACAATTGAAGATTTCCTTTGAGCAAGGGCTAAAAGCCGAGCGAGACGACGATATCTTGACGGCGGATGCCTACTTGGTCAAAGCCCAGGAAATTGCAACCGAACTCGCAGCACCCGAGTGGCAGTCTCGCTGCGCCTTCGCACGTGCGCGGCTGCATTTTCCAAGCCCGCGGGCTGCGGGTTGGCTGCGGGATGCCTACGATTGGCAAAAACCGCTGTTGGCGGGTTTAACATTTGAGCAAAAAAACGATTACCTTCAAAATCCAGACCGCCGAGCCATTTCTGAACGTGCCTTGAACCCCTCATCCGAAATTCCCTTTTCGTCGATCGAACTGACCACTGAAACGACCCACGGCGTGTCCGCGAGCGCTCCTCAACGAGCAGGTCACGTGATTCAAAGAGGCCGGTGGTTCGATGAACTGCAACGAACCGTCGAACGCCTTCAAAAGCAGTTAGAATTCGCGCAATCGGTTCAGAACACGTCCGACGAAGAGATGATTTTGAGGTCAGGACTCCAATTATTCAGTGAAGTGTGTCGATTGCCGAGGGTGGACCTTCTCATCAAGGACGGCACGCATCTCAGTTGTCGTACGAGCCTCAACACTCACGAGAATGCGCCGGAAGAGGACTGGTCATTTTATGCGAAGACGGTCATTTCGGTGGCCCACTCCGGAGAACTGGCCTATGTTCCATCTTTGACTTTGGACCATGAGGATCCGCGCGCTGTCCTCGCTGTGCCCCTCGGAGATGACAAAGAACGATGGGGCGTGCTCTTTGCTTTAGGTTACACATCCGACCACCAAAATCTCGCACCGTGGGATATTGAGGCCTTACGCTTGCTGGCTGATCAGCTGTTAGCCGCCTTACGACGGGCCCGTCTTGAAGCCGAGTGGCGCGCGAAAACCCAGCGGCTCGAGATGCTGTACACCCTGAGCTCCACAATCACCTCCACCTTAGTGATGGAGGAAGTTCTCGACCTCGTCCTTAAATTTTCCCTCGAAGTCACGCAGGCGGAACGTGGCATCATATTTTTGGTCTCCGAAAACGGCGATTTACGCGGTCAAGCAGCACGGATCGGCGAGACATCCGCCCATGCGAAAACAGCCAGTGAATCGGTCAGCCGCAGCATCCTTCGGAGAGTTTTGGACACGGGAGAAGCCCTGTGTGTAGAGGACGCTCACGATGACGACGTCTTTCGTCATCAAAAAAGTATCCAAGATCTCAATTTGCGAACCGTCATGGCGGTTCCACTGTCCATTCAAAAACGGCCACTGGGCGTTCTATACGTTGACAGCCGAGTCGTGGTGAACACATTTAGCGAACGCGATCTTGAAATTCTGCGAGCCATCGCCAGCCACGCCTCCGTTGCGCTTGAGAATGCAAGGTTATACGACCTGGCAACTGTTGATCGGCTCACAAAGCTTTATTTTCGCTCCCACTTCGAACAACGACTGCGTGAGGAACTCGCGCGGGCGATGGAATCTGGGCGAGACCTCTCATTGTTAATGATGGACATAGACCATTTTAAAAAGTTCAATGATACCTACGGGCACGCGGTGGGAGACCAGGTACTCGCCCACGTGGCAAAAATTATTCGCAGCAACGTTCGACAAGACATCGACATCCCTTGCCGCTATGGCGGGGAGGAAATGCTCGTTCTATTGCCGGAGACCGATGAACAGGGCGCCAATATCTTTGCGGAACGTTTGCGTCACGCGATTGATGTCACTCCCCTCCCCAGTGAAGAACACGGCCCGTTACACGTGACAATATCCATCGGAACAGCCTCTTGCCCCAAAGATGCCTCGAACAGCCTGCACTTAATGGAACTCGCGGACCAAGCCCTGTACCACAGCAAACGCCACGGCCGCAATCGGGTCACATCGTTTTCGCCAGGGGTCAGCGTTTGACAATCACGCCCTTGGGACGGCTTCGCTGTCTTGCAACATCCACGAGGAACTTGGTGTGCTGCGCGAATATTTGATGCTCGCGATGGCACAGATCAAAATCCACCCGATGCGCTCCGCGTTAACACTTCTCACCATTGCCATTGGAACGGCCAGTATTATCGCGATGAGTTCTCTGGCTCAGTCCGGTTTAACCACCTTGGTTCGCGGCGTGGAAGATTTGGGTGGAACCCGTTTCATCATGGTTCTGTCCGAGCCCCCTCGTCTGGCTAAACGCAAGGCAGACCATTGGGTGCAAGGCCTCACGCAGGATGACCGGGAAGCCATCAGACAGGCCCTCCCAGACATTGAGCACTTACTCGCCATCAATCACTCCTATCACGTGCCTGTCAAAGCGAGTGGCACTGAGGTGACGAGTGTCAGCGTTTTAGCAACCGAGCCGGCCTATTTTCAAGCGTATAAGCTTCGTCCCGGAATCGGCAGATTTCTCACGCATGAGGACATCACCTCCCACGCGCGGGTCGCGATCATCGGCGACGAACTGCGGGCGCGACTTTTTAAAAACTCACCCTGTGTGGGACAAGAGATTCAATTTAAACGCCAAAGGTTCCAAGTGGTGGGTGTCTTGGCCCCCAACCAAAAAGGAGACTCGATCAACCTTGGCTATGACTGGGAAACGAGCGTCATCATCCCCCTCTCAGCCCCCGGCGTCGGACCCAAGCTCGAGCGTATCAGTTTTTGCGTGAAACGAGCAGAAGACGGCGAAAGAGCGGTGCGGCTCATCAATTCCCTTCTGCTTCATCGGCATCGAGGCATCGACGATTTTCAAATTTTTGATTTCGGCGGCTTGCTGAAAAACTTTTATCAAGCGTTCGCCGCCATGCAGGTTCTAGTGGGTGCGATTGCCTCGACTGCACTGTTAATTGGAGGTATCGGAGTGATGAACATTATGCTGGTATCCGTACGTGAACGCAGGCGAGAAATTGGATTACGAAAAGCGATCGGCGCGAGCGAGCGTGAAATTCGCCACCAATTCCTCATCGAAGCGGTATTACTCAGTCTGCTCGGTGCGGCGGCTGGAACCGTCCTGGGAATCACCATCGCGTGGGGGGCATCCCGTGCGATTGCCATTCTGAACCCGGCTTGGATCAGCGTTTTTTCGTTCACTTCGTTGTGGGGCGCCATTTTTGCTGCGATCCTCATGGGGGTAATTTTCGGATGGGTTCCTGCGGCAAAAGCAGCGCAAGCCGATCCCATCACCTGTCTGAGACAAGACTGAGTCCCGATCCGAATGCTGTGGTTTGACCTTCTATTGACTGTGCTTCGCACCCTGAAAGCCAACCGCTTGCGGGCTACCCTCACCCTGCTGGGGGTCATGACCGGAGTGGGCACTCTGGTCTTACTCTCTTCCGTCGTTAACGGAGGGCTCTCGGCCATTGGGCGAACCGTACAAGAAGCCAGCGGAAGCGATATCCTCCGTGCGCGCGTAGACCGTTGGACCGCCGAAGGAAAGCGGGTTCGCGCATTGGATAGCCAAGACCTCAGAGCGTTACGACTCACGCCGATTCTTCAAAAAGGCACGGTATTACCACAACGCCTTGAACGCAGCGACATCACCCTCGGTGGCACCCCGGTTCGCACGTGGTGCGTCGGCACCGTCCCCCAAGCCCCACAAGTCTACCAATTAGAAGTGCTGAACGGGCGATTTTTGTCCCGCGAAGACGTGGAGAGTCATTCGCGCGTAGCCGTTTTGGGACCAAATTTGGCCGATGCCGTGGTGCGATCGCAGGGCACAAACAACATCATTGGACGAGAGATTAAAGTTTGGGAGAAACGTTTCAGGGTCATCGGGGTGCTGGCCCGAAAGCCGACGCTTCGCGTCGACAGTCTGACGTGGAATGATGCACTGGCAATGCCGGAAACCACCTTTAGCTTGCTACGAGGAAATCGCGACATTGATACCATTCTCATCAAAGCCCCGCGTGCCGAAAATATCTCAGACATTCTGCCGGCGTTAAGCGTCGCCATCCGTGCCACATTGCTCTGGCGATCGCATCAATCGGAGACGCTGCACGTGAGGGACTCATCGCCCACAACATCCGGTGAGCGCACATTTCTCGCTGCGCTACAGTGGCTCTCGGTCGGCGTTGCCATCATTTGCCTCCTGGCAGGAGGCATTAACCTCATGAACATTATGCTGGTCACGGTATCAGAGAGAACACGTGAAATTGGAATACGCCTCGCGCTCGGTGCGCGCCGCGTCGACATACGAACCCAATTTTTGGGAGAGGCCGTCGCGCTGAGCGCTTTCGGGGGCGCGATGGGCGTAGTGCTCGGTCTTTTCGGGAGTTGGGTGGTGAGTGTTGTGCTGACACACGTTCTGGGTTTTTGGCCTTGGGTGGTGGAATACAGCGTGATAGGCCTCGCCTTTAGTGCGGCATTGCTGGTCGGCGTTTTATTCGGATGGTATCCCGCCGAACGCGCCTCAAAGTTTCTGCCCATCGAGTGTTTGCGGTACGAATGAAATTTGGCCGTCACCGTCGGCTCACAAGATAGACCCCCTTCAAAAACGATTGACATTCCCATCCGCAGGCGGCGGTGCGATAAGAACGGTGTCCCCTTCCGCCAGTCCAGAGACTATTTCCACCATCTGATCGGTGTGAACGCCGAGACTGACGCTTCGTTCCTCCGTTCGTTGCTGCCCTTGGCCTGTCTGGGAAACCAGCGTCACAGAGCCTCGAAGGTCGTTGCCCCTACGAACCGCCTGCACGGGCAGTTGTAAGACTGATTCCCGTCTTAACACTTCGATGTCCAGATCAGCACTCATGCCCGGCCGGAGACGCCCATTGGCATTTCCGTCGAGCAGCACGGATACTGGAAATAACTGAACGTCACGCTCTCGCCCAGCGATGGCCGCAGGGGCAATCCGGCGGATCCGCCCGGAAAACGCTTCACCGGGCAAGGCATCGACGCGGATCGTCGCGGTCAGGCCAACATTCAGGCGCGCGACGTCAATCTGATTGACCTCTGCCTCCACAAGGAGACGCGACAAGTTGGCCACGGTTAATAAGGGCAACCGCGCCGCGGTCTCCGCAACGCCGGGAGTCACCATCTCGCCAACCTCAACACCCCGGTGTATCACCGTCCCATCAACAGGCGAACGCAGAACGGCACGCTCAATCTGCTCACGGGCCGCTCGCAAATTGAGTTCTGCCTTCCGGACCTGGGCCCGCACCTTCCGTTCATCGGGCAGAACTCTCGTTTTCAAGGCAGCCAGACGCCTTTGAGCACCTTGATAGATGGCCTCCGTGCGGTCTTTCTCGGCCCTCGTTTCATTCAGTTCAGATGCAGTGAGTCCCTCTGCCTTGTTGGCCTCACGAGCCCGGTGCCACGCATCTTGCGCCCCGTCTCGCTGACTCTTTGCCTCTTGAACCCGTGCTTCCGCTTCAGCAAGTTCTTCACGACGCAACCCCGCCAGCAATGCCGTTAAATCAGCCTGAGCAATCGCAAGATCTGCCTCCGCCTGAGCGTAAGCTTGGCGAGATTCTGCCGCATCCAGTTCCAGCAAGACCTGACCTGCGCGGACCTTATCCCCCACCTCAACCTTAATTTTACGCACCTGCCCAGCCACCTTACTTCGAAGGTCAACCTCTGAGAAAGGCCGTATGCGACCCGTCTCGTGTACCGTCAAGATCAATGGGGCCCGGGAGGCCTTTACCAGCGCATCAGCAGGCGGCAGAACGGCGGCAGGATGAAATAAATACCACCCCAAAACACCAGCGATTGCCGCCAGAATCGTGACCCCTATCCAGCCAATCTTGCGCACCACTCGATTCACTTTCGACCTCCTTCAGGCGCACGAGGAGGAGCATCCAACACGCCCAAAGACTTGTACAAGGCGGCCATCGCCAGATAACGATCAATTTCTGCATCCAAACGCTGGTTTTTACTCGCCACAAAATTCACGCGAGACTCATTCAACTCGACCAAACGAACGAAGCCGAAGCGATAACGGGTTTGCAACCATTCCAAGTTACGCTTGGCAAGCGCTTCATTGCGAGTGCCGAGCGAGACCCGACGGCGCGCCAGTTCGAGTCGACGGCGTGCCGCACGCACCTCCACTTCCGCGCGCGCCAAAAGCGCCACCAGGGCCTGTTCACTCTGAGCACATTCGAGCGTACGCGCATGGATGTTGCGCCCCACGACCCCGTGGTCGAATAAACTGTAAGACAAATTGATTTGCGCATTGAAGGTTCCAACCAAACGATCAAGCACGGAACGATTGCCACTCGTCGCAAAAAAAGGATTGTTGCCGTACTGGTATAAGCTCGCCAATTCTAATTTCGGCCAGCGTTCAGACGAAGCGACCCCCACGTCCGCTTGTTTGATCGCCAATTCGGCGCGGGCCAAACGGACATCGGGTCGTCTATCAAAAGCAGCCTCGGCAGGGACATTCATCGGTGTCACCGCCCCCGGAAACGCTGCGTCCAAGACCACTCCCGTCATATCACGTTGCAGCAGAGCGCCCAACTGGTCGCGTGCGCGGGCCACCTCGGCTTCCAGGCGCAGCGCCTCGCCCTCTGCCGTCAAGGCAGCGACCTCCGCCCGTTCGACCTCCCACGCAGGGGCGCGGCCCGTCTTTATCATCTCCTTGGCAATCCGCAACGCAGCCCGGGCACCCGTCGTTGCCTCGCGTTGAACGTCGAGTTTTAATTCGGCACGGCGAATGCCCCAAAACGATTCCAACACCGCCAATATCGTGTCCTGCCTGGCTTGTTCCAATCGGGCGCGAGACGCTCGAACGGCTGCCTCAGCAGCGTCGATTTGACGACTTAAGCGAAATCCCGTGAAAACCGGCCAACGGGCCATTAATTGTGCATTAGCAATGGGAACATTCATCGGCTGAACTGGATTGTGAGACATCAAGCCTGTTAAGCCGGCCCAATTCCCCACTGTCACGTCTCCCCCGTATTGCAGTCGTTCCGCTTTTACGCCTTCAAGCCCCACCAATGTTTGCTCCAGGTCCAATTCAGCCTGGTGCAAAAGCGGTTCGCGCCTCAAAGCCTCCTTGACAGCAAGTTCCAGCGTAAGGATGTCAGTAGAAGGGGCGATAGCAGCGATCGCTTCGTAGGTCGGTAGGCACATCCAACCGACACACAGAAATCCAACACAAAGCCGCAAGAGGGAACTCATTCTCCCCCCTCTGCCAAGGGCTGACGAGGCACTTCATTGCGCTCATCAGAGCGAATGCGGCCATCACGAAATCGAACGACACGTCGGGCACACGCGGCGACATCGGATTCGTGGGTCACCAGCACGATGGTCATGCCGCTCTGGTTGAGTTCCAAAAAGAGATCGAGAATCTCCTCCGTGGTCTTGGAGTCCAACGCCCCGGTGGGTTCATCAGCCAGTAGAACGGCCGGCTCGTTCACAATGGCACGCGCGATAGACACTCTCTGTTGCTGCCCGCCTGACAGTTCATTGGGCTTGTGATCAATCCGTTGCCCCAAACCAACCCGTTCCAGGGCCAGCAGTGCGCGACGCCTCCGTTCTGGCGGTCTCACGCCCGCGTAAATCATGGGCAGTTCAACATTCGCAAGCGCTGTGGTTCGCGGCAACAAATTGAAATTCTGAAACACAAAACCGAGTTTACGGTTGCGTATCCGCGCCAGTTCCTCTTCTTGATAATCGGTGATGGGTAATCCATCCAGGCAATAGGTGCCCGCTGTGGGCCGATCAAGGCAACCCACAATGTTCATCAATGTCGATTTACCGGAGCCAGAAGTCCCCATGATCGCGACAAAGTCTCCCCGCGGGATGTCTAAAGACACGTCATCGAGGGCCTTTATCGGTGTGTGCCCACTTTGGTAGGTTTTAAAGATGTGCCGTAATTGGATCATGGTTACCGCGGAAACGGACTCCGCTGCTATATACTACACCGGCATGGGCACGACCATCGAACAAAATGATTATCCAGCGGGTTCTCCGCCCGCCTGCATCGCCCCACAGCGTATTCTCATGGTTGCGCACGAGTGGTTTGCGGATCGGCCTGGAGGGGGCGGCCGTTACCTTCAAGAAGTCTCCTGCGGACTCGCGCAACGCGGTCATAAAATAACGGTGGTTGTGCCGCACATCCATCCCGATGCGCCTGCCGTGGAAGTTTGGAAAAACGTAACGATTGTTCGTCTGTCACTGGGAACCAACGCCCTGGGGTGGCTGATACGTATGTTCAGGGAATTGCCACGAGTTTTGACGAAGTTTGGGCCTTTCGATGTGGTGCACGCGCACTTTGCCCCGATGGCCCTGGTGCCTCTCTGGCATCCCGCTTTGCGCCATACGCGCCGGGTGTGCCAATTCCAGGGGCCGTGGGCAGGAGAAAGCCGCATAGAGGGAAGTTCATCGACCCACGTAGCCCTTCAACACCTGCTCGAGCGGATCACCTACGCGCGTTGCGAGCGCTTTATCGTTTTGTCACAAGCCTTTGCTACCTTGTTGAGCAATGACTATGGCATCCCCGCTCAGCGCGTTTCCGTGGTTCCAAGCGGCCTGGACCTGGCTCGCTTTCACCCGGCCAAAGATCGCCAAAGACTCAAAGAAAAACTTGGACTGCCGCCCGGACCACTGGTCTTTACCGCACGACGCTTGGTCCATCGAATGGGATTAGAGATCCTGATTCAGGCGTGGGCAACCGTTCTGGAAAGTCACCCCACTGCGCAGTTGTGGATCGCAGGAGAGGGCCCGCTCGCAAACACCTTGGCTTCACAGGTTCGGGCCTGTCGCCTCGACACGAGCATCACCTTGCTCGGGCGAATCGATGATGAGCGCCTCATACAATGCCATCAAGCAGCGGACGCCTTCGTCCTCCCTACGGTGGCGTTGGAGGGCTTTGGGCTGGTCACCCTCGAGGCACTGGCATGCGGCACGCCTGTCTTGGGGACTCACGAGGGGGCAACCCCCGAGATCCTAGCGCCTTTAGAGCCCTCTTTGCTGGTACCCCCGAATGATGTCACCGCCCTCGCAACCGGGCTGACAAATCTCTTGGCCCGTGAAGGACTCGATGAATTCAGAAACGTGTGTCGTCAGTATGTGGAGCGCCACTTTGGATGGCCGGTGGCCTTGGGCCGTATCGAGGCATTGCTTGCTGATGGATAATTTGTCGCAGCCGAATCCACCGAAACCCACACGCGTTCTCTTCCTTGATCACACGGGTGAACTCGGCGGTGCAGAAAGGGTTTTATTAGAAATTCTCGAAGGCCTTGATAAACGAGTGTTCGAAGCCCACCTGGCTTGCAGTTCAGCAGGCCCACTTCAAGGCTTGGCTGCGCCGTTTGCTGAATTATTTGATTTGGGGATCTCTGACACCGTTCGAACATTGTCTCGCGAAGCCTGGCAACAACGCCCGTGGCAGACGATTTGGCAGGCCCGTGCCATCCTCCACGAGGCGTGGAAACTTGCGGCGTATGCTAAAAAGTTCCAGATCGATTTCATCCATTCAAACACCCTAAAGGCTCACATTCTCGGTTCAGTGATTTCACGCCTGAGCCGCACGCCCCTTGTGTGGCACCTCCATGACCTGCCCAGCACCCGCGGTGACACGAGAACCCTGCTGAATTGGGCTGCGCGCCTTGGTCAACCGCGGGGAATCATCGCCGTTTCTCACGCGGCAGCACAGGATCTCGCGCCGACATTCAGGCCGCGACTTCAAGTCGTTCACAATGGCCTGGACATCGAAACCTTCGATGAGGCAACCCGCAAGAAATCGCACCAAGAGCCTTGGCAGGATGGCCCAGGTGTCATCCTGGGGGCTGTCACTTATTTAATTCCGTGGAAGGGCTTAGACATTCTGCTCCGCGCACTGCCATCCATCATCGCCGTGCATGCGGACATCAAGCTGGTCATTGCCGGAACCTCCATTTTTCAATGGCGTGAGGAACCCGACCGTTTAACTCGACTTGCTGAAGACCTCGGAGTCAATCGTCACGTTCATTTTTTGGGCGAGCGAAATGACATTCCCAACTTGATGACGAAGTTCGATCTTTTCATACACCCTGCCAAGTTTGAACCATTTGGCAGGGTCCTGTTGGAAGCCATGGCCGCCAGACGTGCCATCGTAGCCTGCCAAGCGGGGGGAGTTCCGGAAGTGGTGAGCCACGGAAAAACGGGGTTACTGGTTAAACCTAACGACCCTCAAGCACTGGCCGGTGGCATTCTTGAATTGCTCGCAAACGATGAAATTCGGACACAGATGGGGAATGAGGGTCGCATCCGAGTACAACAACATTTTTCGCTCGAAAAAACGAGACAAGGGGTTTTCCAAGCGTGGAGAGATTGGAACTTAAGGCCTACAGCCTATCACTCAACGCCGTGACGCTCGGCAGTGCCCCGTGTCTTCCGCTCTCTGCGTAACAGCCAAATGCCGATCCAGATGGGTAAGGACAGTTTTGGGCCGCGACACAATCGCCGAATCCGCCTCGCCAGAGGATTCAAAACAGGCAATTGAATCTGCGGCTTGACCGCCCGTAATGCGTCTAAGAGATTCTCACCCTGAGCACTACAAGCGTACACCTTGGGCTGTCGGCCCAAAGCTCGAACAGCAAACAGGCCGAAACTTCGGCAGGGATATGGGCGCGCGTCATACACGCTGCAACGGTCATTCACCAAAAATGGACACGGCAATCGGGCCCGGTCCAACAACGGCGCCGTCAACAGCAAGCCTACAAAACTACGTTGGATCATGGTGAATATCAAACGCCAAAATGAAGAAAACCGGGCCCGATATCGCTGTTCCAAATCGAGCCTTTGGGTTTCGCTCCATCGCGTTTCCACATAACGTTCGATAACCGACCATTCTGAGTAGGTGATGGTAAACAAAGCGACCGGGTAGTAACAGCAACTGCTGCATCCCGCCTGACAAAAACTTTGCGGAAAACTTTGCTCGACGCCCGCTGCGAGACGATCAATCAAATGATAAAGGTCGCGTTCGTCCGATGACTCCCCAAAATTGTCAGCGCCTGCGACAGCGGCGCCCACCGCCTGCATCGCTGAGGCGAGAGGGGCCGGATCCACCGACGACGCTCGCGAAAGAACGCCTTCAAAATTGACGGCCGTGGATTCTGGATGATGAGGCCCTATTTTGCGGCGAAAAAAAAATCTCACAATCCCTCCCGCGCGCCACCCCTCACAATGAGAGCATGTTAACCCCTATTCTGACTCGCGGGGTCCATCGACGCCTGTTAAACTCGGGACATGAGTGAGTTCATAACAACCGTATTTGGGATAAAGTACCCCATCGTCCAAGCCGGTATGGTCTGGTGCTCCGGAAATAAGTTGGCGGCAGCGGCCTCCGAAGCCGGCGCGTTGGGCCTGATTGGCGGGGGCTCAATGCGGCCCGATACTTTCCGCGCACACATTCAACGAATGCGGCAGCGCACGACACGGCCCTGGGGGGTCAATATTCCGATCTTTCACAAATATGCCGCAGAGCAAATCACAATTGCTCTGGAGGAGAACGTCTCCATTTTTTTTACCTCCGCGGGAAATCCGCGAATTTATACACCGATGTTAAAGTCCGCTGGCGCCAAGGTAGTCCACGTGGTGGCGACGCCGGCACAAGCAGCGAAAGCAGCGCAAGCAGGTTGCGATGCCGTCGTTGCAGAGGGCTTCGAGGCTGGCGGGCACAATGGCCCCGATGAATTAACAACCCTGGTGCTCGTGCGTCTCCTCGCGCAAACCGTTGACATTCCGATCATCGCAGCAGGAGGGATTGCGGACGGATACGCCATGTGTGCGGCCATTTCGGCAGGCGCCCACGGGGTGCAGGTGGGGAGTCGTTTTGCTGTGACGCAAGAATCGTCCGCCCATCCCGGCTACAAGCAAGCCGTCATAAAGGCGCAAGCTTGCGCCACAGTTCTCGCCTTAAAAAAAATTGGCCCCGCCCGATTCCTCAAAAATGCCTTTGCGGAGCGCATATTGGCCGCTGAGTCTCTTGGAGGTAACGATGAGGAGTTGCGTACACTGTTGGGCAGTGGTCGCGCGCGGAAAGGCATTTTTGAAGGTGACATTGAAGAGGGCGAACTAGAGGTCGGCCAAGTGGCCGGACTTATCAACGACGAACCCGCCGCGCAAGAAGTTGTCATCCGGTTGATGGATGAGTATCGGGCCGCCCGCGGACGACTCCCCTCATTTTAAGACCGTCTGAGAAAAGCAATTATTTATTTGTTTTTTCCCGGCCGCCTTCCGGGAAGTGCACATCAATTTCTTTGAGGGCGTAGTAACGATTGGCGATCGCCTGGGTGTAGACATCCGGCGACTTGATAACGGGCACTGGGCGTCCCCGGGCGACCAACCGACGCCACGCCGGGTACCAGACATCCATGACGGTGCCCACCATGTCCTGCGGATGCCATTTCTGGGCAAATTCAGCAGCAGTGAGTTTCACATTCAATTCTGGATCGAGCAGTTGGCGGCGTGTGTAGCGTGGGTAATCTTGCGCCTGGACCGAGCCCAAACCCAAAGCCCGCCGACGCCCTCTTACGTAGTTTTGTCGAGGATTAAATTCACTTTCCAGCCAGATATAGGCCCCAAGAACCAAAGGATCGATCCCAACGGCGGCCGACTGCCGCTTGATCAAACCACCGAACTGTCTCCAGCCTCGGATGCCCACTCTCAAATCAAGCCCTCTTCGGGCAAACCGGTCGCCACGGCTCGGGGGGGGGAAATTGTAACCAGAGGGCTGGACTTCACGGGGCGTTCCGCGGTCCACGGCACCAGACTGGAGCACCACAGGTGACGACACCGAAGAAGAATTCTGCGAAAAAGCCGGCTGAATTCCAAACGCGAGTAAGAGTGAAAGACCACCGCCAAGAAAAACTGGGCGCTGAACCATAAAGCCTCCTTTCTCTCGTTTCTTGGGCAAGATGCGGCTCGAAACCGCCTAAAGACGCCAAGGACGGAGGAAATGAATTGTGGTTCAACCCCATGATGCGCGGGCTTGAGGCTAACAGTCAATTAACGGAAGATTATGCTTGCCACGTTTGTTCCGGGCATCCTCAGGGAAAACGGCCACTGAAGCCACCAATTTATGGAAACCCGAAGCCAACGATCAGGATCACCGACCATCGGGCTGTTGAAGCGGCATGCTGATGGTCGATCCGAAATTCACGAGTCCGAGAACAGCACCTCAGGTCCAGGCGTCGCATGATCTCTTGCGCACAACCCAAACAAACTCCCCAGAGCGTTTTGGTCTGGGCGGTTCTGCTGGTCGCCGGAATCTGTTTTCAGCCAGATACCGCTTGGGCAGAAGCCGGAATCGTTCTGGATGCACCTTCTTTTGAGCGCGAACACAACACCATCATCATTCCTTTCCAGGGTGGTATCCCTAAGGCCACTGTTCAGAGTTTCGATGGCGGCACTCGACTGGAAATTGAGTTCATCGGCACGCAAACGGGCAGCGGAAAACCCTACAAGCTCGGGGTCTTTCACCCGCTTGTGACGAAAGTGGAGATGGCGCCTGTGAGCAATCAGGCCCGCGTCAAGGTCCGTGTGTCTTTGGCGAACCCCGCTACCGTCAGTATCGTGCCGGATCCACGCCAAGGCGTGCTTCAACTTCGGCTCACCAAGGAGATTGTATCGGCTCCGCGTGTCGCCCGGGAATTTCTCCCGGCGGTGCCGCCTCCCGAGGGGCCCCTGCTGCCGGGGGAAGTTCCCTCTCCCAATCACTCCGCCCTGGTGTCATCCGAGCGCCCCCGGCCACAACCTCTGCACGGGATACGCTTGGACGAGACACCTGAATACGGAAGGGTGCCCTACGCTGGCCCCAGGAGCGGCCCCGTCCGATTAGGGGGGACAGCCCCCCTTCCTGGAACGCCTGCCTCCGGTGATTATGTCTACCGCAAGTCAATTCCAGGCGACACAGCCCACGACATCACTGAAATACAAGTAAGAACGCCCCGACGTTCCTCGGTCGACATTACTCCAGGCAGCCTGAGTGGTGTCGCAGTCAATCTGTCCCCCCCCGAAAACCTGCGCCCGGCACTCGAAGCACCCGTTTCACCTATCCGTCAGGAGGGGTGGGTCAACCCACTTCCCAATGAGCCTTGGAAAAGGCCTGTATATCGAGGAAACACGATATTTCGCACCGCTCGTGCCGTCGCCCTCAGATCCGGATATGCCTTGCTGAGTGAGCGAGCCGAGAGCTTTGGCAGCAATTTAGAGGGGGCAGGCTCCACAGCCCTGGGTTTCGTCGGACATGTTCCCCTCGGGCCATCTTGGAATCTCGCCTTGGCGGCAGAGAGCGTCGCATACAGTATTTCAAGCACTCAGATCCCAGATGCGATCACTCGTCGGGACGAATATGTCGGAAATATTGCGTTCGAGTTTCTTCCTGTTCGGAGTCCTTGGGTGATGGCAGGGTCGGTGGGATACTCTCTCAGATACGTGTCTCAACAGAACAACCTGCTCCCTCCGACCGAACCCAGCGCGATTTTTACGCCCTCAATCCTTTTCCACGGCCCCACGCTGGGGGGGCGCGCGTGGGCCCCTGTTTGGGGAGATTGGGGGATCGTGGCGGAAGGTGCCTTGATGCCTTACGCATTCCGCGGAGAAGATGCTTTCACCACGGCCATCGGGAACGTCTGGGGTTACCAAGCACTGGGAGGCCTCAAGTGGGCGGGTGGAGCCGTGGCGTTGACAGCTCAACTCAGGACACAGGGGAACCGTTCCTACACGGGAAGCTATAGCTTCGTGCGCTGGGGACCAGAGGTGATAGCAACGTGGCGTTTTTAAGGCGATTTTCGTGGCTTTGGGCCGTTCCCTGGATGGTGGGTTGCACGGCAAATATGACCAACACGGCGGATGTTTTCACCGCCGTGCGCGGGGTCATTGAGGTCAATGTAAGCGTTCCAGAGAGCGAAGGCGTCACCCGTGTCCAATTCCAACTTAATAATGAAGTGGTGGCTGAGGACGAAAATGGCCAGGATGGATACACTGCCGACATCGATACGTCAGGGCTTGAATCGGGGACGCTGGCGAAGATATCAGCCGTTGGGGTTCGGGCCGATGGCAGCGTCATAGTACTCCGAGAAAACTTAATTCTCGTCGGGGCCAGTACCAACTAAGCCAGAAGGGTTTGATGGTACAGAGCTCACAACAGGCGAAAAGGGCGAACACAGCCGTCGTGCGCGGCCTGTCGAAATAGAGGACCCGCATCCAATCGATCGAGCAACCGCGCGAAGGGAACGGGCAAGGGGACCGAGCTCCATTCATCGGGCCCCACCCACGAGAATTCAAAACCAGCAGGAGGCATTCCCGGCAACACGGCTTCAAACACCGGAATCGTCAGGCTGCGGTGTGTCAGTTGATGTTTCAACGTGACCACCGCAGCACCCAGTTGGAAGGGCCATCCAGCCAAGCCCCATTCTCGCGCAGCCGCCGTCTGGCACGTCTCTGAATCCGTCACCAAGAGAGAGGGTAATTCGACGGTGGGCAGTGACCACATCCCACCCCAGATACCTACTGAGCGGCGCTTCACCAGCAAAAAACGTCCTTCCCGCTCTACCAAGGCTGCGGCCAGAACCAGGTCTCGCGGAGGCCGTGTGCCCGGCTTGACCGGCAAAAGACGTTCTTCACCCGCAGCATGCGCACGACAATGCTGCCGCACAGGGCAAACCCCACAATTCGGCCTCTGGGGAACGCAGACATCACGGCCCAAATCCATCACCGCTTGATTGAAATCGCCCGGGCGCGAAATATGACCCATCGCGTCCTGAATGACAGACGTAATGAGGCGCTTGCCGAGGGATCGACTGACATCTTCACGGATGAGGGCCAAACGGCTAAACACCCGCAGTGCGTTCCCATCAACGGCGGGAACGCGCTGATCATATGCCATACTCAAAATCGCCCCCGCCGTATAATCCCCAACACCCGGCAAACGACGCAGAGCAGTCCAATGGCGGGGAATTTGTCCCTCATAGTGCTCTACCACAATCTGGGCGGCGGCCAGCAAGTGACGGGCGCGAGAGTAATACCCCAATCCCTCCCACGCCTTCATGACGGCATCCTGAGGGGCCGCAGCGAGGGCTTTCAGGGAGGGAAAAAGGGTCATCCAGCGTTCAAAATAAGGGATGACCGTTTTCACCTGAGTTTGCTGTAGCATAATTTCAGACACCCAGATGGCATACGGATCGCCCATTCCTCGCCAGGGTAATACAATCTGATGCTCGTCAAACCAGGCAAGCAAATCGGTTCCCAACTGCTCCAAACCGTACATAACTTCGCCTTCGAACTTGAACTCATGTCCAGAGGACGTTTATCCTAACACAGGCGAACTCCGAGGGTTGCAGGCACAGCTTGCCGTAACGTTCTGAGTTGAGTGATTCTAAAAAACCGTGTGAAAGGTTCGCTATCGTCAGTGCTGCCACCGAAAATAGTTTTAGGCATCGTTGCGTTGGCCTGTCTGGCTTCTCCAGCATCGGCGTTAACGCCCCACGCCACGCTCGCATACAGTCGAGACGCGGCGGAATTTCTAAAGCACTATCACGCCGAGGCCATCCGCACGCCCGACAATTTTGTCCATCGAAAATTTGCGTTAATGTCGGACTCGCCGATCGGTTTTTTTCGCGGTTCGGCTCATCTTTTCTACCGCGACCTCAGCGAGCACCCTGCTTTAAAATCCCCTGTCATTATTCCCCTTGTCGGCGACGTGCACTTGGAAAACGTATCCGCCTTCAAATTGAGTCGTGGCCTGGGCACATTCGATTTGGACGATTTCGATGAGGCCGTGGAAGGTCCTTACACTTGGGAAGTTCTTCGTGTTCTTGTGAGCATCAGGCTATTTGCTCGGGAAGCGAATTTTTCTAAGGCAGCGACAGAGCGCATTGTGAATCGCTTTCTCAGTGGCTATCTCACGCGCCTCGAAGACTTCAGCAAGAACCCCGGCACGCTCAAGAGCCCGGTGGTGGAAAGTATGGTTCCCGGCCCTGCAGCGGGGGCCATCCAACGGGTAAACAAACAGAATTTGCTGAAGGAGCGCAAACGATGGATCCGTGGGGGTCGCATCGTGCGAAAAAAAAAGCTGATCCCTGTCAATTTTCAAACGATGAAGGGCCTCCACGTCAGTATAGAAGCATACGCGGAACAACGACATGAGCCGGTCGGATTCTTCCGCGTGAAGGACGCTGTCCGCCGAGTGGCAGGCTTAGCAAGCCTCTCCAAACAACGCTTTTTGTTGCTAGTGGAGGGGAAAAGCGCCGCAGACAGCGACGATTTTTTGCTTGAATTAAAAGAGCAAAGTGCCTCTGCTGCCGTTCCGTACTTGTCGGCCCGGCCCGGTAATCAGGCGGAGCGTGTGCGCAAAGCATGGGAGTATTTCGTCCCTGACGCTGATCAGTTTTTGGGAACGGCTTCGGCAGGCGACAGTCATTACCTGGTTCGCTCTTTCCCGTTGTTGCGAAGCGAGGTCGATGTGGACACGCTAGAGACCGAACTCGAGTTCAGTCAATTCATCGATACCGTCGCGCTTCTCGTCACGCGGGCCCACGCCCGCTCAGGACGCGGCCGGGATATTCTGAATGATGCCGGCGGGATTTCAGCCATCACAAAAAGGCTGTCCGGATTCTCAGAGGCCTACGCCCGGCAAATTGAATCTGACCGGGAAATTTGGAAAACGTACATAGATCCTTGATGATGGAGAAAGCGGCTTTTTTCTTCGCCACCGCCGTCAGCAAAGGCGTACTGCTCCAGCCCTCTAAATCACAAGAAATGGATCGACCTGTGGTAAGGCGTGCACGGGAACACCTGGACCACACGCCGCGCGCAGATATTCCGCCAGAAACGGGACCACCGGCTGCTCAGAGCCGACGTGTCCAATTTCGATAAACGAAAGACCGGCTGCCAAACCATCGAGGGCTGCGTGATGCCGAAGTTCCCCGGTGATATACGCCTCGACACGGGCCGCGAGGGCATCTTTCCAGTAATCCCCCCCGCTGCCCCCCAGCCAGCCAACCCGCTGAACCATCCGATCCGGGTCCCCCACAAGCCTGACGGCAGGCAAGGCAAGTGACGTTTTAATATGACGGGCAAAGTCAGCCAACCGGATTGGCGCCGGCAATTCCCCGACCAAACCGAAACCCTCAGGCGTGCCATCTCCTTGCATCATCACCACATCCAGAGCGGGCTCTTGATACGGGTGCACCTCAAAAATAGCCTGGCGCACGGCCTTCAGCGCACCCGATGGCACCATAAACTCCAGACGCCATTCTTGCGTATTCGATACCGTTTTAGCGGCGTTCGCATACGTGCCCGCGGTCTCCCAGCGATAAGCCGCCCGCTCATAATGTTCTGTTTTTCCCGCTCCGGCAGCCCACGCTGCCTCTGAGACAGTTTCCACGTGGCTCGCAGGAACGTGGACGCCAACTTTATAGATGGGCGCGCTGCCCGTTCGATGCAGTATTTCAGTTCCAAGCACCCCAACAGAAGCTGCCAATGCCTGGTTGACCGCTGTCGCGTCCAAATTTGTATGCGCCGCATATAACGCGCAATCCGCTTTTATCAAGGCCTCCAGGGTGCGACCCGGCTCGGCGCGCAAGTCGAGACTGCGCGGCGGCTTAAACAGCAATGGATGATGGGTGATCAACAAGTTTGACCCCTGGGCCAGCGCCGCCTGTACCGCCTCGTAAGTGGGATCGAGTGCCACCGTAATCCCGCGCAAAGCCCGGCCCGGATGCCCCACCATCAGGCCCACGTTATCCCAACTCTCGGCCAACCGAGGCGGGGCGAGAGCCACCATGCGGTCGATAACGTCTTGCACGGTCAAAGTGTTCACGGCGCGGCCCTCTAGCGGTCATGGTAAGATTCAAAGCAGGAATCTCAGCGGTCTGAGGGGGTTTTGCAGCCTGCAGAATCGATCAGTGACGCGCATTGTCGGAGTCAAACGGTGTCCAAGCAAGTATACATCAAGACGTACGGTTGTCAGATGAACCAAAATGACACAGAGCGGATGTTGGGGTTGCTCGCGACCAAGGGCTATCAAAAGGGCGACAGCGCATTCCTTGCCGATCTCATTATTTTAAACACCTGCGCCGTGAGAGAAAAAGCGGAGGATAAGCTTTTCAGCTTGCTCGGCGAAATGAAAGAAATTAAAAAGCTCAAACCTGAAGCCATTCTGGCGGTGTCCGGCTGTGTGGCCCAATATATGGGGGAACGTATTCGCTTGCGGGCCCCGCACGTTGACCTCGTCTTTGGCACTGAAAACATTCATGAACTGCCCCGGCTGGTTGAAGCCGTTGAAAAACAGAGAACCCCGGTGGTGGCACTGCTTCCTTTTTCAGACGAATTGCCGCCAGAAATGCCCGTTTTGCGACAAGGCAAACACTCCGCCTGGGTCACGGCCATTTATGGCTGTGATGATCGCTGCACCTACTGTATCGTTCCCAAGGTGCGTGGCGACCAGAAATCCCGAGAAATACCCGACCTGGTCCGCGAGATCGAGCAAGTGGTGGCAGAGGGGTTTGGTGAAATAGTACTTCTTGGGCAGAACATCAACGGGTACGGAAAAGATCTCACGCCCAAGCGCTCCCTGGCTGACCTTATTGAAGCAACGGCATCTGTAGCGGGAGTCAAGCGTGTGCGTTGGCTGACCGGCCATCCGCGTGATTTAGACGAGGAGCTCGTTCGTCGGATTGCGGCGTTGCCCAACGTCTGCGATTACTTCCATATTCCGATTCAGCACGGAGATGACGATATCCTGCGGCAGATGGCGCGCGGCTACAATCGTTCAAAGTACGTGACCAAAGTGGAAATGATCCGCAGCATCTTGCCGGATGCCGGCATCAGCACCGACTTAATTGTCGGTTTCCCGGGTGAAACAGAAGAGCAATTTCAACAAACGGTCTCCATCGTACGGGAAATGCGCTTCGCAGCGGTAAATACAGCGGCCTACTCACCGCGTCCCGGTACTTACGCTGCCACGCGTCAGGACCAAATTCCGGAAGACGTCAAAGATCGGCGTTTGCGAGAACTGAATGCAGTGGTGAATGAAGTCGCTGCGACAGTCAGCCGGGCCATGGTGGGAAGTTTACAGGAGGTCTTCGTCGAAGGCCCAAGCAGTAAAGACCCGAACGTTCTCACCGGTCGTTCTCGAAACAACCGGGTGGTTCTGTTCCCTGGCCCTGCCGCCCTGACTGGACAATTAACCCACGTCCGAATCCACGAAGCGCGCCCTTGGACCGTCCGGGGGGAAATTGAGCTATCAGCCGACCAGAAGCAAGAGTTCGCTCACCCTGCCTTGATTTCTCACCCTTAAGAGACCCTCTGTTCTGGCTTTGAAAAAAAAACGATAAGCCCCGCCAAATTGGCGGGGCCCATCGTTGTGTGTGTGTGTGTGTGTGTGAAGGAGGTTGGTAGAAAAATTTAGTATCCGTTCCCGTAGCCCACAGGCATCGAACCAAACGAACCTTGCCCCGCCCCGTATCCCCCGAAACCAGGGGCTGAGGAAAACCCTCCGCCGGGCGCGCCGTCCGTCACGATATCCACCTCGACGCCGTTGGTCGACCACGCTTTATCCTGGAAATCAAAGGTGCGAGTCTCATTAGGGCCCAGAGACACTTGCTGGGTAATGGGTGCTGTCTTCGAAATTTTGTTGCCGCGTTTAAAGGTCACCGTCAGGGTGCCCGTCCTCGGAGCGGTGTTGGGATTATTGACCTCGACGGTACAGCGATATGTTCCCATTCCCAGGAAAGACCCATTTTTCTTGTTTATCACCGAGGCGGTCAAGTCGAGGGCTAAACCTCCACCGAACCCCGGTTGGGTCCCAAAGCCGGGTTGCGCTCCGAACCCAGGCTGGGTACCAAAGCCCGGTTGCGTGCCGAACCCAGGCTGGGTCCCAAAACCGGGGTCAGTCCCAAAACCTGGTTGTGTGCCGAATCCGGGTTGTGTACCAAATCCGGGGTCCGCTCCAAACCCGGGGTCTGTACCAAAACCGGGATCTGTCCCCCAATCTTGGTCCACTTGACTGGGAGAGGAACCGCACGCAGCCAAGACAGACACCGCCAACGCGGCCATCACAACTTTGAACAGTTGTTTGTTCAACACAGGACGCCTCCTCACTTTACACACATCCGTCACGCAACTGTGACATAAGGGTTGTCGCCCGCAACGTGGGAAAGCTGACGTTAATTGATAGTTAAGAATTAGGTTTCCTGTGCGAGGCGACCCCGAAAAAGCAACAGGGCGGCCATTTTCAAAGAAATGTCCGCCCTGAAAATTCTGCCCGAAAGAATGGATCACTGACCCTCAAGGCAGGTGCTCCGTCAGCACAAGGTACTCAGTTTCGTTTTCCAGCGCTCCTTCAAGGCGGCAACGGTCTTGGGCAAATCGTCAGGGGTCTTCACCGGCAAGAACCTTTCGTCCCGCGATACGCGCAGGTACCGGGTTTTTAAAACCGCACTCAGGTCGCCCGCAAGATGTTCAAATTGAACCACTTGGTTTCCACGTACCGTTTTTTCGACCACATACCAAGGCAATTCGTCCGCTTTACTCAGGGCACTTGCATCAAAAATATAATTCGCGGTGTTAAAGACATCGATCTGGCTTTGGTCAAAATCTGGTGGAAACGCAAAGCCCTCAATGAGTCTTACCGAGCCATTCACACGTGCAGGAGCCCCTCCTTGATCACCCGGGTTTTTCGCCGCCACTTCAACCGTCATCTCGGCCCCTGAACGAATGTGATTCCCTAGAATGACCGGGTCAACCGTTGCCGCCAAATTATCGACGTTGGAGAAGAACAAATAACGCCCTCCGCCCGCGATAAAACGAGACAAAATACCGCTCTCGGCAATGGCGAACGGAAAATCACCGTGCCCTGGCGCAGCCAGACTCAATTGCCCGTCCTGGTAAAAAGGCCCCCCTTTTGTGTCGAGTCGGGGCATTTGGTACTGTCTGAAACGCTCAACCCGATGTTCGGGTAGCCCAAAATATTGGCCGGAACGAAGGTGATGGGCAATGGCGTCGTCTGTCGCAAAACTCGTCATCAAAAAAACGGGCACGGGAAAGCCCAATGAACGCACAGCCTCCAGCTTCAATTCCAAAAAACTTTTGTCATCCCATACCGGAAAAAGCCCTTTGGGTTGAGAATACTGAAAACGAGTAGCCATCCCTCCAGCAAGAATAACAACCCCCACCTGCCCACTTGCAAGCGCTTCAAGACCCCGTGCGCGGCACGCCTGTAACTCTTGGTCACCCTCACGGGGCAAATTTTCAACGTCACAAGAGTCTAGAGGTTCGACCTTGCCCGCAACCACATTGGAACGAACAGACAAGGCGCCCGACTGATAACGTGCCGCGAGATCTTCGAACACCTGATTCAAAGTGGCTTGGTTCATTATTTCTGCTTCCTTCACATCGCGAACCTTCGATATGCCGCATCGTAGACCTTCAGGCAGCGTTCAGACAAGAGCAGGACTCACAATCGGTAAGCCCTAAAATTTTTGAAATGCACATAATTCCCGTTTGAAACCAAGGCCACGCCATGGTTACGGTCTGTGAGCATGGGGTGCGAGACCGTGCCTAGTTCTTGAGTATTCATCCAGACCTTCGCCGTCCTAGAACGGGTATTCACCTCGACACTCCACGTCACAGGGGAGCCGACCTTCAATGGCACCGCCAAATCCCGCCTCAGCAAACGTGCCTCGATGGGCCATGCGGTGGCCGGGCGATACCCATCAACCGCCCACACCTCTAAAATCCGAGGTTTGGCGACAGCCAGCAAATAATGCGTCTCATCAAGGAAGTAAGGGGCATATCCCAAAATGCCCAATGGGGCACCCACCATATTCGGATACTCTGACGAGGCCTGGTATACCCAAACTGAGACATCGCTGCGATACCGAGGTGAGGCCGCACCATTCTTTAAACCAAATCCAGTTCCGGAATACCGTCGAAAGCTCAACACGGGTCGGAGAGCCCCGCGGTTTTGTTCAAAATAACCGGCGTTAAACACCCAATGCCCCCCCGCAAAAAATCCCGTGGCTTTCTTCACCTCGCTGACTGGGTCAACGAAAACAGGGGGCTCCTGCGAAGGAAAAAAATCCACGCTAAATTCACCCTCAGAAAATAGCGGTGGAGCAAGCTGCGGGCCCAAAGTCTCGGGATTCTCTCCGAGACCCGGAGACGCCGAAGGCAAAGGGCGACCCTCTGGCTCGCCTGCTGACACGAGTCGATATCCGTCACACCCAGAGAGGGTAACACCAAGGACAAATAGCCACGTCAGCGTGACGTGTCGCGCATTGATACACTTTTTCAGCACGTAGACACTCTCCTGAAAGGTCAGACACTAGGAAACGTGGAGTTCAAAGCGAGCATAGTCAGAACAAGTCGAAGTTCATTCGTTCAATGCGTTGCCCCAGGGAGGGCAAGGTGGACCAAAGCGTATTTGACGAAAGCAGCCACGCCCGATATAACCTCCCAAGCGTCGTTGACCATTTCTTCGGGAGCCCCACCTTATGCCAGACTGCTTGTTCTGCCGAATCATCGCAGGCGAGATACCGGCCACGATCATCGCATCGAACGCACACTGCGTGGCATTCGCAGATATCAACCCCCAAGCGCCGGTTCACGCGTTGGTCATCCCGAAGAAGCACGTTTCGGGATTCATCGACTTGGGCCCAGAGGATGATATTCTCATCGCTCAAATGGCTCACTTGGTGAATGACGTCGCCGGAAAATTGGGTATCGCTCCTTCAGGGTTCCGCGTGGTCTGTAATCAAGGTGTCAACGGGGGTCAAACGGTCGGGCACCTTCACTGGCACGTTCTGGGCGGACGTTCCATGGGATGGCCGCCCGGTTGAACTCAGCGCCCACCGACGCGGAGTCGTCCTCGGCGGGTATACACTGAAGGAATGGCTCACCTGGTTCGCGTCATTAATTTTTATGGAGTCGCAGTGACCTTCGCCTGCCTGACCGGCTGCGACCTGACGGCCGCAGCGCTTCTGGTACCGGGCGTTGGGCAACCTCTCCGGGGCCGGGTGGTTGATTCGCGAACCCGATTACCTGTGGGTAATGCAACCGTTATTGCTGGCCTCGGACAAACCGTCTCCGATGCCAGCGGTGTCTTCCATCTGTTTGGCAATTTTACCAGCGATGAAGTCTCCGTCTCGCGTGCTGGCTATGTCTCTTTCACCCAAGGCGACATTCCAATTTCCCAAGCGGAGGACATTGAGATCGCCATCGAGCCCATGTTTGCGCCCCAGAGCGCGCTGCCGGTGAAGTTTTTGCAACTATCAGGACCGGTACAGGGGCTTCCGACGCTCGATTCCCCCGCTTTGGTTTCGCTGGGTGGTACCACGACAGCCGTCTCAAACGCGGCTTTTTCTCTCGAATACAAGGCCACATCGCCGGGCCAGATTTTGTCCTCCGTTTTGGCCTGGGGCACTTTGAGCGGTCCGTACATCGATGGCGTCACGGCTCCGCAACCGTTTCATTTTTTAAACTTTGCCTACCAGGTGGGTTCTTGGCGGTTGGGCGACACCATTCCAGCGTCCGCGCAATCCCAGGCACTACAGATAGCCTCCCAGGTACCTATTTCTCCCGTGCGGATCAGTTACAGTAACCTCGGAGGCTTTCGAAATGTCCAAACCGATGTTCTGTTGGACTTCGGAGTTCTCGGTGTCATTCCTGTCGCGCGGGCCCTCGCAAGTAACCAGAGCCTTCCGGTGCCGGCCATCAACGGTCTCAAATACGTGATTGAGGGGGAGGCAACAGACGCTGCGGGCAAAGCAAGCAGTCTCGTGTCCATCACCACCAATGATCCAAGCCGCATTGCTTTTTCGCTGTTGCAAGTCCCGCGTATTGTAACGCCAACCCCCGGAGCGACAAGCGTCGGTCAACGGCCCACGTTTCGTTGGACCCCACTCTCTCAGGAGGTCATCTATGAGGTGGTTTTACGAGAAGTAGGGGAAGTCAAGCCGAAGTGGGTTGCACGAACCCGCTATCCTGAAGTGACGTTTCCCGCCTTTGCTCAGAATGATATTAATGGGGGTGCCCTGCGGCCGGATCGACAATACACGTGGAGTCTGCGGGCATTGGAAATCTTGGAACAGAATGAGGTTCCTTCACCAGGCTTCACACCGCCCAGGATTCAATCGCTGCCACGGCTGCCTGTCCGCCCCTACCGGGTCCGCAAACGGGAAGTTGAAGTGCGGGAGATGGGGTTCTCGTTGTGAAATTGGCGGTGGGGAAAGTTTTTGGGGTGGGGATGATAGCGACGATGATGCTCGCGTGTCAGCCATTCGCAGGCATTCAACCCGCCACGCAAAACATCATCCAAACGAGTCGTGGCCCAACGACACCCAGCGAACTCATCGTTGTGTGGGGAAATCCCCCGACTGAAGCGGATATCTCCTCGATTGTGCGGAACCACAAAGCCACTGTATTGGCACGGCAAAACAATCGTGTGTTATTTGGGCTCCATCACGGAAAAATCGATGATACAAGCGAGAAACTGCGCACGATTCCTGGTGTACGATTCGTCGAGACCAATCGCGTTGTTCGCACCTCACAATACGGTCCCCTGCGGCGAGCCACCCCTTTCGCGCGTGGTAGTGTCGTGGACATTTCAAGACACCGTCTTCAAGCCGTGCCGAACGATGAAGCCTTTCAACGTCAATCCCCGATATCAGGGGTTCGGGCGACTTGGGGTTTGAACGCAATACGGGCAGAAGCAGCCTGGGATGTAACGACTGGCGATCCACGCGTGTTGGTTGCTGTAATCGACACAGGGGTAGATATGACCCATCCGGATCTCGGGGCCAATATTGACAGTCGAGGCGCGCGTAATTTCGTAGAACCGGGTCAACCACCCGACGATGACTTTGGGCACGGGACCCACGTCGCTGGCATCATTGCAGGCGTCGGTGACAATGTACAAGGCGCTTGTGGAGTGGCCTACCGAGCGCGGATTCTTCCCATACGCGTGTTGGGCGCTGATGGAACCGGAACGACCTGGAATATCGTCAGTGCCATCGAATACGCCGTTGAGAGAAGGTGCAGAATCATCAATCTCAGCCTCGGTTCACCTGATTTCAGTGCATTGGAAGCCGAGGCCATCGCTCGAGCATCCGCCGCGGGGATTGTGGTCGTGGCAGCTGCGGGCAATGAGGCGGGAGACGGGAATTATCTGGAATACCCGGCTTCCTATGAAGGCGTCGTGAGCGTGGGAGCCGTGGGTCCTGACTTCAAGCGTGCTCCATTCTCAAACTACAACAGCTGGGTCAGCGTTGTGGCACCCGGTGTCGATATTTTCTCAACGATTCCAGAAAGATTCAGCCCCAATATCCCATATGGTTACCTGAGCGGTACGAGTATGGCTGCCCCCATGGTCGCTGGCACAGCGGCTCTGCTGTTCAGTCAAAACCCCCGATGGACAGCATCTCAAGTTCAAGATCGACTGAAGCGAACCGCTCGGGATTTGACGCCCCCTAACGATCAGGTTCCAGGATTCGATGTTTTTCACGGGGCGGGATTGATAGACGCCGGGAGGGCATTGGGGCGATGAATCCAGTACCAGACGGGCTCAATGGGGCTGCTCCTTTGGCCGGTGTGTGGCGCAGCGGCGAGTTAGAATCCTTACACTGTGGTCACCTCGTAGTGCTGGACTCATCCGGTTCTCCCGTCCTGACACGGGGAAATCCAGATGCGCTCATCTGGGTGCGCTCCGCTCTCAAGCCGGTGCAAGCGCTGCCACTGTGGTTGACCGGGGCCAGGGAATCTCTCCGCCTGAGCGACGCGGCCTGCGCCATCGCGATGGCCTCTCATTCGGGGCAGACGTGTCACGTGGCAGCTGTGCGAGAGATTCTCACCCGTGCCGAGCTTTCAGAGGAACAACTGGGGTGCGGACAACACCTGCCATATCACGAGGCGACAGCAAACGCCCTGATTCGAGACGGGCAGTCCCCAAGTCCCGTACATTGCAATTGCTCGGGTAAGCACGCTGCTATGTTGGCCGTTTGTCGCCAAATGGGTTGGGATCTGCAAAGCTACCGAGCCCCCGAACATCCTCTCCAAATAAAAATTCGTGCCCTGGCGTCCCAATTCAGTGGAATCCCGGAAACACATATTTTTTCAGGGATTGACGGTTGCGGGGCGCCCGTTTGGCGGATGAGTATCAGGGGTTTGGCTCAGATTTTCTCTCAATTCATGCGCCCTCATCGTCTGCCCAATGATCTCCAAAACGCCGTCACCGAGGCGCGCAACATTTTTCTTGGACATCCTTTGCTCATTGCAGGCGAGAAGCGAATCGACACTTCACTCATGTGCGCGGCTCCCGGGAAAATGATGGCTAAAATTGGCGGAGAAGCCGTCCATGCCGGGGGCATACTATCCTCCGGGCACGCCTGGGCGATGAAGGTCTCGGACGGCAATAAGCGGGCGATCGGGCCGACGCTAAGAAGGGCGTTGCAGGAGGTCGGCTTCGATTGGCCGACCCATGATACGGGCGATGAAACCACGCAACCGCGCCTTATCAATAACCGTGGTGAGCACATCGGCGACATCGTCGCGGCTTGGTAATTAGACCGCTTGTCACAGACGAACACCCCGTTCATTTTCGGTTATCACTAAGTTCTAAGTGAGCCCGTTCAACAACGGCCAAAAAATTGAGGGAACTCGATAGCGCGTGCGGTCGCCAGTGCGCTAAAAACTCTATATTGCCTTCGGGCCCCTTAATCGGAGAATGTGCCAGGTTGATCAATCCCCAACCCACCAACTCCGCCGCGCGAGTGACATCGGCCAGCACGCGTTCCTGAGCCGCCTTGTTTCGAACTACTCCCCCTTCAGTCTGTCCTTTTCCGACCTCAAATTGGGGCTTGATCAATGTGATCACCTCGCCATCGGGCCCCAAAATCAGACTCAGCGGGTGCATCACTTTCGCTAACGAAATAAATGAAAGGTCCGCCACGATTAACGACGGCGGCATCGGGAAGTTTTCAGGCCCGAGGTTCCGGACATTCGTTCGTTCCATCACGGTAACCCGCGAATCTTGGCGAAGGCTCCACGCCAATTGACCATAACCGACATCGACGGCATACACGTGGGTTGCCCCCCGTTGAAGACAAAGGTCGGTAAATCCGCCAGTGGACGCCCCCGCATCCAGCACCCACCGCCCTGCCGGAGAAACATCAAAAACATCAAGCGCTCGCGCCAGCTTTAGGCCGCCACGACTCACGAACGGATGAGCTTCCCCAAGCACCTGGATAACGGCCTCCGGGGAAACGGGCTGCCCCGCTTTGGTCACGACTTGCTCATTCACTTTGACCAGGCCCGCCATGATTGCGGCCTGGGCCCGTTCTCGGGACGCGAAGTGCCCCAGGTCCATCAAATGCTGATCCAAACGCGTTTTCTTACTCACGGGCTACCACCCACAGTGCACAAAAACAGCGACCAAGGCGCCATAGAGGGCTCCACCGAGGACCTCGAGCTTGGTATGTCCCAGCAATTCCTTCAGGCGAATCTCCTTGACGGTACGCTCCGCCCACAATTCATCCATCATTTTGTTGACCACCGCTGCTTGGCGGCCAGCAGCTTGGCGCAAACCCGTCGCATCGTACATCACGATGGCCGAAAAGACGGTGCAGACATCAAACAGCATCGAATTCAAGCCTTGCACAAAAGCAACCGTTGCCGTCACGCTGACAACCAAAGCAGTATGCGAACTGGGCATGCCGCCCGTCGCAACGGCCACTTTAAAATCCACCCGACGTTCCGCCACAAAATGTAGAAAAGTCTTGAGCATTTGAGCCGTGGAAAGCGCGAGAGCGCCTGCTATCAGAGCTTGATGCTCTACACCCGCCCACGCCACCTCAGTTGACCTGGTTCACCACGTAGCGGGCCAGCGATCGCAGCGGTAGTGCCGAGGCGTCAAACGAAACCAGGGCCTCCTCCGCATCATCTCCCGCCTGCTGTAGACGCTGGTGTGCCACGTCGAGACCATACATCTTGACATACGTTGCTTTGTCCGCCGCCTCATCTTTGCCCGGTGTTTTCCCCAACTCCGCAGCCGTCTTCGTGACGTCCAGAATGTCATCGGCGATCTGAAAAGCCAAACCCAAAGCGTCTGCGTAACGATCCAAAGCCGCACTGTCAGAGACCGTGGCGCCAGACAGCACAGCACCTGTGCGAACCGCCGCGCGAATGAGGGCACCCGTTTTGTGGGTGTGGATGTAAGCCAAAGTCTCGGCGCTGATGGTTTGGCCTTCGGAAGCAATATCGACGGCCTGACCGCTGACCATTCCCAAGACAGTCGCCTCTGCCAATTCCCTTGCAACGGCCAGGCAGCGTTCAGCGGGGTAAACCTTGTTCAATGGGCCTGCGATCACAGCAAATGCCCACGCCAACATCGCGTCGCCCGCCAAAATGGCCTGGGCCTCACCGAACACCTTGTGATTGGTGGGCTTCCCGCGCCGGAGGTCATCGTCATCCATGGCCGGCAGGTCATCGTGGATGAGACTTTGCGTGTGAATAAGCTCTAACGCGCAAGCCGCCGGCAAGGCTGGCATCGGATCCTGCCCCAAGGCTTCCAGGGTCGCCACGGTAAGCAGAGGACGCAAGCGCTTGCCCCCCGCTTGCAGACTGTAACGCATTCCATCCCAGAGTGTCTCGGGCTGTCGCCGAACGGTTAAACGATCCAGTTCTGACTCAATAGCAAGGCGCCAAGAGTCCCAATAGGTATCCAAATCAAAAGCGGCTTGGGAGTCCATTGCGATCATATCCCCCCCTTGAAATAAAGAGGCATGATGCCTTGCCCCGCAAGGAATGTAAATGCTGAAGAGGTAACCTTGAGCGTACGATGGTCACTGCGAAGGTCCGCCCTTTGAACTACACCATGGGGGCCGCCATTTTGGCTTCCTGAGGTATCCGTAGTGAAAATGCTCGCACTGTCTCGTATTGTGCTCGCGACCGCGCTCATCAGCGGCGCCCCTGTTTTGTCTATCGGCCCGGCGTGGGCGGCACCCGCCGAACTGAGGGACGTTCCGGCGGATCACTGGGCAATACCCGCCATTGTGTCCCTGACTGAAAAATATGGGATCCTCTCAGCCTACCCAGACAAAACATTCCGGGGCGGCCGCAACGTCACACGTTATGAACTGGCGGCAACGCTCGCCAAACTACTTCAGGTCACCGAACGTCGCATTGCCATCGCAACTGGCACCCCGGTGCCAGAACCTGGGATCGCTCCTGAAGACCTTCGCACCATTGCTCGATTACAACGGGAATTCAGAGAAGAACTGGACACGCTGCGCGAAAGAGCCGATAAACTCGAAAACCGCGTCCGTGTTCTCGAGAAGGGTGTTCGAGTGAAAGGCCGTTCACAAGCAGATTTTCGTTCGTGGCAAAGGGTACCGAACGCGGCCTTCGGGGGCACGGCGACCGCTGATATCCGCTTACGACAATCTCTGGATTTTGATGCCGAGCTGTCACGCGGCATCCATCTCAGCAGCACCCTCAATGCCGATCTTTACTCCCCTTCGACGGCGGCAGACAGTTTTTTACGGGGCACAGCAACTCGCCCCGCGATGGACTTGTATCTTCCCCGGCTGATGATGAAATATCACCCCGTGTGGGTGGATTACCGCCTGGGCTTGGGCGCTCTGCGAGAAAATATCGCCATGGGATCAGCCTTCACAGACCCCTTCCAAGGACACGTCTGGCGCCAAGGCTCTGGAGGCTTCGGCTTTGTGGGAACCCCAGGACTCAACAGTGGGCCAGACGGAACGCTGAGCTTTGCCAGCACCCCGTCCGGAGTGCCTGCGTGGTTGCCGGGGACAGGGGTTGTTGCAGATATTTTGGACCCCAATAACAGCAGTTTGTACGCACCCCACGGTGACATCTTGTCGAGCGCACGTTTCGTCACGGGCCCGGTTAATTTCGGTTTGGCCTTGAGCCGCAGTGGACTGAGCGGTCCATTATTCATGGGCGGCACTCCGATCGCTGCGGGCAGCTTGCCCGCGCTGGCCATCTGGCAAAATAGTCCGCGAGCGGTCGGCACCTTAGGCCTCGATTATGGGATGCTTCATCTGCGCGGGCTCATCACAGGTCCCACTGACCAGCCCGATTTCGCTACGCGAAACAAGGCCTGGGCAGCTGGCATCGACCTCGGCGAGGAATCCTTGGCCCTCTCGGCTGAAATACTGGGCCAAGGAAGCTTCAATCCAAGCGACATAGCGCCCCAACGCGCCTCATTGCGACTCGGTTCGAGCAATTTGTTCGACCTCGGTCTTCGCGGACACTTGGGTTGGGTGTCGGGACAACTGCTCTCAGCGGGAAGCAACGCGACGAATCCTGGCACTGTTGCAGGCAAAAGCATTTTTACACAGGCCGATTACCAGTCCCTGGGCATTGCGATCCAAACCCCGCCCTTGTTCATCATCCCCAGCGTGACCATCGCCATGCAACAAACGGGCGGTGGAATCATTGGGCCAGGGGCCGTTTTCAGTTCACCCATCAATTCTGGCGTAACCGTGCAAACCGCGTTGCAACTGTTTGAACTGCCTGAAATCCAATTGGAATACTCACGCGGTAAATTCGGCACCCAGGAAAAACAGGGCATTTTCGATGCTTCCCCCTTCTCACACGATCAATTGTCGTGTTCGACGCGTCTTACGTTCTAAAACCCGCAGCACTTTGCATCGCGCAATTTGGTCTGAACGACAGCCATACGGCGACAAAGATGTGGTAATTTGAAGGTCCACTGAGCTGGAATCTGCGCGAAATCCTTGCGGGAGGCCGTATATGTTGCCTTTGGATGACCCTGCTTTCATCGCATCGGTCGATGAGAAAAAGATGCTACGTTGCGTGGATCAATTGCCTGACGTCGCATTACCAGCTTTTTCTCGCGGCCGCGCGTGCCCTTTGCCCCCTGGAGAATTTCGCAGTGTATTCATCTGCGGCATGGGGGGCTCCGCCATCAGTGGGGAATTGCTGCGCACTGTGGCCGCAAAAAATTGCCCGTGGCCGGTTTGGGTGCATCGGGGTGACCAACTTCCGCAGTGGGTCGGTGATGATACGCTGTGCATCTTTTTGAGTTATTCAGGGAATACCGCAGAAACGCTGGATACCTTGCGCGAGGCCACCCAGCGAAACCTAAAAATCGTTCTCATCACCAGCGGAGGGTCCGCGCAAGCATTGGCTCAGGTGAAGGGGTTTCCTGTTGTGGAACTTCCTGCAGGGTGGCAACCTCGGGCGGCGATCGGCGACTTGTATTTTTCACTGTTAGGCGTTGTCAGCCAGTTGCCAGGGTTTCCGCCGCTACGGGTCACAGAGACCGCTGCCGTTCTGCAGTCAGCGCGCACGCAATATGGTGTTGCAAACCCTTTCGATAGCAATCCCGCCAAAAAATTAGCGGCCGCGTTGTTGAAGAAAACCCCCTTTATTCTAGGAGTGCAGGGCAGCACCGATTCTATTGCGGTTCGTTGGAAGTGTCAGTTAAACGAGAACGCCAAAACGACCGCTCTGTACGGCATCCTTCCAGAATTCACCCACAACGACATCGTCAATCTCACCGCGATGCCGCACCCTCAGACCGTCATTATCAAACTCTTTGATGCTGCCGATACGGAATTGGTTCAGCGCCAATCGAACCACGCGATGGATCTTTTACGGCCTTGGGTTGGCAACATTTTCTCGTTCGCGGGCATTGGAGAAACCGTACTGGAACGTCAACTTCACCTGCTCATTCTCGGTGACTATGTCAGTGTTTATCTCGGTATTTTGAGCGGTTTCGACCCGACCCCCGTGGATGCCATTGGCGAACTTAAGCGCCGGATGGCCGTGGATGAGGTACACCAAGTGGAATTGCGACCGTGAAAGCAGTCATCATTGCGGGTGGTTCAGGCACCCGCCTTCGCCCGTTGACCTACAACACGCCCAAACCCATGATGCCCCTGTTTGAGAAGCCATTCTTGCAGCACCAGCTTGAATGGTTACGCCGGCAAGGTATTACCTCCGTCATCATTAACCTTCACTACCTGTCAGATGCCATTGCCAACTACTTCGGAGACGGCTCGAGCCTGGGTATGGAGATCGTGTATTCGTTGGAAGAAAACCCGATGGGGACGGCAGGAGCCGTCAAATTGGCAGCGGAGCACTTTGATGGGGACCCAATGGTCGTTATCAACGGCGACATCCTGACGGATGTCGACCTTAAGCAACTCCTCAGCGTGCATCACTCCAAACAAGCCCAGGCAACCCTCATGATGCTTCGGGTCACGGACCCCACTTCATATGGATTGGTCTTTACTGAGACGGACGGTCGTATCATCCGTTTTTTAGAGAAACCATCTTGGGACGAGGCGACGGTCGACACCGTCAATGCAGGGATATATGTCTTGTCGCCAGAAATTTTCGACTATGTCCCCGAACGGGAGGCATTCAGCTTTGAGCGGGGCTTATTTCCATTGCTTCTGAAGTTAGACGCCCGCGTATACGGAGTGACAACGGGCGCCTACTGGATTGACATTGGGTCTCCAGGAAAATACCTGCAAGCCCACAGTGATATTTTAATGGGGCGCGTAGAAGTGGAACTCCCGGCAACGAAACACGGTCAGGGCGTCTGGCTCGCGCCCGGTGTGGAGATTGATCCATCCGCAGAAATAAGAGGTCCCGCTTACATAGGCTCCCGCAGTCGGATACGAAAACGAGCCAGCGTCAGAGAGTTTAGTGTCATCGGAGATGATGTCACGGTCGATGATCGCGCCATTATAGAACGCGCCTTGGTCGGGGCGAAGAGCACCATCGGTGAGGATGCCGTCATTCATCAATGTATTGTCGGTCAAAGGTGTGTCATTGGTGCTGCTGCGAAACTGGGTCATCATTTGGTACTGGCTGATGACAGCGTACTGGGGCGAGGGACTCATCTCGCTGCATCATCAGGCCTGTGATTGGCCTAACGCGGTGCAGGGGAAATTCAGGGTACGATAACCTAGGAAGCCTGTTTCAGAAAGGATGCGTTTCTCGTGTCTAAGTTGCGTGTCGCCGTCTTGATGGGGGGGCCATCAAGTGAGCGGGAGGTGTCGCTGCGTTCGGGGCAAATGGTCCTAAAAAATCTCGACCCAGAGCGCTACGAACCCTTCGCCGTTGAACTCAACGACCTTCTGGCCTCCCCCTTGGCGCTGGCCGACTTAGCAGCCCGTGCGGATTTTGTCTTCCTGGCCTTACACGGTCGCGGAGGCGAAGACGGAACCATTCAAGGACTTCTGGATGTCTTCGGGCTGCCGTACCAGGGTTCGGGTGTCACGGCCAGCGCATTCGCCATGAACAAAGTTCGTGCAAAATCGATTTTCACGGACCTAAAAATACCGCAAGCGCGCTATTTAGATTGGCGCCGTACCCCTTCAGGATTATGGCAACGGGGACATTCCCGCTTTCATCGAATTCAAACGCTGGAAGGACTCACCGGTCAAGCCGTCGAGACCGAAGCGAAAAGCACGCTGGGCGCGGAACTGGTAATAAAGGGCGCGACGCAAGGCTCCTCTTTGGGACTCAAGATGGTGGGACCTGGCGATGAATTTATCGACGCCCTGACGTCAGTCGCTCAGACCGATGACGAGATTTTGATTGAGGAGCGTATCCGGGGCATCGAGGTGACAGCAGCCGTCATCGGCAGCGGGGAGAACCTGCAGGCTCTACCGCTGGTCGAGATTCGGCCTCGGACCAGTGAAATTTTTGACTACCAGGCCAAATACACCCCGGGGGCGACCGACGAGTTGTGCCCCGCACAAATCACCGAAGAATTGACCGCGCGCATCCAGCAGATGGCCCTGTGGGCCCACCACGGCCTCGCGTGCTCCGGAGCCTCACGAAGTGACTTTATTATTCGGGACGAAGAACCTTACATTCTCGAAATCAATACGTTGCCAGGCCTGACCGAGGGCAGTTTACTCCCACAAGCCGCGCGTGCAGCGGGCGTCATGCTCCCAGATCTGCTGGACCTCCTGGTGACAGAGGGTCTGGAGAGGAAGCGGAAGCAGAACGTTCACCAACGTTCGGAGCGCCCGACCTAGCGTCATGTTGTGTTGCAGCTTCCTTTACGGGAAGCGAAACATTGGCTTGGATGGGTTTCCTTCGCAGAATCGCCACTGTTTGGTCGTCGGGGAGAGTTCCGCGTCCCACGTATGTTCGCACGTCAGTGTAAAGACTTTCCAGGGCCGCTTCAGGTTCCATACGTGCCGAACGTCGTAACATCGAAGAGACCCGTTGAGGTCCGAAGGGCTTCCCGTTCTCATCTTCGGCATCTTCCAACCCGTCCGAGTAAACCGCTAAACTCGAACCCGGGGGTAAGATGAACTTTGTTTCCTTGTAAACGACGCGGGGATTAATACCCAGCGGCAGTCCTTTGATTGGCACGGGTTGCCCATCCATCAAAGGCGGTGGATGCCCCGCATTGGCCATCAAGACCGACCCATCCCGCGCGTCATAAATGAAGTAGACCGCGGCCACAAATATTTTATTGCTTGGGCGATTTCGATGAACCAACTTATTTAAGCGTCCCAAAGTGCTCGCGGGTGAAGGGATGCCTGGCGCCAAGGCACGAAACAGCGTCAGCGAGACCGCCATCATCAGGGATGCAGGAACCCCTTTCCCTGCCACATCACCCACCAAAACGCCCCAGCGCGTCGCATCAATCTGGACAAAGTCATAGAAGTCGCCCCCGACCTCCAAGGCAGGAACACATTGTGCCGCCAAACTGGCACCCGGCAGGCGAGGAAACGCCTTGGGTAGAAGCCCCATTTGGACCTCGCAGGCAATTTCCAACTCACGTTTAAGTCGCTCCTGCCCGGCAAGTTCGTGAAAAAGCTCTGCATTTCTTAAAGACAGTGCCAGCGACTGTCCAAGGCTATCGAGCAAAGCGAAGTCAGAAGGCATGTAACTGCCCCCGGAAACACGCGGGCCGAGCAAAAGACGTCCCACCGTCCGTTCGCCTACCTTCAGAGGAATGCTCACCTCATCCTGGGATGGCCCTCGTTTGAGGTGGTCCACGGGATCAGCCAAACCACGACTGCCCAGCGGCTCAAAAGGACCCCCGGACTTTTTGATGACGACCAGCTGGTAGGAAGGGGTCAATGCCTCCGCAATCGCATCAAGAAATGCCTCTGTGTTGACCGTGATGTCCAGGCTTTCTCGGGAAGCGGCTGAAAAATCGCCAACGATCCGTCGGAAATCTGGCCCTGATTCTGTGTTTCCCGAAACATCGTCCAGAGAGGAAACGGCACGCGGTCGACGAACCCACCAGGTAAAAAAGAACCAAGCAACCCCCACGGCCAGCGCAGCATCAACCAGTAATCGCAGTTCAGGGCTGGGTCGAAGTTGAAAGGCCAGGGCAAAACCCCGCACGCCCAACAGCGCGACGACATAACCGCAAAGGTAGAGAAACCAAAAACCGATTCCAGGGCCTGAAACACGTCGAACCGGCACATACGGGGACAATGGAGGTGACATCTTAATGGCTCGCCTTGTTCCTAGAGGTATCGCATCATCCCGCCCCGGATCTCGGAATCACCGTGGGCCACAGCGGATACGAGGCTCGACCGGACGTGTTGCTGCATATCCGAGTCGTCCATATCCAGGATACCCAAGATCGGCGCATAATTGGCCGCATTGACCGTACGAATCGCAGCACTGAGGTTTTCACGTTGCCGCTGCTGCGAAAGCTGCCTGAGTCGCAACGGGGCCAAAGTCTCCTCAATCGCCTTCACCAGTTGGGCCACTTTGGGTATCTGGATGCCATCAAGCAGCCGGGTTTGAATTGGCTCAGGCAGATGCGGAAAAATTCCCCGGCGCACGAGCGCCCCCACCGGATCACGGGTAAATTCTCGCGGAAATTCATCGTCCGGATTAAGAAGCAATTCAAGCGCCGCCTGAAGGTTCTCGGTCTCACGATGAAATTGGCGAGCCTCTTCCGCCAACGAACTTCCCGTGGTGAATATTTTCTGAGCATCCGCGGCCACGTGCACGCGATAGTCTCGACTCAGCAGCAACCGTCGATCAGCGGAGGAGAGCGCGCCCCATAACCAAGGCCCAAGCGATTCTTGCAAGGCTTCCTCACCCTCAGAAAGCCACGCACGAACAAATCGCCCATCCCCTTCTCGTGCGTGCCGTGTCGCCTCAGACAACGCGAGATCCAAAGAAACGTGGGCCACCCGTTGCTCAAAGCGCTGACGTTCCTGTTGCACCACCTGTAGAAGCCCTTGGACCACTTTAACCGGATCAGCGGTCTGCCGACCCTGTTCGATCGCAAATTTCAGGATGGCAGCACGAAGATTCTCCGCACCCAACGAGCCACGACGTAAAATCTGTAATGCGTCGACCATCGCGGACTCACTAAAGACCTGTCGGATCGCTGAAATTGTCTGTTTAGACGACAAACTCGCCTTCTCAGGGGTTCCCAACAGATCGAAAACAGGGTCGCCGTTGGCTGCAAGCATCTCACGAAATGCCGCTACGGGATCCGGCAAAACAAGCCCTCGACGGCCAGTGGTTTCGCCGGTTGCTCCCAAACGTGTTCTCAACATCGCCCCTGCCGGTCCCGTATCCAATAACGCGTCTAACATTGTCTTTACCGCCAAACGTCTCTTCTCAGTGGCGTTGAGACGTTGCGGCAGATAGGCGACTTCTTCGGCCGACTCTGCGGCACTCGCCACCAAAGACTGCAGGCTGTTCGGATCGCGTAAAGCCATTCTTTCAGTGGGCCCCAGACGAAGCCAACCGGATCCCAAGGCCAGTTCTGGTGAAACCTTCAACTGCACCGCCAAAGGAAGTTTATGAAACTGGGCTTGGACGTCTAAAAGTTGGGCCACAGGCCCGCGGCCCGCGGTGTCCACAATTTTGTCAAATTTTTGGCTCAGCCAAGCAACAATCTGCTGGCCTGCCGGGAAGCCAACTTTCTCAAGTTCCCGAACAGGCTTCACCTCCCCTAGAAGACGTTTATGTTCATCCAGTAAGATCTCAGCGTCCCTCAAATCCCTCACAGTCCCTGCCCCACGCGTCGCGAGGTCAAGGCTCAGGCGATGGACCAGGGTTTCAAGCGTCCCCCCCTGCATCAAGATGCGCTGCTCTGTCGACCTCAATGCTTCCAAATCGACAGAAATTCCGTGATACAGCGCGACTTGCTCTAACAGAGGTGCGTTCATCCGGGCCGAGCTTCCAAGTTCAGCCAATTCACGCGACAAATCAACCCCCACCGACTGAGCCAAACGGCGCACCTCTTGGGGCGTATAATATTGTGCTTCCAGGTTGATTAACAAAAACTTCCCGGGCGAACGCGCCAGCAACTGCTCAGGTTGGCTCACATAAATGCGAAAAGATTCACCCAAATCTGCGGAGGGATCACTTTGCCCGTCGGAATTGCCGACAAAGCCGCCAGTCCCATCGTGCTGAAATTCATAAACACCCTGGTCGGGGACTCGGACCTTTGAACCCAGCAGACCGATCCCTGCCTCATCTTCTGTCAGGGAGGCCTTTACGGCATCAATGGGATTCGCGCGATAAGGCGTCAGCCCCCTGTCTCCACGCAAAGGGCCTGTCCCTTTAAATCCGGAGGCGCCGCCGGCAGACTCCTTGAGGGGAACTTTATCACCCCCCCCGCCAAAAGACGCCGCCCCGGGCTCCAAGCCGCCGGCCCCAGCAACGGAGAGAGCCCCCGTGCCTCGAGCACGGGAAAGTGAACGCGTCACGCCCTGACGCTCGGAGGATGAAGAGATGGCCTCCGGCCATTCGCCTGAATACATTTTGGGCACCCCTGATGGGGCCCCTTTCCTGGCCTCTCGGCGAACGGTCCAACCAGACAGGCGACTGAAGTCCCCAGCCAGGGTCTCACGGGGGCGCTTCGCGGCCGTGCGCCCCAATGCAGCGGCCAATTCAGAGCGCAAAACCGACTTTCGTATCGTTCCGGGCAAAGCAAATGTCTCACGTTGAATCAAAACCGCCCGATTACGTTCCTGAACGCGTACCAGTCCTTCTGCCTCCTCGTCGTTTCTCGACTTTGCTTTCTCGCGAAAGGATTTTGGAGCCACCGTCGGCGCGTGAAAGGAATAGCCATGCCACATCCGCCTCATCGGTTTCGGGAGCCCAAGCAGGGCCTCTTTCAGTAGCGCCACGTGCTCTACTGACCATTCCCCCACGAGTATGGCCCCTGGAAGGATCTTCTGAATCTCCGCCGTGGCCGCCTTCGCAATATCCACCGGAGCCGCTCCCTGAGGGGTTGCAATACTTTGAAGGTGAGCCACCTGCGCTGTGTCGTGGACGACTTCCGCTGCTGGTCGATGAGGCCCCTCAGGCAAAGGCAGTTCAATCCCCTCGAGAGAGGACACGGCTTCGGAACAGTGGGGGCCTGGGAGGGGCGAGGTGCCTCCCGGGCCTTGGACGCCGTTCGTAGGTGTCATGAATTCAGTGCTCCTTGGTCGAACGGGCACACAACGCCTGAGGTGTTGTTATCGCGTGACGGGGCATCTCTCCTGCAAAAATAAACACTTTCTTAAAACAGATTATACAAAACACAAAATGTTCTCACAGTGGCATTTCGTCGTCTCGGCCCTGACTCTCCACCCATTGATTCAGCGCTGCGATCAACGAAGGAGAGAGGTTTGAGCCTTGTATCAACTCCCGCGCCTCCAACTTCAGCGCACCCACGCGTGCCCGAACATACGCCACAGCTCCTGTCCTTTGCAGCAAAAACTCCAAATTGGGGGCCTGGGGTTCACCCCGCCACGCCGCCTCGAGGTGGGGGCGGTCCGAAGCAGCCAGGCGAGACCAGGCCCTCTGAACCACCAAAGTCGGCCGCCCCGCCCGGCGATCGCGCCCCGCTGGCGACAGGGCATCCATAAGGTCACTGGCAACCTGCAAGGCTGCCCCCATCGCCTCTCCCCAGCCTTTCAGAACGGAGAGCACTTCCGCAGGGGCCCCGGACACCACCGCCGGTAAAACGGTGAACAAAGCGACGGAAGCCCCAGTTTTCCCTCGCACACACGTCAAGTAATCAGCCTCTGTACGCAAACCATCTAACGTCCCTGTCTGCGAGAGGTCCCGCTGCTGCCCCAGGCTCATGCTTAAAACCGTCCCCCCCAACACCGCCGCAACGGCCCCCCTGCGTTCCTCCGGCGCCGAGGCCAAGGCCAATTGATGGGCTAAGAAGAGCAGCGTCAAACCCGTGGATACGGCCTCCTTCCACGAGGGCCACTCGGAATGCAGTTGACCATCCTGCGCATCATCAATGACATCCGCTGCCGCAAAAACGAGAAGGCAAGCTGCCGCAAGCATCTCAATTTGCTCTGGAGGCAATCTAAAGGCACCTCCGACCACCGAGGGAAGATACGTGGCCGGCCAACCTGCCACATTTTGGGCGGCGTCCACGGCAGGAGCGAGCGCCCGCCTCAAAAGCCGTTGGGTCTCAGCCTCTGCCCCAGCACCATCCGCGATGGCAGTCTCGACCCACTTCAGAATGAACTCAGTGCGGGGAGCGATCATCACGGGCAAACAGTACTCATTCCACTAAGTATCCTGTGATTCCCGCGCGCCGGCGCTTCCGGGATGGTGTTTTACGAGTCGAATCCGGCTCAAACCGTCATCCCCCGTCGAATACTCCACCTCATCCATCAACTTTTTGATGAGAAACAAACCCAAGCCCCCGACACGGCGTTCTGCAATGTAGGCCTTCAGATCTACGTCCGGTTGTGTTCCCGGGTCAAAACTCGCGCCATCGTGTGTGATCAAGATAGTGAACTGGGCGTCCGTATGCGACACGGCAAGTTCGACATAGGCATCTTCACGACCCTCACACGCGTGCTCCACCACATTCGTCAAAGCTTCGTCTACCGCCAACTCCAGTTCATACACCTGTCTCTCAGTCATCGGGACCGCTTTGGCAATTTCGGCAACAAAATCCCTCGCCACCCCCACGTGGTCAAGGTTCGAGGTGAGCCGTATCGCCTGCGGTTCAGATTTACTCACGCTACAGACCGCTCCATTTACGAGGGGTTCCCGAACGATTCAGCGGCGGCTTCCACCGTGTCAAAGAAGCGAAAAAGAGTCGTAAAATCAAGCATATCGAAGATTCGAAAAACCTCAGGTTGCACACGCGCAAGCACCAAATCTCCGCCGAAATCTCGTATCTCCTCGATCACCGACATAAGAATGCCGAATCCAGCACTGCTGATGAAAGCCACCTCAGAGAAGTCCAAAACGAGGTTGTTGTGGCCTCCGTCCAGAATGCTTCGGAGGGCTGTTTCAAACTCGCCCATCGTCTTGGCGTCGATTTTTCCATTGATCGACAGGATACGGGCTTTCGGGGCATGAAGTTCGTTCAGTGTAAGCATGAATTTTACGGAGGTTCCCCGCTAAAAAAATTTGGACTGGGTCACGTTGACATATACCCGGGGACGCCTCTCAACCACCGAATAAACCTTCCTTGCGATCGGGTTTTGCCAAAGCAGTGCCATCCCAAGGGCCTTGTAGTGCGTGTTAGAATCGCATGCGACACAAGGAGTTCTCTATGGCTGTGCCTCCACAACTCAATGAGATTTGGGCTATATGGCGAGAAATCTCAGGCCACGCCAACCACTTGGTGCCTCTGAATCTGTATGCTGCACCTGGCGCCTTGCGCGATGGGATCCGAACGATTTTTCTCGACGGAAGCAACCATTGGGAGATGCTTCGTGTCTTGGATATCGGAGAGCTTCCCGTCCCCGAAGCGAGCGTTCATCTGGTGGTCATCGAGTCAGAATCGGGTCCCTCGGGGAGCGAACTCGCTTTTATACGCAGGCTCCCGCCCAACGAAATCTTGTTGTTGTTGCCAGATATTCCGCCGGCCGCGCTGGGAGCCAGACGCAGAGAGGTGGCGGCCATTGTGGGCACGCGTCTTGAGCGGGTTGTTGCGACGTCCACTTCATCAGAATTACGCGACGCGCTCATCGCGCGACTCTTACAAATATTCGAGCTTCACGCCGTGGCCTTGGCGCGCCAATTTCCGGCCCTGCGCGCCGAGGCGACGCAGCAGGAGATTGCACGAACTTCCCAGCAAAATGCCATGGTGGGTCTGATTCCAGTCCCGGGTGCCGATATGCCCGTGATGACCATCAATCAAATAAAAATGGTGATGCGTCTGGCCGCCATGCACGATCAGCCAATGACACACGAACGCCTGAAAGAGGTGCTGGCCGTTCTGGGTGGAGGATATGCATTGAGAACAGCTGCCCGGCAGTTGGCCAAATTTATCCCGGGGCCGGGCTGGCTGATCAGTGGCGGTATGGGCTACGCAGGGACTCTCGCCATGGGCCGCGCGGCCCTGGAATACTTCAAACGCTCGTCAGCAGGACATTCTGGCATAACGACATTGGGGGACGACGGTCGCCCCATTATCGATACAAAAGCGACCGTGATTAAAACGGAATAGACGGGACGCGCGCGTGAGCCCGATTTATATTCTTGGTATCGAGACCAGTTGCGACGAAACGTCCGTCGCCATTGTTAGGGATGGTCATGAAATTCTGGTGAATCTGGTTTCGTCGCAAATCGATCTACACCGACGTTTTGGTGGCGTTGTTCCGGAAGTCGCATCTCGCCAACACATTTTAACTCTGAATCCACTGATTGCCGAAGCACTCGAAATCGCTCAGGTGAAACCCGCCGACCTCACGGCCGTGGCCGCAACCCATGCCCCAGGACTGATGGGGGCCCTCTTGGTGGGCTTGGTCAGTGCCAAAGCGGCGGCTTGGGCCCTCGACAGGCCCTTCATTGGAGTTCACCATTTGGCCGCTCACATTTGGGCGAATGTGATGGCGAACCCCCAATTGCCCTTGCCGTTTCTGTGTCTGTTGGTCTCGGGGGGGCATACCGCATTGGTCCAGGTCGCAGGCCCCCGCACTTTCGAAACCCTGGGGGAAACCCTTGATGACGCAGTGGGAGAAGCTTATGACAAGGTCGCTCGCCTGCTAGGCCTCCCTTATCCCGGCGGCCCAGAAATTGATCGGCGAGCCACCGAGGGGGATCCCAAAGCCTTTAATTTTCCGCGCGCCCTGTTACACGAACCAGAACTTCGCTTTAGCCTCAGTGGGGTGAAGACCGCCGTGCGTCGCACCATTGAAAAACATTCCCTCACGGGACTTCCGTTGCCGGTGAACGACATATCCGCGAGTTTCCAAGCAGCGGTTGTGGACGTCCTGGTGGCCAAAACCATCGCAGCTGCTGAAATGCGCGGTCTTAGAACGGTGGCCGTGGCAGGAGGAGTCGCCGCAAACCGTGAGCTTCGCCAGCGCCTCGATGCGGCGTGCAGAGAGCGTGGATGGCATTTCGCCGCGCCCCCCTTGGCGCTGTGTAGCGATAACGCGGCGATGATCGCGGGTTTAGCGCACGCGCTTTACTTGGAAAATGTCACCGACAAATTAACACTCCGCCCGCAGGCCCGACTTCCACTGTAATTCAACGTGCGAGGTGCTGTTGGATTCACGGGGTTGCTTGAGAGCCCGGGGCAAGCAGTAAAGTGCATACGACGATAATGCCGAGGTTAAAAAACGCCCCCCAAGCGCGATAAAAAACACTGTCGTGGACCGGGAAAGTCTGCTCCGAAGCATTGCGAGTCAATGCGGCCACCAGAGTCCGAAATGTGAAGACCGATTCACACATACCAACAACCACCATAATGGACCAGCCCAAGGCCACGTGATAACTGATCGCTTTGAGCGGAAACATCAGCGCCAGCAGATAAATTTGGGCCAAAATCGCCCACCAGAGCATCCCCCCAAGACGCTGCGTGACATCGGGCACTTGGCGTAAATCCTGGTATAGCCTGGACAGCCTCGTTCGGTCCGTAAACGCGAAAAGGGTAAAGTTCACGCTCGCGAACAACAGGCACAAAACATTCACCAAGCTAAAAATCACACCGTATCCTCTCGGGCCCAGCCCCAATGGACCACGCCCCACAAACAGGCCAGTGAAACGGCCGCAATCAACCCCGCAAAAACGACGGGAGGCACCAAACCGAGGGTCAATTCCTGGCTCAAAAGCGCGGCGTCGGTGAGTTGGGGGCCGCCCGCCTGACGAAACAAGTTAATGAGGTCACTAAACGAGTTGAGAATGCTTCTGACAGCAAGAAACGATAACATCACCGACAACTGCCAACCGCTGCCTCGAAAGCCTACCCAAACAAATCCTATCGCCATAAGCGTGCCGATAAAGAATCCAAAAACGCTTCGCACATAAACCACGGTGACCCATGCCATCACCCCCCCCAGGGCTAGGCAGACCCATCGCTCCCACCCTCTGTTACGCACTGCGAGGAGCAAGCCAGCACCCGAGAGACAACTGCCGGCATATCCGGCGCACAAAATGATGGGCCGAATGCCTCCCCGGGTTAACGCAAGACCACTGCCATCAGGCTGAATAGAGAGAGAGAGCACGGTTCCGCCGGTCAGAACTGCGGCCAGTCCGTGACTCGCCTCGTGAACGAAGGTAAGGAAAATTTGGTCGAGCCACAGGTCCACCGCGAGCAAGTTCAACGCGGCCGTTATCACGATGGAAATCAGCAAAGCGTGTTGCTGAATTTTTTCCGACCACGAATCGGTGTCATTCACACCTTGCCCACGCGCTAAAACCACAGCGGTATGTCACGCGGAACAAAACCCCAAAATCCTCTTTGCCGGGCATCCAAGGCGGGTGTCTCGTTGTAGTGCATCAGTCGAGTAATGGCCTTCACGTCCGGAGGCAACGCCGCATCCAACATTTCGAAGGAGGTGTGCACGGAGTGCGGGGTATCGAACAGCTGACAGTCTTGAAAGATAGCCCTCAATGGCTTGCCACTGGGCCCCTCCAGAGGAGGAAGTAACTGAGAGTCTGACGAGAAGTACACATCATCCCCAAGAAAAAAGCCAAAACACGGCTTACCGGGAATGTGAACCGTGGGTCGCGGGGTCAACACGGGCAACCCCGGCACACAAACAGAGTCACCTGGCCCCAACGGTCTCAGTTCAAAGTAAGCGTCCAATCCCACCGTCTCAGGCTGGCCCTCGACCGAATTCACCTTTTCAAGCCCACCGCGCAACGAACCATTCCAAAGCTCATCCCACAGCGCTTCGGGGTACCACAAGGTCGGGCGATGACGATACACATACCGGTTAAGCTGTGCCCAGAGTTGAAGCCCTCCAATGTGGTCATCGTGTACGTGGGTGATAAAGACGTGCTCTATCGCCGCAAGGCGCTTGTTTGCCTTGAGCACCTGAGCAGTCACAGGGCCGCAGTCTATTAACAGATGCGCGGTTCCGCCCGCCTGCTCAAGGAGGACGTTATTATTTCCAAGTTCTGGGCTCAGGCCTCCGCCGACCCCGAGAAACGTAAGGGAGAAAGATTCGGGCATAACTTAGTGAGGGCTCGTCTTCTTCAACGGGCTATTGTACCACCCAGGTCACTCGCCCACAGCAAAAAGCCCGATCCAAATTGGATCGGGCCAACGGGTCAGGACTCACCCCCCGAAGGTTTCTGGCTAGGCCTGGTCGCCTCCGCAGCCACCGCCGCCGTGGCCACCACCTGGGCAAGACGGGCCGGCAAGTTGACCATCACCCCCGCAGCCACCGCCACCGTGCCCGCCACCCGGGCAGGAAGGGCCTGCCATTTGCTCATCGCCACCGCAACCACCGCCGCCATGGCCGCCGCCCGGACAAGACGGACCAGCAAAAACGCTCGGCGCAGAGGCCGCCGCCAAAACTGCCACACTCATCGTGATCAGAAACTTTGTCATCTTTGGACTTACCCCTTCTCAAACCGACCGCGGACCGCGGACTATGACACTGTACATAAATTTAATTTAACCTGACTTAAATCACAGCGACAAATTAAAAGTTCAATAAATCGTTTAATAAACAGGCTACAAGGGGCGCTGATCGCACCGAAAAAATCACCGACATCTCTGTTTTTATCGAAAAACGATGTCTTTAACACACAGGAATCAGCCGCAGAGAGCAAGGCCGAGGACACAAGTCAAGAAATCAAGATGAGACGTGTCTTTTGGGTTTTAATCAAGATTTAATAATTTGCAAATCTCAAGACCGCTCTTGGGCCGCTCTCAGCTTAAAGACCTCCGCGTGTGCCTTCGCGAGTTGATCGCAACGTTCGTTGTACGGGTGGCCCGCGTGCCCTTTAACCCATTCCCAACTCACCTCATGCAAAGCCACCACGGCGGCCAGTTTTTCCCACAATTCTCGATTTTTCACCGGTTCTCCCGCTGCATTTTGCCACCCGCGACGCACCCAACCCGGCAGCCACTCGGTCATTCCCTTGATGACATATTGGCTGTCACTCACGATGTGAACGCGACACGGGCGTTTCAATGCCTGCAAGCCAGTGATGACAGCCATCATTTCCGCTCGGTTGTTCGTTGAGTGCGGTTCACCGCCAACGATTTCTTTTTCAACCCCCTGATATACCAGGATGGAGGCCCAGCCCCCGGGGCCAGGATTATTGAGCGCACATCCGTCACTGTACAAGGTGACCGGGTTTGGTTTATTCACAAGATTCTCCACGTTCTTGGCCTGCCGAGATGTGTCAGTTTAAGTGTCGATCATACCGCAGCCCGTGGGCCTTTCGTGAGGATGTTGTGCCCTCTGGTATAATGCTGGCGTCTGAGGAGGATGAAGGTTATGCAGCACCACGCGATAGCTCCCCACCGTTCGATAGTTTTATCAGATGACGAAACAACGACTGTTCGTCCTCCGGTCGTAGAAGCGAGCGGAGAATCTCGCTTGAACCCACCTTCCGAATACGAAGTTCTGGCGCTTGCGGACCTGTCTCCTGAGAAACTGAAACAGCGATTAAACGAACTCGGTGAAGAGGGTTGGGCACTGATTGCCACCACGCCATCGTTTATTTTTAGGCGACTGAAAAAAACCGAAGAAAAAAAACAACGGCCCCGGGTTGGGTTTGGCGTCAACTAGGTCATCATTCGGAAGTCCTTCAAACGCCCTGAGGAAAAAGACCGATTCCCTTCGGAAAGCGGTGCCCCCCATGCCGAACATAAAGAGTGTGGTTGTGGTCCACGCCGAGAACAAACCACGGATGCCAGCTTACCTCGCAGAATTGCGCGATTGGCTCTCACCGCTGGGCTGGAATGCTTGTTTTGTTGGGGCGGGCGCCCCAGACCCCGAGGCGGTGATTGGTGCCGACCTGGTTTTGGTGATGGGAGGAGACGGCACTTTTCTCACCGCCGCGCGCCTCGCAAGTGGAAACCCTGCGGGTCCTATTCCCCTCCTCGGCGTTGATCTGGGACGTCTCGGCTTCCTGTCGGAGGTTGCCTTTAACGAATTACCACAAGCGCTTGAACGTTTTGCATCGGGTGACTTTCGTCTTGAGGATCGCGCCATGATGCACGCGGTCGCCTACCGCCAGGGCGAAATTCTGGGTGAGAGTTATTCGCTCAACGATTGTGTGCTGTCGAAAGGTGCCTTTGCTCGCCTGGTAGAACTGGCCACCTATGTGGATGGCGTTTACGTCACTACATACGATGCGGATGGCCTGGTCATCGCCACGCCCACAGGCTCTACCGCTTACGCCCTTTCTGCCGGCGGCCCCTTACTCACGCCCGATCTGCCCGTTTTCGTCCTGGCCCCCATCTGCCCCCACTCGCTGTCAGCCCGGCCGATTGTTCTGTCTGACCGCGTTTCTGTTCGTGTCGTGATAGAAGGGCCCGCGAATCTCGATCTTTTACTTTCTGCTGACGGCCAGCCAGGACTCCCCGTTCAGATGGGGGACCACGTGTCCTTCACGCGTGCCTCTCGATACGCCAGGCTGGTGAAGTTTGACCGCATTGATTTTTTTGCCCGTCTCCAAAGCAAATTGGCCTGGGGTCCCACCCGTCGTCCCCTGTGACAAAAGCCCCTGTGAAAGGTGGACTCCCGAGGAGGTCTTCTTGCTCCGGACAGGTTACAATTCGATGGAATATTGCTACGGAGGTCTCGGTGACATCCAACGATTATGACTTGGCGATCTTGGGGGCCGGCTCCGCAGGTTTTTGGGCCGCGCGCACGGCGGGAGAAGCGGGCGCTCGAGTGGCCTTGATCGATCCCGGCCCTCTGGGTGGATTGTGTATTCTCAGGGGATGTATGCCGACCAAAGCGCTGCTGCGAAGCACCGATGTTCTCCATACGGTAAAGACCGCTTCATCCGTCGGGATAGAAGTGGGCCAAGTCGGCTTCAACTTTTCAAAGATTATGGAGCGTAAGTCTTATTGGGTCGAAGATTTTGCCCGTTACCGGCGCGAGGCCATAGAAGCGCAGGTAAACTTCGAGTGGATTGCAGCAGCCGGAGAATTTATCGACGCGCGCAGTCTGCGGGCTGGAGAACGGATTATCCGAGCGAAGAAATACCTGGTTGCGACAGGCTCGCGTCCTTGGGCGCCCAATATTCCTGGTTTGGAAACGGTCGGGTATTGGACCAGCGACGATGTTCTGGCTTTATCAGCCCCGCCCGAATCGCTGATCGTCATCGGCGGTGGGGTCATTGCATTGGAATTGGGACAATTTTTATCTCGTCTAGGCGCCCGTACGACCATGTTAATTCGAGGGCCCCGAATCCTCGCAGGGGAGGATGAGGACATCTCCACAGAGGTGAGTCGATGCTTGGAGCGTGATGGCTTGACGATTGCAACGCGCCTGAACTTTACAAAAGTTGAAAAAGTAGCGGGCCGCTACAGAGTTCACGTGGAACGGGATGGCGAGCAATTCACCGTCGAAGGGAACGCCTTGCTGGTCGCAACGGGGCGAGTTCCGGCCGTTGAAACGCTGAATTTAGAGGCAGCAGGAGTCCACACGGAACCACGACGAATCCCTACGGATCCCTACTTGAGAACGAGTGCGCCCCATATCTACGCGGCGGGTGATGCAGCCAGTCGGCATCAACTGGTTCACGTGGCGATCGCAGAGGGAATCCACGCAGCCAAACATGCCTTAGGCCTGACAGAGGTCCCTTTTGACGACCGACTTCTGGCATCGGCCATCTTTTGTGATCCGAACATTGCGCGGGTGGGTCGCTCGGAAAATGATTGCCGCCGCGAAAATATCCCTTTTGTCTCGGCATCCTACCCATTCAACGATCAAGGCAAAGCTTTGGTCGCAAACCTAACGGACGGTTTCGTGAAGGTCGTAGCGCACGCTGAAACAGGGGAGATCCTGGGAGCGGCGGTCGTTGGGGCTGAGGGCAGCGACTTAATTCACGAGATGATCGTCGCCATGTATTTCCGGTCAACGTGCCGACAATTTTTAGAAATCCCCCATTTACACCCAACCCTGGCTGAAATTTGGCTGGAACCCGTTGAGGCTTGTGAAGACCAGCGTGTAGAACGTATGGCCCACATCTAGCGTGAGGAGTTGTTCTTTGACTACTGAAATCACCTCCATCCTGAATGAAACGCGGGTGTTTGATCCGCCCAAAGCCTTTTCATCTGACGCCCTGGTTGATTCGATGCAGTCTTATCACGCCATTTGTAAAGAGGCGACAGACGATCCGGAAAGCTATTGGGGGAATCACGCGAAGGAATTGCTGACGTGGGAAACGCCATATAGTCAAGTTCTCGACTGGTCTTCCGCTCCCTTCGCGAAGTGGTTCACCGGGGGACGCCTCAATATCACCGAGAACTGTCTGGACCGTCACCTAAAGACGTGGCGGCGCAACAAAGCAGCCATCATCTGGGAAGGAGAACCGGGTGACTCGAGGGTGCTGACCTATCAGGACTTACACCGCGAAGTCTGCATTTTTGCCAACGTCCTAAAAAATCACGGCATCGTCGCGGGCGATCGTGTGGTCCTTTACATGCCAATGGTGCCGGAACTTGCCATCGCGATGCTCGCGTGCGCGCGGATTGGAGCAACGCACAGTATCATTTTTGGCGGCTTTTCAGCGGAGGCGATCAAGGAACGCGTCAATGACGCGGGAGCCAAGTTGGTCATCACAGCGGACGGCGGCTATCGCCGAGGGGCCACCGTGCCTTTGAAAAACACGGTAGATGCGGCTTTGGAGCATTGCCCGACGGTGAGCAGCGTGATCGTTCTCAAACGAACAGGCGAAAACGTGTCGATGGTGCCCCAAAGAGATCACTGGTGGCACGAAACGGTCATGACGGTCTCGGCCTCGTGTGAAGCGGTTCCATTGGACAGTGAGCATCCCTTGTTTATCCTCTACACCAGCGGCTCAACGGGCAAGCCCAAGGGGGTGATGCACACAACGGCCGGATACCTCCTCAACGCCACTTTGACGACCAAATGGATTTTTGACCTCAAAGATACGGACACATACTGGTGCACGGCCGATATTGGGTGGGTTACAGGCCACAGTTACGTCATCTATGGCCCCCTTTCAAATGGGGCAACGACCGTGATGTACGAGGGCGCCCCCAACTGGCCTGAACCGGATCGTATGTGGCAACTGGTGGAAAAATATGGCGTGACGATCTTTTACACGGCCCCCACTGCCATTCGTGCCTTTATGAAATGGGGCGAACAATGGGCTGATAAACACAATTTGTCGACCCTTCGGCTGCTCGGCACCGTCGGCGAGCCCATTAATCCTGAGGCCTGGATGTGGTACCACCGCGTCATCGGCAAAGAACGATGCCCGATCGTAGATACGTGGTGGCAAACCGAAACAGGCGGGATTATGGTCGCTCCATTTCCGGGCGCCACTCCCACCAAACCGGGGACGGCCACCTTGCCGCTTCCCGGCATTGATGTCGCCATTGTCAATAAACACGGCGAGGAGTTGCCTCGCGGTCAAGGGGGCTTCTTGGTCGTCAGAAAACCCTGGCCCTCGATGCTTCGGACCCTCTGGGGTGACGACGAACGGTTCGTCAACACCTATTGGAAAGAGATTCCTGGCATGTATTTTACTGGCGACGGCGCATACCAGGATGAGAATGGCTATGTCTGGATCATGGGACGGGTCGATGATGTGATCAATGTGTCCGGGCATCGCCTGGGCACCATGGAAATTGAAAGCGCCTTGGTCAGTCATCCGGCCGTCGTGGAAGCCGCGGTGGTAGGGCGCCCAGATGATCTCAAGGGGCAGGCCGTTGCGGCATTCGTAACCCTTGGTCCCGGGGAAACGGCAAGTGATGCGCTCAAGACGGAGCTTAAGGCTCACGTTGTGAAAGAAATAGGGGCATTGGCGCGACCCGATGACATCCGTTTTACGGATGCTTTGCCAAAGACGCGGAGCGGGAAAATTATGCGGCGCCTTTTGCGAGACATTGCAGCGGGCAAGGAAACGGTGGGGGACACCACGACGATTGAAGACTACGGGCTTCTTGCACGCCTGCGGCAAGATGAAGAGTAGTCGTTCAAGCAATGAGGCCGGCGTTTATCGACGCAGGCCTCTTCACGCACAATGCCCTTGAATCGTGAGGCGACTCTGTTTGTCCACATCCAATGGGAGGTGCTATGCGCATAGTTTTTTTTGATGCTCACAGCTACGAGCAGGATCCTTTTAACGCCGCCAACAAAGAACGAAACCACCAAATTACCTATCTGTCGACGCGGCTGACCCGGGATACCGTTCGCCTCGCGCAAGGCGCAGAGGCGGTCTGTTGTTTTGTAAACGACACGCTCGATCGCACGGTCTTGGAAAATCTTGCAAGCCAAGGAATCCGGTTAATCGCGCTGCGTTGCGCAGGGTTCAATAATCTGGATTTGGCCGCAGCGGTCGAACTGGGAATCAATGTGGTTCGCGTACCAGCCTATTCTCCCCACGCGGTGGCGGAGCACGCAGTGGCCCTTTTGCTGTGCCTCAACCGCAAAATACACCGGGCTTCAGCGCGTGTTCGGGAAGGAAACTTTTCACTCGAAGGCCTCGTCGGTTTCGACCTGTATGGAAAAACGGTGGGCATCGTCGGGACAGGACGAATCGGACACTGTTTCGCGGCGATTATGCGCGGCTTCGGTTGCGAAGTTCTGGCTTTCGACCCGACGCCTGACGTCGACATCGCCAATGGGGTCAGGTACGTGGATTTTGACGTGTTGCTGACTCAAGCGGACATTATCAGCCTTCACGCCCCACTCACCCCACAAACCCACCACATGTTTAATCGTGGCGCCTTTGAGCGTATGAAACGAGGTGCCATTCTCCTCAACACCAGTCGCGGCGGATTGGTCGACACAGCAGCACTGATTAAGAGCCTCAAAAGCGGCCACGTGGGAGCTGTCGGTTTGGACGTGTATGAGCGTGAGGCTGGAATATTTTTTGAAGACTGGTCCTCCGCCGGACTGCAAGACGATTTACTCGCCCGCCTGCTCAGCTTCCCAAACGTCCTCGTGACCGGTCATCAAGCATTCCTCACCGATACCGCGTTAACGAACATTGCGCAGACCACGTTTGAGAATATTGATGCCTTTCAGACGGGGGCGCCGCTGGTGAATGCGATCACCCCCCAGTCCGTACTACCGCCCCGCGTTTAGCCCAAGAACGGCCCGGTCAGCCTGGACCCGGCCAGCCCCTGTCCGTTCATCGGGCCCCGGCGTGAGAAGATCGCGTGCAGTGCTCTGCAACGTGCGCTTCACTGCCCCTGGATTGCTGGAATGCCCCGCACCCAACATCAGGGCGACGGTGGCCGCCACCAACGGCGTAGAGAACGAGGTCCCGCGGGCATATACATACGTGTTATTCAACCCGGTCGTCACCACGGTATCCCCCGGCGCCGAAACACTACACCAACTTCCGAACGTGCTGAAAAAGGCGGGTTCCTCGCGCTTATCCGTGGCACCCACCGCAATTAAATCTGGAACCTCTTGGCCCGCAAACGCAGCAGGGACATTCCGAGAGTTGTCGCCGGTATTGCCCATCGAAACCACCAACGGAACACCCTTTCCAATCACAAAGGCGGCCGCCCGCTTGGTACTCTCAATGGCGATGGGATACTCGCTCATGTTTGGCTTCACACTCATGCTCATGGAGATGACTTCCGCGTTTTCGGCCGCCCACATCATTCCGTCAATCAAAGAGGAGACGGTTTCACCCACCTTCACCGGCACCAGGCGGGCATTAGGTGCCGCACCGTGAATCCCGTAGCCGTTTCCACCCACCGCGCCAATCAATCCGGCAACCATGGTTCCGTGGCCATCCGCGTCGTTGGTAGGAAGACCCGGCGATGCCGCATTGTATCCTGGCAGCAGAACCCCCTGAAGATC
>JAYKIL010000034.1:0-137016 GCA_035284745.1 Candidatus Sericytochromatia bacterium | reverse complement strand
GAACGATACTCGCTTGGCGGGACTTGAGAAGCGACTTCCCTAAAGACTTCCGTCATCGCATCAGCGTAGGGCTGAGCTGCCTCCACCCGTTCTCGCGCACGACGAACTTTCGCCGCGGCCACCATCTGCATGGCGCGAGTAATTTTTTCAGTATTTCTGACGCTCTTGATCCGCGCCCGAATCTCGCGGGCGTTCTCAGCCATTGTGCAATGCCTCCTTAAGCGGATGCGCCGCTGAAGACCGTCTTCTTGAAGGTCTCAATGGCCTCGCGGACTTTTGTCGAAGTCTCATCGTCAAAAACACCGCTCTCGGTGATGGCGCGCTCAAGTTCCGGACGCTGATTGCTCAGATAGACCAGCAACTCGGCCTTGAAACGGCCCACGGCGACAACATCAACATCATCCAGCAGCCCCGAAGTTCCAGAGAAGATCAAAATGACCTGCTCACCCACCGACAGCGGCGCATACTGAGGCTGCTTAAGAAGTTCCTGCAGGCGCTGACCTCTGAACAATTGAGCCTGTGTGGCCTTGTCCAAATCCGAGGCAAACTGCGAGAACGCAGCCAACTCACGGAACTGTGCCAACTCCAGTCGAAGTCCACCCATCTTTTTCATCGCCTTGGTCTGCGCCGCACCGCCTACACGGGACACGGAAATACCGGCGTTCACGGCGGGCCGAATACCCGCGTTGAACAAGTCTGTCTCTAGAAAAATTTGGCCGTCTGTAATCGAGATGACGTTGGTGGGAATGTACGCCGAAACGTCACCGGCCTGGGTTTCGATGATCGGCAAGGCCGTCATTGAACCCGCTCCGAGCTTGTCAGACAACTTCGCTGCACGCTCCAGCAGGCGGCTGTGTAAGTAGAAAACATCCCCTGGGTACGCCTCGCGACCCGGTGGGCGGCGCAGCAGCAGCGACATCTCGCGGTAAGCCCAAGCCTGCCGCGTCAAGTCGTCATATACAATCAACACGTGCTTGCCGTTGTACATAAAATGTTCGCCCATCGCAGCGCCCGAATATGGAGCGAGGTAGGACATGGGGGCCGGCTCGTCAGCACCCGCAGACACAACGATCGAATAGTCCATCGCGCCGTTGTCCTCTAACGCTTTGATGACCCGCGCCACAGTCGAAGTTTTCTGCCCGATGGCGACGTAGATGCAGATAACGCCTTTTCCTTTTTGGTTAATAATCGTGTCGACTGCCACCGCCGTTTTTCCAGTCTGGCGGTCCCCGATAATGAGCTCGCGCTGTCCGCGGCCAATCGGAATCAATGCATCAATGATGGTGATACCGGTAGCAAGCGATTCATGGACCGACTTCCGGTCAACGATGCCGGGAGCCGGACTCTCGACGGGGCGACTGCCCGACGCGGCAATAGGCCCCTTACCATCAATGGGGGCTCCCAAGGGGTTGACAACACGGCCAAGCAAGGCATCGCCCACCGGAACTTCAAGAATACGGCCCGTTGTTTTTACGACATCTCCCTCACGAATCCGCTTGTAATCCCCAAGAACAACCGCGCCGACGGTATCTTCATCAAGGTTCAGCGCCAGACCCATGACACCCCCGCCAAAATCGAGCATCTCACCAGACATCGCCTTTTTGAGTCCGTGAATTCGGGCAATACCGTCACCGACCTCCAAGACCGTCCCGGTATTCGTCACCAAGGACTCGCCTGAAAAATTCTCGATTTGTTCGCGCAATACGGCGCTGATTTCTGCGGGACTGATGCCTGTCATGGGCTCCTCTTTCTGCTTCGGCGAATCGGCGTTCAATTGCCTACCACCTGTTAATGAATCGGCTCTTTCTTTAAGTCACTCAGTTTAGCGCGAGGCGCATCGCCTCAAGACGACCCCGAAGGGAATGATCAATCACTTGGTCATCGATCGTCAAAACACAACCACCCAAAAGCGAGGGGTCTACAACTGTTTCCATCTCAACCGCCATACCCAACCGGGCCTGAAGCTGATTCCCCAACTGTGTCGACTGGGACTCCTCCATTGGGAAGGCGCTCACCACCTTCACCAGTGCCCGCTGTCTGACCGCGTCGTAGCGCTTGCGAAATCCCAGTTGAACACGCCTGTACAACACGGCCCGTTTGCGTTCAAACAACAGCAGCAGAGTATTCAGGACCAAAGGATTCACCCGATTTCCCAATAAGGAACGCGCGATGCCTTGTTTTGAAGCAACGGCTACAACAGGACTTTCCCAGGCCTGGGCCAGATCAGGGCTCTCGTCCAGCAATCGAACGAGACTCAGCAACTGGGCGTCGACCTCGGCCAGGGTCGCATCTCCCCTGCTTCGAGCCGCTTGAAATAAGGCGTCCGCATAGCGGTCCGCAATCACTTGAGCGCTAATGACCCATCCCCCACTTTCCGAATAAGCCCTGCCACCAGAGAACTCTGACGTTCTGGCGTCATGAACGCCTGAATATTCAACACGGCCCGCTCGAAGGCTTGGTCCGCCAGTATTTTGCGCAGCTCATTCACAGCCGCCTGACGTTCCCGCTCGATTTCCCCGCGGATTGAAGCCCGAAGCCGCGCGGCCTCGGCCTGAGCGGCCTCGTCCAGGCGAATTGCCTGTTTGGCAGCCATCTCCCGCGCGTCATTGACCATCGTAGACAATTCCGCGTCGACATCAGCCAAGCGTAACTGAGTCGAGTTCAAGGTTTGTTCGGCCAATGCACGAGACTCGGAAGCCTCGGCCAAAACTCGCAATGTCGACGCGCGAGAATCTTCTAGAGCCTTGACGAGGGGAGGAGCAGCAAATTTCGCGATGATGACGACAAACAGCAGGAAGTTAACAATGTTAGCGACCGCGTGCCAATAGGTAAACTCCATCGTCTAACCTCCTCCCTGTAGACCCGACCCAGCCCCGATGACAGCTGCTGAGTCAGAGTCTTCCAGCGCCTTGCGCTGAATCAAATCTCCAAAACCCTGCACCTCGAAACCGAGCGTGGCAAGCGCCCGCTCTTTCTCAGCGCGAATCTCCTGCCTTGCCGCCTGTAATTCAGAGCCCAGTTGAGCCTGGACCTCCGACAACAAAGCGGTGCGCTTTTCCTCGGCAGAAAGCAAAGCAGCTTGTATCGCCTCTTGGGCTTCGGCCTGAGCCCCTTTGAGCTTTTTCTCGTAATCCGCTTGCAAAGCCAGAGCAGCTTCCGAAGCCGCCAAGGAGGCTTGATGCTGTTGATCAATGTGCGCCTTTCTTGCCTCCAAAGCCCGCGTCACGGGCGCAAAAAAAACGGCATTCATTGCAATGGCAAACACGAGGAACATGGCCATCATGAGCGGGAGTGTGAGGTTAATTTCCAACATATTTGAGTGTCCACTTTCTCAGGACGCCAAGGTGCCTTTGACCGCGAAGGCGGCCAAAGGCCGGAGGCGTTATGCGCGTGGAGAATCCGTTAACACCGCGATCGAAACAGGGGCAGACGCCAGATCACCCGCCTGACGAATCTTGTCGACCAACGGCTTACCGAAGAGGAACAACAGCAGCATCGCGACAACGAAGCCAAACAAGGCCAAAACTTCAATGATAGCGAAGAAAATGAACGCCGACTTGGTCAAGCGGCCCTCAAGTTCAGGCTGGCGAGCAACCCCTTCAATAACCTTTCCAAACAGGGTGCCTTCACCCACGCCAGGGCCAATAGCACTCAGGCCCATCGCAAGGCCTGCACCCAGCATCGCGTAAGCGGCTACGTTACCTAGAGCTTGGAGAGCGTTTGCGTCTGCCATTGTGAGGGGATCTCCTTTCAAATGAGTCCAGTTTCTAATGCAGCGTTACAGTGGTTCGAAGAATGACCGTCAATTCAGTGTTCGTGAGAATGTTGAGCCGCCGCGGTGCCAATGTAGGCCGCCGACAGCACCGTAAATACAAAAGCTTGGATCGCTCCAACGAAAAGTTCGAGGGGGAGAACGATGACCGGGATGACAAAGTAGGTCAGGGCCAAAAGCACCAAGCCCAACACGTGCCCCGCCGTCATGTTTGCAAACAAACGAAGGGCAAGAGACATCGGGCGTGTGACATCCTCCAGCATCCGCAAGGGAAACAAGCCAATGGGCTTATCAAACCAATGGTGAGACAGAAAACCCGTCAACCCATTGCTGGCAATTCCGAAATACCAGTACATCACCAGACTGATCAGCGCCAAAGCCAAGGTCGTATTCAGGTCTGCGGTCGGCGCATGGTAAGCCAGCGCATGAGGCAGCCCCATCGCATGCGCCAGTTTTTCCCCGGCAAGCATTTCCCAAGCTTTCCAAGGCAAGAGTGCCAACCAATTGGATGTCAATATAAACAAGAAGACCGAACCAAGGAACCACAGATAGGGTGTGACTGACGGCGAGATGTAGTCTCTGATCAATCCCTGACAAAATCCCACAACCTCTTCGAGGACCGTGCCGACATAGCCCGACTGCTCATCGGGAATGGCCGATACGGCACGACCCAGGGTTCCAAATACCAGCAACAAGGCCAGCATCACGATACCGCCGTAAAGCACCGTATCGACGTGAAAGACGCCCCAGCCCGGAATGGTCTCCTGCCAATGGCTCGCGATGAGTTCCCCGCCGCCGTGTCCACCGCCGTGACTGGTGGCCTGGGCACTAACGTGCACCGGGTCCGCCGTTCCCATTCCAAGGACGGGTTCATGCCCATGAGGGCTGTGATGATGTTCGTCGTGTGCCTGCGCTATCAAGCTGGTGTTCAACGCCAAAACTCCTGTGAAAAACCGACTACACCGCGCCGGATATCGGCCTTCTGACCGGCCAAGCTACGACAACTATCCAATGTCGACTCAAAACGAGTGTCGCCAAGCAGGCCCAACCTGCTTCACCCCACATCGCAAAACACGCCAAGGGCGGCACAATCGACACCACCTGGCGCAACCCTAAAAACAAGGAGGCAAGCATATTGCCAGGGTGTACCCTGTGACGCACGGCGTTCCGAGTGTGGCGGGCCAGCAAGCGGTAGTAGGCCAGAGCGGCCAGAGGTCCCAGAGCGGCCGCAATGCCCCACTCAAGTCCAGCAAACATGCCCCCCACCGCAAAGGAGAGGAGAGACATCACGAATAGATGCCTAAACAGGCGAGATTCGAGGTGTCCCAGATCATCCCTCAAGTGAAACGTGGTGGTCATGACGCTTGCGTGAGTGTCCGATAAAGATTGTATAACCCAGCACCAAAACCTAATACAGCCATGCCGATCAGGCCCCACGGTGCACTACCGGCCTCAACGTCTATTCCGTAGCCCAACACTGCGCCAAAAAGAAGTGAATACAACAAACCGTAGGCGGCGCTGACCTCTCTCATATGGACGGATTCAACTCCACGAACGGTCATTCCAAGACGAGACCGATTGGCTTAAAGCTACCACGAGCTTGAAACAACCGCAAGAACACCAGAGACACCGGCCGGGGAAGAGAAACCGTGTCGATACGTGTCTCCAAGGCGGCACTTCAAGATTGTCCCATCTGCTCCAATTCTTGGGCTAACGCCCTCGCGGTTTGCGCCGCTTGGACCTTCACCAAACCTGTCTTGCTCAGATCAGAAAAGATGACGACCAAGATGTCGTAGGTTGGCAAAGAATAAAGAAAGATACTTGAGCGATCGCCTTGCTGAAACATGGCCTCAAATTCAGCCTCACCAATCAGCTTCGCCACGGCCCGTGTCGACGCGAAACTGCTGCTGACCAAAGACGCGATAGCCGCGGTGTCCAAACCTTTGATCTCGCCCTCGGTCGCCAGCATTTGGCCACTCTTCTCCACCAGAAAAGCCGCCGTTGCATCGACATCTCTCACCAACTCGCCGAGCAGTTGATGAATTCGAGCAACGCCCTCCTCCGTCACCACCACATTGGTTAGGATTTTATTCAACATCATCTTGCTTGGACCCCGAGAAACGACCCATCACGGCTGTGCAGACCAGAACGCATCGCCGACATGATCGGTTATACCCCATCCACCATCACGCTTCAAAGCACCGTCCGGGTTTACCACGCACCAGGAAAACGCCAGGTGACCTCTCCATTGCCTGAAAAGTGACTCATAACAAGACGCACCCATGGATTCTCGCCACCAAGCACCAACTGGTGCCTCACGGGATCACGCCAAGGGAACCAAAGCCTCACCTCGCCATTCCAGAATCCATCCTGCGCAGACACAGAACTCTTCAATACCGCCACCGAATGCGGGGACAGGGGGCCTCCTGTCGCCAACTGCAGCTCAAAACGCCAAGTCCCGGGGTCAAGAATGCGCCGACTTGCAATAAATTGCTCATCGAAGCGCCAACGCAGGTCAATAGGAAAACGGTCACGCTCCGCCCCATACAGCGTACTCCATCGCTGCGTTGATAAATCCGAAGCGGCTGCCCGCCCCAGGTGATTGAGGGCAATCTCATAGGCGAGCTGACTCTGCGCGGCAGTCGGGTCCCACAAAACGGCATCGACGTAGCCACCGAGCCCAACTCTGGTTGATCGGGTCCATCGTTCTACCTCCGCACGAGGATCTGAGCGAACATCCCAAACGCGTGTCTCGGGAGGCGCCAGCGTGCGCGAGGGTACCACGACGGGTCCCCGTTCAACCCAAAATGCGGCGCAGGCATTCAGGATAACAAGCGACAGAAACCCCACTGTCGGCAGTCGCAGGTTCACACCAAAGCCCCCCCCCAACTGCCACGATAACTTCTCTCATCCAAATCAACACTCACAATTTCAGGTCTGTCGCCGCACAACAAGCAGGCGCCATCGCGCGGTAGTGTAAGAAATTCAACCTGCGACGTCCATAAATCCACACTCATCACCCGCCCTGACAAGGTAGCATCTAACTTCCCGAGGCAAATTTTTATCGCTTCAAGCGCTTGCCAACTCCCCACCACTCCCACCGCAGGCCCCAACACACCCGCGTCGCCACAGGCAGGAATTCGACCGGATGTGGGCGGTTCTGGAAAAAAACAACGGTAACAAGGTCCCTCCTTCAGAAAGGTACTCAGAAGGCCAGAGAATCGGGTCACCGCCCCGTGGACCCACGGAATTCCGGCCAATCGACACGCATCATTCAACAAAAAACGGGTTCCAAAATTATCGCTCGCGTCGATGGCCACCGTGATGCCTCCAAGAAAGTGTGCTGCATTCTCAGGGGTCAAACGCTCTGCATACGACTCAATCACCGTCCCAGGAGGGACGCCGCGGAGTCGGGAGACGGCCACGTCCACCTTGGATTTCCCCACATCATCGAATCGAAAAAGGAACTGTCGCGGCAAATTAGACAATTCAATCGCATCAGAATCCAAGACAACAATGCGCCCGACCCCCGCCGCAGCCAAATATGAAAGGATCGGGGCAGCCAATCCGCCGGCACCAACAAGGAGAACGGAACTCTCCAGGAGGGCCGATTGCCCACTCAGGCCGACCTCTGGCAACAAGAGTTGCTTGCTGTAAAACTCTCGCGCCGATGAATCATTAGCGTCCCAAAGCATCGTTTAATCTCACTCCGCGTTCAATTTCTGAAAAACGCGCCCCATGCTAGCATGAGGGGGAGTCCCCGGTTTAAATCACGTGAAAAGTTAACGTCTAATTCGCGAGGCCCTTCGATGTCTTCAACCTTGGAACTTCTTGATGCCCTCTCCCATACCGATGTCTTTCAAGGGGTTGAGAACACCATCCTTGAGCAGGTTTGTTCAATCAGCGAGCTTATAGAAGTCACCTCGGGTACCACTATCTTTCGCGAAGGCGAAAGCGGCACCGATCTCTTCGTCGTGGTGGCAGGCGCGGTTGAATTAACCACCGTCATCCAAAGAGGAGAAGAGCAGCGTTTAGCCTTGCTTGATAGGGGCCAAATCTTCGGCGAACTCGCCTGTTTCGATGAGCTTCCACGTTCCGCGACCGCCTGTGCTTTCGTTGACAGCGTTGTGTTGAAGGTTCCGGGTCCTCCACTGAGAGACCTCATCACCTCATCGCCGGCATTGGCCGCGGCGCTGCTGAAAAACCTGGTAAAGAAGGTGAGTTTACGATTGCGAGACGCCGACCAAGAAATTCGCAGCCTGACCGCTGTCAAGCGCGTTTGAAGGCTAGCGGTTCCGAGGGACGGAACAGGTCGCAACGGCGCCCGGAGAAAATTCATCAGGTCTCTCACTGCACAGGCCGAGGAAGTGACGACACGCATCAACAATCCGCGCACAGGCTGCCCCATCTCCATACGGGTTCACAGCCCTTGCCATCTTTTCGTAGGCACCTTCGTTTGTCAGCAAGTGCTGAGCAGCCTCAAAAATGGCGTCTTCATCGACACCCACCAATTGGACCGTCCCTGATTCAATCGCCTCCGGTCGCTCTGTCGTAGTGCGCAGCACAAGCACCGGTTTACCCAAGGACGGAGCCTCTTCCTGCACCCCTCCGCTGTCGGTGAGGATCAAATGCGAGTCCCGCATCGCAGCCACAAACGGCGCGTAATCCAGCGGCTCAATCAATTCAATTCGCGAATGGTGACCTAAGATAGCCTGCGCAGTCTGGCGAACCACCGGGTTTCGATGAATGGGAAATAAAACCCGAAGCGTTTCGTCACTCTGAACCAGACGTAAAACCGCTCGGCAAATGTTCGCGAGCGGCTCCCCCCAATTCTCCCGACGATGAGCCGTCACCAGGATTTGACGACCGGCAGTTGACTCCGCGCCCGGTAACTTGCGGGCCGTCATCAGCAGGGCATCGATGACGGTATTGCCGGTGCGGTATATCGCATCCGCCGCAACATTTTCCGCACGCAAGTTCTTCTCTGAGGTGTAGGTGGGGGCAAAATGTAAATTTGCCAGTTGCGTCGTCAAACGCCGATTCATCTCCTCGGGGTAAGGATTGTAACGCTCGGGTGTTCGCAAACCCGCCTCGACGTGGCCAACCGGAATTTGACGGTAGAATGCAGCCAAACTCGCAGCGAAGGTCGTCGTGGTATCTCCGTGGACCAACACCAACGCGGGGCGACGGGCCTCTAAAACAGGGCCCAAATGGGTCAAAACACGGCTGGTCACATCGGTCAGGCTCTGACCCGACTTCATCAAATCGAGGTCATGATCCGGAACCAAGGCAAACAAATCCAATACCTGATCCAACATCTCGCGATGTTGCGCTGTCACCACCAACGCCGTATCGAGCTCTTGGCACGCCCGCAAAGCCAACACCAATGGCGCCATCTTCACCGCCTCAGGGCGGGTGCCAAAAACAGTCATCACCAGTGGCTTCATGGTTCGTCAGCCCTCACCTTGACGGCGCGTACAAAACGAGAAGAAAATGCCCACGCCAAAATCGCCAGCGCCGTGAATAGAACAACGAGGCCTTCCGGAATATCGAAAAGGGTGAGCGCAGTCCCACCGAGCAACAGACAGATGGCGTAAATAATCACAACGGCCCGTCTTTGCGAAAACCCGAGGCCCAGTAAACGATGGTGCAAATGACCTCTGTCGGGCGAAAAGATCGGGCGACGCTGAATCGCGCGCCGGACAATCGCAAACGCCGTATCAAAAATAGGAACCCCCAAAATTAGAATCGGAACCAACAAGGCAGCGGTTGCAGCCACCTTCAGCAGTCCGATGACCGAGATGGCGGCCAGCGCAAATCCTAAAAATAAACTTCCAGAATCTCCCATAAAAATCTTGGCAGGATTCCAGTTGTAACGCAGAAAACCAACGGTCGCCCCCACCAATGCCAACGCCAGTAAGGCCAGAGCGGGTTGCTTCGTCTGAAACGCAATCAAAGCGGTCGTACTGGCTGCAATGAGTGTGACACCGCCCGCCAACCCATCAAGGCCATCAATCAGGTTAATGGTGTTCGTAATTCCAACGAGCCAAAATATCGTGAGCCCGACAGACCACGCCATCGGCAGGATGATCATCCCCCCCATCGGGTTACTCAACACCTCAATACGAACCCCCAAAGCCACCGCGACCCCTGCCGCGACGATCTGAACAACCAACTTCACCGAGGCGGGCAAGGGGCGCAAGTCATCGACGATTCCCAAAAGAAAGATGAGCGAAGCCCCTACAAACAGCCCCATGAAGGGACCGGTCCGCGGAAACAGGGGTCCTGCTACTATCAGCTCTATCACGGCGATGGAGATAGCAAAACCGAAAAAAATAGCAACACCGCCCAGCCTAGGAATCGGCGTTGTGTGTACTTTTCGGGCATCCGGGTGATCGACCCGCCCGAGGGCATACGCCAAGCGAGTTACCCAGGGAATCAGAAGGTCCGTCGCCAACCAAGCAACCAATAGCGTCACCAGGAAAGGCATCACCTGTTCACGCAACGGAATTAAACCTCAAACAGAGCGTCCACGTAGGTTAACATAAGGATAGACGACGCTCAAGTACATCATCACCCAGCACTGAGAGAAGAAGGAGAGCTGTGAGACTCGTCGGCAGAAACAACGTGAACCAGTTCAATGTCCGCCGCTCGCAAAAATTCAAGACTCACAGGGTCCGGATAGCCTTCTGTCCATACAACCCGTCGTATGCCGGCGGTAATGATTGCTTTGGCACAATTCAGACAAGGTTGCGCCGTCACGTAGATCGTCGCCCCCTCGGTTCTGTGTCCAAAACGAGCCGCGGTAATAATTGCATTTTGCTCCGCATGGGTGGCGCGCTGGCACGAAGGGCGGCCGTCCACCTCTCGCAACAAGTGCCCCACTTCATCACAGTGTGGAAGTCCCGGCGGCGCGCCATTGTAGCCCGTCGCTATCGGATGATTGTCACGGACAATCACAGCCCCCACAGATTTCCTATCACAGGTCGCGCGTTCCGCACACACGCCCGCCATCTTAAGGAAGTAGGTGTCCCAAGTGGGTCTTCTTTTCATGGTCATCATCCCGTTTATTTGGCCGAGACGGCAGGTCCCTCGGCGTATAGAGGGAAAGCATCGCAGAGTTCTGCTACTTCTTTCCGGACCGCCGCCTGTGCCTCCGGGGTCCCTTTTTCCCTCAAGAGCGTTGCGATGGCCCGGGCCATTTGGCGGCACTCTTCTTCCCCCATTCCGCGCGTTGTCACCGCAGGCGTACCGATTCGAATTCCACTGGTTACAAAAGGACTGGCGGGGTCATTTGGAATGGTGTTTTTGTTCACTGTGATACCTACCTCACCCAGCAACTGGCTGGCCTCCTTACCGGTTAGCCCCACGGTTCTGACATCAAGACTCATTAAATGATTGTCGGTGCCCCCTGAGATAACCCGAATGCCCTCCGCCATGAAGGTTTCCGCCATCACGCGGGCGTTGCGCACGACCTGTGACATATAGTCGAAAAACCCGGGCTGCAACGCCTCGTGGAATGCGACCGCTTTGGCCGCGATCACGTGCATCAAAGGCCCCCCTTGCAAGCCCGGGAAAACGGCTTTGTCGATGGCCTTGGCGTGCTCTTCGCCGCACATCACCAAACCACCCCTCGGCCCTCGCAGTGTTTTATGTGTCGTCGTGGTGACAAAGTGCGCGTGCCCCACCGGTGTAGGATGCAGACCAGCCGCCACCAAGCCGGCAATATGAGCGATATCAGCCATCAAGAGCGCTCCTACTTCGTCTGCCACTTGTCGAAAGATTGAAAAGTCGATCACGCGAGAATACGCTGACGCCCCACAAATAATCATTTTTGGCCGGTGTTTCAACGCTTTTTCGCGCAGTAAATCGTAATCGAGCCGCTCGGTTTCCGGATTGACGCCATAGGCTTCGACCTGAAAATAGAGGCCCGAGACATTGACGGGACTGCCGTGTGTCAAGTGTCCCCCATGGGCCAGATCCATCCCCATAATCAGGTCACCCGGCTTCAGGGAGGCCAGAAACACTGCCATGTTCGCCTGCGCCCCCGAGTGGGGCTGCACGTTAACGTGGGGAACCCCAAAAAGCTTCTGCGCCCGCTGAATCGCCAGTGTTTCTACGACATCAACGAATTCACACCCGCCATAATACCTGCGTCCCGGCAGGCCCTCGGCATACTTGTTGGTCAGTACACTGCCTTGTGCCTCCATGACCGCTTGACTCGCGAAATTCTCGGAGGCGATGAGTTCCAGATGATGGGCTTGACGCCGTGCTTCTTGAGAGACAGCCGCTGCAATCTCAGGATCAACCGTGCTCAAAGCATCTTTCAATGACATGTCCAGCCCTTTCGCAATGGGAGCAATTAATCGCCCTGGCCCGAGCGTTTTCCGTTTTCATTCTCGATGGCGTGAATTTGCGCCACACGAACCGAATGACGGCCCTCCGAGGAGTGATTGGTCAAGAGAAAAACCCGTACACATTCCCACGCCATTTCGGGGCCGATTAATCGTTCCCCCAAACAGATTACATTAACGTCGTTGTGCTCGCGGCACAACCGGGCCGAAACGGGTTCTCCGATCGTTGCCGCACGGATGCCCGGAACCTTATTGGCCGCAATCGCCACCCCAATGCCTGAACCGCAGACCAAGACCCCCCGGTGTGCCTCGCCTGAAGTGACGGCCCGTCCAACCCGCTCGGCAGCCATCGGGTAATCTGAACGCTCCGGTCCCCCGGCACAATCCAGAACTTCGAACCCCTCTCGTTGTAAACGGTCAAAAAGTTCAGTTTTGAGACGGTGACCTGCGTGGTCACTGCCAATCGCTATCCTCACAACCTTTGTCGCACTCCAAACACACACGTTCAAACCAACTGTCATCATAGCTGTCACAACGAAAACCTGGCTAGATTCGCCACCAAACTGGCCTGCGAATGGGGGCGAACACTTGACCCAGCGAGCCCCCATCAAATTAAATGTTCACCCCAGCGCCTCGTCGCTTTCAAAAAGGGAGTTCCGAATGCGCCAACTCCAGCAATTTTCACGCCTTGCAACCGCCGCCACGGGTTGCGTCCTGTTTGCAGGCCTCGTGGCACTGACCGGCCCCAACAAAGACACGCTCGCCCTTCCCAGTTCAGGCCCTGAAGGTGAATCATCCCTCCGCGTGCTTGCCTTCCGGTTACTTCCCGGCGATGACGTGAAGACTTCAATCTCGGGCAGATTGAAAAACCATCACGTCTCAGCGGCCACCATGATCACGTGTGTTGGCAGTCTGCAGCGGGCTCACCTGCGACAGGCGGGAGAAAACGAGGGAACGTGGCTCGAGGGCCCCCTCGAGATCGTTTCTTTGGTGGGCACGCTCGGTGCCGACGGCTCGCATCTGCATATCTCTCTGAGTAACGGCCAGGGCGCAACCACCGGAGGGCATTTGCTGGAGGGATCACGGGTTTTCACCACCGCAGAGGTGGTGATAGGCCTTCTTCCCCAGGTAAGCTTCCTGCGCATCGTTGATCCGCGCACCGGATTCAAGGAACTGCAGATCAGTCCTTCGGCCCCCAGCGCCCACTAAAAAAACAAATCGGCCCCCGGAAGGGACCGACTGTGAAGTGCGCAGAGTGGGACTTGAACCCACACGCCTCGCGGCGCCAGTACCTGAAACTGGTGCGTCTGCCATTCCGCCACCTGCGCTCAGAGTAACAGAGAATAACGGATCGGCTGCAGACTGTAAAGAGGGCGATCACATCCAGCAATAAATTATTAACCTCAATTTTACCATTTTTAGACCAAAAATACGTCAGGGATGCCGGCAAGACATCGACAAGGACTGCACCCCCAACGGTGAGAGGCAAAAATCCGATGAAGCAAAAGAAAGACCGGGCCAAGAGTCACCTGATGCTGTGTGCGCTGAGCGCAGGCTGTTTTGTCCTTGTGACCGGATGCGGAAAAATGACCGCGCCGGGCGCCCCCAAAACCGCGTTGACGCGGGCAGCCAGCCCTCCGATTGCTCAACAGGCGCGTGCACTTGAGGCGCGTCAGGCCGATGAGCCAGGTTGGGAACCGACACGCCGGCGCGAGGACCTCGGGCACTTTTTTAAAGTGGACAACCAACTCTATCGAGGACAGCAACCAACGGATCAAGGATTAGCGCAACTGCGGGACCTGGGCATCAGGCACGTCGTCTACTTGCATTTCAACAAAAAGCAGGCGAGCCACGAAAAAGAACTCGTTGAACGCTTGGGAATGAAATTCACACATATCCCGATGAGCTGGATATTGCCCCCCAAGCAAGAACAGGTTGACTCTTGGCTGAAGCTCACCTTGAACGATCAGGAGGGCCCCGTATTCGTGCACTGCCAACACGGGAGAGACAGAACCGGGGCCATGGTTGGCATCTATCGAATTGCGCGAGATAAGTGGACGTTTGAGCAGGCCTATGAGGAAATGAAAGAGAAGGGTTTTCGCACCTTCTTCCTCGGATTGTCTTTTGGAGTGAAACGCTATGCGAAGGCGCAAGGAGCGACGGACTCTGGCTACACGGACACCGAATTGGCGTTCCTCCGCTAATACCTGGGAGGACCAAAAAAGCGACGTACCGCGAACCGCCCTGACCATTCGCGCGGCTCTACTGCTGCTGCTGGTGTTGGGAGCGTGGATGAGTTTGACACAACTCACGCGAAAAGAAACAAATCCGCCCCTTGCCCAATTATCGGCCGCCATCCGAATTCCTGACAAAAACCTGGCCTTCGCTCACTTTGGGGGTGGATGTTTCTGGTGCTTGGAGGCCGCTTTCGAACAATTTGGGGGCGTGGGTGACGTGGAATCAGGCTACGCGGGGGGGCGTATTGAAAATCCGACCTACGCACAAGTCTCAAGCGGGCACACCGGTCACGCCGAGGTCGTTCGCGTCCCGTATGACCGGACGGTCGTAGCATATCGAGAGTTACTTGATATCTTCTTCGCGATTCACGACCCCACGACCAAGGATGCGCAAGGACCCGACCACGGCTCACAATACCGTTCCATCATTCTCGTCCAAACCGAAGAGGAAAAAGAACGGGCCCACCGCCACATTCGGGCCATCGCCCCTGATTGGGAACGTCCCATTGTCACCGAGATTGTATCGCTGGAACGCTTTTGGGTGGCGGAGTCTGAGCACCAGAACTTTTTCGCCCGAAACCCAAACATTCCCTATTGTCAGAGCGTCGTCGCCCCCAAAGTGACGAAGGTACGCGCGAAATATGGCAACAAGCTTAAAGGCGCTTCAAAGAATTAGAACGTTTCTTTGGTTTCGCTCGTTCAATAGGTATCGACCAGCCAGCGTTTCGCGCGCACCCATTCCGGCTTCAAAGCCGAAAAGTCGAGGCCTTCCTGACTCAGAAGACGGGAAAAAGCGGCCTCCACACCAGCCTCCATCCCCTTCAAGCCACATTGGTAAATGGTGAAGGCCCCCCCGGAAAGCAGCCGAAGAACATCATCCCCTAGGTCGTGAAGACGGTCGCCGACGTACATCCGCCCGCCTTCGGCGTTTTTCTGTTCTCGCGATATCGCCAGCGCGAGGCGATCGCCCGGTTCCTTCAGCAACGCCTGAAGTTCTTCGAGATACAGCAACTCGTTCGAGGTTCGCACACCAAATATCAAGATGGCCGCTCCCCGATGCTTCAAAATTGACCGTTGCCTCAAAAAAGCACGAAACGGCGCGATGCCTGTTCCAGTGGCAAACATCACGATGGGCTGTTCAGGGTCGGGCGGCAACAAAAAATGTTTCCCAATCGGGCCGCAAATTTTCACACGATCACCTGCCACCCTGTCATTGAGATAGTTTGAGCACACCCCGCGAACAATCTCCCCTCGTTCATTCTCGTAGATGGTTCGTTTCACGCACAAACTCACGGTGGTCCCGGTATCATCATCGCCACCGCGTGCAGACGCCACGGAATATAAACGCAAGCGCAACGGCTTCCCGGCCTCATCTAGCCCTGGCGGGATCACGCCCACAGACTGTCCTTCCAGGTAACGCAAACCACTCTCGCCCAGGCTCAAAACAATGTGACGAACATCCTCTGAGCTCCCAGGGGTCAAGCAGCGATTCTCGATGACCGTTGCTTCATAGGGTGCGCTCGGTTTGACCAGGTTCAGGGGAATTTCGATGCCGGTTGCAGTCATTCCAGGGTTTCCTTTCCGCGAATAACTCGCTCAGGATAACACAGTCACCAACGCCCAAGGTTTTCAGCACAGCTCCCGCTTGACGCGCCATCCTCCAGATGAGCACCATGGCATGCTTTCCGGATGAAAAATCCGAACGAGACTCGTAAATCTATGGTGTTTCGGGAACGTCTCACATCATTTGGACTCACCGCCCTTTGCATTGCCGCTCTTTGCGATGTGCCCGCCCACGCGAAAACGCTGCATCGAAGCCAGAAACACCCACGCGATGCGATGGCGATGACACCCTTTGCCGGCCCACCGGAAAGGCGTCTAGCGATCGCCAAGCAGCTGTTGGCGAAGTCCTCTGCCCCAGACGGGACCGAACTCGCCGTCAAGTTACTGACCTTCGAAGCCCTCCGTGGGCATCGAGAGGCCCAGTTTATTTTGGGGGATTTTTTTGCGTCGAGAGCTCCCAACTTGAGCACCCGACTGGCTGGCCTCCGGTGGTTGGCTCGGGCGCACATTTCTGGACACCCAGCCGCACAAGCAAAATGGGAGACCTATCACCAAAAGCTCGCGCCCCTCGCCCAAGGCTTGGCGCTCTCTCAAGCCAGGAATATCTGGAAAATGTCACTTGGGATGCATCATCAACCGCCCACCCGCCATCCCACTCCCTCTGACGCTCAAGCCATTGTCACACCGTCCAAAGAGTCAAGGAATTTGGAACAGCAAGCCAGGGCCGGCAAACGATGGGCCCAGAACGCCTGGGGACATACCGTTGGCAACGCACTCCATCGCGATATGCAAGAAGAGTCCATCACCTGGTACTTTCGCGCCGCGGCCCAGGGCGATCGCCTCGCAATGAGGAACTTGGCCGAAACTCTGCCCATGCACCCCCATTCTCCCGCGTACCGCGTGTTGGCTTTCGCCTATTGGTGTCTCGCGTACAACCAAACCCCTGCGAGCGCTCAAAAATACTACCCCGACGCCAAAAGCCTCCCGACAGACGCGGTCGAGCAAACCCAAGCGATGATTCAAAAATGGAGGGAAAAAATGACTTTTGAAAACCCCTCTCCAAGCGGGGAGATGCTTCCGTGACGTTTCCAGAGGGTTGGCGCATCCCGCAGCCTTATCACCACATGATGCTCATCAACGAAAGGCGCATGAAATCGTTCAGATTTGCGATTACCAAGCAAATGATCCCAGGCTGTGTCGTGTTGGAGATAGGCGCCGGGAGTGGTGTTTTGTCCGCCATCGCGGCCCGGGCTGGAGCCCGAAAAGTTTATGCTGTTGAACGGGACGTGGAAATGGCTGAGGTGGCTCGCCGTGTAATGACGCTGAATGGTTTGAACGACATCGTCGAAGTGATTACCGCGAACGCGGAAAATTTTTCTCCACCAGAGCAGCCCCACTTGGTGATTTGCGAGATGCTACACGTGGGCTTGGTAAACGAGCAACAAGTGCCGGTGATGCGGGCCGTGCTGAGTCGCCTCGGTCAAACAAATTTAAGGACCATCCCGTATGCGGTCGTGAACGCCCTGCAGCTCGTTGAAATGGATTACCACTATGAGGGATTCGAAATTCCCATCATACGTTCATCTCATCCGCATCTAGAAGATCAGCGAATTGCCGCAGTGTCAGAACCCGTCACCTACTGGGTCTGCTATATGGGACAGCCCGAGACGGGCGTCGATATATGCGTGCCGTTGCTTGCTGAACGTGACGGAACTGCCAATGGAATTAGTCTCATTTCCAAAGCGGTCCTGACTGAAGAATTCGAACATCCCGACAACGATTGGTACCTGTTCCAGTTGCAGTTTCCACTCCCCGCTCGCCCCGTGTTCAAGGGACAGGTCATATGGGTTCGGCTCGCTTACCGCGCAGGCTGCCCGTTAAGTGAGATGACCATCGAATGGCAAACGGGTCCAGAGCGCTCAAAGATCGGCGAGGCGAGTTGAGTGCCGCGAAGCCTGACCTTCAAGGGGATTTTGTCAAGGCATGTCGGAATAAAAGGGCGGCAGAATTGATACAGTAACGCTTTCCCGTGGGAGCCGGGCCGTCTGTAAACACGTGCCCGAGGTGGCCGTCACAGGCAGCACACAAGACCTCGACGCGAATCATCCACAAACTTTTGTCTTCTTCTTCACGGACATGACTGGCTGAGTGAGGCTCCCAAAAGCTGGGCCACCCTGTTCCTGAGTCGAACTTCGCACGAGACTCAAACAGGGGAAGATCACACCCCGCACAATGATAAGTTCCGGGGGCCTCCTCTTTGTGGTAAGCCCCGGTAAAGGGCCTTTCAGTCGCTTTTTGACGCAAAACCGAGTAGGCCTCGGGCGAAAGACGTTGCCGCCATTCTGCATCCGTACGGTGCACCCGGGAGGCCATGGCGGTCTTCCCCAGGTCGGAGGAATCTGCAGCATCCGCTCCGCCACACCCCAAAAGCAGAGCGATCCCCAAAAACAGGGGCAACCCCCTAGGTGCTAAAGCTTTCACCACAGCCACAGCTCGTCTTCGCGTTGGGATTGATGAACTTGAAGCCCGCGTTCATCAGGTCGTCATCATAGTCAATGACAATACCCGCGATGTACAACGCGCTCTTCACATCGACCAAAACACGGACGCCCCCCTCGGAAGGGATGATCCGATCGGTGGCTCCCGGTTCCGTCGCAACGTCCAACTTATAAGACATCCCTGAACAGCCCCCTCCGGCGACCGCCACACGCAAAAATGCGTCAGGAAGGCCTTTTCTTTCAAAAAGCGTCTTGACGTGTTCCGCCGCGCGGGGCGTTAAGGTCACCAGAGACTTGGTATTGGGGCGAGATTCGGTTGTCATCGTCTGCTCTCCTTTTCCATCACCCGCGCACTCCGTCTCATCAACTCAGATTTCGAGGAATGTGAGGGCTCATCTACAAGTAGCGCCACGGGCCGCACCGTACCGGTGTCCCCTACGTATCGATCTTCGCGCACCAAGTCTGCCAGGGTCACAGCATTCAAGCGTTCCAGATAAACCCGCTGAGCATCTGCGAAAGCAGATTTCAACGAGCAACCCAATCGAAAGCACGCGTAGTCCTGAGATGCGGTACACAAGTTGACAGCCAGCTCCCCTTCGATCGCTTCGACAACCTGTCGAAGGGTGATGGTAGCAGCGTCACGCGCCAATTCCAATCCACCCGCCGGTCCACGCCGAGAAACGACCAAACCCGCTTTCGCAAGTTGGTTAATCACCTTGGCCAGAAAGGAGGGCGGAATTCTCTCCACCTGTGCAACATCCGCCGTATTCGCTGGGGAACCCGGCGGCTGCTTCGCCAAATAAAGCATGGCAAGGCACGCGTATTCTGTCGCTCTGGTGATCATGGGTTACAGGTGATCCTCAAAATCGGCCCTCGCCAGACATCACCCAGAATTTCTCGGGACGACACAGCATCGCCAAGAGATCTGTGCGTAATAGCGGATATCACACTCATCGCTCCTGATCGAAGCTGGCTATTCTGCTCCACTACTTTATCCATATTACTCGAAACACCTTGGCTTGACAAACTAGACCTGAATTATCCAATTTATGCTATGGTGGTATTGAGGTTACGATATGAGCATTCAAGTCGAAAAGGTGATCAATCGCCCCTACGAAGCGGGCTTCGTGACTCCGATTGAAGCTGAAATGTTACCGAAGGGTCTGAACGAAGACGTCGTGCGAATGATTTCGGCCAAAAAGGGGGAGCCGGATTGGCTTCTTGACTTTCGGTTGCGAGCCTATCGCCATTGGCTCACGATGACAGAGCCGCATTGGGCACACGCCACGTACCCGCCCATCGACTATCAAGATATCGTGTACTATTCAGCGCCCAAGCAGAAAAAGAAATTGGAGAGTATCGACGAGGTTGATCCGGAGCTGATCCGAACCTTTGAAAAGCTAGGAATCCCCCTTCACGAGCAAAAAATGCTGGCCAATGTCGCAGTCGACGTGGTGTTTGACAGCGTGTCAGTCACAACCACTTTCAAAGAAAAGCTCAAAGCGGCCGGGGTTATTTTCTGCTCTTTTTCGGAAGCTGTTCGCGACTACCCCGAACTTGTAAAAAAATACCTGGGCAGTGTTGTCCCCTACACCGACAACTACTTCGCGGCTTTGAATTCTGCCGTCTTTTCTGACGGATCGTTCTGCTTCGTTCCTCGGGGAGTGACGTGTCCGATGGAACTTTCCACTTATTTCCGCATCAATACCGAAGAATCGGGACAGTTTGAACGCACGTTGATCGTGTGCGAAGACGGTGCGAAGGTGAGCTACTTGGAAGGCTGCACAGCACCCAAATTTGACACCAATCAACTGCACGCAGCCGTGGTCGAACTCGTGGCATTGGATGACGCGGATATCAAATACTCCACGGTGCAAAACTGGTACGCGGGCGACGAGAATGGCGTAGGCGGGATCTACAACTTCGTAACAAAGAGGGGGCTGTGCAAAGGCAAGCGGTCCAAAATTTCGTGGACTCAGGTCGAGACAGGCTCTGCCATCACCTGGAAGTACCCGAGTTGCATACTTCTTGGAGAAGAGTCCGTGGGAGAATTCTACTCCGTTGCCCTCACAAACAATTGTCAACAAGCGGATACGGGCACAAAGATGATTCACATTGGCCCTCGCACGCGCTCGACCATCATTAGCAAGGGAATTTCGGCGGGTCGCTCAAAGAATACGTACCGAGGTCTGGTTCAAGTAGGCCCTAAAGCGCGTCAGGCACGTAACTACTCACAGTGTGACTCAATGCTCATCGGCCAATCGTGCGCGGCTGATACGGTCCCCTACATCAGGGTGCAAAACGACAGCGCGAAAGTTGAGCACGAAGCAACCACCTCAAAGATTGGGGCAGACCAAATGTTTTACTTTGCCCAGCGAGGGATAGGCGCTGAGGAAGCCATTGCCATGATCATCAATGGCTTCTGCAAAGACGTATTCACCCAACTACCGATGGAGTTTGCCGTAGAGGCGACGAAACTACTCGGTCTTAAACTTGAGAACAGTGTAGGGTAACAGCATGATCCAAACAAACGCCCCCATTTTGCTTGAAATTGATGGTCTTCACGCCTCAGTCGATGGAACCCCCATTCTGAAAGGACTCAGCCTTGTTGTGCGTGCTGGGGAAGTCCACGCTATTATGGGACCCAATGGGTCCGGAAAAAGCACGCTGTCAAAAGTCCTGGCAGGCCATCCGGACTACGAAGTCACCGCGGGCAGTGTCAAATTCTTGGATCGTGATTTGTTGGCTCTTGAGGCGGAAGAGCGCGCAAGAGCCGGTCTATTTCTGGCGTTCCAATATCCTATCGAAATCCCCGGTGTCAGCAATGCCGCCTTCCTGCGCCAGGCGTATAACACCCTTGCGGTCGCCCGAGGCGAAGAAGAATTAGACCCGATCGAATTTGACGACTACATCAACGAGCGCATCAAGGTGGTTGAACTTCCGGCCAGTTTCCTAGAAAGAAGCGTGAATGAAGGATTTTCCGGCGGCGAGAAGAAACGCAACGAAATTGTTCAAATGGCTGTTCTTAATCCGAAAGTAGCCATCTTGGATGAAACTGATTCAGGCCTGGATATTGATGCACTGAAGACCGTTTCGCAAGGCGTCAACCAACTCTCGAATGCCGAGAATGCAATCATCATGGTGACGCACTATCAACGCCTTCTGAATTACATCGTTCCTGATTTTGTCCACGTGATGGCAGATGGGCGTCTGATAAAGACAGGCGGGAAAGAACTGGCCCAAGAATTGGAAAGTCGCGGATATGACTGGCTTCGCTCGCAGGCATCAACGCCAGGTGCGGTGTAAGTCATGTCGGCGCTGACAGATTCGCGACATTGGTTGGCATCGGCACTGACCGACTCACAACAGCCCATCACAACACCATCCGTGACGCAGGGATTGCAGGAAAGAGCGCGGACATATCTCCAGGATGCCGCTTTGCCCACGGCACACGAGGAAGACTGGAGATTCATGACACTGGTTCCTTTGCTCGAGCATACGTACCAGACTCCAGCGCGTGCGGGGCACATTCTGCTCCCCGACATTTCAAGGTTCATACTGCCGGAAGCGGAGGGGCGCCGCCTGACTTTTGTGGACGGTTACTTCTCGCCCGAGTTGAGCAACCTCAGTGAATTGGGGTCCATCGTTCTTCGTCCGCTTGGCACATTAAACGACACGGACGGGCCGCGCGCACTGGGAAGCATTGCACCGCCCGAGAGCGATACCATGACAGCTTTGGCAACCCTTTTCGGGCGTGAAGGGGCCTGCTTGGAAGTTCCGCCCGGTGTCAACGAGCCCCGTCCCATCCACCTTCTTTTCGTCTCAAGTGGCGCGAGAGAAGGCGTTCGCATTGCTCCTCGCATCTGGATTTCGACCGGGCCTCGCTCCAAGGCAACCGTGGTTCAAACCTACGTCGCCACCCACGAAACTGTCCAGGCAGTGCACGCCATCACGGAGGTAGCGGTGGGGGAAGAGAGCGAGCTCACACACATTCGAGTCCAAAGCGAGAGTCGTATGGGCTGTCATTTTGAGCGATGTGCGGCGAATCTCGGGCTACGGGCCCGATACACATTGCGCAATATTACGCTCGGGGGCCGCCTGTCACGTTTTGATGTCAGCATTGACGGGGTTGAGACAGAAATGAACGCCACCCTAGACGGTTTGGCACTGCTCGCCGGCGACCAAGAGGCGGATACCCGCTCGCAATTGATTCATCGGAAGCCCCACGGTCAAAGCCGTCAGTCGCAACGGATGATTCTTGATGGCTGCTCTCACGCTGTTTTCCGAGGGCTGATTCGAGTCCACCCGCAAGCGCAGCAGACGGACTCTGCTCAGTCCTCCCGGGGTCTATTACTCTCGAGCGACTCACGAATTGACACGAAACCCGAACTAGCCATTGAAGCAGACGATGTGAAGTGCGCCCACGGAGCGGCCATTGGCCAACTGGACGAGGAGCAGCTGTTCTATCTAAGAGCCCGCGGCATTTCGGAATCGGATGCGCGCGCGCTCTTGACCTTCGCTTTCGCTGCCGAGGTATTAGAGAACATTCCGATCCACAGTTTGCGTAAGCAGCTGCAGGCCGTCGTGCTGGGGCGCACCCAGCGCGCGGAGTCGAAAAAATGAGCATCTCCGTGACGTCCCCGTTGTTGCCTGTTGAATTAATTCGAGCAGACTTCCCCATTCTTGGGCGCCAGGTCAATGGGAACCCGCTGGTGTATCTGGACAACGCGGCCAGCGCCCAAATGCCGCAACGAGTGATTGAACGATTGGTGCGCTATCACAGTTTCGAGCACGCCAATGTTCATCGTGGGGTCCACACGTTGAGCCAGGAGGCGACAGGGGCCTATGAAGCCGCACGGGACACAGTCAAGCAATTTCTCAATGCGGCCGAACGTGAAGAAATTATCTTCACTCGTGGCACCACCGAGGCCATTAATTTGGTGGCAAACAGTTGGGGAAGGACCAACCTGCGTGCAGGAGATGAGGTTCTCATCTCGGAACTGGAGCACCACGCGAATTTGGTTCCGTGGCAAATGATCTGTAAAGAACGTGACGCAAAACTTGTCGTCGCCCCAATCCAAGACGATGGAAGCCTTTTAGCGCGCGATGTGATTGAAAGGATAGGCCCGAATACCCGCCTTGTTGCGATAACCCACATTTCTAATGCGCTGGGCACCATTGTCCCCATCCGCGAGATCATTGTGGCGGCACACGCGCAGGGAATACCGGTATTGGTCGATGGGGCCCAAGCGGTTCTTCACACCCGGGTCGACGTACAGTCGTTGGGCGCCGATTTTTACGTATTTTCAGGCCATAAGCTTTGCGGTCCAACTGGCATCGGGGTTCTGTACGGCAAACGGCAATTTTTGGAAGCAATGCCCCCTTGGCAGGGGGGCGGCGATATGATCCGAACCGTCAGTTTCTCACAGACCACCTACAACGACCTACCGTACAAGTTTGAGGCAGGCACCCCTTCCATCGCCGCCGCGGTGGGATTGGGAGAAGCTCTGCGATACCTGCAAGACATTGGCATCGAACGGATTGCAGCCTATGAAAACACGTTGCTGACCCACGCAACCAGCCTTTTGGCCGAACTTCCGTACGTGCGCCTGATCGGAACAGCTCCGCAGAAGGCGGCCGTTATTTCCTTTGAGGTTAAAGGCGTTCATCCCCACGATGTAGGGAGCGTGTTGGATGCCGGGGGGATTGCCATCCGCGCAGGACATCACTGCGCACAACCGCTGATGAAACGACTGGGCGTACCCGCCACGGCCCGTGCATCGTTCACCTTTTACAACACGCTGGAAGAATGCGAGGCGCTGGTGCGAGGATTGACAGCAGTTTCGGAGCTTTTTCACGGATGACATCTCCTAACGCCCTCTACAATCAACTCATTCTCGAACACAACAAAAAGCCGAGAAACTACGGAAAGGTCGCAGATGCGACGCATCACAGCGAGGGGTTGAACCCGCTGTGCGGAGACCATATTTGGTTGACGGCGAGGCTTTCCCAAGACGCCATCGACGAAATACGGTTTGAGGGCCAGAGTTGCGCCATTTGTCAGGCCTCTGCCTCCATCATGACGACCCAGGTCAAGGGAAAATCCATCGAAAGCGTCAAAACCTTGGTGCAAGACTTCCGGCAAGTGGTGACCGGTCAAACAGACTCAATCTCATCAGAAAACAACGGCAACCGTTACCTACAGGCTTTTTCCGGCATTGCGAATCTTCCGGCGCGCGTCAAATGTGCCGTATTGCCTTGGCACACTCTTCAAGCCGCATTAAGCGGTGAAGCCTCGAGTTCAACCGAGGGGAGTGGGGACCCCGTTCCGGGTTCGGGTTCGCCAGCCCCTTGAAGAATACGCCACACGTCCCCATCGAGGTTTTGTCTTATGCCGAAGATCGCTGAAATCGAATTTACACCAAACCCCAACGCGAAACGCTTTGTGCTCAAGGAAGCGCTCACCTTGGGGACCGCACGCTCCTACGACTCGCCAGAGCAGGCCAGCGACGACCCACTCGCGAAGGCACTCTTTGCGATTCCCCACGTGACCGAGGTGTACTATGTTGACCGATATCTGACGGTCGTGCAGGATGGTCGCGCCGTATGGCCTGAATTGGAACGTGCGCTGGCTGTGCCCATCCGCGAAGCCGATGCCGGTGCCATCCAAAGGGCCTTTGCCGGTCCCGCCGCCGCCAAACTCTCGCCCGATACGCTCAGTGACGCGGACCGTGCCCGGCTTGAAAAAATCAACGCTTTGCTCGATGACCGAGTTCGCCCGGCATTGATGATGGATGGAGGGGGGCTGGAAGTCGTCGGTTTGGCAGGCGATCAACTCAGCATTCACTACCAAGGGGCCTGTGGCACTTGTCCCAGTTCGATTACAGGGACGATGGCTGGCATTGAAGCCTTATTGCAAACCATCGAACCGAAAATCCAGGTCATTGCTGTCTGAGTCTCATTCCAACACGACATCCACGGGAACGCACATGCATGATTTCGATATTCTTGTGATCGGCAATGAAACCGAAGGTTGTCTTGCTGCCGTTGCCGCCGCCCAGACGGGCAGTCGGGTGGGACTGTTGGTCTCTCCGAACGCGATGCTGGGCGGATTGCTCACAGAGGATGGTCTGGCCTTCGTTGATCGGGATGCGCGACACCTTAAAGCACCGGTGCAGTCCCCCGAAGATGGCATCTTCAGCCAGTTTCTGACGCAGGCGGGTGTTTCGTTGGTCGCCCTGCAGGCCAAACGTGGAGCGGCTGAATTAGAATCGATGCTCCGTAGCGCCGGGGTTGAAATCCTTCGAGAACACTGGAAAGGCGTCACCCTGCAAGACAGGCGGCTCCGAAGTGTGGAACTTGAAAGAGATTCACTGATTGCCAAAGCGTTCATTGATGCCACCCCCGACGCCGACCTGGCTGAAGCGGCCGGAATGCGCTTCAGCGACGGGTTTACAGATTACGGTCTCAACAAACGGCTTGGAATCAGCCCACTGCCGGTCGTTCGCGGCGTGACGCCCGCCACCATCATGGCCACGTGCCAGGCACTGGGACAGGACCCCCAACTGGAAGCACTGCGACAACGAATGTTTGGCGCCCGCGCATTTCTTGACCTGGAGCAAGGCGAAGACTATCTGCTGATCGGACCACCCCACCTGGGTTTGGCCTTCCAGCGATGGCGAGAGACCCAAGGGCTGGGAAATCCCGCGTATCAATTTGAGGCAGACGGCTTCAACGTCGCTGTGATAGGTCCCGATATCACTTCTTGGAATGGCCTCATCTATTTCAGTGAAGATGCCGCCACCTTGTTACGACTCTCCCGTGAAGGAGCGGACGACTTTTTCCGGAGCGAAGCCCAGCACTTCGAGAGGTTCCTGCGGGAGGAACTGGGTTGGAAAAATGCCTTCGTCGAATTACCCTCGGGAATCTATGTCAGGCAAACCCGGCACGCCCTGGATACGAGACGGCGTCTCACACTGCGGGACCTTGCCACAGAGGTCCCCGCCCGAAGCGTCGGCACCTTCTGCTATTATCCTGACTTTAGAGGCTTCCGCGCTGTTGCGGTGCCCGGCCCGATCACCGCGCACGTTAACATCGACGCAGGCATCGCCCGCTTTATTTCGAATTTGGGAATTGCGTCTCGGGCAGCGGGTTACACCCCTTTCGCGCACTCGGTGTGTAGGCTTGTTCAATACAATGTCACGCTGGGCGCTGCCCTCGGTGTTGCAGCCTGCTTGTCCCCTGATGACCTCGCAGCCGCCGACGTTGAAACCATCAAGTCGTTACTTGCGGAACGCGGACACCTCGCCAACGACCCGGACGGTTTTGACCGCAACCTCTTGATGATGAACGCACTACAGGCCGATCCGGTCCTGTGCCTTGAGGACGCGGCCACATCAATTTCTTAAGGAATTCTTATTGCGTTAAACATCTTCTCTTAGCCGGATTTTCCGGAAACGCGCGGATATAGGACTAACGACTTTCAGCGCGTCACGAGGAGAGCCCAAAATGAATATCCAGCAATACACTCGCAACCTGATGAAGAACTACGACCGTAACCAAGATGGCTGGATCAACATGACTCATCTTCCGGCCTTCGGTGTTTATCCCGAGGTTACGGGAAGAGCGAAAGATTTTTTCCAACGGTCTTCACCCCTCGGACAATTTGTCACCCACGAAGCATTAGTGGCGCAGGCAGTTGCGACAGAAGTGGACACGAATCGGGACGGACAAGTTGGATTTTTTGAGGGCCTTGCGGCCTGGGTCAAGTTAGGAATTAACGGTCTTTTCTAGAACAAGTTTCTATCTTGGAGCCACGGCCTCGGTGTGATGACACCGAGGCCTTATTGTTGTGATCGCGACCAGAATGATCCGATAAATACCGGCACAATTGCCAATGATACCCTCGTGAATTCAAGAAAGAATCATTTCCAGGGGCCCATCCTGCAGAAACAACCCGTCCGCCAAGACCCTTAGCGAACTTGGGGTTCTCAATTCTGCTCGGAATTCGGGGTGCTCTCACGCCGGCAAGGAGGAAACTTGATGACAGTCAACATCGGTCTGGAAACTCATACGCGAGAACAAATCGCAAAGGGACTCGCCCAAGTCTTAGCGGACACCTACACGTTGTACCTAAAAACGCATAATTTTCACTGGAATGTGACCGGTCCCTTGTTTCAAACGCTTCATACGATGTTTGAGGCGCAATACCTGGAACTCGCGATTGCTGTAGATGTCATCGCCGAGCGAATACGCGCATTAGGTTTCCCGGCTCCAGGCACTTGGCGTCAATTTATTGCCCTCTCGCATATTCACGAAGAGGAAGAAATTCCCAAGGCGCCGGAAATGCTTCAACGTCTGGTTGAAAGTCATGAGACGGTGGCGCGCACAGCCCGAGAGGCTTTTCGAGCCGCTGAAAATGCTGGCGACCAAGCGACATGTGATCTACTGACACAACGTTTACGAACCCACGAAAAAACGGCCTGGATGCTACGTTCGTTGCTTGAGGACTAACACCACTTACTTCGCGACAAGGGTTTCAGGCGCCACCAGAAAATAGAAAAAACTAAATTTAGACTGCAAATGAAAAAATTTTGAGTTAAACTATAGACGTTCTGGTGGCTGCTTGTCTCCAACGCTGAAACATCAAGACCTTGAAGGCTTGGAGCACAGCGTGAGCATATGGTCAGCCTACAATGTCCCCATGCGCTGAACCCAGCGTGTTACCGAACCAGAGAAAGAATTCATGATGCGCCTCACCAAATTTATTGTGGCCGCCACAGCGGCCTGGGCCCTCTGGTCAATGCCAGTGGGGGTCGCGGTGGCCCACTCCCACCACGGCAACACAGCGGCCCACGGAACTTCGGCGAAGTCTGAAGCTTCCGCTAAAAAAGATTCCAGCCACGCGCCGAACAAGGCAAAGCAGGCGGTTTCAGACTGCTGTAAGCCAGCAGTGAAATCGGAAAGCAAGCCGTCCAAGACAACAGCAAAGGGCGACTGCTGCGCGTCAACCGCGAAAAGTCACCATTCTTGCAGCGACCAAGCCGCCTGCTCCGGTGCCTGCAAGTCGGGTGCCAAAGCCGCCTGTTCCGGTGCCTGCAAGTCGGGCGACAAAGCCGCCTGCTCCGGTGCCTGCAAGTCGGGCGACAAAGCCGCCTGCGCCGGTGCCTGCAAGTCGGGTGCCAAAGCCGCCTGCGCCGGTGCCTGCAAGTCGGGTGCTAAAGCCGCCTGCTCCGGTGCCTGCAAGTCGGGTGCCAAAGCCGCCTGCTCCGGTGCCTGCGGTGAAAAATCACAAAAGTCCTGCTGTTCCGCCTGCTGTCGCAAGCAGAAAGGCTGGAAGAAGCATTTGGGGAACCACAAGTCGGTTAAGTCTGCGAGCATTCGCTTCTTGCCCGCGCTGGGTGGAGCGACGAACCAACACATCATCTTTTCCAGCGAGAAAAACATGGCCCTCAACTCGCATTTCTCTCTGGGCGGTCAATTCAATCACGCGTTCCAAGTGGGACAGACCGGCACACCGGGCCCCTGGTACGTACCTTACGCGGGCTTCCTGCCCAAGGTGGGTCTCGACGTCGGCCCCGTTCGGGCGGATGTGGGCGCACTGCTCGGCGGTGGCGCCATGTTCCGCACGACGCAAGCGGGAGGCGTGAACAATCTTCTGGAAGCGCGCCTGCTCTGGGCCGTAGAACCCCGATTGGACTTGGGTATGAAGTTCGGCCGTGGTTCCTTTGGCTTGACGGCTGGCTACTTGGTGACAGCCCACCAAGCCGATTTCGGGGGTCCAACCCTCGGCTTGCGCTGGAGCTACAAAGGCGGCCACTAGGTCGAAAAACCCGACGTGGAACCCTTCTTCCACGGGACGAACGAAAAAGCCGCCCGACACCTTTCGGGCGGCACTTTTGTGAGTAAAAACTGACGATGCAGGTTTTTTTTTCCCAGCACTCATCCCGGCTGCTTTCAGCCACGTTTACCTTCATCGCCCTCGCTTGCGTCGCTTTGGCAGCAGGCGCTGATCCCCTGTCCGCGAAGGAAAGCGATATTTTTCAACTTCCCAGCGCACGTGAATGGGAGATTCACGCCCTCCCCCCCCTAGGGAGAGCCCCCCGTGACCTCAAGCGCTGGGAAATGTTACCGCGTGGCAGCGCCCGCAAACACCGTATTGACATTGAAATTGACCGCACGGAACCGTTGGAGCGTTTTCCTGTACGGGCGGCGCGTGGTGAGGCCCACCGACTGGCACAAAAACTCGGCTATCAGAATTACTCGCAACGCGAACTTCTTTTGAAAGGAGCGCCGGGCTTCTACGAGAGTTGGACGGCTCAGCCGCCGAGCCAGGCGAAGTTTCAGGTATTTGCCGCCCACGCTTTTTACCGGGGTGCCCACATCCGCATCGCGGCGATTGCCAAGTCAGAGGAGTCGGCGAATGCAGCCGAACGTGACTTGCATCAATTACTCTCTCGATGGGCCTGGAAAAACTGAGAATTTCCTGGTTTTCACCTCCTGTCAGCCAACCTGTTAGCGGCCTGCCGCTCGTAGGTCTTGGCGCCGCGCGATGCTACAAATCAAATGGTGCCCCTGCACTAAGGGGCCGTGATGAATAGCGCAGGAGATGAGCATGAAAAAATGGATGAAGAGCGGAGTAGCCGCCCTCTCAATGACCATTTTGGTCGCGTGTGTTGCCCAATCAACGGCCCCCCCCCGTCAAAAGGACACGGGGGCAACTCGCACTTTGTTGAATAAATCAAGCAACGAAACGTATCCGACAACTCAACCCCTCAAAAAACAACATCCAGTATTTGGGGAGGTGGGAACGGTGTTTGGAGGTGACCTCCTCCCTTTTGTTCGCGCCAATTCCCGTCGCCCCATCCTTTCATTCGCGGACCGAGGCCGCGCAACCGTCATTGAGATACCCGCGCTACGCGGCGCGGACTATGTTCGCCTCAGTCGAGGGGGCCGATTCGCTGTGTTTGAGGAACAGGGCGAAATAGGCATCTACGACTTAAAAACTCAACTCATTCAAACGTTTCCGGAACTGAGCAACCGGCGCAGCGATATCAGACTGATGGATGTAGATGCTTACGGAAACCTCACGTATCTCGACGATTTGGGGCGGGTTCACATTCTCAACACGGCGACCAAGCAAGACTATATCGTACCCGCCGCGGGACGAGCCAGGGGAGTGCTAAACGGACTCTCCCTCGCAGGCAATGGGCGGGCCATCGCCTTCAGCAATTACAGCAGCGGCGGCCATGAAATTCTTTTGACCGACTTGGGAACCGGACGACAGTTCTCTTTCCCATTCCTGAATAACTCGAGAGACCCTTTACGTGCATTTGAATTAAGCAGTGACGGACGGTGTCTACTGTTCCAACAAGGCGATCGCATCAAGGTGCTTAACACCCAAAGCGGCATGATTGATAACCTGGCACTTTTGAACAGTGGCCCTTCGAGTTGGCCGACGACCTTGGGCTATGGGCAAAAAGTTTACGGTGCGGCATTCTTGGATGGTCAATGTGAGCGTATTTTGTTTGAGCGCAACGGACAAATCCAGATTTTCGACCGTAACACCGGTTTGATAGATACGCTGCCCATCCTCAACCGCGTGAGCGGAACTCACGGGCTTCTCCGTCATCGAGGATGGCAATTCTCGCCATTGCGATAGAGGTTTTTTGGCGGTTGCCCCGACTTAGGCGAAGTGTTCACTTCCTTGAATCGGGGCAAGCCCCCCGTCATTTTCCCATCGCCTCAGAACAATGATCGAAATATCATCGGCCTGTTCCAACAGCCACGCCTTCACTTCGGCAACAATTTCTTCCTTGATGCTCGACACAGGAAGCGAGGCATAACGTGACAGAGCCTGCTCCAATCGCTCCATGTCATATTGCTCATTGTGTTGATTCGCGGCCTCAATCAAACCATCGGAGTATAAGAGCAAGATATCACCCGGCTCGAGGGAAAATTCGAGGTCCTGTGTCATTTCAGAGATATCCCTGAGAAGTCCTGTCCAGAATCCTGGGATCTCCAGACGTTCAACTTGCTGAGTCGCACTGCGCCAAATAAGAATGTCACAGTGCATCCCAGCAGCTACAAAATGACCATCCCCCGTATGATGCAGAAGCTGTAGAGTCATGTAGTTATCGTTCTGCATTCTATCGTGCACGTTCTGAAACAAAGCCGCGTTAACGCGCTGTAGACATTCTGTCGGAGTCTGTTCGGGTGCGTCCAAGAGGTAAGCGGTCACAAAACTTTGAGCCATCATCATCACAAGGCCTGGTGTTAAACCGTGTCCGGTGACATCTCCTATCGCCAGCCAGAAACGGCCATCCGATTGCGGGAGATAATCAATTAAGTCGCCGCCTACCTCGGCCGCGGTATGTAATGCCATCGCCAGATCAAAATTTTGAATAGGTAATTCTTGTGGCACCAAAACGGTCTGGATTCTGGTCGCAATTTCCATCTCTTTGCCCATACGGGTTAAGCGATCCTGGGCCTGATTGGTTTCCGTCACATCCTGCGCCAGCAACTGAATACTCGCCACATCTTTGAAACTCATCGTATTAGCGGCAACTTCCAAATCGATCATCTTGCCGTCCGTATGAACAGCTTTCAACTCCATGCGAAGGACCGACAATTCCCCCGCCAACAGTTTAGAAATGTCGGCCAAGAAGGTTTGAGTGGGCTCGCCCGCGATCAACAACTCTGTCAGGGAACGGCCCAACAGTTGTGAGGAATGTTCATAGCCAAAACCGCGGGCAGCATTCGGATTCGCATACACAATGGTGCCTGATGAGATAATCAGCGCAAAGGCTGGAGAGGCGTCCATCAAATCTGTGTAACGTTGCTCGCCTTTTCGCCACGCTTCCAACTCAAACAATGCTGCCTGGCTGCTTTCTAATTGTGTCAGCATTCCGTTGACGGTCTGACCGACAGTCGCAATTTCATCGCCCCCTGAAACGTCGACGCGCGCAGCGAGATTGCCGCGCGAACCAATTTCTGCCACTTGGTCCGAAAGGTGAGCCAAACGCTTCAACACGATCCCGCGAAGAAGAAACATATTGAGAACCGCAAACAAAATCCCGGTGAAACTCAATAAAAAGAGCGATTGCCGAACCGTCTTCAAACCTTGTTGATAGATCGAACGCGGAACGGCAGCGCTCACCAGAAACGCAGGCTGACCGTAGATATCATTCACCAAGGCATAGCCCGTCACTTCTTCCTCGTCTCGAGCGACTATCTCTAAATGTCCGTCGGCACCGGCGGTCAGTCGCTCGCGAACCGCTGCCAACTCGGACCCCAGCGTCAAATCATTCAGTGCCCAGACTTTGAAAGGTAAGTTAATCAAAGAGCCTAAACGCTGAATCTTTTCGGGCGTTAAATAACTTGCAAAAATCAAAGACCCACGAGCGGGGCCGGTTTTGTCGCCGTGCGTGATGGGGTGAGAGCCCACCTCCAATATTCCTTCCGGGGTCACCACAAACCCTTCAACTCGCGATTGCAAGGCGCGGTGGGTCACCAACGGGGCGCCCTGCCGCAAGTGGGGCTTGAACCCCTCGGGCAAGGGTTGCCATTCAGGGGTTCCCACGGGTTGCACCGCCAGAGAATGCTTAATAACGGCGTCTTCGCTCACGAACACAACGATGTGCATCCCGATATCGGTCAGGGTAAACGGCTTGGGAAAGTTATTCTCGATGAAGCCTTTCTCCTGATCCTGCATGAAACGCCACGATGAGTCCCAGGCAGCCCAGTCATTCAGACGCGTAGAGGGCTCACGGGCGTCGTTAAGAAGCGTGTTGAGGGCTCTCTCGATATGGAGTTTCATTTCAACCCGTTCGAAGGAGTTGTAGGAAGCCATCAACGTATCGCGCCAGAAAAACGACAGAAATATGACCAAAACGAAAATCGTCAGTGCGACTGCGGCCAAGGTTTTATGAAATAGTTTCACGACATCCAGGCCCTCTTCGCGGGGAATAGCAACGTTCCAACCATTTGTTGTATCAATTCAATCGTTTGGGCGCGATGGCCTTCGAGAAATCGAAGTCTGTGTAGGTCTGCAGAAAATACGCGTCCGCCGAATTGATAGAGCGATTGTGAGAGATGGTGTAACCGACCGATGCAAAGGTACCCGGCACTATCTCCAGATTGAGAACCAGACAGGTGCTCGACAATTCGCTCACGCCCCCCACCGTATCAATGGCAAATGAAAAAGGGCCGATCGATGGAAATTCCCATCCTCCCATCAATGCCTGATTCCCCACCGGTAGCGGCCACGTCGGTTTGAAAGCGTCAGGCGAAGTCGGCATGGTGTGAGCCAAGCCTAACGTCGCGCGGCCCAAATCATTTTTCCCCCACATCACGGCTTTCGAGGCCGAAAGGTAGGAGAAATTCAAACTGCGGTCTCGATGTAAAAAGGCCCAAGACATATAACCTATCGCAAGAGCTGGAACGGCCCCCGCTTCATTCAGCAGGCCAATTTTGATATTACCAATGGGCTTAATGCCCGGATCATTGCCGGGTGAAGCAAAAACGTCCACACCCATTTCCACCCCACCAAACTCCAGGCCACTGGTGCCGTATGGGTATCGCGGGATGACACCGACATTAAAACCAGTCCAAGCATCGACCGCCGTGCCGTAAAAAGCGTTGTAGAAAAACACCTGGGTGCTGCCCTGGGACATCACATCCCCTGAGGGAGCGAATATCAAACTCGATGGGTATGCGCAAGCAGAACGCGCAACCCCAAAATTGCCGATGGCCGCCAAAATAACGGCAAAAGCAAACGATCGCGCAAGGAAGAAAGGTTGCTCCATTCAATTACCCCTGGGTCGAGGCACCGGTCCCCAACAGTTCCCTTTGCGCCTCCGCCAAGGCGTCGGCCGACGACTGCGCGTAGCGTTCTCTGACCTCCACGGCCGTTTTTCCCAGCAAAGCAATGGCCATCGTCACAAGGGTACCAACCACGATGAACCAGGGCCACGCCAGCTCGGTATTGGACTTCAGGATAATGATGGTCCCAATGCTCGCCACGGCGCCCGCGATGTTCGACCACGTATTGCCCCGGGTGCGAGAGAGAAACGCCACCAAAAAGATACCCAACAACGCACCGTAGAAAAAGGTCATGACACCAAGCGCGATGGATAACAAGTCCGTCTTCGGATTGGCCTCGTAAAATCGCAAAACCTGCAACGCAACACCGATCAAAGTCAAACCAATACCGGCGGTCATCCATCGTGACATTTTCACGTAATGCGTTGATGACGCATCCTTGACCCAATATCGCTGGTAAAAGTCAGCAATAAAAGTGGCGCTCATCGCGTTCAACGCAGACGACAAAGTCGACATCGCGGATGCCAGCAGAGATGCGATAACAAGCCCGGCGAGTCCCGCGGGCAGATAATTCAGAACATAGTACAGCAGAAAATGTCCATTTCGCCCTTCCGCCTTCAGCAGTTCGGCGGTTTGAAGCATCGGATGCCCCGCAGGCAATCCTTGCACGAACAAAAACAGCAACTGTCCGATAAATATGAAAACCACAGTAAACGAGAGCCCCAGAAAGCCGCTCACCCACATCGAGCGTTTCCCATCTTTGCTCTCACGACAGGTCAACAATCGTTGGACCATATCGTGGTCCGTTCCGTGGGTCGCCATCGTGAGGAAAAACCCACCGACGATGGCCGGTAACGCGTGATAAGGATTAAATAGTGGCGCAAAACGCCCATCGTTCATCCACAGCGAGAAGTCAAAAATCTGGAATTTGTTGGCCTCCGACAAGGTCGCGAAGACCGCGCCGGCTGACATCCCAATTTGACTCCAAAGACTGTAAACCAAGGCCGTCACGCCAACCAACATCACCACAGCCTGCGCGACATCCGTCCATATCACCGCTGTCATACCGCCCGCAAGCGTATAAGCCAGCGTCGTCAGGCCGAAAATAATGATGGACCACCCCATACTGATGCCCGTCGCCACGTTGATGGCAATCGAAGCAATAAATAGCCGAGAGCCGTCAGCAAACAAACGCCCTACCAAAAAAACCGCAGCGGTCGTCGTATTGGTGGCCAGGCCGAATCGTTCAAGTAAAAACCCGTAAATGGTGTAAACCTTGAAATGATAAAAAGCGCCAATGAAGAAGGCAGCCAATACAAAACGGGCCGCAATCGTCCCCACTGAAAACTGGAGATACGACATATCGCGAGTCAAGCCTTGTTCGGGTGCCCCTAAAAATGTCGCGGCACTGATTTCGGTAGCGACCAACGAAAACAGGGCAGCCCACCACGGAATCACCCGGCCCGCTAAAAAATACTCCTTAAGATCCGTGCTGCGACGCGCGTGCCAAAACCCCATTCCAAGCATGAAGAGCAGATAGACAACAACAACGAACCAATCCAGCGTCTTCAATGACTCGCTCCACACGATATGCTTCGTGGCTGTTGGTATCAACCACCGCGGCACGTTCCACGTTCAAAATGTGGCAACGCTTGACCGCTATTGTCGCCCGCCAGGCTGATTTCGTCCAATATCCCTGGATGACATCGCTCGCCTGCGAGCCTCCCGCAGGCGGGCACTTGGTTGAGTTTCCGCCTGGCGGGCGCTCAATTCGGTGGCACTCAAAGTGGCCCGATCAAGGAGAGCCCCCTCCATCCGTGCCTCACCCATGTAGGTTTCAGTCAAATTTGCCTCCGTGAGGTTTGCATTCACCAGTCCACACAGGCCTAAATTCGCGCGTGTCAAGTTGGCCCGCCTCAAGTTCGCCTCGGACAGGTCAGCGCCTTTGAGATCAGCCTCCGTCAGGTCCACCAAGGACAAATTAGCCTCTCGAAGATCGGCCCGCCGAGCGTCAATTCGATACATATCAGACTTGTTCAATTGCGCCCGATGAAGTGCTGCGCCGCTCATGCGCGCCTGATTGAAGTTCGCCTCAAAACAACGCGTAAAGCTGAGATTCGCACGAATCAAATTGGTTCGTTGAAAGCTCACCCGCGACAAATCGAGCCGGCTCAAATTGGCCTCAAAAAGTTGCGCATCATCAAAACAAGCACCCTCGAGACTCGAACGCGCCCATCCCCCTCCTGACAACACTTGGGTAAACGACGCTCCAGACAGGTTCGCGCGCTGCAGACGAGCCCCTGTCAGGTTGGCATAAGTCATCAAAACCTCAGGCATTTCAGCCCAGCGAAGATTCGCATCCACAAAATTGACTCCCCGCAGGGTCGCTTGAGACAAGCAGGCTCCCGATAAATCTGCCTTGCTCATATCGGCACCTGTCAGGTCGGCCCCCGAAAAATTTGCGCCTGCCAAACAACTCTGCGACGCCCAGACTCCCCGGAGGTTGGCACCCGACAAGTTGGCGCCACCCAAAAGTGCTCCCTCTAATTTGGCTCCTGTCAAATTGGCCTCGCGTAAGTCCGTTCTGGACAAATTGGCCCCTGTCAGATCAGCGCCCTGAAGGTCCACCGCCACAAGATTCAAGCCGGCAAGATTCAGTGCTCTCAATTTCGCCTCCCGCAGATTGGCACCTGACAGCGTGGTCCCGACGAGAACAGAATCTGAAAGGTCTGCCCGATACAAAATCGCCTGCGAGAGGTTCGCGTAGGAAAGATCCGCGTGCCCTAAAAACGCACCGCTGAGGTCAGCCTCCGAAAGATCGGCCCAGTCGAGGTCGCTGCCCCCCAATTGGGCGTCAGTGAGAATCGCTCCGACCAGTTTGGCTTGATGCAGGTTACTGCCGGTCAGATGTGCACGCCGCAAGGAGGCCGACGAGAGCGACAGGCCTGCCAGATCTCTCTCCGAGAGGTTAACATCATCAAGAGGTACCCCGCTCTCGACGGCGCGCTCAACCACCGATCGCCAGGTTCCTCGCGGATCGTCAATGCGAAAAACCTCTTGGCGATGTGGGTCACGTCTGTGGATAACAAATTCCAAACTCTCACCTCAAAGGTTGTTCTGGGTTCTGCTCTCACGGCGCCGACGGCGTGAAGATGACTTCCACCTTGCGCCCTGCTATCCCTTGAACGGGTCGACCGGAAACACGGACATCGACCAAGGAAGATGAACGGCCAAGATGGCGACGCAGAACACCGGCAACGGATTGGGCCCGTTGCTGTGCCAGAGCAGGAGCCAGGCGACCGTAGCCTAAGTACCCCTGGACCAAGAAGCGCCCCGATTGACCTTCGAGAGAGTCAATGAAAGTCCAAAGGGCTTCCACCTGCGCCGTGGTCACTGCCACCACATTCGGAGCAAAAATCAGGTTCAAACGCTTCGGTGGGAGAGCCTCTGGAGCCAGGCTGGGAAGCGAAGGGGAGCCGACGGGCTTTCGCGCCTGGGCAGGCAGGCGCGGGGGGGACGAGGGTTCACCCGGGGTCATCGCCTTCGGGGACGGGGGTTTCTTGACCGGCGAAGGCGCGACATCGACCGGAGCCACAGAGGGTGCCGAAGGACCACTCGGGCCGAATTCATCCACGGGTAATTCCCCATCGGCCGCCCCGGTGGTTGTCGTTGCAGCCGGAGCCGCAGAGGGCAAAAGTGCAGGAACAGCTGCGGCAGCAGGAGAGGTCGTTGGCGATTCGGGAGAAGGACCGGGTTCTTTTATCGCAGCAGGGGATGACTTCTCTTCACTCTCCGGGGCGGGAGCCGACGGCTTTCCACGCAAAACAGAATAGGCAGCCTGCACACGTTGCGCCAGCCCCGAACCGGCAAATTTTGCCACGAGATAGTAACCTGCACTGGCCGCCAAGACCACAGCAAATAGACCGGCCAGAGCCATCGGCAAAGGAGAGGCGGCCTCGGAACGGGTGCGGCTCGGAGGCGCAGCGTGCCGCGCCCGCGGAGGCGGCACCTGCGATGAAACATTCGATTCCAACGAGTCGTCATCATACCCTTGGGCCAAGGCCCGATCATAGGCCTCGTCATCGAACCATTCCGAATCGAAATCCGGATCATCGTAGTCTGCGTACCCGCCTTGTTTAGATTTGTTCATTGATACATCCCCGTTTGCTGCCACCTGAGGACATCCGTATAAAGACCCCTGCCGGTGTACCATATACCATAGGGACGCTCTCTCGCCACTAGAACGTTCGCAACCGTGCGATATCCTCAACCTCGCAGGAGATGGAAATGGCTCACAAAACCTATTTAATCACCGGTGCCAGTCGAGGGATCGGGCGGGTCACAACCCTTGAACTGGCTGAACGTGGCGCGAATCTCATTCTGGTTGGGCGGGACACCCAACGAACGGAGCAAGCAGCCCAGGAAGCCCTTGCATTAGGGGCGGCAAAAGGCACGACGGTGACGACAGTCATCGCAGACCTCAGCCATCTGAAAGATGTGGCACGTGCCGCGCAAGAAATCCTTGAGAGTTGCGCAAAATTGGATGCGTTGATTAATAACGCGGGCGCCATTTTCGATCGTCATATCCGAACCGCGGATGGAATCGAAAACACCTTTGCCCTGAATCACTTGGCATACTTCGCCCTGACATTGCGACTGCTGCCGCTCATTCAACGCGCCCCGCAAGGCCGAATCATTAACGTGGCCTCACGGGCGCACGAAGGTGCTCAAATCGATCTGGAAAAAATCGTCGATGGCCGTCCTTATCACCCATGGAAGGCCTATCAGGCCTCAAAACTTGCCAACATCCTCTTTTCACGAGAACTCGCCTCTCGCCTCAAAGGGACAGCAATGACCGTCAATGCTCTCCATCCCGGCTTTGTGGCCACTCAATTCGGTCACGGGGGAGCGCGTTGGATGTCTTGGTTTTTACGGCTGGCGCGCCCTTGGATGATCAACGAAGAACAAGGAGCGAAGACCAGCGTATTTCTCGCGGTCGATGATGCCGTTGCAAACATCAGCGGCGCTTACTGGGTCAAATGCACACAGAGTCAACCCAGCTTGGAGGCCCAAAACAACGAATTGGCCCGGGCCCTGTGGAATTTATCGGTCTCGCTGACAGGACTCGACCTGCCGTCAACGAGGCATCAGCCAGTTTAGAAAGCGGCGCTCAGTCTTACGCTCGAGTCCAACGCCACCAGCAGAGACTCTCGCACCTTGCGCCACAACTGATCAGGGGTCTCGAACCCGACCTCGAGCGTAACGATGGGAATCCCAAGGCCATTGGATGCGTATTGCCCCAAAGAGCCAGGGGTTTCATATCCAATGAACGGAAGCAATCGGTAGCCATTCGCGCGCGCCATCGCACGTGCGACCGGCGCGGCACTGGCACCGTCATAATTGTTGCAAGCCATATGCGCGTGGAAGGCAACAATCAGATCAGGCGCCTCATCATCAACCACCCGCGCCAATACTTGCGATTCCGGCTCTGACAGGGGCTTTGGCCCACTAAAGAATCGCCCACGCGCGGTTCGACGCCAGCGAGTCGGGAAATTTCGGTTCAGGTCAACACCGTTGAGGTTAGTGCGAATGCGCCGAGCATATCCGTCAGGATTAGCGTTGGGAATGGCCAGAAAACGGTTCCGTTCGAGCAAACTCTTGTAACGCCCCGCATCACGCATCATCCGATAAATAAGGTCGGTCCCCTGAGGCTCGTCTCCGTGGATAGAGCCGATAAACAGAACGGAACGTGGACCTCGACCAATCGACGCCAGATGAATGGGCGCGCCCAGCTTTGACCGCCCCACTTCACGATAGGCAGAGGGAAGCGGGGTCTCTTTTTTCTTTGCTGGCGCGTGAATGGCCTGCGTGGAGGAGGACGTGACCGCAGTCGACTGCTTGGAAACGGCGCCATTCGCAGAGTCACCCGAGGCCGATGAACGCGCCGAGCGAACCGCTTCCACCGGGAACAATTTCACCACCTCGGGTATGCCCTGGCGGCGAGCAAGATCCCTCGCAGTAAATCCCCAACGCGTGCGGCGCCCAGGGTCTGCTCCGTAGGCTAACAACACCTTGACGGCGTCTACCCGCCCCTCCCAAGTCGCCCATTCGAGGGCCGTGTAGTCATTTTTCTCCCGCGCATCGACATTCGCGCCCCGTAACAAGAGGGCCTCAACCAGTTCAGAATGCCCCTGCTGCGACGCCCATATGAGAGCCGTGTAACCATTCTGATCCACCGCTTCAATGTCGGCGCCCGCACTCAAAAGGTAAAGCGCCGAACGCTTTTGCCCTTGTTGGGCGGCCAAAATGAGGGGCGTGTTGCCATATTCATCCCGGGACTCAACGGGAACGCCCGCCGCCAAACAGCGACTCAACGTCGACAAATTACCCGTTCCGGCGGACAGCAAGAGTTCGGACCCCGACTGCGCGGAAGCCGCTGGCAAGGTCAGCGTGCAAGCGGCGATCAGAGCAATTGAAACCAGAGAGCGAGGGACTAACATGAAACGGGAGACTCCAGGGCACCGCCTGCAAAATAGGGCGTTTTCACCAATCAAGTGTTTCAAAAAGCCACTCTAACATAATGGTAGACAATCGACCACGGCGTTGTGATGAACGCACCCAAATTTTTCCTATTTTGCCGCTCCCGGCTACCCAAAAGGTGGTCCGGTCTATCTTTTCAGCGCAGCCAAGAGTGAGGATCAATTTTTGGAGCTGAAAATTTTCGAATCATCCGCCGACGCAAACCGAAGGCGACAAAGTTGCCTTCCCTCATCTGTTGAATCTGAGGCAAGGCCAAGTAGGCCTCAGCGTGGTGCAGCGAAAGCCCGTCGACGAGCCGCTCAATGATTTCACGCGCTGCACCGGCCATCCCGCGAGCATTTTCATCATACGGATTCGAGGCAGCCATTCCGAACAGCGCGCGCGCCTCCAGCAGAGGCAAGTGATGGTGGCTGGCAAGTTCCCGCATGCGAACAAATGCCTCGCCGGGGCTTCCGTCTTGCACCGCTAAACCGTATTCACCCTTCAGGCCCCAGGCCAACGCCTCCGCATACGATACACCCATCGTCTGCGCTAAACTCAACGCCTTCTCGATGGCATTCGATGCATCGTCCCAAATTTCCCGTTCCAAAGCCAGTCGCGCACACCCTAATAAGGCCTGCAGTTGGACGTATAGCGAACGACTGCTCTGCGCAATTTCCAAAGCCTGTTTGAAAAACTGCGCAGCCTCATCCAACGCGCCAGACCGCAAAAGGTTTTCGCCCCAAAGAAGACACAAACGGCCTTGAGGCTCCAAATTCCCTGTATCAACCATCAATTCCTGCAAGCGCTCGGCCGTCTGCAAAGACTCAGCATTCCGTCCCATCAAGGACAATGCATCCCCCTTTAGGGCCAACATACGGGCCTCTCCCCAGGTGTTGCGAGTTCCGCCCGCTTGTTCAAAGGCGACCCCCATCAAGGCCGAGGCTTCCTTTAAATTGCCTCGCCACACCTCGCTTACCACCTCGGTCATCAGGCCAATTCCAAGCAGATAGCTCGACCCCAATCTCCCGGCCGCCTCGACATTCAGGCGGGCGGAATCGGCCGCCGCATCGAAGGCGCCCGATTCCAGGTCACACAGAGCCAGCAGCGTCTGCATAACACACAGTTCCAGGGCGTCTCCCAGTTGGGATGCAAGTTTTTGCGCCGCAGCGAGTTGCGTTCGGGCTCCCGCATATTCCCCCGCCGCCAACTGAGTCTGCCCCAACAACGTCAAGACACGCATCTTTCCCCGCGTGTCATCCACCTGCGATACCTGGTCCAGGGCACGACCCAACGCATCAAGCCCTTGTTCGATATTCTCTGGCAACCAGGCAGCCTGCGCGAAACCATGCTCTGCCAAGCATTCGGCAACCAAAGCAACCTCATCGCTTAAATCGGATAGGTCAAGCGCCTCTTTCAGCCAGCGCAGGGAATCCCCGGTACGGCCCATGGACCCTGCCGCCTTACCGGCCAAAAGCCGCGCGCGAGCAGCACCCGCAAAATCAGACGCATCAAGCGCCACACGATGTGCCCGTTCAGCGAGGAGCAACGCGTCTTCCAAGTTGTCCAGGGCTTGTTCGACAGCACTGGAAGCAATCAAAACGCGCCCAAGCAAGAAGCGATCACCCAGAATTTCCAAGCGTGGAATCAGCTCTGAATAAGTGAAACGGGCTCGCTCGAATTCCCCCGCCTGTTGGTAAACATGGCCCAACAACCTGAGAAACTCCGCTTCCAAGGGAGAGCCTGGCTCATTGTCTCGCAACAACGTCAGACCGGCCTCCAGATGAACCGCGGCCTCCTGGAGGGCGGAAAGTGCAGCCAGACGGCTTCCCAACTCTAGTGATGTGCGCACGGCCTCGTAGGGCAATTCGCCCTGACAGAAATGACGGGTTGCGGCCACAAGCAAGCCCATCGACAAGCCGTCCAATGTGTGGCCCGGGGCGTGACGGACCAAATACTGCCCCACGCGTGTATGCAACAGCCGTCTGTCTGTCGGGTGAAGGGTCTCAAAAATTGCGTTGCGAAGGGAATCTGCCGGTATGTTCCAGCGCCCCGCGTCCACCGGAATAAAGATTTGATTAGCCCGCAAGGTTTCCATCGCCGCGAAGAAAGCGTCGTCAGAAGTCTCGGCGAGATCCCTTAACGTCTCGAGGGTAAATTCGCCGCCCCACACCGCAGCAATCCGCGCCAAGGCTTGCGCAGAGCCTGGCAAGGCCGAAAACTTCCGTGCCAGCAAACCCGAGACAGCCCATTGCTCGCGCTCGGCAAAAGAGTCCGCGACAAGCATCCACGTTCCCTGGCTTCGACGCAGGGCGTGAGTTTCAACCAGATGTTCCAGGAAAATTTCCACGTAGCCAGGATTCCCGGCGGCTGTCTGGACCACAAGGTCGGCGATCGCCGCCTCGAGTTCTGTCACACCGAGCATCGAAGCCACCATGCGTTCAATGCCTGCACGCGGAAGCAAAGGCAGGTCAATCGCCCTTACAACATCTTCCTTCAGCCACTGGTCTCGCTCCCCGCGGGTGGTGAGCAAGAGCAACAACGGCATTTCAGTGGTGATGGAGATGAGCGCTGTCAGGACCTCTTGGGTTAACGCATCAACCCATTGAAGGTCTTCGACCAATAAAACGGTGCCCCGCCGAGAAGCCAATGCGTGAATAAGCCCCACAATCGTTGCCTGAAGACGTTTCTTCTGGTCGCCCGCTTCCAGTTCCCGTGCCACTTCACCCGACAACTCGGGCAAAATTTTGGCGAGCACAGGTGCTGAAGCGACAAGTTCGTCAGGCACGAACTCCCGAAAATACGGCATCAGCCCCCGGAGAATTATGATCAGTGACGCGTAGGGGGCTTGAGCAAACTCCAAATTGTGGGATTCAGAGTAAGGCAAGTTCTCTAAACGGGCATTGAAGCTAAACTCCTTAAGCAAACGACTTTTTCCGGACCCCGCAGGCCCCCGTATCACCAACGCGGCGCCCGGCCTGCCACCGGTTACTCGTGCCAGGCACACAAACAAACGGGCCATTTCCGAAGCCCGCCCGACGAGAGGGGATGCCAGCAGTCGACCTGTGAGGCCACGATCCTCCGCAAGGCCCAAAGCAATGAGTATTTCCTCAGCCGATTGAAACCGTTCCAAGGGTTCTTTGGCGAGCAAACGCCTCACAATTCTCTCGTGATGAGGCTCAATACCCGTCACGAACTCAGCCATACGCGGCGGAGCGGTTTCAACGTGTGCTCGAACAACGTCACCGGGTTTTTCAGCCTCGAAAGGCAGACGCCCGGTCAACATCTCGAACCCCAAGACACCCAAGGCATAGAGGTCGGTACGGCGATCAATCAAACCCCGCCGAAACACCTCCGGGGCCAGATAGCCCAGTGTGCCCCTAATCGCTCCCCCCACCCGGCCGGCATACTCCATCAGGCCGTAATCCATTACTTTCAGCGTTCCGTCAGGACGCACGCGCACGTTGGCAGACTTCAGGTCGGAATGAACCAGACCTCTCGCGTGAATGTACTCCAATGCCGCAGCAATCTGAGAAAACAGAGACTGAAAAGTGGCTGCATCGACGCGACCCAACTCGTCCAGGCCAACCCCTGGAACATACTCCATCGTGATGTAAGGTTGACCGCCCGGCAGCAATCCGTAATCAAGCACTTCACAACAATTCCGATGGCGCAACTGGGTCATCAGACGAAATTCCTGCTCGAAGTCCAGGTATGACTTTTCCAGTTGCTCCTCGTCGATCGAAGCGGTCGCTCCTCGCCTTGCAATAACCTTCAGGGCCACCTCAAGGGAATGGGTCGTATCTTCTACCAGCCACACCTCGCCCATCGCGCCCTCACCCAATTGGCGCAACACCCGATAGCGATTGACCAGCAGTTCACCTATCATCTGACCGCTCCAATCCCGAGGACTTCGAGTACTATTCTCCCACCGGCCCATCCGGAGGCGCAACGTAACCACGATGGTACAATACGCAGCCAGTCATCTTTTGTAGGAGCATGGTCTTCAAAATGGCCCCACACCAACAAGGCGCCTTTGCATTGGAACATGATGAACACGATAGCGCACCTGACGAACTTTCACCTCGCCCGCTGAGCCTGGGCCCGTGGATGTATTTGTTTGTTTTTCTCACGGGCCTCGGACTTGCCGCCGCCGCGAGCTTGAGCGAGCACTACCTTGCAAGCCTCAGTGTTGGATTCGAGACGGTGGAACCTCTATTCCTCTCGCTTTTGGCGCTTGCTGTCGCGGTTGGCGTTTTTGCCGGCCACAAAGTAGTACGCCGGGTGTTGCATCCACTCTACCTCTACGCGTGGCTCTGTCTGGTAACGGCCCTTTGTTTACCTCTCATGCCGACTGTCCAAGCTCATCTCGTAACAGGAAACCTGAGCGACATGCATTCGGCGATGTGGATACAACTCATTTTAGGATGCTTCCCAAGCGCCGGGGCGATAGGCTTCATGTGGCCCGTTCTGTCTCACTTGATGGAGCAGAGGATGTCACGGCACTGGAACTGGGCCTTCATCGGCACGATGTTGGGGGGAGCTAGCGGACATTGGTTGTTTCAAACCAGCATCGTGCCTTCTTGGGGGCCCGAAAGGGCCACCTACCTTCTTTCCTTTGTTTGGGTCATTGCCGGCATATTCGCAATGGGACTTTCCAAGCAAGATTCAGCGCCACAAGCCGAAGAAGATTCGCCCCCGGGGCACCCCATCTCTCCCCCTCAAATGAACCGTCTCCTGCTTGTGACGACGAGTCTCGGACTCGGTGTTGCCAGTGTGGCGTGGCACCGGCTTTTCGCCGTTGCGTGGGAGGGAGGTATTTATATCCCTGCCGTCGCAACCACGGCAATTTTGGGCAGCCTGGCGCTGGGTGCCGGGCTTTTCACCATCATCTCCCATAGAAAAAACCTGACGGCATCGATCGCCGTGATGGCGTCGTTAGGGGCGATATTTTTTGTGAGCACCTTCCTGATCGACCGCGTGGCGCTGTGGCTCTCTCACGCTTCACGAATGCTGTTGGACGCCCCGGATGCATTTCCGGTGGTTCTAGTCTTGATGCTCGTCATCGCGACCTTGTGCGTTGTGCCTGCGGGCATTTGTTTCGCAAGCGCGTGGAACGTGGCGGAAGGCGATGATGCACGGATTCCCAAAACCTGGCTTTTGCCGTCCGCCGTCTTTGCTTGGGCACTGGGGCATTTTCTGGGTTGGTACGGCGTACTGCCAATTTTGGGCATCAAAGGTCTGTTCCAGGGCCTTGGGGCATACTTCGCGTGTCTCGCCGCGTTAATGACCCGCCAAATCCCTGGCTGGTCGACATTACGCGTCATTTCCATCGCCAGCCTTCCCTTGTTTGCCTTGGGGCTTTTGCGTGCGGTGAATCCATATATCGACCTCCCCGCCATGGCCTTGTCCCGCTCCTTTCCACCTCCCCCATCTTGGATCGCAGTGAAGAGCCAATTGGGAGGTGGCGTGGATCCTATATTCAGCCGAAGCGATTCTCACGGAAATGTGGCTCTGTATGCCACCCGGGTCGGCTTGGACCTCATTCTCGATGGGCACGCCATCTCACTGCCTAACGACACGGTCGCGCATCGCGTGGCGGGGCACCTGCCCCTTCTGCTTCAAACAACCCCCGGGGCGATAGCCTTGGTGGGTTCGGGCGATGGCGTGATGGCCGCCAGCATTCTCAAACACAACCCCCAACGCCTCGATGTTTATGAACCGAACGATGCCGCGTGGGCCGCGACCCGCAAATTACAAGAATTCAATCAGGGGGCTTTAGAGGACCCTCGCACGCACCGATTGGCCTCCCCGCCATCGCTCAAAAGCGACACAAGATACCAAGCGATAATCTTTCCAGCTCGGTGCCTAAAGCCACAAGCGCTGAGCCGAATTCCCACCCTTCTCACGTACCAGCGATGGATCAGACACCTATCGCCCGGAGGAATCTTTGTGCAGGAGGTTGACTTGGAAGGTCAGGATATATCGTCCTTTCAACATCTCGCCGCCCAACTGAGCGCACACCTCGCACACCTGACGTTGTGGCAAACAGAGGGCACGCGCGTCCTTCTGATGGGGACACGCGCGCATTTGAAGATTCAATCGTCTTCCCTCCAAAAAAAACTGCGCGCGCCATCCATCGCCGACGACCTAAAAAAAATTGGTCTCGATGCACCGGAAGCCCTTTTGATGTTGCAAATGGGAACTGAGCAATCGGTGGCATCGTGGGCCTACGATAGTCAGAACAGTCGCCACGCCCACACCACGCTTGAGTTTCTTTTGCCCAAACTCGCTTACGCCGGTCGGACGTGCCTGGTCCCCTACGAACAAGATGTGAGGCTTTCGACGGGTTCAGGGGCCGATCCGCAGCACGCATTGACGCAATATCGGAAACAGACCGCGACAGATATTTCAGCCGGAACCTTTGCCAAATTCGTCGTTTACCAGAAAAAACACTTGCCACTGAACGAACACAGAGGACTCGCGGGCAAAGTGATTCGCGAGTGGCGCAGTCAATATCCTCAGGACAGACATGCCCGATTGGCTGAAGCCAACCGATTAGCGCGGAAAGGTCACGTTGTCGAAGCATTGACGTGCTTGGAACAATCACCACGCCCCTTCCAAAGCCGCGAAGAGCGACTTTTGGAAGCCAACCTTTTGTTCACGCAGGTTGTCGGCGGCCACGGCTGGATGACAGCCCAACCCGCAGGTCTTGCGCGTGCGCTTCGCACGTGGCACGAAATCGCAAACGAAAAATCAAACATTCAGTTGGACGCCTGGAAACGACTGATGACGCTGCATCATATTGCGGGCGATCTCACGGGGGAATATGCAGCAGCCAAGGCTGCTTTGGCGATTCTTTCACGAGACAGTCATCCCCGCACCATCGATGAAAAGATTAATATCCTTGTAAACATAGGTGAGACGGCGCTTAACAGCGGCGACATCCCGAAAGCGCTTGGCTATTGTCTCGAGGCCCTGCGACTTGACCCCGCCGACCCCAGTGCACGACGACTCAGGTCGAGGATTGTTGAGACCGAGTCATTGGAACGGTAAACGCCCCCGCGTCCTGATGGCCCTCCTCGATATCACCAGGAGAAAACCCCAACAGGGTACAATGTCACTGTGGAATCTATCCTGCTCGGCTGCTTCGCTGTCGGCCTCCTGTTCTCCTTGGTCTCTGGACTGCTCAGCGCATCACACGGTGGGCTCGAGGGCGAAATCTTTGGCAAGCTGACGCCGCCGGGGGTAGAGGGTTCGCAAGAATTTGGTTTGCCTTCGTTGAACTTGTCAGCCTTTATGGTCTTCTTGACCTGGTTCGGCGGCGTCAGCTGGGTCACACTGGTCGCCACGCCCCTCGGCTTGTTTCCGTCTTTGCTGTTGGGTATTTCCTTCGGAGCGCCCGCATATTGGGGTGTCAACAAATTTTTTAACACACTGTCCAAGAGCCATAGCCTGCGAGACCCTGCAGATGATGAATTAGCGGGCACTCTCGCCAAGGTCAGCGTGGGCATACCGGCTGGAGGCGTGGGTGAAATCGTCTTCTCCAAACACGGCTCACAACGGGTCGAAGCGGCCAGGGGAGAGGGCAGCGACGCCATTCCGAAGGGGGGAGAGGTCGTCATCTTGACTTATCAGCGCGGCGTTGCAGTGGTTCAACCATCAGGCGAGTTTTTTGATGATAAGTCCGGGGTATGAGAGCTCTGACAAATTTTCGTGGCTCCCTCGCGACGAGGCAACCCGGTCATCAATTCTCAAGTGTCTTTTCACCAAATGCTTTGCGGTTTAAGGAGTACCAACCTTGTTTGATTTGACTGAAAACCTTGGCACGATCCTGCTCGTCGCGTCATTGTTGGTGGGCTCACTGTTCGGTATTTTGTGGATAGGTGCCAGTATCTATCGGCAAATCCCCCCCAACCGGGCCCTGATTGTATACGGTTGGGGCGGCACTAATATTGTTACGACCGGCGGGAAGCTTGTGATTCCGATGATACAGAGTTGCAAGGAACTGTCTTTGGAATTGATGAGTTTTGATGTCAACCCTGAACAAGATATTTACACCCATCAGGGCATCGCGGTAAGTGTCGAGGCAGTGGCGCAACTGAAAGTGAAGAGTGATACCCGAAGCATTCAGACAGCGGCAGAGCAGTTCCTCGACAAGAGCCAGACGGAGCGCGAAAACCTCATCAAGTTGGTGATGGAAGGTCACCTGCGAGGCATTGTGGGCTTGCTCACGATCGAGCAAATTGTGAAAGAACCAGAAAATGTCGTGAGCAGAGTGCGGGAAACCGTCGCAGAGGATCTCGACAAGATGGGGCTGGAGATGATCTCCTTCACGATCCGCAAAGTAACCGATGATCAAGACTACATCAGTAACATGGGTCGTCCGGACGTCGCGGCGGTCAAACGGGTGGCAGAAATTGCGGATGCCGAAGCCCAGCGCGACATCCAAATACGGAGGGCTGAGACGTCTCGCGAAGCATCCGTCGCGCAGGCCGGGGCAGACCAAGAGCGTGTGTTGGCGCAATCCATCTCTGAAACCCGTCAGGCGGAGGCCCAACGCGACCTGAACGTGAAACGCGCCGAGTATGACGCAACGGTGAATGAACAGCGTGCCCTCGCGGAGAAAGCGTACGAAATCGCGGCCAACCAAGCACAGCAAAAAGTTATCGCGGAGCAGGTACGCATCGCCCAAGTCGAAAAGCAAGAGCAACTGCGCGTACAAGAGCTTGAAGTCAAACGACGCGAATTTGAACTTGAAGCCATGATGATTAAACAGGCCAATGCAGACCAGCGACGGATTGAGATTCTCGCCGAAGCGGAACGTCAGAAAATTGCCCGTGAGGCCAGCGGACGCGCGGAAGCCTTTCGGGCCCAAGGACAAGCCGAAGCAGAAATTACGGCGATGAAAGGGAAGGCCGAAGCCGAGGTGATGCGCTCGCGTGGTGAAGCGGAAGCTGAGGTCGTCCGCGCAAAAGGCAATGCGGAAGCCGAGGCGATGCACAAGCGCGCTGATGCCTATGAACGCTACACGGAAGCGGCCATTTTGGATGGCATCCTCGCCTCCTTGCCTCAAATGGCTCAAGCCTTCTCGAATTCCCTCACCCAGGTAGACAAAATCACCATTGTCTCCGCGGGCGACGGGAAAAACGGCCCCAGCGCGCTGACGGGCGAGGTCGCGAAAATGGTCGCCCAGATTCCAGAAGTCATCCAAGCGATCACAGGGCATTCCATACAAGACCTGATGAATCAGATTAGAAAAGGCAACCCTGTCATAGAGACGCCCGCCGTCCCCAACGGTTCGGACACAGGGCACATCGAGCCCTTCCAAATCGCCCAGTCCAAGCATTAGGAACGCCTTGGAAAGCCCCCTTCATGAAACACTTTGCAACGTTTTCAGGCCCCTGGTGGGCCTGAAAACTCTTTTTGGCTTTCTATGCTTTTTTTGGCTCACGCTCGGAATGACGGCTGCCGCCCTTGATACCGTACCGGGCCCCGGTACGGCGAAGCCTGACATCTTTGTTCTCACCATCGCAGGCCCAATCACACCGGTCTCGGCACACTATTTCAGGCGTGGGCTGCAAGAGGCGGAAGATCTGCAAGCTTCTGCAGTCGTTCTTCGGCTGGACACGCCAGGCGGACTGGATAGCGCCATGCGCGAGATGGTTAAAGATCTCATTGCCAGCCGTATCCCCGTCGTGGTCTGGGTTGCGCCGGCAGGTGGGCGCGCAGCGTCGGCCGGCATGTTTATCACCATTGCCGCACACGTCGCGGCCATGGCCCCCGACACCGCCATCGGCGCGGCGCACCCTGTTTCTGGTTCGGGCGAAGACATCAAAGGGGACTTGGCTGAAAAAGTCACCAATGACGCGGCCGCCTATGCCCGCGGTCTGGCCACACAGCGGGGAAGAAATGCCGAGTGGGTTGAGCAAGCCGTTCGCAAGAGTGTCTCTATCACAGCGAAAGAGGCCTTGCGGCTTCGCGTGGTCGACGTGCTGGCCGCCGATATTCCGGCACTTCGACGCGGCCTCGAAGGCCGTCGTTTGAACGTCGCTGGCGTTCCGGTGACACTCCGCCTTCAGGGGGCATCATTACGAGAAGTCCCGATGTCGGCCATAGAAAAGATGCTTTTCAAATTGGCCGATCCGACGGTGGCACTGATCCTCATGAACATTGGGGTTATCGGCATCCTGATCGAATTGCAGTCGCCCGGCGCCATTCTGCCGGGTGTGGTGGGTGTCATTTGCCTGTTGTTGGGTCTATTTGCCCTTGGCACGCTTCCCATCAATGGCACCGGCATCGCACTCATCATTTTCGGGTTGCTCCTTTTCGTCGCGGAGGCTCTCATTCCAAGTTTTGGCCTGTTAACCGTGGGGGGCATTCTCGCCCTTATCTTGGGGGGCCTCATGCTATTCGGAAAAGATGCCGCATCCCTGGCCCCGGCTTGGCCCTTTATCATCACAAGTGCCGTTTTGACGGGGGGGATGGTCGCGTTGATCCTTCATTTTGCACTCAAATCTCAACATCGTCCTCCGGCGGTGGGCGTCGAGGCGATGGAGGGACAAGACGTCGTGGTCACCGAAATGGCAGGCACCGCGGGGATCGTTCATTGTCAAGGAGAGCTCTGGCGCGCGGTCCTTGTTGAGGGTTCAGATTCCTTGGAAGTGGGAGAAATTGTGACTGTCGAACGGGTCGAGGGGCTGACCCTTTACGTGCGCCGCAAGCTCAGGGAGAATCAGGTAACATAATTCAGCACCGACTCAACCCCGCGAAGGGTTGTGCCTTTCGGGTAGCCATTCTGCCGTAACCCAACCCACCATTACCACCCGCACGCCACTCGGCGTGACGGAAGGAGTCTCGATGAGTGCCTCGCATTCCGATCAGTTGTTCATAAGGGTCATCGCCATTTTGTGCGCCGGGGGAACCCTCGGTTGCCCGAAAACGGACGAGCAAAGCAACCCACCGAAAGGTCTCCAGCAGCAGCACCAACAAACGCGCGCTGATATCTCATCGCCAGCGAAGACAGCCACGGGGCCGATCTTGAAAACGCGACAAGGCATCGCAAACGAACTGGGCTTCATCCCTGTGCTTGAGTACCATCGGTTCGGCCCAAAAGAGGAACGATGGACTCGCACCCCAGAAAATTTCCGCAAAGACCTCAATTTTCTTTACAACAACAATTACTATCTCCTGAACATGGCCGATGTCGCTCAAAAGCAATTCCTGGTACCCGCCGGGAAAAAGCCCGTAGTGCTCACCTTTGACGACAGCACGGACGGGCAATTCCGCTATTTAAAGGATTCCCAAGGAGGTTGGAAGACGGGAGCGGACGGGAAAAAAGTGGTCGATCCCGATTGCGCCGTCGGGATGCTTGATACCTTCTGTGCGACTCACCCAGATTTTGGCCGGGGCGCGACTTTTTACGTCCTGCCAAGTGGCTTCGACCAGGCTGGCGTCATTGGGGAAAAATTTCGCCATTTGGTCAATACGGGCCGAGAGATTGGCAACCATACGTGGAGCCATGAAAGTCTGAGAACGATGTCTTCAACGAAGATAGAAAACCACCTCGGCAAGTTGCAGGCATTCGTCAGCAAAGAAATTGGCAGACCCTACCCGATGACCACCCTTGCCTTGCCATTTGGCATTGGCCCCCGTGATGCTGCGGGGCTAAAGAAGGTGGTTTCGGGCGGAGCGGGCGAAACGGCGTACCGCCACGCTGCATTATTGCTGGTCGGGTCGAACCCAGCCTATTCGCCCTATGACAGATCTTACAAGGCGACTGGAGTTGCCCGCATTCAGTGCATCGACAGTGAATTCAAAAATTGGTTCAACCGCCAACCAGGCAGTACGGCCCCGGTGAAGGAATCCTGGCAGCCCTTCGTGAGCGATGGGGATCCGGTCACCGTCAGTTTTCCCCAAACAGCCCAAGAACGGTTCAATGCAGCGTCCTTGCCCACAGGCCAAAAAACCAACAGTTTCGACCCCGCGAAAACGGCTGCGCACGACGTGACAAAAGACGCAGCGGCAAGCCCCGTGGCCCTCACGTCCTCTGGTGAGGCGTCCCCGAGGGCTGCGGGTATCTCGCAATCTTTGGCCGCTGATGTGCCGGTAGAAACCGTACCCGCCACCGCCTCGATCTCGCATAGCAATGCCCCTGAAACGGCTTCCGATGATAAAAATCTGCAACCTCCGGGCCTTGACCATCACCCGGGATACAACAAAAAGCTACCCCCAGGTGGCGAATATCAGGGAGGCACGATTCGCCACCGCGTCGCGCCAGGAGACTCCGTCGAAGCGATTGCTTGGCGATACCTACGTTATACGGACTATTACACCTATCCGAAGTTAGCGACTGCCATTCGAAGCAGCAATCAGCTAAACCGACCTTTAAAGATCGGAGAATGGTTGAACATCCCTCAAGTGCGGCAGGCGCCCCCTGCCCCTGCACTGGTGAAGCGAGACAAAACATTCCCGGCCAATGGCGTCTACATCACCGGGACCACCGCAGGCAGTGAGTCTCTGTGGCGAATCGTTTCTGAACTCAAAAAGCACGGTGGTAACACGGTTGTTTTCGACGCCAAGGATATGAATGGCGCTATCTCGTATAACTCTGACGTTCCGCTCGCTCGCGAACTGAAAGCCTACGGGGGCGGTATGATTCACGACTTGCCCAAAATGGTGGAACGCCTTCATCGCGAAGGGATTCACACCGTGGCTCGCCTGGTACTTTTTCACGATATGAAGCTCGCGCGCAAAAAGCCCCAATATGCGCTCAAATCGAAGCGAACGGGAGGGGTGTGGCGCGAGGCAGGAAATTTGGCTTGGGTGGATGCGTCATTGCCCGCGGTGCAAGATTACAACCTGGCATTGGCACACGAGTTGGTAAAAAGTGGTGTGGACGAAATACAGTTCGATTATGTTCGCTTCCCGGCACAAGGCGAAACAAGCGACATCGACTGGCGAGCAAGAAAAGACAATCCAGAAAAACACCCTGTGATCACCGCCTGGCTCAAACGAGCGCGCGAAAGCCTGGGGCCAACGGGCGTGCTGATCTCGGCCGATGTATACGGGGTTGTTGCCTGGGAGCAAAGCATCGATGTAAAGATTACCGGCCAAAGGCTGGAGGACATGGGGCATCAATTGGATGTCATCAGCCCCATGCTTTATCCCTCCCATTTCTACAAAAATTTCGATAATTTGGCATATCCACCCGATCACCCGGAGCATTTTATTGGGGAAGGGGTCAAAAAAGTAGCGCAAAAAACCGCGGGTTCGGGGGTTGCTATTCGACCGTGGTTACAAGCGTTCCCGTATCGGATACGCAACTACGGCCCAGCCTACGTGGCGCGACAAATCAGGGCCAACCGAGACGCTCAGGGCACCGGATTTTTGTTGTGGAATGCAGAGAACAACTACACGGTCGGCTTTGCGGGCATTTCCGAAGCGGGGACCCGCAATGCACGAGTAGGCCTGACGGCGACTGGTCGATAACCCCTACGAGAAAACACGTGAGCGCACTCCTCATTTCCTCTCTGATCACTTTGGCCCTGGTTTCAGGGGCGGCCATGATCGTGGCCCACTTTTCCAATGTAGTGGTCGGAGAAGACGAAAGAATCGTGATTTTTCGTCGAGGAGTGCCCCATCGCACCAAAAGCAAAGGGCGTGTTTTCTTCATTCTGGGGCTTGAAACCTGGACACGGGTCTCGTTACGACCGCAGGCGGCGACTCTAGAGTTTCCGAGCTTGCGTGCCGTAAACGGGGCCTGGATGGCTGCCATTCTCGAGGTTGAATTTGTCGTTCTTCAACCGGAGCAAGCGGCAACCCTCATGCGTCAAACACGACTCAGTGCAGCCATCGAACAACTCATCAGCATTGCATTCGATGCGGCGGTGGGTTCCTTGCCCCCGGAAAGTCTGATTTCTCAGGAGGATCGCCGTCAACTCGGCCGCAGTCTCAAAAAAGCGGTGAATGAAACGGCTTTGAGTTGGGGCCTCAATCTCATGGCGATTGAAGTGGAAGAGGTTCGCGAAATTGCAGGCGCGACATCAAGAGATAACGTGACGTGGGAGGTCGTTTTGCTGGCTCCGGGCGACAACCCCATCTCGACCATGCGCGCGTTGACTCAAGCCACAGACTTGGCCCTTTTGGAGGCCAAAGAACTGCTGAGTAACCTTCCTGCAACACTGCCAGCGGCGGGTGACGTGGAACGCGCTGAGAACCTACGACAGCAACTGGAGGCCAGCGGGGCCGTCGTGGCAGTCCGACGTGTGCGAGAATCTGTGGACAGCGGCAATGTCGGTTCTGAGACCGTTGACATCGTGTTGGAAGCCCCCGGACTCCAGGTCTTGGATGTCATCAGCGTGCTTCGCAGAATTACCGGCTGGGATCTTGCCCATACCAAAGCCGTGGTCGAACAGACTCCTTACGCCATCATGCGGCGAGTCCGTGCTCAGGATGCCCAAGAGGTAAAGCGCTCGCTCGAAACTGTTGGTGCAACGGTCGAGTTGGTATGATGAACCGTCGGCGGGCGAATCACTAGAAAAAAAACAGGAGACCATCCAATGGGAGAGATTCTCGGTTTTTTGTGGACATCGGGATTTTTCTCGGTTTTCTCAATATTTTTCCTGGCCTTGGCAGCGCTCGCGGTGGCATCGGTTCGGGTGGTTCAAGAGTATGAACGCGGTGTTATTTTTCGGCTGGGTCGATTGGTCGGCGCGAAAGGGCCCGGTCTGTTCTTCATTATTCCGGTGATTGATCGAATGATTCGGATGGACCTCCGCACCGTGACATTCGAGTTGCCGGCCCAAGAAGTCATTACGCGAGACAATGTCACGATTAAAGTGACCGCCGTGGTCTACTTCCGCATCGTAGATCCGGGCGCAGCCGTCATCAAAGTCCAAGACTACGGCAGTGCCACCGCGCAACTCGCTCAGACCACTCTCCGCAATGTGCTGGGGCAATCCATGCTGGATGAACTCTTGGCAGAGCGAGCGGCCATCAACCTACGACTGCAACAGATTATCGATGAGCAGATAGAACCGTGGGGAATCAAGGTGAGTGCGGTGGAGATTAAGGACGTCGAAATGCCCGGCACCATGCAAAGGGCCATGGCCCGCCAAGCCGAGGCTGAACGGGAAAAGCGAGCAAAAATTATTCACGCAGAGGGAGAATATCAAGCGTCCAGTCAACTGGCAGAGGCGGCGCGGATTATTGCTTCAGTGCCTGAAGCACTCACACTGCGCTACCTTGCGACATTAACGGATATTGCGGCCGAAAAGAACAGTACCATCGTATTTCCTTTGCCCGTGGAACTCTTACGCCACTTCCTCGAACGAGAGAAACCCTGAATCACGGGGTTCCCACGGCCCACAAGCCCCGTTAGCCCTGATTGCGGCTCGCGGCCGTCTCGGGGCCAGCGCGTCTTTCATCCCCCCCGTTGCCGCCAGCCGATGAACGTTCCACAGGTTCCTGTGAGGTTTTTGTAGACCCCGACTCCCCCGTTTGAGCGCGTGAAGTCGGTACCCCGCCCCCCTTCGCTTCGGTCGAAGCCCCGTTTTCATTTTCCCGTTGCGCGCTTTCGTCTTTTGTCGTGGACGTCCCGTCACGCGCCACGTCGCGGGACGGATTGACAGGTCCAATCTCGACCGACGAGCTATCCGCAGCTGAGCCCCCCCCTGTTGAAGCCCCGCTCTCAGGCTCCTTTTTGGTCCCAGTCTCTGAGGCAGGCAACTTCGTCTCGGCAGCATTGCTGTTACCCCGGGCATCAGAGGAACGCCCCTCCCCTTCCGCACGCGGCGCCGCAGCCCCCTTGATGGGAGACTCCGAAGTCTTTGCAATGCCAGCGGCCGGGGTCACGTCATTCTTTTTGGATGGATGAAGAATGGTGACCTCCCCCTTGTCGGTCACCTCAACCGCCCCCAAAGGGAAATCATCCCGACGAACCGGGCGGTTTTGCGGCCGCTTATCACGATCAGAAGATTCGGTGACAGTTCGCTTAACCTCGGAGACAATCTGCTCTACTTGCGTGACCAGTTCCTCGATCACTCCAATGCGGGTGACCGCACGCTGGAACGCCGAGATGTCTCGCAAGTTACCCTGCTCATCAAGCGCAGATACCAAATCGCGGGCGGTGGCGGGATTATCGCGCAACGACTCAGCCACCCGGTCAAACGTCTTGTTCGCCGACTCGATGACGCGCTCAATGGCCTCTGCTCGCTCGGCTTGGGGTCTTTCAAACTGGAGCTTAAGTGCCCCTTCAAAGGATTTGGCGAGCACCGTGGTTGCGGGGGTAATCTCCACGCGAACCCCAGTGCCTGTCGACGACGCTTGCCGCAGAGCATAGCGCCCAGGCAACCACGATGCGCCCAACACAGGCCCTTGAGGGGCAACAAAGCTCACGAGCGCCCCCCCCTCAGTCTGAGCCACAAGCTTCAAGACATCGCCAACATCGGCCAGCGGAACGAATGCCTCAAAATAGCCCTGGTCATCGGTACGAATCAGATTCTGACCACCGGCCGTTATCAAGTTCTGACCACCGGCCGATATCAAATTCTGACCACCCGCCGATATCAAAGAAACTTCCTGGCCGGTGAGTAGATCGTAGGCTTTCACCACTGCGCCCGGACGCGATTCATCCAAAAACACAACCCGCCCCGATAAACGCTGGACAGCGAGCAAATCCTGGCTGGTGTTCACCTGCGGTTTGGGTTGTGTCCCAGCGGGTTCCACGCCGCATGCGAACAACACGGCCGAACACACGATGGGTAACGTATACCGAAAAACCGACATTCTCTTCTCCTCGCCCCTGACCGCACCGCCCACTCGCTGGATCATACCCGCCTTTTCCTGTTCCCGGATAGGGCCACTAGTCACCCGTCTTTTCCTAATAGCGAGGAAAAAAGGGACGCGGAGGCAGCACGCAAGCAGTCATCGGACCCGTTCATAATCTGCGGGTGTGTTCAAATTCCACCGCACGTCCGGAAAATCCACGCGAATTTCGTCCACACGGTCGCCCCGGGCATCGAGAAGTGAGCGCAGGCCCACAGGCTGACTCTCCAGGTCTCGCAAGCTGGGCAAGAGGCTGCGGCGAAGCAAGACGGGATGCCCACGCTTCCCTTCGAAACAAGGTAATGCCACCTCAGCCCCCTCCGAAATACCCCGGCACAAAGCCTCAACCACCTCCCAGCGGGCGGGCTGATCGACAGCGACCAGCAAAATCCCCTCCGCATCCTCAGGAACAGAGCGCGCAGCAAGGGCAATCGAGCTGGCGCGGCCCGCATCGAAATGTGGATTCAAAACCCGTTGAACATTGCCCAACTTCGGAACTATCGGGCCAATGATGTCAGCCGCATACCCCAAGACCACGAGCAACTTGCGGCAGGGTGACAGGGTGTGAACCTGATGAGCAATCAGGGGTGCCCCTCGCCAATCGAGCAACGGCTTCAATTCGCGCATCCGCGTTGAACGACCCGCTGCCGTCAAAATGACCGCAAGGTGCTCAGGATTCACGCGAGACCGCTGAATTCTCGCTGCCGGCGGGGAGAACCTCACCGCGCAAGGATTCCGAGAGAGAACGGCCATTCCGCCCGTGCCGAAGCATCTGGATCTCCGACAAAATAGATAACGCAACCGAGGCCGGCGACTTACCGCCCAAATCAAGCCCCATGGGGGCATAAAAATCGCTTGAGATAGCCTCAAGCAGGTTTTCACCTTGCAGTTCTTCGCGGATGGAAACTATTTTATGCCGTGACCCAATCATGCCAACATAGCGCCACGTTCGCTGGATGGCTTCACGCAAAACGAGTCGGTCCGTCGCGTGACAACGGGTCGCAATCACCAAAAAAACATCCTCACTGTGGTCCACAAAATCGAAAGGACGCTTTAGAGAGGAAACGACCTCAAGCCGTTGAGCACGGGGAAAAAACTCGGTGGTCACCCACTGGGGGCGATCGTCGACCACCCAAACGTCGAAGTCCAAGTCTTGGGCCATTCGAGCGACTGCTTGGTTCACGTGCCCAGCCCCAACCAACAATAAACGCGGATGAGCGACATAGGGTTCCAGAAAAAGGCGTATGCTGCCACCACAGGTCATTCCCAAGGTAGAGGCCTCATCATCTGTGAGATGGTGCTCCAATTCCAGGGCCTTCCGCTCGTGAATGGCACGCATCAAGCGATGAATCACCACCGCTTCCAAGGCACCGCCCCCCACGGTGCCAGCCAAAATTTGCCCCGCAGCATTGACGAGCAGTTTGGCTCCTACCTCTGTCGGTATCGAACCCGTTATTCCTGTGACGGTGGCCAGTGCCACGGGAGCGCCTGCGACCAGTGCTTCCGTCAATCGCGCCATGATGGGCTCATTGCGCATAGACTCTCCTCACATCAGCTTGCAGTTAAGCCAACACAGTCGGCGCGGGGCTCAATTCCTGATAAATGACCTTCGACAAGCGTGCGGCGAGACGTTCAATCTGCGACGGGTCACGCCCCTCAATCATCAAACGCAACAATGGCTCTGTACCCGAAGCGCGAAGCAAAATTCTCCCCTGGCCCGAAAGTTCAACCTCCGCTTGTTTAACTTCGGCCGCGATCACCTTGTTGTCAGCCCATCCCGTCAGGTCCCTAACCCTCAGGTTGTGCAAAAGTTGGGGATAGCTGACCATCTCCGACGCCAATTCCCGCAAAGTACGACCGCTTGCAAGGATGGCCTCGAGCAAGCGCAGAGCAGTAATCAAACCATCGCCGGTCGTATTGTCATCGAGAAAAATCAAATGGCCACTTTGCTCTCCACCCAAGCGAATATCACGTTTGAGCATCTCCTCAAGAACGTACCGGTCCCCCACCTTGGCCCGAACAAAATCGCCCCCAAGCGCGCTCACGGCATCTTCAAAGCCCATATTACTCATCACTGTTGCCACCACGGAGGGGGTGCGCAGACGTTCACTCTTGACGCCGTGTTGCAGACAAATCAACATGACCCGATCGCCATCAACCGCAGCCCCCGTGTGGTCAACCGCCAACAAGCGATCAGCATCGCCATCAAAGGCGAGCCCTAACTGGGCCTGGGCCGCAACCACCGCCTCTTGCAAGAAGTGAAGGTGGGTGGAACCACTGTCGCGGTTAATGTTGTCACCGTCAGGTTCAATGTGCAAAGAAATGACATCCGCTCCGAGACGCCGTAGAACCGTCGGCGCCAATTGGGATGCGGCGCCGTGGCCGCAATCAACGACCACTTTAACCCCGTGCAAACCCGCAGGCAGCAAACCGACCACATAATCCTCGTACTGCTTAGTCAATTCAGGGGCGTCTACGATACGCCCCAATGCCTCCCCAATGGGGCGCGGTAATCGTCCCGAATCCCGCATCAAGTCTTCAATGGCCTCCTCAACCGAGTCAGGCAACTTGAAGCCGTTAGGGCCAAAAAATTTAATCCCATTGTCTGGCGCCGGGTTATGGCTCGCAGAAATCATCACCCCCGCGACGGCCCCTAACTGACGGGTCAACCAGGCAACGCCCGGCGTAGGAACAACCCCCAAGCGTTTCACGTGAACCCCCACAGAGCAAATGCCCGACGCCAAGGCCGCCTCGAGCATATCCCCAGAGCGCCGCGTATCTTTGCCGACCACGACCGTTGGGTGCGCCTCCTGGCTTTGAGCGCGCAAATACGCCGCCCCCGCCCGTCCCAAATCAAAGGCCATTTCAGGCGTGAGGTCCCGATTTGCCAACCCCCGTACACCGTCTGTACCAAATAATCCCGCCATAAACGCCCCCTCGACAGTCGTTCTGTCGCACCCAAAGCCTCAAGTTGCGGCTTGCCGAAACGCCTGAATTCTGAAATCATGCGACCATACTAGGCCAGTGTCTCACAAGCCCCTTCGAAGGAAATGTGCCCCGTATGCAATGTCCTGCGTGTTCCTCTGCCCTTTCACCGGTTGAAGCAGCGCCCGGCTTAATCATAGATTGGTGCCAATCAGGGTGCCGAGGACTATGGTTTGACAACCTGGAATTGCAGCAAATCGATGAAACGCACGAGCACCCTCATTCGCCCATTCTAGCCGGGGAGAGAGAATTACCAACGGGTACCGCGCCCAGTCGCAAGGCCAGACAGTGTCCACGTTGTGAAACGGTCACACTGTTTCGACATCACTTCAGCGTCAAACGAGAAATACTGGTCGACTCGTGCCCTCAATGCGGTGGGCACTGGCTCGACGCGGGCGAACTGGCGCAGATCCGGTCGGAATTTAAAAACGCGGCCGCGCGCGAGGACGCTGCGATGAAAGAAATCGAGCAAAACCTGGAACCGTTTCTGCGAGAACGTGACCAAAAAAACGCCAGCCGCAGTATACGAAAGTCACGCCTGCTTCCGCTCGTGGAATGGGTCGTCAACCGTATGGAAGGTTAACCCGTATGGATGAGGGCGGCGGCGCCGACCATCCATTCCACGGGAACCTCAAAAGGTCGTTTTTCCGGTAAAACGAAACTTATTCAATCGCAAAGCAGGCGCGCGACTCGCCCCGCCAGCCCAGTTCAACCCCAACTTGGTGCGTTGGCCGACCGCACTGACGTGCTGCAGCGCCTCCAACCACGGGTAAGTGAAGCGCAAATTTTTGACGGGGTAACAAATCCGCCCGTTTTCCACCCAAAAAGTACCATCACGGGTCATTCCCGTAAGCAAGGTCCGTCGCGCATCAAGCTGGTTCACATAATGGAAGCGGGTCACGAGCAGGCCACGCTCTAGACCCGAAAGCAAATCATCCGCGCCGCCAGGCCCCGGGGCCAGAGTCAGGTGCGAGGCTCGGGGCCCAGCACCCCAGAATGCTCCCCCCGCCGCGTGATGACCCGTTGATTGGCAGCCAGCACGCTCTGCCGAACGACGGTCGTAAACCGGGTGCCCCGCCACCCCTCGCTCAAAAAGCACCCGTCGCGAGCAAGGAGTGCCCTCGTCATCAAAAGGAACCGGTAAACCCTCCAAGTCGCGCGGATCATCCACAATGCTCAAGGTTTCGTGTATCAAACGCTGTCCTTCGCGTTGGCTGAGAAACGACCGGCCCTCTGCCACGTCGTCAGCCCCGAAAGATCTCCCAATGTAAGCAAGCAGTTCCAAAACCGCATACTCTTCAAGCACGACCGAGTATTCGCCAGGTTCTATTTCTCGTGGGCGACGGCCGCGTAACGCTTTATCGATGGCCTCTCCCGCCAAAGCTTCACCGTCAATGATTCCAGCATCGCGGTGAGTATCTGACGACCAACCACTTGAATCGTCCCCCATCACCACCGTGTTGAAGTGAGCCCAGGTCCCAGGATGATAGGCCCACGCCCCCGAGAGGGTCGAAATGGCAGAATGGCGAACGCCAGTTTGAAAGGCTCCCGATGCCTTCAGGCCCTCTAACTTCGCTCCTCGACAGACGTGGGCGACCACTCGGGCGCGGTCCACTGGCTCAAATGCGAGCGTCGTGGGCGATACGGCTGCTGCAATCGGCTCGAAGTGTTGTTGCCCAATGAATCCCGGAAATTGGGGGTCCGGGGGGTGTATCTCCGAGAGGCGAACGGCACGCGCGACCAAGTCCCGCAGGCCGTCGGGGCTGGTGTCGTTGGTACTTGCCTCTCCCAGACGTTTTCCCTTCGAAACACGCAGCGTCAATATGAGGTCGTTTTCCGAAACGTTCTGATGAATCTGATTATTCGCAAACCGAGTCAGGCAAGACGTGTGCCCCCGCAAGGTCAATTGAGCATCATCAGCCTCGACCTGAGCCAACACGCCATCGGCAATGTCTTTCAAGCGTATTTCGTTGAGTAACGCCAAATGCGCCGCTTCTGTCATCAATCCCTCACAGGCTCAAAACGAGCCTTCACCGAAAAACTCATCACGCGGAGACACCAATTTGCACATCTCGGAATCTCGCTGGACTCGCCCCGTGGCCCACGTGAGCCACCTGTACGGGTTGCCCTTTTCCACAATTGGGCGTACCCCAAATCTGCCATTCTTCAGGGCCTGCAATCGCATCACACCCTGCCCAAAAACGCGGTGTGATACCCGTGTAAGTGGGATTCTTGAGCATTCGCGTTAAGCGCCCACCCTTCACCTCCCACGCAATTTGAGCACCGAATTGAAAATTGACACGCTTGTCATCAATACTCCAACTGCGATTGGTCTGCATATAAACACCATCCTCAGTATCCGCAATGATTTGAGACAACGTTCCTTGCCCGGGCTCCAAATTGACATTGGTCATCCGCACCATGGGGATCCGGTTCCAGCCATCGGCTCGCGCCATTCCACCACTGGTTCCCCCTATTTGCGACGCTGTTTCTCGGCAGGACAAGAACCCTTTAAAGCGTCCCTGCTCTATGATCGGAACCCTTTGCGCAGGGACACCTTCATCATCCCACCCGAAGGTGCCCAGACCGCCCTTGAGCGTGGCATCCGCGGTGACCGTCACAAGGGGTGAGGCATAATCAAAGCCGTTGCGCATCGCTGGCTCCAGGAAACTCGTGCCCGCGTAGGCCGCCTCATACCCCAGGACGCGATCCAGTTCGATGGCGTGGCCGATCGACTCGTGAATTTGAAGTGCCAATTGGGTGGGGTCCAAAATAAGGTTCGTCACCCGGGCGGGACACGGGTCAGCGGTCAGGAGCGCCACGGCCTCTTCGGCAATACGTGTGGCATGCCCGGGCAAATCCAACTCTCGCACCAGTTCGTACCCCCGAGTGGCCTGATGCCGACCGAATGAATTGGGATAAGAACGCGTCTGAAGCTCACTGGTCCCAACGGCCGTGGCTTCAATGCCACAACCCGTCTCGGTCAACACCTGTTCAATATGACTGCCCTCACTGCTGACGAAGAGCTTTACCTCCCGCTGACAGGCGATGGTTCCGTTGGTCACCCGCACTCCTGGAACCGAACGCATCAATGCCTCTGCAGCCAAAAGCGTCTCTAATTTTTCCTCCAAAGACACCGCAAAGGGGTCTTCCTCAAACGGGGTTTCGTAGCGACCTCTCACCACCAAAGGGGGCCCCAGCGACACTCTGTTTCCGCCCACCGTCCCGCTGGCCCGGGCAATCTCCATCGCTTCTTCTGTCACTCTCCCGATTTCAGCTTCGTCAAATCGCCCTGAGCAAGCAAATCCCCAGGCGCCATTCAACAAAACCCTGACGCCAAAACCGATAGAACAGTCCGTTCTTACTCCATCCGGCCTTCCATCACGCGTAGATACCGTTTCGAAATAGCGCTCAACGAAACGAACGTCGGCATACGATGCCCCTAAAATCTGAGCGCGATTGAGTGCTACATTCGCCAAGTCCGTGAAAGTAAGGACCCTAAGATTCTGCACGTTCAACTCCTGACTTCGAGGGGTTATTGCGACAAAGGAGGAAGAGAAAAAAGGCGCTCGGCGTTTTCCCGTGTCACGCGAATCATCTCTGCGGCAGAAATTCCGTGTATTTCCGCCAGTTTTTCAGCCACGTGAAGGACATGTGCGGGTTCATTGCGCCGACCGCGGTGAGGGACAGGGGCGAGATAGGGGGAATCGGTTTCAATCAAAAGACGTTCAAGTGGCACCACGCCAGCAGCCCTCTGTAGCTTTTCCGCATTTTTGAACGTCACGGGGCCTGCAAAGCTGATGTACATGCCTATCTCGACACATTCACCCGCAAACTCCCCTGACCCAGAAAAACAATGCATCACCCCACCCACACGACGGTTGAGGGTCTGTTGTAAAATCGAAAGAATGTCACCATGACTTTCACGATCATGCACAATGATGGGTAAACCAACGTCCGCGGCCAACTGAACCTGAGCCCGAAAAGCCTGTTGCTGAATTTCGCGAGCGGGTTCCGGGTAATAATAATCAAGCCCTATTTCGCCCACCGCCACAACCTTGGGATGGCTCAAAAATCCTCGCAGCAGGTCAAGGGACTCTGTGTTCCACGAGGCAGCCTCGTGAGGATGAACGCCCACCCCGGCATAGATATCGGCTTGAGAGTCCGCCAACGCCAGCACACGAGGCATATCACCCAACGAAATGCCCGGAACAATCAGCGCACAAACCCCCGCCATTCGCGCACGCGCCAGAACCTCGTTCCGGTCAGAATCAAACTGAGGAACATCCAAATGGCAATGGGTATCAATTAACCGTTCCACAACCGCCTACTTTTTCTTGACGCCGGCCTCTGCCAATTCATCCTCGATCCGGGGATATACAGGACCTAGCTTTCTCGTCTGCGTACCGGACTGCAAGCCGCCCCAAGCCAAGTCCTTAAGGCGTTGACTCTGAAGATCACTGGATATGCCCAACTGCAGCCACATCTTCTCCGCCAGCTGAGGAACGAAAGGTGACACAAGAATCGTCACCGCGCGTAGCGACTCCAGCACGCCGTACAAGACCCCCCCCAACTTCTCCATGTCTCCCGCCTTGGCGAGCGCCCACGGGGCTTGGGTGTCAATGAATTTATTCACCGCATCAATTAAGCCCCAGATCACCTCGAGCGCCTCTTGAATCTCAAACTGTCGCATGTGCCGTGCTGCTTGTTCTTGCACCATTGTGACCCGATCAGCCAGTTCTTTCGTGATGGCCGGAAGGTCGGACGGCACAACGCCTGCGAACTGCTTCTCTAACATCCCGAGGGTACGATTGAGAGCGTTTCCAAGATTGTTCGCAAGGTCAGCATTAACCCTCAATTTAAACGCCTCTAACGTGTAGGTGCCGTCTTTCCCATACGTAATCTCCCTCATCAGATAGTAACGAAGGGCATCGGCACCATAGCGTGCGGCCAGCGCATTGGGCTCGACAGCATTACCCAACGACTTACTCATCTTCTGGTCCCCCACGTGCACCCAACCGTGACCGTGTATGGTACGAGGCAGGGGCAATTCCAAAGCCATCAGGATGGCGGGCCAGATGATGCAATGGAACTTCATGATATCTTTGCCCACCACGTGGACCGAAGCGGGCCAATAACGGGAGAACAAGGCATCATCCCAACCCCAGCCAACCCCCGTGATGTAGTTCAAGAGAGCGTCCACCCAGACATAAATCACCTGAGAGTCGTCCCCCGGTACCGAAATTCCCCAGCGAACCTTCTGGCGCGAGACCGACACGTCGGGAAAAGTATCCAAGAGATTCAGTACTTCATTTCGGCGGCTTTCTGGCTGGATAAATTCAGGATGAGACAGAATGTGCTCGCGGATGCGTTCCCGGTATTTGCCTATCCTCAGGACGTAGTTGTCCTCCGCAAAGTTCTGCGGGACCGCATCGTGCTGAGGGCAACGCCCATCGACCAACTCTCTCTCGTTTTTGAACTCTTCGCACCCCGCACAATAAAGGCCCTCGTAACGGGCTTTTTCAATGTCACCTTGTTCCACCAGCAGGGCAAAAGCACGCTGCACCGATTCCTCGTGATATGCATCCGTGGTGCGAATAAACCGATCATATTGAACCCCCAGCGTGCTCCACGTTGATACAAATTGGGGCGTGATCCCCCCTACGAACTCCTCGGGGGTGACCCCTTGAAGGGCGGCCGCTTTTTCAATTTTAATTCCGTGCTCATCGACCCCGGTTAAAAAGAAGACGTCAGCGCCATCGAGGCGATTCCAACGGGCCAATACATCGGCAGCAATTTTCTCGTATGCGTGGCCCAAATGAGGCGGCGCGTTGGTGTAATCAATCGCGGTTGTGATGTAATAACTGGCGGACATTGTAAACACTCCTTCGCTGATTTCCCAACCTACCAAATCAGCCCTTCCATGGCAAACTGACGCCCGACGCTGTAAACATTGATGTTTCGGAAATCCTCGACCGGACACTGAGACATATAAACCGGGTAAATATTCGACCCCAGGAAAGATCGTCGATGCCACTTGCGCTATACCGAGACAAGAACGGACGAAGTGTATTCGAATATCCCTTCTTGCTGGTCATTGACCCCTTGCTCAACATGGGCCACCTGTTCAGCACGCCAGAGGCTTTGGCTGAGGCGATGTCGGCGAATGAAGACCCATCATTGACGGCCCACGAAGATGCCCCGAAGGCCTTGGTCAACCGCGGCTGGCGAGTTTATTTTATCCGTTCTGACGCCGACTTGACGGATGAACTATCTCCATATCTAGCCATCTCCGACGGGCAATTGCAGGAATCACTCGCCGCCTGCTGGCTGCAACAAAATTTTCGTTTTTCCGGGGCGCAGTTCGTCATTTGGGAAAAAACGACCACCCATCTATACACTGACGGAGAACGCATCCTGTGCGAAGGTCACACCATCCATCTGCGGCCAAACACGCCCAATCCAGTCTCCGTAGAAGCAGAATTGACGCGGTGGCTCGAGGATTTTGGCCGCACGGTGGCCGCAACGCTGAACGCCCCATACGTCACCATGCCTCCGCGATGGAGCAGGCGCCCAACAGGCCAGCCGTACTAATTCGACGTGACGGCCGCTGGAATGCCCTGCCGCTGAAGTTTCCGCATCACAGAACCCGCAGAACGAAGGCTGGGGTAGCTGCCCACATAGACTCGGGTCATCCCACCAGACGAACGTCCCACGTAGGCCTGAATTCCCTGAGAGCGCAGCTGAGTGACCAAGGCAGAGGCATTCCTGGCATCCGAGAAGGAGCCCACCTGAACCCCGTAACGCCCGCGAGGCAGAGATCTCACCCGAGCAGCCCCTCCAGCTTTCGGGGCGTGCTGCCAACCCGATGACTTGGTCTTGGTGCCACTCCAGGGTATGTACGCGTGGCCCTGAATCCACTGGGTGCCCGGTGCATTCACCGCTGTTGAGTAGGAACGTCGGTGAGCCCCTCCACGGTGCTGTGAAGCGCGTGGCACGCGTTGCCCAACCCAAACCGGTTTTTTCTTCACGTGTGTAACCGGATAACGAGGCTTCGGCTTCGGCTTGACCGGAGGTTTCCGGACAACGGGTTTTGGTTCCGGAGCCTCAACCGGTTCTAATACCTCGGCCTCAGGCGCCGGCGTGGGGATAGCAAACTTCGGGCGCTTCGTCTTGCCCGCGGCAGACGACGGCGGCGCAACCGTTTCGTTCGCACGCGGAGTCGCTGTGGGCGCAGACGGAGGTTCAGGCGCAACGGCGCCGGGAGGAGGAGGGGCCGCCTCGCCCGCCGGTGGAGCCGCTGCTGTTTGGGCGGGTGGAGCCTCCTCAGGTGCCGGTTCGGACGCGGTCACCGAATTAACGACTTCATCCACCACCTCAGGCGCCAAAGTCAGCAAGGCATAGTAGGCCACTCCCCCCAGCAGGGCGAAGGCAGCAAGGCCCATCAGGGCTGTCTTTACCCAGTTTTTACCTTCTGACGGCTTGCCCGAATCCGAGTCTTCCTCTTCATCATCGTCCTCATCGTCATCTTCATAGTATTCATCGCCGTCATCGGCTTCACCGTCTTCTTCACCGTAGTATTCGTCTTGGTCTTCATCGTACTCGGGCATACTGCTGACGAACTCTTTCGGCTCCTGCCGGCCATTGAATAACACGAATAGCCTCCTGATAGTCGCCTCGGTGACGGTCTTCAAAACCAAAACTGGAGGCCACAGTCAGACACGTTTGACTGAACACATGCGCCCTCGTCGACTGTGAAAACGATGGGCATTGTGGGAATTATACCCCGTCGCACCTCTCAGTAAGTGCAAATTGTGGGAAAATTTACGCTCGAACCCTCCGCACGGCAAAAGTTTGCGATGCCATCGAGAGCGGACGTGTTACGATCAAAGTCCTCTTTCTTCTGAAAATATTCCGTGATAACCACCGCGCCCATCGCTTTATATGACTCCGGCCTCGGCGGCCTCACCGTGTACAAGGCCCTGCGCGAGGCGCTGCCGAACGAAAGTCTGTTGTATTTTGGGGATACCGCCCGCGTTCCCTATGGGCCAAGACCTTCGTCGGAAATTGTTGGATTCAACGTTGAAATTGTCTCTTGGCTGTTGGCCCAAGGGGCAAAGTATGTGGTGATTGCCTGCAATACGTCATCAGCCATGGCGCTCCCTGTGCTAAAACACAGATTTGACGTGCCCATTCGGGGCCTCATTGAATCGGGCGCAAAACAGGCAGCGACGGTAGCCGGTCAGGGCCATATCGGTGTCATCGCAACAGAAGGGACAGTGCGCAGTGCCGCATATCAAGAGAGCTTGGCTCGGCATGCGGCGGGTGCTCAGGTGTCGGCCGTTGCCTGCCCCACCCTGGTCCCTTTGATAGAGTCGGGCGATTGGAGCAGTGACCAGGCGGTAGACACGGTAGCAAAAGCGCTCGTCGCCTACACAAAATCTCCACCCGACGCATTGGTCTTGGGCTGCACGCATTATCCGCACGTAAAAGACATCATACAACGCTTGCTTCCAAAGACAACGTTGATCGACCCGGCGATACCGCTCGCAGGTGACGTTGCCTCTGACATCGTGTCATTGGGGTGTTCGGCCCCGTTGAACCATGCCCCCTTTCACCACGTCGCAGTCAGTGGATGCCCCGAGCATTTCTTCGCCCAAGCGGATCGTCTGCTCCCGCAACAGATAAAGTCGGTCGCGCAAATTGCTTTTGAGCCCACCCCGCCCGCGCTCGCCCCTTGTGACGGATTGGCCCCGGACCGTCACGCTCATTGAGTTCCGATGGCAGGCCCCCAAACCATTACCCGAGACCCCACCGCATCAAATGCGGTCCCCCCGGTTGTGGGTCTGCGCTGTTGAGACAACGGCGACGCGGTAATACAGGAAAAAACGCCCGCCTCGCGACTCCGCAGGGTGCCTCGGAAAGGTAAACGCTTGACCTACGGCTGAAACCGACAAAGCACTCCCTTAGTGGGGTATAACAGTGACACCGATTCGATGCCCTTGTTCAGCCCCCCTATGCATTTCACACGGCGACTTCTCATTTTTTATTCACCGTTACCATTGGAGACATTGTGAAGGCCCATCGTCGCTTACTTGCAGCATTTGTCTCCCTTTTTGGTGTGACAGTCCTGACAGCCTGCCCCACCCAAGTCGTCATTTTCCAGATCAATCTGGAGAATCCGAATCTGCGGGTTGGAGAGCGGACGATGGTTCGTTTGGAGGCCCAGGTCGGCTGGTTTCGGCAGCCACTCTTTTACTACCGGGCCCAGCGAGGAAGGCTGGTGGGCCTCAATGGCGAGACGGCCCCTCAGGGCGGATTCTTGCGGGCGGGTAATCAAGTCTGGTATCACGCGCCCTATACCTCAAGCTTTCCATCCGCTGAGGGTCTTCGCCAAAATGACACGCTAGAAATCTACGCACAGGACGGGCCCTTAACCTCTACGGCGGTGCGTGTTGTGAACATTACCGGCTCCACGGTGGTTTTTGCGACCAGCGACGCGGGCCCCAATGGAACACTTATGACGGCCATCGACTCGGGCGGGGGCCAACTGCAAAGTCAGCCGCAGCCTCTGCTCGACAGCAATCAACAGCCGATCAGAGGAACGTCGCCGGTCATCTCGCCGAATGGGGCGAGAATTGCCTTCGTTTTTTATCCGGGGGATGGCACCAGCAAAATTGCCATGCGGGATGCGGCAGGCCAAGTGCTTTATCTGACGAACTTTCAACGAGGCTTGGCCCTTGATCCTGCATGGAGCCCAGATGGATCCTTTTTGTTGTTCGCAAGCAACCATTCGGACGACTCACAAGGAACCTACGACATCTACATGATGAATGTCGATCAGAATTCAGGTGGAGGCAGGGCGATCACGCGCCTGACCAACAACACGTGGGACGAACGTCACCCCGCTTGGAATCCCAATCCGGCGGCCTCAGAAGATCGGGTCATCGCCGTGGCTGCCAGAGCCAACAATTTAAACAGTCCGGGGGACCGAAGCCAAAACTGGAACATCTTTTTGATGAACCGAGCGGGCACCTACACCCGAGCGATCAGTGAGATGCAAGGGGATGGAAGCAATTGGGCGGTCGAGCCCTCTTGGCATCCGAATGGGCAAATCTTGGCCTACACGCGCTTCGGCCCCGTCGTGAACTATCAATCAAGCGCCAACCGTTTTCAACGCATTTTCGTGCAAGAATTGCAGCAATCGACGGCCATTGTGCCACTCAACATCTCGAATACCGACCCCTTAGGACGGGAAAGCTCGCCGATCTGGTCTACAGAAAGGCTGAACACGCTCTACTTTCTGCGGACCGAGGCCAACGCCCCAAACATATCCAGAATCTTTCAAACACAATATCTGCCGGGGAATGTGGGCGGTAACACCTTTCCACCACAGCTCGTCGCCCCCTTTCAAAGTTTGACACTTCCTCTGACGATGGTGGGTGGCACCAACCGAGACATTTCCGGCTTTCACCCTCTCGACTGGCGCTAGTCAATCAGAAAGGAATTTTTGTGCTTTCTCGTCTTCTCGGCTCGGTTCTCGGCGCCCTGTTGTTCATCCCGGCAAGCAGCGGCTTCGCCGCTTGGGCCGCCCCGAAAACATTGACCATCCTGCACACCAACGACACCCACGCCCACCTCGAAACCTTCGACTCTCGAGGAAGAAAAGACGTGGGCGGCATGGCCCGTCGTGCATCTTTATTTCAACGCATTAAACAAGCGGAATCTGCCGTGTTGGTTCTTGATGCAGGAGATGTTTTCCAGGGCACCCCCCTGTTCAACTTTTTCTCGGGCGAACCTGACTTTATCACCATGCAGCAAGCCGGCTATGACGCCATCGCCGTGGGCAATCATGACCTCGACAATGGCATTGGGAATCTCTTACTGCAAGCGAAACACCTGAAAGAACCGCCCATATCTGCAAACCTGATGGGACCCTCGGGAAAAGCCTTTTTCCCCTCTCACCGAATCTTTGAGCGGGGCGGCCTAAAAATTGCGGTCATCGGGGCGATCGGCTTGAACGCATTTGAGGCAGTGGCCGAAGGAAAACGCGCCAACCTCGTGTTCCGAGACCCCAAAACAGAGATTGAAAAAGTTGTTCAATCGGTTCGGCCTCACGTTGATCTTGTCGTCTTGCTGACACACATAGGCCACGAGGAAGAAATCGCGCTGGCTCGCGCGTTACCCGATGTTGATTTAATTGTGGGGGGCCACAGCCACACCAAGGTATCCAAGCCCAAGGTGGTGGAACACCCTCACCGTCATACATTGGTTGCTCAGGCGTTTCAGTGGGGCGAATATGTCGGACGCATCGATCTCCAGGTGGATAATCGTCGCATTGTGGCGCATCGGGGGAAACTGATTCCCGTGAGCAGTGACATTCCACAAGATCCTGAGATCGCAAAGACGATAGAAGCATACAGTGAGCAAATTGCGGTGCAAATGCGCGAGGTTCTGGGCACATCAAACCTCGAATTCAGAAACAGCCGCAAACGAGAGGGCGACACGCCCATCGGTAACCTGATCGCGGACGCGGTGAGACACGAAACCGGAACTCAAGTTGCCTTTATGAATTCAGGGGGAATACGTGCCCCCCTGCCAAAAGGTTCTATCACGCTCGGTATGGTCTATTCGATGCTGCCATTCGAGAATACGTTGGTTTCATTTGATTGCACCGGAGAGGACCTTCAAAGCATTCTGGATTTTGCCGCGAGTCGACACGGTAAAAGTGGCAGCCTTCAAGTCTCAGGTCTTTCCTACACCGTCGCGGGCGGACACGCGACCGATGTTCGTGTTTCGGGAACCCCCCTCATCCCCACGCGGCGCTATTCCGTGGCGACGATTGATTATGTGGCACAGGGCAACGACGGCGCTGACGTGTTTCGGCGGCTGAAAAATTTAAAGAACACAGGTGTTCTGGTTCGCGACGCCTTCAAACGTTACTTGAGAGAGCGTAAAGTCTTGACCCTGCCAGCGGGGGGCAGGATCAAAACGGCGCCCCCAATCCCCTCATCCGTCGCGCCCTGAGGGTGGCTCGGGCGCCCCGGGGGTCATGGCTTCGTCGGGTGTGGAGGCAGAGGACTTACTTCGGGCGGGTTTCCAGGTCCCTTTTGCTTTCCGTGCCGCTTTTCTGGCTTTCCCCTTGGCGGCTTGGCGAACGGCCACCTTGCTGGGTGGGGCAGCCTTGTCCGACTTTAGAGACGATTTTTTGGTCCCCTCTCCTTGAGAACCGCCGGCCCCATCCTCTGGTTTGGCGTTCCTTTCTTTTGCACGAGAGAGTTGGGCCTTGTGACGACGAGCCTCGTGCCGCGTATCTTCCGGGGTTGGCAAACGAATTTCACCGAAGCGATAGACCGGTCGCTCAAACACCAGACCCAAGTCACGCTCCATGACCCCGAGCAAACGCACGAACTTGGGGTCGACAAATGAGACGGCCAGGCCCTCCCTCCCCATTCTTGCCGTTCTACCGACGCGATGAACATAGTTGTCGGCGGAATGAGGGAAGTCGAGATTCAAAACCAGGCTGACGTCCGCGAGGTCCAACCCACGGGCCGCTAATTCCGTGGCGACCAGCAACTGGAGGCGACCCGCGCGAAAGGCCCGCATTGTCTCAGTTCGCTCAATTTTCCCCATGCCAGCGTGAAGGCCCGCCACCCGCACGCCGTGATGCCTCAATTTTTCCACCAACCAATCAATGTCAGACGCGCGATTATAAAACGCAATGGCACCTTTGGGATTCAGATGAAACAAGAGTTTCCGCAGCGTGGGCAAATGTTCACGCGGATCCAGCACGAGCACCTGATGCTTCAACGTAGCCGGCAACGTTCGATTCGTGGCTAACTCAATCACCACAGGATCGCGCATCAGTGCCGCGACCCAGTTCTTTGCGTCCTGTTCCGGAGTCGCGGAACAGGCAATCAGCCAGCGATCGGAGCGACACGCGTGGAACAACGACACCACGTCTGCCCGATGAGTCGCCTCAGCCAACCGATCGAGCTCATCAAGAACCAGAATGTGGCATTGTGCGAGACTTAAACTGCCACGACTCAGAAAGTCGGCCACCCGGCTTGGGGTCCCCACAATAAGGTCGACGCCTTTTTTGAGTTGCTCCGCCTGACGGGTGGGGTTCGCTCCGCCGATCAACGCCAAGACACGCCGCTCCGTGTCTAAAAACAGGCCTCGGGCCACATCGCGGACCTGCACCGCCAACTCCTGCGTCGGAACCAAGATCAACGCGAAGGGAGTGGCGGGCCTTCCTGGTTGCGGAACAGGCGCCGGCTCAGCCGCCAGCATCCGCGTCAAGGCGGGTAAAAGATAAGCCAGCGTCTTGCCGCTGCCAGTCTGGGAAAACAAGACCGCGTCGCGACCAGCCAACAAAACGGGCAAAGCCTCGCTCTGAACAGGCGTGCTCTCCTTAATATTCATCGCGGCCAAAGCTGTCAGCAGCCGAGAATGCAACGACCAGTCAGAAAATAAAGGCATAACAAGGAATCGTACCACGTCGCGCACCGGGACACGCCTCGCGAAACCACTGATGGCCGCCAAATATCCAGAAAACGAAAAAGAGACACCCGAACCGTCCACACGAAACCTGGCTCTCGATCTCACGCGGGGTCTGGCCGTCTGCGTCATGGTGATAGACCACCTCGCCGGCCATTCGTATCTGCATCAAATCACGCAGGGGAACATGTATGTGACGGCAGCGGAAGTCTTCGTCGTCTGTGCTGGCCTGGCAATTGGCCTCCGCTCGAAGCATCGCTGGAGCACCGGAGGGTGGAGAAAACTTCTGCCACCGCTGGCGAAGCGCGCTTTCGTTCTGTACTTATGGTCGGTGTTCCTGCTGATTGGAATCGGTGCCCTGAATAAATTTTCTCCGGGCCTTGGGCAACCCATATTCACCGCGCCGCACGCTTCTTGGGCTTCGCTCATTTTCCCAAGTCTGAGTTTGAACTTGGCTCCCCCCATTCTCGACATACTTCCACTTTATCTCAACTTCCTGTTCCTCGTTCCGATGCTGGTTCTGCTGCTCACCCGAGACGGGTGGGGGCTCATCATTCTCATCAGCGCCGTGGCGTGGTGGCTCAACTGGGTTGAGCCGTACTCGCTTTCTTGGCCACCCGCTGATCGAGGGGGGCGAACCTACTTTTCATTGGCATCCTGGCAAATTTTGTTCGTCAGCGGGTTTCTTATCGCTTGGTTCCAGAAACGATTGAGAGCTTGGTGGTTCTGGACACCGTCTTATAGCTGGCTCATAGGCTTGGGTATCATTACCGCTGGGCTGTCGTGGGCCGCAGTCCAAGACAGCACACTCTGGGCCTGGCCGTTGGAGTCGCCTGAGAGAGAATCATGGCTCGCCGCCACCGACCGAAGCCTTCTCGGGCCGATCCGCCTCATTGCGGTCGCGGCCTTCCTCCCCCTGCTCTTGCGTGGTATGCAAACCATCGCGACCACCCCATCACTCATCCATCTGCGGCGTGTTTTGCTCACCCTCGGACAACAATCGCTGTACGCGTACGTGACCCACATTCCGATGGTTATATTCTGGACAGTCTTGATCGCTCCACACCTGAAAGGCCGCGCGTGGCTGGCATCCTTGGGGCAACTGGCTGCCGTTTTCACCTTGTGGTGGATGGCCAAACACCGGATCGGATTTCGCCATCTCCCCTTGTAGAGAGACATTTTCTCCCAAGCACAAAAGCCCATTCATTTGTTTGTGAGCGGCTTCGCACCAAAACATTAAGGGGCGAGACACAGTGTGTCCCGCCCCCCAATGCTGTTGTCCCTTGAAATTTACTGAGCAGACACCGCACGCGCAGCGTTGATGCGCCCGTGGCCGAAATACTTATCGAAGCCTTGGTTGCCGAGATCGTCAGCCGACTTCTCGATTTGCGCTTGAATCTGCTCGGCGGTGAAGTCAGGGTTGGCACTCTTCACCAGACCGGCCAAGCCCGCCGTGTGAGGACACGCCATCGAGGTGCCGGACAACGAGCGATACTTACCGCCAGGAACCGTCGACAAGATGTCAGAACCAGGCGCGCCCACCGAGATATGCTTGCCGAAGTTGGAGAAACTGGAGCGCTGATCAGAGCTGGTGGTCGCGCCCACAGCCATCACGCCCGGCGCGGCAGCAGGGTAGCTCGGGCGCTCGGAGTTGTCATTGCCCATGGCAGCGACAACCAAAGAACCCTTGCCGATAGCATGCTTCACCGCATCTTCCACCAAGGCAGACCCTGCAGGACCACCCAAGCTCATCGAGATGATTTGAGATCCTTGATCGGCCGCATAGATGATGCCGTTCGCTACCCCAGCATACGAGCCAGAGCCGCTGCGGGACAACACTTTGACCGCCAACATCGAGACGTTCGGAGCCATCCCAACAACACCCCCGTTGTTGATGCCAGCGCCAATCGTGCCCGCGCAGTGGGTGCCGTGGTAGTGGTCGTCCATCGCATCCTCATCGTTGTTGATGAAGTCGTAGCCCTTCGCCACACGATTGCCGAAGTCTGGGTGGTTGTAGTCGATACCGGTATCAACCACAGCGACCTTCACCTCAGGCGAACCCGTGGTCACGGCCCACGCCTTGGCAGCTTCGGTCTTCTCCATACCCCACAACTTGGAGAGCAGTTCGTCTTCCGAGCGAATGCCGAATCCAAGGCGAGGAGCGGGGTTCACAACCCCAATCGCCTTAGCGATGTAGTTGGGCTCGGCGTACAAGACGCTGCTGTCTTGCTTCAGAGCAGCGATGGTCTGGGCGGGATTCGCAGACTTCACAACGACCGCTTCCAAACGGTTGACCTTGGACACAGTCCGCAACCCCATCTTTTGGAGCATCGCTTGACGCGAACGGGCATCTTTAAACTTCACAACCACTTCGCCCCGCACGGATTGCGCGCTGAGGTTGCCACCACGAGCGCCCGCCATGCTCAGACTGTTGGGGGACACACCGCAGCCCACGAGGGCAAGGGTGACGACGGACGCGGACGTCAACAGGGCGAAATGCTTCTTGCCGTTCTTCATTGTTTCGAGTACTCCTCACAAGATGTGGGTGGGACAACAACAACAGGGTTCAGCTTGTTTTAATTTAAGCTTAACCTTACTGACCCCACTGTAGCACCCACTATTTTGTGATTCAAGTACCAGATCGCATATTTAACCATTTCTTAACCACGATACAACCGTTTTTCATTCTCCAGGCCCCTGTTCTCAGGCAGAATCAATCCCCGCAGAAGGGGAGGCGCCCACGATTCAGGTCCGTGACCCGTGATATAATGAGCGCATTCAACGACCCCTTGGCTCAGGCAGAAAGACCCGTTCTCGCCTCCGTGTTGAACTTCCCACCGAACGCATATCTGATGCAAGCCCGCACCTCGTCTTCAAAATTCATCATTGCGGTTGCCTTGGGGATCGTCCCTGTAAGCTTTGGAACAGCATCCTGGGCTGCCTCCGGGGGGACCCCTGCCTCTGAGGTACGAGCGCCTGCCTCGTCTTTGGCATGGTGGAATCAAGTTCAGCAGCTGCTTGAGAAACGAGCATTCCCAGCCGCTGAATCCGAGTTACAGACCGCGCTGGTGAGCCCCGCCCGTGGGGAGTCGGAAACAGACCGCATCCTATATTGGCTTGGTTTCTCCGAGCGTCGAAACGGCAAACTCGAACAGGCAAAGAGTCATTTAGAACGCGTGCCCCAGGACTCACGCTGGTACACGCAAACATTGGGAGAGCGCGCAGCCATTTTGCGCGACCAAGGCGATGATGCAGGCGCCATCGCGCTGTTTGAGAGAATGCTTGGCTTGCTGCAAGAGGCGCGCAAGGATCCCATCCGATTGGCCTTGGCCGATCTCTATTTTACGAGCGGCCAGTATGCCAGGGCGCTTGAGCAGTACAGAACCCTTGCTAACACATTTGGCCCCGGGCAAGAGCGTGGCTTGTTCGCCTGGGGATGGTCATTGTTGCGCCTGAAGCAAGAAGAGGCAGCGACCAACGTATGGAAACAAGCCCTGGAGAGATTTCCGACGAGCCGCTATGCCCAAGCCGTTCGCCTGGCGCTCGGGAATGTGATGCTGGGTCGCGGCGAGCACCTTTCTGCGAGCACCTATTATAACGAGGCCGCCCGCCACGGCTCCGATGATGCTCTGATGGCGCGGGCCGAACTGCTGGCTGGCGAGGCTTATGCGGATGCGAAAGACTATGGCCTGTCCATCAGCCACTATCGTGCGGTTCCCGCCGACAGCCCGCTACACGAACCAGCGGCCTATGGAGAAGCCTGGTCAACGTGGCAGCAGGGAAAATCGAAGGAGGCGAGGGCTCTTTTCCAAGAGTGGCTGAAACGTTTTCCGCGGAGTAATTACCGGGGGAGCGTTTATTATGCGCTCGCGATGATTGAGCGCGAACGGGGGACCGCTGAGCAGTCACATGCGTATCTCGAACAGGTTCAACAAGTGGCTCCGCGCTCGTCTTGGGCAGAAGAAGCCCTCTATGAACAGATTCGCGTCGCCTTTCTTGCTGGAAGCTTCGATGAGGTGTTGCGCCTCGGGCGAAAACTGGAACAACAGTATTCCCGCAGCCAATGGCTGGGCCCAATGTACTGGATGCGAGGAGAAAGTTATCTCGCCAGAGCGCAATTCCCTGAAGCGATCAAGGCATACTCTCAGTTGGCAGTACTGGGAAATCAAGCCTTCCTGGCAGGCCAGAGTGAGGAGGTTGACTTCAAGATTGGTCTGGCCCATTTTTACGGCGGCAATTATCAGGAGGCCTCGCGCCTTTTTGACGCCGTGGATAAAGGACCGTTGCTCCCAGAAGCGACCTTTTGGACAGCAGAAGCGCGTTATCGTTTGGGGCAATACGACACCGCCCGCGTGCTTTACAGTCGCATCATTACGAAATATCAAAAATTCCCCCGTTTGACCGAGGCCTACTACGGTTTAGGTTGGTCGTGTTATCGCCTGCGAGACCTCGGCGCAGCGCGCAACGCATTTCAAGAGGCGATCGCGCGGTTACCGGAAGGGCGGACACGGCAAGATTCGCTTTTTCGTCTCGGTCTGATTCTCATCGACCTGAAGGATTGGGAGAACGCAAGACGAAACCTTAACACGCTGCTCCAAAGCCCAATCTCTCCGGGCCTGGCCGCAGAAACACGCTTCCAAATTGCATGGAGTCTGAATCGCCAAGAACGCTTTGAGGAGGCGGCTGAAGCCTTTGGGGCCCTGAGCCAGCAGTCTGCGGTGAGGGGCTTGGCTCCCAAAGCGCTCTTGTGGCAGGGACGCGCCTTTTACCGCTTGAAGCGATACAAAGATGCAATTTCCGCGCTCAATCAGGCCTTCACTCACCCCGAAAGTGCCTCTTCCATTCGTTTTGAAGCAGGGCAGCAACTGGCGGCGGCCTACTACAACAACGCTCAATACACAGAGGCTCACGAGGCTTACGAAGCACTGCTCTCCTCCAACGAATTTCCTGCGGAAAACGAGGGAGAACTCAAACAGGGATACTTACAATCTCTCCTCAAGGCCGGGAACTACCAACAAGCCCGGAAAGAAATATTCAAATCAGGGCCCCTCAAGCCCAGCGACTACGATGCATTGGTGCTTATCGGCCAAGCGTTCGTCGAGCAGGGAAAATGGGACGAGGTGATTGAAACGTACCGTGGGGCCAAACCCCAATGCCCACCCGTCCTGCGCCACTGGGCTGGCAAGTCTTTGGTGGAAAAAGGCCAGTGGAAAGAGGCCATTAATGCGCTCCTGCCCCTGAAAGAAATCAAGGATGAGGAATTAAGGCCACGCGCGCTGTATGATCTGGCCCGGGCACAGCGGGGCGACGGAGAGACCACCACGGCCAAAAATACTTTGATCGCGCTTTCCGAGACGTATGCCAACAAGGATATTGGTGCCCTCGCGCTTCGTGATGCCGCAGAAATCGCGCGGGAACAAAAAGATCTGCCGACGGCCCTCAATTTGATTCGTCGAATCGCTGAAAATCGTTCCTTCCCCGCCGAAAGACGCAGACAAGCTTGGATGGACCTGGGAGATCTGCATCGAAATTCTAAACAGTGGGGCCCGGCGTTGTTGGCCTACAGGGGTGCGCGCGGGCTCGGGCCATCGGGAAGTCTGGCAAACGCCCTGGGAGGATATTGGGCGGGGTTCGTTTTGGTTGAGATGAGGCAATTCAAAGAGGCGGTGAGAGAATTAACAAAACTCAAATTTCCGGACAACGCCGAACCACTCCCCTCGCTGGCTGGACTCAAACTCGCTGAGGCATACGAGCAACTCGGTCGCTGGCGTGAGGCCGTAGAAATTTATGTTCGTCTCTCGACGGATTCGCCGCCGCGAGAACGTGCCGATGCGCGAGAACGACTCGACTGGATTGAAAAACACGTTCCCAAGGAGGTCCGCTCTTGAAGATCGCCCCTGCGTGTTTCTCCAAGGCTATCACGCTACTTCTTTGCCTGTTGTCGTCGAATTTCTTCGCATACGATGCCTGGGCCCAAGAAGAACCTACCAGTGACGAAAAACTACCGGCCCAACTTCCTACGGTCACCATTCAGGGGCAGGACCTTTCAGAACGAGCAACCCCTGCGTCAGGCCGTGTCACGCCGCAAAGAGGGGGGTGGGACACCAACGTCCGCCTGCCCGAACCCGCCGCCAGGCGCGCCACCTCTGAAGAAAATCGCTCGCTGATGGTGGGCGTGACTCCCACAACCGTGGAACCACCGCAGGCCCTTCCCGAAACACGCATGCCCTACACCGCAGTGACAGGGGGATGGGGGCCTCTGCTGCAATACCGCGCTGGATTGTACGACGCGCGCTGGTGGGGCCCGGTTTTAGGTCTGACAGAGTTAGAAGGCTTGTCCGGTTGGGGCTGGTCTGGATGGCAAGCAAGACAGTGGCTTGACTGGCCGGGAGTTCTCAAAGCGGGGGGCAGTGGTGAGGGCTTTTTGTGGCAAACAGGGGATAAAAGCGGTGGGCAGAGTGCCTATTCGGTCGCGTTGAACAGCAGTTTTTCACCCCAGTGGGGTGCCACCCTTCATTATGACCGGGGGTTGGCGCAAGCCAATGGTGAGCCAGACCTCTACGCTCAGAATACCGCTCTGAACCTCAACTGGGCCCCCCCTTCCCTCAGAAGCCAACACCAGCTCAAAGTGGAAATGATTGCCCAGCAGCGAATATGGGGCATCCAAAATGGTCCTGAGGGATACGCGCGTCTCTCAGATTTCTGGTCGTTATCGGAGCAAGTCGAATTGGAGGGTTCTATCGGGGGAGGCTATTGGGGGCGAGAACCTATTTTTGACCCGGCATTCACCTTCCACTATCGCCCGAGCATCCTGACCCACCTTTTTGCGGGTCTCAGAGCAAAAAGTGAATTGCCGAACTTCCAAACCCTCTATCTCAGACGGCCCGCTACGGCTGCCGCCCTTGATCTGCAATCAGAACGTATCCAAGGTCTGGCCCAAGCTGGCGGCAGCCATCGTCTCACAGAGCGCATCTGGCTGCGCTCGACGCTCGAACTTCGGCGGAGTTTGCGCTATGTGTACTGGAACGACTCCGACAGCGATGGCCTCTGGAAACCAGTGAACGCGGACATAGAGCAATGGTCGCCTTCTGCTGACGCCCAGATACAAATTCAGTGGCTCCCAAATTTTCAGCAAAACTTGCAAGCGGCGGTTCTGACGACCTGGCCGTTGGGATATTCGGAATTAAGAGGGGGAACGACCATAGAGGGAACCTTGCCGGGACCCGATGCGGCCATCACGTGTGCCGGGTCGCTGCACGCCCGCCGGGCGGCGTTGGTATCAGCCCAAGTACCTGGCGGAGGCGTCGCAAACGGGATTTTTGCAGAAGCCGACCTTCGCTACCCGGTATCGCCGGATGTGCAAATGAGCTTGCGTATCGCGGACGTGCCGTTGATACTGGAGCAAGCGAACGCCAAGAACTATTTTGCCCCCGTCCCCCTTCTGACGCTCAATCTGCAGTATCAATTCTAAATTAACCACAGCACGCCTGTTTTTGAAGTGAAGCATGGTCGCTCCGCACCGCCCCCACCACTCTCGAAATAACGCCTCTCGCGGCACCAAGAATTTTTGGGCGACCCCTGTGACCGCTCGTTCGCCGCGTATCCCTGCGTATCAACAGCAGTTCAAGCGGCAGTCATCTCGCCCAGGGCCTGTCTCGTGGCTCGCCTCTGGAGGGCTTCACGCCGTGATCGCGCTGTTTTTACTCGGTCTCCCGCGGCCAGACTTTCCAGCGGAGCCGCTCCCCAGCCCCAAGCCGATAGAGGTCATCGAGGTTGAATTCGTTGAAATTCCGACGAAAAACCCAGACAAAACAGCGGCCGCCCCACCCCCCACTTCTCAAGCGGAAACCAAAGCACCGGACGCCCCACCCAAGCCTGTAAACAAGCCAAAACCCGTGGCCCAAGCGCCCAAAAAGCCGACGGCACCGCGTGTGGCGCCCAAGCCGCAACCTCGGCCCGTGCGGCAACCGAGGCGTCCTCCGGAGGTTCCTGTTCAACGGGTGCCTTCTCAACAGGAATTGGCTCAATTGGCAGCGGCAAGACTGAAGGGGCGGGAAACCGATGTGTCCGACCGCCTTGCCGCTTTGCGGGACGGGGCGCGTCAATCTGAAGACGATGCATCCGCCAATCAGCCTCAAAAGGGCACGCCCTCGGTCAGCAAACAGCTCCCGCAGGGGGAACTATCTGGCAGAGGCGTTTTGCGGGCGCCTACACCCGAATATCCGGCCGAGGCTCAACGAAAAATATGGGAAGGCACGACACAAGTGATGGTGTACGTGAACCCCGACGGCACCGTTCAAGATACGACCATTGTGGGCTCATCGGGCTTTCCTCTGCTGGATGCAGCAGCAAAGCGCGCAGCGGCCAAATATCGTTTCACACCGCTGGCTGAGGGCGAGGGAAATATCCAACGCGGCGTCATTCCGTTCTTTTTCGTGATTCGATAACGGGCCAAGGCATCCGAATTAAGGCTCTTCGCCCTCTTCCTCCTCCGAGGGAGGAGCCGGGCTCATACCCACCGCCTTCTGCATCTCGACAATGGTTTCTGACACGCCTTTAGGGTCGGCCTTATAAACCAAATAGCCCGACAAAACGCACACGCCGATCCCCAGGAAAATCAGCAAAATGGCAGCTAACCAAGAGGGCCCTTCTTCATTGCCGTCCACGGCTCGTTCTCCCGACCCGAACTATCCACCCTCAATATACCCGCAGGCAGCAAACCGCCTGCGGCTGGCGCTAAGTCACCAGTTTTCTTAATTGTGCACTCAGGTAATCCACAAACATCACCAAGGCAATCAACACCAAAACCGTCATGGACGCTTGTTGATACTGGAACATCCTGAAGTCACTCACCATCAAAAAGCCGATGCCCCCAGCGCCAATCATTCCGAGAACGGCCGCGGCACGAATATTCGTTTCGAAGCGGTAGAGCAAAAACGAAATAAATGCAGGCATCACCTGAGGGACCACCGCAAAACTCAGTATCTGAGCGTATCGAGCGCCCGTAGCACGCAGTGCCTCGACCACGCCCTCATCAATGCCCTCGATGGCCTCCGCAAACAATTTGATGAGCACGGTGGCCGTATGAAACGCGAGCGCCAAGGTCCCTGCAAAAGGGCCCAAGCCGATGGCGGCAACTAAAACGAGAGCCACAGCGAAGTCAGGGATGGTTCGCAGAAAATTGGTGACCAACTTGATGACGTGATATACCGCGGGGTGTGGAGTGGTGTTAACGGCACCCAAAAAAGCGATCGGGAACGCAACAAACAAAGCCAAAACGGTTCCTGCAAAAGCCATTTGAATGGTCTGAAGCGTCGCCCCCACAATGGTCTGAGGAAAAGTATTTTGCCACCAATATTGCTTGGCATCCGCCGCGGCCCCCTCCAGGGGCAACGGTAACAGAAGTTGCGGCACCGACAAATCAGCAGGTTTGTCATACACGGCTGGGTCCGTCACACGACTAAAATCAGGGGGCACCATCCTTCCCAGAGTCTCGAACATCTGGGGCATGCCGCTGACCAGTTCCCCCACATTCACCTGCACACCCGTGAAAGCCCACCACATCAGGCCCACGAGGGCGGCGAACGAGATGACACGCTGTGAGGCCCGTACCCCTTTGGAAACGCCCCTCGCTGGCAAAGGATCCGCCGGGATATAGTCAGACATCGGGTTGTACTCCCACGACAGGCCCTCTGGATATCTCAGGACGGCGATAAATCAACTCCACCACCTCGTCGGTTAAAGCCTCCGGGGGACCATCGAAAACAACACGCCCACCTTGAAACCCGACGATACGATCCGCATAGCGACGGGCGAGTTCAAGCACGTGCAAACTAACCAGTACCGTAATTCGATCCTCACGGGCCACACGTTGGAGCGTGTCAAGCACCACGACCGACAATTTCGGGTCCAGAGAGGCGACAGGCTCATCGGCCAAAATCAGCGTGGGCTGTTGCATCAACGCCCGGGCGATCGCCACACGCTGTTGCTGGCCACCAGACAGTCGATCAGCCCGTTGCTCAGCCTGTTCTAGCAAGCCAACCCGCTCAAGATTTGCGAGCGCACGCTTGTAGGCAGCAGCAGGAAACCATCGCAAAAGACTCGGGAAAAAACGCTGATAACCCAAACTGCCCGACAAAACGTTTTGAAGCACGGACAAGCGCTTCACCAAATTAAACTGCTGGAAAATCATCCCTACGCGCCGACGCCACGCCCTGAGCTCTCGTTCCGGCAGCGCCGCGACGTCTACCAAGCCCTGTGCGGAGTCCTTCAAAAGATTTCCCTGAACCAAGATTCTCCCTGAGGTCGGAGCAACCAAGCGGTTCAAGCATCGCAGAAAAGTAGACTTACCCGCGCCGGAGAGTCCCAAAATAACGACAAACTCACCCTCTCGGAATGATAGATTCACATCGTGCAGGATCGAGGGGCCGTCTCCATAAGATTTGGCAAGACCCTCGACCGTCAACAAGGCCTGGGTGAGAGAACTGGGGGCAACCGGGGTCACGTTCACGAGAGAGACAACTCCAAATTCTATTTTATCGGCAGACCAACCCGATTAAACGCCTCGCGAACGGGTTCAAAATCAGCAGGTGTCGCATCCACAAAAGCATCAATGCGGTAAAGGTCCCACAGTTGCTTTCGTCCCTGCGGCGTGGCACTCATTTTCGTGAATACCTTGCGAACCCTATTAATCAGTGAAGCATCCAAATTTTTTTGAACGGCTATCAGATCGCTGGGGATGGGCTTACTGTAGGCCACGGCCACAATTTTTTGCGCCTCTCCCGGCTTCGTAAGGAACTGAGTCCAGGCGGTGTCTTCTCCCTGCGTATCATTCGCAAAGGTTGCCGCAGCATCCACCTTCTTATTAAGAACAGCCAACACTGCGGCATCGTGACCGCCCGCATAGATCACCCGAGTAAAATCGCGTTCCGGGTTCATTCCCGCGTTCAAAAACATGACCTTGGGATACACGCCGCCCGAAGTCGAAGCAGGATCCACATAGGCGAATGTTTTTCCCTTCAGGTCAGCCAACTTCTTTATGCCAGAATCCCGATGGGTGATGATTGAAGAATAGAAGAAAGCCTTTCCGTGGCGTTGTGCCTTGAGAATAACGAGGGCGTTGGCCTTACTTTCAGCCAGCACGTAGGCGCCAGGGGCGAAAAACGCCACATCCAGTTTGTTGGCACGCATGGCCTCGATAATACCTGTGTAATCAGTCGCGACAAATGGCACCACTTGGAGTTTCAACTCTCTGTGCAAGGCATCAATGACGGGCCGCGTCTTCTTGAGAATATTTTGGAGATTCTCCGACGGGACAAAACCGACCCGCAAGACCTTGGGCGTGTACGCGTAAGCCGCCGGAGCGAAAAACGACGCCGTCGCCAAGAACGCCCCCAACCACAGGGAATGCGCAGTTCTTAGCATCAAAAAGGTCCTCCTGAACAGCTACGCAAAGCGATCACGACCTCCCCACGAGCGCATCGTCTGTGGGATTATACCCAGAAGCAGGCGTATTTCGCTGACTGACGCAAGCCGCCGCCGCCCAATCCCAGGTTTTAGGCGTCGAGGGGGTAGCCCAAATGGGTCGCAATGCTCCGAATCAATGCGCTGCTGTAGGCATCCCGCAGGGCATACCGCAATCCTCGCGCCAAGGCGACTTGTGCCTCGTCGCGATATCCTTCTGTATGACACGCCAGGGCAACCTTGATGAGCGAGGGCGGGTCGATGGCACTCGCCACCGCCCGTTTGAACGCCAACAACGCTTGGTTCTCCCGGCCCTGCAGTAAATGGACCGTCGCCTGCTCAAGATGCCGACAAGTGAGGGTCGGCATCGGTTCCCGCACCACTGAAACGGGCAAAATATATGCGGCGCGGCGAAAATACAGGGGTGCGCCATCTTCTCCCGAGGCCGTCAGGTGGTAAGACGTTCCCCCATCGGAGACGCTGATCTCAACGGTGACCGGCTTCTCGATGATCCGCGCCTTTAACTGTCTGGTTGCCATACGACCGTTCCTCTGTGCCCCGGAACACAAGAGGCCCCCCGGCCCCCCGTTCTCAAAGCCATTCTATCCCTGGCCGTCTTATACCGAGACAGTCATCAACAGGCGCATGAATTGATGGCGATTTGCCGAAGACTTAATTGACCATTAACATGGCGCTGCTTTTGAGGGCCGGAGACCTTTCCTTCTCTCCGGTCCCATTGAGAGAACTCCGTTTGACTGTTCCCCATTCGCCCTTCTCAGCGCGCAAACCCGATCAATTGATGACGTTAATCCACGCATCACCGCTCGGCCGATGTTTGCTTGAAGTTCAACAGCAAAGCGGCGTTGCGCTTTACTTGGTCGGAGGCTGCGTGCGGGATTGGCTGCTCGGGAAAGAACCCCTGGATTGGGATGTCGTAGTCCCGGCTGCCACGCGCTCCGTGCTTGCCAGTTTGAAGGACTTGCTCAAACCCCGGGCGGTGATAGAACTTGATGCGCAACTCGAAATTTTCCGGCTGCAGTTTGAGGCGGATACATACCTCGACCTCGCCCGCTTGGCCCAGGACAACCTATTCGTTGACCTCCAACGCAGAGACTTAAGCATCAACGCCATGGCGCTCGACCTTCAGACGGGCCTTCTGATTGATCCACTGAACGGTTACACAGACTTGTTGTCGCGTAAAATCCGGATTCCCTCCCTCCAGAACCTTTCAGATGATCCGGTCCGCGTATTACGGGCTTTTCGGTTTGCCGCCACTTTAAACTTTGACCTCGTGCCGGAGGCCCAGGCATGGCTGCAGGTGTCTGCTCCGCTCATGGAGCGGGTGGCAGGTGAGCGTCTGTTGGCCGAGTGGCACAAGCTGCTGGTTTCCGGTCGTGCCGCTGCGACGCTAAGAACCATGCAACGCTTAGAGATTCTGGCACCCGCCCTCGGTGCACCCCTCCAGGAGACAGCAAGCGCCCTCCGAAGGGTCGGCCGGATGGAAAATATCCTCCACGAAATATCCTCCCCCGAACAGCCACGACTGTCCAAAGAAATCTACAGTAACGTAGACAAAGAACGCCCGTTGCAAGCCACATACCTTTTTGCAGCCCTGTTGCTGCGGGCAACCCGAGACAACCTGGCTGCGACATTGCGGCGACTGCCATTCAGCCGGCGGCAGGTTCAGCTCCTCCGCAGCATACTGCACGGGTATGAGGTGCTTCAGACACATAAAAAAGCAGCCCTCTCCCCCCTGGAAATATTCCGAGCCTGGCGCGACCATCGAACTGCTTGGCCGGGACTGATGTGGTGCCTGCTCGGGGACCCATCGCTGGTACTGCGAGCGCTGGGATACACCGGACTGAAAAGTCACTGGGAGTTGTGCGACAATCCACTGCCGCGACTCATCAGCGGCAACGATATCCTGGAGTTGCCCGGCGTCGAACCCGGGCCCCACATTGCGCATTGGCTTACGACTGTCGATGAAGCCATCGCCATGAAGCAGGTAAAATCGCGACAAGAGGCGCTCGATTTGCTTCATCACTTGCGAGCAGACAACACCTGAACACACGCAATGCCCTTATAATGCAAGGCTGTGGCTGACGAAAATAAAAAGCACGATCCGACCCCCCATAAACTGGACGAGGAGCGCAAAAAGGGAAATGTCCTGAAGGTTCAGGACCTGCTTGCTGCGGCGACTATTTTTGTTTCTGCCTACGCGCTGGCGTGGAGCGCACAATTTGCCTACCAGTACCTGTTTGCCTTCATTGACGAAATTCTGAGAAACATTCCGGAGTACAAGGATCTCAGCGTCAACCAAGCGCGCCTTTTATTGTGGCGTGTCGTCCTGGTCTTGGTCATCACAACAGCCCCTTTTGTCTTGCTCATCGTGCTGACCGTCTTGGTCGTGCTTTACGCCCAAGTCGGTTGGCTGATCACCCTGAAACCGCTTGAACCGAAGTTTGAAAAAATCGATCCGGTGAAAGGCTTCAAGAACAAGGTCAATCCTTTCAAGGTCAAACAACTCTTCAACCTCACCAAGACCACGGTGGTGTGTCTTGCCATTGGCTATTTGATCTACACCGTCATACGAGACAACGCGGCCTCCATTTTGCAGAGCACCAGTCTGACCACAACCGGAGCACTCGGGCTGATCGGGTTCCTTATTCTCGAGGCGGCAAAAAAAATTGCGTTGCTCATGCTGGTCATTGCCTTCATCTCCTACTTGTTTGAACGCTGGCAGTGGTGGAAGGGCCTCAAAATGTCAGACAAGGAAATTAAGGATGAATACAAGAAGCTCGAGGGCGATCCACACATCAAGGCCAAACAACGGCAGAAGATGATGGAAATATCGTCTGGCGCCGCCCGGGAGGCAGTGCCCAATGCAGACGTCGTGATCACCAATCCGACCCATTATGCAGTGGCGCTCGAGTATAAACCTAAGCGCGGAATGAAAGCGCCCCTGGTGCTTGCGAAGGGCAAAGGCCGCCAAGCCTTGCTCATTCGTGAGATCGCAGAGGAAAACTTTATCCCAACCGTTGAGGATCCACCGACGGCACGCGCCCTGTATGAACAGGTCAAAGTGGGACAAAATATACCGTCCGAGTTGTTCGTGGCGGTCGCAAAAATCATCGCGGGCATCATGCGCAAACGTCAGCGACCGGCTTTGCCGCCGCTTGCAGCCACGCTTAACAGCTTCGCACCCGCCTATGTAGAGCCGATGCCGGCGCCGGAAACGATGCCACGGGGGTCAGAGCAAAACGAAAAGGATGCCCAAGAACCCTGATTAGGACACCCGTCATGGGGTTGGAAAATATTTTGACGCTCATCCCCCCCCGTGCTATCTTTCACGGGTCTTCCCGAGGGTGGATCGCGTCGACACGAGCAGCCCGTTCCAGCCTTCTCTCACTATCGCGTCCGTGTATCGAGGTGACTCATGCGTCAGCCCTATTGTCGTACTCTTGCGAGCAGCATCAGCGCCTGCCTGTCCCTGCTGCTCCTCGCGCCCGCAGCGGCTGCGTACACTCCGATGAGCGAGCTGAAAGATGTCGCTTCTGACCATTGGGCACGGGAAGCCATTCGAGCACTCGCTGAAAAATACGAGGTGATGGATGGGTTCCCCGACAAGACGTTCCGCGGCGCCCGAACACTTACGAGGTATGAGTTGGCCGCCGCCCTCGCCAAAGTCATGGCGCGGGTCGAGGCACAAATTGCCAATTCGACCGGCCGCCTCGACGGTCCCGACCTCGGAGCAAATCCCGAGGATCTCCGCACCATCGCGAGATTGCAGCGGGAATTCAGGGACGAGCTTGAAGTCCTTAAAAACAAGGCCGAGAATCTCGAAAACCGCACCAAAACATTGGAACAGCGGGTCCGGGTGGGCGGTGAAATGCGCAACGAATATCGCACTTTTAGGGGTAGCATGCCTGCTGCGCAGGCTCCCGTGGGCGACCTTCGAGTTCGTAACAAAGTGGATCTCGAAGCCGCATTGACCGACGATACGCGGGTTCGAAGTGCACTGTATTGGGATGTATACGGCACGCCCAGTGCTGGCCTCGCCTTCGGAGCCCCGCAGGTCGGTGCCGCCGGAACCCCCTGGACCGAAACATACCTTGCGAAGGCCTATGTCAGCCATACGCCAGGCAGTTGGGCATTTCACGCGGGTGTGATGAACGCACGCGATGCCCTGACGCTGGGATCGGCATTTAAAAATCCATTCACCCAAAATCTTTGGCGAGAAGGGCTCGGCGGCTACGGTTTTGTTGGAACTCCCGGGTTTCGAGCAGGCGAAACCACCAGTCCCGCCCGCATGCGAACTGGGGACAGTACCGATGCGAGCAACCCGGTGTGGTGGCTGCCGGGAACCGATGTGGTCGGTCAAGCCCTCGATCCGAATACAACCCAGCCCATAGCCCCCCGGGGAAATTACACGGTCGCCGCAGGAACACAAGCGGGCCCCTTTCAATTCGGCATCGCGTGGTACCAGGGCGGTATTTCCGGGCGCGATCTCAGCCGTCTTGGCCAGCTGGCTTATGCAGACAGCCTGCCCCAAGCGGAGACATTTAACCCTGGCGGTCGTCTTCTAGCCACGCTTGGCGCGGACTTCGGCGTTGTGAGAGCGCAAGTGGCGGCCAAAACGATTGGCTTGCCCACCGATGCCCCCGACACGTTGAATAAAACCCTCACGGGCACCATCGACGTGGGAAGCGACGCCTTGGGTCTCACGTTTCAAACGGTTTCACGCACCGCCTTGACCGGCAACTTTAACCCAACGCAAGCCAGCCTGACGCTTGCAAGCAACAACCTGTTGGGAACCGGCTTCGGGTTTGGATTGGGATTGAACTCGGGCAGCGTGATCACCCTGAGCGGAGACACCAACCAATCTTTCGCAGCGAGTGGCCGCAGCCTCCTACAGGGCCTCGCAGGAACTGATTACAACTCGTACGGCCTGGCGCTGAAGATCCCCGGGTTTTCGGTATTCCCCCACTGGACTCTGGCCCTGCAGCAGACCGCTGGGGCAAATTTTTCGGGCACGCTGGGCTCCGGTCTCAGTGTTCAAACGGAACTCAAAATCGACAAACTTCCCGCGCTCCAACTTGAATACTCCAGTGGAAAATTTACGCCGGGAGCGGACAATGGATTGCTGAACAACGCGACTGCCGCATCCCACGAGTTACTCAGTGCGCAAATGCTGTTGCCCTTTTGAAGCCCCCACTTCAACGAAACCTTTGGTTTGAAGGAGACCCTCATTGACACAATCTCTCTTTTTGGTGGACGGGGCCCGCACGCCCTTCGGCACTTACTTGGGTGAGGTTCGAAACCTTTCGTCGGCGCAATTGGCGCTGGCCGCGGCGCAAGGGGCTTTGGAGAGAGCAGGCGTTTCTGCGTCCGAGTTTGACGCAGTGGTCCTCGGCAACGTCATGCAGGCCGAAAAAGAGAGTTACTACCTTGCAAAATACGTCGGGAATCGACTGGGAATGCACGACAACATCACCGGCCTCATTGTGAATCGACTGTGCGGCTCTGGAATGCAGGCGGTGGTGAGTGCTTGCCAAGCCATGTTACTTGGAGAAAGCCAGATGGCGCTGGCAGGGGGTACCGAATGCATGAGCCGAGCGCCTTTTATTCTGCGGGGTGGACGCGACAGCCTGCGAGGTGACCAAACCTTAGAGGACCCACTGTTAGGGCCTCATTCCGTCTTTGTAGATCCTGCATGCGGACTCATTATGGGCGAGACGGCGGAAGAGTTGGCACACGAGTATGACATCAGCCGGGAAGACATGGATGCTTTTGCGCTTCGTTCGCAACAACTGGCCCGGGCCGCTATCGACAGCGGAAGAATGCGCAAAGAGATCGTTGCAATCGAAATTCCTAGCAAAGGGGGAAACAAGCTCATCGAATTGGATGAACACCCTCGCTCCACCTCCCTTGAAAAACTGGCCGCGCTCAAGCCCGCATTCCGGAAAGGTGGAAATGTCACCCCGGGTAATTCCTCCGGGATTAACGATGGTGCCTGTGCCCTCGTGGTGGCCGACGAACAAAAAGTTCGCTCGTTGGGCCTCTCCCCGATGGCTCGAATCCTCTCGTGGGGGGTGGCCGGGGTGCCAGGAAACCGCATGGGCATTGGGCCCGTGCCGGCGATTCAAATGGCGTTGCAACGGGCAGGCCTCACACTCGCGGATATGGACGTGATCGAGATCAACGAGGCGTTCGCTGGTCAATACCTGGCAGTGGAGAAAGCGCTGGGGCTGGATCGTGAACGGGTTAACCCTAACGGGGGTGCCATTGCACTGGGACATCCAATCGGCGCCTCAGGTGCCCGCATTTTGTTGACTCTGGCCCACGAGTTGGCGGAGCGAAAATCCCGCTACGGGCTGGCCTCGGCGTGCATTGGAGGCGGCCAGGGAATTGCGATGGTCATCGAACGTCCCTAATATTTCTCTGGCAAAGCTTGCTCGTGGCGGGACGGCTTTTCACAGGGACTCGGGGCCGCTTGTGATATAATTTCACGGCCTTTAGGGACTGCCTCCCGCCTTTTTTTCATCACAATGACACTCAAAGACTGGTTTGCTAATCGAAGCGCACGCGCCGAAGTGAAAGGCGCTACCTTTCGCCGAGACATTCCCGATGGTCTGTGGGTGAAATGCGCCGCGTGCGAAGAGGCTCTGTTTACCAAGGAACTCCAAAGCAATCTGCAGGTCTGCCCGCGTTGCGGTTTTCATTTTCGTCTGAGCGCAAGAGAGCGCATTGAACAGTTAGTCGACGAAAATACCTTCGAAACGATGGATGCTCATCTGCGTTCAACGGACCCTCTCAATTTCGTAGATACCAAACGTTATGGCGAGCGCCTGAAAGATGCCTATGCCAAACATGGCCCCGAAGAAGGGGTCATAACAGGTGTCGCTTCCCTCGGTGGGACACGGGTCGCCCTGGGGGTCATGAATTTTTATTTTTTAGGCGGTTCGATGGGCTCGGTTGTGGGTGAAAAAATCACCCGCCTCATTGAACGGGCGGCAGAGGAACACCTGCCCTTGATCACGGTGACCGCGTCGGGAGGGGCACGAATGCAAGAAGGTGCCCTCTCACTGATGCAAATGGCCAAAACGACGGCCGCTCTGCGTCATTTCCATCGCGCCAAACAAGTTTATATCGCCCTGATGGCCGATCCGACAACCGGCGGCGTGACGGCGAGTTTCCCCTCGTTGGCCGACATCATCATCTCAGAGCCAGGGGCACTGATAGGTTTCGCGGGCCGTCGAGTCATTGAGCAAACCATCCGACAAAAACCACCCGCAGACTTTCAAACGGCCGAGGCCCTATTACGTCATGGCCTCATTGATATGATTGTGCCTCGAACCAAATTAAAAGGTGAAATTCATCGTTTGCTCAAACTCCACCAGCTACCCGACAGGTCGCCCGTAGAAAGCGTGTCGCCTCAGCATGGCTAAACGATTTGAACTAGAGTTCGAGCGCCCTTTGCTGGAACTGGAAGAGAAGATCTCGCAGTTCAAGCTGATGGCCTCCGAGAATGGCATCACCCTGGATGGGGAAGTACAGCGTCTGGAAGAAAGAGCGTTAGAATTACGCCAGGGCATTTTTGAAAACCTAACGCCCTCTCAACGCATCCAGATCGCGCGACATCCCCGTCGTCCCACGACCCTCGATTATATCGGAGCCATTGCAGAGGATTTCATAGAACTCCGGGGCGATCGGCAAGGAGTGGACGACCTGGCGTTGGTGGGAGGAATTGGTCGTTTTTTGGGGCGCTCGGTGGTGTTCATAGGACATCAAAAAGGACGGGATACCAAGGACAACATCGCCCGCAATTTTGGAATGCCACAGCCTGAGGGGTACCGCAAAGCGGTGCGCTTGATGCGACATGCCGCGCGCTTCAATATGCCTGTGGTCTCCTTCATCGACACGCCCGGTGCCTATCCGGGCATCGCGGCGGAAGAGCACAATCAAGGCGGTGCGATCGCCCACTCCATCTATGAAATGGCGCAACTGCCTGTCCCGTGTGTCGCCGTTGTCTTGGGCGAAGGAGGCTCTGGAGGAGCGCTGGCGTTGGGCGTCGCCGACCGCGTTTTGATTATGGAGCACGCGTATTATTCAGTGATCAGTCCAGAGGGTTGCGCGGCCATCCTATGGAAGGATGCGGGAATGGCATCCGAGGCGGCCAGTGCCATGAAGATTTCCGCCCCTGACCTCAAACGTTTATCGATCGTCGATGACGTGATTACAGAGCCGCTTGGTGGCGCCCACCAAGACTCTGTTGAGGCAGCACGACGTCTTGGCGAAGCCATTCGTCGACATTTGAGTGCGGTGCTTGAAGAACCCGAGGAAACACGACTGGAACGGCGCTACGCGCGTTTTCGCGCGTTGGGACGCTACGAAGAAGGTTAACCATGAAACGTCTAGCAGTCCTGACCAGCGGAGGAGATGCACCTGGCATGAACGCGGCAATCCGGGCGGCGGTGCGTAAAGCCCTCCACGCGGGCCTCGAAGTTTGGGGCGTTGAATACGGATACAACGGCCTGATTAAAGGACATATGAAGCCGTTGGAATATCAGGATGTCGGCAACATCTTACAACGGGGTGGCACCGTTCTGAAGACAGCCCGTTCGACACAATTTCCCACTCCGGAAGGCCAGGAAATGGCGATGCGAGAGTTAGAGCGGCGAGGGATTGAGGGGTTGGTGGTCATTGGTGGCGATGGCTCTTTCCGAGGAGCACAATTGTTGGGGAAAAAAGGAATTGCAATCGCAGGTGTCCCCGGAACCATCGACAACGACATTTATGGCACCGATTACACGATTGGTTACGATACGGCAGTCAATACGGTGCTCGACGCCATAAATAAAATCCGTGACACCGCCAGCAGCCATAAACGGATTGTCATTATTGAGGTGATGGGGCGAGACAGTGGATGGATCGCCCTTTCATCCGGGCTTGCGGGAGGTGCTGAGTTTGTTATCGTGCCCGAGATTCCCCACGACCTCGACTTTGTCTCGGACAAAATTATTCGAGGAATGAACCAGGGTAAGGAGCACAGCATCGTCATTGTCGCGGAGGGCGCGGCCCACGGCTTCGATGTCGGCGAGCGTTTACGGATTAGCACGGGTTACGATACACGGGTGACGGTGCTGGGCCATATTCAGCGGGGTGGCAGCCCGACCGCATTCGACCGCATTCTGGCAACTCGCCTGGGCGCGGCGGCCGTGGATGTGTTGCTGGAAGGCACGTCCAACGTGATGGTGGGCCTTACTGGTAACCAAATTTCGGTGCAGTGCCTTGACGACGTCATCGGACACAAAAAAGGATTAGACGTCAGCCTGTACGAACTTGAGGCCATTCTCGCAAGTCGAGCGCATCCGCAGTAAATCGCCTGTCATCAAACGACGCGAACAGACGCCCTCAAGCCCGGGGGAGCCTGTCCCATTCTCGCACTGAGTCGGGCCAAGTGGCTCATGACCCCAGCGACGGCAATCATCAGCCACAATTGGGGCCCGAGACGCGCATCAATGTCATCGGGTGCCTGAACGCGCGTATCCAGCTCCCGCAGGTGCCGCACTTGAACACGCAGCAAACACTCCGCGCGTTGCCAATCACCCATCGCACCCGCCTCCAAGGCCACGGCACCCTCCAGCAACGCCTCCGCACAGACGTCCAAAAGGACATTATTGTCAGCGTTCCATTCTGGCTCCGCCCATAGACCTCGGGTGGCAGCGGCCACGTCTTGCACGTGATGAATGACCTGCTCCAACTCACGGGCCGCATTGGGCACCCACTCCGCATCTTGTGCGGAATGGGCTGAAAACCAGCCTGGAACGAATCTTGCATCCCTTCTGAGATCATCCAGTTCATCACAGATGACATTCCACCCGGCCACTTCACGGGAAAAAGCCGACAAAAGTTCTCCCGGTCCAGCATTGTCAGCCTTTTGGAGCGCTTGGCCCAGCACGAGAAGTTGTGTTCGGACCCGACCAATACCCAGCAAAAAGCGTACCTGGAGGTTATATTTGCCCATCCAAGGGGCTGCCAAAAGATTGACGAACAACGCGACCAATACTCCCAGCATCAGGGAGCTTTCACGCAAGAGCGCCCGTGCGAGCCAAGAATCATCTCCCGGATATCCCAGATAGGCGACCGACAACAGAACAATCACAACGCTTTGCCCACCAAGACGCAAAAACGTTGCTAAGGCCCAAGCCGCAGCGGCCGCGGCCCCCACGCCCAAGGGCCCCTGGCTGATCACGGAAAAGACAACCAAAGCGACCGCAGTCCCCACAAGACTCGCGATAATTTGTTCCCAAGCATCCCGAAAGACACCGGACAGCGCCGGACGCGTGCAAATCAGTGCGATAAATATAACCGACAGGACATCCTGTGGCATCCACCACGTTCCCACCGCCGTCGCAACGCCTGCAGCCACCGCATATTTCAGCGCAACTAAAAGCCCGTGTCGGAGTGTTAACCGGCGGAGGCTCTCCACTGCCACGTTCAGTGCTCTTCATCCTCGCTGTGGCAATGACCGCCCGGAAAAAGATGAAGTGCCTGATGAAAAGCCTGTTCTAACTCGATAAATCCCAAAACCTCTTGAGCAGCGCTTTCCGACCCCAGCGAGCGAGTGAGATCCTCCTCATCGAACATTTGAGGCAGATCATCCAGCGCGCCCGGAAAACGCAACTCGCGGAGACTGGCGCAGGCTTCCATCAACAGTTCACATTCCCGACGGTTCAACGTATAACGAACACGCGTATCATCCGTACCAATGTTCAAAACATCCATCTGCATATGATTTCCCCCCAAGACTGTCCGCGACTACTGTATCCCAAAAACAAAAAAGATCGCCTTACCTCATTCCGCCACGTTGGAGCGTGGACAGGGCAAAGCGACCTATTCAGAGCCGGTGATGGGAATCGAACCCACGCCCCAAGCTTGGGAAGCTCGTTTGCTACCATTACAACACACCGGCACGCGTGTTGCCGAAGATTGTAGGTTGCACGAACCTTTCGCGTCAAGGGCCCGTCGTGGAACGCTGCAAGGGACGGGTCACATCATCGAGCGCTTCCCGCAGGCTCAGGTAGCTGGTGATCCCGCGAAATTGGGCGTGAATTGAACCATCAGGCCTTACGACGAGGTAGGTGGGCGTCAGCTCCAAGCCCACGTCCCGGGCTAACGAAAATGCTTCTTGATGGCCGGGTGTTCCAGCGGGAAGTTTGTCCAAGACATACCGCCGAAAATACACACGTGCCGAAAACTCATCCTCTAGACGCGAGACCACGGGACCCATGGCCAGACACGCCGGTCATCTCGAACCGTCAAAAACCACCATGGCCGGTCTTCCATCCGTCTTTACACGCAAAGTGGTCATCCGAGCACTCAGGGGTTCAGACCCCATCGGCAAAACACATCGGTAAAGGAACAGGAATGCCAACGCCAGCCAGACCGCGCGATCCAACCAAATAGACCAACCTGGATTCTTGAAGCCTTCGAGCTGCCCTGTTCCCATTCATGCCCCCAACGAGAGTGTGCCTCTCGGAAAAATCACCCGCGAACAACCTTGCCCGCGCGATTGTCCTCAATGCGAGCCATGCTCATCCGAATTCCATCGCGCGTCGTTGCATCTCCAAGAAGACTCTGAGCTGATCAGGTGTCAGCATACCGCGTCCCACCAAGACCTGACCAAGCGGCTGCCCCTCGCTGAGGGCTTCATCAAGCGCCTCAGAGAGTTGGGAAGGCTTCACGACGCCATATTCCATCAAAAATAAACCAAGGGGCCTAGGGCCTGTGGTTCCTACCTCCAATCGCGCTTGCAGTCGAACTGCAAAGTCCAAATCCTCCTGCGCGACAAAGCCGAGCTGTCTTGCCAGTTGACCGAAGGCGATGGGGCTCCCCGCACGACGCCTGCGTATTTGCTCACACAAAACCAGATGAAGTTGGTCACGCGTGAGATACTCCTCGCGCATCAAAATGGCCCCAAGCAAAGAGCGAAGCCCTGCTCCTCCCAAATGCTCGCCAATGTCGGGTGCCTCCTCCATAATCGGATAATTCTCATCAGGCCTCAGATGAGGTGAAGATTCGGGACGTTCATCGGAGCGCAAGGCGGCAAAAAAGGCCGAGTTCCCCGCAGAGGGATCCGCCTCAAAAGCCGCCAGGAATTCAGAACTTACAATCCCCTCATCTACCGCGAGTTGACGAAAGGTACGCTCTTTGTCTAGCTTGCGGTCTAGCAACAAAAACATGGAGGCGGGGGATGCCAAGTCGAGTTGTAACACCTGATCAACAAAAATTTGATCCGAGGGGTCTAGGCCCTGCACCCGGTGTTGAAAGGCGAGCGCAAAATTGAGTTGGTAGGGTTCTAGCAATCCCAACGAAATACAAATTTCCCCCAACCGAATCCGCTTCCCGGCAGCCAAACTCCGCTGCTGGGCCTGCAGGGCGGCGGCGAGCGCCGAACGCCCGAGCAGACCTTGGCGCGCCAACACAAGACCAAAAAGCGGCCCACGAGGTGGATTAAAGGCCTCCACATCACTTGCCAGAGCAGGCAGCGGCGCACAGAAAAGTCCAACGCCCTCTTTCTCGCCCGTTAACTGGCGCAACAACAAGTCCCCAACCTCCACTGCAACCGACGCTTCGGGCCAGACCCACCAGCGTCCATCAAAGAGAGGCTGTGGACTTTCCAGCGATGCATCAATCTCCGCACCAATCCAGGCGCTCGGAACGACAATGGCACCACCGTGAGAAAGCTCAAAGGCCCACAAACCACCCGACAGGCGACGCACCTCAACCGCTCGCACCTGGGGGGCCCCGCTCTCTGGGCCCACAACGGTGGCCCACACAGCCAACAAGACCTCTCGCGAGGCCATCAAGCCGGCCCACGCACGCGCCTCAGCATCTGAGGCGTCATCGGCGGAGGTGCCGAAAGCGCCAAGTGGCATCGTCCACTGCGCTTGGTCACCCCATACGACCGCCTGAGCGGGCACGCGTCCCGGCCTCAACACCACTAGATACGGCGAATCGCCCATAACATGTCCTTCGCGTAAACCCCTCGATATCTTACCCAAACCGACGCATTCAAATGGCGCCAAAAAAAAACGGACCCCTATCAGGGTCCGTTTTTTAAGAGTTGCGGAGACAGGATTTGAACCTGTGACCTTCGGGTTATGAGCCCGACGAGCTACCGGACTGCTCTACTCCGCGAAGCTATCATAACAGTTCCCCCGATGAAAGTCAAAGCGTAAAACAGGTTTTCTTAACAGCAGCATTGCACAAGCATATACATGCGCTAAAATAAATCGCCGTGCCCCCGCCCGTTACGGGACACCGGGCGAGGATGAAAAGGAGTCTCCACTTTGAAGTACATGCTCGCCTCGTGGTTGACAGCCACCCTGGCTTTTCTCATTGCTGCTGCCGCACTCCCCGGGTTCAATGTCGCCGGTTTGTGGCCCGCGGTGCTGGGAGCTTTTGCATTGGGTCTGGCCAATGCGATCATCCGCCCGATCATCATTTTGTTCGCATTCCCATTAACCTTTTTGACCCTCGGCCTGTTCCTGTTCGTGATCAATGGCGCGATGCTGTGGCTCGTCACTTTATTTGTGCCGGGCATCGTGGTCGACAATTTTCTCTGGGCGATTCTCGCTGCGATGGTCATTTCCACCGCCAATGCGATCTTTGGCCTCATATTGGGTTGAGTTCAAAGTTCGCCGCAGCACGCTCGTCACACCGTGTTTGGGCGCCCCTTGCGCTCAGCGGTAGATCGAGACGGGCAACCCCTGCCCCCCCCCGAGCCACGGCTTGGGAAGTTCCAATGGACTCGGGGCAGGATATCGCCTGAGCAACAGTTCATTGACGCCCTTGGTTCGAATCACGTCCTCAAAGGCCGTCGCTCCATCCGCCCGAACCCGTCGGAAATTTTGGTTGCGACAGTCCACACTAAACAGGCCAAAACGCGGTGAGAAAGAGCCCCACTCGTAGTTGTCGGTGATGGACCAGTGGACATATCCCATCACTGGCACCCCCTCAGCCATCGCCCGTTGCATCTGCTGAATGTGTGAAACCAAGTAGGCTGAGCGGGTCCAACGGTCCTGACGCTGGGCCAGGTCACGCGTTGCCATTCCATTTTCGGCAATGAGAATCGGCAAATTGTAACGCTTGTGGTAGCGCTTCAAAGCGTTGTAGATGCCCTCTGGATAGACTTCCCACGTGTCCGGCCGGGGAAAAACAAAAGGCAGATACAGTCGGAACTTACAGTAATAATCAAGGGCAGCGTAGTCGAGTTTTTTACCACGTTTTTGTAACTCATCGAAAAAAGAGGTGTCGGAACAAACCTCATGTTCCGCGTATTTCTCGATGTCCGCCGCATCTTTCGCGCTCAGAGGAGGCGTCGGAGCCCCCAGAGCCCATTGCGCCGTATACATATTGAAAGATACCTGGGCATCAGCATCGGCCTGATGCAATGCGTCATAGGCCAGCGAATGACCGTCAATCATTCGCCGCATCGCACGCAAACCGGCCACCGGATCGGTCTTGCCGGGCGGGAACATCGGCGATAACCATCCCGCAATCAGAAAGACATTCGGCTCATTGAACGTGATGTACCACTTCACTTTCGAACCGTACTCCCGACCCACAAACGACGCAAATCGGGCAAATGCCTTCGGCGCCTCTTTGCTCTCCCAGCCACCGTATTTGTCCAGCCAGGCCGGATAAGAAAAGTGCATGAGCGTTACCAGAGGTTCAATTCCCCGCGCACTCATCGCGTTCAAAACACGGTGATAGTGAGCCACCGCGACAGGATCGTAACGGCCCTCTTCAGGCTCGATGCGCGACCACTCAATGCTGGTTCGAAACGCGTTACACCCCAACCCCTTCGTCAGGTCAAGGTCCTCAGCATAACGATTCAATCCGTCGGCCCCCTTTGGATTGCGCTCAGCCGTTCGGCCGGCCCTATCAAAGGCAGCCCACTGCGAAGTGGTATCGTAGCCCTCCCACTGATAACCCGCGGTGGACACCCCCCACAAAAAACCGCGCGGCACGGCAGGCGCAACCTTTGCAGCCAGTGAGCGACCAAGGTTCTCAGTCCCTGAGGCGGGCACTCTGGCGCAAGCCCCAAGCAGGGCCATCCCCAACATCAACAGGCCAAAACGACGACTCAATGAGGCCCCACTTCCCAATTGACGAAGACAGCTCACTGCGATCCTCCGTTTGAAGAATTCACGGATGTTTAGCAACCCACCCGCCGCGGTTAAGAAGGTTTAAATTTAAGTTAACCAAAATTAAGCTTACCATACCAGAAGCGGAGAGGGCAATGACCTTGGAACCCAGCTTTGGCCGGATTACAGATGAGCTTTATCGAACAACAGATCCGCCCAAAGGAATGAGAACAAGAACACGGACAAGGCCTTGCTGTGTGGTAAATTGTGGGTTGTGGTTTCCCGCTCGCTGACCACATCCATCTCGGAGAACTGCCAATGACGATTGAACGCGAACAAAATCCGGTTGACGTGCTGTTTGTAGGCGCGGGGCCCGCCAGCTTGGCCGGCGCGATTCATCTGGCGCGCCTGGTGAAGGCACACAATGCCAAGGGCGACAGGCCACCCCTCGATGAGCCCATGATTGCGGTTTTGGAGAAAAGTGCGGAGGTGGGGTACCACGGATTTTCTGGGGCGGTGCTAGACCCAAAGAGTTTGCGCAAACTCTTCCCGGACTTTGAAGCGGCTGGGGTCCCTGTGGAAAGCCCGGTCACCGAAGATGAAGTATGGTTTCTCACCCAGAAGAAAAAGTTGAAACTCCCGATCGTGCCCCCTCCGCTTCAGAACCACGGCAACTACGTGGTGTCGCTGCAGAAACTGGTTGCCTGGCTGGCCCAGAAAGCGGAGGAAGAGGGAGTTACAGTGGCTCCCGGGTATCCCGCAGCGGAGTTACTCTACGATGAAAATGACTGCGTCATTGGGGTTCGCACGACGGATGTAGGCCTGGATCACCACGCACAACCCAAGGCCAACTTTCAGCCGGGGATGGACTTCCAAGCCCGCGTGGTCGTCCTGGGCGAAGGCACGCGAGGCACACTCACCAAAGCGCTCATCCAGAAAAAAAATCTCGACGAAGGAAAAAACCCCCAGGTATGGGCCTGTGGAGTGAAAGAGCTTTGGAAGGTCAAACCTGAAAAATTCAAAAAAGGTCGCGTGATACACACGATGGCGTTCCCACTCAAGGCGGATGAGTTCGGAGGGGGATTCATCTATCACCTGGACAACGATCTCGTATATGTCGGAATGGTCTCAGGCCTGGATTACCACGATCCCGCTTTCGACCCACATTTACAATTGCAGCGCCTCAAGACACACCCCGCCATTGCAGACCTGCTTGACGGGGGCGAGTTGGTCAGATACGGCGCCAAAACGATTCCGGAGGGCGGCTACTGGTCTGTTCCTAAGTTGTATGCCGATGGTGCGATGTTGATTGGAGATTCAGCCAGCCTGCTCAATCCGGCGCGTCTCAAAGGGATACATACGGCGATTGAATCGGGCCTCGCGGCGGCTGAAACCATCTTCGAAGGCCTTTTGGCGCAGGCCGCGTCTGAGCCCGGCACCTTGGGGAAAGACCTCTTAAGCGGCTATGAAAAGCGTATTTTTGAGGGCCCGGTCGGCCAAGAATTGTACGCGGCACGAAACTTCCATCAGGCTTTTGAAAACGGGCTCTATCCCGCGATGTTTTTCCACATCCCGCTGCAAATGGTGACGGGAGGGCGCGGCCTGCACCATCGATATGCGACGGTTCCCGGTTACCGGAGAATGCGCAAGCTGAAAGAGCAATATGCCGACGGGCGCAAACCGGCCCAAGAGTTCAAGTTTGATGGAAAACTCACGTTTTCGAAACTCGACGATGTGTATCGTTCTGGAACAAAGCACGAGGAAAATCAGCCCGCGCATCTGAGAATCTCAGACTGGAATATCTGCAATACCCGCTGTAAGGAGGAATTTGGAAATCCTTGCCAACATTTCTGTCCCGCTGCGGTGTATGAGATGGTCGACCTCAAAGGAAACGGTCAGACAGAATTGAAGCTAAATCCGAGCAATTGTGTACATTGCAAAACGTGCGACATTGCAGACCCTTACCAGATGATCACCTGGGTGGCCCCGGAGGGCGGGGGGGGCCCGGTATACGTCGGAATGTAGGGCCTACATCCCAAAATATCGGGTCAGAATGCTTTCCGCGTGTCGCAAGGTCACTTGGGCTTCGAGCAACGCGGCGTCGGGCAACGCCTCCCCCGCTTGCTCCAGATTTTCATACAGGCGATCAACAGCCTCGAGCAATTCGATCTGGCCGCGGGGGGCGCCCTCCAGAGCCGTCTTCAGGGCACTCAAACCCGCATAAAAATCTTGTAATTCCTCTGATGGCATTCCTTTGTCCCCTTCGGGTCGAGCAACTCTGGTGACCTTACACCATGACGGATCTTTAAGCCATTCCACTCATTGCGCCAAGAGTTGAATGTGCTTGGCGCTCGGCGGGTAAGGAAGGGATGAGCGTCTGACACTATGCCCCCACAACTCCCCCCGGTTAGAAGAACCAGGCCGTCGCCTCGACCGGCTCGTATGAAGTCAGTTGAGGCGCCGCCTGTGAACCGACGCCCACGCCGCCGGAAGCGTTCCCGCTTCAAGTTGCTGCGTCGGATGCTCGGGCTGTTTGCCCTCACGTGCACCTTGGTGGGATGTTCATTCATCGCCTCACGTGTCACGACCAAACAACCCCTTCCCGTAAAAAACCTTCAAGTCGTTCACCCCGGTCCGGGTTCCGTCACCATCGAGACCCGCACGAATCACTCTGCTCGGATTACCTGGTATTCGCCTTGGCGAGGAACAAGTACCATCACGTGGGGACGCAAACCCTCCCTTGACGAGCCCATTCACTTTCAAGCGGTGAAGAATCAATCAGCCTACTTGACTCGCTTAACCCCCGGAATGAGATACTATTTCCGGATAGAAACGGAAACGTCGGTGGGGGTGGCCCGCTCGCCCGTGGTTTCTTTCATCGCCAAGTAGGCGACATCACTGTCTGATGTCACCTCATCGGTTACGATTCTCGCATGCGTTTTGCCATCGCCTGTTGTTTATTGCTTGTGACATCCAGCTTGCCTGCGAAGGCAGCACCCGTCACCCGTGACATCAGTTTCCAACTGGACCAGGCGAGGGAAGGCTATCTGGCAAGTTTGCCACGCCCGATCAGTGCCCACGACTGGGACGCTCGATTCCGCTCCGCGCGCTGGTTTTGGGAAGCGCAACCCTCAGACAGTCTGCGCAAGTATGAAAAGATCGTACAGGAGGTCGCAAAAACGGCCCAAGCCCCTGACCCTGGGGATCCATATTTTCGTCGCAAAGCCATTTGGGTTCGCCCCTATGCCTCGGATGCGATCGACCTGCGAGTGCTTGAAGTATTAGATCGCGCCCAAGCCTTGGGGATGACCGAAGTATATCTCGAGACTTTCTATCACGGACAAGTCTCGTATTTAGGAAGTCGTACGTTCCCTCCGCGCTGGCCGAAATTGAATGTCGCCAAGGTTTATGCGCGGGAGGCACATCACCGTGGAATGAAGCTGTACGCTTGGGTTCACGCACTGAGGTGGGGAGAAGAACAAGTGCAGTCGGGATGGGCCGAGGGCGTTGCCAATGGATATGGTGACTCTCCGATTCAAGCGGAGGGGCGGGGCTCGGCGTTCGTTTCTCCGTCGTCGCCGAAGGTCGCTGAAAAACTAGGGGCCTTGCTTGAAGAAATCTCAGACACAGGATATTTCGATGGCATTTGGCTGGATTACTTGCGCTACCCGCTTGCCGCACGCTCACGCCCAAGCCAAGGGGACCCGAGACTCTACTGGGGCTTCGCTCCGTCAACGCGTACCGCATTTCGCAGGAAACGCCCTGACTTAGACACCTCAGAGTTTCGAACCTTCCTCAACACGGGATTGGCGCCCAATCCCGATCTTCGGTCACGTTGGATGTCGGCCTGGCGTTCTTTCCTGGCAGGAGAACTACAAGACCTGGTGGCTGTCATCAGAGAAAAAGTCCCCCCGAAAGTGAAGCTTGGTCTCGTTTTTCACCCCAGTAGCTACCTCAACGAGGATGACGTGAGGGCCCAGGATGCGTTGCGGTGGCTCCCTTATTTTGATGAAGCCTCCCCCATGTGTTACGCCTATGACCCCGATCTGGACCCTGTCGACGCATCACGCTTGCGGGCCACCATCGATAAAGAACTGTCCTCCGTCGAACAATTCATTGCCGCGATGCCTGGCAAAAAACCCGAACTGATCGCAGCTTTGGCGGGAGAACCACAACCCGGCTCCCCGGAACTCACGCCCCCTCGCAGGCATTGGCCTCTTTCGGCTCAAGTGGCCTATCTGAAAGGTCGACGGGTCGAGGGGGCATTTCGCTCGCTCGGGGGTGTCGCGCTGTTCAGTTACGGTTGGTTGTGGCCTGCATCGGATGCCTCTCGCCGAGCGACCGATGCCCCTTGGAGTGAAGCGGGTAGATCCATCCAAACCCCACAGTAGCTTGGCTTGGGAGGCTGTGGCTCAGGATGTCCAGCGACATACACGTGAATTGCGCCATGTGCACGGGCCTGAGTCAGGGGGCTTGTGCGTGGCACCATCTGGAAATAGAAAACCCAGCCTTTATGATCTGCGCGCATTTTCGACCCGTCGCACGCGACGAGGAAGATTCACCGCCTGTCCCAGAAGGATTGTCAGAACTCAGCCACGACTGGCTCTATGATATCGATCCCGAGGGTGAAACCAGCCCGAGACTTCAACTGGTTCGAAAACGTCGCCAACGTGTTCCTACCGGTATGCTGAACCATTTGCCAGAAATGCCGGACGGTCACGTGCATCTCGAAAAGCACCTGATTGGCGATCGCATCAGTGGCTGCCTTGTGGGTCTCGCCCTCGGAGAGGCTTTGGGATTTCCCGCAGAGGGGCGCTCTCCACAAGACATAGAGATGATTTACGGAGGCCCGCTGAAAGGCCTGGTGCCTCGCCAGGGGCGACATCACACCTGGCCCCTCGCGCAAATCGCCCGAGAAACCCAACTGACCCAAATTCTCGCCCACAGTCTAATTGCCAGCAGGGGTCATCTAGACATGGATGACTTTGCAGAGCGCTTGGTACGCTGGCTGCCGTCCGCCTTGAAACCTGGCAAATCAACATTGAAAGCTGTTCAAACGCTTGTGGACGGACAACATTGGAGCGTCAGCGGGTTAGACTCGAACGGTTCCGGCGGCACCGCGCGCGTCGCCTCCCTGGCACTGCTTCGTCGCGAACAATTCGGGCGACTGCGCCAAGAAGCCATTTTACAGTGTTCTATGACGCACAAAGGCTCAAAAGCGCTTGCAGGCACGACCCTGTTCGCAACCGCGATTGCGGCGTTGAGTGACACGCCATCCGGAGGACTCGAACGCCCCGGTTTTCTGCGTTTGTTAGAACAGGCGATTCGTGGAATCGATTACGAGTCCTCGGCTCGATTGGCTGAACTCAATGGCCTCCTCGATTCGGCGATACCAACCCGTGAGGTTTTACGGCGTTTCAAGACAGGAGGGTACATCCTCGAGTGTTTGCCCTCTGCGCTGTATTGCTTTTTGCGATGGCCCAACGAACCGCTAAGAGCCCTGTTGACTGCGATCAATGCTGGCTTTGACGCCTGCACCACGGGGGCCATGACCGGCGCGCTATCAGGCGCCTATCTCGGACTCTCAGGGTTGCCCAACGAACTTATTGAGAAACTGCCCGTATTGGACACGTTGAAGGTTCTGGCGAACGACCTGACCGTCTGCAGCGCTGAAACCTCCCAATAATTTTTACAGCGTCCACGCGGATCCTCCACTCACCCTGACGCTGTTTGCTGCTTTAGCACGAAAGGCCTCCTATTGTTTCAGGAGACGCCCTCACCGCCCCGAGCCAGTCGAAGGGAGACATAAAAATGGCCATCGACATTTTCAATGCGGAGGTGCGAACCCGAGACGGCCACGCGGGTCAGGTTTCAAGAATTATCGTCAACCCACGAAACAGACGGGTGACACATCTGGTCGTACAACACGGTGTCCGTGCAGAATCCGGTGTCTTGGTTCCGCTTGAAACCATTCGTCTCGCGAGCGCTGGAACCCTGTGGCTGGCGACCACCCAACACGAACTTCGAAAAATGGCTCCCTACCGCTATGAGAACTTTCTTGAGCCCGAAATATGCGCGCCGACCCCACTGGTCTTGCCATACGGAATGATTCTCTGGCCGGCCTCTCGGACCGCTCACGCCAAGGCCAGCACTTCAGCCGACGCCCCCAAACCAGGAACCATTGCGCTGGGAGTGAAGAGCAACGTTTACTGCACAGACGGTGTCTGTGGAAGCCTTCGACAGTTGTGTATGGATGAAAAAACAGGAGCGGTGGCGGGCTTCGTCATCCATCAAGGCGGCATCAAATCGCGGGATATTCAAGCCCCCGTCACCTGGATGGAACAAATGGACTCTCAAGGCCTCCACTTGAGACTTACGCAGCGTGAGCTTGAAGAGCAAGCAGCCATCAAGTCTGGTTAAATACAGGGACGCCGTGAGACCTCGAAAGGTGTTATCGCCGATAGTTTCTCACGAGCACTTCGTTGACAGGACCCCGCCGAGAAGCATCCCGATTAACCAGTCGCGGAGCAGCCACCGTCTCCACCGCGTAGTCAGCGTACAGGCCCTGAATCAACGGCGTGTCGGAATTGCTCAACATGACTTTGCAGCCCCGATGAGACAACGTGCGGAATACATCAGCCAAACGCCGTTGATCCACCTCAGTAAAAGCCCCCGCGGTATAGTTGGTAAAATTGGCCGTGGGTGAAACCGGATGATAGGGCGGATCAAAGTAGACAAAATCACCCCGGCGCGCGCGATGGAGAACCTGTTCGTAACTGCAGTGGGTGAGCGATACGCTTCGCAAAGCCGCAGACGCCGCCCGCAGACCCGTCTCATTACAAATTTGTGGGTTTTTGTAACGCCCAAAAGGAACATTAAACCCCCCTCGCGAATTCACGCGGTACAACCCGTTGAAACACGTGCGGTTCAGATATATCAGGCGTGATGCTCGCTCTACGGAATCAATGCCGCGGGGATCAACCGCCCGCAAGGCGTAATAATAATCTTGCTCGACGCGATGACCTCGCAAATGGCGAATCAAGCGTTCAACATCATCCCGTACCACCTGATAGGCATTGATCAATTCCGCATTATCATCGGACAAATAAGCGCCCGGGGGCTGCAATGCAAAAAAGACAGCTCCGCCGCCGACAAACGGTTCATGATAATTAGAAAAACGCTGCGGTAATCGCGCGCTAATTTGCGGCATTAAAGATCTTTTACCACCAACCCATTTAACAAATGGAGCTGCCTCTGGTATTCCCGCAACTTGAATTGTTTGGCGCAACGCATTCTGTGGCATAGAGCCACATTTAATTACATAATTGCGCCTATTAGCTGTAGTTCATATCACACGAACTATTTATTTCATAAAAAATAGATTGTGATAATTACACAGATAAAATATTTATATTTCGTGATATTCACACTTGGCATCAAAAGAAGCGCCTGCCGCGGCATCACCCCCGCTTTCCCAGACCCCCCTCAGCCTCAGGCAACGTGCTAGACTCAATGTCTTCCATACACCGCGCAGTGATTCTAGATAATTATGATTATCTGACTCTTATGTTTTTAGAGGAGGCTTGGCTTGTTTTTGCACGTTCGCTTGAAGGTACGCGACGTCGATCGCGCCATCCTCTTTTACACCACCTATTTTGGGTTTACCTTGCAAGGGAGATCCGAATCTCCAAGAGGCTCGCAGCTAGCATTTCTGCGGCATCCTGCCTCCCCAACGGAACTGGAACTGGCCTACCTTCCGTGGGACCCCGATTTCACCTTACCGGAGGACATTATGCACCTGGCATTTGGGGTGGCGGATATGGAAGGCACCGTGAAACGAATGCGTGAAGCAGGGGTAAGAGTGACGGAAGAACCGTCACCACGAAGCAAAGGGGGCTTGATGGCCTTTATTGAGGATCCGGATGGCTATGAAATAGAACTGCTCTCGGGGCCTGGCCTGTGACCACGACGCCCTCCATCCGTGTGCGGTCATTAAACGAAGCGCCCGCCGCGCCCGAGCGTGGCTATGTGCTCTACTGGATGGTGGCATACCGCCGCCTGCATTGGAATTTTGCCCTCCAAAGAGCGGTTGAACTCGCAAATTCTTTGGGGCGCCCGCTCGTCATTCTTGAAATAGTGAGCGCCACCTATCCCTATGCCAATGATCGTTTCCATCGTTTCGTGCTGGATGGGGTCCACCACAATGCGCGGACGGCCGAACCCTTTGCAGGCGTTCTCCATTATGCCTACGTCGAGCCTCGCGCGGGGGCTGGCGAAGGTCTGCTGGAGTTATTTGCAGAATCAGCCTGTGCCGTTGTCACCGATGACTGGCCGGGCTCTGAGGTGCCCCGGTTGCAAGCGGAAGCAGCGACGCGTCTGAGGGTACAACTTGAGGCGGTAGACAGCAACGGTCTGTTGCCCCTTGCCGCCGCGGACAAGCCCCACTCCACGGCTCATGCCTTCCGTCGGCATCTCCACAAAACCCTGCCGGGTCATATGTCCATGGCTGACTTTCCGATGTCTGCCCCCCTCGCTGCGCTCAGAGCACAGCAAAAACCAGTGTTAGACACCCGCGTCGAAAGGTGGCCGCAAGCGAGCCCTGCACTGCTCGAGGGAGAGGCAGGTTGGTCGGACAACCTAGAGATTGATCACCGAGTAGCGCCTGTGGGTCGTTTGCGAGGGGGCGAGGCCCATGCCCAACGTCTGCTGGATATTTTTATGCGCGAACGCCTCGCTCGCTACGAGGTCGATCGTAACGAGCCTGCGCGTGAAGGGGGCAGCGGCCTCAGTCCTTACCTCCATTTTGGTCACATCAGCGCACACGAAATCGCCCAAGCGGTTTTCTCCGGAGAAAACTGGACCCCAGCCAACATCGCCCCCAAACCCACAGGGTCAAAAGCCGGTTGGTGGGGAATGTCTCCGGCGGCAGAGGCCTTTTTAGATGAACTCATCACCTGGCGGGAGGTGGGCCTTAACGTGGCACGCATGCTGCCCCACTATGACACCTATGAGGCCTTGCCTGCTTGGGCGTTGGCAACCCTGAGTAAACACGCCGCCGATCCCCGACCTGTCGTTTACAATCTCAAACAGCTCGAAGCGGCAGAAACTCACGATAAGCTTTGGAACGCCGCTCAGCGCCAACTGCTGCGCGAGGGGCGAATTCACAACTACTTGCGGATGCTATGGGGGAAGAAAATTCTCGAATGGTCCCCCAGTCCTCAAGCCGCTGCGGCCACCCTGCTTGAATTGAACGATCGCTATGCCCTCGACGGCAGCGATCCCAACAGCATCAGCGGGATATTTTGGTGTCTAGGGCGATTCGACCGCGCTTGGGGACCTGAACGCCCGATTTTTGGAACCATCCGGTATATGAGCTCAGACAACACGGCGCGAAAACTAGACGTCAAACCTTACTTGGCCCGCTACGGGCCCTGACGCCTCCTCGGTTGGCACAGACCTCGCGGTCCGCAAAAATTCGATTCTCCGACAAACACCTGAGCCCGAGATTAAATACCTTTTCTTAACCTCAAATCGTTCTGGCCTTAACAAGAATTTCCCAAAAGAGCGGGATAAATTCGCTATCGCCCCCTGGCCTTCTTGCGCCGGACGTCTGAATATCCGAAACAAAAAGAGGAAAGAACCACGTGCCGTTGATCAAAAGCTCAGAGCGTCTCACGTCTGCCCTTCAAGCTCAAGCCGCGGCGCTTGTACGCCGATATGACCGCGATGGTGATCAGCGTATCAGCCTGAAGGAAGCCCGTTCACCCGTCCAGGTTGCGTGCGAAGAGGCGGGCAATCCTTGCGTTTTGGCGTGCGATTGGACGGCCTTCACGTGCACAGCGTCAATCGCGGAAGGAAGCCTGCGCGACGCCGACAAAGATGGCAATGGCTTGGATGCTGACGAAATGACCCAGGCCGCCCTCAAGCGGGCCGATCTCAATCACGATGGAAAGGTGTCGTGGTCAGAATTCAGACGCGAAGGGGTGGGTTCCATCACCCGATTGTTCCAAATACACCATCGTCAACGCACCGCGGCTCATCAAACCTGCCTCCCGCGCTGAACTCATCCGGCTCAGCGGCAGAAGAGCGCCCCTGTGTCCTTCGCATCGCTTTCCACATCCAGCGACCCCGATCCGCGTCAAAGCCGGCTCGGGGTTTATTGACGCAGGGCTTGCGCCAGGGCACTCGGCAGCACGTCGTTCGCTGCCGGCGCTGAGGGAAGTCCCTGCCCGGCCAAAACCGGCACGCTACAGGCTGCAACCGTCGATGCGAGCAACACAATCAATCCATCACGTATCCACATTATGACCTTCCCTTCTCCTTCTTTAAGGAGTTCCACATCTGACAGCCATTGCGGAAGTCAGAGTCATCGTGGGTCACGTTCTGTCTATCGGCGCGATCGGAGAAATCTGAAGTCATCTCCGAATAAAATTAAGCTGTAGTTAATTTAAAAACTAAATTACATTAAGACTGCTAATCTGACAGGCAGTGTCCCCCCAAACAGGGTGTGCCGGCGATCGGCCGCTGCATTCCTGGCAAGCCGCTCACAAAGGAAAACCAGTGAAGTTACCCATTAGCCTTCTGACCGCCTCTGCCGTGCTGCTTGCCGGCTGCGGAGCTCCTGCGCTGACTGCGGGGGCGGCCCGCACCTCCAGCGTCAGTTCCGCCAGCAACCAGCGGTTGCCGGGCCGCGTTGATGTCAATGCCTTCGCCAACCAGTTGCGCGTGTCCGGTTGGACCATCGTCAGTCGATTTGGCATGGTTATCAGTGCCAAGGGGCCCGACGGCACCAAGGCCATCTTTGACCTTTCCTCCACCCCTCGGACCGGCCAGGTGATTTTCCGTGCGAACGGTGTCAGCCTGAACATCCCTTACGCTCCAAATCCTGAGTTGACGGATGACGTGGCCGGAATCTTAATTGCGCTGACGGCCCGGATGGTTCTGGGGGGCGCACAGGCCTTCGTCACTTACTGGCTGGCCCACCGTGGCGACGCCTTTAATCGCGAAGAATGCGCGGCGGCTGTCGTTTCCGCGATGGTGTTGGCGGCCACCAGCCTCATTCCGGGCGCTGGCCCCTTGTTGTCCACGTTGCTCGGCCCCGTCGTGCGGAAGTGGGTGGAACGCTGGATCATTGGTTCAGGCAATGGCACGGTGATGTCCGTGTTAATTGCTGGCTCCAGTTTCGTCCCCGAAATGGCGACGGCCGTCAGCAAAGCCGCCGTGGAAACGGGCAATTTAGAACAACTGCGCAAGCGCGTTCGCTAAATCATCGTTTTCTTCAATTGTCTTTGCCTGAGGCACTCTGTGCCTCAGGCTTTTTTCTACAAATTCCCAGCACATCTTCCCCCATCACGGGAACAATCCCTTCGCCAGAAAGCAAGTCAGATAATATCTATTATCTAGCCCGTGAGCCCAGGCCTGGGTTCCGACAACCCTAGACACACTTTTTCATTGATAATGGGCATTATCAATGAAAAAAAACGCCTTCTAGGTGTCATCAAGGTTTCCAGGATCCGCCTCCAGATAACGGGAAGTGAAACTCCAGAAATTCCAGATAAAAAGCCCCCGGACCCCCCCCAGGGGGGCATGTATTCCGGATAATTAGATCCGCGTTCTTTTTGCCGTGAAAGTAGCGGCGCCGTTAAGTGAACCGGGCTCTCACAGGCCACGGGCTGTTTGCATAACGTGTTCCACAGGGGATTTAAAAGCTCATCCTAGCGGCGTTGGATATCATTTGCCGAAAACTGACCCGCCGCCTCCACGCGCAAAACCACCGCTTCCATCGCCTCTTTCGCCCCGCGCGTCCGGGCACACGCGATAGACTCTTCAATGGGACAAGTGAATCCCACGAACAAGCGCGTCGGGGCCCCTTTCGCGCGCGGCCGGAAGGGACGGACGGTATGGAGGCAATCAGGATTGGCGCAAGCGACTTCAACCCCCATCAAACGTTCCGCCTCTGCCAAACTACCGACCCGGGCCTCTAAGCGTCGGCGAGTCCCCCCCCTCAGAAGGCGGTCGCCGTTGTAGGCATTCACGTACAAAGCCGGAAGAATCAAGGTTTCGAACTCAGGATGCGCCAGCAGATTTCGCGGAACGCGTCGCTCGCCAATCAGAGTTTCCATCCGGCGTTGCTGATGTCCCATGAACGACAACAAAGCATCCCACGCGGCTTGCCCAACTTGCACGCCATCGCGAGCAATCCGAACCCCCTCAGGTCCGACCCGCAACTCAAATCGGCGATTATCGGAGTAAACCAACATCATGCCTTCTCCAAGGCGCTCAAGAGCGCAATTCTGCACCAAAGGGCGGCTCGCGTCCAACATCAAGGTTTCCTCCATCTTTCACTCCGTGCGCCTCACCCCACGACCATCCCCGATGCTTCAAGAGATAAGGCCACCGTCAAACTGACTATACACCAGCACGATCGCCCGGTCGATCCCCAAACCCCACTCCCAGCGGTGCGTGGTCTACGGTGTCAAGACCTCAGTTTTGAGGAATAAAGTCAAAGGGCTCTTACGGCCCGGAGATGCGCCTTGGCTTCCGATATTAATCCAATCCGCCCCTCGGCGGGATACACGGGAAACGTGCCGGCCAACGACGTGGTTGGCTTCAATACGCGCGGCGGAAACGGACGGGGAGGGGGCCGGCGGAACCGGAATGATGACACTGAAGAAGAAGCGCCCGAAAGCGACGACCAAGCGCCCCATCGCCTGAACAGCGACGCATTTTTAGGCAGCCAGGCCACATCCTCGCTTGAGCAACTCTTTGACGATCAGCTCCCCTGGGAGAAAACAGACCTGGGCGTGGACGACGAGCTTGATGCAGGCGACGCCTTGCTCAACCAAATCAAGATCCCACCGCCACCGGGTTCCCCGCCAGTAAGACCCGCCTCAGCCGTGATGCCGAATGCGAAAGCGCGACGTGTAGACGCGAACTATGACAGTGCCTCCGCCGTCCACCAGACGTGGCAGGCGCAGCAAGAACTCAGGGAGAAGCAATTAGAAAAAGCATCAGAAAAAGAGCCGCCGACCCCGGCACCCGCTGAGATTGGTACACTTCTGCGCCCCGATACCACGAAGAGGGGTGAACCGCATACCCCAATAAAATCCCCCCCGTCATCCTCCTCCACGTCATTGACGCCTCCTCTCCATCCACCGGACGCCAACACCCCGCGAACCGCCACATCCCACAGCGAAACAGGTTTTCTACCCGCCCCTGTTGCACCCCGTGTGCCCGAAACCATAAAAGCCCCCCTGGAACAGACAGGGCGAACCAAATCTGGCGAAGACTTCCCAGGTCCAACGCCAGCCCCCTCGTCGGCCCTGACACTGGAAGAAATAACGTCATCGTTCCAGGAGGAAGGAAGCGCGGCCTCCCCCCTCGATGAGCAGTTGGAAAGGTCCAATTCGTCGCAGACGAAAAAAATCGCCGACGAACCGATGACCCCAGGGCGTAGCGAAACTCTCCCTGGTTCGTGTTTATATCGTGTCGTCGATGTCAACACCGACGCTCCTCTGGCCCGGGCGCAGGTTGAGATAGACCCGGTGAGGGATGACTTCCTGCCGCAATTTAACGGACAAACGGATGATGACGGCTGGTTTCGTCAAACCGGCGTCCCCCCTGGAGAATACCGTGTCTCAGTCCGGGCGCGGGGATACGTGCCGATCTACAAGGTGCGAATCGTCGAGGCTGGCATCACGGACGATGTCGCATTGTTCATGGCAAAGCCCTGAGCAGCATCTGGCTGCATGCAACGCCGCACCAGCCAATCTAGGGTTTGCGCGATCCGGTCAGCGCGTGCGGGCCCTTGGTGCAAACGAACGGACAACGATGCCAGGGCCCGATGGGTCCATGACCGGGCGTCGTATAAAGGAATGGCCAGGGGCAATGTGGCCGGCCGGCCCGTTTGCGAAGTACTCATCGCATACGCTTTTCGCAGAATCGGTGCATTGAGGCAAGCACAAACAAAATGAGCGGCCTCGGCACAATCAAAGCCGATGAAGTTAATTTTCCCTTCGGGCACCAACATCTTGTGTCCCCCCCAAGGCACCGGCGCGATGCTAACAACCGCGGCCCGTAATTCGCCCATTTCTGGCCACACGACCTTGTAGGGCTGAAAGGTGTAAGGCCCAACCCGCCATAAAGAATAGAAAGGCTGAGATTTGAGATACTCGCGATAGGATGATCGCGCGCGCAAACTGTCCTCATAAGCCGCCAAATAACTGCGCGTGTGCTCAGGCAGGTGTTCCCAGTGAATGGCATGGGTTCCCGAATCTGGACTGTGGGGCAGCAGCACCACTTCCGTGCGCTCTTTAATCTGAAAAGGCTGAATATCCTGGCCGCGAAGAAATGGGAACAGGCAATCGGTCTCCAAAATGCCACGCCAAGACGGGAGGGCAATCTTAGCCCGTCGACTCTGTGCATTTTCAACCAGCACCTTCGTCCCGTTCTCGTCGCACACATCCAGCACCTTCAGCCAGAAAAACGCGTGAGGTGACGTTTCCACTGCACGACGCCCCTGGTAAGCGGTGAGACCTAAAAAAGGGGAATAGTCTCGCCAGGCCGCAGGGGAATCCACCACGTAGGGAGCCCCCTCTCCCGCAGCGGCAAAGGCCATTCTGGTGTCAACGACCAATTGGCGACGGGCCTCTTCCCAGTGGAGGTTGCGGGACAAGGGAATGCCTGGGTCACGACTTCGCCACACCCGCACCTCACAACTCTTGCGAGGGGAGGCCCCTCTTTGAATGAGATAAGTCGCAGGAGCACAGGCCGCATCGAACGGGCGCAACGCTGTCCAATCGTCGACGTGTCGAAGACACACTTCACTTCCATCTCCCAAGCGCCAGCGCCGAAAATCTTTGGCAGCCCGCGATTGAAGAAGTTGCCGGGGCATCAAAAATGCGAGCACGCCCTCGTCGCTGACGCGGGCCTCCAATACTGACATCGAGAGAGAAATGCACACATTGATATCCGTTCCCCCAACGTAGGTATCCCCGAATCTCTGGGATGAGCCCAGGCCGTGTTCCCGCAAATGCTCCCGATATTGGGGAGAAAGATCGCGCCAGGCGACCCAAGGCGGATTGCCGACCACGCGTTCGAAGCGCCGATACAGACCAGGTTTTGTGAGCAACGCATCTTGTTCAACAACGGGCAGCGACACCTCCCGGGGCACGATTTTGTTTTGCCACATCAGTGGGCCCAAGGCCAGGAGAAGATTGGCCCGCGTCGTCATCAGCGCAAAAGGATTCACATCCGCTGCCTCGAATCTTGCAAGGACAGCGTGCAAACGCTCCTCCGGCTCCAAACGTTTCGTCTCGTCCAACAGCTGGTCCACAATTCCCACGACAAAGGCACCCGATCCACAACACGGATCCAGTGCATTCCATCCATCCGATGGGGGCAGGATCGCGAGGACCGCCTCGACCAACCATGAGGGGGTGTAGAACTCACCCAAAGCGTGGCGCAGCGTCGGCGGCAAAAGCTGTTGATACAACCCACCGAAAAAATCGCCTTGCCGGCCAGGTTCCCGGCCCAGCATAAATGGCTGCCACTCCATCACCAAATTCCATAGGGAAGCAATGGCGCATTCGGTCTCCCGTGACTTGGCGGCGAGAAACCGACAGACCATAGACGCATTCTGCGTTCCCACGGAGAAGCAACCCAGAAATACCAAGGCCTCGCGCAGGTGAAATTCCCGTCCCTGCGGCCCTGCGAGTTCACCACGACAGGCAAGTACCTCTGCGTGCATGCGGGCAACGGTCGCGTACAACAAACATTCGTAACCAAAATAGAGGGCACGAAGGGCCAAAAACCCGCGAGGCGACCCCGTGGAGATAGGGGCCCAGACCCTCTCAAGTTCTCTTGATAAAGCCTGTTCTCGACTTGCCGGCGGGCGGGTCAAACCCCAAAATGCACGGCTGTCCCAGTCATCATCAAGCAGGCCCGAACGGCAGGCAAGAAGACCCAATCGAAGAGCAACTTCTTGCCAGCGACGAGATGCCTCAGGCATCAGGTGGTTCACAGCCAGGTCATCCTCACACGTAAAGGGAACCGACAGAAGACGATTATCGTCTAGGTAATGGATCCCATAAGGAAAATTTTATCTTCATCCACGGCCATCATTGCGATCATAATAACGACAACACACCATAAACCCCCAGTATTCAACAGAATGTCGTGACAGAATGCAAAAATTCGGTACACTGCAATGCTGTTAAAACCCAAGATCAAAACATAAACAGCCTTTGATCAGACAAGAACACTGGTTTATGTCCCCCCCCTTTTTCATTAAGCGGACTGAAAATCAGCGTGATATGTGAGTTCATCCCGCATACCGCCCCCCGAGTCTTTATATATTGTTACGAATAAATCCCACCCTTCACAAAAGTTGACTGGAAGGGATTTTATCGATCCGATACGATTTCAATGGGTCTGGTAACCGACCTCCCAACTCACGAAGGAGACCTGAATGAACAAGGTATATGCCGGCGCGAGTCCGAAGGAGAAGCAAAGGCTCGTCAATGAGTATCTGCCCCTCGTTCACAAAATCGCGCGGGGCCTTGCTCGCCGTAGCACAGATCCTGTGGACGACCTGATTCAAGTGGGTTCGATTGGCCTTTTAGAGGCGATCAACCGCTACGAAACGGGGCACAACACAGAGTTCAAAACCTACGCCGTGCACTTTATTACCGGCCACATCAGACACTACCTGCGAGACCGCCAAACGCTCGTTCGGGGTCCACGTGCGCTACAGGAACTGTCTTATCGGTTGCGTCAGGTGACGCAAGAGCTCGGGCACAGACTGGGGCGCGAGGCTTCCAACCAAGAGCTCGCTGTGGCCCTGAACGTCTCTCCTGACCTCATTGACCAGGCCCGAGTGTATGATCGCCGGGTCACCGTGATGTGGCTTGACCAAGAGACAGGGGACGGTGAAGAAGACGAACAGCGCTCGCTTTTGAATACCTTGGCCGATCCGAGCTCGAGCAATGCTCACCAAAATGAGCGGGACGAGCGCTTGGTTCTCACAGAGGCCATGAAACATTTGCCTGAACATCAACGGGAACTGCTTCAGATGCGATACTTTGACGATCTGACGCAGGCAGAACTCAGTAGACGTCTGGGTATCAGCCAGATGGAAGTGTGTCGACGCCTTAAAAAGGCAGAGAAGAATCTGCGCCTGATCGTGTCAAATACACCCGCACGGTAGATAAACAAATAAAATCGCTTGCGTTGGGGCTGACTCTGGAGAGTCGGCCCATTTTTTTCACACCGCACACGTGGGCAAAAAAGCGGTTGTGGTAATATTAAACGCCCCGTTTTTCACTCAGGACTGGCTGTCACTGATAAGGAAGCCCTCTTGGCCTCACCGGATAAACAAGGTCCCAAACTCGCCAGTATGTTCGTGTACGCCACGATGGCACTCGTTACGGATCAGGTCCTAAAAACCTGGGTCATCACGCACATGGCGTTGCATTATCCATCCATTCCTTTGGTGCCGGGCTACTTCGCGCTGACCTACACGCAAAACTTTGGCGCCGCCTGGAGTATGTTTTGGGCCCAAACGTGGTTTTTGGTGAGCATTGCGACGGCAGTGGCCGTGGGGATTGTTTTTTACGCCATCCAGATGAAAGATCGCACGTGGCTGCAGATGGCGGGTTTGGGTTTTTTGCTCGGCGGCGCGCTCGGCAACCTTTATGATCGGGCCCGCCTGGGTTACGTCATCGACATGTTCGACCTCCAGCGAGACGGGCACAACATCTTCCCAATCTTCAATGTGGCAGATATTTGCATTGATGTAGGGGTCGGCCTCCTTCTGTTGGCGACCTATCTTGCTGGCAGAGCAGAAAAGAAAGCGGCGGAGCAGCAAAACAAGCCACTGGCCTCACAGGGTGCTGGTCAAGCATGAGGGATGTTCTGCGTTGTTTACCTCAAGCCGCGCTGCTGACACTGGCACTACCAGGCTGCCTCCCGCTCACATTTTTTACTCCCGCGCCGCTCTCTGAGCAGCTGAAGGCGTTGCGCGAACATCCTCAAAATATTCAGCAGCTTGCAGACCTGGTACGAAGCGAGACCCAAGCCAACCCTCTGCTGGTTCAAGAAGTCAGTCTGGCGAATATTTCTCTCGGGGTCTCGGCCCGCGAGGTCACAGCACAATGGGGCCATCCCCATCGGATCGCAGAACAAATCGACGGAACTTGGTGGTCGTTCCGCGGGCAGTCGCAAGAGCCGGGGACCGTCAGGGTCTACCTCCAGCCATCAAAAACAACTCCAAACGCGCAGGAAGTGGCCCAGGTTCAGGTGTGGTGGCCGACACGACACATGACCCGAACCATGGTGCGTGCACTCGACCCCGCCGCCCGAGTTCTGAGAAAATACGGCACGCCGCCCCATCAGTTACCATGGGGTGGCGGACAAGCTTGGATTTATCCTGCCGCCAATGTTGCTTTTGTCGTCACGAACCACAACCCACCGCAAGATGCGGTAGTAGCGGGTATCATCGTCGGCCTCTAGCCGGGAGAGACCATGTCCCAGACCTCCGCAATACTCGTGTCCCGTGAAAATGGCGTTTGTACCATCGTTTTGAATCGCCCTGAACGCATGAATGCGATCAATCGGCTATTGCTGCGTGAACTTCGGACAGCTTTTCGAGAACTCTGGGCTGATGACAGCGTGCGTGCCATCGTGGTGACCGGATCAGGAGAAAAAGCTTTTTGTGCCGGGGCTGACCTCAAGGAACGGGCAGAGATGACCCCGAATGAGGTTCGACTGTTTCTCAAAGAGATTCGTGAAACGATGTCCGAAATTGAAAACATCCCCAAACCGGTCATTGCGGCCATCAACGGCCTGGCACTGGGAGGAGGCACGGAGCTGGCTCTGGCGTGCGATGTGCGATTCGCAGCAGAACACGCACAAATGGGACTGACCGAAACCACCCTTGCCATCATTCCGGGTGCAGGTGGAACCCAACGACTGCCGCGCCTGGTGGGGAAGGGCCGAGCCAAAGAACTTATTTTTTCGGGCCGCAAAGTGCTGGCGCCGGAAGCACTCCAACTTGGACTGATTGAACGTTTCGCGTCATCCGACCAACTTTTGAAAGCGGCCACGGACTGGGCCCGATCGGTGGTTGATAATACCGGACCGATTGCCATCAGCCAGGCAAAATTCGCCATTAATCGCGGATTAGAGGTTGACCTCGAGTCAGGACTCGCGTTGGAAGCCAAGGCCTATGAGGTCACCATTCCAACGACAGACCGCACGGAAGCCCTGCGGGCCTTCGCAGAAAAACGAAAACCAAATTATACCGGGACTTGATATCCGTTCGCCCCTGCGGACTGTTCAACAAGGAGTTAAAGATCGATGACCACCCCTGTCCTTTCATCTGCCACCGAGGCCCTCGAAAATCGCACAGCCCATATTCGCGCGGGTGGCGCTCCGAAATACCATGAAAGTGCCAAATCAGCCGGAAAAATGTTTGCTCGGGACCGTATCGCATTGCTGCTCGATACCGACTCGTTCCAAGAAGATGGCATGTTTGCGAATTGCAATGCAAAAGACCTCCCTGCAGACGGTGTTGTGACTGGCCTCGGAACCATTGAGGGTCGGCCCGTCGCCGTGATGGCGAACGATTCGACGGTGAAGGCAGGCTCGTGGGGTCAACGAACCGTCGAGAAGATTATCCGCATCCAAGAAACAGCGCAGAAATTAAGAATTCCGCTGTTCTACTTGGTGGACTCTGCAGGCGCTCGCATTACCGACCAAGTCGAGATGTTTCCCGGACGGCGTGGCGCTGGCCGGATTTTCTTTAACCAGGTGCGTTTGTCAGGCGTCATTCCCCAGATCTGCCTGCTGTTCGGCCCCTCGGCTGCAGGCGGAGCGTACATTCCTGCCTTTTGCGATGTCGTCATTATGGTGGAGGGAAATGCCAGCATGTATCTGGGTTCGCCCCGGATGGCGGAAATGGTCATCGGCGAAAAGGTCACGCTGGAAGAAATGGGAGGGGCTCGTATGCACTGTACGACGAGCGGCTGCGGCGACTTCCTGACGAAATCAGAGGCCGAAGCGATTGAAACGGCAAAGCGCTACCTTTCGTTCTTCCCGTCCAACTCAACCGAGGTTCCTCCGATGAGCGATCCAAGCTCCATCGCAGAGGGCGGAAAGTCTATCGAAGAGATCATCCCGCAGAATCAGAACCAGCCCTTTGATATGCAAGCCGTCATCAATCAGTTGGTTGATGCCAACAGTTTCTTACCGATAAAGAAGCTGTTCGCGCAGGAACTCATCACAGGATTGGGCCGAATTGAGGGACGCACCGTCGGGATTCTAGCGAATCAACCCAAGGTAAAAGGCGGTGTACTGTTCGTCGACTCAGCGGACAAGGCCGCCCGGTTCATCTGGTTGTGTGACGCTTTCAACATTCCGTTGCTGTTTCTCTCCGATGTCCCCGGCTTCATGATTGGCTCTAAAGTTGAACGTGAGGGCATCATCCGCCATGGCGCAAAAATGATTTCCGCGATGTCGGATGCGACGGTCCCCAAAATCTGTGTCGTCGTCCGCAAGGCCTATGGCGCAGGACTCTATGCGATGAGTGGCCCCGCCTTCGAGCCCGAATGCACCATCGCGTTGCCCACCGCGTCCATTGCGGTGATGGGACCTGAAGCGGCCATCAACGCGGTCTACGCGAATAAAATTGCAGAACTCGAGGGAGAAGCCCGCCAGGCCTTTATTGAAGAGAAGCGCCAAGAGTATCAGGCTGATATCGATATCTACCGTTTGGCCTCGGAACTCGTCATTGACGACATTGTGCCGGGTCATGCGTTGCGCGCGGAACTTGCGCGTCGATTTGACCGGGCCGAAACCAAAGAGGTTGAGACACCGTGGCGGAAACACGGAGTGCTTCCCGTCTAACGATCTTTGGCCTTGTTGCTGCTTGTCATGAGTGCCATACTCGGGTAACATAACGCCCATACGACACCCCGTGTCTGCAGGAGGCCCGAATGCCGGAGGAACGCCCAAGACACTGGGCCGCTCGTCAAGCACTCGCCATTTCACCGCAAAGTCTTTCGGCGTTGCTAGAGGCGAAACACCACGAAGACGATCGCCGGATGGCGGAGGAACTTCGTGAAGCTGGCTTGCGCATCGCCCATCAAGAAGGCTTGTGCCAGCGCGCCCGTCTTATCACGGATACGTACGAGTTGGGGAGATTACTCATCGCGGAGGCAGTGGGCACATTTGGCTTCCGCTCGAGTGTTATTGCGATAGTCGGGGAAGACGCGTTTTTAGAGGTCGTGGCATCAACCGAAGCGCGAATTCCCACATATCAATCGGAATTCCTCGAAGAGGCCTTCATCACCGGAGAGGCCTTGCGGGTCGATACCCAAATGAAAGACCTCTTGAGTATTGGCAACGCAGCCGTGCCTGCCGATACGTGCCTGACGGCCATTCCCTTCTCGAACCTTGGCGGTGCTCCGTTTGGCGTATGGTTGTTCGAAGGTAACCTCAAAGAAAACAGAAAATTCTGGATGCCGGGATTCATCGATCTCAGCACCCAGATCTTGAGTGAATTGCAGAGCTACGTAGCCGCCGAGGGCCTCCTGATTGATGCGGCCTTGGCATTGGCGACGGTTCGTTGCTCTGATGCCCCGGCCTTAGGACATCATCCCCGGCACGTCAGTAAGCTATCTCGTCGTCTCGCTGCCGCCCTTGGGCTTGGCCCCAGTGACGTGAAACGCGTCGGCTTGCTCGGAGCGCTTCACGAACTCACTCGCCAAGATGTGGAGGATGCCTGGCTACACGTCCGACACGGAAAAGAGACCGGCAAAGCCTGGGAGTCAATGAACCGGGCGCGCGTATCGGGGGGGGTTTATTCCTCGCCCGCGGAAGACCTAAAAAAGCTCGTGATGCTGCTCGACGAGTTACCCAAAAGCCCTGACTTAACGGGTCCAGAAAAACTCAAACGGCACCTATTCATCCGTATTGTAGAAACGGCTGATACGTTCGAACACTTGCGGCTCCAAAAAACCGCACAAGAGAACAAGAACCACACGCCTCAGGACCTCTTAGACGCCCTCACCCATCGGTGTGATCCTGAGGTGGTATCGGTGTTACGGCACCTCTACAGCAAACCAACCACGTACTAGCCCTTCCCAACACGCGAGAGATTGTCCCAATAGGGCAGCAAGGCACAACGGGTTGCCAGCAGGGCAGATTCAACATCCGGTGCGTTTTCGGCTGCGGGGCCCCTCCCAAGAGGGTCTCGAAAAGGTTGCCCCCTCAATACTTGAACCGTCGCAGCCCAAGAGGCCGCAAGGGCTTCGATGTCGTACCCGCCTTCCATCAAAAACACCCCGCGGCCATCACAATATTCGTTTGCCCACTGAAGAGCACGTGCAGTTAAACCCGCAAAGCCTGCCACCGACAGCCCCATTTTCCCCAGTGGGTCACGCCAATGGGCGTCGAAGCCCGCGGAAACAATCAAAATTTCGGGTTTGAAGGATGCCATTAACGGTGAGAACAGCCGATCAAAGATGACGCCATAGCCCGTGTCCCCCACGCCCTCAGGGAGTGCAACATTCACGTTATATCCCGTTCCAGGGCCCTCACCGATATCAGTGGCGGCGCCTGTACCCGGCCAGCTAGGGGACTGATGGAGGGACATAAACAACACCGAAGGATCCTGCCAGAAGATGGCCTCTGTCCCATTTCCGTGGTGTAAGTCCCAATCTAGAATGGCAACTCTACCAACGCCCCCCTCAGCCTGCGCCCATCGCGCAGCCAGAGCCGCGTTATTATAAAAACAAAAGCCCATCGTGGATTCAACCAGCGCGTGATGGCCGGGCGGACGACAAAGGGCCACATGTCCGGCATGGCGTGCCTCAAGAGCATTCTTGACTGCAGCGATGGCAGCCCCTGCCGAACGACGCGCAACTTGCTCAGTGGCGGCTGTTGCCAGGGTATCTTCATCGATCCGCCCTCCACCCGCAGCGCAGAATGCGGCAATATGTTGCAGATGAGCCTGCGAGTGAACGCGTAGCAAATCCGCATCTGACGCGGCCTGCGGACATACAAAGTCCAGGGCCGGTCCTGGCAGATCTTGAAGGGAGCGCAAGGCAGCGTCGACTGCGCGCCAGCGTTCAGGCTTTTCGGGATGATCACCCGTATCGTGCTCAACACAGTGGGGGTCGGAAAAAACAGAAATTTTCATGGGGGCATGATACGTGATTTGCGCCAGAAAAGATGGGGCAGGTCCATCACGACAAATTTTCAGCCAGCGTCTAATGTGTCTCAAGAGGAGAGAACGCCATGAAACACATCCCGCTCAGGCACCTCATCGCGATGCCCCTCTCACGCTGGGGGCTGCTCATCGGCCTGCCACTCTGGCTGGCATATACTGCCGGCCAGGCACACGCAGCGCCCCATCAAACAGGAGTCAATGCCCCCAGCAGTCGATATGCGCCGGGTGGAACCTCTCCTCGCCCCGTCCCGCCGGGTATGCCAAAAACCGAATTGCCGCGCCCACCCGCGGCTCCGCAGCAAGAGTTCACGGCGCGCGCCCTCGGGCAAGCGGCGACACTTCACGGCGCCATCGCCCTCGAAGATTGGGGAATCGCGGTTGAGGCTGCTCAAGGCCTGCGGCGGACCCTCGGAGAATGGGTCGATACCGCGCCCGAGACCCTTCCGATTCGCGGACGACTGCTCAAAGAAATGGTTCGGGTTCCCCAGGTCGAGCAATCCATCCAAAGGCGTGAATTGCGAAAAGCGAACGAAGATGCGTTCTCGCTGATGACAAACCTGCTGGCACTGGGAGAACTTGCCCCCGGCCCTTTGGGCGGCGGCGGTGGGACGGGGGGAAGCACAGCGGGTCGGGCTGAGGACCACCTGAGACAAGGCTACCGGGCGGTCATGATGGCACACGCAGCGCTTCTGCGGGGCGATGCCCGTGCAGCACAAACCCAATTGGAGTCGGTCAGGCGCTTCCTCAACGCCGCACTCGCGGCACGCCCCGGAAAAATTTTCGCCAGGCGACTCGAAGACCTCAATCAAACGCGTTGGCGTGTCGTCGCCAATGTCGGAAATTTAAGCGAGGCACGCAAACACAGCAAGGAACTTGCTCTTGCCTACGCCCGCGCCATTCACGCTGTCGGGAATTATGCGGCGAGCAAGACCAAGCCTCCCACGACGTTGGAGCGGGATAAACAAAAAAACAAATGACCTCCCGGGAGAGGGACGAAATGCGATGGGCTGGGATACACTGGGGTAATGGCGCTGCCCGAATGGAAAGCTTTGCGTTTCGGCCTACTGCTCTACCTCACCAACCGGTGGCTTGCGTTCACTCCCGCCCACTGGCTGAGAAACGCGTGGTATCGCGCGGTGATGAGTGTTCAAATCGACCCCCAAGTGGCCATCCACCAAGGCGCACATCTGACGTGCCGCGGCGGGATCGAAATTGGGTTTGGCAGCACATTGGACCAAAACGCGTGGCTCGATGGTCGCGGCGGTCTCTACATCGGCCGAAACGTTGCAACCGGACCTTCCGTGACGTTTTTGACAGCAGACCACGACCCGCAGTGTCCAAATTTCTCGGGGCGTCTGCGCCCTATTCACATCGGGGATCACGCCTGGCTGGGGGCCCGAGCCACGGTCCTGCCTGGCGTCAAGATTGGCGAGGGAGCCGTCGTGGCAGCGGGCGCGGTCGTGACCTGCGATGTCCCCCCATACGCCATCGTTGGTGGGGTCCCGGCACGCGTCATTGGTCAGCGCCAAGGCCCCATGAGCTATGAGTTGAATGGTCAGCGCCGGCCTTTTTGCTAGAAGCACCGTTACGCGGTTTTTCGCCGCAGCCGGGTTAGCGCAGCGCCGGTGCGAGCCCCTCCAACGGTCCCAATATCTCGTTTTGTAAAGCCATCAGAGACTCAATGCCCCCCGCGGCTAGATCGAGCAGTTGGTCCAGTTGTTGGCGACTGTATGGTTGTCCCTCAGCCGTTGCTTGAACCTCTACCAAGCGCCCCTCCGAAAGAGAAACGACATTCATGTCGACCGCTGCACGACTGTCCTCCTCATAACAGAGGTCCAGCAAGGCTTCCCCATCAACGATTCCTACCGAAACAGCCGCCAACCCTCCAATCAGCGGAATGGCAGAAATCAACTTCCTTGCGTGGAGCCAGCGTAAAGCATCCACCACCGCGACATACGCGCCCGTGATCGCCGCCGTACGTGTCCCGCCGTCAGCTTGTAAAACATCACAATCGACCAGAATGGTGCGCTCACCGATCTTGGATAAATCGACGCAGGCGCGAAGGGAACGACCAATCAGACGCTGCACCTCGTGGGTGCGGCCCCCAACACGGCCCTGAGAACTTTCGCGTTGGGTTCGGGTGTGAGTCGAACGCGGCAGCAACGAATATTCCGCCGTCAACCAACCCTGTCCCGTCTGGCGCAGAAAAGGGGGCACTTTATCCTCAACCGTCGCCGTTACCAACACCTTGGTGTCTCCCGCCGATACTAAAACGGCCCCCTCTGCATAGCGGGTGTAATTGCGCTCGATGGTCACCGGGCGAAGCTGATTGGCGGCCCTGCCGTCTGTCCGAATCACTGACCCCATGGCTCTTCTCCTAAACAATCATCAATTCGTAATCACGATGCCCCAACACAAATTCTTCCCCTAAGCGAAGCGGAGCTTCCCAATCAATACCTGGATGCACCGCGCGTAACTTATCACGGACCAAGGGATCGATCAGGCGGGTTCCCGCAATGCCCGGGGCCTGCTGCAATAAATCTGCCGTCGCCTGATCGATGGCCACCGGATCGCGCGAGACCAAAATGCCGATGTCTGGAACGATAGGGGCATCACTCCACGGCCGGTTGTCGTCATCGGGTGTCACATCCAGCAAGAGATTAATGTATCCGATCCGGCCCTGTTTTTGGGACACCACGGCAGCGGCTGACTTGAGCAACCTCTGAACGCGTGCTTGCCGCTCTTCGTCATCCCTGAAAGCCACTTCGCTCGCTTCAAAGTTCCCCAAAATCTCTGCTTTTCCACGCATCGAAGCGGCACCGAAACCCAACTGGGTCAAAGCACCGACAACCCCCCACGCCGCGTGACACGTCACGTGAGTCAACAGCAAAAGGCCCTCGGCCCCCGCAATGCGCGGCGCGATCAAAGCGGGGGAACCGTGCCCAGGTGACAAAGGCAAACCCTCGCTCGATGAGGGAGCATCAGCCACTTGCAGCGAAAGTTCTCCGTCGAGTGCCACAAAGCCGTGCGCCGCGGCAGCCAAAAGCACTGTCGCCTCATTCACGCGCGCTGTCGGAGGCCAGGGCATCGTGTCGGTCAAGAACGGCCTGCCTCCCTGTCCCGCCACACATCCCGCCACACGATGTGCGAAGGCGGGGCGCACGTACGTCGTATTACCCGGCTCCGCAAAGGTAGTCAAAAGGGCCACTTGACCGCCATTGGGAACAATCGTAGAAAGGCCGGCCGCTTCACAAAGTTGCTCTAGCTTGTCCAAGAGCCCGCAGCCTTGGGTCGCTCTCCGCTGAGAAAAGTAAACTTCAGACCCCATACTTCTCCGCAGAACGACGCCAAAACAAACGCTGTCGGGTATCTTAACATACCCAAGGGAACGACCGAGAAATGCAGAATAAAAAGTTTCCTGGGGTATAATGGGCGCATTCGTGGATGGGGGAAACACGTGTCAGATGAACTGATCGCGCCGGGTAAACGCCTTCAAAAGCCGCTCATTCACCCCTCGACGGGAAATGTGCTCTTGCCCGCCGGAACCGTTCTATCAAGCCTTTACATTGAGCGTTTGACACGCCAAGGCTTAGAGTCACACCTCAAAACCTGTATGGAGGGCTACGACCCCCTTATTCATGATGGGGGGTTCCCCCGTTCAACCGACCTTGATTCCTTTGAGATTCACGTCCCGGAATTGCCAGCCATCCTGTTCGAATATGCTGCAGCCGTCAACGTTCAACTTTCAGCACCGGTCGTGGCCGACAACCGAGCGCCCGCTTTTCCACCAACGCCTTCGCGGCCGTGGGTTCCCTCCCCTCACGATTCAACTTCAACCGGCGATCAACTGCCTCCGGTTCCTCCGTTGACCCCTGTGCCAACGCCTGTGAACCCCTCTGGCTTAGAGATGCCACCACCTGTCGCTGCACCGGTTCTTCGATACCACCATAATCCTCAACACGCCCTCTCTGAGAGGTTCTTGCTCAGTGCAATGGCAGCTATTGAGAAAATTGACGCGGAATTGCGCGACGGAAAACTGCCCAGTTACCCCAGCATCGCCACCATCGTACAAGAGGTTTGTGCAAGGTTGAATGCCAACCCAAACCGGCTCAACGATGGGCTCGAACTGCGAATCGTCAACCAGGCACATCATCGCAGCCACCCGGTAAATGTAATGACTCTATCGATCGCGATGGGAATTGCTCTCGGATATGACAACAAACAGCTGTTCACGCTGGGGGTTGCCGCCCTCTGTCACGACATTGGAAAATCGGCGATCCCTTATGCCGTTCTAGACAAACAGGGGCCCTTAGAACCCCAGGAAGCGGAACTGCTGAGAGCGCACCCATCCCTTGGCAAACGCATCATGGAAAAACTCCCCTGGGCCACGCCAGAAATGGCCCGCATTGTCTACGAACATCACGAACGCATTCACGGGGGCGGCTACCCAACGCGACTGCGTGCGGGTCAAATCCATGACATGGCCAAGGTTGTGGCAGTCGCCGAAGTTTATGACGCTTTGGTCTCTGACACCAGTTACCGGCCGCGCTACGCGCCAGAGTTCAGTTACGTGACGGTAAGAAACGGTGAGCGTATGGGCCTTGACCCGAACGTACTCAAAATTTTCGCGAAAGTGGTCTATCCATATCCGCTCAACTCTTTTGTCATTATGGCCGATCAGCGAATGGGTCAAGTGGTCCAAAATAATCGACAAGACCCCCTGCGACCCGTCGTTCGAATTAAGGGTCAGATTATTAATCTGATGGATAGTCCGCAATTTGCCATCAAAGATTTACAGATCCAGGCTTTTTAGACAGTCTTCACCCGGCTTGACAAAGCCCTTACCTCTCCCATAAACTGAGGTGTTCTTTGGTGCAAGCAGAGGTAACACCTTCTCACCCGGCAACGTAAGAGTTCGCTGTGGTAACCGAGGCCAAAAATTTTAAAACTTCAGTTTTAAAGTCAGTGGTCGAGCAGGTGAAAAACACCTGCTCGCTTTTATTTGGAGGAACAAACCATTCTCAAGGAAATGGCAATCATCAACGAGCGAATTCGCGCACGCGAACTTCGAACTATCGATGAGAACGGTGAACAGCTCGGCATTTTGGCCTCCCGTGAAGCACTTCGAATTGCTCACGAGAAAGGCCTTGATTTGGTATTGGTTGCGGCGGATGCCAATCCTCCCGTCGCCAAGATCATGGATTATGGCCGTCACAAGTTCGAACTCGAAAAGAAAAACCGCGAAGCAAAAAAGAAACAGCACGTCGTGAGTCTCAAGGAACTGACCTTGAGCTACAAAATTGGCGAACACGACTATCAAGTTCGCCTCCGCTCTTTGCAGAAATTCATCAAAGAGGGCGACAAAGTTAAAGTAACAATACGCTTTCGCGGCCGCGAAGTTCAGCACAGCAGCCTCGCTACTGAGTTGTTAATGCGCTTTGTGCGTGACGTTGAAGAGATTGCAGTTCTTGAGCGTGAACCTCGCCAGGAAGGGCGAACGCTGTTCATCATCGTCGCGCCGAAAAAGGAGAAGTAATCCAGATGCCTAAAATGAAAACGCATCGCGCGTCTGCGAAGCGCTTTGCAGTCAGCGGTTCCGGAAAATTAATTCGTCGTAAAGCGGGTGGTAAGCACCTTCTCGTCTGGAAATCTCCAGCGCGGAAAAACCGTCTGACGGGTGAAGCAGTGGTTGATGATGCTGACGAAAAGCGCGTCAAGCTTGCTCTGCCTTATCCCAAGTACCTGCGCTGATTGCTAGCATTCGCTATTACAAAAGGAGCCTCCCTCAATGCGTGTCAAACGTGGTGTAGCCAACCGAAACAAGCATAAAAAAGTTTTCAAACTCACAAAGGGTTTCCGCGGATCCCTGAGTAAAGTATTCCGGGCATCCAACCAAGCGATGATGCGGGCACTGAAGCACGCCTACCGCGACCGTCGGAAGAAGAAGCGTGACTTCCGGAGCCTTTGGATTCAACGCATTAACGCCGCTGCCCGCCTGGAAGGAATGTCGTACAGCCAGTTAATCAATGGCCTCAAAAAGGCTCAAATTGAAGTGAACCGCAAGGTTCTCGCGGATCTGGCGGTCAATGACCAGACCACCTTCAATATGTTGGTTTCTTCGGCCAAAAAGAGCCTCAGCGCGTAAAGCCTGTCTGAACCTGCGACCCCTCTTTCCGCTTGGGAAGAGGGGTTTATCCTTATCACTCGATGCCCCTGCCACTCCTCACCAGTACCCACAATCCTCGCATCAAACTTGCTCGCGCATTAACTAAAAAAAAAGAACGCGACCGTACGGGTTTGTTTTTGGTCGAGGGAGAAAAACTATTACGCGAAGCCCTCGACTCTGGAATGCGACCGCACACCGTCTTCGCAGTGGAGGCGTGGTGGTGCAAAAATTTGCTTGAAGAAGCACTTGATGAGTCGTTCATCGTTTCCGAGAGTTTAATGACCGCTATCAGCACGACAGACACCGCAGTCGAGGTCGTTGCCATCTTTCCCAAGCCCGCCCAAGGTATATCCATCGGACGCCCGCTTTCATTGGGGGTTGCAACCCATCAGCTTCAAGATCCTGGAAATCTTGGGGCCATCATTCGTTCGGCTGATGCGGCCCACGCTGACGCTGTCTTCGTCACGGAGGGTTCCACGGATCCGTGGGCCCCCAAGTGTGTGCGAGCGACGATGGGATCCTGCTTTCACCTCCCTATCATATCTACCACCCTCGCCCAGGTGCGCGAGGGGTATCCAACCACGTCCATTTACGCATTGGCCCTGTCCGGCGCCGAGTCGCTTTATCACCAGGATCTACGGGGGGGGGCTATTTTTGTCATCGGTAATGAAGGGAGCGGATTACCCGATGAGGCAATAGCGCTGACATCGAAAACCCTTAAGATACCAATTCCGGGAAAAGCCGAAAGCCTGAACGCGGCCATGGCCGCGACCGTGTGTTTATTTGAAACCGTCCGGCAGCGCCTCTAGCCGCAAGCCTCATTCCACCGTGATAGAATTGCTCTGGGCTTGCCGTTCGGGCATCCCCCCGGTGCTCCTTTATGAATCTGCATTACTTCCATTATCCAGAAGGCCCCAACACCAACCATACTTTGGGCGCAGTCGTTGCAATTGGAACTTTTGATGGTCTGCATCGTGGGCATCAGAGGTTATTTGACGTGGCACAAGCCAAAGCGCAACGGTTGGGAGTGCCGTGTGCCGTTTTTACCTTTGTGGAACACCCCCGCACAATCTTACGGCCAGACCACGCGCCTCAATTGTTGACCCCGTGGAGTGAAAAGCTTGAACGCCTTGAAGCCGCCGGTATCGATACAGTGTATGCGGCTCATTTTACTCAGGCCCTGTCCAAACTCACGCCAGAGCAATTCGTAGAAGAAATCTTGCACCGAAATCTTGGCTTGAGGGGCATCGTAACCGGGTTCAACTTCCGCTTCGGACACGCTCAGACAGGAACGCCCGAAAGCCTGCAGGCCCTTGGAAACGAGCGCGGAATCTCGGTTGAGATTGTTCCACCCGTTGAAGATGAACGGGGCGTAATCAGCAGTTCCCGCTTGCGTTCTCTGGTTCAAGAGGGTCGGGTAGACGCGGTGAAAGACTTGCTTGGATATCCTTACACCCTTGAGGGACATGTCGTTCATGGCGACAAACGCGGGCGAACCATTGGCTTTCCAACAGCCAATCTAGCCATACCGAGTGACAAGTTGCTACCCGCTTATGGCGTCTATGCCTGCGTTGCGAAAATAAATGGTCTTCACGAACCCGCCGTGGTCAACATTGGATGCCGGCCGACCGTCGAGGGCAAAGAGGTTCGGGTGGAGGTTCATCTTCTCACGGGAGGCGGAGACCTTTACGGTCAGAAACTTCGCCTATTTCTAATGCACCACCTGCGGGGTGAACAAGCATTCCCCTCATTGGACGCGCTCAAGGAACAAATATCAGCAGACTGCCTCCGGGCAATGCAACTGTTGTGTGAAGCACAAGCCCCATCCCATCGTGAAATAAGGTGAGACTGATTCAGCCTCCGGACCCTTAACGCCCGGCGAGCATTCGCACGGATCCCCAAGCCTCCTCTAGGTTAGACTTTTCATCCGTTCTCTGTTTGCAAAAATCCTTAATTAAGTCTTTCATTGCAATCGCGCGGTCATAATCAGGATTAGACCCCCTCACATATGCCCCGATGGTGAGCATATCCTGGACCTCTCGTAAATTGGCCATCATCGTCCTGACGTCTTGTTGCGCCAAATATTGCTCCTTGGGTTGCAATTGTTGTATCAAGCGGCTGACGCTGGGCAAAATATCGATCGCTGGATAAATCCCTTGATCAGCGATCTTTCTCGCCATGATAATGTGGCCATCTAATATCCCGCGTACAGCGTCCGCGATGGGGTCCTCCATATCGCCACCCTCAACCAACACCGTATATAAGGCGGTGATGGAACCACGATCCGACATTCCGGCGCGTTCGAGCAAACGCGGAAGGGTGGCAAATACCGATGGCGTGTATCCCTTGGTCGAGGGAGGCTCTCCGATAGCCAGGCCAACCTCCCGCTGCGCCATCGCAAAACGCGTCACGGAATCCATCATCAGAAACACTTTTTTGCCTTGGTCGCGAAAGTACTCCGCAATCGCAGATGCGGTCTGAGGAGCCTTCATGCGAAGCAATGACGACATATCAGAAGTCGCGCAAACCACCACGGAGCGAGCCATTCCCTCCTCTCCCATGGAATCCTCAATGAATTCATTCACCTCACGACCACGCTCACCCACCAGACACAAAACATTGATATCCGCTTTGGCGTTTCTCGCAATCATCCCCAAGAGCGTCGATTTTCCGACGCCTGAACCCGCGAAAAGACCAATCCGCTGTCCTTCTCCGTAAGTCAAAAACGCATCAATGGCCCGCACACCCACCGGCATAATATTCGTGATGCGTGCCCGACGAATGGGATTCGGAGGAGCATTATCCAAAGGATACTCCGCCTGAGCGATGATGGGCCCTTTACCGTCCATTGGATTACCAATGCCGTCCACCACGCGGCCCAGCAGGCGTGGCCCCACCTTCACCGAAACCAATCGATTGGTCGCGACAACCTCGCACCCGGCGCCAATGCCCTGAATATCAGCCAAAGGCATCAACAAAACCCTGCGCGCTTTAAAACCAACGACCTCTGCCGGGTAAACTCGCTGCTTGTCCTGCGAGCGGATGTAACACAATTCACCAATCCTGACCCCTTGAAGCAAAGCCTCAATCACCAGGCCAATCAGCTGAACGACGGCGCCTTTGGCACGGATCGTGTCCAAGCCCTGGAGCGCGAACATATAATTATCAAAATCGAAGCGAATCTCAGAAGCGGACACGCTCATCTAATTGATTTCTCCTAACAATTCATCCTCATACTCGGCGCGAACTTTTTTGAACATCTCATCTACAATGCCGAGTTGGGCTTGAATCGTGGCGTTGATGCTGCCCGAATTCGTCTCAATCACACAGCCCCCACGCTGAATGGTATGACTTCCCTCAATTGAAAAATTCTGCACGTCCGGCACAAGTGCTTTGAAAGATTCCTGTTTAGGCAAAATCAAATCTAGATCTAGAGGATTCACCTTCACAACCACCTGTTCAAGATCAGAAACCCTCTTCAGAGCGGCCTCTACCGTACTTTGAACAATCTCCGGCTGAAGTGAAATTTCCTCATGTATCACTTTTCGCGCAATTTCCAGCGCTAAGGTAACCAATTTCTCTTCATTCTGTTTAACGGCGGCGGGAAACGCCATGACCATTTCATTGAACTTGTGAATCGCATCGGAAATATATTGGGCTGCCTCGGCCTCTCCGGCAGACTTGCCTTCCTGATAACCCTCCTGGTAGGCCTGTTGCCGCAAACCGTCCAGAATCGCCGTGCGGTCTGCTTCTAACTCTTGCATCGCGGCAGCACGGGCTTGTTCCGCCTGTGACATCGTTTCTGCACTCTGTGTCATGGCCTCCAAGACCAAGCGTTCCGCCTCAAGGCGCGCCGCAGAGAGAATAGATTCGCGCCGAGACATCAACTCTATAAAGGCACCCTCGGGAAAATCTGCGACCAGACCGTTTGCGATATCTTCCGCTCCGTCCACCACTTGCTTTTCCACACGTTGCAAATGAGTCCAACGAACCTCATTCACTGTACCAATCAGTTCGAGGTCGACAACCGCCGCAACCTTCCGTTGGACGAAGGGTGCCACGGTCGAAAAATCAGCATCGGGAGTGGCTGAGAGGAGTTCATCCTCTGCTTGACGCAAGCTCTTCTCCATCAGCGGGGCTGCCGCCTGTTGAATCTGTTCACCTTGTTCGTTGGCCTCCATATCGGAAGCCTCCACGCCACCGTGCAGGACCTGTTCACGAACCTTCTCAAAGGCGGTCACGGGTGCTTGCCAAAACTCACTGTCGCCTTGTTCCTCCTCATCAACAATCACCTCTGCTGAAAAAAGGTCATCGACATCCTCGTCAATTTCCCAAGACACAGTCTCAGAAACGTTTTCAGGATTTTCCAGCGGAACCGTCGACACCACTTCTCCCGTGGGCGAACTGCCCTCGGTCGGCAAAATAACATCCGCGCCTACAATGGCCTCAGATGTTGTGAATCGAAGATTCGAACCCTTTAAAAGTCCCATGTTCCTTCCAGAAATTGTTCCCAGAGTGGACTACCTATTATGTACCCGCAAAGTGACTCAGGCACAAGTTACAAGGGCGCTATCATAGCATTTTCGGGACCGAGCAAGCCCATAGCCGTGAGACTACACCTGCGTGATATCCTGAGGATATGCCTTCATACGTACGCGGACGCTATGCGCCCAGCCCTACGGGTGAATTACATCTCGGGAATCTGCGAACGGCCTTGGTCGCCTGGCTCGCGGTTCGCTCGTCACGGGGGACATTCATTCTTCGCGTCGAAGACCTCGATCAGCCCCGGGTCATTGAAGGAGCCGAGGAGAGAATTCTCGACGACCTCCGATGGCTGGGCCTCGATTGGGATGAGGGACCTGACGTCGGGGGAGCCCACGGCCCTTATCGCCAGAGCGAGCGGATGGATTTTTTCGCAGCCGCGCTCCAAAAACTCGAAAACAGGCTTTATCCCTGCACGTGCTCCCGAAGTGATCTGCGTCGCCTCGCATCTGCGCCACACGGCCCTCAAGAGGAAGGTCCGGCTTACCCTGGGTTCTGTCGCGAAAAACAAAGGCACACAGAGAGGCCTCCGCGGCCAGCCGCGTTGCGTTTTTCTGTGGCCCCAGGAGATGTCTTTTTCTCGGATCTCATGATGGGAGAGATTCAGCAAAACGTGGCCCAAGACGTCGGCGACTTTGTGCTGCGCCGAGCTGACCAAATCATTGCCTACCAACTGGCCGTCGTCGTTGACGATGGGGCGATGAACATTAATCAAGTGGTTCGGGGGGCAGACCTTCTTGATTCAACCCCTCGACAAATACAGCTATTTCAAGCCTTAGACTTGCCCATCCCCCGATTCGCACACATCCCCCTGGTTCTCAACGCAGACGGAGAGAGGCTGGCTAAACGGGACCAAAGCACGAATATTCGCGCCCTCAGGCATGCGGGGATACAGGCCGATGAACTATTGGGTATTTTGGGGCACTCGTTGGGTTTAAGGGACACTCCAGGGGCCTGCACCCTGGGACACCTTGTGGATGCCTTCGCTTGGGAGAAACTCTCCCGCAAGCCGTGGGTTTGCTCCGGTGTTCTCAAAAAAATTATGGATTAAACAGACTTTTTCCTTTTCTCCAACGCTTTATTGCTTTTTCTTAACGTCGGTATCAAGGCTTTGAAACCGCTGTGCAACATCGCACAGGCATAATCCTCTTGCCCCTGCCCCAACCAACTCATCGAGGCCCACGGCGAGAAAAATTATGCTTCCCACCACATCAATTCATTCCCGCAGACCCCTTATAAACGCCCGGCCCAGGTTTCAGGCCACCCCAGTGAGGCCCGAGCATCATCCCGCAACACGCACCAAGGCAACGATTTCTCGCGCGGCGGCGGTAAAAAGGCTGAGGGAGCATCTCGCGGCGGAAGCCGCCCTGCCACTGCAAGAGGGTTCCCGCAGCCAATTGCTGCTCCACCCACAACCGACGGGAAAAGGGGTGGTAGTTCTGTTTCACGGATGGTCATCTGGAACCTACCAATATGATGTACTGGCGCCGCAAATCTACGCGCGGGGTTTTGACGTGTACATTCCCCGCCTGCCAGGTCACGGCTTCAAAAAACCAGACGGGACATCAGACCCCGGTCATTTATTGAAGTCACACGAAGCATTGGGCTACCGGCGCTACGCAGATGAAGTCTATGATCGCGTCCGCCACCTGGGAGGCCCGGTACAGGTCGTGGGGCTTTCAGGGGGCGGGAACGTCGCGCTCGACCTCGTTGCCCGACACCCGGAAATTCGCGGAGCAGTAGCCATCGCGCCATTTCTCGGCAGCCAAGACTGGAAAGCGAGAACAGGCCACCACCTGATGTGGGCCTTGGATCGGCTCACTTTTGGGCAAGGAAGTCGTTTTTTGAACCGCCTCAATCACAGTTGGGGCCCTGTCGAACCCACCACAGGGGCAGGGCACTGGAACCACCCCATTGGTGCCATCTACGCGATGGCCCGCTATGGCGACCACGTGATGCGCGACCTACCAAAAACACGGGCACCCATTCAGTTTATTACCAGTGCCACGGATCGGGCGGCCTCAGCACGGCTCATTACAGAAGCCCACGAAAAAACCGGAAAGAATTCCCGCAACGGGTTTTATGAATTTCCAGCCCAGCTGAATGTGCCACATCCCATGGTGCATCCTCTGACCAATCCCGTGACCTCATCCATCGAAAAACTCAACGAAATCACGTTGAAATTCCTCGACGCTCAGATTCCAACGGATTCCCCCTAAAGGACAGCCCCCCTGCTCAACCCTTACGGGGAACAGAGGGGCTTAAAGGTCCTGGCGGCGGGCTACCTTCCCACCGGGTCTCCCCGGTAGTATTATCGCTGCTGACGCGTTTCACGGTCGTGTTCGGGATGGGAACGTGTGGGTCCACGTCGCCTTGCCACCAA
>JAYKIL010000033.1:0-18004 GCA_035284745.1 Candidatus Sericytochromatia bacterium | reverse complement strand
GCGGCTTCCACGGTATATACCTACGTGCGGTTGGGGCAAGATGGAATTGCCCAGGCTGAGTTGCGCGCGTTGCGCGGTTATTTAGCTGCGGCCCTACAAACGGCGACACCTGAGCAACAGCGCGTGCTCAATGAATTGGACCAGCTTGCCGCCCGGTTGCAGCAGCAGTTGCAAACGGGTGATCCCGCCGCTTACGGCTCGTCACGTGCGCTTACCGACCGGTTTTTGCAGGTTCAGGATTAAGCTTTTTCTCAGAGGATGTTGACTTGGCTAGCATGTTGGCCAGGTCGAAGCCGAGGGCGCGGGCCAAGCGAACCTCGGCCGTGTTGAGGTCGTTGATGGCCTGAATGTAGTTGTTTTGCGATTGAATGTGCGTGTTTTGCACATTGGTGACTTCAAATGGTGTGGCCACCCCAGCCTCGTACCGTTTCAAGGCAAGACGGTAGGCTTCCTGCGCTGCGGCCAACCCTTCACGCGCCGATGACACACGCTGCCGGGCTTCTTGGCGGCTTTGGAATTGCTGCCGAATTTCCAATGCCACGCGCTGCCGGCTTTGCTCCAGTTGCAGGCCTGTTGAGCGAGCCTGCTCAGCGGCTGAGGCCATGCGGTTGCGGGCCCTGAAGCTGTCGAAGACGGCCCAATTGACAGTGACGCCCGCGAGGAATTGGCCTTCATTAAAGTTACGTTGCGCATAGCGGCTGGTGGCCTGCATCGTTGGTAAAAGGGCCCTGCTTTCGAGTGACACGCGGGTTTCCTCAGCTTCTTGACGTGCCTCAAGTTGCAATACTTCGGTGCGTCGAGCGACCGCGGTTTCGAGATCGCGAGCGAGTTGAACCGAAATCGTGGGAACGGTGACGTGGGCCACAAGGGGGCGATCGCTCACAGGGGCGTTTAGGACATTGGATAGATTCAGCCGGGCCAAGTTGACCGCGTTTTGCGCTTGTGTAAACTGGCCTGTGGCATTGGCGAGCTGCGCACGTTGTTGCAAAACGTCTGATTTTGTTCCCGTACCGGTTCTCCAACGGAGCTCGCTTAAACGCAAAAGTTCTTTTGCCTGCTTGAGTGCTTCTGCGGCGACGCGCGCGAGCCCCTCCGTGCGCAGGACGTCGAAATACGCGATGGCTGACTGCAACATCACGTCTTGCTCGCTTTGCACCGCCGCGAGGTGAGCGGCCCGCGTATTGGCATCGATAATGGCGACTTGGTCACGGGTCGCGAAGGCGTCAAAAATCACCTGATTGGCACTCAGGGTCGTATCCACGAACGCACCATTGGCGGGGAAACCGACGATATTGCCAAAGCCTCCACCGGAGAATGCCTGTCGCGATGCCCCTGGAAGTTCTTGGTAGTTGGCGCTGGAAGACAGTGACAGCGATGGCAGGGAATTAGCCAGCGTGACCGCTTTTTCGGCTTCTGTCACCTGAATCGCTTGTCGGCTCTGCCTGACACTGAGGTTGTTGGTGCGCGCCAGGGTCGCGGCCTCGCTGAGGCTGAGGGGGGCAGGGGCTGCGGCGTAGGCATGCGCAGGGGCTAGCACTGCGCTACAGACCAGGAGGTAGCTAAAGGTGCGCTGATTCACGGTTCAAAGCCCTTGGGCGCTCCGCCCGGTGTGTAGTGCATCTGTAAGGAGTAAATTTGGGCAAGATCGTCGCCTTGTCCGCTCCATTGCTCCGCTTGATAGCCAAGACCGATACGCATGCCAGCCACCACTTCGTAGCCGACGACGGCCCGTGCGTCCCACAAGGACTGCGAGCCGAAAGGACGTCCGGGGGCCTTGGCCGTGGCGAGAACCCACGGATACCAGCCATAACTCCCTTCGAAGTGCAGCGGGCCGCGACCTGGGCGCCACGCCAGTGTGCCGACCGGTCCAAATGCTTGCCGGGTTTGTTCCCAATCGATGTCGCTTCCTGTGTAGGGAACGTCATTGTTGTTGGGAACCGTATTGCTCCAACGGTAACCGGCCATTCCAGCAAGTTCGAGGTCGGGATGGAACAACGAGTTCAATAGACCGATCCGGGCCCCTGCTTGCCACGTGCTGGGGCGGAATGCCGGATTGGCCGTGCGGTCGAAGCCCGCCATATCGACGGGGGTCTCGTAGTGAGCCCCTTCTGCCTCAAAAAGCAAGGGACGCAAGCGAAACCGCATTCCGATGCGATAGTCGTTGTTGGCGAGGCCTTGAATTTTGGCATTTCCAGCCTGACTGGTTTGTTGGCGGAAGCGGTACGCAAAAATCAACCCCGTGTTCAAAGGCGCGGTGTCTGACGCGTGGACGGCTGGGGAGAGGGAAAGCTGCGGAGCGGTCGGCACAAATCCTGACAGCTTGACCATTTTTACTTCGAGGGGTTGGTGGGCTGCTCCCGACAAAGCAAGGGTGGCAGGTTCGTATCCGACGGCCGACAGCGTCAGTTGAGCCGGAGCACCCGTTTCGAGGAGAAGCGTGAAGCCTCCATCGGCTCCCGAGAAAACCGATCCCACGCCCCCCTCTTGCTGAACCAGAGCGCCCGCAAGGGGGCGCCCAGACGCTGCATCACACACGTGGCCTCGCACGGTCTTGGCGGGCGTCTTTGACCCGACCAGGGGGGGGGAGGCCATCTGCACAGGGGCCGGGGCAGCTGCCAGCGGCTGTGTTGAGAGCAAGGCGGCGATCAGGGCAGACATGCAGATTTCCTCGTATTACCGGTTTTCGATGGTGACAATCGGACTGGTTGACGTGAAAGTGTAAACACGGCGAGGCGCGTTGCGCTCGAAGGCATCCACCCGGAAAAAATAGGAACCGGCGGGCTGCCGAACCAGGGTGGTGGCCAGGGTGATTGGATTCGTCACCACCTGCTCAGTTTTCCACAAAAAGCTCTTTTTCCTGGAATCGAGGGCATCGGTCACCGAGAAGGCTGTCCAACCGCCGAGAGGATTGAGCGAGTAGTACCACAGGTAGGTGAAATTCGACTCGTCTACGCCCCGGGCGTTAAGCTTCAGGTTGACACTGGCACCTTGGCGAATCACTGAATTCGGCGGGTCCGTTGTAATTAAGGGCTCAGGCCCTTCGGTCACTGTGACGACAGGGTCTGCTGTGGTGAAGGAACGAACGGATCCGCCCGGCTCGGCCACGTCAGCGCGGAAACTATAGCTTCCGGCTTCATTCACCACCAGATCGTTGCGAGTGGTTGTTCCCAATAATGGCGTCCAAGTTGCAGTGGGGCCTGCACCTGTTCGCGAAAAGAACCACGAAACAGGCTGTGGGGCGGGAAGACTCATATTGAGACTCAGCGCCACCCGATCGCCTCGGGTGACAGACCCCGGTGTGGCCGTGATGATACCTACTTTTTCTGTGACAAAAACGGCTGCTTCGGGGCTGATAAATGTGCTCACAGAACCATCGGCGCCTGCGATGACGTCCGCTTTGATGAAATACGGGCCATTGTTGGCAGGCAGCCATGAAATCGAAGAACCACTCGTCGGCAGTGTGGTCCAGGGGCCTTGGGGCGACGCAGAAAAGCTCCACGTCACTCGGGCATCTGTCGCATCCAGGCCAGCGGGCGGGGTGAAATTGAGGCGAACGCTTTCGCCCCGGGCGATGCCTCCCCGCGGTGGGTCGGTGGTGATAACCCCTTTGCTTTCCGTGACAAAGACCAAAGGAGTTGCTGATACCGTGCTGTAGACCTGTTGGGTCGCTCGGTTGACGGCATCGATGCGCACAAAAAAGTTGCCCCCTTGGGTGGGGGTCCAGTCTGCGACTTTACCCGTTGCAGGAATGGGAAGCCAAGGAGCATTCCCGCTGCTTGAATAGGACCAGGTAAATTGATAGTCACCATCGCTGGCTGTGGTGTTGGCCGTCAGCTTGACGCCCATTCCGCGAACCACGAACGCGGGACTGGGGTTGACTACGATGGGCGGATCGGAGAAAGGAAGTGGGGAACCCGTCTTGAGCGTGATGAGTTGGCTGTCACGTTCGTCAATGACAAACAGAACTTTCCAATTGCCTGCTGTGTCTGGTTCTATGCGGGTATTCGCCGGAACGACAAAACTGAAATAGCCTCCAGACGGTCGAGCCACTACAATATTCTGCCCGCCGACCCCCACCTTCAGGCTTTGCGCGTTGCGAATTGCCTCAGGCAGTTGGGTGGGGTCATCAATGGTCACGGTAATCCCGGCCGCTCCGGGACTTAGTATGGCACGTGCCCCCTGGCTGGCTTCTAGCACCGGACGTTGCGGGGTTCCGACCGAGCGAATCGCAGACTCACAGCCAGTGAGTACGCAGGCTGCTAACAAGGCGGACCCAACCTTCAAAGGAGAGGCGGGACCTTGGGTACGCGGCGCGCGGGTCGTCATTCGACATCCTCTGGGTGTTTGTGAAAAAGCTTTTACAGGCAAACAATTTAGCAACAAAAATAAAGGCTGGCAAGTTTACGGCCCCGCGGGGCAGTTGCCTACCGAAAATATTTTACAATGAAACTTTTTTGCGGCTAAAATACTGCCATCGTTGTTTTTTCAAACTTCAAGACCATAAATCAACGACTCTTGGGGAGGAGAATGAGCTTAGAAGCGGAATTAAGTGCTTATGAAGTTCAGATGGAGCGGTTGGTCTCCGTGTTTCGTGCGCGGATGACTGAAGTCTGCAAGAGCCTCCGTCTGACGCCCCCCCAGTTGTGCGCGCTGAGAACTTTGGCGCGCCTCGAGCGCAGTAAAATGTCGCCGTTGGCGGAGGAACTGACGTTGTCGATGGGCGCCGCGTCCACCTTGATCGATCGTCTGGTGACGCGCGGCTTGGTGGTCAGGGATACCGATGCGACCGATCGCCGTGCGGTGTACGTCAGTTTAAGCCCTGCGGGACAGCAAATCTTAGAGGATGCCCGCCTGGCGCGTCGTGAGTTGATTCGTCAGGTGTTCGAGAAGTTAAGCCCTGATTTGCGGGCCCAGTTGATGACCAGTCTCAACGTTTTGGCCTCCGCTTGGGAGACCTTGCCCGAATCCGATTTCAACGCTGAACTGGGTTCGTGCAGCGAATTCTAAAGGCCGTGCCCTCGCGGGGGCGGGTGACTCAAACAGAGGGTTGGGCGTTTTTTTTCGGCTCGGGATTTTCGCGTGGATTTTTTCTGTGCGGGTCTGGAACGAGCCATAAGAAATAAAGTCCGCCACCCAGAAAAATGAGTTGGGTGCCCAAGGCGACCTGATAAGCCAAGGCCCCCCAATGACTTAATGTGTGCACGATGAGGCCCCAAGTCACAGGGCCTAAGATGGCCGCAAAATCATTACAGAGCACGAAAAGGCCGAAAAACTCCCCTCTTCTCTCCGCGGGAACCAAATCGGCCAGAAGAGGTCTGACCGTCACCAAGACTCCGCCGAATGCCACCCCAAGCACGGGGCCGAGCAAGCGTTGGGCAGTGGTTGGGTCGTGAATGAAAACGAGGCCCGTAAAGCCCAGAAACATGACCGTCAATACCCCAATGAGAGCCCGCTTGGGTGAGAGTTTGTCTGCCAGCCACCCCCACCCCAGGGCCCCAAGCAGGGCGCAAAAAACGACCAAGAACAAGAAGCGCTGAAGGCTGCCATCCGTTTCAGACAGGCCGATGACCCTGACCAAGTAGATGCTCATAAAGTCTCGGATGGTATTGATGGTGTCAAAAAACAGAAAGCTGGATACAAGTAAGAGCGCCGCCCCTTTCAGGGCGGGATTGTGCCAGAGCTCTTTTATCAAGCTCAGCCAAGAGACCGAGTGATTCGACGCGTGCGGGGTCGATGCATCCAAGGGCGGTTCTGGGGTGAGTAAAAGTGGCAGTGCTGCCAAGAGGGCCAGCGCTGTCGTGGGCCAAAAAACGGCTTGTGTGCCACCTCCTACGAGTCCCGGTACGGGGTGTCCAAAAAGCTGCCCTGTCGCAAAGGCCATGCCCAAGGCCACTGCACTCAGAGATCCCACCTGGCCTATCGCGCGTCCATAGCCAGATACACGCCCCATGCGGTCGTGAGTGGCAATCTGAGGCAGCATCGCATTGTAGAAAACGGCAGAAAGTTGCAGGCCCACGTTGGCGAGACCGAAAATGATCAGGCCCATCCATAATTCTCGCACCAAGCCCAGCGTCAAGCCTCCCAGAATAAAAAGGCTTGTGCACACCAACAGGAACGGCTTGCGACGACCCACGCGATCCGACCAAGCCCCCACCAAGGGTGAGGCCAAGGCGACCAGCAGCATGGACGCTGATTTGGTCAAACCATAGGTCAGATCAGTCGCCCCTTGATCTTTCACAACCCACAGGGCGAAGTAAGTGGAAATAAAATTCATATAAAACGCAGTGCTTGCGAAATCATAGAGGGCCCAGGCGTGAACGGGCCAAGAAGATGGGGCACGGCGCATGCGAAAGTGGCTCCTACGGTGGCTGAATGTGGCGTCGTTGTTGAAGAAATAACAGCTTATGAACAGCAGAAAATTTGAAATGCCTTAGCAAGTTTAACTGAAGTTAAGCGATATCTTCTATGGAGCATAATCGCTACTTAAGAAAATGAGGCAGGCCTTGGCCTGACGGGAGGTATCTGGCGTGAGTGTGAACGACGCAACCACGATCCATCGCATTGGAGCATATCCAACCATCCGGCGTGCGATTGATCCACCAGCGCCCTCGAATGCGTGGCCAGCACCCGCTTTGCCCTCGGCGCCCCAGGCCCCGCAATGGCCTGTCGCCAGGCCCCCTCAGGTTCCCTCGGGCGTGTATCCTGCTTATCCTGTGAATCCGGTGCCGGCGCAACCTGTGTTTCCTGTGCCCTCGGCGCCCGTTTATCCCCGTTCACCAGGGCCGGTTTCCCCTGCTTATCCCGTGTATCCAAGCCGTCCCCCGGGCGGTGCGGGTGCATTTGTCCGCGATGTGTGGACGGGGGTGAAAGAGCGGACCTATGAGATTGCTCAGATGGTTCGTCATCCCTTCGATGCCCGTCGCCGTGGGGTTTATCGGCGTCCCAATCCGTGGGCACCTCGTTCGACAGGAGAGACTGTGGGGCGTTGGGTGATAAATGGGGCCTTGATTGTGGGGGCCGTTTTTGCGGGTCGTGCTTTGATCGGGCGCTTTGGTGGTGGCGGCGGTGCCGGTGTCGGCCTGCGCGGCGGTCTGGGATCGGTGGTTGATTTTGTTCTGGCTCCCTTTAGGCTGCTTGGACGTGCTGTGGGCGCGGTTGCCAGCGGAGTGGGGCAAGCCGTGGGTACCGTTGTCCGAGGTGTTGGCTCTGTTCTGAGTGGGATTGGCAATGCCATTGGAGGTGCCTTGTCAGGTCTCTTTGGTGGCGCCCATGTTGGGTTTCGCTAAATTCTGAGTTTTTTCCTTCGTTTCCTCTCTCTTACTCACACACACACGCAAAGCCTTGCTTCAACTTGTTTGAAGCAAGGCTTTGTGCAATGAGGCTGAGGGGGCTTCTTGTGTCCTCGGGGGGCGATTTTTGTGTCGCACACCACAAGCCAAATCGCCTCAAAGTGGCTCTAGATCTTGCTTGTAACCAGGGTCACGAACAGCGCCCCTCCCTCTGGGCTACGATGAGAACCGCTTGAGTTGAATGCCAGGGACGTGCATGAAAAAGGTTTATCGCAACGTGGGAGAGGGTGTGCGCCGTTTGGTGGCTGAAGATTTTTGCCATCCAGATTGGCAACGTCTCAGTGTTAAGGCCCATTGCCGCAGTTTACAGGGTCAAATCGAACAGTTGTTGGCAGTGTCTCAGTTGGACCGCCAGCAAATTCAAATTTTGCCCCATCAGGTGAGCGCGGTGATGACTGTCATTAACAAGATGCACACGCGGGCGATTTTGGCGGATGAGGTGGGCCTCGGGAAGACCATTGAAGCGGGTCTTGTGATCAAAGAGTATCTCGCACGGGGTTTGGCGCGTCGAATCTTGATCTTGACCCCTGCGCCCCTGACGGGCCAGTGGCAAGGTGAGATGCTTTATAAGTTTGGCGAAGTGTTTGTGATTGCGGATGTCAATCGGAACGAGCCGGATGAAGTGGCTTTCCAGGGATTTGATCGCCACGACACGTTGATTGTTAGCTTGGATACAGCCAAGCACCCGGCCAATGCGGAGCAAATTTTGTCTCGCCACTGGGATCTGGTAGTGGTGGATGAGGCACATCGTCTGAAGAATTCGGCCACACAGGGTTACAAGTTCGTACGCGCCTTGCAATCGCGCTTTATGCTTTTGTTGACGGCCACGCCGGTCCAGAACAGTTTGTTTGAGCTTTATAATCTGACGGACCTTGTTCAGCAGGGTTTGTTGGGCACGCCGGAACATTTCAAGTCCACCTTCGTGGAGGATCGCAATGGCCGCGTGTTAAAAAATGCCCCCCGGCTCGGGGAATTGCTGGGCCGCATCATGGTGCGTCACAGGCGCGCGGATGTGGGCATTACCTTCGCGTCGCGCAGGGTTGAAACGGTGTTGCTGGACGGCTGCGCGGATGAATTGGCGCTACAGCAGGCCGTGCTGGATTTCGTTCGCGGCGATCAGTCGCAGACCGATGCACCCCAACGGGGCTTCAAGACGCTCACATATATTCGTTTGTCGCGCATGATGGCGAGCAGTCCCGCCGCTTTGTCCCAGGCTGCACGCGGCTTGTTGGCAGATGCGCAGGACCCCGCGGATGGTGTTGCCCTACTGAAAATCAGTCAGTTGGCACAAGCCTTGCGTACAAACTCCAAAAGCCAGGCACTGCTTCGTATTTTAGGCGAGTTGCGTGATAAGGCCATCGTATTTGCCAGTTTCTACGAGACCCAGCGCTTTTTGCAGGCACAGCTGATAGCGGCTGGTTACGAAGTGATTTTGTTTTCTGGCTTGATGTCCCAAAAAGAGAAGGAAGCCGCCGTGGAGGAGTTCAAGCAACCAGGGCAGCAGATATTGCTGTGCACGGATGCGGGGTCCGAAGGGGTGAACCTCCAGTTTTGTCACGTGCTTGTGAATTACGATCTGCCGTGGAATCCAATGCGGGTGGAGCAGCGGATCGGGCGGGTTCATCGCATTGGTCAAAAGCGGGATGTGGTGGTGGTGAACATGGCCATTCGAGACACCATTGAAGAATATATTTTGCATCTGCTTGACCAGAAGATTCAGCTTTTCACCCAAGCCGTGGGTGAAACAGACCTCATTTTGAGCCAATTGCGTGGCATCGAGACCTTTGAGCGTGCCGTCATTGATGTGATTGCGCGGGCGAAAGAACCGAAGGATCTACGTTACGAGTTCGAGGCCTTGGGTGACCAACTGGCCCGTGCACGGGAGGCCGCTGAGCAACTGAAGTCGTTTGATGCGAAGACGCTCTCACTATTAGATTTGACGGCCCTCGGCGAGGCTGCTCAAGCGTCGTGAACCAGAGAAATATTGATGACCGCTATGTACCCCCACCTGCTCGCAGAGGCTTGCATATGACCGACTCTTCCATTCGCTCCATGGCTCTTGAATACTACCGGAAACGAGGCGCCTCAGTGGATGTGCTGGAGGATGGCCCGGCCGAAAGCTATCGCATCACGCCGAAAGAGGGGGCGTCTTTGCGGGTGACGTTCGCGGAAGAGGCGCCAGATCTGCCTGGCACGGACGCGCCGACACCCTTGACCCTGACGAGTCCTCGGTGGCGGGCCATTTTGGATGATTTGACGTCTGATGTGGCGGTCAGTTATCGGTATTTGGTGTGCCAGCCCATGGCCAACCCGGCGCGTACGTTAACAGAGGCCTTGCCGCTCGGATTTTCGGTGCGCAAGGCACGTTTGGCATCGGTTGATAACCGGGTGGCTTTGGGTTTGAGCCATCGGGTAAATTTTGACGCCCCGGCGCTGAGTGCCCGCAGGGAACTGATGCATCATCACTTATGGGATGTTGAGACAAGCCAGCGGTTGACCTCTATGGAACCACTTCTGTATGAGGCGCCGACGCTCATGATTCGTCCTCAGCGCTTTCCGAGTGAGTCTACCGTGAGGGCGCTTTTAGACCGTTCGTTGCTGCTGTTGGATCAAGATACAGACGAGCGCGGACATCTCATCGAGAAGGAATTGGAGCAACTGTATATTGATGTTGAGAACCGGACCAATCAGTACTACGAGCAACAGATGGGTCTGGTGTTGCAACGGGAAGCGCAACTGTCTGAGCGTTGTGACTCTTTAGCGCGCAAGCTCAGCGAGGCACGGACTCCGGACGCTTTGGCGCGTTATCAGCAGGAACTCGGCAATCTGCAAGAGCAGTTCAGCCATCTGCGGGCACAGCGAGACGCTTCATTGGCGGCCATTGAAACGGCGTGTAGTAAGAAGCTGGAACAGGAACGCGAGCGGCACGAGTTAACGGCTCTGACCGAGTTGGTCTCCATTTGTCACGCCTCCTATGATGTGTTGACCTATCAGGTTGAATTGGCGGGCCCGGCGGGATTCGTGATCGAGACCGAGTTGCGATATTGGCCGGTGAGCAAGGAATTGGAATTACCTGCCTGCAAGCAGTGCGATGGACCCGTGACGGGTGTGCCCAGTGTGCACGGGGGGATTTGGTTGTGCGCGTCGTGTGTTTCTCATTGTCCGGGATGTGATGAGGTGGCCACAGAGCCACTCGCGGCGCACGCTTGTGAAATCTGTCAACAGGGGCTTTGCAGCGCTTGTTTGATGTCGTGCGCCGCTTGTGAGGTGACTGTTTGTAGTGCTCATGTGGTTCCAAGTGAAAGTCATGACACAGGAATTTGTACCGCCTGCGCCAGCGCCGTGCCGGTATCTTGCGCCGAAACGGTCGCTGAGCCTGAAATGCCCTTTCCTATTTTGGATCAAGGGCCAGTGTGCGGGCCCGATGAGTCTGAACCCGAAGCCTTGCCGGTGAGGTTGGGGTCCGACGGAGATGCTCCCGCATTGCAAAAGGCGGCCAGTTCCGCCGTGGCTTTGTTAGAGCCCCTGATGGCTTTCACGGCCCAGGCTTTTGGCCGGGTGGCTGACGTGGCTTTGGCGCCTGTGCAACATGATAGCGATGAGGACTTGCCCTTACCGGAGGCCTTGCGGCAGCCTGTGACGTTTGCGCCCCGACGGATGGTCGATGAGGCCAGTCAGGATCGTGCATTGGCTTCGTTGTTCGATGGGCCCGTGGCCCTTGAGAAAGAGACGTCCACAAGGGCTCTAGAGCCTGCTTGCTGCCCCGCGTGTCAACAACAGCAAGAGGCCGGAGAGCTTCAAACGTGTGGGACGTGCGGTGTTTCAGCGTGTCGAGCTTGTGCCCAGGGGCCCTTGGCGCCTTGTCCGGCGTGCGAGACGTTGGCACCGACGGTGGCCTCCGATCCCCGTTTGCGATTTGTGTTGGCCTCGTTTCCCGATCTCAAGAAAGGCCCTCGCACGTGGGAAGTTTCTGTGACCGACGGGTATGTCGTCGCCCATTGGTCGCGTTGGGGGACGTGGGGGATGGTCACTTATTTTCAGCCTGAGAATGGCGCCCCGGCCCGCTTGATCCATGCGTTCCGTTGTGGGCACGTGGCCGCCTTAAAGCAAATGATCACAACCAGGAGGAAGCACGCATGACGCCTCGTGAAACAGAGGAGATGCTGCATCTGTTGGCTGAGGCCAACCCCAGCAGTGTGTTTATGGAAGTGGCGTTTTTAGAGTCGTGGGTCGCTTATTACGACAAAGAACGGCGGATGATTGACCTTAGAATGCTGGCGGGCTCATTGTCTTTCTTTGAGTCAGAGTTTCGTTGGCGGCCGCGCCTCGCCACTGTGGCCGGTGCTCCGCGCCCTGCCTGGGCCGGTTTGGCAGCCACGTTGGTCCTGGCCGGGGTGTTGATCGGCACCTTGTAGAGGCTTGATGCACGGGCCCCGCGACGAAGCACCGCACTTGTATTTGGGGACAGAACTTTCACCGGAAGAGTACTACGAGAGGCGGTCGCACGTTTATGATAATCCCCACGCGGAGGGCATTGAACAGGCCCTGAGTGCATTGAGCCTCCCTCTTGCAGCGAGCGTGCTTGATTTGGGTTGTGGGGATGGGCTGGTGACGAAGCTTTTCCAACCCCGAGGTTGTTTGTGTCAGGGAATGGATCGCGCGTCGGCGATGGTGGCTCGTTACGAGAAGGAGACGGGCTGCCGCGGTTTGGTGGGCTGTTTTGATCAGGCGATGCCGCCCTCCGAGATGATCGTTGCGAGCTACGCTTTGCACCTCGCAACTCCCGCGGAAAAGACGGTGATGTGGTGGCGCATGTGGGAAAGCGGTGCGTCGTGGGTGGTTGTCGTGAGCCCTTTTAAGTCCCGCCCGTCCGATCCCGCGCATTATTTCCAACTGACGCGGGCGGTGCAGGGCCCGTGGGGACCCAGTAAAAAGACCGTTTATGGACGCCTTTATCAGCGCTTAGCGACTTGATCGAGCAGGCGGCCAGCGAGAAAGGCGTGTTTCCTGGGGCAAAAACCTGCAAGTCCCTGTGATACAATGACGTCGGCCTGGCTGTGTTTTTTGTCTGTGTCGCGGGTCACGATTGCGTGAAAAATGTGCCGCATTCAGACGCAGTTGGGTTCGGATGACGTATTTTTCCGGAGCACGACACCTTCCCATGTCTGGCGCGTACGATCAGCAACTGCGCAAGCTGATCGAACACATTCAGAAATTGAATCAGGCCCTGCAAGAGCGGGACGCCCATCTTGTGCACTGGCAGCAAATAACGCGGGCAGTGCGGGAGGAACGTGGCCGCGTCGCCGACTCGTTGTTCGATGTGGTGAAGCAAACGCTGAACCGTTTTGCGGTGAAGTTTCAAGGTCTGCGCGCAGAAAATGAGAAGTTGCGTGCCTATATCGACCATCAGAAACAGTTGCATCAGGTGCTGGCGCGCGACATGCAGGGGCAATTGCAGTATGCGTTGAATCGCATTGATGAGCTTGCCAGTGAGCGTCTGAACTGGCGGGAGGAATTAAACGGACAACGCCTGCTTGCCAGCAAGTCTCAACAACAAATGCAAGAGCAACGCGCTGTTATTGATTCTCAGCAGGCCGCGTTGGGGGAATTGCGCAAGCAACTGGATGGTGCTTTGGTGCACGCGCAACGGGAGGAACAGCACCAGGCTGATCTCAAACACGCGCAACAAGAGGTGGCCGTCTTAAAGACACAATTGGTGTCCCAGGATCAACTGGTGGCGGGCAAGGATCGGGAGTTGCAGCGTGCGGTTTCGGCATATGAAAATTTGAAGCAGCGAGCGACGCAGGAGGTCCAAGCGTTGCAGGCGGAGTTAACCGTCAGCCGGCAGGCCGGGGCACAGGTCGATGAACGCATTGATGATTTGACGGCGATGCTGGCTAATTCTGAGCGCGAGGTGGCCCGTCTCTTTAAGGATCTCAGTGAAGAGCGCACCTTGCGAAAAGAGGCGGAAATTCGTCTCGAAGCCACAAGCAAGGATCTTCGCAAGGCAAAAACCGCCGTGACGAAGCTGGAGAAAGCGGAACGCGCTGCGAAGGGCGAGCAGATGACCGAACTGCAAAAACGCCTCGATGAGATGACCCGGGATTATAAAGAACTGCAGGAACAACTCGCCAGCGCGGTGCGTGACAAAACCGCGTATATGCAAGCCCTGGAAGGTCAAAAAGGCAAAGGGCGACCGCGCCGGCCCTCCTCTGCAGAGGGTTCATAGGGGTCACGGCCCTGCGAACGGGTGGCGTTCAAGATAGGTTGCCAGACTCTGCTCCCACGGGGGCAACAAAGGAATGCCAGCGTCCAGAAGTGCTTGATTCTTGAGCACAGAATATCGCGGGCGAGGGGCTGGTCGGGGAAATTCGTCGGTGCTGACGGGGATAACAGGGGTCTTCAGCCCTTCGAGGGCGACAATTTTTTGCGCGACCTCGTGCCAACTGCATTCGCCTTGATTGCTGATGTGGTAGGTGCCGAATTTTTGGGTGAGAATTAGACGACAGATGGTGTTTGACAGGTCATGGGTCCAGGTGGGGGCGCCGCGTTGATCGGATACGACGCGCAACGGAGCTTGGCGGCGCGCCAGTTTTCTTATGGTGTCAACAAAATTTGGGCCCCCTGTGCCGTAGAGCCACGCGGTGCGAATGATGTAGTGATTTTGCAACGCGTCTCGAATGGCCTGTTCGCCAGCCCATTTGCTGCGGCCGTAGGTATTGACAGGGTCTGGCGGAGCGTTTTCTGGGTAGGGTTGCTGGGCTTGGCCGTCGAAGACGTAGTCGGTGCTCACGTGAAGCAACGTCGCGTTCAGCCCGGCACACGTTTCGGCGAGGGTGTGAACCGCCTGAGCATTGATGGCGAAAGCTTGTTGCGGTTCGCTTTCAGCATCGTCGACGCGTGTGTAGGCGGCCATATTAAGCACGAGGTCGGGCCGAACCTCTTTCATCGTCGTTTTAACGGCCATCGGATCCCGAATGTCGAGGCCCGTTCGCGAAAATGATGCGAGCAGGTGCCCGTGAGCCTCCAAAACGGGCTTGATCGCTCCTGCAAGCATCCCTTGGGCACCCGTTAGCAAGATTTTCACCGTTCGGTTTCCCCCTTCTGCTGGCTGACACCTGAAGACGATGCTTTCAGCCCTCACGAATGTTAGCACAGCAGGTTTGGCGCAGAGGGAGCCGATTGGCCGAAAAAAACTAGCGGGGCAAGGGCTCTGTCGTCAGAAGGATGATGCTGGCACTGGTCACGATAGACATCAGCGCCAGGTAAAATCCTGCACGCAGCCAGCGAAATTTTCGCAAGGCAGAGCTCGCAAGGTTGTGGTTATGCTCTCCGAGTTCGCGCAGAATGTCTTTGCCGGTCAGTCCGGGAAAGCTGGCCGCGTAATCTATTTTTTCTTGCGCGACGATGTCTTCCCAAAAAATATGGCCCTGCTGATGATTGCGAAAAACACGGGGGCGAATCACGTTGATAGCCACTGTCAAACTGATGGTGGCGAGCGCAATGGCGCCCACAATAAGGAATACGGTGCCCTCTTGATGAAGACGCGCGATGGCATCCGCAGCCCGTTGCACCAACACCAAGAGGTTGGCCGATAGCAACGTAATCAAGACGGCCGCTTTGGCATCCGCCATGCGGATGTAATCCATCGTGTGCTGATTGAGAAAACGCATATATTGGAAAGTCAGCATCAGGTCAGGGTTGTTGAGTAGCGGGGCTTGTGTGGGCGGTTGTTCTGGTGATGCGACGACGCCTTGCAAAAAAGGAGCGGGCATGTCGCCGGTTCGGCGCCGCATGATTTTTAACGTGCGTGGAACTGTCGTGTTTAACGGACTGGTGGGCATAGGGCTCTCTCTATCAATCAATCTGTTTCCATGGTGATAGGAAGACCCTGAACACGGGGTTAATTTTATTTTAATTCCTGGAATATTTTTGTTTAATTCTCTTTCAAGCGATTCTCGTGTGAAAGTCCGAATCAAAAGGCGGCGAGTCGAATCGCACAGACAGGTTCGGGCTTTGCGGGTACAATATCAAGGCGCCGGTGTGTTATTTTTTGGCTTGCCCGGTTGCGCAAATCGAAAGGAGCTTTTGCACCATGTCATATGAAATGGATCGTGCCCGGCACATTGGGAGTCTACCCCAGGCGGGGTCGGCCTGGGGGGGGATGAGTTCGGTCACATTCACCAGCAAGGTGATGCCTATTTTTGGGTTGGCATTGCTAGCCACGGCAGGCGGCGTCTACGCGGGCATGCATCTTTTGAAGATGGCCGGAGCTGCTGCAGGTCCTATTTTGATTGCCGCCATTGTGGCTGAACTTGGCCTGGTCTTTACTTCGAATCGCTGGCAACGCAAGGAGGGCCTGAACCGCTTGCTGTTTATTGCGTATGCCGTGTTGACGGGCGTGACCCTGGTTCCCTTGTTGACCTGGGCTGGAATGCGGGGGGGATTGCCCCTGATTGCTCAGGCGCTGTCTGTCACTGCCGTGACCTTTGGTGGCTTGGCGGTGTATGGGGCAACCAGCAAGCGCGACTTTGCGAATTTGGGTGGTTTTGTCTTTGTGGGAGTTTTGGCGCTGTTTGTGGCCGGGTTGGTGAACCTCTTTTTGCAGTCGTCAGGGCTCGCTATGCTGTTGTCGCTCGGCGGCGTACTGATGTTCTCCGTGTTCACGGTGTTTCAGATGAATGTGATTCGTAATCACTATGCAGACGCTGATTGGGTGGGGGCCGCGTTGGGGTTGTTCATCAGCTTCATTGGAATGTTCCAATCGATTCTGCATTTGTTTGGTCTGATGTCTAGTTCCGACGATTAACCAACTCAGCGGTGTCTTTATTTGGAGTGATTGCATGACCAATGCTCCTTCCCCCGATGGAAATCGGCCAGAAGACAGCCCCCCGGAGCCCAAGGTGCCTCTGGGGGGCGATCGCCGTTCTGGCAACCTAAAAGGGGTGAGCACGGCGGTGCTTTCGGCCTTTTTGAACGACCCGGATGCCCTGTCCCCGTCGGTCTCGGGGCCTGTGCAAGAATCACCGAAGCCTCGCTCTGTGTGGCCGGATATTGCGCGAGAAGACGTTCGCTCTCGGCGCCTGAAGCTTGATCACCTTGCGATGCACACCTCGGCCCGCCTCTCGCCGCCGCCGCCCCTTTCCGCCGAGACAGGTCGCTTGCCGCGTCAGCAAACGGGGCGATTTTCCGCGGCGGGCTCACACTTGGCAGCGGCCCATCTGGCTTACAGACGGCCTCAGAACGCCGCCGACCCCTCTTCCCGGCGGCGGCTTGATCAGATGGTCGAACAGGCCCTTGGGCCGGATGGGGTGTTGGTTTTGCAGCGCGCCATCGATGTGCTGGAGGACCGTGCGATCCCTGAGCGCCTGAGCGCGTTGGGTGAACGTGTCAACGAGTTAATTCCTGCCCCTGAAGAGGTGAAGCGCCTCGGTGCAGAAGTAGGAAAGCGCCTGTTGGTCGACAATGTGGATCCCGTTCTGGCACTGTCAGTCGCGACCAAAGAGTCGGCGGAGCACCTTGAGAGGCTCAAAACCTGGGAATCATTGAGTGCAAAAGAGCGTTTGATGACGACCACGGGACTGACCGCAAACTTGGCCGAGATTGTTGGGGTTGTCAGCCCTCCTCCCATCAACGTGGGGGCGCAATTGGCCTCGGTAGGCCTGCAGCTGATGACCTTGGCCACGGAGCACAGTGACTCTATTGAGGGAGTGACCCAACGGGTAAAAACCTCTGAACCGACCCGGCGCGTGATGAGTGAGTTGTCTGGCCGTGGGGTGGTATTGGCCCAACGGGTGGAAGATGCTTGGTCCGAATTGTCTTTTCGATTGGCGCGACACCGCGAATCGAAAAGGTGGGTAGCCGTGCTTCACCAACTCCGAGAAGCGTTTGATTCAGATTTGATGCGACGATTGAGGCGACATCCATGGAGCCGGGCTTCCGTTTTGCGTTTGGAACATGCCGTGCTGCTCTGGCTCAAACGTCTCAGGCGCTGAGGCCCTTTTGCCCTACCGACGCTGTTTTAAAATTTCATAAATTCCGCGGACTTCGCCACCGTCGAACCATCGGCCTTTGCAGCGTTTGCACGTATCAATGAACAGCCCTTGATTGTTCCAATTGAAGCGCTCCATCCTGACCTTGCAGTCAGGGCACGTGGCCGGGGCGTCTGTCACGCGGGCATCAAGAATTTTCTTCGGGCGATTGAGATTGACCACTTCGAGATCAAGCAGAAGGTTGGCGCGTGAATCCGCTTCAAAGTCGTGGTCTTGTAACCAAATTCCGCCACAACTTGTGCTGCACGCATCGACTTCCACCTCCCACTTTTCAACATCCGTCGTGATGGTGTGTGTTTTCAGGGGAATGCGGCAACGCGGGCACATAGGCATTGGCTGGTTTTCCTCGTCAGACGCTAGGAATTGCTTGCTTCGCCCCCTTTATACCCGTGGATTTGAGATGGTTAAAGCCCCCGGCTTCTGCTTTCCTTTGGCTGGGTAGGTTAAAAAAAAGAGGGTCTAAATTTAATTTTAACTTTAACCCGACACCTTCTTTTGCAACTGCGGTGCAACCTTTGGGCCAGACAACTCTTTTGTAAGCGGTGCTTACGCATAAGCGTGGAAACGGAAGTCTGGAGGAGTGAGGATGCGCAGCAAGAAAAC
>JAYKIL010000032.1:0-6360 GCA_035284745.1 Candidatus Sericytochromatia bacterium | reverse complement strand
ACCGGTCGCGTCACGCACAACCTTCAAAACGTTGATCTTCTTCTCGCCAGCCGACTCGAGGATGACGTCAAACTCAGTTTGCTCTTCAGCGGCAGGAGCAGCAGCACCCGCAGCAGGGCCAGCAGCCATCATCATCGCGGGCGCAGCGGCAGAAACGCCGAACTTGTCTTCCAACGCCTTCACGAGATCGTTCAACTCGAGAACGGTCATCGACTCGATGGCGCTAATCATATCTTCTTGGGTCATAGTAGGCATCGTAACTTCTCCTTCAAGGCTCACGCGACGCGAGGCCTGGGGTAAAACGGGGAACCGTGGAGCGAAAGTGTTGGTACCAACACTTTTTTCCAAAAGAGCAGAAAACTACGCGGATTCCTTGGACTTCCGAATGGCTTCCAAGGCATACACCATCTTGCGCGAAGGACCAGCGAGGACGCCGACCAGGTTGCGCAACGGTCCTTGCAGTACACCCAACAATTGGGCCACAAGCACCTCGCGACTCGGCAGGTTGGCGAGGCCTTCAACACCCTTGGCGTCAACAGGCTTACCTTCCAGAACCGCACCGCGGATTTGGATTTTTACTGCGCGCTTTTCTTTGGCGAAATCGGAAAGAGCCTTGGCAGGCCCCACGACGTCATCAAAGCCGAACACCACAGCCGTCGGACCCGCCAACAAACTGTCGAGCGCAGTCCAGTTTTCCTGCCCCTTCGTCGCGACCTTGAGCAAAGTGTTCTTGGCAATCGTAACGTCACCACCAGCGGCCTGCACCCGACGGCGCAGGTCCGTCAACTCGGAAACCGAGAGACCCCGGTAGTCAGCCACGACAGCCATTTGCGCACGACCGAACGCCTGCGTAAGCTCGGCGACCGTCGATTGCTTTTGATCTTTCGTCGGCAAGGGAATACCTCCAATGAGAGAGGGGGGAACCTTTGAGTCTTTCCCGCAAAAGTTGCGAGCTGACTCAAAGAAAAAGCGAGAGCAGGACGCCAATTGCAGTCCAAGCTCTCGCTAACGAAAAACTTGTAAAAACCGCAACCTCGGCTGGCGGGAAACCCATTACCGTCTTTTGGACGACCTGCTGTCTATGGTTGTTTTAAAATTTTACCAAAAACTATTTGTTAACGCCAGCCAGTTCGTTCAATCGTTGCAGATCCAAGCGCACGCTGGGTCCCATTGTCGATGTCAGGAACACGCTGCGAATGTAGGTACCCTTCGCCGCCGCCGGTTTAACCTTATTGATGGCGTCAAACAGCGCACCCAAGTTCGTGTACAAGCGATCCTCGTCGAAACTGGCCTTGCCAACGGGAACATGCACGATGCCTTGCTTGTCGGCGCGAAACTCTACCTTACCCGCCTTGAATTCACGAACAGCCTTGCCCACCTCGGTGGTCACAGTGCCCGCCTTGGGAGAAGGCATCAAACCGCGTGGTCCAAGCACCTTACCCAACTTACCCAAGGCGCCCATGATATCCGGCGATGCGATCAGGAGATCAAAGTCCATCCAGCCGCCCTCAATCTTGGCAATCATTTCATCAGAACCGACAAAATCAGCTCCGGCGCCCTCGGCCTCCTTGATACGCTCGCCCTTGGTAATCACCGCAATACGAACTGTCTTCCCTGTTCCCGCCGGAAGGACCACCGTAGAGCGGACCTGCTGATCGGCGTGCCTTGTGTTGATGCCAAGCCGGAAATGGGCTTCGATCGTTTCATCAAACTTCGCGGTCGCAGCCTTTCGCGCCAATTCGACACCCTCTCGAGGCCCGAAGGACGAAGCACTGTCGAACAGTTCAGCCAACGCTTTTTGCCGTTTACTCAGTTTTGCCATAAAGAATTCCTTTCGTGGTCGGTCACGGAAGACTCTGCCAAGCCTTCCTGCCACTTGTAGAGGACTACGCCTCGATCTCGACGCCCATCGAACGGGCAGTACCGCGAATCATCTGCTCAGCAGACGACAGCGTGGTGCAATTGAGGTCAGGCATCTTGGACTTCGCAATCTCAGTCACCTGAGCTGCAGTGAGGCGCCCCACCTTTTCCTTGTTGGGTTTGCCCGAACCCTTTTCAATCCCCAAGGCCTTCGTAATCAAAACAGCCGCAGGCGGCGTCTTCAAAACAAAAGTGAAGGACCGATCCTCGTAGACAGTGATTTCAACAGGAATAATTGTGCCGGCCTTTTCCGCCGTCGCGGCGTTGTAGGCCTTACAGAATTCCATGATGTTGACACCATGCTGACCCAAGGCTGGACCAACCGGGGGAGCGGGGTTCGCTTTACCAGCCGGCAACTGGAGCTTGATGAAGCCGGTTGCTTTCTTCGCCATAGAAATAGGTGCTCCTGGTACCAATGCCCCCGCGTTGTTTCACGGCAACCAGGGGACGGGAATTACTGTGCGCTCAACCTCCATCCGGAAGGAAGAGACGCTTGGCGGGGCTGTCCGAGACAAACCCCGCAACAATTCAAACTTTCGCGACCTGAGAGAATTCCAGCTCAACGGGTGTCGCACGCCCGAAGATCGATACCGATACCTTGAGTTTCCCACGCTCAGGATTAATCTCAATAATTTCACCGCTAAACTCGGCAAAAGGACCGGAGATAACCTTGACGTGCTCTCCCATGTGCAAATCAATCTGCACTTTCTGCTTACTCGCCGCCCGCCGAAAGATTTTTCGGACCTCCCGCTCCTGAAGCGGAACAGGTTTAGCACTGCTCCCCACAAAGCTTGTAACACCAGGCGTACTCCGCACAACGTGCCACGACTCTTCATCCAAGTCCATTTCCACGAGCACGTAGCCAGGAAAAACCTTGCGCGGCTTTTCAACACGTTTCCCGTCTTTGATCTCAACGACGGTTTCTTCCGGAACCTCCACGTGGAAGACCCGGTCTGTCAGATTCATCGTTTCTACCCGTCGAAGAAGGTTCTCTTTCACCTTGTCTTCGTAACCCGAGTATGTGTTGATGACGTACCACTTTTTGGCCATGTCGTAGATTGACTCCTCGTGAGCCGCTTCAGCTCTGCCAGGGGAACTGCTTGCCGAACAGCAACCAGTTGAAAAACGTAGCAAACACGTTATCCACCCCAGTTATCAGCAAGGTAAAAAAGGCAACAACGCAAAGCACGACGATGGTTTCAGTCACCACCTGCTTCCGCGACGGCCAAGTCACCTTGCCGAGTTCCAGCCGGACTTCCTGAATAAACGCTGCATAGCGCCCGAAAAAGCGACCACCAGGGATACCGCCGCCCAACTGCAAAGACCGTTCTCGGGCTTCATCATCGACATCGGGGGCTGAACCGCCTCCCGCCGTTTCAGAACTTCCAAGACGCTCTTGAGACAGTACTTTAAGCTTTGGATCATCCATGTGGGCCACGCGCTTTACCTTTAGAAAACAGCGCTGACGCTATTTGGTTTCCTTGTGCGGATGATGTGCGCGGCAGAACCGGCAATACTTACTTTTTTCCAATCGGTCCGGAGTTGTCTTCTTATTCTTAGTGGTGACGTAGTTGCGCCGCTTGCATTCGTTGCAAGCCAGCGTGATGATGACCCGCATGGTCGTAACCTCATCCTTTCGGAGAAAAACTCATCCTGACGACGGGAAACACCAACGGTGTGTCATCAAAAAGGGGGTTTGCAACCCCCTGTAAGATCCCAAGTATCAATCGTCAGGCGCTAACAAGTGCTCATTCAAGTTAACACACTGATTGAAAGGGTGTCAACGAAGAAAACCCACTTGTTTTAAATAAAACATAACCTCCTGATCGCTGGGGGAACGCATCCATCTCACAGTCAAGCGTTTGTCCCAAGAAAAATCCCCCTGCTCTCAGCAGGGGGAACCCACCACGACAAGATCAATGAAAACGTCAACGCCGGCTTGACGCAACGGCATCAAAGGCCTCAATTCGAACCAAAGCCCTTTCGAGCGCCAACTCGTCCGCCCGGTCCCTCTGATCAGCCATACGTGACTCCGCCCGTGCCTTCGCGGCCCGCGCCCGGGCCACATCAATCTCCTCAGCCCTTTCGGCGGCCTCAGCCAAAACCGTCGCCCGGTCCGGTTGCACGTTCAGAATCCCACCCATCACCGTCAGCGAACCGGAACGGCCATCGGGCAACCGATAGCTAAGAACCCCGCGAGACAGGTTCGCGCATAAGGGAATGTGCTCAGGCAAAATGCCCAACTCCCCCGCCTCACCCCTCAGGGAAAAGAACGCGACGGACTCTTCGAAGACGCTACGTTCCGGTGTTACGACTCTCAATGCAATGGTCTTGGTCATTTTTTAACCTTGTGCCTGGAGCTTGAGGGCCTTCTCTTTGGCTTCTTCAATGGTTCCCACCATGTAGAAAGCCTGTTCCGGCAATTCATCGTGCAAGCCATCGACCACTTCCCGGAAAGACCGAACCGTGTCCGCCAGCTTCACATACTTCCCTGGATTGCCTGTAAAGACTTCCGCAACGTGGAATGGTTGAGACAAGAACCGCTGAATTTTCCGCGCACGCGCAACGACCAAACGGTCTTCCGCTGACAATTCATCCATCCCAAGAATGGCAATGATATCCTGCAACTCCTTATATTTTTGAAGAATACGTTGCACCTCTCGGGCCGTGCTGTAATGTTCCTCGCCCACGATTTCCTTGCTGAGCATCCGTGAGGTCGATGCAAGCGGATCCACCGCGGGGTAGATACCAATCTCTGTCAGCTTGCGGTCAAGCACAGTCGTCGCATCCAAGTGAGAGAAGGCCGTGGCAGGCGCCGGATCAGTCAGGTCGTCGGCAGGCACGTAAATCGCCTGAACCGACGTAATCGAACCATCTTTCGTTGACGTAATCCGCTCTTGCAATTGACCCATCTCAGTCGCCAAGGTCGGCTGGTAACCGACAGCCGAAGGCATACGCCCCAACAAAGCAGACACCTCTGACCCCGCCTGAGTAAAGCGGAAGATGTTATCAATAAACAACAACACATCCATTTTCTGGTTGTCACGGAAATATTCCGCCATCGTCAGTGCCGAGAGGCCGACACGCATGCGAGCCCCAGGAGGTTCGTTCATCTGGCCATACACCAGAGCCACCTTGTCGATAACATTGGACTCGATGAATTCGTGATAGAGGTCATTACCCTCGCGAGTTCTCTCCCCCACCCCTCCGAACACAGACACACCACCATGCTGCTTCGCGAGGTTGTGAATGAGCTCTTGAATCAGCACGGTCTTGCCGACGCCGGCACCCCCAAACAGACCGATCTTGCCCCCCTTGGCGTAAGGAGCAAGCAAGTCCACCACTTTAATCCCGGTTTCAAAAACCTGAGGGGCCACCTCGAGGTTCACCAAAGGAGGGGCTGCACGGTGAATAGGCCAGCGTTCAGATATTGCAGGTTCCGCCTGCTGGTCAATCGCCTCCCCGAGTACATTCCAGATACGCCCCAGGGTGGCGTTGCCCACGGGGACTGAGATGGGAGCTCCTGTATCAACAGCGCGCATTCCGCGCTGAACACCATCGGTGGAGCTCATCGCAACAGCCTTCACTCGGTTATCACCGAGATGCTGTTGAACCTCGGCCGTCAAGGCAATCTGTTGACCAGTTTCCGTGATGGCTTCGACACGTATGGCGTTGTAGATTGCTGGCAAATGACCAGACGAGAAGTTAACGACGATAACCGGTCCGATCACCTGGGTGACCTCACCGACGTGCTGTTCGGTGGCAACTGCCGACATGGGGAATTCTCCTTACGTAATCGGGCTAGAGGGCAGCTGCGCCGCCCACGACCTCGAGGATCTCCTGGGTGATCGATGCCTGGCGAGCTTTGTTGTAAATCAAGGTGAGCTCACCAGCTAATTCTTTCGCGTTCTTTGACGCCGCACTCATGGCAGTCATTTTTGCAGCCAACTCAGAGGCTGCTGACTCAAGCAGTGCCTGATATACGACGGTTCCCAAATATTTTGGAACCAAGGCGTCCAACACCTCTTGGGGACCCGGTTCCAAAACATACTGGGCCTGAATAGGAACCGGAGCGGCCGCTTCCGGGCCATGCAAGTCCATATCACGCCCGGGTACGATGGCCGGAAGCAACACCGTATCCGTGGGAACCAAACTGACCATGGACCGAAAACGAGTGTGTATCAATTCGACCAGATCCACATCCTCTGCCTCAAAAAGCTCACCCGCCGCATCAACGATGGCCTGAGCGTCCGAGAAAGTAGGAATTTGAGGCAAATTCTGGAACTTCGCGACCACGTTGAAGTCTGCACCTTTAAAAAACTGCACACCCTTCGTGCCCACCAAAATCAACCTGACCTCATCCATCTCATCAATCCAATAGCGGTAGCGGTTCATCGCCATTCGAAGAACGTTGGCGTTGTAACCACCGCACAGACCGCG
>JAYKIL010000031.1:0-188699 GCA_035284745.1 Candidatus Sericytochromatia bacterium | reverse complement strand
TAAATCAGAGCCAAACGGTTCTCAACGCCCGGTGCACCATTTGGAATCTTCGAAAAGTTATCGAGACCCAACTCTTTTTGCCCCGTCAAACAAAACGGACAGTGGTCCGTGGCGATGGCCGATAAATGACCGAATTTCAAACCATTCCACAGATCCTGCTGATTCGAAACATGGCGCAAGGCAGGCGTCATGACGTATTTGGCGCCTTCGAAACCAGGTTTATCGTAATAACTCTCGTCCAAAAACAGGTACTGGGGGCAGGTTTCCGCATAGGCATGCACCCCGCGATCGCGCGCGCGCTTCAACTCAGTGAGAGCATCCGCGCTCGAAAGGTGCACGATATACACCGGACAGTTCGCAACCTCAGCAATGGCAATGGCGCGATGAACCCCTTCCCCTTCCATCCGTGTGGGGCGTGTATGCGCGTGCCAACGTGGAGCGGTTTTTCCTTCCGCGAGCGCTGATTTCACAATTTCATCGATCACAATGCCATTTTCCGCATGCATACATACCAGAGTGCCGTCCTCACCGGCTTGCCTCATCGCTCTGAAGATCGTCCCATCATCGGCGTACAGGACACCGGGGTATGCCATGAACAGTTTGTAGCTCGTCACACCCTCGTCGGCGAGTTTGCTCATCTCCTTCAAGCGTTCGGCCGGCATATCTGTCACGATCATATGGAAGCCATAGTCTATCGCAGCCCGTCCCGTCGCCTTTTCGTGCCACGTCTCCAACGCCTCAAATGTAGACTGGCCCTTTTTCTGAACGGCAAAATCGATGACGGTGGTGGTCCCCCCGTGAGCTGCTGCCATGGTGCCCGACTCAAAATCATCCGCGCTGTTCGTGCCCCCAAAAGGCATATCGAAGTGGGTATGGGGGTCGACGCCACCGGGAATGACCAACTTACCCCTGGCATCAATCACTTCCACACCTTCAACGTGCAGGCCCGTCCCAATGGTCACCACCCGTTCCCCATCGATATGGATATCCGCAAAGTAATCGTCGACAGCAGTGACAACGCGACCATTCTTGATCAAGATTCCCACGCTCAACCTCCTCTCGCGGATTCATGTTTCTCAAGACAGCACCTGTCTGCTTCTACCCCAAAACGCCCATCGCACTCTGTTATGATGTCAGTGCGGTCGTCACGTTTCGGATGTTTACACCAAGCCACTTGGTCTAGGAGTGCTTATGCCTACTGAACAGGTCGACTTTCAAATAAAGTTGCGAGAATTTGTGATTGGAGATATTCCAGCCATTGCTGCCATTCGCAACGCGTCCATCGAAATCAGTCCTGACTTCTACTCCATGACGGTGGATCGATTTCGATATGACTTTTACGGAGCAGACACCCCACTGACCAGCCGCATCGTAGTAGCAGAGGTCAAAAACAAAGCGGCAGGCTTCTATCACCTCTACACAGACGAACACCTGCTGGCAAGGGGGCGCTCAAACCTTGATGCCATCCACGTCGTCGAAGATGTGCGAGGTCAAGGGGTTGGGGCTGCCCTCGTGAAGTCCGCCCTCGAAACCGCAAAAAATTGGGGGGCAACCTATGTTTCGACAGCCGTCCCAGAGTCAAGCCCTCGCAGTCTAGAGTTTCTAGAGCGCCACGGATTTGACCGGGCCCGTCGGTTCGATATGCTTCGCCTGCCCATCACGTCGCCTGTCGCCCCTCCTCCGCCACCCAACAACTTTACGCTGCGCACCTTTCAAGCGGGTGATGAAGCCGCTTTTGTGACAGCCTTCAATGCGGCTTTTGCTGACCATTGGGACTTTATCCCACTGAAAGCGCCCGAGATACAGGAATGGAATCAGCGCGCGGCATTCGATCCGGCGGGTTGCTTCCTGTTAATCGACAACGACACAAAAAAAGTGGCAGCTTTCTGTACGGTTCTTCACCACGCCGACAGTGCCCAAAGTGGAACGAAACCTATCGGCCGTATTTTCGAAATGGGCGTCGTTCCTGAACTTCGTCGTCAGGGCTTAGGCTACCTGGTCTTGCAAGCCGGCCTATCGTACGCCTCGGAACACGGTTTCGAAGCGATTGATCTCATCACCGACTCACAAAGCGATGCGGGCCAAAAACTTTACGCCAAAGTGGGCTTTACGGAACGCCGGGCCAGCATTGTGTTACACCACCCGCTGTGATTTTCGGTCAGGAAGTTCACTCTTACACGGCATCATACAAAGCATCGGAGATGACCGGGCGGGTGATCCTATCGTGCAGAAAACCGAGGCCTACGCCCACGACGGCACCCACCAGGGTTCCGACCAAAGGTACGGTCATTGAACCGATCGCAGCCCCGACTGCGGCTCCCGCCATTCCGGTTGCCGTATACCCCAACATATCCGCTGCAAAGTTCGTCCCGAGGCGTTTCACATCATTCTGGTCTCGATATTTGTAGTCAACAAACGCATTGATGGCTGAGGCCGGAATCGCCCAAATAACGGAACTTTTGAGCGCCTTCATCCCACCAGCCAAGCCCGATCCCAACGCCTGGCCGAAGCCCAGTTTTTTGCCCCCGCTGGTCGCGGCGGTCAACGTAATCGGCTGGGCGAGCTTCTTTCCGGCAGCGCCAAGACTGAGGGCCCCGTCAGAAAACACCTTTCCGATCGACTTGAATGCATCGCCGATCCGGAAAGTCAAAAGGGCCCCCAACGCCTCAAAAGTGTTGCCCACTAAAGCCCAACTTAATTTCAACAAGGGTTCGCCAGCGGCCTCAACCGCCTTGGAAACATTTTTCACCATCGTGGCATTGGTATTTCGGGCAATCGCACTGGCTGCGCCAACGGCAGCCGCAGTCCCGGCCGGGATGATGCGCGCGCTCAACGCTGCAATCCCGGCCGCACCGGCCTGGGCAATGGGACCCTGTCCCAAATTCGCAGCCCCCATCTGAAAATTCGCAGCAGGCGCAACGGCGGGAGAAAAAGCCGGCTGAGCGCTGAATGGAGAAGGATAGGCCCCTGGGGTTGACCCCAAAAATGAAGGAGACAGGGGCGGAGGAGGGGCATTGACCGCCACTGTTACGACAGGAGGTGCAGAGACCTGGCTTCCATCACGCCCCCAAGTCGTTGGCGGTGCCACGGGGGTCGCGGAAACAGGAACCGGCGGCGGCGCCACAGGCGGCGCAATGGGCGTCATCGGAACAGGAAAATAAGGCTGGGTCATCCTAGACTCCTCGGCTCACCAGAAACTCACCCGTCGGAGCAACCGACATCACCGAGGAATTTATCCCGGAATGGCCCAAGTAGCTTGCGGGAAAAGGCCTAAGGACTGGTTAAGTTTACTCTAATCCTCAACCAAAGCTAATTCGTTTTAAGGATCCCCGTACAATTTCACGTAGTTCCAATAACTCGCGAAAACCTTTTTCACATAAAGGCGCGTCTCGTGGTAGGGAATGCTCTCAACGAACTCATCAGGATCTCCAGTGAAACCCTCCTTCCAACGTTTCACTGCCCCAGGCCCGCCATTGTAGGCGGCTACGGCGTACATCGAATTGCGCGCAAACGTGCGATGGGTAAACGCGAGGTACCAGGCGCCCAATTGCAAGTTGGTGTGCGGATCGGTGAGCGGCCGTCCCGCCACGTCAGGCACTTGTTTGACAACCCAATCTGCAGTAAATGGCATCAACTGGGCCAAGCCGGTCGCCCCGACCCAACTTTTTGCCCTCGGATCAAAGCGACTCTCCTCCCGCACCAGCGCCGCCATTAGAAGCGGATCGACTCCGTGCCGACGCGCTGCACCGACCAAAATGGGCGCATAACCAAGCGGGTATGCCAGACGCGGTTGACTTTTCTCTTCGGCGATGGACTTCCGGTAACGCCGTTGAAGATAGCTGAGCCAGGCGCGCAAATTGGGTGATCGCGACGCATCCACCTGAAAATCGATGAGATCAAATTGCCGCAAAAACAAAAGCTCCCGAACCGACTCCGGCCACTGCTGCATCTCTGGAGGCAGGGCCCCTCCCCCCAAGCCGCCTGCCAAAACACGTTCTTGCGGACCCAACAGATCGGTGAAACGCAAAGGCAATTCGGCCACCAACCGTTCGGGCTCAGTCGAGAACCAGGGGTCTTGCCCTCGCGCCGTCAACACCCCTTCCCGGAAGTAAGCACGCCATCCGTAATACGAAGAAGGTGAACGTCCTATCAAAACGCGGTAAGCAGCCAACGCTTGCTGGGTACGTCCCATGCGCTCATAGATACGACCATTCCAGTATTGCGCAGCCAAACCGTAGGCGTGCTGAGGATTGTGACGCGCGAGGCGTTGCCCGTGAACCAGCGCATCCTGGAAGCGTTTGGTCCGCACAGCCGCCAAAAATTCATTCCAGGTGATGCTAGCAGCTTCTTCACTCCAGGGGTAGCGGGCCAGAATACTCTTCTCCATGCGCTTGGCTGCCGCGTGTTTCCCTTGTTCTTGATAGACTTTTACCAATTTCTCACGCGCGGCAACGCCCGCGTCTCCACCGGATTCCGCAGCCAGGTGATAAGCCTTAACAGCCGCAGGCCACCGGCGCCGCTGCCCCTCTATTTGCCCAATCGTCAACCACGCTTTCCCCCGCAACGAGCGATCTACTTTTGTCACGCGCTGGAGAGTTGCGATCGCAAGATCAAGTTGGTCCAACCCCCAATGGCTTCTGCCTTTTCGGTACAGCGAGATCGGCGTATTCACTTTTGAGAAAAACGCTATCGCCTTGGAGTAATCATTCTTAAAAAAGTGGTAGCTCCCAATGCGGTATAACGTGTCTCGAGAGAGTGCCGGATGACGACCCAACTCGGCGATAGCCTCATCAAGAAAACGGCCATCGGGATAGGTGTTCCAATATCTCAGCCATTGCGCGGGCGTCGCACCATGGCCCTTGGCTAACAGGAAGAGGGCGCGTTCGGCAGCAGGCCTCCGCCCTCCCTCGTTCACCACGCTTTGCAACGCTTCCCGCGAGGCCAACTCATCCTCCTCGCGTTCCGCGAGGGCCACTTTCGCATCCAGGCGCAAAGGACTCTCAGGAAACGAGGCGAGCAGCTCCTCCAGGTACAGAGGCGCGCGACCAGGGTCAAGCGCTGCCAGTCTCCACAATGCCCAGTCTCCCAAAAGGGGATAATGCTTGCGAGCCTGCTCAAATAAGCCCACGGCCCGCTGAATATCATCCGCGTAAGCCGCAGAATCAGCGGCCATCAAGGCCGCTCTGCGGCCTACCGCGCTTGCGGGGGTCAGACGTGCCAACGAATCAAAACTGTCCCCCAAACGCTGCCAATCGGACCTCGCGATCGTCTGCCCTCCGGAGAGAAGGGTCCGGTACTGGCCGTAGCGTTCCAACAAATTCACCAGCGCCAGCAAATGTTCCCGCGCCTGTTGAACCTCCTGGCTGGCCTCGTGCATCGTTGCGGGGTCCCCGAGTGCCACATGCCAAGCAGCCAAGGCTCGCTCGCTATGTCCCGCGCGCCACGCGGCCCTCCCCAACCACAACTGAGTTTCCCCCGTGCGTGGCCCCTCATCCGCTGAGGCAGCCTCACCGAAAAGAAATTCCGCACGCTCGTAACGGCCCAGTTGGTACGCCAACCTCCCCTCCGCCAGCGGAGGAAAAGGAGATGACATCGCATTCAAGAACGGAAGCAGCGACAGGACGGTGGCAGACAACCAATGAAATCGAAAAAGAGCCACGAGAACGGGGTCCCCCATCGTCTGAAAACGCCCGCAGCCAGCGCGGGTGAGGGCATGATAACACACCCTCCAAACCGACATTATGTTATAGACAGCCGGTGGTCAGCGGCCTGGAGAGCCAAGTAAACGGTCGGTTTGTGTTAACATTTGTAAGAACTCATGAGTGTTGTATCGTCTCCAGACACTGAATCCCGAACGGTCAGCCCGACCCCACGCCTCGACAGCGGGCTCTGGTGGGCGCTGATTACTCTGTTGCTCGGCGCTTCCCTCTTCGCCCCGTGGCTGGCTCCATTTGACCCTTTGTTTCAACTCCCCGACGGTCTCACAGCTTTTGGGACCCCCTTGCCACCGTCCGCGGCACACTGGCTGGGCACCGATGAACTCGGGCGGGACGTGTTGTCAAGATTGCTGCACGGAGGCAAATTATCACTTTTCATTGCAGGGACGGCCACGCTCCTTGCTGGATTCTTTGGCGTCTTTCTCGGGATTATCTCGGGCTACGCGGGGGGCTGGGTAGACCAACTCGTGATGAGGATGACTGAGGTGATGATGGCCTTTCCTGGCCTGTTGCTCGCAGTGGCTTTGGCGGCCGTTTTACCGCCGGGCGCAGCCTCAGCCATCGCGACCCTGAGCCTGGTGGGCTGGCCTGCCTTGGCGAGGGTGGTCAGAGGCCAAGTTCTGGCCATCCGCGAGCAAGAATTTATAGAGGCCAGTCGCGCCCTGGGTGCCAAACATTGGAGACTTCTCATCGGGCACGTCTGGCCCAATGTGCGCCCAATTGCCCTCACGTTGGTCGCACTGAAATTTGCAGACATGCTGCTTTTGGAGGCTGCCCTGGGTTTTTTAGGGTTGGGGGTTCCCCCTCCAGCCCCTACGTGGGGCTCGATGGTTGGGGAAGCAAAAGCATATTTTTTTCAAGCGCCGTGGCTCGGATTACCTGCTGGGGCCGCCATCTTTCTGACCGTGCTCGCCGTCAACATGCTGATGGAATCTGGTACAAACATCCGCGGACGAGGCGCCTAGCGATGGCAGGATGTGTCCCATCCGCCCCGATTTTTTGTGCAACCTCGCTCTCGTAAACCTTTCACAATGCCTGCAGAATGGTCAAAATATCCTCTGCGGGGAGCCATGCACGAATCCGAATCTATCCCCACCCCTTCCATCTCGCCCTTGCAGGACCCCATCCTCCACTGGCGTCTTCGCGCAAAATTTTCAGAATGCTCGCTTAACAGCACCGCCGAAGCTTCATTTTGGAGACAAATACTCAAGGTTCTCATTGACGAATTGAAAGCAACTCAGGGCGTCGTATGGCACCTCTCCTCTGAAAAAGATGCCTCCCAAAGCTACACAGCGTGCCCGGCAAGTCCCGTCTCCGTAGTTCCCCCAAGCGTTCTTCTGGAGGTATCCCGTCAAGGTCGAAGTTGCTCCGCTGTTCTTCCCAACCCCGGAAAAATGCTTCAAGCAAGTTTACTGTCCCCCGTCCGCGTATCCGAAGGCGAGGTGCATGTCATTCAAATCATTTTGGAGTCCACCCCGCTGAAGCCGGGCCTCCTAAAACTCTTAGACCAGACCATTTGTTACCTCGTGCCTCCGTTAAAGCGACTTCGCGACATACAAGATTTAAGGCACCAAGCGGATCACGACCCTCTGACCAATTTACCGAACAGACGCGCTCTAAAAGTTTTTCTCCGGCGTGAGATAAAATTGGCGACCCGCCACACGCTTCCCCTCTCTCTGGTCATGGTCGATCTCGATCACTTCAAAAAGTTCAATGACACACACGGGCATATCGCGGGCGATCGTCTCCTCACAGCAATGGCCCGAGCCCTTCAGCACCTGAGCCGCTCGACAGACTGCGTGGCCCGATACGGGGGTGAGGAATTTGTGGTGGTGCTGCCCCATACGGATCAACGGGGGGCAGGGAAATTTGCTCACAAACTGTTGGCAGCGGTTCAAGCCCTGAGCGCAACACCAGAGGGTTGCCACGAGAGCATTACGGCAAGTATTGGCACCGCAACCTGGCCAGATGACATCGCCGATGCCAAAGCCATCCTCACAACGGCAGACCATGCGATGTACACCGCAAAACGCAAGGGCCGCAACCAAGTCTACCCCGCCTACGAATAGTACGCGCCCTTACAGCACGAAAGCGGTGGAGAAACTCTGGCTGTAACGACCATCGTCCGTCAAACGGTTCCAACCCTGTAAGTAACTCCCGGAAGGACCATCTGAGCTAAAATAACGAAACTTGCCCGCCGCACATTCACACAACGGCTCACCATCGTCGAAGCGCTCGTTCCCATTTCGATCGCTATAAGCCCGCAGGGTAAATACCACCGAGCGAATCTCATCCGGTTGCTCCATCAACTCAACAGGCGGCCAAGCGGGCAAGGTCAAAGAAAAGCTGCCATTGCGGGCGCTCACCGAGACAATCTCCTGTTGACGACCGCCCGCCCGGGCGCTGCCCAGCAAGCCCACCCGAACTTCCTCCCCTTGCATTTCTGCCACAGAACCTTGAATAACAGGGCCCGCGGGTGGAAGCAAGCCTGAAAGAGGAACATTGCAGCCCCCCAAAAGACAAACACCTGCGACACCAGAAACGAGCAAACGACGAAGCACGATGAATTCCTCAAACAAACGTCACTTGGGGCACTATACCTCACCCCACCCAGGTGTAATCAACATCTGCTCGTTTGTGGCTTCGGTGCCGTTCTGAAGCCGTTGATCCAAGATAGAACGGGCATCACGTAATCCCGTCTCAATGTATTCCACCATCAACGAACGGTCTTTAAACCCGGCAAACAAATCACCCTTCAACGGGGTCGACGGGACAATGGGAATAAGTCGTACAATTCGCCGTTTCAAAAAGTCTTCCAATCCCTGAAAACCAGCCGCGATAGTCAAATCGCGATTGTACTCATTGGGTATGGCCTCTCCTGCAGGATCCCTTTGAATGAGTCGATTCAAGGCCTGGATTCGTTGATTGGTCTTCAAGACTTGATGATAGTTGTTGATGATAAACTTACCCGCGAGCATTTCAGACATCCGATTAAAAACCTTCATAATGTCGTCAGGCTCTTTTTCCGGAGGGGGAACAATCGTCGTTGCCATCACGACGACGATGGTGTCAACCTCGGAGTCTAACTTGATGGCCTTTCCAATGGGAGCATTGTCCGTCATCCCGCCGTCAATGAAGAGTCCAGGCTCGCTCGAACCGGGCAGATGCATCCGCATCGGGGGAAAGGCGAGCGGAAAAGACGAACTCGCCATCGCGACCTCGAGGACTCGATTGAATTGCAGGAAACTCTGGGCAGGGGGCATATCGGGGTACCAGTGGAAATCTTCGAACTGAGCCCAAGCCCGTTCAATCGTCTCATCCTCGGCGTTGAGAAAGGTCTGACCCATCAAGTTGCAAATAGCGGCGGACAATTTAACGCTTTTGGAAAATCGAGTGGGGAAATGCCACTCCTGGCCCAACTTCCGGAACAGGGCGTGTGAAAAAAGGGAGATAAAATTCCCCCGCAGGATGGTCTCCAGCGTCGACAGCGCCCGCGTGTCGAAGCGTGTCGGCAAGAAAACCCGCCGGAACGGGTCGATGCCGAACCTCAAGAACAAATTATTTAAAGACTTCCGTTCGAGATCCCCAGGGCCGCCCTCCTCACTGTCATAGCTGTGATAGAGTTGCTCTAAATTGACACGCTCAGTCCACGTATCAATCATGAATCCATCGACCTTTTCAGGCGTAAACTGGTCTGCAAGAATCAGGCGCGACATCATTAAGCCACTCATGGCGCCCGCCGAAATTCCCACAATCACATCCGGCTCAATGTGACGCTCAGCCAGGGCTCTTATGACGCCCAATTCATACGCGCCTTTGGACACTCCACCGGACAACACCAGTGCCAATTTTCCCACGACCACCTCGTCTGTTCAGCGACCCGTCATGTATCAGCCGCGGACCTGAGACGCTCCATCGCGCCCGAAGACCATCATGCCCGCGTTACGGGGTTCTCTACCGTGATGAAAACCCTGTCGCCGGGCAAGCTGGGCACGCGTGACAATCAGCACCTCCGCGAAGGGACATAACGCGGTATAGTGGGGGAGCTTGGTATCCAAGGAAGTCACCGCACCACGTTGCCCGGGTTGCTGCGATTCCACGCCTGGTGATGCGAAAACCCTATGCCTCTCGACCCCGCAAGCCGTAATCCAGTTTTGACGTTAGATCGCCAATCAAGCTCCCTTCGCGATAAAACCGAGGCTGGAGATGATCAAGGAACGTCGCCATCAATGCGACGTCGTTCCGTCTCAGACTTTCTGGCCGACGGCTGGCAAGCTGATGAAGTATCGCCCCTCAAGCTTCATCAAGGATTCCACGCGTTATTTCCTCTGTTCCTCGCGTTAACACGGGGAGCCAACGAAGCCGCCTTTGTGGTTCGGGTCGCATTCATACGTGAGCTGTTTGCCCATTGCCGAGAGCGTTTCTGGGACAAAGACACAATGCAGCGCGTTCTTCCGTGGCTGCATCCGGAAGCGCTGGATCAACTGGTCGCGACTTTTCGTCAGTATGGTTGGCTCGATTTTGACCGTTCCAGAGGGTATTGCTGGACTGAAATGGGGGTTAACGCGGCTGCCATGCTCGGTATGCTGGCGCAGGCTTCACCTCAGCGGCAAGAAATGGGGATCGCCTTGTACGGGGTCGAGTTCTGCCTGCAAATGGGCTACGACCCGCTGGATGTACTTTACAATCTTCGCTCACGCTTTGACGCCTTGGCACAGACCCTGCTCGAGGCGTTGGACTCGCACTCTGAGGTACGTTTGGTTGCGGTCCAAGACCAACTGGACCAATGCCTCGCGTTGTCACAAGAAACCCGCCGGGTACTGGATGGTTTGGACCTCGCCCGCCGGGAAATTCAACACGAATATCAAGCGATCCATCAGCATCTCAGTCAGCTGCACGCCTATCGCTCTGAACTGATCCGCGTACTCACGGGGATGGGGGAGCAATTCGTCTCGTTAGAGGGCGGTATCAACCAGCTTGATATCACGCGAATGCTCATTGAAGCGGATGTTGACCAACTCGCAGACCTGGCCAAAAGCGCTTTCCGCTGCCCTGCTTTCATACCGCCATTTTTCGACGAGGCCCTGTTGATTTCAGCAGCAGAGTATCACATACACCGGGAACTGATTGAACTCGAAGAGGAAGAATGGAATGAGCCCGTCCCCGCGGTGACAGCCCCCGTCGTAACGAATAACCGTGAAACCATCGCCGAAGCTGTCGCAGACTTGGAGCGTTTCGCGAATACGCAGGCCCCCGTTCCCCTCTATGAATACGCCACCGTCGACGAACCCGCACTGGCTATGTACCGACTGTCGTTGCTGCCGCTCGTCGGGACGCCCGTCGCTCCGGGTGAGCGAACCGACTCGCCGGTTCAGAGGCTCAAGCTGGTTCCGTTAGATGTGAAGCGACCCGATGACGGCGAGATTTTGATTTCACCGACCCCCCTGATCAAAGAGATTTCGGAAGCTTATCTCCACCCCTTGCCCGTACGCGGAAAGGACGTCCATGGACACGCCGTTTGACTTCTCCCCGCCCATTGCGCCCGAAAGCGACTCTGGCGACGCCGACTGGCGAGACATTCAAGACCCCGCAACGGCGTCCGGCGACACCGAGGCCACTGAGGCCGGCCGGATGCCCGACGGTGATGACATTGCGGCGATGTTGGCACCATTTTTCCACAAAGGTTTTCTGGCACGACGGGAGGCCAAAGGCTTGATGGATCCCAGCAAGCGCCAGGAAGCAGAACGACGCCTGAAGGCCATCGGACTGACGTTGGCGTGGAGTCCTTACTCGCGCTATTACGGCCTGGCGTTGGCCGACGGCCCTGGCAATCGGACCGAGCGAATTACAAACTTGAACGAACTTGATCGCAATGCACTGGCCTTGTTGGTTATCTTGTGGGCGCGCTTGGTATTGCCTCAAAGATTGGCCGAAGAGGGTCGCGAGGGGGGGGTTTCAGAACCCGTGGTGTCATTTGATGCATTAAACGCAGAATTTGGTAAAAAACTCGGAGGCCGGCGGTTCGAAATGTACGTGAGTCAGCTGAAACGCCTGGGTTTTCTCGAATATGTCCGCAAGGATGAAATTAAAGCTGGCCCTTTTCTGGACCTGCTCGGGGACAGCCAACAACTCTCGGCTTACTTGCGTCAATCGACGCTCGCGAAGTTAGTGGCGGAGCAACACGCGACAGAAGAAGCTGATGACCCAAGCGAAGAAATGGGTTGGCACGCAGCCGCAGCTCTTGCCGAAGCAGCTGCCGGACCGATCGTCTGGGACCCCATTGGGGATAGCGACCCCACAGATTCGCTCCAGGCTGACACGTAAGTCGTCCACTTTTTCACGGTATCGATCGAATGTTCAAAATTTTAAGGCTCTCATTCTCCAACTGGGATTGCTGGCGTCCTGTTTCGGTTCCCTTGGATGAACCCATTGTCATGTTGGCGGGACCCAACGGTTCGGGAAAAACCACCTTCCTTGATGGTATCCGAATCATCCTAAACGCCCCCCGGCTGTCCACCAAGCGTCGCCGCAACAAATACATGCGGGATAAACGCCAAATGACCGTTGTTTCGGCCCTGGTCAGCAACTTTGACAGCGGAGCGGGGAAACCCTTTCGGTGCTTGAACATACAAGACGACTATGTGACGTTGGCGTGTGTTCTATTGCCGGCGGCCGGAGGTGTTGAAAGTCGTTACGTCGTTCTGCCGGGAGACGCACCCTTTAGCGAAATACAAGCCGCTTACACACAGAACCAAATACTGGGCCCTGGAGAGTACTCCGATATCCTCTTCAAGGCCGGCGTGAGCCGCTCTTTGCTCTCTATTTTAGCCATTGAGCAGGGTGAAACGAATAAACTTTGCGAACGTTCTCCCCACGAGTTGTTCACCTATGTCATGCAAATTAAAGGCCAACGGCAAGTGTTTGACCGCTACCAAGAGGCGAAGGAGAGCTACCATCGCGCCTTGGCCGACCTCGAAGAACAAACCAAACGCCTCGGAACCGAGCAATCCTCCCTTGAAAGGCTTGAACGCCAGAAGCGCGAATACGACATTTTCTGTGATCGCCATAAGCAAATAACACACTATCGGAATACCTTACTGCCGCTCGCGGAATACAAAGACGTTCTGGCGGACCTCAAACGCCTGGGCCCGGACCTCGAAAACGGTCAACAGAGGCTCGAGGCACTCAAGGCCGATCAAGAAGCGCTGAAAGCCTTTCACGCGAAAGAGATAGACGCGAAGGCACGCCTGACGGCGGATCTTCACGCAGCTCGGGAGCGTGGGCAGACCCTTGATACGGAACGTAAAGCCGTCACCGGTGAAGGCAGAGAATTGGATCAGGCCATCGGCAGGATGGAAGGAGCACGCCTCATTGCTGCTCGCGTTGCAGAAGAAGACCTTGAATCCCTTCAAGCGGACGTTGAGGTTGCGGAGCAGGCGGTGGGAGAGGCCCGAGCCCGTCTCAATCGGATCGAGGAGCAGAAACGCGAGTTAACGATGGTCCTCGCGTCTTTGCAGAAGGGGCAGGTGGTCTACCCGCCCTTCGTTAATGACATGCGCGAAACACTGCGCAGCGCCGACATTCCAGCGACTTTGGTCGCTGAAGCCCTTGAAGTCGTGGAACAACGTTGGCAGGTGGCGGTGGAATCGGTGGTTGGCGGTGATCGCTTCAATTGGGTCGTGAACCCTCAGCATCACATTGCAGCGCTAGAAATCGCCCGTCGCAGTCGTTACCGCCATTACATGTGCGAGCCCAATCGGGACCAACCCATCGTCGCGCGTGCCGGCTCTGCACTTTCGGCGGTCAAGGTTCTCGACCCGCGGGTCCCACGTTGGATCCTGGAGCGCCTGAACGACACGGCGCTGGTGGAGGATGTCGAGGCGGCAAAAGCCGCGATAGGGCGTTTTCAGGCGGCCATCACGCCGGATGGTTACAAGGTGGATCGGCGAGGGGGCATTTTTATCGGCGTTCGTCCCGGCGAGTGCTATATGGGACAAATGGGCGTCGCATCACGTGCGGAAGAGGGCCTGCGTCGCCTTTCTGAACTTGACGATGAAGCCAAAGACCTCAAACGCGACGTCCAACTGTACGCCAAAGAATTGGGGGAACGCAGACAGGCAGTGGCCGATCAAGAAAAGCGTTTGGAATGGGAGAATCTGCGGCCCGAATATGAGGACACCGTGGCCCGCCGAGAGGCGTGGCAGGCCCGTGTCTCTGAAATTGAAGCACAACTCAAAAGTGCGCAAGAGGAAATCATTTCCAAAGCGCAGGCGGCAGCCAATGCGGACAGAGATGCCAGTCAGGCAGAGAACGACCTGGCGCGACTGCAGCGTGAGATTGACAACCTGGCGCATCAAATCGCAACCCGTGGACCCCAAATCGCGGCCTTGGAAGCGACCCGCCGCAGGCTCGAAAACGACATCCCAGAGACCGCCCGCTCGCCAGAAACTTTGGCCGAGGTGCCTCTGCCTGACGTGGTTCGGCTGCGAATCCACGAAATGGAGTCTGAATTGGGCCATTACGGTGGCTGCAGTGACCCTGCCATCGTGACCTTGTGGGAAAAACAACTGCAAAATGTCCAAGCCCAAGAAACCTTTGTCACGCGTCGACTCAAGGAAGTTAACGAAGGGGAAGAGGAGCTCCGGGCCTGCCGGACCAGCTATATCAGGCTCGTAGAGCAAGTTCTTGGCGACTATCGAGAAAATGCCATCCGGTTGGCTGAAAAAGCGAATATTCGCCTGCAAATTGAACTGCCCAAATTCTCACCGGAAGACGACAGCATTGAGAAAGCGGGGGTGCACGTTCAGGTGGCCTATGACGGCAAAGACCTCAGGCCGTTGTCTGACCCGGACCTGTCAGGGGGCCAAAAAGTGATCGTCAGTCTGCTGCTGTTGATGGCCCTCACCGATGGAGATGGGGGCGCCGGTCCAGGATTTTTCATCCTGGACGAGCCGTTTGCCCATCTGTCCGTCGAAAGAATCGATGAAGTCGGGGACTTCCTTAAGGCTTCCCGTGCGCAGTTCATTCTGACGACCCCAACGACCCATAACCACAATGTGTTCAATCCGGCGAAGCTGACCATTACGCTCTTCAAAAAGCCGCATCATGAGCCACTTGCTCCTCCGCCCGTGATTTGTCGCGTGTAACGCGATCCGCGCGCCCATTTGAGGAGGCCAGGTAGCGAGACGAAACGGAGAACGGAGGGTGTATCGCCATCAATAGGCGATCCGCCACCCCAGTCCGTTTGGAGAGGAATACCCCCCTGCCACCACGACTTCTTGGTTCGGTGCGTAGCGATAAGCAAATTCAAAATTGGGAACAACCCAGGGCATCGCGAGAACCCCCGCGGTAAAACGACCAATGACCGGTCCTAACGTCGCACGAAACCAAAAAGGATAATCGTAAATCGGAATTCTAAAAGAAAGCGCCACAGCCGGTTGAACCCAAGGCAGAATCTCAGAGTAAAAACTTTGTTCTGTCGGATCCGAGGGAGCCGGCCCGGGGTCCACATAGTTAGCGCCAGCACTTAACAAGAAACCCAGAGTGAAATGGGGCGCATTTCCCCAAATGCGTCGCGCAAGGCGGACCGCCACCAGGGAATTTGAATCTCGACGCAGGGGATTCGAATAGTCGAACCCACCCAACAAGCCAAGGCTCCACCCCGACGCAATCCCGCTGAGCCCCCAATCGGCAGAGGCATGAAGTGAAAGCTCTGAAAAGCCCAGGGTGGCCACGCGGGCGCCAGGCGTTAAATCAGCCAATGGCATCGTTGTCGCAACAGCCGGAGTGGCCGAAAGAAAAAGGGGCAATCCAATGCCCGCCAACAGCAAGGCTCTCTGCATCACGACTTTTTGAGCGCCTCGTGTGCCAGCCATTGCTCGCGAATATGCCATGGCATCTCGGCGTAAACCTCATCAAAAAGGGTGTCGCTGGCGGGGGGGCCCGCCTCTTCAGCACGCCGAGCTGCTTCTTGCAATTCTACCTGACACGATTCACGCACCAAGGCCCCAAAGGTTTCATCCCAAAATCCCAAGGCTTCAAGTTGTTCTTCAAAAATAGCAATGGGGTCGCGGTCACGCCAAGGTTGAACCTCCGAATCATCGCGGTAGGCCGTGGGATCATCGGAGGTAGAGTGCGGCCCCACCCGATAAGTGAGGGCCTCAATCAAGGTCGGCCCTTCCCCACGCCGAGCCTTAGCAAGGGCGCGTTTGGTTGCGCCATAGGTGGCGAGCAAATCGTTACCATCAACCTGAACCCCTTCAAAGCCGAAGGCCTCCGCCCGAGAGGCGATGGTGGGCGACGCCGTTTGCAAATGGGTGGGTACCGAAATCGCCCACCCGTTATTCTGGCAGAACAAAACCAGCGGAAGTTTCCAAACGCCGGCATAATTCAACGAAACCAGAACATCCCCTGACGATGCAGTTCCGTCGCCAAAATAAGTCATCACAGCAACCGGGTCCTTTTTAAGCTTTGCTGCATACGCCGCACCCACGGCCTGAGGAACCTGAGTACCAACCGGCGCGCTGATACTCACGAAATTAATCTCTTTAAAGGAATACTCCGGCGGCAGATTTCGACCCTTCACGTTATCCACCGCGTTGCCATACAGGTGATCCATCAATTGGCGAACAGGAATACCTCTTACCAGAGCGACCGCGTGCTCTCTGTAAGAAGGAAACACCCAATCCTCAGGTTGAGAGGCGAGGCCGCTCCCCACAATGGCCCCCTCTTGGCCGTAACATCCAAGCCAAGAATGAATTCTCCCTGTGCGTTGTAGGGCGGTGGCACGGTCATGTAACAACCGCATCATCACCATCGTCCGATAGGCGTGATGTAAATCATCACGGCTCAAGCCGTGGGTTTCAACAGGAGTTTGAACAGTCACGTGATTTTATACTTCGGCACCAAAAAATATGACAACGAGCTTCGCAACAACCGGAAGGCTCACCCGTTAATGGTAACACGCGGAAAAAAACGTCAACCAGTGAAACACCAAGCGGATGGCTCAAAGGTTTTCGAGGTAAAAGTCCTCCGGCCCGGCGCCACAGTCCGGAAATGGACACAGTTCAGGCGGATGGTCACCCTCCTCAATATAACCGCACCGAGAACACACCCAGCGCTTTGTCGAGGTTGCCGTCTGGTCTGACACAGGTACCCCCAAAATTATGAATGCTCTACACTCGACCAATATACCCCCAAAGGGTTTTAAATAGACTCTCTCCAGTGAGTGAAGCAAACGTATTTAAATCACTTGCTTTTCGAACAAGTGTTTGCTAATATCCTTTTGTTCGTCGAACAAAAATTCGACAAAAGGCCATCCACATTCCCTTGCCCCTGGAGGAATGAAAATCGTGAACAAACTAGACTCCGTACAAAATCGCGCTGACGCCAATCGTGACGGCGCACTCAAAAACGCCATCTCGCAAATTGAAAAACAATTTGGTAAAGGGGCGATCATGAAATTGGGTGATGCCTCAAAAATGCGAATTGAGGCCATTCCGACAGGCGCCCTCACGCTTGACTTGGCACTGGGGGTGGGAGGTCTTCCCAAAGGTCGCATCATCGAAGTCTATGGTCCCGAATCTGGGGGCAAAACAACCGTTGCCCTCCACTCGGTCGCGGAAGTTCAAAAAAGTGGAGGAATTGCCGCCTTTGTCGACGCTGAGCACGCACTCGATCCCGCCTATGCCAAAAAATTGGGGGTGGATATCGACAATCTCTTGGTGAGCCAACCCGATACCGGAGAGCAGGCCTTAGAAATTACTGAAGCGTTGGTGCGCTCTGGTGCGGTTGAACTGGTCGTCGTTGACTCCGTCGCGGCACTGGTTCCAAAGGCTGAAATTGAAGGTGAAATGGGCGACAGCCACGTGGGTCTGCAGGCACGCCTGATGAGTCAAGCCCTCCGAAAATTGACCGCAGCAATCGGTCGCAGCAACTGCACTGTCATCTTTATTAATCAGATTCGTGAAAAAATCGGCATCATGTTTGGTAATCCAGAAACAACAACAGGCGGCCGTGCATTGCGTTTCTATGCCAGTGTAAGACTGGAAGTAAGACGTGTTGAAACGCTAAAAAAAGATGGTGCAGAGTTCGGCAACCGTGTCAAAGTCAAAGTCGTAAAAAATAAAGTCTCGCCCCCTTTTCGAGTAGCAGAATTTGACATCCTTTTTGGGCGTGGCATTAACAGAGTCGGATGTATTTTGGATGTCGCGGTGGAACAAAACATTGTTCAAAAAAGCGGTGCATGGTTCTCCTACAGTGAGAACAAAATCGGTCAAGGACGAGACAACACGGTTTCTTTCCTAGAAACAAATCCGGAATTGGTTCAGGAGATCGAAACCTTGGTGCGGCGTAAACTTGCACTCATTCAACAAGAACAAACCGGTCAGTTAACCAAGGAAACGGATACAGAAGAAGAATCCGAACTGGAACTGTTGGAAGACGAAAACTAAGCGCAATCAATTAGAAAGCGCCCTGCTATCAAAGCAGGGCGCTTTTTTATCGCCACGATTCATCGGGCATTCCCACGACACCCCGCGCCCACATCATCCACGACGACCCTTATTCAAAGCACACCGGCAGAAGCAATGGACTTCACCGCCACCATCGCTTGCCCCGCCGCTGCCACAAGACTTGACGCTTTGGGGTTACACACGTCCCCCGCGGCCCACACACCGTGTGCGCTGGTTCGCTGGGAAGCATCCACGTGAATATAACCCCAATCATCCAGTTGTAATTGCCCCTTCCAAGGCCCAACGTTCGCGGCAACTCCCACCTTAACCACAACACCTCCTACGGAAATCTCAGACCTGCCCTCAGGGCCCGCCAACTCAATCCCTTGAACTTGCTCAGCCCCCAGAATTCGACACACCTGACTTTCCCAAAGGACCTTGATCCGAGGATGAGTGAGAACGGCCGCCTGAAAATGAGACTGCCCACGAAACGTCGTGCCCCGATGGACTAAAAAGACCTGCGGACAGCATTCCGCCAAAATCAAGGCATTTTCAAGCGCCGCATCACCCCCGCCCACTACAGCGACCGCCCGCCCCGCGAAGACATGCCGATCACGCGTGGCTGAGTCTGATACCCCCACACCCCGAAAATCCTCCTCACCGGGAATCTCCAAACGTCGGGGTGACGCTCCCGACGCCAGCAAAACCGCATCAGGCCGAAAACAGTGTCCGTTTCGCAGCGTCAACAACCTGCGAGCCGGTTCTACTTTCACGACCTCACTGTTCAGTTGAGGGGCCAGTTGCAAATTCCCTAGGTGCACCACGAGTTTTTTGAGAAACTCCCGCCCATTTTCCGCTTCAAGGCCCGGGTAGTCAGGAATGGCGCCATTGATGCGTAACAGTTGCCCCCCAAGAACGGAACTCCCTTCAAGCCAGGTCAGTGGAATACGCAACCGCTCACACCAAATGGCTGCAGACATCCCAGCAATTCCCGCCCCAATGACAACCAAGCCCCCCTCCGTCATCCCTCATCCTCGTTTCTCGTATGCTCGCATTCACCCTTTTAACCAGCCTCAAAGATTGCCATACCCAAGCTTGCAATGCGACCATATGCACTATGTTGTCCTGTTCGAGATGATGACAATGAACCCAGCCTCTCTTGTTGGTCCTATCAGTACAGTCGGCGCCTTGGCCCTTGACCTCTCAGGGCGAGCGCTCATCGTGAAAACCCATAAATGGAAAGACACATGGGGCGTTCCGGGCGGAAAAATTGAGCACGGAGAAAGACTCGAAGAGGCCCTCACGCGCGAATTTCTGGAGGAAACCGGACTGGTCATTCGAGATGTGCAGTTCATCTCAGTCTACGAGGCCATTGCGTCGGAAGAGTTTTATAAACCCGATATCCACATGCTTTTGTTTAACTTCGTGTGTCGGTGCGACGGGGGTGATGTCACGTTATCGGACGAGGCCCAAGAATACCGTTGGGTCACCTTGGACGAGGCCTTCGCATTGCCTCTCAACTCATTCACCCGCGCGTTGTTTCACGCAACGAATCAGGCGGGATATTTTGCTCATTTAGACGCCCCCGCGGCCAAGAAGCCCCTCCCCTAACCTTCTGCCCCCGCGTGGCCCGCCTTGTAGCCCGGATGTTAAAATACAAGGAGCACGCATTCGACAAATTGGCCGCGCTTTGTCGCGGCTTCGAGGAGAAATCAATGACGATCCAAACTCCTGCCCCTGCCTCCCTGGTTGACGCCAAAGGCCGCTTGGAACTTTCGGCGCTTCGAAACGCCATCGACGCCTTTTGGAAGAACGATCAATTAGGGCAAGACCCGCTCGCCGCGGCCTATGAAGACCGTCGCAAGCGCTGGAATTTATTCAGCCTCGGTTTGCGGGATGAGGAGATGGAAGCGTTACGGAAATATATTTTCCCCTACCGCGAACTTCCAAACACACCTTCTGCGAAACCTGTCCCCGCCTACAACCTGGTCAATGGGGAATGGAAAAAACCCCAACACGGGGCCACGGCAACCCTGAATTGTCTGTGGGATCGCCGGGTACCACTGACTGAAGTGGCCGACTCTCAACCCGTCGACGTGGAAGAAACAGTGAATGCCGCGTGGAATTACTGGACCAGCTTCGAGTGGTCCGAAGAAACCACCAGCTATCGCAAGTGGGTGGTCAACAATTTTTCTCGGTTGTTGGAATACTTTGCCGAAGAGGTCATGCGAGAAATTCGTCATGTGATTCCCAAAACCCGGATGGAAGCTGAAAAAGACTTTTGGGAGGCCAAACGCGCGGCAGACCATATCGGCGGCAACGCGGAAAAGGCGTTACGGGGCGAAATCGTTCCTCCGATGGTCGATGGCCACAGTTATTGGAAGAATGGCTTCCTGCCGGCGGGCGTTTGCGCCGTAGTCACCCCTATGAATTTCATCTACGGCATCCCAGTGATTCAAATAGTCGGCTGTTATATGAGCGGCTCGGTCATGATTTTTAAAGGCCATCCTTTCGGAGGCATCTGCAACACGGTCATGATGCGTATGCTTCTTGCGGCAGGCGCTAACCCGAGGGCTGTTCATAAATTGGAAGGATTTGGCGCCGGAATCGCGGGCCTTGCCACTCACGAAAAAATCGCAGTCGTCTCGCTAACAGGGTCGGAAAAGACGGCCAAAACGATTGCAGCTGGTCGGGGGGTTCGGACGCTCAAATTTGAGGGGGGCGGCTGCAACTGGGCCTATGTCGATGACCATTTCTCCGATGAGGAACTCAAGCGAATTGCCGTCCGATTAACCTACTCAAAATTGGGCTTTAGCAGTCATAAATGCACCACTCTGCACGGCATTGCGGCCAACCCAGATGTTTTGAAAAAAATTGAGCACTATGTCAACGAGGAGATGGACCAATGGGCTCTCCAAGACCCACATCTCACAGAAGATCACAAGGTGATTGGGCCGAATATGGTTCACAAAGCGCAAACTGTCTCAAATATCCAAGAGGCAGCTCGCCAGGCGGGTTATCGCATCGCCCGTGAAGGGGGAAGACAGAGTGGCACCGAGTGGGCCGATCATGCCGAGGTCATTGCGCCTGTGATCATCGCAGACCTAAAGCCCGATTCGACGATCGCTGCAGACTGGGACGGCAAAGGCGTTGAGACCTTTAATCTGACAACCACGGAATTTTTTATGCCGGTTCTGTGCTTGATGCCCTTGGCGAATTTTGAAGAATTCCTGCGCTTCGCTGTGCTGACAAACTCCCACGACCTGGCGTGTTCCATCTGGACCCGTGACGACGCTAAACTGCAGCGAGCCCGTCGCATCATCGGGGGGATGCTGAAAGAAAATGATGGAACCGATTCAGCGATGGATTGGGAAGAGTTCGGGGCCAGTGGCATCGGCGACAGCGGCAATATGGGTGTTGGCGACGCGGAGACCACCGTAGCCATCTTCAGCCGTCGCCAAAAAGGCCGGCACGTGGTGTTTTAACCATTCCCTAAAAAACCTCCACCTCGATGGCGGGGGACGCGCGCAACACCCCGCTTGTGCGCGTCACCTGCTCGTAGTTTCCGTGAGCGACCAAAAGCCAATGTCCTGCGATGATCATTTGCTCAAACCGCTTACGCTGCGCCTCTGTTGAACGCTCGTCCAAAATAGCTCCCACAACCGCCCCCAGACCGGCCCCACCAATGCCCAACGACAAGCCGTGCGCCAACAAAGCCAGAGGCCCCGCGGCCCAAAGGTAAGCCCCGAGGCCGGGCAGTGCGAATGACGTCATGCCTGCCAGAATCGCAAGCCCAGCCCCCAAGGCCATCTCACGAGCCTCTTGGAAACCCGTGGCCTCCGTCTCTTGCGACAAAGAACAGGGAGACTCCGGCCACACACGTTCTCCTCCGTGCACCTTGCTCAAAACTTTTTCAAGTTGCTTGTCGTTGCGTGCCAGGATGGATATATTTTCCTCTTTAAATCCGCTCGCAATCAGTTCTTGAAGGCCTAAAGACAACTGCATCGGGTTTACAAACACGGCCACAGCCACGTGCGGATGCAATCCAGGCAGAAAGTTGTTTGCCCCCATCCTGTGACCTCCCGGCGCCCCCCACTCAATTAATCTAGTACCTCGCCCCGGCCCCGCCAACAGGCGAGCCACAAGAGAAGTGAATCAGCCGCGGAAATGCGCCCAGGCAGCAGGATAAACTGCGGTCCTGCCAATATCCTGGCTGAGACGCAGTTCAAGGAGGGACTCACGAATCAAATGCCGGGTGGTTCCCATACATACGACCGTGGTCGCAATTAAAAATACGGACCACGCGTATCGATCCTTGCCCCTCACAGTGTCCAGCAACAAAAAGATCGCTCCCAAACCAGTGAGAACCCCCAACGCTAAAAACGCCACAGCTAAACCCGTTAAAGCCCCTCGAGGAAGGGTAAACAAAACCACCGGGCCCGCAACGAACTGCAGCGCCGTCGCAAAAATTGCCCAATATCCGCCGAAGCGCATCAGGGACACGCGATCCTCAGCCGACCAATCTGAACGCTCTCGTCCCCACCAGCCCATGACCCAGAGACCGGCCACCGCAAGGCTTGCCAATAAAAAATGGAAATAACGCGGAATAACGTTCCCCACTTCCCAAAGCGCGCGGAAAAAACTCGGTCGCCCAGCCATCGCAGCGGGGTCCAGCATTAGCTGTGTGTTGGTCAAATAAATCAATGGTACACACAATAGAACCAAAAGGCCGCTCACCCCAGTGGCGATATGCCAACGCGGGTGTCGTCCCTTCCAACCCGACCAACCATACTTATAGGCATACAACAACGAGAAGGAGAGCGTCACAAGCCACAGCACCGAAAGCCAAGCGGGCGCTATCAGCGCACTGCTGGTATAGAAAGGCACTGTATAGACCACGCTGAGCAACAGCAAGGGACCTACCCCCAAAACAACAGCCAAGCTCTTGTGCACCGTCACCGTCGTCATCAACTCACCCGCCAACCGTTCAAAACACGGGCGTTTTTGCCCCAAAAAATGAGCGTGAAGAGCGAGGACAGTGCCTCCAAGCATGAGGTTCACGAATACAATATGCACCAGGAACGCGATCACCAACGCGGGCTTACCGACCGCGAGAGGCAACGGCAGCGGCAAGTCATGAGGCATCGCGTTCACGGCTTGACGCCCGGGTTCCGTGCGACTTCCTCTGAAGGAGGCCCCGCCAAAAACTCGGCCAGTGCACGTTTTTCCACCTCTGTCCCCACAAATGGCGGCATGAATGGATAGACCTGGTGTTGTACGCTCAAAAATCCAACCACTGCATCAACATCACGGCCTGCGAATTTATCACCCAGTGCATTCGGCCCCGACAACGTATGACACGCAGCGCACTGGAGGCGAAAAAGCGCGCGCCCGGCCGCTATCTCTTTTCCAGGCACGACCCCGGATACCTCGGCCCAACGCGCCCCCCCAAGCAAACCATCCCGGTTCAGGCGAGGAACCTCCGACACTCGAATGCCGTTGGCGTACATATAACCGGGAATCAAAAAGGGTTTACGGACAAATTCGCGAACCCGCTCGAAATGACCCACCCAACCCAATAGCAGCACCGCGACAAGAGTCACGCCCAAACGGGGCACCAGGCGGTCGCGGCGAAGGGTCATTAACCCCAAAATCCCCACAGCGACACACGCGGCAACCTGGAAGCCAAGACCCAGCGAAGCCCAATCCGCATAGCGTTGCGTCATTAAGGCCGTCGGAAGGAGGGCCTTAACACGCTCCGGCAGGACCCACAAATACCCCGCTCCCCCAACTGCCATCAAAGGCAGCGCCATCAGTAAAAACTGACCACATAAACGCTGAAAGTCTCCGCGAATGTTCTCAGACGCCACCCTCCCCTGCAAAAGCAAACCTAGAACGGCCGCTAAGGCTAACGCAAGACCGGAGCGCAGAATCAGTTGAGGTAAATAGGTGGGATTGAAAAAGGCGCCCCAGAATCCGCGCTCTTCCAACCACGATCCTGGTGTTAACATCGCTCCCAGAATCCCCGAGATGATGGCGAGCGTGAGAAATGATGTCAGAACGTAGGCCCAACCCAATGCCAAGTGGCGATCCCGGGATTTAAAACGGTTCCAGGAGAGAAAATAGGCGAGCACCATCCCCACTTCGGCAATAAATACCCCCCACTCAATGAACCAGGCCCAAAAGAAAATGTAGAGCAATGCAGAAAGGGCTTGCGGCGCACTTACCATGACCGTAAACCAAATCCCCACCCCCGAAAGCGCACCCACCGTCGTTGTCAATAGAAAAAATATGAACGCCAATCGATAGGCGGCGGCATCCCAATCGGCATTCAATTCCTTCAGGCCCCGTCTCTCCATCAGAACGACGAGCAGCGAGCCTCCAATGGCCGCGCTATGGTTTACCAAAACGTGGAGTGTCGCGACGATCGCAATCAACCATCGATTGCCGAGCCAAGGAAATTCAAAGTAAGGAAAGTCCATCCCATTTAACCCGGGGTAAAGCCGTAGCCCCCAGCATCCACATCGTCTGACCGATCTGGGGCGCTGTCTGAGGTGCCTTATTTTTGTTGGGGTTGTAATCAAAAATCGTGTAATTCACCGTGAGACCCGCATCACCCTCGACGGCCTTGGTCAGGCGAAAAACCAAGGGTAAGTCCTCGCTGGCGCTGGCTTTCAGAATTCGATGGTCATCACAAAAGCACTTAATTAATTCAAACGACGTGTCGTCCTGCGGTAAAACCATGTGAACCGCCCGATAGTCCAAATCACGCGGTGTCAAATTCGTCAGGCGATACAAAACAACGACCATCTCCCCTGTTTTCACCCATAAGCGCCTCTCCAATGGCCGAATATCGATGGGCAGCTGGCCGCTCACGCCCATGAAATTCACCAACGAGGTGTTTTCGTCCGCGCGATCCGCGCCGATCCCCTCGCGAGCGATCCGAGCCAAAACTTCGGCCGGCTTCTGTTCTTTGGGCAAGGCGATACCCAAAACTCCGCAAACCTTTCGATACAAAGGCGCATAAACCCAGGGAAGAACGGCCATCACCGTCACCACCGCAATCACTATTCCGGTGAGGTTGCGATGCTGTTTCGGGGAATCTGGAAGGTGCGGTTCCTTCATCATCTAAAAACCCCAGGCCACCAACGCTCCGATCCGCGGGCCGCCCAACGCGGCGTCCAGCGTCAACATTGTAAAGAGCGCCAATGTATAGACAATCGAATAAGCAAACAACTTAATGGCATCCCGCCGATCCTCTGTCAGAAGCACGCGCCACGCCATCACCAAGAAGCCCAGACCTAAGAAAAGCGCAGAAAAGAAATAAATGGGCCCCGCGGCCCCCAAAGGAACGAGGAACAGAGTCAAAGGAACCAACATCAATGCATAAATAGCAATCCAACGCACCGTCGCAGGAATCCCGTAAACGACTGGAAACATTGGAACGCGAGCTGCGACATAGTCGTCAAGGCGATAAATCGCCAGCGCCCAGAAATGCGGCGGCGTCCAAAAGAAAACGATGGCGAACATGACCCAAGCCGGCCAACCCACCTCCCCCGTGACGGCAGCCCAACCAATCAACGGCGCACTGGCACCCGCAGCTCCGCCAATCACTATATTCTGCGGGGAAGAACCTTTGAGAACCAGGGTATAGAAGAAGCCATAAAACAATAGACTCCCAAACGCTAAGGCCGTCGCCAGCCAATTGGTGTAGGTCATCAGCGTAAAGGCCGCACAGGCTCCCAAAAGAATCGCAAAGACCAACGCCTCCCGAGGCGTCACGAGCCCCGCCGGTATCGGGCGAGTCGCAGTGCGGGACATTTGTTTATCCCTTTCGCGCTCAAAGAACTGATTAAAAACAGCCGCAGAGGCGGCTGCACACGCCGTTCCGAATAGAGCAGCCAGCGCAAGCCTGACATCCACACGGCCATTTGAGGCGATCATGATGGCCGGCAATCCGGTCAGTACCACCAGCATCACAATGGTCGGCTTGGTCAATTGGTAATACGCGGCAAGGCGCTCTTTGAGGGGTCGACGAGGCTTTTCCAGTGGAAGAGGCAAGGAAGCAGATTCGCCTTCTTCCAAAGTTGTCTTGACCAGCCAAAGAGAAGGCCAACAGGCATACACCACAATGTACAGAGTAAAAAAGAGACTGACCCCTGTCAGCAGATGCAACACCGAAAGAAGCGGGGGGACTTCGTAAAAGACATTGGCGGCCCCCAATCCAATCTGCGCCACCAAAAGAAGGCCCGCCAATCGGACCCAACCGCGGGCCCATTCAGCCCCTTGAATTTCGAACAAAGCCACCAAAGCGAAGACGCAGACCGCCACGACCAACGCGCCCAACCGATGGACCACTTGCACACCGACATTTCCAACCAGGGGAGGAATCCACATCCCGAAACACGTCGGAAAATCTGGACACGCAAGACCTGCATGCGAAACCGACACCATCGCCCCCAAAAATAGCTGAAAAAAGCACGCCAGGAAAGCCAAAATGGCCGCCCAACGGTACAGTCCCGGCGGAGGAATCTGACGTCTCACACCCAACACTTCCCCAGCCCTTAAGGCCAAGGTCAGCCAGACCAAAGCGACCAACGCCGCCAGTTCGAGGTGAGTTGCAACGACTGCAGGCGGCATATCGTAGGCGACAGTCATCGCGCCGAAAGAGACCAGAATGATCAACAACAAGAGCCCCAACCCGGCCAAACCGGCGAAGGCGGAGCGAAGGCGAGTGGACAGGAACACGGCCGCTGTCAAAAGTATCAACGAAACCGAAACCACGGCTCCCACCAGACGATGGGCGTATTCCAAAACCGACTCAAAATTCCAGGCCGGCAACCACTGGCCGTGACACAGCGGCCAGTCCGGGCATCCCATCCCGGAGCCTGTCGCGCGGACCGTCGCGCCGACAACAACCTGAACGGCAATGAGGGCCAGTAAACAAAAAGCCCCCACACGAATGCGAGAGAAGACCGCCTTGTCTGTGGTCATCATTAGCCTACCTTGAACAACACGTGGAACAAGGCTCCCCTCTGCACATAACTAAGATACACCACAAACAAGACGATGCCCAGAATCACCGCCCCCAACCGCCGATTACGACGAGCAACCAAGGGATCATAAGGATCGGGCGCTTGTTGATTTTCTGCCATTGAACGAATCACTCCCCTCGCCGTAAACAAAAAACCCGCGGCCTGGGCCGCGGGTCCTTTCGGCCTACCGCCGAGCCTTGACCTGCGCCGGCGATATCAACTTACCGTTGTTACCCCAGCTGCTACGCAAGTGATTGAGTACAGACGCAATCTCCTTGTCAGACAAGTCTGCAAACGCTGGCATTTGACCATTATACTGCCCACCTTTGACGGTGATCGGGCCGTTTAAGCCCTTCAACAGAATGTCCACCAACGCCTCATCGGGACCGTTGACTTGCTCTGCGCCCGCCAAAGGAGGGAAAAGTCCTGGTAACCCGTCGCCCGTTGGTTGGTGACACCCAGCGCAGCGCGCCGCGTACAATGCGGCGCCGTCCTTGGCGAGGGCCGCCAAGTCTTCAGCGGGGGCCTCAGCCGTATTTTCTGCCGGTGACACAGCCACCTTTGCCTCTGAATGCGTGGCAGCTACCGCCCCATGGGAGTCTCCCTCGCTGTGCTCAGAAGCCTTGGGTTTTTGGTACACGGCACCGATCTTCCCGACACTTTCAAACGGCGCAATCTCCCCTTGAGCCTGATGAGAGGCAATCCAGGCATCGAACGCCGGACGGTTCACCCCCATCACCTTGATGTCCATAGCCCCGTGAAGTGGTCCGCATAGATAGGCACACGCGCCTTGCCACCGACCTTCCTCCTTAATTTCCAAAGGAAACTGCACCAGATTCCCAGGGGTCGTCATCTGCTGCATCCCAAAAGCCGGCACCCACCACGAGTGGATCACATCAGCGGCCGTAAACTTCACTAAAATCTTCTGATTGATAGGCAAATGCAGGGCAATGTCGTCCCACTCCGGGGTCCCCTTCTTAATGGCGATGACATCACCCAACCGTGTCCGCGAATTGAAGGTGGCATTTAATTCAGGAAAGCGATATTCCCAAAAATATTGCCGCCCCACCACCTCCAAGACCAGATCTGGCTTCTTCGGAATGTTCACCATATAGAGAAGGCCTTGGAACGTAGGCACGCAGATAATAATGAGCAAAATAAACGGAATCACCGTCCAAACGATTTCTAGCGTCGTATTGTGAGACCACGATTCCGGTGCCCGATTCTCGCCCGCGCGCTTACGAAATTTAAAAATGGCGTACACCAGGGCAGCCTCCACCACGACCAAAATCGCGATGGAGATCCACATCATCAGGTTGTATAGATTGAGGTTAATGTCACCAAAAACGGTGACAGAGTCCATGTAACCGAATGGTGCGGCAGACGCACTTGAAGCAAAAACCAGTGGAAGGATTACGCCAACAGCCAGTTGAAACAACCTATGGCCGGACGAGGGGTAAGATGAATGATGCATGGTTTCGACCGGCTCCTAGCGCGCGACAGGAAGTTTTTCGAAGTTGTAAGCAGGAGGAGGAGAAGGAATATCCCACTCAAAGGTTTTGGTGTCTGGATGATGATTCCACGGGTCATTCCCCGCCTTCTCTCCGAATTTCAAGCTGTAGATAATTTGAGCAATAATGAGCAACTGAGCGAAGCCCATGACCATCGCGGAATAGCCGATGAACTGATTAATCGTCTCAAATTGAGGCGCGTAATAGGCGACACGGCGGGGCATCCCCTGCAAGCCGAGAAAGTGCATCGGGAAGAAGGCAAGATTCATCGAGATCATGGTCAGCCAGAAATGCAACTGCCCCAGACCCTCGTGATACATCCGGCCCGTCATCTTGGGAAGCCAGTAATAGAAGCCCGCAATCAAGCCCACTGCAGAACCCGCGAAAAGCACGTAGTGGATGTGAGCCACGATAAAATAGGTCCCGGAAACTTGGATGTCAAATGGAATGGAGCCTTGCATAATGCCGGACAGGCCCCCAATGGTGAAGAATGCAATAAAACCTATACAAAATAGCATCGGGGTCTTGAATTCCACGACGCCACCCCACATCGTGGCAATCCACGAGAAAATCTTCACCCCAGTCGGCACGGCGATCGCCAGCGTCACAATCATGAAGAACGTCAAAACCCAAGGATTGATACCCGTCGCAAACATATGATGGGCCCACACCACGAGGCCAAACAGGCCAATGGCAACGGAAGAGTAGGCAATCGGAAGGTATCCGAAGATTTTTTTCTGCGAAAACGCAGGAATAATCTGCGAAACGATCCCAAAGACCGGCAAGATCATAATGTAAACAGCCGGATGGGAGTAGAACCAGAAAAGGTGCTGAAACAGGATCGGGTCACCCCCGGCTTCGGCCCGGAAGAAACTCGTGCCGATATTACGGTCAAGCAGCAACATCGTCACCGCACCCGCCAGGACGGGCGTCGCAATGACCTGCAGCCAAGAGGTCACCAACCAGGCCCAAGCGAACAAACTCATCTTGTGGAAGGTCACACCGGGTGCGCGCATGTTGAAAATGGTGACAATAAAGTTAAGACCGCCCGTAATCGAACTCGTACCGACCAAGTGGACACCAAAGACCCACAGATCCACCCCTATCCCAGGAGAGTACGCCGAATTTGCAAGGGGTGGATAGGCAGTCCAGCCATTTTGACTGGCCCCACCCAACAAAAAGCTCGAAAGAAACACCAGACCGCCTGCGGGGACCAACCAAAAACCCAACGCATTCAGGCGAGGGAAGGCCACGTCCCGTGCGCCGAGGTGCAAGGGCAAGGCCAGGTTTCCGAAACCGGTCACCGCAGGGATGATGGCGAGAAAGATCATGACCGTGGCGTGCATGGTCATCATTTGGTTATAAAAATCGGGGGTCAACGCAGTGTTGTTGTGCTGCATCAACTGCACACGGATCATCAACGCCATGGCGCCGCCGATGAGGAAGAAGATGAAGGATGTCCACAGATACATCACACCAATTTTTTTATGATCAGTGGTCATCATCCAATCAAGAACAGGATGACGCTTCGCGTGTCCGTGGCCTCCTTCAGGCTCTCCGTGCCCGTGACCATCAGCGACAGGATGAGTAGTTTGAACGTGGTCGGAATACATACGAAAGCTCCGTTCAGGACAGGATCTGCGAGGCAGATGCCAACAATGGTTCAATCATCAACCAGGCGGCCTTAGCCGGCCCTACAAAATAATCACGAACATAGTCATAGAGGTACACACACACCACAAGACCGATCCACACCACGTCAACAAAATGCCAATACCAACCGGCGGCCGTCATCGCAAAGTGTTTTTGAGGGGTGAAGTGGGCCAACGCGATTCGAGCAGTCACCACCGTGATAAAAATAGCCCCGATAATCACGTGAAAACCGTGAAAACCTGTCAAAAGATAAAAGGCTGTTCCCATCGGGCCAGACTGCACCGTAAAGCCCTCGTGGATCAGATGCATCCATTCCTGCGCTTGCACTGCCAAAAAAACAAATCCCAAGATCAAAGCCAAGACCATATGCTTCATCGAACGTTGGGGGGTGCCGTGTTCAATGTGGTGTTCCCCCCGCATATAGAAGAAACCGGAGACCACCAGCAACGCCGTGTTGACCAACGCGATGTCCCACGGAAGCTTCGCGAAACCCTCGGGAGGCCAAACAGGCGCCATCGCGCGTGCGTAAAAGTAGTAGGCAAAGAAGGCTGCAAAAAACATGACTTCCGAGCCAATAAAAAATCCAAATCCTATCCGCAAGCCCTTCCGCGCGTCATCGGGTGTTCCGATCAGGCTGTTCTCTTCCAATCTGTTGTCGCGAACCAGTTCCCACCACCAGCCCACCATGGCGCAAATGAGGATGGACAACCCCAAGACGATCGCGGCGGGTCCCCACGTAAACTCGTTCCACGTGGCCCCGATACCGAATAACATCAATCCGGTTGAAAACCCCGTAATCGACGGAAAAATACTCGCGATTTCGTGTTCCAGAACGTGTGGATCCAGTGCGGCCACATCCGTTCCCGCAGGAACCGGCGAAGCGTGGGAGTGGTGAGAATGATCGGTCACAATGAGCTCCTACGAGGGGGGTCACCAACATCCCCAAAATACACTTAAAACCATTGCCTGGCAAGCAATTGAACCCCGAAAAAGCTTTCTCACCCCGCGGATTCCGGGGTACGATGGCCAGCAAGAATCAACAACAGGTCGATCGCCGTCATGTCTCAATTTTCTCCTGCCTCCTCGCCCTGGTGGAATGATGTACAGAATCTGCTGTCAGAACTGGGCGTCCAAACCGTTCTTAGCAGCTCAGAATCGTTTGTAGCGGACGCTGACGCACGAGAATTTTGGATCAACACAGCAGAGGCCTCGCGACAACGGGCCGAAATTTTTGACAGCAGACTGCGCGCGGCCAAAATTCCGGTACCGCGAACCCTGTTAGGCGCCTGGCAAGATCTCACCGCGCTGGCGGGCCTTGTTGCGGCCAGTCGCTCGCCCGACGAGGCACTCGCTTTGGCCTACAAATTCGCACAGTGGGCGAAACCGGAGGCACGACTGCTGGGGACGACAGGCTCAAACAAGGGGGCGATGGAGAAAACCATCGGCACAGTCGAAGCCCTTCGCCAAGCCATAGAGACCCGACTCAACGAAAAGAGCCTCAATGGATTACCCCATTCAGAAACCGTTGAAAGAAGCAGTGTCGTTCCTGTCTCTCGCGAGAGACTTGCGCATTCTCTTGGACGCCCCGGGGCCATTTTGCAGACCTTGTCACTGCCCTTTCAAATAGAAACCAGCGAAACGCACCTGCAAAATGGTTTACGTTATCACGTGAAGTGGGCGATGCTGCCGCGGGCACATCCATTACAAGTCCAAGTCGTCGTATGGAACCCTCCGTATTTCTGGATTGAGCGCGTGGAGGGCCCCGGGCTCAGTCATTTCGAATACCATCGGACCCTCGATGTGGAGACCACGGGAAGCACCCGTTTATCCGACCGCATCTGCTTCGCTGGCGAGTGGGGTCACTGGCTCACGACGGGACGCCCCTCTTTGGCCCACGGCATCCTGTCGGCAGGGTTGGCGCGTTATCATCAAAAACTCTTGGACCTCACGATTCTGTGATACGGCACCGCCATATCACCCCTTTGCTCCCCGCCTTAACGAATAAACCCGTAGCTGTGAAGGCCTGAGCTGAGATAATTCACCCCAATGTAGGTGACCACCATCGAAGCAAACCCGCACACCGCAAGACCGGCTGCGCGATCACCCGTCCAATCGTGAGTGAGGCGGGCGTGAAGATAGGCCGCATAAACAAACCAGGTGATCAAAGACCACGTCTCTTTGGGGTCCCAACTCCAGTACGTGCCCCAGGCACCGTTGGCCCACATCGCACCGGTAATAATTCCAATCATTAACAGCGGGAACCCCATCAAGATGAGTCGATAAGTCAATTCATCAAAGAAGCTCAACTGTTCCTTAAAGGGCATCAAACCGGCGCTATCACCGCCTGCCATGTTGCCATCCACGCCCCCAGCACCCGCCAAAACCAGGCGCTCTGCCCGCCGCGACTTCCAAGCGAAAAAGAAGTAGGCCAGCGCGGCGGCAAACGACATCGTGAAGGCCGCATAACTGAATAGAATCAGCAAAACGTGAATCTTGATCCAGTAGCTCTGCAGCGCAGGCATCAACGGCGCCGCGCCCTTGAAACTCGCAGGCAGAATAGACGCCCCCCCGATTAAAACCATCACCAGGGGTGCCGCAGCCACGCCAAAGAAACGGGGCTTGTACCAAATTTCCACCACGAAGTAGAACACCAAACTGGCAAAGAGCATCGTGATCATGCTCTCCCACAGATTGGACCACGGCGCGTGCTGTGCGATCACGCCCCGCAACACCAAAATCGTGGCGGAGCCAAGCAAGGCAAGACCCATCGCTGCCTGGCCCAAACGCTTCAGGCCCTCTTTGCGTAAGCCAAGATGCAGCACAAATGACACGAGTGCGGATAACCCCGCAAAAAACGTCAGCGTTACCGCCCAATTTTCATACATCATCAAGTTCACGCGCGCACTCCTGCGGGTTCATCCACCCCGCGTGATTCCAGTGTATTCCAAACGTGAGCCAATCCCAATAATTCTCGTTTTAACATCACCCGCCCACGATGCGTCCGGCCGCCCATCAACCAACCCGCATCGTCCCGACGCACCCAGACCTCACAGTGCCGAAAGGGCAGCAACACCAGACCAAAAATGAGAAATCCACACCCCAGATACACCAATGGGATCCCAGGATCGGTTTTTGTTTCCAGCCCGCTATATAGATGATATCCCGACACCATGAACGGCTGTCCAGCCACTTCAACTGCCAAGCCAGGAACCACTTGGGCGACCGGTTGAAGGTTATCGATTTGCAACAAGATGGCGGGTTCTTCCAAAGAACGCAAGAAAAGAATAAGACTTTGCCCCCCTAACGTAAAAGGAGCGGACATGTAACCCCCGGTCTTCGCCTGGGTCAATTTTTGCTTTTCCTCTCGACCCGCCCGCTGCCACGTCACCGCGCCAACACCCCAAAACGACTGGTAAAAATAGAAGCCATCATGGACCAATGGCTCGTTCACCCACAGCGTTTTCTGAAACGGGGGCCGACCATCGCGGGGCGTCACCGTCACGTCAGAGTAATATTGCTTGACCATCCCGGAGGGGCGAAACTCCATCCGGAAGGCGTCGAGACGCACATCGAACGGGGACGGTGTCGCGTGCAAACGCCCTTTTTGGTAAGCGGTCTCCACAATCTGGTCCGAAGACAAGGATTCTCCCACCATCACGGGCAAACTATGCTTGATGCCCACCAATCCCCCCCAAATTCCTCCTGCGATGATGAGAAACAAACTCAGGTGAATAAAAGTGGGGGCCATTCTGACGAACTTATTCTTTTCCGCGAAATAAAGATCATCTCCCTGAATTTGAATATTCCAACCCCTTTTTCGCAAACTATCCAAACGCAAAGGGTCAGGGGGCGCCACCAAGCGCTGGACCTCCAACAATCCAGACACGGCGGGTGCAGGAACCCTCTGCAAGCGATAACGCCGCCACGTTGGAGGAAACCGTAAGTAGGTGCAAACGGCAAGATTCACAAAGAGCAAGGCCAGAAGCCCTAAGAACCACGCGGCATGATAAACATCATAAGCTTGGATGGAGAGCAGGGCGGTCTTCAGCCACGCGGCAAACGCGGCGCTTTCAATGACAGAGGGCCCCTGGTCCTGCGGAATGACGGTTCCAACCATCGAGGCTGCGGCAATCGCAAGCAGCAAAACGATGGCGAGCTTCAGAGAGCCGAAGAAGTGGAGGAACTCTCGTCTCCATCCATTGAGCACGCCCATGGCAACTTCACCCCTGTCATGCATTTCCTGGGGACATTAAGATTATACGCTGAACAGGGTCAAGATGCTTGGCACATGGGTTGCGACGAGGAATAATGGAACTCGTGCAAGACCTCGTCACCCCTGCTCCTCCTTCGAGCAGTTCAACCGAACTTCCGGCGACTTACGACCCTGCGGAACTCCCCGCAGTCTTGGAGTCAGCGGGCAGGCTCATTTGGCGGCGACGCTGGCAATTCTTTTCCGTTCTGACCCTCTTTGTCTGGGGTTTCTGGTGGGACAATCGATTCTCCGGAGACGCGCAAAAGCGAAGACAGAGAAAACGCGCCATTTGGCTGAAGGACAAACTTGTCGACCTGGGCGCGACCTTTATAAAAATCGGTCAGGTTCTCTCCACCCGGCCTGACCTTGTCCCGATGCCCTACATCGAGGTGATGGCTTCACTACAGGACCAGGTCCCCCCGTTTGACTCCGGAGAAGCCCAGCGAATCATAGCAGCCGAACTGGGATGTTCCCCCACCGAGTTGTTCGAAGTCTTCAATCCGTTCCCGATCGCAGCAGCCAGTATCGGCCAAGTCTATCGGGCCAAATTGAAAGACACAGGAGACGATGTCGTCGTGAAGGTGCAGCGTCCGGGACTGCTCCGGACCATCCGCCTGGACATGGCCATTTTGCGACAAATTACTTCGTTTATTGACAGTCATCCTCGCCTCAGCCGAGGTATGCCCTACACCGCGATTCTGGATGAATTTGGTCACAGCTTGTTCGTTCAAGCCAATTACCTCGAAGAGGGTCGTTACGCCGAGAAATTCCGCGAGAACTTTAAAAACTTTAAAGGGGTCACAACCCCGAGAATCCATTGGAACCTCACCACCGAAAAGGTGATGACGATGGACTTTGTCGATGGCTTCAAGCCGACCGATCTCGTCGCGCTTCACGATGCCGGCCTGTCTTTTCAGCAGGTGGTGCACACCGGGGTTCGCGCTACCATCAAGCAAATTTTAGAAGACGGTTTTTTTCACGCCGACGTTCATCCCGGAAATTTATTCGTGGACCGAGCCGGTCAATTGGTATACATCGACTTCGGCATGGTGGGGTCCATCAGTCCCTTTGTCCAAGAAAAAATTGTCGATGTGTTTTTGCATTCTGTGCATCGCCAGTATGACTTACTTGTCGACGATTTCATTGCATTGGAATTTCTCTCCCCGCACGTCGATCGCCGGGCGTTGATTCCTGTCGCCCAGCATATATTCCAGTCTCAGTACGGCGAGAAAGACCACCGGCTCACTGTCAAGGAAATTTTCGCGGCCGTCTCCCAAGTGCTTTACGAATATCCCTTCAGAATCCCGGAGAAAATCGCCTTTATCTTGCGGACCATCATCACCTTAGAGGGCATCATCCACCAATTGTGGCCCGACTTTCGGTTTCTACAAGTCGCGGGGCCCTACGCCGCAAAGATTCTGCTCACTGACGCGAAGGCTTCGATCCGAGAAAAGTTAGTGGACGAGCTGTTCATTGCGGGAAAATTTCGCCCTGATCGACTGAGCACGCTTTTCGGCAGTGCCTCAAAAGAGCCGAGCTTTAAATTCGGTGAAGTCACCCCGGCCGTTCTGCGCTACCTCACCTCCCCGGAGGGGACGCGTGTTCGCAATGGAATTCTCGACCTGTTAAATGAGCCCTTCGCAAACGTTTCGAGAGAGACCCATAGCAATTTTTTGGCCTATGCGGCGATGGCGGCAGAAGACCCAGATTGGACGTGGGATGACCTCCTGGCTCCTCTCCTCGCGTTTCTTGAAACACCCGAGGGAATAGACTTCCTGAGGCGCCTCCTTTCGAAAAACGGCTCCCGGCGCCTGACTGACTTTGAGAGCCTTGGCGATACACAACAACCCGTGTCCTCAGACTTTTCGTGGGATTCGTGGGTTGAAGGCAGGACATTGTCGGAAACGTGTCGGGCACAGCTTTTCCGCGTCGCGGAGCAGATCCTTCAGACGCCGGACCTGATTCTGCAACCGGTGGTTGAGCGGGCAGCGGTTCTCCTCAAGAGCCCGGCCGGTAAACGCTGGTTTCAGGCGTTCGGTGAACGGCTCGCCCGCGACCCCGACGTCCTTGATGGCAGGTTTTTGCCCCTGCTCGCGCGCGCAGCGGAACATCCTCATATGAACATTGCACCCTTGATTCGAACTTTTTTTGAACTTGCGACGGGCCCCCATGGCAAGCCGTGGCAGAGCCTGTTGCTGCTGTGGTTCCGAGACACCGAGAGCCCCTCCCAACCAAATGACCGCCGTTTAGAACCACTGTGGCAAGCACTGAGACCACTGCTTGCCGATGGCCGCCTGCGTATCAGTGAGTTGGCTGTTCCGACCTTGGGCTGGTTCTTCTCTGGCGACGGTGAACCGGTGAGACAGGAAGTTCTTTCCAACCTGCGAGAACGTCTCCCGCAAGTGGACTGGGGAGGCGTCGCCCAGGGCCTTTGGCGAGCGGCAGGCAACACCTGGAACCGTCTCCGTTCAGCCTTGGAGCAAGAGGACTCCCAACCCTCCTCCGACTCAAAGGAGATCTGACCCTTGGAAACGACAACAGACACCCAGAAGTCACACCTGGACTGCTTCAAAACCGCGCGTCGGGCAGCCGCGACCCTGGCGCGTGCCGAGGCAGAAAAGCGCTTGAGGTTTTTGCACGCATTGAGTGAAGCGCTCCGCTTGCAAGCGGACGATATTCTCCGAGCCAACGCACAAGATTTAGAGCTTGCCTCGCACAACGGCGCATCAGCCGCGCGACGCGATCGGATGGAACTCAACGCGTCTCGGATATCGCATCTGATCGCGGCCGTTCAAGCCATTGCGGCCCAGCCCGATCCCCTCGCAGAGGTGGAAGAACACGGGGTCCGTCCTTCCGGCATAAAAGTCCGCAGAGTTCGCTCCCCGCTGGGCCTGATCGGAATGGTTTTTGAGGCGCGCCCTAATGTCACCATTGACGCGGCAGCCTTGGCAGTCTATGCGGGAAACGGCATCATTCTGCGGCCGGGTCGAGAGATTCGTCATTCGGCCCGGGCACTCCACAACGCGTTGCAAATCGCACTGCGCAAAGCAGACCTCCCAAGCGAGGTGATTCAAGTCGTGGATGATCCGGACCGCAGCTGGTTCCGGTCGATGCTCTCCGCAGCCGGTTTGATCGATTTGCTGATCCCTCGGGGTGGGGCGGAACTGATTCGCGCGGTCGAGCGAGAAGCGAGGGTTCCGGTCCTGGCTCACGCCACTGGCGTTTGCCATACTTACGTTGACGCAGAGGCAGATCCAGACATGGCGATAAAAATAGTCCTTAACGCCAAAACGCAACGACCGGGGGTCTGCAACGCAACTGAGGGCCTCCTCATCGACCGTCAGGTGGTGGGCGCTTTACTTCCTCGTCTCAGCCACGCGCTGCGCGCGGCTGGGGTCAAATTGCACGCGAGTCCAGAACTCGCGACACTCGATGAAAGTCTCGCACCAGACGGCGATGATTATCGGGGTCACGAATGGTTAAGTCTTGATCTAACGGTTCAAGCCGTGGAAGGCGTGGAGGGGGCCATCGACTACATTGCGAGCTATGGTTCCGGTCACACAGAAGCGATTGTTACGAATAATCCGACAACCGCCGAAAAATTCATAAAGGGCGTGGCCGCGTCAGCGGTGATGGTTAATGCAAGCACGCGTTTTAATGACGGCGGAGAACTGGGCCTCGGGGCTGAAATCGGCATCAGCACCAGTCGTCTCCACGCGTGGGGCCCGATGGGTGCCCTGGCGCTCACCACCCAGCGGTGGATCGTGGAAGGGGAAGGCACCGTTCGTCAGTGAGGCGAGACAGGGGATAGATAATCTAAGACGGCTTGAACAATGACACGTGTCCCCGTCGCCATCGCATCCTCATCAATTTGAAATTGTGGGTGGTGATGGGGAACGTCAATCCCTTTGGAAGGGTTGGCAGAACCAATAAAAAAATAACAGCCCGGAACGGCCTGCAAAAAGAAACTCATGTCCTCGCCGCCCATACTCGGTCTCGCCGGAACCACTCTCGCCTCCCCGAGGGCCTTCACAGCGGATGCCCATACCCTGCGGCTCATCTCCTCATCATTAACCGTCGCTGGGTAGATCCGCTGATAATTCAAATGGCAGCGGGCCCCGAACGCCTGACAGGTATGCTCCGCAATCGCGGCGACCCTTTCCGGAATCAATGCGGCCACCTCGGGAGAAAACGAACGTGCCGTGCCCTCTAATTGGGCCGTATGGGCAATGATATTGTGACGATCGCCAGCGGTCACTTTCCCCACGGTGACCACCGCTCTGTCCAAAGGGTCGACGGAGCGGGACACCACCGACTGCAAGGCGGTGATCACGTGAGCCGCTACCACCACAGAATCAACGGACAGATGGGGTGCGGCGCCATGGCCGCCCTGCCCCTGCACACGTATTTGAAACTCATCGGTATTTGCCATGACAGGGCCTGCGGCAATTCCCACCTGGCCCACCGGCAGGCTGTTCCAGATGTGGTAGCCGAGGGCGGCATCAACCCGCGGGTTGGCGAGAACGCCCTCTTCAATCATAGGCTTGGCCCCGCCAGGGCCTTCCTCAGCTGGCTGAAAAACAAATTTCACCTGTCCGTGCAATTCGTCGCGTTTTTCAGCCAATACGTGCATCGCGCCCAACTGCATCGCCATGTGGGCGTCGTGGCCGCACGCGTGCATCACCCCGTCATAACAAGAGCGATACGAATGCTCGTTCAGTTCCTGAATGGGCAAGGCATCCATATCCGCCCTGACCAGGATCGTGGGGCCCGGGTGTGAACCCGAAAGCAAAGCCACCAAGCCCGTCTGCGCCACACCTGTTTGCAGAGAAATGCCCGGAATCGTGCGAATAATTTCGGCCAAACGATGCGCGGTCCGCACCTCTTGAAAACCTAATTCTGGATGGCGATGGAAATCGCGACGCCACGACACAATTTGCTCTTCAAGCTGCGAACTTAACATCGCCACCCTCCTCCAAAACGCACGGCGGGACGTTCCCTGGCGCCGCTGGGCCCAAGCAGAGTACATCAAAAACGACCGAACCAGCAAACGCGTCCGGCCCCGGGCCTTGTGACCCACGCACAAGCAGGCAGCTTGGCTGTACGTTAAAATAAAGTTCAGAGGTCTGGCGCGTTCCCAGACAACCGATCTGGGGTCTGCCCAGCGTGCGGCGGCACGCCTGCCTGCGGGTGATTTTAGTGTCTTATTTCAGCGTCCACAAGGGAAACAGGCATCCGCGATTGCTGATGCTAACAATATTGTTTGCCAGTGCGGGGGCATTGACCCACGCACCCGCCGCCCACGCAGAGTGGAAGGGGCTCGCGACCTTCGACTGTGAAACCTCACGGGCGAATTGGAACTTTGACGGTCTATATGGCCCCTATACAACCCGTGCGGTCAAAAACTTGCAACGGGTGCGCGGCATCAAGGTAGACGGCGTCACAGGCCCAGAAACCTGTAAGGTTTTGGGCCTCCGGTACCGTCGCACCCTGCGCTGCGGGATGGGGGGCAATGACGTCTACATTCTGCAACAAGCCCTCGCCGCCTCCGGATTTTGGTATGGCGGGCTTGGCGACACCTTGGCAGAGGATGGCTTACTCAGCCAAACGCCTTGGATGGAACCGCCCCTCTTCACGACGCCGGAACCGGTCAGCACCCCGGCACCGATCACTTTATTACCCGCAGAACCGCAGCCAACTCCCCCCGAAACACCCGCTCCGGAAGTCTTCCCGTCCCAAGCGCCTGTCAGCGCACAGACCCCGGCGCCTCCGCCTCCCTTTCAAACGCCTCAGCCCGCGTGGACACCCGCGTTTGAGATGCAGGCCGGGAATTGGATGGTTCCGCTAACCGCTGGCGCGACCAGCTATGACTGGACTTTCTCTCGGCCTACGTGGAATGGACAAGCGACCGCTTGGTTCGGCGATTATGGTGTCGGTGCCGAGGTCACCAATTTCAACGTGACCTATGTGAACTACCGCGACCCTGCGGTCGGTGCGTATTTCGTCCCCAACACCGCTATGTACGACCTCAACGCCCGTTGGCGCTTCGAGCAGGGTGCCTATCAGATCACCGCGGGCTATCGCGGCCTGGGACAGGCCAACGTCAATTTCGCTTCGCTGGGCGGCGTCTGGGATCGGGCCTTGTGGGGTGGTTGGCTCTGGAGTCGCGTGTCAGGTCAGTTGGGACACAACTTGCAGGACAGCTACTTCCTCGACGGACGGGCCGTGCTCAGCCTGCGCCTGGACCCTTTGGTGGCAGAAGTTGGTTTCCGCCATTTCACCTATCAAAACCGGTCGGACCAACCATTCCATTTGAATGGCCCGGTCATCGGCGCGGGGATTGCGTTCTAGCGTATGCCCCCGCTACGAGGCCACGTTCACCTCGGGTTCTCCCTGTTGCTGCATGGCTTTAAAAACATTCAGCAGGCGCGAGGTAATGGCGCCCGTTTCCAGCAAGACCTGTTCTAAAGAGACGCCATTGCGCTGTGCCTCCTCAATGGCTTGCAGCAAGCGCGAGGGTTTCACCACCCCGTGCTCGAGCAAGAACAGGGGAACCGGCTTGGGCTGATTCGGCGTATAGTTCAACAAGCCCTGCAAGCGCAGGGCGAACTGCAACTGGGCCGTATTGATGAAGCCGAGTTCAAGCGCAATCTGCCCGAACGCCAGTTGGCTCCCCGTTCGGCGCAAGCGCAATTGCTCGTTCAAAACCAGTGCGACCTGTTCCGGGGTCATGTGTTCTTCCCGCTGTAAAATCACCCCCACCAGGGAGCGCAAACCCGCGCCACTCAGGGTGTAACGCGAATAATCGAAAGAAGTGATGGAATCGGCACGCGCATCGCTCTGCTGCGCAACGGGTGCTTGCTGCGCTTGTTGCATCAGTTCATACTCGCGAACAACCAGAGACAGCAGCCAGCCTTCCTCGACCAGGGTGTCACTCAGGCGACGCCCCGTACCAGCCATCATCTCGATGGCATAGAGCAAGGTCGGCGGAGAAACAGCCCCGAGTTCAAGCACAAAATTCGCGAAGTCCCGCTCATCAGGCGCCAGACCCCGCACCATCGCTTGAAATTCGAGCGCGAACTCCAATTGTTCAGCATTCAAATAACCCAACTGGACGGCCACTGCCCCCAAAAGGGTCTGTTGGCCTCTCGCCCGCCACTCCTCCTGATGACGCAAGGCGGTCTCCAACTGGGCATGGCTCATCACCTCTTGGCGCAGCAAGATCATGCCAAGCAGCGGTGGCCCTTCTACCGGGGAGGGAGGCATTTGGCTGTCCGCATCGGGTTCCAACCACAGACAACTGACACCGGGTCCCTCCAGTTGCCCCGTCGTCATTGCCACCATCAAGTCCCCCACCTCAACGGCCACGGACAGATCACCCCACACCCACCAGCGCCCGTTTTGAACGGGGAACGGGTGATTCAAGGGCGCATCGGAGGGCAGATTCAGCCAGCGACCCGGAACGGAGATCGAGGCCCCATTGTCGAGGTAGAATCGCCAAATCCCGCCTGGCTCCAACAAGACCGAATGAGCCGAGGCATTTGGGTAGCCTAATTCTCGCTCCAGGCCCGTACCCCAGACGGACAGCAAAGCCTCGCGATGCGCCAAAACCCGGCGTCGCGCCTCTTTTTCCCTGAGGTCGCTGACGGCATCCACAGCGGCCGCCGGCACGAGTGGCACTTGGACATCCACCCCGCCAATCAAGACCACAACCTCTGACGGCCAACGCCCGGGGCGAATCATGGCCAGGCAAGGATGATGAAGCTCACCCGGTGCAGAGCTGTAAGAATGAGACATTGTGACCCCACCCCTCTTCCGGAGCGAACAATTAAAATAGCTTTAAGCCGGCCGGGCGGGGCGCGGGAGTGCCAGAAAGCTGGCACCCAACGGTCTCATACCCGACCAAAATTCCTTGAAACTCCCACGACCGCGTCAGGAGAATTCACGGTCACCGGCACTCGCAAGCAGCAGGTACTGCTGATAGCTCATAGTGCGAATCTGCCGGAAGCGATAAGCGAACCGGTCTAACCAGGCAAAAAAACCGGGAAAGACCCGATCGCGAAAAATATAGTGCGACACCAAGCGAAATAAAGCCAGTTCCGGGAAAACGACCCGCACGGCGAAGCGTTCCCGCAGTTGAGCCACTTCCCGACCGGTCAAGGGAAACTCATCGGGGTCACCGTGTTTAGGAAACCACCCCTTGCCCGCTAAATGTGCACGGAACCATAGAGCCAGACGGCCGATTCCCGCATTGTTCTCAAAAAAGAAAGCCCTCCCATCCATCGCCAATGCATTGTCAAGGGCGGACACGAGGGCGTCAAAAGGCTCCACATGATGCAAAATCATGGCGCCAAACATGCGATCGAAAGGCCCGTATTTTGCCACCTGAAGGGCATCATCGCACACCACCGTCAGGTTCTTGATTCCTTGCTTAACTACCCATTCAGACAATCGCTGAGTGGCCGCTTCGCTGCGGTCAATGGCCACCACCTCGGCACCCGCCGCCGCAAAAGCCAGGGCAAACTCACCCGTTCCACACCCCAAATCGCAAACCCGCACCCCCTCAAGCGAACCGAAATGTTCGACAGCCGCGCGAAATACCGGATGTTCAGGCGACTGGGGGCAGGGCTCTTTGGCAGAATAAACATGATCCCAATGGTCATTCGCCGCACGGGTTTCAGGCAAGTCTTGACTCGGTTTCATTTCAAATCCATCCGCCACACCAGAAATGAGCCGACAACCAAGAAAATCAGGTTAGACGTCCATGCCCCGAAAAACGGGGGAATATGACCAAAATTTCCCAATGCCTCGGTAATTTGCAACGTGACGTAGTAAATAAAGACCAAGATAATCGAGAAGGCAACACCCACATAGCCGCCCATTCTGGAAAAAATCAACCCAAGAGGGGCTGCGATCAATGCGGCGAAAAAACTTGCCAGCGGCAGCGACCATTTCTTCCAAAATTGAACCTCCACCTGTCGCGTCGCCCCACCGGTACGACGCAAATCCGAAAGTTGTCCCTGCAGTTGAGCGGTGGACATTTCTTGGGCATTGAGGCCCGGAGGAATCATCTCGCTGGAATTTAAACTGACCGCGATGTCCATCGTTTTGAACGCAATTTCGTTTTCCAGATAGCCGTCTCGATCATACTTATAATTCGTACCGAATTCCAACCGCCACACTTGCCCCACCCAGCGCGCCCGCTCCGCTTGGATGACTTGCGGCATGCCATCTTTTGTTTTGTCAAAGATGAAAATATCCTTCATCCAGCCATCCGATTTGACTTCCTTGATATAAAAATATCGATTGTCCGTGCCTTGAAAAAAAGTATTTTCCTTAATGGGCGGACGCGCCAGATTCCGGCTCATCTCCTGGATCGTTAGATTAATTTGGCGGTTGGCATAGGGGACCACCCGTTCGTTCAGAGAGAATGCCGCACCGCACACCACCAACGAGGTACTCATAATCGGCGCGATGATCCGCTTCAGGCTAACCCCCGCCGAACGCATCGCGATCACTTCAAAATCCTTTGTCATCCGACCAATGGCCAGCAAGGTGGCGAAGAGAAACGCGACGGGGAAAGCCAAGACGGTGAGAAACGGCAAGTTGTAAACGAACAGTCGCGCCACCACCCGCAAAGGGGCACCCGCCTTGATGATGAGGTCCGTCAGGTTGAACATCAGAGCCGGCAACATCACAATGAGAAAGCCAAAAACCCCGAAGATAAACGGGTTGACAAGTTCCAGCAGGATGTAGCGGTCAATTATTTTGAGCATAGCGCGGCCGATCATGCTAGCACACACGGGCCCCGCCGCGATGACTCCTAAGCCTCCGCCGATGTTATACTAAACGCTTTACAGGCCTGAGATGAGATGTCCGAAGCAGAACAGGTGAGCGTATTAGAAAAGACTGGTACGCCAGCCCCCCCTCATTGGAAAGATTTTTGGCGCGGCGAAATGACGCCCACGGCAGGGCCTGTGCCGCTGTCTTGGGCCCAGACCGGCACCGCCTTTGTTTGTGGCCTTCTGATTGCGCTCACTTTTCCGGGTTTTGATGCCCCTTGGGCATTCACGTGGGTCGGCCTGGTGCCGTTGTGTATTCTGGCCTTCGTACCCCGCAGCATCGGCGGCATGGCCCTCTTGTTTGCATCGTGGGGAGCGGGGTTTTTCTTAACGCTGTTGTACTGGTTCTTGGCGATGCATCCCCTCACCTGGCTTGGATTTTCTGACTTCGCAAGCCTGGGGGTCGTTGTGTCTGCGTGGAGTGCGTCCTCTGCAGTTCTCATCACCCAATTTGGAATTTTTGGCGCATTGTATGGCTATTTGAGTTCAAACTGGCGGCGGCCTGGTTTTGCCCACGCGGGAGCGCTGGCCATCGGGTGGACTTGCCTGGAATGGCTCACGAGCCTTGGAACCTTCGGGTTCACCTGGGGAAACCTGGCGTTGTCACAGGTAGCGAGCCATACCTTTATTCAGATACTCGACATTGTGGGTCCGTTTCCTCTGGCCGGGGCCATTGTAGCGGTCAACGGTCTCATCGCCTTATCTGTGGGCCCCTGGCTTGCGGGAAACCCCCACGCAGGGAAAAATTGGCGTCCTGTCGCCGTGGCACTGGGCATTGTTTGCGCCCTGGGCGTTTATGGCGCGGCGCGTCTATACCACGCCTGGCCGAAGCCCAATTTCTCTGCAACCATCGTCCAAGGCAACATCGCGGGCGCGGAAAAGTGGACGCGGGGTAAAGACGCCATCTGGAAAATGGCAAACAAATACCTCACCCTCAGCAACTCCCAAACGGGAACAAATGTGCTTCTGTGGCCGGAAACGGCGATGCCCGAATTTTTCAGAAACAACATGCGACTGGTGGATACGCTGCGTCAACAAGCCATCAAAAATCATCGCGCGGTCGTCTTTGGAACCCTGGACTGGGAAGGGGCAGGGGATGATCTAAAGCTTTACAATGCAGTTGCAGCCATTGATTCCAACGGTTTGATTCTGGGCTTTGACTACAAACGCCATTTGGTCCCCTACGGAGAGTATGTTCCCGGCCGGGCGTGGATGCCGCAATTCATGATGGGACTCAACATCGTCGGGCACGACTATTTTCCCGGGACGCGGCCCCACCTTTTTGAGTTGGGCTTTACCAGCATGGGAGCGGGGGTTTGCTACGACGGAATTTTCCCCGACGCGGTGCGCCCCGTAGTCCTGGCAGGCGCCAGCAGCATTGCGCTGGTGACCAACGATGCCTGGTACAAAGACACCGCAGCCCCGAGGGTCTTGCTCGCGCATGCTGCCCTGCGCGCCGTGGAAAACCGACGTTGGGTTCTGCGAGCGGCAAACACTGGGATCAGCGCCTTTATCGATCCAACAGGCGCCATCATCAGTCAAACACCCGTTTTCGTTGAAGCCGTTCTGCGGGGCGAAGCAGCCAGTATCAGAGAGCAAAGTATTTACACGCGCTGGGGTGACTGGGCCAGTCAACTCGCGAGCGCCATGTTTTTTGTGTGGATAGGATTGGCATGGACGCGACGCAAGCGCCCCCTCTGACTCCGCCATCTCCGCGACGCCCTGTGTGGCTGAGTGCTTGGCCTGTTTATTTGATCCTTGTCGTGGTGGTTGCGATCACCATCTACGTCACACGAACACGGCAGCAAGCGGGTTTGGCAGATCCCTTACTGCCTGCCGCCATCCAGTTAGAACAAAACATCGAAGTGAAATTTACAGACGTAACGATGCAGGGACGGCAAAAAGGTATCCAACGTTGGATCATTGAGGCTCCGATTGTCTCTCTCAGCCGTGATGGGCGGTATACCCACTTTGAACCGAACCCCAAGGGGCGCTTCCTGAACCTGAAGGACTGGCGTTCGGATGAGGCTTCCGGAACCACCAAAGTACGTAGCCTGGACTGGACGGCCAAACGTGCCCAATTCGATTCTTTCTCTGAAGATCTCGAAATGAACGAAAATGTGGTTCTGCATACGGACGACAATGACGTCATAAAAACCCAGAAGCTGCTTTACAAGGCCCGAACAAAGAAGGTTTTGATGCCAGAAAAAGTAGACATCAAAATGACAGATGGCACTGAAGCGGTGGCCGACTCACTCGAGGCCAACTCGGACGCAGAGGTATTTGAACTCAAGGGGAACGTCGATTTTCGCGCCAAAGCGCAAGATGAGGAAAAACTATGAGGCGTATTGGGTTCATCGCAGGCCTTGTCTGCTTGGGTCTTGGCATCGTGGATGCGAATGCGAGCCCCAAAAAACCCGACAAAAAGTCGGTGAGCAAGCCTTTACGTCAATCGCCCTCTAGTTCCTTGAAAAAAAGCCAGCCGTTAAAAAAAGACGACCGTATTCACATTACCTCGGACTACTTAAAATATGACCGAAAAGGAAAAATGGCCCTTGCCACCGGTCATGTGAAGATTGTCCAGGAAGAAACCATCATCCGGACCGCGGAGGTCCAATTTGACCAGAACGCCAAGATTTCTTACATGAACCAGCCCGTCGAGGTCACCCAAGACAAACCCGACGAGCCTCCTGTGAAACTCAACTCCAACCGCATGACCACCTTTCACAAGGAGAAACGACTGATCGCAGAAGGTGACGTTCGTTTCGTGAAGTCTCGCGACCCTCTCGCAAAAGCGGCATCAGGAGCGAAACGCGACAAAATCAAAGCCGCCATTAAAAAAGAAGACACCGTCATCACCTCCGAGGAATTGGAATACTGGACTCAAAAAAAAGATGCGCATTTTAAGCGCAAAGTCACCATGGTTAACGGAAAGAAAAAAGCGTGGGGCGACGCCGCATTCATGGACCAAACCAAGGATGAAACCCGCCTCAATGGGAACGTGAAAGTCGTTCAGATTAACGGCAATTGGCTGATCAAAGAGGGCATCGTAGAGGCTGATACCCCTGATGAAGCGCGAGACGAGGCGCTTCGGGAACGTGCGACCTTATGGTGCGACACGTTGGTGATTGATAACAAAACGAGCGACGCTGTCGCCACAGGAGAAGTTGTACGAATCGAACAAAAAGGAAAAGTCGCGACCGGAAAGCGCGCGGTGTTTTCCGACCGCCAAAACCTCATCACCCTCACGGAACAGGTGCGCATACAGCAGGCGAACGGAGACTGGCTGACCGCGGCGCGTGCTGTGTTTAACACCCAAACCGAAGTCTTTGAAGCGTTCAGTGGCAATCAAAAGCAAGTTCAAACCGAGTTCTCACCGCCGAAAGAGAACCCGGCCACAAAGCAGGCAGACGACAAAGAACAGGTTGAACTCGACGTCGATCTGGAAGGCCAGAACGCAACCCCCTGAACCGCAGCCCCTCTGCATTCGTACCTGGGTCACATCGACAGCCGCTTGCCTGACGCTACGATAAAGCGAGTGAAGTTCTGTCATTGGAGACCCCTGCTATGGCACACCCGCCCTCTAAAAATGATGCCGTCAGTCGCCTGAAGGAAATAATCGCCAAGGACCGAAAGGAAGTTCGGCACGAGTTGACGCCTCCGCCTGTGCCTCGGATTGCCAGCGCCTAGACGCCGCCTCGTGGCTAGAGGGCGACCAACCAAACCGCGGTGACGGCCCAAAGAACCACGACAGCGGCAAGCGGCCGATCCCGCCACAAAACTTCGGTGGGGTTCTCGCCCGCTTCGTGGGCTTCAACCAAGTAGCTGTAGCGAAAAAAGCCGAACAATACAAACGCCGTCGTTCCAGCCAATTCCGGCCGAACGGTGCTGGCAAACAATCCGTAAAAAACCAGGGCCGCCGTCGCGGCCATTTGCGCGTATCGGTCGAGTAGAGGAATGGTGTAGGCCCCCAGCACATGACGCGCTCCTTGGCCCGCCACCACAAGCTCTTGGCGTCGTTTCACGGCGGCCAAATACAGAGCGAGGCATAACGTCGTGATGAGCATCCAGGCAGAGAGCGGAACAGCGATGGCTGCAGCCCCAGACGCGACGCGAAGAACGAAACCGGCTGCCACGCAGAAAATATCGACCACCGGCACCCGCTTCAAATGGACACTGTAGGCCGCATTTAAGAGAACATACACCAGCAAGCCAACGCCCACCGGCGGCCACCAGGCGGCAACACCGATCACCACCAGCCACAAGAGAATCAACAGGGCGCCCGCAGTTCGTACAGAAACCGTTTCGGCGGCCAACGGTCGCGTGAAACGCTTGGTCGGGTGCGCGCGATCGCCATCCAAGTCACGCCAGTCGTTGAAGATGTATACAGCACTCGAGGCCAAGCAGAATAAAAAGGTGGCCGCGACGGCCTGCCTTAGCGCCACCGGATTAGAAATTTGGACAGCAAATACCAAAGGAGCCAAGACAAAACTATTCTTGACCCATTGCCGAGGCCTGATCAAAGACCATACCGCTTGGAAGCCCACTGGGACGGCGGGGACACGGGCCTCGCGTTGCGTGGAAGCAGCCCGCTGAACTGACGACAGGGAGGTTTCAGAGGCCCGGTCGTCCGTCACAACTTGGTCCTTTCAAATAGGAGGCGCGGGACGGCTCGAATCAGCATCATCAGCCAATACCAGAAGGAGGGCACATAGGACACAGCAACCCCCTGCGCAATCGCGCGCCGAATGAAGCGAGCGGCTTTTTCGGGACTCGCCACACCAAACAAGCCGGGCTTTCCCCACGTCATCCCCGTGTCCAGAAAGCCGGGTTTCACGAAAATGACCTTGAGCCCGCTCGACGCCAATCGGTGCTGCAGGCCTTGAGCATAAATCGCAAGCCCACCTTTGGCCCCGCCATAAAGATAATTTGACTGACGGCCCCGGTCTCCCGCCACTGAACCCAACACACAGAGCCAGCGACCGCCCCGCGCCAGCAACTCACGAGTTGCTGTTTCGCAGACCAACGCCGCTGCCGTAAAGTTTACGTGCAACATCTCGAGAGCAAGGTGAGGATTGGCTTCGGCCGTTCTCTGATCGTGCATCAAACCGAAGGCCACAACAACGCCCACCGTCTCGTCGCTCCAGCACGGGGCGAGTTGCTCACCCGGGTCGGGCAACAACGCATCAAAAGGCGCCGGTGTCGCGCGAACCCCAAAACGAATCTGAAAATCGGCACATAAGGTTCGCATCTCACCCACGTCGCGCCCCGCCAAACACAGGTCAAAGCCCTCGCGGGCAAATTCGACCCCCAGAGCGCGGGCGATCGGTGACCCGGCCCCCACGATGAGCACGGTACCCTTGCGCGCTAGCATAGGCCCACCCGTCGTCCCAAAATTGAGGCCAGCCTCTGTTCTGGGTCTAACCGGGCCTTGAGTGCCACGAATTCATTGAGACGTGGATACATCATCGCAACGGTCGAAGCGTCAGCACAGGCATCCTTGGCAAAATAAATTCGTCCCCCATAGGCGAGTGTCAGGGCATCGAGTTCGCGCAAAAAAGCGGGCAAGGAAGGGTGCCAAGGCAAATCCAGCGCGAGCGTGAAGCCCTCCAATGGAAACGAGAGCAAACCAGAATTTCCGGCGCCAAACCGTTTAATCACCGCCAAGAATGACGCGGCGCGTGCGACCGACAATCGCTCCAATAGACGTTGCAAGGCGGCAGGCCCCTGAGAACGCGGGAAAGCCACCTGATATTGCACAAAGCCACGGGCCCCATACAAGCGGTTCCAATGGTGAACCCGGTCCAGCGGGTAGAAGTACGGCTCCAAGGGCACGAAGCGTCCCATTTGGGTCCGATGGGAGAGCCAAAACAACTCATTAAAGGCGCCGACGCTCCAACGATTAAGGCCACTGACGGGCAACTCAAAGGGAACCACCCATTGCCTGTTCCCAGGGGACGACAACGGATTACGAATCGAGGCGGGCAGTCGCTCTGCATCCAGATGGTCCCCGTGCATGGAAATTGAGCGCCCCAACGAGCCACCACGGGCCAGCGTATCTACCCAAGCCACCGAATAGGTGTGATGCGCATCGAACGCATCAAGGGCCGACAGCGTGGCGTCGAGGTCGGTCAATTTTCGATAATCGACCCGCATCCAAGCAGAATTGACTCGCCGCAAGCGAATCGCGGCCATCACAACCACGCCCGTCAATCCAGCGCCGCCCAAAGTCGCCCAAAAAACCTCGGGATTCACCTCCCGCGAACACTCCACCACCTCACCGCTCGGTAATTCCAGCGTGAAGCCGAGGGTGCAAGACGCGAAACTCCCGTCCACGTGATGATTCTTCCCATGAACATCATTCGCGATCGCCCCTCCCACTGTCACGAACTTCGTCCCCGGGGTGACCCACAAAAAATAACCCCGAGGCAAGAAGACTTCGATAATTTCAGCCAAGGTCACGCCCGCTTCACACACCAAGACACCGGTCGTTTCATCGAAAGACAGCATCCGATTGAGGCGCGTCATCAAGATGACGCCCCCATCCGTGTTAAGCGCCTGGTCCCCATAACTTCGGCCCAAACCCCGTGCAATGTAAGCGCCGTTCTGGGAAGCCAGTATTTGAGAAAGTTCCCGGCGTCGTTCGGGACGCGTGACGGGACAGGTCAAGGTGGGGAAGCGACCCCAGCCGGAAAGTGTAGTGTTCTTGCGAGCCGGGCCGGACATCACGTCAAAAGCAACCCAGCCATCGCGGCAGACATACACGAAGCCATCGCCCCTGCAATCATGGCCCGGGGGCCTAAGCGGGCCAATTCTCCGCGCCGCTCCGGCGCCATCGAACCAATGCCCCCGACATTCTGTGCGATGGAACTGAGGTTCGCGAAACCGCACAATGCAAAGGTCGCAATCAATGCCCCCCGTTCGCTGATGGTGCGCGTGAGAATCATGTCGGAAAGGGCTGCGTAACTGAGAAATTCATTCAAGACCAGCTTGGTCCCGATCATATTCGCCACCGCACCCGCATCTGCCAAAGGGACCCCCAGCATCACGGCCAGAGGGAAAAACGCAATGCCCAAAATCTTCTCGAGGGACAGGCCTGCGATCCCCAACCAACTGCCAAGAATTCCCAGGCCGCCGTTCAGCATCGCCACCAAAGAGACAAACGCCAGCAACATCGCCGCCACCGTAAAAGCCAAATGCATGCCGTCGGAGGCCCCTTTCGCAGCGGCCTCAATGACTGAACTTTCGTGAATTTCCACGTTCATCATCGCGTCATTGGTATCGGCAGAGCCCTCCGCTGCGGTGCCCCTCGTTTCCGGAACCAGCAGTTTCGACATCGCCAGACCGCCCGGCGCCCCCATCAGTGAAGCGGCCAATAAAGCCGGCGCCCATTGCCCGCCTAACAAGCCGATGTATGCAGCCATCACGCCGCCCGCGATCGTCGCCATGCCACCCGTCATCAAGGCCATCAGCTCCGAGCGCGACATCGTCGCGATGTAGGGACGCACCAACAAAGGGCCCTCGACCTGCCCCACGAAAACACACGCAGCAGCGGACAAACTCTCCGGGCCGGAGGTCCCCATCAACTTTCGCATCACCCACGCCAAAGCAGCCACCACCCGTTGGACAATTCCCAGGTAGTAGAGCACCGAGATAACAGACGCCATAAAGATGATCGTCGGAAGCACCTGGAAAGCGAAAACAAAGCCAAACGAACTCACATCCATCAACTTCCCGAATACGAATCCTGCGCCCTGTTTCGCAAAATCAAGCAACCCCGTCACGCCCGCACCGGCCTTTTGAAAGAGCCACTGGCCGGGCGGAAACTTCAGAATGAACAGAGCCAGGGAAAATTGCAGCGCAAGTCCCACCCCCACGGTCTTCCAGTTCACGTCTCGTCGCGAGGTGGACAACAGCCAACCCAATAAAACGAGTAGAAAAATACCGCCCAGACTCACGAGTTGGATGGGCACTGCCACTTCTCCTACAACAAGATTCCAGCGACGGTCGCGGTCATACAAGAGGCCAACGCTCCACCGGTCATCGCACGCAGCCCCAGTTGCGCTAATTCGGAGCGCCGTTCCGGAACCAAACCACCGATGCAGCCAATATTGATCGCAATCGAAGAGAAATTCGCAAAGCCGCACAGAGCAAAAGTCGCGATGGTGGTCGCCTTTTTAGAGAGCTCCACGCCCCCGGGCTTCAAAATCTCGGACAGGTTGCCGTACGCGACGAACTCATTGAGCACAATTTTTTGCCCCAGCAAGGAGCCCACAACCTGTGCATCCGACCACGGCGTCCCCATCGCCAAAGTCAGCGGCATAAAGAAATATCCCAGAATCATCTCGAGGGACAGAGATGGAAAACCTATCAGGCCGCCAAGATAGCCAAAGCCAGCATTAATCAACGCCAGCAGAGAAATGAAGCCAATCAACATCGCAGCCACGATAAACGCCACGTGCATCCCATCAGAGGCCCCTTTCGCGGCTGCCTCGATCACCGAGCTCTCGTGGACTGCCATTTCAAGTTTCACCCGGCCACTCGTTTGCGGCTCTTCCGTCTCGGGACACAGAATTTTCGCCATCACCAATCCGGCCGGTGCCCCCATTAACGAAGCAGCCAAAAGATGGGGGGCCCACTCCCCGCCCAACATACCAATGTAGGCGGCCATAACGGACCCGGCGATCGTCGCCATCCCTCCCGTCATAATGGCATTGAGTTCCGAGCGGGTCATTTTCGCCAAGTAAGGGCGAATCAGCAAGGGAGCTTCGCTCTGGCCCACGAAGACAGTTCCCACGGCCGACAGACTTTCAGCCCCCGAGGTCTTCATGGTTTTCACCATAATCTTCGCGACAAAGCTGACCACCGCCTGCATCAAACCCAAGTAATAGGCGATACCCATCAAACTGCCGACAAAAATAATGGCGGGCAGGACCTTAAAGGCAAAGATAAAACCCATCTCAGGGCGGGTCACCAACGAGCCGAAAACAAACTCCGCTCCTCTGTTGGAGAAGTCGAGCAAACGGGTCACTGCGGAACCGAGGCCCTCAAAAAAAGCACGTCCCAAGGGCGTCCACAGAATAAATAAGGCCAGCGCCAGTTGCAACCCGAGGCCCCACGCCACTTGAGTCCATCGAATCGCCCGCCGGTCGGTGGACAATGCGATCGCCAAGCCCAAAATCAAAGCGATTCCGATCAGGCCCGTCAACTTTTCCATCGTATGTCTTTCCTTCGTGAGGCAAATAAATCGCGAAACGTCATCCTATGCGCCACGCCACGTGGTCGCAAAACCCGCGTCGCTCAAGACGCCTCCTCGGCAGAGCGCTCGCCCAGATGAGACGGCGAAGGCTCCGCGCGTCCGGCCCCTCTTCGATGCCGTAAAAACTCAATCATCATCGGCATCACCGAGACAAAAATGACGGCCAAAATGACCAGTTTAAAATTCTTTTGCACCAACGGCAGGTTTCCGAAATAGAAACCGCCAAAGATAAAGGTGGACATCCAGAGAAAGCCGCCCACCACACTGTAGGCGAGGAAGCGTCGGTAGGTCATGGCCCCCACCCCCGCCACAAACGGGGCGAAGGTACGGATGATTGGCATAAAGCGACCGATGACAAGTGTTTTTCCACCATACCGTTCATAGTAGGCGTGGGTCCGTTCCAAATGCGCTTTGCGAAAAAAGCGCGAGTCTTCAAAGTGAAAAATCCGGGGCCCCACGATGCGTCCTGCCCAATAATTCACATTGTCGCCGAGCACCGCGGCCCCCCACAGTGCCCCCCACAACTGAAACACGTTAAACGACCCTTGAGACGCAAACGCACCCGCGGCAAACAACAACGAATCTCCGGGCAAAAACGGGGTGACGACGAGGCCCGTTTCGCAAAAAATAATCGTGAACAAGATCAATAAGGTTGCACCGCCATATTGGGCAATCAATGCAGCCAGATGCTTATCCACGTGAAGGAAAATATCGATAAACTCAGCCATCAGAGCAATCTATCCTCTATGTGCCCGTTAAGGAGTCAGTGGGGCGGGTGTTCCAGGAACCGAGGGAACGGACTGCGGACCGAAGGGATGGAGGTAAACCCGAATTCCCGTCCGTAACAAGACCTCCTCGGCAAACGCCCGCGCGTCCGCCTCGGACAGCTTGTCCGCTTTTTCCAGCAAACCCGGCATTTTTTGCATCGCGCGGGCTGCCTCTTTTGCTATTTTTCCGACTGTTTCCGGCTCGACGGCCCGGGTCAGACGGTCGACTTGCGAGGTAATGCGCTGGGCCTTTGCGGCCAGGCCGGGCGTCTCTTTGTTCCAACTGCGCGACATCTCATCAAGATTCGTTACCGTTCGGCCCAACGCAGGGGCTTTCTCCTTGAAAAACTGGTCACCCTGTTTCGCAAGACTCGCAACGTGCACGACGGTTTTATCAATCTCGCCACGATGGGTTTGGAGCACATCAGCCAATTGTTCTGTAATGGTGCCGGCGTGACGAACCACCCGCGCCAAGGCAGCCTGCTCGCCGTCCACCGTCTGCGCCAAGCCACGCACGAGCGCCGCGACATCTTTAGGATTGACCTCTTTGACCAGGGGTGCCAACGACGCAAGCAATTCGTCCACCTCCACCGTCGAGCGCGTCTCCTCGATAAGCCCCCCGTTCGCCAACAAGGGTGTTTCCCGCCCCCGGGGCTGAAGCTCCAAATATTTCTCACCCAACAGACTTTTTGCGCGAATGCTGGCCCGAACATCTTCACGAATCCCAGCATCCTTCCGCAGAAAAATTCCAACAACTGCTTTGTCGTGTTCAACGCTCAAACTTTCTACGTGGCCCACTTGCACGCCGGCCACCGTCACCGCAGCGTCCTTCACCAATCCGGTCGCATTGCTGAAACGGGCGCGAACGTGCACGCCCTCTCGAAAATTCATGCCTCCTACCGCTATCGACATCGCTGCAAGAAGGCCGACCCCCAATAAGATAAATCCACCGAGCATGATCTCGTTTCGGTACTGACTCATGATAGCTTTGCTCCGCTAAACCACCTGGATGGGACCATCCGCGCTGCGACTGAAAAATTGACGTATAACAGGGTTGTCTGATGCTCGAATGGCCCGAGCGTCATCGGCCGCAATCACTTTGCTCTTGTAGAGCATTGCGATGCGATCGGCAATCTGAAAAGTGCCTTCAAGGTCGTGAGAGATCACGACGAACGTGAGCCCCAGCTCGCGTTGCATGCGCACAATCAGTTTATCAATGGCATCACTCATCACCGGGTCAAGGCCCGAATTGGGCTCATCAAACAAAACCACTTCCGGTTCTAGGGCCAGCGCCCGAGCAATTCCTACCCGCTTGCGCATCCCCCCGGACAATTCCCCCGGGTACTTGTGCTCAACATTCGGCAGGCCCACTTGGGCCAACTTGGCTCGCACAATGGCGGAAATCTCTTTCTCTGTCTTGTTGGTGTGTTGACGCAAGGGGAAGCTGATATTATCCGCCACGTTCATCGAATCAAACAACGCGCCATCTTGAAAAAGCATGCCAAAGCGCTTACGAACGCGATACAGGTCACGCTCTCGCAATTGAGTTATTTCCTGGTCTCCCACCCAAATTTGTCCCGCGTCTGGCTTAAGCAAGCCCACCAGAAGTTTTATAAATACACTCTTTCCGGTGCCGGATGGGCCGATAATCACCGTCGTCTGCCCTTTGGGTATTTCCAAAGACACATCATCAAGAACCACCTGCGGTCCGAAACGTTTAACCACGTGGCGAAAAGAGATCATCCGTACATTAACTCCGTCAAAAAATAATTTGCCACGATAATTGTTGTGCTGCCCACCACCACGGCAAGATTGATGGCCCGACTGACGCCCGCCGGACCCGGACGACTCGTGAATCCATAGAAACAGGCCAAAAAGCAAATAGAAACCGCAAAAACCTCCGCACGAATGAGGCCTTTCCAAAGGTCAGAGAAGCTCAAAAATCTCAGAACATCGGCCATAAATACGCCGGGATTGATGCCCAACTGGTACACGGCAGCCACATACCCGCCCCCCACACTCGCGACGACGGCCAACGCAAACAAGGGGGGCGTGACCACAATGTAAGCCAACAAACGGGGCACCATCAGGTACCAATACGGATTCACCGCCATCACCTCGAGGGCATCAATTTGCTCCTTCACCCGCATGGACGCCACCGTGGCGGCGATTTCTGTTCCGGGTTTCGCCGCCAACATCGCCCCTACGATCAGGGGGGCCAGTCCAATGACGCAAGACAGGCCCACATAAATCCCAACCATGTCTTGCCCACCAAACTGTTTAAAAATGACGTAGCCGACCAATGCCACATTCGCCCCGATGAAAAATAACACGCACATCAGGATTCCCACGGTATGTATGCCAATGCGAACGCATTGTTCGACCACCTCCAAGAACGGCGGTTTGCGGAGCAACGTCCAGTGAACCACCTCGGCAGCAAAAAAGCCCAACTGGCCCAGCCAACGCAAAATGCGAGTGGCCCCCGAACCGACATCACGCAACAGCCCTGCCACGACGGTCACGCGCCAAATACCCGCAGCAGCAGTGTGGTCATGGCATAGTTCAAAACAGCCACAGCAACAATCGAATGAACCACCGTATTGTTGGCTGCTTTACCAACTCCGACCGCGCCCCCCGTCACGTTGTATCCATAGAAACAAGCGATCAATCCAACCGCCAAGCCAAAGACGGCAGCCTTGAGCAGACCTGCGTAGATATCTGCCAACGTCACAAATGCCAGTAAGTTCGCCAGAAACACACCGTAATTTTGACCTTTCAGCAGGACCGCCACCGTGAAACCGCCCAGCATTCCACTCGCCGTCGCAATCACCGAGATCAACGGACACACGAAAGCAAGCGCGACCAACCGAGGAATCACCAGGTACTTCACGGGGTTTATGGCCATGACCCCCAGCGCATCTATTTCTTCTTTGACGCGCATGGTGCCAATCTCTCCGGCGATGGCGGACCCTGCTTGAGAGGCAATCATAATGCCCGCTAAAGCGGGCGCCATTTCCTTCACAATACCCTGCGCCAAGAGGCTCGATAGCATTCTTTCCGTGCCGAACAGAGCCATGATTTTTAGGCCCATCAGGGCTGTAATCATGCCCGTGGGAAACAAAATGGCGGCGACAGGCACAATACACTGAAACGCCACCCGCCGGGAATTTAAGATGACCTCCGCCCGGTAGTATGGTCTTCGCAACAGACCGTCAACGATTTCTCCACAGAACTGGCCCAGTTGCCCAATACTCTGCAGGGTAGAACGCATAGCAGCTTGCATGGTTGGATCCCGACACGCGCCACAAGCGCGGATGACCCCTTAATTTACCACGTCGCCCGGTGCTCTGGAACCGGAGCGACTTCGCCAAGCACCCGCCACACCTCAACGGGTTGGACCCGCCCTTTGACCGGGATAGGGCCGATCCGTTCACAATTGAAACCATCACCCAGTAACTCACGGGTGCGAGCACTGACAAGCAAGGCCCCGTGCTCCTTGGTCAAACCTTCCAGACGGCTTGCAACATTCACGGCGTCCCCAATCACTCCAAACTCCATTTTCTCGGGTGAACCGATATTTCCGACCACGGCGTCCCCCGTATTAATGCCAATCCCAATCGCAAGATCGGGAAAGCCTTGTTGCGACCATTCGGCCCGCCGTTGTTCGAGACTTGCCAACATCTTGAGCGCTGCGCGGACTGCACGACGCGCAGCCTCCTCAGAAGAGATGGGAATGACGTTGCCCCACACCGCGAGGATCGCATCTCCGATGTACTTATCGATGCAGCCCATTTCCTGGCGGATGACCCGCGCCATTTCCGTTAAATAAGCATTCAAAAAAGCGACAACCTCCTCCGGCGTGCGTTGCTCAGATAATGAGGTGAACGCGCGCACATCAGAGAACAGGAGAGTCACCTCACGACTCTCGCCCCCCATTCGCGGCGCAAGCCAGGGCTTTGCAAGTAACATTTCCACGATCTCCCGGGCCACATACCGCTCAAACGTCCGACGCGTTATCCGTCGTTGCGCTTCTGCTTGGGCGTACTGCACCGCAATGCCTGACACCAACGTCATCACAACAATAAGGGAGGGGACAACCGCGTCTATCCACAGATTAAGATAAAAAAAGCAAGCCATCACCCCGGATAAGAGGAGCAATAGACTCAGCGCAGCAGCCGTCAAAGCGGGGCGCGGCGACAAGGGAAACAGGAGCAGACCAAGCCCCAACCCCCACGCCAGGTTTGCCAAGAAACCAAAAAATGCCGGCGGCGTTCGTACGTGGTTTCCATTCAATAACGTGGCGACCGCGTGGGCGTGAATTTCGACGCCCGGCATATAAGTCGCGCTGCCTGCACCCGTGAAAGTCGCAGAAAAAGGCGTAGGATACTGGTCTTGCAGGCGCAGTGCGGTGGCACCAATCAAGACCGCCTTGTCTCTAAAACCTTCTACAATTTCAGAGTCGCCCGCCCGGATGGCCTCGAGGGCCGAAATCAAGCTGACACGGCGCAACCATCCCGGTGGGCCCGAATAATTGATCAAGCGATCATTCAAGCGTTCAATAGGCGCGGAGGCATAACGAACAGCCACTGCGTACGCAAAACCCTCGTAATCCTTCTGAGCAGAGACGTCATCCACATCCAGCCCTGACACAAGCGAGGGAAATCGGTGAATTGCACCGTCCGAATCAAACGGCAAGTCGACGATACCAACCTCCGCCGCGGACCTGAGTCGGGGGTGTGGTAACACCAGTTGCAGTCCCTGAGACCCCGCGGTCTGCATCGGCTGGAAATTAGCTGCGAGAACCACCCGGCCCTCATAGCGGCTGAGGGCCCCCGAGAAAATGCGATCTGAGACCCCATCAGGGGCCGCTTGTACAAAAGTTATATCGATGCCGACCACACGAGCGCGCGCCGCGAACAAGCCATTAATCAACTCTGCCCATATCTGCCGGGAGACAGGCCAGGCCCCGAGCGCCTCCATACTGGCCTCGTCCACCGCCACTATCGTGACTGCGCCAGGCGGTGCCTGCGGCCCGCGCAGGTCAAACAGTAAGTGGTAGGCGGCCCATTGGGCTCGCTGCAAACCACCAAACCAAGAGATTCCCAGCCAGAATAAGGCGATGACGAGGCCCACCCAAACGCCCTTCACACGCGTGACACTTGGGCGAGCGACGTCAAAAGAGCCCTCTGGTTGCCTCACGCGACAGGAGAGCCTTCTGGGGAGGTTTCAGAGGCCTGCTGAAGCGCGCTGTGGCGCAGGCTGTATGCGAAGTAAACAATGATGCCCAAGACCGTCCAGACCGCGAACAGCATCCAAGTGGTCGCAGACAGCTTCAGCATCATGGCCCCGCAGGAGACAATCGCAAAACCGGCCACCAACGGCAAAGCGGGTGCCCGAAACGCGCGCGGCAATTCTGGCCGCTGACGGCGCAAAATCCAAACACCTGCCGCAACCACCATAAACGCTGACAGCGTTCCAATGTTGGTCATCTCCGCAATTTCATCCAAACGCAACAAGCCCGTGATAATCGCCACGGCCACCCCATTAATAATGGTGGCAACCCACGGCGTCCCATATTGCGGATGAATCTTCGCGAACAGGGGAGGCAATAAACCATCCCGACTCATGGCAAACCAAATCCGTGGCATTCCCATCATGAGCACCATCAGAACGCTCGTTAAACCAAAGACGGCACCGAAGGATATGAGGGCGGCCCATTTCTCTTGCCCCACCAACGTCAAGGCGCGTGCCAAAGGGGCCGGATGATTGAGTTCCTGAAACGGCACCATTCCTGTCATCACCGCCGCCACTGTAATGTAGAACAGGGTGCAGACCAAAAGTGAACCCAAAATACCAATGGGCAAGTCACGTTGAGGATTTTTCGCCTCCTCAGCCGTGGTCGCGACCGCATCAAAGCCGATATAAGCAAAGAAGATCAGCGCCCCCCCCGCCAGCACCCCCTGCCAGCCAAACGGCATGAACGGTTCCCAGTTCCCCGGTTTAACCGCCGGCAAGGCGACCACGATGAAGGCCAACAAGACCCCAATCTTGAGAGCCACGAAAGCCGCATTCGCACGGGCACTCTCGCGCACGCCCAGCACCAGCAAACCGGTGACAAATAGAGCAATCGCGGCAGCTGGCAAATTAAACAACCCCGGATGTGCAGCTTCCAAAGGCGAGGAGGTGAGGGCTGTTGGCAGCTCCAATCCGACCATTTTCAATATCTTAGCGAAATAGGCAGACCACCCCGCCGCGACCGCTGCGCTCGCAACCGTATATTCCAACACCAAAAACCAGCCAATCAACCAGGCCGGAAATTCCCCCATCGTCGTGTATGTGTAAGCATAAGCGCTGCCAGCGGCCGGAATCATCGACGCGAGTTCCGCGTAACACAGAGCTGCGCAGAGACAAGCCAGTCCCACCACCACAAAGGACAACATGATCGCGGGGCCAGCGGACTGTGCCCCCTTGCCCGCAATCACGAAGATCCCGGCACCGATAATGGCCCCTACCCCAAGAACGATGAGATCAAAAGCGCTCAGTGTACGCTTTAAACCCGAACCCTCGGGACGTGAGACCATTTCCAGCGACTTACGACGCAGAATCTTTGTCAGCACGACTCTTCTTACCTCCCTGCACAGAACTCCCGGTGCCCCGCCTGCCACACCATGTGCAGCGAACAACCGCAGTGGCGTTCATTGTATCGTGCAGCGTGCTCAGCGGCCAATTTCACCCCTATTTTCTCCAGAAGCCCTCAGCACATGGTGGTTTGAAGGGGAACATTATGTTATCCTGAGTCGCGGCAGCATACACGTGTTGTCATCTTTTCAGCCTCAAGGATCCATTGATTACTTTTCCTTCCGTGGATGTGGAGTGTATTGGGACATGCAGCATGCGGCAGAAGTTTACGAAGTGGCGAGCCTGTTTAACGAAGCGGCCGAGCTCTTCACAAGGCTGGCGACGCGTCAACAGGTGATTGAAGCACCCGAAGCACAAATACTCGAACATTTGCGCGTCACCTGCCGCGGAATGCGCCCGTGCGGCAAAGGGCTGACCGTCGCCCCCCCCAGAAAGGCACGCGCGGCCAGGGTGGCGGCAACCTTGGTTGAAGTGGTAAAACCAAGCTATCACCCTGAACTGCTTGATGCCGATCTACAACGCGTAGAGAAAGCGTGTAGTACGATTCTTGCCAGGCACCCCAATACCGGAGATGTCTTGTTGCATCCAGCCCAGTGGTCTTGGGTGGCGGAGTTCTTATCGACCAGTTGTCACGCCTTATTCCGGGCCATTGCAACTCGGTCCCTCGTGGAGCAAAAAACGGCGTATGGAAGATAAAGACACACAGCCAGAAGTCGCGACACTAGATGCTGAAACCTCGGTTAATACAGAATCTTCAGAAGGCAGTGCGGAAACGACAGACCCGGTGGAGGAGGCGAGCGGCGATGTTCGCTCGGTGCGTGAGAAGGTATCCATCAAGGGCATTCACCCCGAATTGCTGTGTCAATGCCCCGAATGTGACCCTGACTTTGTTGAACTTCAATGGTTCACACAAGATGAGTCCCGCAAGGTCAAGGGCGATGCAATGTTGTTTTGCGGTCGCAGCAGCCGGAAATATTTCACGCCCGTATTGGAACTCAACGCGTGGATCGCAACGAAAGGCGGACCGCGAAAATCTCGTCGCGGTGAACACTAAGCTATTGGGGCTTCGGGGCCATGACGACCAAGACGTACGCGGGACTCAACCCCTGGTTGACAATCCCGTGTGCGACACCTGATTCAGCCATTACAGTCTCGCCTGCGACCAGGTTTCTTTGCTCGTCTCCCAAGATGACACACACCTCCCCTTCCAAAACCGAATAAATTTTATCGCTGTCCTCGTGGGTGTGGACTTTTTGTGATTGCCCCGGCAAAATCCCGTAAACGTCGAAGAATAGATGTGAGGATTCGAAAACCGGATTTTTTGAAATTTTGTCTGCGTTGCACCGAAAAAAGTCTCCGATATTTTTTACTTGCATCGAGAATTCCCCTATCTCTCCTCGGCAACACCCCACGAAGCCACAGGGTACCACAATGGCGCCTCAAGACAGTCAATTTACCGTCGCAAGGGTGAGCACCCCGTCAGAGTGGGAAATGGCCAGAGCCATCCGCGCAGAGGTTTTTGTTCAAGAACAGGGGGTCCCTCCTGAAGAGGAGTGGGACGAACTCGACGACAACGCCCGTCACTGGTTGCTCTTTACGGAGGATGGACTGGCTGTCGGAACCGCCCGCGCGGTGGAAAAAACCGATGAGATCTGGAAAATAGGCCGATTTGCGATCAGGCAAGCCTACCGCAAAAAAGGCGCCGGAACGGCTCTTTTACAACAGATCTTGCGTCACGGCGTGTCTAGGGGTGTCTCTGTTTTCAAACTGGACAGTCAAGTTCATGCACAAGGTTTTTATTCACGGATGGGTTTTGAGGCGGTGGGCCCGGTATTTATGGATTGCTCCATCCCTCACCGTCACATGGTGCTCACCCTTCAATCATAATCTTGAGGGGCCCCCCGCTTTTTTCAAGCACACGTGCGGTCGTGACCCCGTGCAGTTGGACAAATTGCAGGTCTGCGTGAGCCTGCCCGACGCGTAAACCACGAAGATAGACGTTGTCGAGCCAACAGGGCAGGACCGGTTTCCTTATCAATAATTGCTGGCGAGATGCGTCAGGACTCAGCCCTAAAATGGACTGCAAAAATAGAAGATTGGCACCCGCTGCCCACGCCTGCGGAGAACAAGCCACCGGATATGGAACAGGCGTATCAAGCTCTCCCTCACGGGAAAACCCACAAAATAATTCCGGAAGACGAAAATATGGAAACTTCAACGTCGCCTCGTACATCGATTCCATAATCCCGAGGGCTTCCGTTTTGTAGTCCAAACTGGCGAGGCCACAGGCAATCAAACTATTATCGTGAGGCCAAACCGAGCCATTGTGGTAGCTGAGTGGGTTGTATGGAGGCATCGCCGCACTGAGCGTACGTATGCCCCAACCACTAAACATATCGGGTGCCAGCAGACGCCTGACGACTTCTGGAATTCGAGACGAATCAATAATCCCACTCCACAACGCGTGGCCCATATTCGACGCCAAAGTCCGAACAGGTTGCTTTTCACCGTCAAGGGCTAGGGCATAAAAGCCGTCTATTTCACTCCAAAACGCGCGGTTAAAGGCTTGTTTTAGATCCTCGGCCTCGCGTACCAGACGATCCCCCATCACACGCAGATCGAGCGCATAGCACAACTCCGCCATACGGCGTTTGGCGTCGTAAACATAGCCTTGCACCTCGACGACCGCGATGGGTAGCGATGCAATACGAAAGTCTGGACCGATATTGCTGTTGTGTGAATCTTTCCAATTTTGGTTATACAAACCGAGGGTTGATCGCGTCGAATATTCCAAAAATCCGTCGCCGTCTTGATCCCCATAAGCATCGATCCACATCAATGCTTGCTCAATGGCCTCCCACATCTCCCGCACAAAATCGAGATCGCCGCTCCACCGGTAGGTTTCTGAAATCAATATCAAAAACAGGGGAGTTGAATCGATGGAGCCATAGTAGGGGGCGTGGGGTACCAACCCCAAATTGGTCAGTTCGCCGTAACGAATCTCGTGGAGAATCTTGCCCGGTTCTTCGTCCCGAAAATCATTAAGATCCCGCCCCTGAAAGCGGGCGAGATAGCGCAAGGTTCCCTTGGCCAGTTCCGGTCCCAAAATCAGGCTCTGATAAGCAGCCAGAATCGCATCCCGGCCAAAGGGACATGCAAACCAGGGGATGCCTGCAGAAATGTAAGGGCCCGTCTCGGGCTGTATGGAAGTCAGCGTCTCAAGATCCAGCACGCTCCTTTGCAAGACCAAGTTGTATATCGCGTTGTCGCTGTGCAGACGGGTTGCTCCGGCATTCCTGCGGGTCTGTTCCTGATGAAGCCATTGACCCAGGTCAGCAAATGTACGCGCCGGTAACGCACATCGAGCATCGCCTTGTTCTGGTATGACGTGGATCTCAATGGAGGAACGCCCCCCACCGCCGAGAACACGCAGGCAGAACTCAACCACAAAACCCGTTTCCTCAGCCGCCTCCAAGCGCCTGAAAGAGACAGGTTCAGGAAAAAAGCCGAAACGTGTTCGACGCAATATCCCATCCGCGCCCTGGTAAGAGAGCGTGGCAGCGCGCCCCCCTGTTTCGACAGGCAAAAACTGTCCCCTGTGCCCCTTGAACGCGCCTCTCACCTCAAACATGTCGGCAAAATCAGCCGTGAAGGCACAGGTCAGGGATATATCCAAGGTTGTGGGCGAATAATTGACCACCTCAATCCGCTCGTGGACGTAGTTACGAATCAAACGCGTCACCGAAAGATGAATACTCTCCTGAGGAACCTCCACGCCGTTCGGGAGAGCGAGATGGGCATTCATGAACTCAATGCGTGACATGAAATTTCGCTCAGCGGAAAACGATAACAGGGTGGGCTTTTGACCCGCCAAGGCCAATCGCCAACCGGATAAGTACCGCGTGTCGTGGAAGTAGAGACCGGTTCCGCAGGTGCAGTGATGATAAAGGGCACCGTCATCACCAGAAACCAAAAAAAGGCCATCCTGAGATATCACTTGCCGCGTATGGCGACAGGTTTCGAGCACGGCGGGCATCCCGTCGCGCAAGACCTGATCAAGATCCAAGTCAGGTCCCGCAGCAGCATCTTTACCGTGAGAGGGCGACGGTAATTCCGACATGGGCAAGCCTCTCTTCGCGCATGGCACACGACGCCCATCCTAAAGGTGCAAACCCTACCGCTCCAACCCTTGCCCGCCCTTTCACATGCCCATCAAACGTTTAAAAACCCGAAACTTAAGATTTTTTCTACAAAAAATTGAAGTCAACTTAAACCGTTTTGAATCCGTTTGGACGATAAACACTTCGAAACCAGGGGGTCAGAGATGCCATACGGGATTCAAAACCGCTCGAATCAAGCCGGATTCGCCCGCGTGGGGGACTATGCCAACATACGTAGAACGGTCGTCCGCGCTCAATCCCCCGCAACACAAAAGACCTTCCGTGCGTCTCAATCCTTGCCTCCGTGGCCGGGACTGAACCCGCAAAACTCTCCTTTCACCAATTTTTTTCGTCGTGCTTGGGATTGGCTCACCAGACTTTTCTCACCGGTACCTCTCCCCCAACCAACACCAGAAATCCCGCCCCAAACACCCGGGCGCGATCAGGCGTCTGTCTATTTCACGAAGGCCTATGCGTCCCCGCTGCACGGGTTAAGCAATGAGCAAGTCCGAATCACCAACAAAGCCAAATGCCTGAGTTCTGCAGACAATCCCGATAAACAACTGGTGCGGCTTATTGACACGATCCCCTCGGGCGGAACACTGGATGCTGCTTTCTTTTCAATTGGTGTCGATAACGTCACCCAAGCGATCATTCGGGCGGCCCAACGGGGTGTGCGCATACGACTGGTGACCGAACGCGATTACTACACGGATTCCAATGGAAATTTGAGACCGATGATCGAGAAACTAAGGGCTGCAGGCGTGGAAATTCTGCCTGATGATCGCCAGGGCCTGATGCACAACAAATTTTTGGTCGCGAACGGTCAGACTGTCTGGACAGGCTCTTACAATATTACCGAGCACGGAAGTTATGAAGAAAATAACAATGCCATCCGCCTAGAGTCGCAGGCCCTGGCCAAAGCCTTCACCCATGAATTTGAAAAAATGTACGTGTGGCGAAACTTTGGGCCGGATCGCAGCAACAATGATTCCCTCCTCGATGACCACCCTCCCCCAACCCGTACCCCATTGGGCTCGATGGAAGTAGAGGCTTTCTTCTCGCCCTTCACCTCCACCCAGGGAGGGGCGAAAGCAGCCATCCTGGAAGAGATTAAAAACGCGCGCACTCGCATCCAGTTTTTGGCCTTCAGTTTCACAGAAGACGAAATTGCTGATGCCATGCTGAATCGCGCGGCGGCAGGAATTAAGGTCGAAGGCGTCTTTGAAAAAAGCCAAGCAGCATCTCGCTACAGCGAATACCAGCGAATGAATCCTGTTGAAAACGTGTGGGGCGATCGTTTGGATGTCAGGGTCGACACGAACCCCTCGTTGATGCATCACAAAGTCATCATCGTGGATGACAATACGCTGATTATGGGCTCCTACAATTTTTCCCAAAGCGCCCAAAGCGACAACAACGAAAACCTGTTGATTTTCAAAAATGCCCCCGAACTGGTTCGTCAATATCGCGAAGAATTCGAGCGAATTCAAGCTATTTCTATCAACTAGCTGCGCGGTGGCGTTAAAATTCAGCAGTCCAAGAACGCTCCGAAAACCTCGTTAGCCAGTGGCAAACCCTCCGGCGTGAGACACAAACGCCCATCAGTAAAAGTGACCAGCCCGCGCGACGCCAAGTCGTCAATCACCGTGCCATAACGGGACTGTAAATCACAGCCAAAACGAGCCTCAAAGCGCTCATTGCTCATCCCTTCCTTAAGCAAACGGAGCCCCATAAACATGGTCTCTTCCTGCTCAGTATGTAGCGCCTGCTCAACGGATGGGGGCACCGCGGGGCCATCAGACAGGTACTTGGTGATAGTCGAGGGATTGGACCAACGCCTGCGCCCCCAATAGGAGTGAGCCCCCGAGCCAAAACCCAGCCAAGGTTCATTGCGCCAATAGACTTGATTGTGTTGACTCTCGCAGCCCGGCAGGGCCCAGTTCGATACCTCGTAATGATCGTAGCCGGCCTCCGACAGCATCACTTCCACCAATCGCGCCATCTCACGCTCCGTATTCTCATCGGGCAATGGCAAACGCCCTTGGCGTTCGGCCATCTCAAACGGTGTATGAGGCTCGACAATGAGGCTGTATGCGGACACATGAGGCAGGCGTAGACTCAATGCAACCATCAGAGTATCGCGCCATGTCTCAAGGGTCTGTCCCGGCAACCCGTACATCAGGTCAATGCTCAAGCGTTCAAACCCCCCACTGCGCGCCGCGCGAACGGCGTCCAACGCATCCTCGGGGCGATGGATCCGCCCCAGGGCTTGCAAAACATCCGCATCAAAACTTTGGACACCCAGCGATACACGGTTAAACCCCATCTCCCGATAGCGTCGCCATTCATCCAGTGCTGAGCCATCACGCAATCGCTCGTTCCCCGGATTCGCCTCCATCGTGATTTCTGCTCCTGGCAGCACCTCAAAGTGCGCCAGAATGTCCGCGAGTATTTCGCCGAGCAGCGCCGCAGGCAAATAAGAGGGGGTGCCGCCGCCAAAAAAAATCGTGCGAACCCGCAAGCGAGGCGCCGCAGAAATTTCCTCGCGCAAGGCCTTTACATAAGCCTCCATCGCGTCGTCTTGGCCCGCGAACGAGGGAAAGTCACAATAGAAACACTTACGTGCGCAAAACGGGATGTGCACATACAGCGCTGTGGTTGGAAATAGACTGTCGTGGTCGGGCACCTCCCCGCCGCGTTTCGCCACAGCGACAGACTTAAACGCGCTCACGATCCCGCAGCTCCGGCGATGGGCTCAATTTGCACCTCAGGAGCAAATCGCATCACGTCAGCAAAATGAGCCAATTCCGTCCCTTGTGCGGCAACGCAGGCAGTGCCCGCCGCGACCGCCCATCGCAGGCTGTCGGGTAACTCGGCCCCCTGAACGTGTTGATTCAAGAAACCGGCAACCATCGAATCTCCCGCCCCCACCGTGCTCCGAACCTCCACGCGAGGGGGCCGCGCCAGCCAACGCTCCTTGCGCGTCGCAGCAATGACCTCGTGCGGGCCGTTGCTGAGAAGAATCAGCTCCACCAAGCCACCGGACAAAACCTCATCCAGCGCCGCGTGAATGGCAGAGGAGGAAGCCAATTGCCGCCCAACCATCCGTTGAAGTTCGTGAAGATTGGGTTTAATCATAAAGGGTCGCGCCAACAGTCCTTGTCGCAAGGCGTCGCCATCAGCATCCAAAACCACCTGGTCATTTCGCAGGCTCGCCTCCTCTGCCAATTCGCGATAGACATCCTTTCCCAGGCCTGGCGGAATGGAACCCGAGAAAACGATCCAACTGTAATCCTTGCTGCGCCCGGCAATCTTGCGTTTCAACCGATGCAGTTCATCAACGCGGATGGTTGGCCCCGGCATTGAAATCTTGGTTTGTAAATTTTCGCCTTGTTGCTGCAGGATGAGGTTTTCGCGCGTCTCACCGACCGTCCAATTAAAATCGCACACCAAGCCTTCATCGACCAAAAATTTTTCGAGTTTCCGCCCCGTATCGCCCCCCAAAAAACCGAAGAGCAACGAGTTCTGCCCTAGTTCCCACAGAACCCGCGAAACATTGAGGCCTTTGCCCCCTGGGTCGAGGCGAAAGTCGAGGGCTCGATTGGTATCATCAAGCCCAAGGGCCTCCACATAGATGGTCTTGTCCAGGGACGGGTTCAAGGTGACAGTCGCAAGCACGGTTGAGCTCCACACAGGCCCGCTCTGGAAGCGCGCACTGTGCCTTTTCTAATATTCGATCCGGAAGCGGGGACTCTCCTGGCGCGTGCGCGCAGCCCCCATCGCATCAAAGGCACCCAGCAGACAAGGCAGCGAATACCCCACCAAAAAGCCGACAGCCAACTGCGGGGTCGTCGACGAAATGGGGCGCAGTAGGCTCATGGAAGTGGCAGTGAGGCCGCCCGCTACGGCGCTCAACCCCAAGTAGAGCAGCGCCTTGTCGTACGTGCCCAGGTACAAGTAGCCCCCGCCCGAAAGCAAAAGCCCCGTCATCATCGCCATTTCAGGGGACACGGGCGGCAACAATTCAATGTCCTTTTTGTTGACCTTCCGCTTGCCCTCTGGGGTGTCGACCACCAATGTTTTCTCGTCCTCTTTGACGATCTTACCCCGCACTTGTGTTCCATCCCGTTTGAAGATGGTCTCGGCGGCAACGGGGGAAACACTTCCAGCAAGGCTGTATGCGATCACGGCAGCCGTAAGTAAGGCTGTAGAAGCTCGAAACTCAAACATTCATCGTCTACCTGACTGAGAAAAAGATGCCCACCGAGCAGTGCGGTCAAACACGCTAACCCGCGAGGCTTCTCCATCATAACAAATGCCTTTCGCATTGACGATCGCAGCCCAGTGATAGCTTAGACGCGACGAATCCTGAAAAGATCTGCCATAATGCTTGACACATTTGATACTGCGGCCTGTCAAGGGCGACGGCCCATCCGTGCACGAGGTGAAACCAGATGTCTCGTTTCAAACACATTTTTCTGGCAGTCGTGCTGCCCATCGCCGTATCGCTTTCGGGTTGCACGTTCCATTACAACACGATGCAGCAATCCCACCTGTCGGGCTTGCAGATACAGCCGCTGACACCGGAACAGTATGAAATCTTGGGCGACGTGAAGGGTTCGGGAAAGGCAACCTACTTTTTGTTCTTTGAGGTCAATAACCAGACCCAGTACGCCGGTGAAATTATGAATGGGGGCTGGTCGATCTCTGACTGGTTTGTCAATTCGGCCTATCGCATGGCTCATTTTCAAGCCATTAAAAGTGCGAAGGGGGCTGACGCCCTGATTGCACCCCGGTATGAGGTGCAGACCTGGGGTGCCCCGTGGGTTTTGACAACGACCACCGTGACGGTATACGCCAAGGCCATCCGCCTGAAGTCGATCGCCCCAGAGACGCCTGCCGCGAAACAGTAGCGCGATGTCTACCTGGCTCAACATTGTCATTGAAAATCACGTCGCGTTCTTAACATGGGACAGCGACGACGGTCTTCATCGATTGACCCGGGCATTCATGACCGAACTCCGTTCGACCCTGACCAGCATTGAGAAGACGGGAAACGTTCAAGCCCTGGTTTTGACAGGGTCGGGAAATAAAATCTTTTCAGCGGGCGCCGATCTTCGCGAGGTGGCCGATCTCGCAGACGAACGCGCGGCCCACGCGTTCAGCGAGATGGGACAGAACACCACAGTCACTCTGGCTGAAATGGCCATACCCACCATCGCCTGGATCAATGGTCCCGCCTATGGTGGCGGTATTGAACTGGCGCTGGCGTGTGATTTTCGCGTGGCTGCGAGCCACACGGTGATGCATTATCAGGCGGGCGAATGGGGCCTGCTCCCTGGATGGGGGGGGACCCAACGGCTGCCCGGCCTGATCGGCCCGGCACGTGCGCGCCGAATGATGTTGGCCGGTTATCCCGTCAGAGCGGAAGAGGCGACAATTTGGGGATTGGTGGACGCAGTGGTTCCGGAGGGTCCTCGTGACGCGAACGAGGAGCTCAGCGCTTGGCTTGCAGCCATAAAAAAGCAACATCCTCCCGTGGTCGGAAGGCTCAAAATCGCGCTGGCCTCCTCGCACCGTTATCACTTCGAATCGGAACGCACGGCATTTGCCGCTTGTTTTGCCGATGGAACAACCCAGGCGCGAATTAAGGCCTGGCTACAAAATAAATCGGGGGGCGATCGCCGCGCCTCCGCATTCCCCTCCGTGCCGAGACACACCTTGTCGGAATCAGATGGTGAACATCCCGGTACCTCATCTAGTTCAGGAGCTAATTATGGGTAGAACAGTCATCGTGAGTGCCGTTCGCACGCCTTTCACCAAGTTATCTGGGGGCTTCGCCACACTCTCGGCCATCGATCTCGGCGCGTACGCGATTGAAGCGGCAATTGCTCGCGCTCACGTTCACGCCGGAGACGTGGAGAACGTGCTGATGGGGACCGTTCTTCAGGCGGGTGTGGGGCAGATTCCAGCGCGTCAATCGGCAATCAAAGCCGGTATTCCCGTGACAGCCTCGGCTCTGACGATCAACAAAGTCTGTGCGTCCGGTTTGCGTGCTGTCACCATGGCAGATACCTTCGCACGGGCGGGCGAAGGTCACGTTTTTGTTGCGGGCGGAATGGAATCGATGACACAAGCGCCCTACCTGCTAAAGAAAGCCCGTTCGGGTTACAGGATGGGACACGGTGAACTGCTCGACTCTATGATTTCTGACGGCTTGTGGTGCGCATTCCACAATGTTCATATGGGCGTGCATGGCTCGACCGTGGCTGCCGAATACCAGATCAGTCGAGCAGCGCAAGACGAGTGGGCCGCTCGCTCACATCAACGGGCACACGCCGCATGGGAGCGTGGCCGGTTCAGTGCAGAGGTAATCGCAGTGAGCGTCCCCGCCGGGAAAGGGGAACCTACTGTGGTTTCACGCGACGAATCAATTCGCCCGGACACAACGGCTGAGAAACTCGCAAAACTGAAGCCGGCATTTAGTCCGGACGGGACGATTACTGCGGGCAATGCCCCCGGCGTCAATGACGGGGCGGCGGCGCTGGTCTTGATGACAGAAGAGGAAGCCAAACGGCGGGGTTTGAAACCATTGGCCGCCATCGTAGGACATGCCATGGTGGGGCAAGAAGCGCCTTATCTTCACACGGTCCCCGCCTTAGCCATTCAAAAGGCACTGGCTAAAACGGGCTTACAACTCTCCGAATTGGACGTGATTGAAATCAACGAGGCCTTCGCCGCCGTCACGCTGACCAGTATGCAGTTACTCGGGATCGACGCAGAGAAGGTGAACGTAAACGGGGGGGCTGTGGCGATGGGCCATCCGATCGGCGCATCCGGAGCACGGCTGGTGACGACGCTGGCGCACGAATTGGTGTCAACCGGCAAAAGGTATGGTGCTGCGGCAATTTGCTCGGGGGCAGCCCAAGGAGACGCCATCATTCTCGAAAATTTGCAAATTTAGGAGGCAGGTTGTGACTATGTCGTTCTCTCAAGTGGGAATTGTTGGCGCCGGCCAAATGGGCTCTGGTATCGCACAGGTGTTTGCCTCTGCGGGTTTTCGCGTCACTGTGTTTGATGCCGCGACGCCCCAGTTGGAACGGGCAGCCAAAGGGATTGCGAGCAGCCTGGGTAAATTCGTGGACAAAGGAAAAATCACTGCCGAGACCCGGGATGCAGCAATCGCTCGACTCAGCTACAGCAGTGACATTGCCGCACTCGCGAATTGCGACCTCGTGATTGAAGCGATTGTGGAAAACTTGGATGTCAAGGTGGCCCTGTTCAAGCAATTGTCCGAACTGTGTCGGCCGGACACCATCCTTGCCAGTAACACCAGTTCACTCCCGATCACCCAGTTAGCAGCGGCCGTTCAAGCGCCTGAACGTTTCATTGGCATGCATTTCATGAATCCGGTGCCCCTGATGCAGTTGGTAGAGGTCATTCGGGGGTTGAAAACGTCAGACGCAACCCACTCCGCAGTGATGCAATTAGCTGAATCGATGGGAAAAACCCCCGTGACGGTGAATGACGCCGCGGGATTCGTGAGTAATCGCATTCTTTTGCCGATGATCAACGAAGCTTTCTTCGCATTGCAAGAGGGCGTGGCGAGCGCACAGGACATCGACACCGTGATGAAACTTGGCATGAACCACCCGATGGGGCCCCTGACCCTGGCCGACTTCATCGGACTCGATACGTGCTTGTCGATTATGGAGGTCTTGTATACAGAGATAGGCGACGACAAGTATCGTCCGTGTCCGCTGCTGAAAAAGTACGTCCGCGCCGGGATGCTTGGACGAAAGAGCGGCGAGGGGGTCTTTCTCTACGAGCGATAACGGCCCGCTGTGCTAGGAACCGCCAGCCAAGGTGCAGCGGTTCCTGCCATGCTGCTTGCTCTGGTACAGGGCTTGGTCTGCCCTCTCAAACAGCTGCGTGGCCGTGCCGCCGTGAATGGGAAAAACCCCCACCCCAATCGAGACGGTCACTTTCAGCGCATCGCCATTCGGTCCAGGAAGCTGTGTGCTTTCAATATTCTGCCTCAAGCGTTCCGCGACAACCATTGCACCTTCTGCATTGGTTTCAGGTAACAGAAGAACCAGTTCCTCGCCGCCATACCGCCCTGGAATATCAAGGCCCACCCGAATCGCCCGCTTAATGATGTGAGCGACCAGCTTGATCACCTCATCCCCCGTCTGATGACCATAGGTGTCGTTAAACTTCTTGAAATGATCAATGTCCAATACCAACAGCGAGAAAACGCGCCCGTAGCGAGCGGAACGATTGGCTTCTTCCTCCATACGAACCATAAAAAACGAGCGCACATACAAACCCGTGAGGCCATCCGTGGTGGCCTGCCGATACAGACGGGCATTGTCAATGGCGAGACTCGCCACATTGGCAATATTGCTCAAAATAGCCATTTCTTTTTCGAGCGACTGCATCGCTTGGGACTTTGCATCAATGTAGAGAATGCCAGACAAACCCTGCTGCCCTTTCAAGGGGACCGCCACCACCGAATTAAGCTTCAAGCTCACCACCGAGAGTTTACTTGAGAATTCCTCATCCGAGGAGGTGTCGAACACATAGACCCCTTGCTGAGTTTTCAGCACTTTTTGGCAGACTGAGCGTGACAATTCACGGCTCGCCTGGGCGTTCAGCGGGCCTCCGCGATCGCGCCCTGCGGCGAACCGCAACTGCCCGTTGTTCATCAGCAAAATGAACGCCCGTTCGGCTTGCGTCACCTCCAACGTAATACTGGCGACCTGGTCCAACAGTTGATCCAGCTCGAGTGTCCTTGAAATTGCCTGGTATAGCTTATTTAACAGCTCCAGGTTTTGTCGCCTCGCAGCCTGTTCCGCAAAATTTCGCGCATTGATGCCGGCGCGACTCATGACTTGCCCAAGGGAGCGCAGAAGTTCAACATCGCGATGTGAAAAGGGCTGCCCGGAAGAGCGGTCCACGTAAACGACACCCAGTAGCTTGCCCTCGTCGATGAACGGAACGGCGATGAGGGACGCAAGCGTGACATCATAGGCAGCGGCCTCTTCAGCCAACTCCGGTTGCGTCGCCATATCGTCCACAAAGATCATTTCTTCGCTGGAAAATACTTTGTCGACCACCCAACGCGCAATTTTTTCGTAAATCCAGGCGTTGCCATCATTCTTTTGCTTCGAGCGGAGGCGCTCTGCGAAGGACTTCTCCGAATCCCGCAAGGTGAGATAGGCCCGGTCTGCCTGAAAAAGCTTGACCAAATGAACCAAAGAGCGATCAAGGACCTGATCAAACTCGCTGGCGCCTCCCACGGCGGCTGCAAAGTCGGTGATTTGGCTCATTCGTTCCCACGGAGACGCGCCGGGCTCACCCGCTTCCGGAGACCAATCCCCCAAGCGATTCAACTTGTTGTCTAGTTGGCGCACCAAACTGCGAATTTCCTCGATTTGGTTGCCTTGCCCCGCTTGTTGAATCACGCGAAACGACCCTCCGGGAGAACAGTTCATATTGGTTCTACCCGAAGGGTGTGCATCCCGAACCTACCGGATGCACGCAGAGCAAAAGAGCGAAGTGACTCCCCTTTGGCGGCCCAAAATCTCGCCCTCAGCGTCAATTCCGCACAATTTTTAAACCTAATTTAATCTTAAATTTACTAAGTTTACGACACCCTCCCCGACAAAATGGATAAGACCCCTGCGCCAAGGTTCTACCTGCCGCCGGTGCGCCACGTTTTCGGAGGAGAAAGATGCCCATGTTGCGGACTCAATTAATGACTCTATGTGTTTTGGGGGCGGTCCTCGGAGGCTGCGGCGTACAACCCTATCGTGCAACCTTCCCAACCAGACAGGCCGCGTCAGGCGCCCAAGCAGCCGCCACGAAAACGCTGAAAAATGGCTTCAAGCACCTTCACCTCGCAGCCTTCTCGCGCCTTGATGCCAATGCAGACAACCAAGTCGACGAATACGAGGCAGGTTCCGCGATGGATCTTAGAGACTTTACACGGGCCGACAAGAACCGGAATGGTAAGCTGACGAAGACGGAATTCATGAACTTCGCAACCAGTGGTTCCGTTTTTGGTTTTATACGGCAAGACAAAAACGCGTTTATGCGACAAACACGCGATGTCCTGTGGCGCGCATTCCAGCGACTCGATTCGGACCGTGACCGACACCTGAAGCCCCTCGAACTCAGTGACAAAGCGCTGCAAAAAGTTGGCATCAATTTGCGCATGGATGGGCTCCGATTGCGCGTTGTTCTTAACGAACTCGACGATACATTGTTCGAGGCGGCGGATAAAACAGGAGATGAAATGCTATCCCAAGCCGAATTCGAGGATTACTGCATGAGCGCCTTCATCAAGGGAATCAATCCGAATTACGGGACTCCTCCTTCGCCACCATCTGAACCACAGGAACCAACGGAGCCATCAGAACCCACCCCGGACGACGAGGATTTCTAAGCGTGTCTAAACCCCATTCGATGGCCTCAGTCCAGGCAAGTATTCCTGTGCATCCGCCTATCGTGTGTCAAGACAGCCAAGGTAACGAGTTACACGGACTGGCCTTGGTGGCGGCCTTGGACGCGAAGGTTTATCTATCCCAAGAAGCCGAGTGAAACGACTGCCCCGGCCCCCAAAATTCCGGCCGTCGAGACCCCGCGGTGTCACAACTGCGGAGTTTGTCGTTCACAGCAATCGGTGGTAGGATCGTAGCGTGTGGTCCGGTGCCCTCTGGGAGGTTCTTAAAAGGGCCACAGTTGGAGGTTGACCCGTGAACCGGCGAGAACTAGCAAAATTCCAAGTTCCTGAAGTTCGGGAGCAATATATAGGCAAATACGGAGACCCCCTCGAAGAGGTCAGTCCTCAAGATTTGATGGACCTGATGGAAAACCTCTGGACATCAAGTCGGGGCACCTATGCCGTTCATCGCGAAAAAATGCGCAAGGAGGGGCACGACCCGTGGACCGTGCGCTTGGCATTGGTCGAGCAATATTTCCGGTCGCTCTATATCCGCCAGGAAAAATTAGACGAAACCGCGGACGCCCTGAAGGTGAACGACGTGACGCACTTTATCCAATTCAGGGTTGAGGAGCTCATCAAGCAACATCAAGAACGTGAAGCGGACGAGGCGCGCCACTCCCGAGACAAGTTTGGGATTCGCGCACCCCGCGTTTAAAAGGACCTCCGGTGGGATTGACGCCGCCCTGAACCGGGGCGGCTTTTTCTTGCACTCTGTTCAGCCTACGATAATGAGCGTGAAAGTTTCATGGCACGTGCTCCTTTGGTGATTTTATTCATCACCGTCTTTCTCGACCTCTTGGGATTTGGCTTGATTCTGCCACAACTTCCCTACTATGCGGTCCGCTTCGGCGCTGACGCCTTCGCGGTGGGCGCGTTGATGGCAGTCTATTCATTGGCTCAGATGGTCGCGAGCCCCTTTTGGGGCAGAATCTCAGATCAACGGGGTCGACGGCCCGTTTTGATTGTCTCCCTCCTCGGGTCAGCGCTTACGTCCGTTTGTCTGGGCCTTGTCGTGGATCCCAATTGGTGGTCACAGATTGGAAGTTCACTGCCAGAGACGACCCTGGGTGTGACAACGGCCCTGTTGGCGCTTTTCGCCGCGCGTCTCCTTGCAGGAATTGCAACCGCGACCATCGGCGTCGCCCAGGCTTACATCGCTGACTCAACCACTCCTGAAAACCGAGCCAAGGGGATGGGTATCATCGGCGCAGCCTTTGGCCTGGGGTTTGTGTTTGGGCCCGCATTGGGCGGAATACTGGCACCCTACGGTCAAGGAGTTCCCGCCTTTGTTGCGGGCGGTCTTGCGCTTGCCAATGCAGGATTCGCTTTTTTCAAACTCCCCGAATCGCTCCCCGTCGAAAGGCGGGGGGAGGTGGTCGCGCGAGGTTTCAGCGTGGCGCGGCTGCTTGCCTCGGCGCAAATCCCTGGGATGGGACCCTTGATGGTGATGTACTTTCTAAGTATCTTCGCCTTCGCCACCATGGAGGCCACCTTCCCCCTCCTGACGCGTGATGCCTTCGGCTTCACAGAAGTCGAGAACGGATATACCTTCGCATACATCGGCGTGCTCGTCGTCATCATGCAAGGGGGACTGGTGGGCCGCTTGGCTCGCCGATTTGGCGAAACGCGGTTGGTGGTGGCTGGAGGAATTTTACTCGCAATAGGGCTCAGTTCTATGCCCTTTGCCCCCTCCCTGCCGTGGCTTCTGGTGGCCTTGGTGCCCCTCTGCGCCGGCAGTGGCATCACGAATCCCTCCCTGACTGCGCTGATTTCGCTCACGGCCACTCGCTCGACCCAAGGAGAGACACTCGGCACGGCGCAATCACTCGCGAGTCTTGGACGCGTTCTCGGCCCACTGTGGGGTGGACTTGCCTTTAGCAGTTTTGGGGCCAGGCCCAGTTATGTGTTTGCTGCGGCCATCATGGCAACCATGGTGCTGATTGCATTAAAATCACAAAATTCCGTGGAAAACGTGATGACTGACACCAACGTGGAACACCCCCGGCAAGCGTAGACCTCTCATTCAGAGGAGCCATTCGTTTGGACGAATTTTTCCCACATTATCCCGCCCTCGCGATGGTTCTCACTGTCAGTCTCATTCTGATGTGGGGAGCCGCTTCGCAATTTTTATCGGCCCGCCTCGGCCTTCCTGCCATCCTGTTTCTCTTAGGGGGCGGGTTGGCATTCGGGCAGGCGGGTTTGGGTATCGTGGATCCGGGAAGCTTCGGGGTCGGGATGCGGGCCATCGTAGCCATTGGCGTCGCCATCATCGTGTTTGAAGGGGCCCTCTCGATCGACATTCGACAGCTCAGGACGGCATCTCGCAGTGTTCTGATGCTCATCACCTTCGGTGCCGCCATTACGTGGTCCTTGGCCGGTGCAGCAGCCCACTTTTTACTCGATATTCCTTGGAAAATTGCACTTCTTTACGGGGCCATTGTCTGTGTAACGGGCCCCACGGTGGTAGTCCCGATCGTCAAGCGCGTGCCTCTTCCGCACAATGTTCGCACCGTCTTGGAGGCCGAAAGTGTCTTGGTAGACGCGGTGGGCGTCCTGCTGACGGCAGCGGTATTCAGTTATATCACCGGCTCGTCAGAGGGTTTTGCGGGGGGCCTCGGTCAACTGCTATCGCACCTCGTCGTCGGTGCGTCGATCGGCTTTGTCGGTGCGTTTGGGCTACGCGGAGCCTTGATGTTGGCGCCACAGGCGCCGGGCGAACTGGTGCGCACCAGCACGCTCGCGACCGCGTTGGTCACATACTCGAGCGCACAAGCAATTGCACACGAATCGGGCATCGCGGCGGTGGCCGTCGCGGGACTCGTCGCCGGTACGTTGAAACTGCCACACAAAGAAACCGTCAAGCAATTCAAGGGCGACCTGGTCACCATCGCGTTGAGCCTTGTTTTTGTGTTGCTCGCAGCCGGCGTCAACCTCGCAGACTTCAGCGCGTTGGGCCCCCAAGGCTTGCTGGTCGTGGTTCTACTGATGGCCGTCATTCGCCCTTTGGCCGTTTATGTGAGCACCCTGGGAACGCAACTCCGAAAAAGAGAACGTGCCTTCATTGCTTGGATGGGGCCTCGGGGAATCGTCGCCGCGTCATTGGCCTCACTGCTAACGCTAGAGCTCGAGGCCTGGAACATCCGGGGGGGTGGTGTCATAGGCCCATTGGTCCTGTTGACGGTGGTCCTGACAGTGACGATTGAAGGAGGAATGGCGGGTTGGGTGGCCAACCGGCTGAACATCATGCCGAAAAAGATTCTAATTGTCGGTGGCGACGACGTCGCGCGAAAAATGGCTCACCAGTTACACGGGGAAGGTGAGCATGTCACCCTCCTGGACAGTGAACCGGATAACATCCACCTGACACAGTCTCTGGGCGTTCACGCCCTTCTGGGAGACGCCACCTCGCCTGAGATTTTGCGCCAAGCAGGAATCGAGTGGTGCCAAACCCTGGTGGCTTGCTCTCCCAGCGACAAGGCAAACTTGATGATTTGCCAAAGTGCCAGAGGGATCCGTCCCACGCCGCGTCTCATCGCGCGGGTCAACGAATCCAAAAATGAAACGGCCTTTGCAGAGAGCGGAATAGAAACCCTCCTCATGGTCGAAGCACAGGCCGCGACACTGGCCGGCCTGGTTTCGAGACCCAATGCCGTCCCCCTCATTTTGGGACTGGCCTCTGATCAACGGGGCAATGGCAGTCTCGAAGTGCAGTTAGGTAACCCTGCCTTCGCAGAACGGGCGTTGCGAGAAATCAAACTTCCCGAAGGCTGTCTCGTGGTACTTTTAAAACACCAAAACACCATCAGTGTACCCACGGGCTCTTCCGTTCTTCGACTGGGCGATCGCCTGACTCTGATGGGAGCCCCAGAGGCACTGACCCAAGCCCGCGCCCTTCTCGAAGCGAAAGTATGATTCAGCGCCAGCGCTGAGAACTGGCCGGAGAGTCGCTCAAAGGCCAGCCAGCAGTGGCGCGCCGCACCAACCAAGGCGCAGGTCGATAACGTTCGCCAAACAGTTCCCTCAGCGTACGTAACAGTGCGACAACACGATCCGGACCCACCCGATCAGCCCACTCCAAGGGACCGCAGGGGTAACCAGTTCCTAAACACATCGCCCGGTCGATCGCCTCAGGAGTTGCCACTCCAGACTCAACCGCAAAAGCAGCCTCGTTGATGAGCATCACCAAAGTTCTCGGCCCAATGAGGCCCGGCAAATCTGGCCCGCACAACATTTCCCGACCCGTAGACTGCCAGAGCGCCCTCACTTGTTCTTGACGCATTTCGGGACAATGCGGAGCGAACGCCACCTCGATTCCCTTACGCACGTCAGATTGGCCCCCTGGCCAAGCACAAAATCGCCAGGCAACACGCCCTGTCGCCACCTCAATTTCAGTGGACGTGACAGACAGGTCATCACTGGCGATCCAAGCATTCCCAGGCAGACACGAGGCCAAACGAGCCCTTCTCGCCGCCCGTACCTCCGGGAGTGCCTCCCCAATTTCAAATGCGCCATCCCAGTCACCGGGTGCGATTGATTCCAAGTGATCACCAAACAATTCCACGTGGTGCCCCGCCGCCACCAGAGGGCGGGCCCACGCATCTAAAGCCGCGCTCTGACCTGCAAACATCACGCGCAACGGACGAACTGGCAGCGACGGCTCCGAAGGTGTCGTGATCTCAGCCCGGGGATAACGATAAAAACCGTGCCCGGTTTTTCGCCCCAGGCGCCCGGTGTCCACTAAACGCTGTTGCAACGGATGAGGGGCGAAACGCGCTTCGTAAAAAAAGGCTTGCCACACTTGCCTCGACACAGAAAGGTTCACATCCATGCCAATCAGATCCATCAATGCACAAGGGCCCAGCGGGAACCCCAGACCGAGAACCAAGGCCCGGTCAACATCTTCCGGTTCCGCCCCATGGTCTCCAACCAAGCGCAGTGCCTCACCATAGTAGCCCCGGGCCACTCTGTTCACGATAAATCCCGGGGTATCCCGACATGCGATGGGTGCCTTGCCAATTTGTTCCACCAAGTCCCACGCGCGTTCAAACACATCATCCGCGGTGGCGTCACCCCTCACCAATTCAACCAACGACATCGCATGGACCGGATTAAAAAAATGAATACCCAACAGTCGAGAGGGGTCGGGCAAGGCCGCAGCCAAGGCCGACACAGAGAGTGAACTGGTGTTCGTTGCCAAGAAGGCCTCTGGCGAAAGCACATCCGCAACCTGCGACAACAGTTGAACCTTGAGGGCAAAGTCCTCCGGTGCCGCCTCAATCACCCCGTCCAGCTTTGAAATATTCGACAAAGTCGACGTGCACGTGAGGTTCTTTAAAGCAGATGAACAGAATTCGGCGGTCAATGTTCCTTTTTGCATTAACCGCCCAAGGCCCTGTTCGATGGCCCGTGTCGCTCGCGACAGTGCGTCTCCGTGCGGGTCATAGACCGTCACCTGCAAGCCTGATGCCAAAAGGAGTTGGGCAATCCCCGTCCCCATGGTACCGGCCCCCAGAACGCCCAAGGACGGCTGACTCACAACGCGATCATGCCCGGTAAAGATGGAGTCCGCAGGAATACTGTTCACGCTTTTTTAGGCTTCGCATCAGCCCAAGGCGCATCCCATCGAGGAAGGCTCAAGCCCCATTGCGAGCACAAACCAGACACTTCCTCGTGAAAAGCCTGGCGAACGGCATCGTTGTCTCTCAATTTCAAACGGTATTTGCGATACAGTGCGTTCCTACGGGAACCCGGTCGACCAAAAATATTCATCGTTCGGATGTACCATTTGTCGAGCGTGGCCTGAAGTTCGGGCTTGGTTTCCGGGTTCTCGGCCAGTTTCTTCACCCAGTAATTCCCGTGGGCCACATGGACCATCTCTTCTTTGAAGATTTTTTCAATCTCTCGCGCCCAAGGGCCATAACTACATTGCCGCACATCTTCCAATTGATGCCCGGCGCCTCGATCCATACAAAAGTTGAACATAATGAAGTCATACCAAGTATCGATGGGGTAGTAAAAAATGTTGACCCGTTTGTCATCCCCCAACCGTGCATCCCCAATATTGCTGACAGCATCCGTCGGCCTGCTGGTGTAATCGTGCTTTGCAATATGCGACTCGATATTTACACCGAGCCGTTCAAGCAAGTTGTACATCGCCAAGGCATGACGCATCTCATCCCGCACAATGTTCGAAACGGCAAACTTCTCTTCAATCGTCGGGGCCTTTTGTATCCAAGGCAGGTAACCGTAGCAACCGGCCAACTCAGAATCGGCCTGCATCATCATCAGGTTGGTCAAATGAGTCTTGTAGTCGTCAGTCATCTCGTCGACTGACTCAATTTTTTGGCCTGCCTCTATCTTGGCAAGCATTCTCGCTTCCACTTCTTCGGTCTTCAACATTGGATGTGACTCCTCCCTCGAACGAGGCCTCGTTGCCTCAAGTTCCACTTCCCACCGAAGACAGCAGGTTGCTTAGCCAAACTCTGCAACCTCACCGACTACTTTCCAGTGTAAACCGGCGGCCGCTTCTCCGTAAAGGCACGCACCCCCTCGGCGTAATCAGAACTTCTTCCCGCAAGTTCCTGCATCCAAGCCTCATGCTCGAGCGTCGTCGTCAGATCGGTATCCATCGCTTGGTTCAAAGCACGTTTTGCGAGGGCAATCGCACGCGTCGGTGCCTGGGATAAACGGTGGGCGTAATCTTGAACCAAGGCATCAAAGGCCTCCGGCTCAGCCACGCGGTTCACCAAACCCCAACGCTCTGCTTCCACCGCGTTGATCTTATCGCCAAGAAACAAAAGCTCTGTCGCCCGCCCCAATCCCACGAGACGCGGGAGGAAAAAAGATGACCCTGAATCAGGCGCGGCGCCAATTCTGACGAAAGCTTGAATCAAATTTGCCTTGGTGGACGCCAAACGGAGATCACAAGCCAACGCAATAGAACACCCGGCACCTGCGGCGACCCCGTTCAAAGCGGCAACAACGGGCTTATCCATGGTTCTGATCAGCTGGATAATCGGGTTGTAACGTTCGCGCACAGACTCCCCAAGATGCAATTCGCCATCAAAATCAGCCACATTGCGACTTCCGAGGTCCTGGCCAGCGCAAAAAGCTTTCCCAGCCCCCGTAATGATGACGCATCTTGTATTTTCGTCCCGGGCCGCGTGCCTCAGCGCAACATAGACCTCTTCGGACATTCGGTCATTGAAAGCATTGAGCACCTCTTGTCGGTTGAACACCAGAGAGGCGATCCCCTCCTTGACGTGGTACAGAATGGTCGAATATGTCGCAGCCGTCATTTCTAACGTCCCCTCCAGTGTGGCGCACGTTTTTCGACGAAAGCACGCATCCCTTCCTTTTGATCTTCACTGGCAAAAAGAAGGAAAAAGGCGTGTCGTTCCCGCTGTAGTCCTTCCCCGAGACTCACCTCGTCCGTGGCGTGTATCAACTGTTTGGCCAACCGAACCGCCACTGGCGGCTTGGCGGCCACGGTTGCGGCCAAAGCAACCGCCTCCTCCAAAAATAATTCCACGGGAACCACCCGATTAACCAAACCTGAGGCCAAGGCCTCGGAGGCCCCGAACGTCGCACCGGTGAGAATCATCTCCATCGCCCGACGCGTCCCCAATGCCCTTGCGAGTCTCTGGGTGCCACCGGCTCCGGGTATCACCCCAAGATTAATTTCAGGTTGGCCAAAACGCGCTGACTCAGAGGCTACGATCATGTCGCAGGCCATTGCGAGTTCACAGCCCCCACCCAGACAATGGCCGCTCACCGCCGCCACGATCGGCTTGCGAACCGTACCAACGGCATCCCACAGGCCCAAACCTGATTCGAGCAACATTTCAATGGCCCCTTGGCCCTCCATTTCTTTGATGTCCGCGCCCGCAGCAAAGGCGCGCGCGTCCCCGGTCAAAACCACTGCGCCCACATCATTGTCCGCATCAAAAGCCCACAATGCCTCCAACAGCTCCCGCATTAAAGGGATGCTGAGGGCGTTGAGGGCCTCAGGACGGCTGATCTGAACGACACCCACGCGTCCCTCGCGCCACACACGAATGTATTGGTTGTTTTCAGCGTGCGACGAGGCGTGAGGCCACTTTTCAGCGTGCATCATCCATTTAAGCCTCCACGGAGGCTGGCGCCTGTACTTCGCCAAAATAGCCGCTAAAAATTTCGCCCGCAAAGGCCCGGGCATCCTTGGCTGTCGCCTTACCCGCCTCAGACATCAGGCCTTCCATCATCGACTTTTGATCCGCGAAATACATCTGCGCCATCAGATAGATGTCGCTCTCCCCACGAGGGGTTCCGGTGAATCGCGTGACTTCCATTTTCAACAGATTTGGCACCGCCTCACACAAGGGCACGTGCACCGAATTGAAATGCGTGTCAAACGCGGTTTTGTCCTCCGGTTGCCGATACAACGCAACAAACTTCATCACAGCAGAGATCCTCCTCGCATCAAACCTGGTTCACGGCAACAGCGCCGGAACGCCTCGGATTGTAACAAAGGCGACGGACATGGGCCACGTCCCTCTCACCAATCCCACTCATCAGGCAACTCGAGCCGCCCCGGTGTGGGGGGATCCACAAGATAAATCAATGCTGACAACCAGGCGGCATGGGCCCACAGATCATGGTCTGCGCCGTGTGCGTCTGGTATCTCCGCGCAGAAAACCGTCTGATGTGTTAACCAAAAGCGATCCATCGCCCGACGGGCCTGTGTGTATGCCCCCGCACGCAATGTCAGCCGGACCGCCCACAAGGTCTCTCGCCATCCGAGGATCGGGCGCCCAGGATCATCAAGGAATAACCCATCTAAAACCTCCGTTGGCTCGAACAGCGAACGCCACCCGCGTGGCAGTTCGCCCACTGCGGCCATATGGGTTTTCAATGTCTCCTGGGCCGCGCGGAGAGGCATCGTGTCAGCCCGCCAGAGCCCTTCCTCTTCAAGGCAAAAAACTGCATCCAATGCCAAGGCCAAAGCAACCAGCTGTTCGCCAGAGCACTTCAAGGCGTCGATGTCCATCACGCAATGGCTCAAATTCTGGGCAAAAATTTCTATTTTTTCCAGATGGGGAAGCCAGACTCGCGCCTCTATCAACCCCGAGACGGCGGCCTGAGCCAACGCCGATAACAACTGAGCGCCGTCTATCAACTCGTCGAGGCGTTCCCCTTGAGGGCTCCACCCCCGCAAAGCAACCGCCAGTGCTTCTTCATACCCCCACGCACTGAGGGCAGCAGCCGCTAACAATCTGGTCTGAGCGCCAAAATGAATCTGAGAGTGGATAAAATTCGGTTCGAGCCCCCCAGTGGCAGCAAGCAAGACCAATGCGCCCATCACGTGTGCTCGCTGCACACCATTAAACGGACAGCGTCGCTCCCACGTCATCCAATAATCCAAAGTGCCGTCCAATTCCCAGTCTGCCTCCCGGGCGTTGATAGAATGCACCTCAGGATCGGGTGTCGGATGCCACGTCAAAACAAACACCCGCCGCTCACCGCGTGCCAAGCGAAAGGTGCTAGAGACCACTCCATCGGCAGCAAGAAGAACTTCGCCACTCGTCTGAAAGACCAGTGATTCGCGCGCTGCCACTAGCACAACCCCTTCAGGGTCTTCAAGCAGTTCGACGGGCTCGCCACCAAGATGGGCGGTCAAAACCATTCGAAAATCCATCTCGGCATCCAACGCCTCGACAATCCGAATGATGCGACGCCGCGGCCACGTGGGGCTCCCCGTGACATTACCGCGAAGCGGCATGAAATCGGTCACACACGCACGGGCGTCCCCCTGTTGCCAGGTCGTTTGCAAAACGGGCGTCACTCCGACGTATTCAAAAGACGCGACCGCCGCCTCGACGGGGGCCAGGGTGAAAGTGGCGTCAGCCCCGAACCAAGACTCACCGGCCCTGTCTGGAAAAGCCAGGGCGTTAATGCTGCCATCGGCCCGCAGCAGGCCAACACTCTTCCCATCACCCAAAACGGCCGCGGGAAAAGCAGCGGGTACCGTCTGGAATAACGTTTTGCCCAAATAAACCCCTTCACTGTACCGCGGTCTGCGCCCGCGATGCCCCTCCGCCGATGAGATGCACGACTATGCTACAATCCTCACCACAATATCGTCGAGGAGGTCCGACCGTGCAAATGATGTCTTTTGTGACCCTCGCAGCGACCCTGCTCAGCGTGTCGGGTTGCGCCTTGATTTTGCAGGACAGTCAACGTCACCACGTCGCTGGACGAGAGGTGGCCCGCGCGCAAGCCGCCATTCTGGGTCAAGGCATTGTGGGTCACGCCACCCTGATAGAAGTTCAAAACGACGAGGGTCGGGCAGTCCGTGTCGTGATCGAACTGCAAGGCGACCCTCAGGCTCTGACTCCAGGGCGACACGGTGTTCACATCCACGGCGTAGGAGAGTGCACCCCCCCCTTCACGTCAGCGGGCGGACATTTTGACCCCGGCCCCAGCAGCAACAGCGATCCCGACGTTAACCACCCCTACCACCTGGGCGATCTGCCGAATATTGTGATCGATGAACGGGGTCAGGGCCGCCTGGACGCGTGGACCACCCGCGTGACCCTGAGTGATGGGCCGCTCAGCCTTTTCGACGCCGACGGGAGCGCGATTATTATTCACAAAAATCCTGACCAAGGTATCTCAGGCCCCGCCAAGTCGGGTGTCAGTGGCGGTCCAAGGATCGCCTGTGGAATTATTCAGCGCTAACCCTTTGACGTGTCGCCTGCTTTGTTGGGACTTCCCCCCCCGGGGCTCACACGAGAACCCCCGTTACGCGCACCCGCTGATCCCACCCGTATTTGGCGAATCTGGGTGCGTGCCATCCGGGTGGCGTGGATTGTCGGGATTTTTGCGTGGAAACGGCATCAAGAAATCAAAAAAACGCGAAACTTAGCGCCCTTTGAACGACAAGCGCACGAGCGGAGACTCGCAGGCTGGTTGCGTCATCAATGTATCGCGTTGGGCCCCACCTTCATCAAGGTGGGGCAAGCGCTCTCCACAAGAGTAGACCTTCTGCCTCTGAGCTACGTCGAAGAAATGGCGCATTTACAGGACCGGGTTCCACCATTTCCGACCGAGCAAGCCAGGGAATTCATCGAAGAGGAATTGGGGCGGCCCGTGGCAGAAATTTTTCGCGATTTTCCCTCAACCCCGGTGGCGGCGGCGAGTCTCGGACAGGTCTACCACACCTGGCTGCATACCGGCGAAGAAGTGGCCGTCAAAGTGCAGCGCCCAAACCTGTTAGAAACATTCGCCGTCGATTTGGGGGCACTACAACTGATCGCTCGCTGGATTACTCGCCATACTCGTTGGTTGGGCAGCTTGCCTCTGATTGAAATCTTGGATGAATTCGACCGCAAGCTCCACGAAGAAATTGATTACAGGCTCGAAGCGGACCACGCCGATCGTTTCCGGTCGAATTTTTCCCGTTTCCCTGGGGTGGCGATTCCAGAAATGTATCGAATTCACTCCTCACGACGGGTCCTCACGATGAGCTACATGCACGGAGTGCGCGTGACGGATATCGCCGGATTACAGCGGGCTGGAGTGGATCCACCAGCACTTGTCCGTCACGCCGTTCACGTCAACCTGAAGCAACTCCTTGAGGACGGCTTTTACCACGCAGATCTGCACCCCGGGAACATCATGGTTGACGCGCACGGGCATTTAATTTTTCTCGACTTTGGAATGATGGGGGAAATTCCCAGGGCCATGCAACTGCGCTTGGTAGACACCTTTCTGCATCTCGTCGACCAGGATGTGAACGCGCTCGTGGACGATATGGCAGCATTAGGTTTTTTGGAAAAAGGACAGGACCCGGCTCCCTTGAAGCCCACCATACAATGGATTCTGGAGGCGACGAATGCTCCTCTGTCCCAGCGCCCCACTTTTCGTCAGATGACCGAGCCACTCGCGGATATTTTTTACCGATACCAACTGCGTGTGCCCATTTCCTTCTCGATGATCATCCGCACGCTGATCGCCCTCGAGGGAATTGGCTTACAGCTAGACCCAAAGTTCCATGCATTCGATGTTTCTATCCCCTACGCTGCAAAATTACTGCTCACCGAGGGAGGAAAATCTTTGCGCGAGCGGTTTTTGGGCGAACTACTCAATGATAATGGTATCAACTGGGCGCGGCTCAATGAATTAATTCGCCTGGCACAGCGCGATCCAGGCTTTCGTCTGGGTGAGGTGGCCCAAATGGGGATGAGCTGGCTGCTATCCGCTGATGCAGAAGACTTACGCTCGCGACTGGCGGACGCCGTTTTGAGTGGCGAAACGCCGGACTGGGAACAAATGTCCAAGCTGGCCGAAATGTTGCGGGACGACCCCAGGATCAACCTTCAAGAACTGGGCACAAAACTGGCGGCCTGGGCCTTGTCACCGGAGGCCGTCCCTCTTATGCAAAGGGTGCTCGCCCGTCTGGCGCAAGACACTTGGCGGGGTCATCTGCCCCAATGGCTGGGTGCGTGGCGACTGCTGACGGTTTTTCGGTGGCCGTTCAGCCCCCCATCAAACCCCGGGCCGAAACGCGTGTAACAGCCACGCCAAGGCGAGCACCCGTCTCGGCGCCTCGCGGTCCCACGTATTTTCCAAGCCGTGCCACGTGCCCAATTCATAAACACCCTGATTCACCGGAATATTCCAGGCACGCGCTAAGTTCTCCAAGGACTGACCACGCTGCTGGTACCAGGGATCGGCACTGCTGAACACAGGCCGAAATGCCAAACGGTATTCCTCCTCCAGGTCGAGAGCATAAAAATCTCTTGAGGCAAAGCCAAGACGCAGCACAGGCAGCGAGCGCTCTATCGCGACGCTCACGATCGGCTGCATTCTCTCAAAATTTGCTTGCACACCGAGCACCCGACCGTGAGTCCCCAAGCGCCCAGTGGCAACAACCTCAAGGAGGGCAACGCCTGCCTCAAAAGCGGACCAGCCGCATCCAAGGGCGTCAACCTCACCCTGATAGTTCAACACCACTTGAGAAACGGGTGCCAAATAAAGATCCCGAACCTGACGAACGGCGTTCACAAGCGCAAATGCAGCGGCCTCTTGGGTAGCTTCACTCGACAACGCGCGCGGCACGACAGCCCTCCTGTTCAGTGCTATCCACCATAAAGGTTTCACGCAATGCTTCGAAGCGGCAAGGGTCACAATGGCGAGTGAAAGGCCCGCAAGCTATCGACGACGTCTCTTAGGAAGGGATTCTTGCATCGTCATCGCCACATTAAGAAGATCGAGATAGCTCGCCTGATGCAAGTTCGTGTCCTGCTTCGCCTGAAGGGCTTCAATTAATATTTGCAGCTCACCCGGCGGGACATCCCACTCCCGTCCCCGGTCAAAATAACGGAGCCTCGCAGGGTCTCTATAGACAACAAAAGTACCGAGGCCCAGCGTCATGATTAATTCAGTATCAGCGGCCGAACGTCCCACTCTCGTGATCGTTGCAGGGTTCTCTGGGTCCGGCCAATGGGGCTGAGCGTTTCGATTCAAAGGTGTGCGAGGCAATGGTTTGGCGGGAGCAGGCCGACCTTTTGGGCCCGGCGTCGCCCGCTGAATTTTTCCCGATCGTGCCTGCAATTCGAACGAGGCCACGTTCAGGAGATCGACATAGTGAGGAGAAAAAGCCTCAAAGTCTCGTTTTTCCATCAAACAAGCGAACAGGTGCCTTAATTCCACGGTCGGTATCTCCGCCACCTGTCCTTGTAAAAAATAACAGATGGTGGGAGTTTCCCGATCCACCAAAAATGACCCCAACCCCTGGGTTCGAATCAGATCCCGTTGGTCCGACGTACGGCCTACGTGAGTAATATTGGCAGGGTTCAACGTTTCGGGGTCCGGCGGCCGAGACGCAAGTACCGGAGGGGGCGGCATCCGTTGAGGCCGCCGTGGCTTGGCAGGGCTTGCAGGAATCGCCCCTTTTCCAAAGAAGCCCATGACATATTTCAGGACGTCTCGCCCCGGCATTTCAGACTCCTCGCTCACGCCCTTTATACCCGTCAAGTATGAAGGGAAGCACACCCTCCGCAATTCGAAGCCATCACAGGGTTCTATGCATTCACCGAAACTTAATTTGCTTAAGGAGACCCGCTTCGGTATAGTCGAAATACCTAACCGGGATGCTTGACTTGTGCAAATAAGCCGTCAGCAGTCCACTGGTTAGGTTTTTTTGTTTCCAGCGACCAGGTGTTCTCTTCTGCCTTCATGTTGCATATAACAGAGGCTACAGGAGGCACACCAATGACGAGACGCCCCCCCCATCTACCGGGCCTTCCCATTGGACTCGGCGCGATTTGGCGGCGCCCCAAAACCCGTTTCGCAATGCTTGCGGCAGCCCTTTCCGCAATCCCCCCCGCAATATTCGTGCTGCGCAGCGCCAAGAGCATCTCAATGTCCATGTCCCCCGATTTAGCTCCCTTGATAGCTCTGTCTTGTCTGATTCTTCTGCTCGCTGGATGGCACGAAAGATACCTCTTGCGACTGACCGGAGCGGGAATGCTCTCCGGAACAACAGCGGGAATTTTTGCAGGAATGATTCTGAACGCGAGAGCAGGCGGCGCCCCCACCTTTTTGACGACAGGGGGCCTCACAGGCTGGGAGACTCAACAGATTTTGATCTGGGGACTGGGCGGAGGTTTTGCGGGCATCGCCTACGCCTTGTTTGCCGGCAAAGCACACTGGGGTTGGGGCATCGTTTACAGTGGGTTCATCAGCCTGGGGCTTCGGGGGCTGGAGACGCCGCCGTATGTCTTGGTCCCGCACCCCATTGACGCCTGGACGCAGGCTTTTTTTTCCCTCGGCCTCGGTTTACCGCTCGGCCTTCTTAATCAATGTCTGCAGCCGCCCACTTTGCGTTCTAGCAAAATTATCTTTCTTCGGGACTATGCTCCGCTTCGAACCCTCTGGAGCCCTCACGGGCCCCTTAAATGACCAATGGCGGTTCCGGTTTATCAAGCCGCATATTCGCATAACGCGCGGCAACGAAAAGGTAATCGGACAATCGATTAATGTAAATGCCAATGCTCGGATCAATATCCTCCGAGCGAGAGACCCCCACAATTAAACGTTCCGCCCGCCGCGCGACGGTCCGTGCCACGTGCAACGTCGCGCCGAACGGATGTCCCCCCGGAAGAATGAAGGTCTGCATCGGGGGAAGTTCAGCATCCATCGCATCAATGGCCATTTCGAGGCGTTTGACATCGTTTTCTTCAATGCGCCACGCGGGCGGTTGCTCACCCAGGGTCGCCAGTTGCGCGCCCAGGCAGAAAAGATCTCGCTGAACCCGTTTCACCACCGCGTAAACGTGCGCGTCCAAGGCTTCTTCCTCAGGAGCGAAAGCCAATGCCTGCCCCAATACGGCGTTCAACTCATCCAAGGTGCCGTAGGCTTCGAGGCGACTTGCATTTTTGGGGATCCGGCCACCACGGTACAGCGATGTCTCACCCGCATCTCCCGTCTTGGTATAAATACGCATCACCAACTCCTTTAAAAATTCAGGTGAATCGCTGCCTGGGGCAGTCCTCGAGCCGTCAATTGCTCCTTGACGGCCTCTATCATTGGCTTCATTCCACACAAGAAAACCTGCTGGCGTGACGGCTCCAAAGACAAATTTCGCAAAGCGTCCTGCACATACTGACCTGAAGCTCCATTGAGTGGTTCGCTGTCAGCCATCACCACCTGCAACCCCAAATTTTGCCAAGCAGGAACTTCCTCTAGATAGGGACGGCAGGTATTATTTTTGGCTCCCCAATAGAGACTCCACCCGTCAAGAGGTTGACCAGTCGCTATCGCGTGCCCAATGACCGCACGCATGGGCGCAATTCCAGAACCAGCCACCACCATGCACGTAGCGGCAGAGCCGGGAGAGGTGCGGGGGAACCCCTTCCCAGCAACCGACCGCACCTTTAGACGGGCCCCGACCGTGAGCTGGGCTAACTGATCCGCGGCATTCCCGCCACCCGTGCGCACCAACAACTCAAAATCCTCGTCTCCTGGCGCAGAAGCCAGTGCCAGGTAGAGCCTCTGCTCATTGAGTTGCAGCACAAGGTACTGTCCGGGCGTATGGTACGACTCGCGAAGCCCCGGCGGCAGTTCCGTTAAAACCACCGACACCAAATTGGTTCCGACGGCTTGAGATGCCCGAACAGCCACCTCAAATAATTCATCAGCCGCGCCGTCAATCATTTAGTTCAACCCCATTCTTCAAGCGCAACCAGCGGGTCGGGCCGCCACCGCCGCCGCCTCCACGGTGCCTTCCTGGGGGAGCGCCCAGCGGAAATTCGGTTTGCGCGCGGCCTGGGCCTCATCAACGCGTCCCACCGGGGCAGAGTAAGGAGCCCCCGTCACGAGAGAAGCATCCGACTCTACTTCCTTGGCGATGGCCGTCATGGCCGCAGCAAACGCATCCAACGTCGCGCGACTCTCGGTCTCGGTGGGTTCAATCATTAACGCCTCGGGGACGACCAAAGGAAAATAGATTGTCGGCGGATGGTACCCATAGTCAATGAGGCGCTTCCCAATGGCGAGGGTGTTGGCACCCGCCTTTTTCTGCCGGTCCCCCGATAAAACAAATTCGTGCATACAGACTTGCTCGAAGGGCAAGCGAAAATGTGATTGTAGCTTCACCCGAAGATAGTTCGCATTGAGAACCGCATCTTCACTGGCCTGCCGCAGCCCATCTCCTCCCATCGTGAGAATGTAACTGAGCGCCCGTACGTGCATCCCAAAGTTTCCATAATACGCCTTCACCCGACCGATGGACTTGGGACGATCAAAATCAAAATAGTAGACACCATCCCGGTTCTGAACCAAGGGGGTCGGCAGATAAGGTTCCAGAATCTTCGACACACCCACAGGACCCGAACCCGGGCCGCCGCCTCCGTGAGGTGTCGTCATCGTCTTATGCAAGTTTAAGTGAACGACATCGAAACCCATATCGCCGGGACGCACGAGCCCCATAATCGCATTAAAATTGGCTCCGTCGTAGTACATTAAGCCGCCGGCTTGGTGAATCAAACCGGTAATTTCTGCAATGTTTTCTTCAAACAAACCCAGCGTATTCGGGTTTGTCAACATCATCCCGGCCGTTCGAGGCCCGACCACGCCCCGAAGTGCCTCCATATCCACCTGACCGCGCCCATCCGATGGAACCGTAATCACGGTATATCCTGCGAGTGCAGCGGTTGCGGGATTGGTTCCGTGTGCCGAGTCTGGAACGATAATTTCGGTGCGGGCATCATCGCTTCGATCTTGGTGATAGGCCTTAATCATCAAGATGCCAGTCAGTTCGCCGTGGGCGCCAGCGGCTGGCTGTAGCGTCACCCGGGCCATCCCTGTCAACGCCTGCAGAGCCTGCTCAAGTTCGGCCATCACCGTGAGTGCCCCTTGCGCCGTTTCAGTGGGCTGATAGGGGTGCAAGCCAGCGAAACCAGGAAGGCGGGACATTAATTCGTTCAGTTTCGGGTTGTACTTCATCGTGCACGAGCCCAAAGGATAGAAACCTGCATCAATCGCAAAGTTTTTTCTTGAAAGCCGGGTAAAGTGCCGAATCACCTCCGGTTCTGTTAACGCCGGTAATGGCAACACGGTTTCGCGACGCATCCCGCGAGGCAGGCCTCCCCGCCAGTGGGTAAGAGGCACGCCCGAAGATGGAAGTCGCATCCCCACGCGACCTGGAACGGCTTTTTCAAATATAGTAGTTTCCGAACTCACAGGACACACTCCGACAATGACGCCTCGAACGGTACGGATCAGGCTGTTCTTGCCAACAGCCACCTCTCCCCGTCGCGCTTAACACTCTTCCATGTCACTCACACCCGCCGCCGTATCGTATCAGGGGGGGCGACGCGGTGTCCACGGGCATCGCATCAAGGGAGCCGTGAACGATGGGTCGGGACCCGTGGTATGATCGGATCGTTCCCTCGTCAGACAAAGAAGTCAACGCTTGGAGGTATGCAGTGCCTATCTACGAGTACCGGTGCGAGTCGTGCAAAAATGCCTTCGAGGTGTTTCTTGCCAGCGCCAAAGAGCAAGCCGTGTGTCCTACGTGCCAGAGCCACACGCTGCAGCGGTTGATGAGCACTTTCGCGGCCAACGTGGCAGGCAAGGGCATCGCTGCACCGCAAGCGCCGCACCCTACCTCACGGGGAGGCGGCTGTGGGGGCGGATGTAGCTGCCATTGACCAACTAAAAAACTCACCGACCTTTTTCTGCGCGATGTAACCTCAAGTAGTTCAATAGTTTGGAAAAAGGTTCGGGAGGTGATGCCTCAAACTCCAATATCTCAGCGGTCCGGGGATGCCTTACCCGCAACCCGCGCGCGTGCAGTGCTTGGCCTGAGAGCTTTACGGGCAAAGAACGGTCCCCCCCGTAGACGGGATCACCCACAATCGGGTGTCCCAGGTAGTTCATATGGACTCGAATCTGATGGGTCCGGCCCGTTTCCAGCAAACACGCAACCCATTCGTAGCCCCTAAAGGACTCCAACACTTCCCAGCGCGTGGCCGCCGGCCTGCCCCCCGCCACCACAGCCATCCTTTGCCGATGAACGACGTGACGCGCAAGCGGGGCATCCACCCGTCCCACCGACGTGGGTAGATGGCCGCCAACAACGGCCCAGTACAGACGGGAAGCCTCTTTTTTCGCAATTTGATCCGAAAGCGAAGCGTGTGCCAAATCAGTCTTGGCCGCCATAATGAGTCCCGACGTGTCTTTATCCAAGCGGTGAACAATACCGGGGCGGGCCACCCCACCAATCCCAGACAACTGTCCTCGACAATGGTGTAACAACGCGTGCACCATGGTTCCGGTGGCATGTCCTGGCGAAGGGTGAACAACCATCCCCACCGCCTTGTTCAAAACAATCATGTCGGAGTCTTCGAACACGATCTCCAACGGCAAGGCCTCCGGTGACAGTTTCACCTCCTGAAGCACCGGACTCACCAACAAAGTCACGACCTGGCCTGTTTTAAGGCGCGCCGAAGACTTGCTGCTAGCGCCGTCCACGCGCGCGAGCCCATCTGCTATCCAACGTTGCGCCCGCGTGCGAGACACATCCTCGAGATGAGCACACAGATAGGCATCCAGACGCAACCCTTCGTCACCCGCTTCGACAAGCCAGGCCTCTTCGTCGCCAGAGCAGTCGGGCAGTTCCTCGTGCCCCGAGCTCACTACCGCACCCCCGCTCGACAGGCACTCAGGCCTGACGAGTCCATCGGGTACTCCGTAGGCTCCCCCTCGGCAGCCCTGGAACGTAACACCTCAACGCCCCTCAGGGTTTACTTCGAGGTCTTAACGGCGGCCTTGCGCACCACGGTTTTCTTGACCGCTGCCACGTCTGATTCGGTAGACTTTCCTTTGGCAGCCGCCACCTTCTTCGCAGGTGCCTTCTTGGGCTCTTCGGGGAGCGCTGCAGCGGCCTCAGTGTTCTGTGCACTTTTACGCACGGTCGTCTTTTTCGGTGTAGAAGCCTTCTTCTCGGTCGCTTCGGTCGCAGTGGTCTCTTTGCTGGTGGTCGCCGCCTTCCGAACCGGCTTTTTCTTAGCCACCGCCAAGGTCTCATCGGAAGGCAATGCCGCCGAATTTTCCATGACCGCCGCCGTTGTAGACTTTTTCACCGTTCGCTTGGCCGGGGCCTTTGCGGGTTTGACCTCCGACTGCGAGGTCTCCGGCGCATCGCCCAACAAACTGTCTAGACTCGGCCGGCCGGCCGCTTTCTTTTTAAGCACAAAAACCCCAGGCACCGCCGTTTGCGAAAGCTCTTCAGGCACAGGCAACGGTTTGGCTGGGCGCCGACGCTCTTCAGCCACTGCCTTCGGGGCCTCCTGAACATCGGTCGGAGCGGGGGAACGAACCGCCGCCGCAGCCGGTACAGGAAGCGTAGGCTTCACAGTAGGTGTTTCAGTTGCTGGTGAAGTCGCAGCCACCGCCGTGTCCGAACGGCGTTCCACGCGACGGACGCGCGGACCCGGCGCCGTCACGTGCAACGTCCCCGTGGGTTCAGCGGCAGCGACGCGAGGCCCCATCAATGCCCCATCCAAACCACCTGCGCCACCACCCCGGTCGTCGCGGCCAGCAAACCGATCGCGTCCCGGACGACCTCTGTCACCAAAGCGCTCACGGCCACCAAAACGGTCCCGTCCGCCGCGGTCGCGCCCACCGCGCTCACGTGAACGTGCGCCTGCCGGGGAGGAACCTGGCCTTTGATCCCCGAACAGGTCGACCTCTTCGACCATACCGAAATCATCCGAAACGGCAACCTCTCGAACCTGGCGAGTTTCCCTGCGGCCGAAATCGTTGCGAGGGCGTGGAGCACGCGAAGGCTCAACCGCAACGAAGGCTTCTTCCGCAAACAGGCCTTCTTCAAGCGCAATCGCATCGCCCGGTTCTGTCAGAATAGGTCCAAGTTCAGTCTCCGCACCGCCACGGCCACGGCCTCTGCGCCGCCGCCGACGACGACGTCGCGCCGGGTCACCGCTGCCTTCACCGTCACCCTCCGGCGAGCCGTCCAACAGTTCGAGCCCCAATTCTTCTTCAGCCACCTCAAGTTCTTCTAAAATTTCTGCCGCTTCCTCTTCGATTCGGCCGACCCGCACAGCCTGATGGACAGGGTTCTCAGACAGGAGATGGCTTGCTTTTTTACGACCTGTCCCGCCACACAAATCGCACGGTAAGGTCAATTGCTCCAACAGATTTTGCCCCTGCCTGCGCCGGCTCACTTCTATCAGGCCATGTTCCGAGAAGTTAGTGACCTGCGGGCGACTCTTGTCTTGTTTCAACGACTCGAGAAACGCTTGAAAAACCTTCTGGCGATCGCGGTGTTCATCCATCGAAATAAAGTCAATCACAATGATGCCGCCAATGTCTCGGAGCCTCAGTTGGCGGGCAATCTCTTCAGCCGCCTCAATGTTCGTCCGCAGAACTGTTTCAGCCAGGGATTTGCTCTGCGTCAGACGACCCGAATTCACGTCGATGACCGTCAAGGCCTCCGTGTGCTCCAGTATCAAGTAGCCTCCGCTCGGCAGCCACACTTTGGGTGAAATGGCCGCATCAAGCTCCTCGCTAATTTTGTACCTTTCCATAATGGATTGCGCTCCCTCGTGCAATTCGACTTGATCGGCAACTTCGGGCATCCAGCCTTGCAGGATCTCGCGTGCCTTGTGATAGCCAGTGTGTGTGTCCACAACGATTCTGTTTACATCACCCGTTAAGGCATCCCGCAACACCCGATGAATCAGGTCGCTGTCGCGATGCAGAAGAGCCGGCGGTTCCACAATCTGAACCTGATGCAAGATGTCTGCCCAAATCTCGATGAGTTCCTCAATGTCTTGCCGTAGTTCTTCTTCTGAGCGCCCAATGGCTTCCGTCCGAACAATTAAACCGTGGCCGGGATCCTTCAAACGCAACGTCAATTCGCGCAAACGCTCACGTTCGTAGCCATCGGTGATCCGTCTAGAAATGGAAACTCTGTTGTCGTGAGGCACCAACACCAAAAAGCGGCCCGGAATGGTGATCCGACCAGTCAGCCGGGCTCCTTTAGTTCCGGTCGGCGCTTTCGCAATCTGCACCAGAATTCTATCGCGAACCTTGATCGTCGGCTTTTTCGGGGGTGCCGTCTTGCGGGGGGTTTGCATCGACGGCAAATCCGCGACGTGAATGAACCCGTTCCGGTCTTGTCCAATATTTACGAAGGCGGCCTCAATACCGGGGACCACGGCATCAACCTGCCCCCAAATAATGTCGCCAACAAGTTGGTCACCGTGTCTCAGAAAAAATTCTGAAGCCCGACCATTTTCGAACACAACGGCAAGGTCGTTGGCCTCGCTGATCACGATTTCTTTTTTTGGGGGTCGTACGAGAGTTTTCCTCATTCGATCTTCGTTTTTTTGCAAGAAAGGAGCCACATCAGTCCTGTTTAAGCATTGAATGCCTGAGCATCATCAAATGCGCGGTGAGGCGGGCTGTGGAACTCGTGCGCCAAAAACAAAAAGTAACATCTCCTCGTTTTCCGGCGACAGGGCGGCAGAAATTTCTATCAGAATCCTCAATGACTTCAAACGGAGATTGCAAACGTCTCTTATTGCACGACACTGTTTGAATCGATCCCCGAGGAGTCTCTGTCGGAAAGCAACACGTCGGAAGATTGAACTGGCGTCTTTCCTTCTCAACAGGGGGCGGGAGTATCAGCAGGTGGGCACGGTTTGCGTTGCGTGCTCTTGGAATCAAGCGGTGTGTCCTGTTGGAACACACGAAGACTTATAGTGCAGTATACCACGGACCTCGAGACCTGCAACTTTATACTGCTCCAGGGCAGCAAGTGTGACACTCCCAAGATTGATCACTCGTGCCTTTCCCCGCTCCGAGAAATGTTAAAATTCAGTCGGACGCGGCCCTCCCCTGAGAGGGGCACGCTCTATTCCCTGCAACGCATTGGCGTGTGTCTTTTTCTCTGAGAGGGCGAATTGTATGTTGAATTCCGTGGTTTTAGTCGGCCGCGCGGGGGCCGATGCGGAGATAAAGTATTTCGAGAGTGGTCGCGCCAGAGCGCATTTCAACATTGCGGTCAATCGCCCGGTGAAGCGAACCGAGGGGGTTGATACGACGGATTGGTTTCGCATTGAAGTGTGGGACAAGCGCGCTGAAATAGCGGCAGAATACGTCAAAAAGGGGAAATTGGTAGGAATTATCGGACGCCTGGAGCACCGCAGTTGGACCGATCAGAACGGCCAAAAACAAGACATGACGACTATCTCGGCGAGCGACTTCCAGTTGTTAGGGTCCAAGGCCGAGAGTGGCGGAGATTGGAACGCACGGGGTGAATCCGGCGGCAACTTCGACCCCGGCTTTTGAAAAAATGCTCCCTCCTCCGAGCAGTTAGCGCGGAAGGCGGGCGGTTGCGGGTATATAAAGCCGGCCTGGCGCAACGTCGCGACCCGGCCTGCCCCCAGTCTCATTTGAAAGGTCTGGCATGCGCATACTAATGCTCTCTTGGGAATATCCACCGCGCATCGTAGGTGGAATTGCCCGACACGTGGAGGAGATTTCCGAAGCGTTGGCCGCCCAAGGCCACGAGATACACGTCGTCACAGCAGACCATCCCGGAACCGCTGAACGGGAAACGGTGAACGGGGTGCATCTTCACAGGGTGAAAAACTTCCCTTTTGACCCGCCCGACTTCCTGTCGTGGGTGCTGCAGTTGCAACATGGAATGGTCGCCTACGCCTTGGAAGCCCATCGGAATCGCCCATTTGATGTCGTTCACGCCCACGATTGGTTGACTGCCCACGCAGGCATCACGCTGAAAAAAGGCCTTGGAATCCCGCTCATTGCCACCATCCATGCGACCGAAGCGGGCCGTAACCGAGGACACTTGGCATCTGAATTCTCGCAGTTTGTCAACCAAATGGAATGGCGCCTTTGCTTCGAAGCGTGGCGTGTCATCGTGTGCAGCCAGTACATGCTGGCCGAGACCAAGCAAGCCTTTGGAGTGCCGGAAGACAAAATTAACATCATCCCGAACGGCGTGAAGTATGAAAAATTCAATCCCACGCTCAGCGCAACGGAACGGGTCCAGTTTCGCAGACATTTCGCAGCCGATCACCAGAAATTAGTATTCTTTGTCGGCCGGATGACTCCAGAAAAAGGAGCTCAGGTGTTGCTAGAAGCAGTGCCGAAAGTGCTGGCTGGTTTTGGCGACGCGCGGTTCGTCGTCGTCGGGAAGGGAGGATTCCTGGCCGACCTGAAACGGCGGGCTCACGAATTGGGCGTGGCGCCGTACGTAAATTTCACGGGCTTCGTTTCAGACCAAGATCTGCTCAAACTTTACCAAGTCATCGACGTGGCTGTTTTTCCAAGCCTGTACGAACCCTTCGGCATCGTGGCTCTGGAAGGGATGGCAGCGAAGGTTCCCGTGGTCGTGGCCGACACCGGAGGGCTCGGAAGCATCGTGGAGCACACCAAGAGTGGCATCACGACTTTCTCAGGCGATGCGGATTCCCTCAGTTGGGGCATTTTGGAAGTCTTAAAAAATGTCGACTATGCGAACTGGTTGGCGGCCAACGGCAGAAAGCGCGTTGAAGAGGTCTTCAATTGGCCTGCCATCGCCCGCACCACGGCCGCCGTTTATACCAGGGTTTTAACGGAATCCAACGGTTCTTCACCGCCGTCGGAGGCGCCGGCACCGGAATCGTCCGGTGCGGTAAAGAAAGAAAAAGCTCGCATCTGAAACGCCAGACCTCACACTGTCGGATAAGGCCATTTGTTGAACCTTGAAGTCCGGTGAGATGAGGTAGAATCGTGGCCGGAAAAGGCTTCTTGCAGGGTGCCTAACCGGTGGCTTGCCGGTTTGAGGAGGAGGGATCACACGATGAAAGCAGTATTGATGGCAGGTGGTTCTGGCACGCGTCTGCGACCATTGACCTGCGACATTCCAAAGCCAATGGTGCCCATGCTGACGAAGCCGATGGCAGAGCACATCATTAATTTATTGAAGCGTCACGGCGTGACGGACATTGTGATCACTCTTTATTACTTGCCCCACGTCATTCAGAACTACTTTGGTGACGGACACGATTTCGGTGTAAAAATCAGCTATGCCGTCGAAGAAAAAATGCCACTCGGTACGGCCGGTTGCGTCAAAGCGATCGAAGACCTTCTGGACGATACCTTCCTGGTCATCTCAGGAGATTCTCTGACAGACATCGACCTGGCCCAAGCGGTGGCGTTTCACAAGGCCAAGCAAAGCCTCGCCACCATTGTCTTGAAACGCGTCAACAACCCGCTTGAATTCGGCGTAGTTATCACTGATGAAGAGGGGCGAATTCAGCGTTTTTTAGAGAAGCCATCGATGTCGGAGGTCTTTTCCGACACCATTAACACGGGCACCTACATCCTCGAACCCCAAGTCCTGGCCCTTCTTCCACCTGACCAGGAAGTGGACTTCTCGAAAGACTTGTTTCCCCTGCTGCTTCAACGCCAAGACCCGATGTACGGCTATGTGGCTGACGGATACTGGGAAGACGTTGGGAACCTCCAAAGCTATCGCCAAGCGCACTATGACATCTTGGATGGAAAGGTGGCGATTGACCACGGTTACACGCGCATAGAGGGAAATATTTGGGTGGGAGAAGGAACCGTGATTGCCCCCAGTGCGCAGATCAGCGGGCCCGTAGTGATCGGCCACAATTGCCAGATTGGTGCCGGAGCAACGCTAACCCCTGGAACCGTCCTTGGCGATAACGTCATCGTCGGCGAGGGGTCATCGCTTAAACGTCCCATTATCTGGAACAACGTCTACATCGGAGAAGAGGTCCAGCTCAGAGGCTGTGTGATCGGTAAGGGGTCTAGCATCAAACGAGGAGCGGTGATACTGGAGGGCGCCATCGTTGCCAACGATTGTGTGGTGGGTGAAGAGGCGCAAATCAAACCGGAAGTCAAAATCTGGCCAAATAAAACCATCGACGCGGGTGCGACCCTCACAAGTTCTCTGATTTGGGGCTCTCAGGCTCAACGGACTTTGTTTGGAGCCACAGGGGTTGAAGGCCTGGCCAACATTGAAATTACCCCGGAATTCGCGGTCAAACTGGGCGCCAGTTACGGAGCGACATTGCCGTTGGGCAGTTCAGTCACGGTCAGTCGCGACTCGACCCCCGCAAGCAGGATGATCAACCGAGGAATGATTTCTGGCCTGCTGTCGGTTGGTGTGAACGTTCACAACTTAGAATCTACAAGCCTCCCGATAACCCGTTTTTTCCTGCCAGAGACCAACGCGCGGGGAGGAATTCATATTCGGATGTCGGCCGACTCCGAAAACGAAGTGGTCATTGACTTCTTGGACAGTAAAGGCATGACCATATCGAAAGCTGAGGAGAAAAAAATTGAGTCGAATTTCTTCAAAGAAGACTTTCGGCGGGTCAGTTTGGCCGACATTGGAAACATCTCGTTTCCGGCGAGGGTCACGGAACACTATGCCAGTGGTTACTGTCGCGCCATCAGCCCAGAGGGCCTGAAGCGGATGCGGCCCAAAATAGTCATCGACTACGCAAACTCATTCAGCAACGTGATGCTTCCTGGCTTGCTGGGCCGTATGGGAGCGGAGACCGTGGTTTTAAACGCGCACGCCGCGAGTCAACCTCCGAGCCCGCGCCAAAGAGAAGAATTGCGGCAACAGCTGAGCCATATTGTGCTCGCTCTTAAGGCGACCTTCGGTTTCCAAATTGATGACAATGCCGAACGACTTCATTTGGTAGACCCCCGAGGCCGCATCATTAGCTCGGGGCGCCTTTTGGTCCTGATGGTTCGGCTTGTTGGAACCTTGCACCCTCACGGGAAGGTCGTTGTTCCGGTCAGCGCCCCCTCCATTATTGAATCGGTGGCGGCTGAATCTGGTACGACCGTGATCCGGACCAAAGTAAACTCTCGCGCCATGATGGAGGCATCTCGCCACGAAGGCGTCATCATGGCGGGGAACCTTGACGGTAAGTTTATCTTCCCTGCTATCCACCCTGGATATGATGCCATGATGGCGGCAGGCCGAATTGCGGAGGCTTTGGCCGCGTCGGGACGCTCGGTCGCGGACCTGGTCGACGATCTGCCCGATTTTCACCACGTGCACGAGGTTGTCCCCTGCCCTTGGGAACAGAAAGGCACGGTCATGCGGGTGCTCGTTGAGCAAAGTAAACACGGACAAACGGAACTCATTGACGGCGTGAAAGTCTTCTGCCAAGGCGGTTGGGCTTTGGTGCTGCCCGATCCCGTAGACCCTGTGGTCCACCTTTTCGCCGACGCGAACTCTGCGATGCAAGCGGACCAGATTATAGAAGATTACACGGCATTGATTCGTCGGTTGACGGTGCCAGAGGACGTGCCTGCTGCGACCTAATCACCGGGAAGCATGTCACTTGACACAACGAGACTAAACCCTTAGGCTATTAGCACTCGCCCACTCTGAGTGCTAAACAGTTTTGTGATGTTGCTATCATCTCGACAGCAAGCCATTTTGAAGGCTTTAATCGAAGACTACATCCTGACGGCGGAACCCGTGGGCTCGCGGGTTCTCGCCAAAAAGTTTGACTTTGGGCTTTCCCCGGCCACGCTGCGGAACGAAATGGCCGACCTAGAGGATGAAGGTCTCCTCAGACAGCCCCACACCTCTGCCGGGCGAATTCCTTCCGATGCAGGGTACCGAATTTTCGTCGATGTCTTGATGGAGAGGGTTGGGGACTTTCCAAAAGAAGATTTGGGAATTCTTGAGCGCTTCACTTTTGATGAAAACGACTTGTACGAAATTCTTCAGCACACTGCGAAAATAACGGCGGTTCTGGCCCAATGCACCGCCATTGTACGAGCGCCCCAACAACAATCTGCCCGGCTAAAATTCGTTCAGGTTCTTCCGCTGAGCGCCCAAGAGGCGCTTGTCGTTGTCGTGACCGATCGGGGCGGCACCCTGAATCGACGGGTTGTTCTGCCAACCCCCATGGGTGAAGGTGAAATGGCGACACTCACCAACTTTTTGAATTTTCACCTTCGTAACCAGCCACTCAACGGCCTCACCGCGCAGTTGGTTGGCGCCATGTGCGAAGAACTGAGTGAGTACGCTTCGGTACTGGAGGCGTTACTGGCCAAAATTATGGCGCCGGCCCCCACGCAAGACCGTGTCTTCGTGGCCAACGCGAGTTTCCTGGCCGAACAACCGGAATTTGGCGAACTGAACAAGATACGGTCTTTGCTGAGCTTGTTGGAACGGGAGAGTGCCCTCGCCAACGTGATGTCGCAAGCGGGCTCGACTGAAACAGAAATTGCCCGGGTGTTGATAGGGAGAGAGATTCCTCTGGCCGATCTGCACGAGTGCAGTGTGGTCACCGCCCCTTACTCGATCGGCCACCAGGTGTTTGGCGAAGTCGGTGTCATGGGCCCTACTCGCCTGGGATATCCTCGCGCAATTGCCGCCGTTGAGACAATGGCGCAGCATCTCACACGCACGCTCTCCCGCCTGTTCGGTTATCCCGGAGCGTAAAGAACCGTTGAGCGTGTGTTAAAATGGCGTGCTTTATCTGCTTAAAAGGAAGTACATCAGGCATTGGCCGAAGCCCGTTGGGAGGACAGAAGTGAACGTGGAAGATATGCAGTCAACTGCTCATCCTACCGAACATTCAGACTCAAACGCTGTAGACACCGAGGCGCCCACGGACGTCCGAGAGAACACGATGCCACCTGTGGGCGAAGTACCCTCAGATGCCACGGGACTCCAAGCGGTCGTGGATGACTTACGGGCCCAGTTGCTGGCAAAAGACGAAGCCCATCAAGATACACAAGCCCACTTGAAGCGACTGGCCGCCGATTTCGAGAACTTCCGGCGGCGGCAAACCCAAGATCGCGAAGCGCTTGTAAAGTCTGCCGGGGAGAGAATACTGGAACAGTTTTTAGAGGTCCTCGACAACTTCGAGCGGGCCCTACAGGTCGGAGAGCGTGCCACTGAGCCACAGCAAGTGTTGACAGGCGTACAAATGATCTACAAACAAGTGCTGGATTTCTTATCAAAAGAGGGCGTGGTTCCCATGAATGTGAGCGGGCAGCCTTTCGATCCAAACCAGCACGAAGCGGTGCTGCAAGAAGAGTCCGACGACAAGCCTGACCAAACGGTTTTGGAAGAGTTTCGGCGGGGCTACACCTTACACGGTAAGGTGCTTCGCCATGCCCTGGTAAAAATTGCGAATAACCCGGCTATGCCGGCCATAACGGTGTCGGCATCGGCGCCGGATGATCCAACTACCCCAAACGACTCGGCGACGTCCGAATCAGTGTCGTAAGACGACCCAAGGAGATACTTCAATGAGCAAAGTGATCGGCATCGATCTTGGCACGACAAACTCGTGCGTGTGCGTGCTCGAGGGCGGCAAGCCGGTGGTTATCCCGAACGCCGAGGGCAACCGCACAACGCCCTCTGTCGTGGGTTTTACCAAAACTGGCGAACGCCTCGTCGGCCAGGTTGCCAAGCGTCAGGCGATTACCAACCCCGAGAACACGATCTTCTCAATCAAGCGATTCATCGGACGGAGTTGGCAAGATACGTCCTCGGAACGTTCCGTGGTGCCCTACAAGACAGTACAGGGTGCTGGGGGTGTTCCGGTGGTTCAGATCGGCCAAGAAACCCACACCCCTCAGCAAATTTCAGCCATCATTCTACAGAAGCTGAAGGCAGATGCTGAGGCTTATTTGGGCGAGAAAGTGACCAAAGCTGTCATCACTTGCCCGGCTTACTTCAACGACGCGCAACGTCAGGCCACCAAAGATGCCGGAACGATTGCTGGCTTGGAAGTTCTCCGAATCATTAACGAGCCGACGGCCTCGGCGCTGGCTTACGGGGCGGACAAAGGCCACGACCACACCATCATCGTCTATGACTTGGGCGGCGGAACGTTTGACGTCTCAATTCTAGAACTCGGTGACGGAGTTTTCGAAGTGAAGGCGACCAGCGGCAACAACCACCTGGGCGGTGACGACTTCGACAACAAGGTGATGGAATGGCTGATTGCCGAATTCAAAAAACAAGAAGGCATTGACCTTGCCAAAGACAAGATGGCTTTACAGCGCTTAAAAGAAGCTGCCGAAAAAGCCAAAATCGAGTTGTCTGCAACGGTCAGCACGGAGATTAACCTGCCGTTCATCACGGCAGATGCTTCGGGGCCCAAGCACCTGAACCTGAACTTGACACGCGCTAAATTCGATGAGATGACCGCTGACTTGGTAGAGGCGACGATGGGTCCCGTTCGTTCAGCGATGAACGACTCGGGTCTCAAGCCAGAGCAAATCGACAAGGTTCTTTTGGTGGGCGGCTCGACCCGGATTCCCGCCGTTCAAGACGCCATTCGCAAGTATCTAGGCAAAGAGCCTGACAAGTCCGTCAATCCAGATGAAGCAGTCGCGTTGGGCGCTGCCATCCAAGCGGGCGTTTTGGCCGGGGAAAAGAAGGATCTCTTGCTGCTTGACGTCACGCCTTTGTCGCTTGGCATCGAGACATTGGGGGGCGTGTTCACTAAGCTCATCGAGCGCAATACCACCATCCCCACCAGCAAGACACAAACCTTCTCCACCGCGGCTGACGGCCAGACGGCGGTAGAAGTGCACGTCTTGCAAGGTGAACGTGAAATGTCCGCCGACAACAAGACGCTGGGCAAATTCCACCTGACCGGTATTCCGCCGGCGCCTCGGGGTGTGCCTCAAATCGAAGTCACGTTTGATATCGATGCGAACGGCATCGTAAACGTGTCCGCGCGAGACAAGGCCACCAATAACGAGCAAAAGATCACCATCACCAACAACGGCGGCTTGTCGAAAGACGAGATCGATCGCATGACCCTCGAAGCGGAGAAATTTGCAGAAGAGGACCGTAAGCGTCGTGACCTGATCGAAGGGCGTAACCTTGCGGATGCGGCGATTTACTCTGCTGAGAAGATCCTCAAAGAATCCGGCGAGAAAGCGTCGCAGGAACTGAAGGACGAAGTCACCGAAGCGTTGGGCGCGCTCAAAGAGGTTCTCGACACGGAGGACTTCGAGGTGTTGAAAGAAAAAACGGATGACCTGCAAAAAGCGATTTACGCGGTCACGGCTTCTTTGTACGCACAGAGCGGGGCTGCGCCATCGCCGGATGGCAGCGGGGCCGAACCGTCAGACGGGGGTGCCGCTGACGACAACGTGGTTGACGCCGACTACGAGGAAGTCAAGTAAATGCGCAGGGCCCGGGCTTGGCGCTCGGGCCCGTTTTCTAAAACCCTTGCCGTTTTTGAGACGGCCTGTCCACCGGTCGGTGCAAAATGAAAACCGATTACTATGAATTATTGGGGCTCGCTAAAGGGGCCAGCGAAGACGACATTAAGAAGTCGTACCGAAAACTTGCGCGTAAATACCACCCAGATGTCAATAAAGAAAAAGGGGCCGAGGACAAATTCAAGTCCATCACAGAGGCCTATGAAACCCTGAGCGATCCGCAAAAACGGGCGATGTATGATCAATTTGGTCACGCAGGTCCGGGAGGTCAAGGCTTCGAGGGAGGTTTCGACTTCAACGGTTTTGGCGGTGGGGGTCTTGGCGACATTTTCGAAGCCTTCTTCGGGGGGAGCATGGGGGGGCGTTCACGCCGCCGGGGCCCGGAAAGGGGCTCAGACCTTCGTTTAGACCTCGACATTACTTTCCGTGACGCGATTTTCGGCGCGGAGAAAACGGTCGACATCAAGCATCTCGAGACGTGCGCAACCTGTACGGGTTCGGGTGCCAAAAAAGGAACCCAGGCCTCTAGCTGCTCAACGTGCAAGGGGCAAGGACAGGTTCAACAAATTCATCGGACGCCGTTTGGTCAATTTGCCCAAAGTGCCATCTGCCCTCGCTGTAAAGGTGAAGGTCAAACGATCGACAATCCGTGCACGGCGTGTCGCGGAGAGGGCAAGAAAGCTTCGGACAAGCAACTCAAGGTCAAAATTCCGCCGGGGGTTGATACAGGTGCACGCCTGCGGGTGACCGGGGAAGGAGATGCGGGAAGCCGTAACGGCCCTCCCGGGGACCTCTTTATCGTCCTCCACGTTCTCTCGGACAAACAGTTCAAACGTCGCGATACCGAACTTTACCTGTCGATTCCTATTTCTTACGCTCAAGCGGCTCTGGGCACTGAAATTGACGTACCGACGATGGAAGAACCTCAGAAGCTCCTCATCCCTGCGGGGACCCAGACGGGGACAGTCTTTGACTTGAGAGGCCAAGGCGTGCCCTATCTCGGGGCATCCCAACGGCGAGGGGATCTGCACGTTGAAGTGGTCGTTCAGGTTCCGACGCACCTCACTCCAGAGGAAATCGAGTTGCTCGAACGACTGGAGGAACTTCGGACGGGAAAGGCTGAAAAACGTGGCCATTCAGGAATTCTTGATGGCATAAAGAAGGCTTTCGGAGGTTCTTAACGTTGCGCTCACCCCTGGATTGGCTGTTGGACCTGAAGGCCGATGCCGAAGCCATTTGGCGAAGAGACCCAGCAGCCCGTTCGTGGACCGAGGTATGGACCTGCTACCCGGGCTTGCACGCACTGGCAGTGCATCGCGTCGCGCACGACTTGCATCAAGCGGGAATTCCGTGGGTGCCGCGTTTTATTTCTCACCTCAACCGCTGGTGCACTGGGATCGAGATTCACCCCGGTGCGGCTATCTCGCGCGGCGTATTCATCGACCATGGCATGGGTGTTGTCATCGGAGAAACCGCCGAGGTCGGCGAAGGCTGTATGATCTATCAGGGGGTCACCTTGGGGGGCACAAGCCTGCAAAAGGTGAAAAGACACCCGACCATTGGTCGGAACGTCGTCATTGGCTCAGGGGCAAAGGTGCTGGGGGCATTTGAAGTGGGTGACGGAGCCTTTATCGGGTCTGGCTCTGTGGTCACTCGTGCTGTGCCTGCAGGCGCGACGGTGGTAGGGATTCCGGGCAGGGTGGTGTCCTCACCAGAGCACCCCAAAACGCCTGACCCGGCCATGCAGATTAACCTTCCCGATCCGACCATGGGAATCCTCGCCGCCATGCAGGATCGCCTGTCACAAATCGAAGCAGAGGTGGACCGCCTCCGCCAAGAAAACCGCGAACTGAAGCGGGGGAGTTAAGCTTGCCGCCGGCCCTGCGACTGTTCAACAGCCTGTCTAAGCGTATTGAAGAATTTGAGCCCCGGGAATCAGGACGGGTCTCAATGTACGTGTGCGGACCAACCGTATACGGCCTTCTTCACATTGGCAATGCAAGAACATTTTTAATTTGGGACGTCTTCCGACGCTTCCTTCAGCAACTCGGTTTCGAGGTCCAGTTCGTCCAGAATTTTACGGATATCGACGACAAAATCATTGCCCGCGCACACACAGAAGGTGTAACGCCCCGTGAACTGGCAGAGAAATACACGCAAGAATACTTTACTGATATGGATGCGCTGGGCGTTCAGCGGGCCACGGAATATCCCCGGGCAACGGACACCGTGCCTCAAATGATAGAACACATCAAGGGGCTGATTGACAAAAATCTGGCGTACGCGGTCGGGGGGGATGTCTATTTTCGGGTCGCAGGTTTCTCTGAGTATGGAAAATTGTCGGGTCGCGGCGGAGAGGACAACGAGGCAGGCGCCCGCGTGGAAGTAGACCTCAGAAAGCACGACCCCGCAGACTTCGCACTTTGGAAAGCAGCGAAGCAGGACGAACCCTTTTGGGAAAGTCCTTGGGGACCCGGACGCCCTGGGTGGCACATCGAATGTTCTGCGATGGTCCGCCGCATTCTGGGTGATACCATCGATATTCACGCGGGGGGAAAAGATTTAAAGTTTCCACACCACGAAAATGAAATCGCACAGTCAGAGGGTTTGACTGGGAAACCCTTTGCCCGAGTATGGATGCATACCGGGTTTCTAAATATGGGCTCAGAAAAAATGAGCAAGTCCCTGGGCAACATCCGCACTGCACGAGAGGTCATTGCGACTTTTGGGGCCCAGCCGCTTCGTTATTTTATGCTGCAGACTCTCTATCGCAGCGATCTAGACTTCACGGAGGAAGCCATTCGGGGAGCCGCCAGCGGGCTTGCCAAGTGGCGTGAAAACCTGGCTCGAATCGAGGCTGCTTCCCACGCTGAACGGGAAAAGGATGCGCCTGAGGCCGAAGTATTGGAAAAAAGCGTGACACAGGGCTTCGAAGAGGCCTTATGTCAGGACTTCAACACGGCCTCAGCCCTGGCCCACCTGCACTCTATGACGAACAACTTGCGCCGCTTGACACAGGAACCCCAGCCCTTAGCATACTCGCTACGGCCGGCGGTGACGCGCATTCGTGAATTGGCCCAAACTGTTCTCGGCCTTGATTTGTCGCCCCCTGCCGTGGAAGTATCCCCTTTGGGTGATCACTCAACAGCGTTGCTTGAAATTTTGATTGAAGCGAGGGCAGCGGCGAAGGCGCAAAAAAATTGGAGTTTGGCCGACACCATCCGAGATCGGCTGACAGGCATTCAAATACGCCTCATCGATCAGAAGGACGGCACCACCGCGTGGGAGCCGATCAATGATGTGAACCAAACGTGACAAACAACTGGTCCCAACTATCGGTTCGCGCCCTGGCATACGTGGGCGACGCCGTTTTTGAACTGCACGTTCGAGAACAATCCCTGCGGGCCGTAGCAGGCCAGGTGGATGCACTTCACAAAGCGACCATCGCGCGGGTCAGTGCCCCGAGCCAAGCGCTGGTCGCCCTGCAAATTGAACCTTTTTTAGAGACGGAAGAAAAATCAGTATTTCGCCGCGCTCGTAACCACAAAGGGATCGGGACCTCCAGTCGAGCGTCCGCTCAAGAGTACCGATTAAGTACCGCCTTTGAAGCGGTTTTGGGGTACGTGTATCTCAAAAACGACCCCACCCGACTTGCCACCCTCCTATCAATCGCTGACACTCTGATGGAGAATTCCACCCATGCCCGCTGACCGTTCGTCTCGCAGCCTCAAATCGCCAAACCCCAGAAGAAACCCAAAAGACGCTCCCGCTCGTGAGCCCCGGGGGAAAGTGGCGCGGAACGCTTCGGGCAACCCCAAAAAAAGCCATCGCCCTGACGGAGCATCAAAAACTCGCCCACCACGGCCCGAGGGACGCGCCGCCTTTGCGCCACCGCCCGCGTCCCACCGCAGCCCCTCCGACGAGGTCCCCATGGGCGATATCGTTTACGGTCGCCATCCTGTTTTGGCAGCCCTTGAGGGGACGCGAGCTGTCAATAAGGTATGGGTCCTGCGCGACCTGCAAAATCAGGCCCTTGTCGCCAACATTCGCCAATTGGCAAAACTCAAAGGTGCTGCGGTTCAAATGGTTGAACGCCCCAAGCTGGATGCCCTGACATCAGGCGCGAATCACCAGGGCGTTGTGGTTTCTATCGCTCAAGCCGATTATGTTGAACTTGAGGACCTGATCACAACGGCTAAAGGTCAGACCTATCCTGCTCTGCTTATGTTGGACGGTGTCGAAGACCCTCAGAATCTCGGTGCTCTGATACGGACAGCGGAAGGCGCCGGATTTCAGGGCGTCATTATCCCCAATCGACGCGCAGTGGGCATCACGCCCGTGGTCGCCAAAGTATCCGCGGGCGCGGTGGACCGACTCCCCGTTGCGCGGACCGGCAATCTGAGCCAAGCGGCTGAATTGCTTAAAAAAAGCGGATTCTGGCTGGTCGGCGCCGATGCCACGGGCGAGTCATTGCCATACCAGGTGGACCTAACACAACCGCTCGTCCTGGTCATCGGTGCTGAGGGAAAAGGGCTTTCCCGACTTCTGGCGAGCCATTGCGATCATCGCGTCAAGCTTCCCCTGGCGGGAGAACTGGAGAGTCTGAATGCCTCGGCCGCTGGAGCCGTGTTAATGTATGAGGCCGTCAGACAACGGCTCTACTTGAAACCAACCGTATAAGCCGATGAAGGGGCGAAGTCCCAATCTGCTTCAAGTGGGAATCTTGCTCCTTTTGGCCGGGGCCACCGCTGCTTGGTTTTTTTGGGGTCCGGGCAAACGGGTAAACACCCGAGGCCATTTATACGTCAGCGAGCCTACTTTTGATCGCGTCAGCACCATTGACCTAACGACCGGGCAGATTCAAAAAAGCATGTCTGTGGGCCACCTGCCCCACCAGATTCTCGTGGACCAGAATGGGTCAGTTTACGTGTTAGAAAGCGGCTCTCAAAGCATTAGCGCTTTCTCAACGACCCAACAAGGGACCCCGGTCCGCCAACGCATCATCGGTGCTGCGCCTGACATACTCCCTCATCGGGCCCTTGGCCCTCAGACGATGGCTCGCGCAGCCAGTTGCAAAACATGTCATCCAGGCAGCGTAAAAGGCTCCCTGCCTGGAAGTATGGCCTTCACGCGTGGGCAAAAACAACTCTGGGTCACGGAACTCAGAGGGCACAGGATCTCGCAACTGGATGCGGGCACCCTCGAGACCCGTCAACAACTCGGGGTTTTAGGGGAGGATTCAGCGCCGACGCGCCTGCTTGAACATCCCCAAAACGGCGATCTCTACGTCATCTCTCGAACCTATACAGGGGCCTTGCCGGGAGCGGCCGGTGTCGGAGAGCTGGGACTGCGGGTCGCCCTCGACCCGGAACACGCAGGTTCTTTGGGAAGCAGTAGCGTTGTCGTGGGAGATGCGGCCCTCAACACCATCAAGGGACGACTCGAACTGTCTTGGGCTGGTGCAGGGGCCGGGATCTTTTCACAGGATGGACGGTCCCTGTTTTTGGCGTGCCGTGGCGCCGATCGGATCGCGGTGATTGGCCTGTCACCCCTGAAAGTCCTCAGGACGATACCCACCGCCCCCGGGCCAAGCGCCCTTGCTTGGATAGGCCCTCAAAAACTGGCCGTTGCCAGTATGAACACCAACCCTGGGGTCGTTCAATTTTTTGATGCTGAAACAGGAAAACTCGAACGACGCGTGGCCGTAGGAAGCAATCCAACGTTGTTAGTTCCAGACGACACCCACCAAAAACTTTTTGTCGCCTGCACGGGTAACGCAACCATCGCGGAAATCGATGTACCCAGCGGTGTCGTGGAACGGAGCTTCAAACTAGAAGGGCATCCCGGGGGCCTCGCTTTTGTGCCCGCGAGCATCTAAACCCTGGACGTGTGACGGAAGCCCCTGAAGTGTTGCCCCTGAAAGGGTAACCTCAGTGCAAGAGTTAACCCTTATTCGGTCGCCTTCCCCGTCACGTACTGCTGAGGAACTTCCCCGTGGTCAAAGCTTTGAGCCCCCACCTTGGTCCCGCTATTTTCGCACCCTCTGAAGCTGGTCACGCATTACCGGGATACAGTGAGTTGCCCTTCAGCCTGACCCCCAATCCTCGCTATTTGTATGTTGGCACTCAACACCGCTCCGCCATCGCAAAAAGCCTTTATCTGGTCGAGCACCGGCAAGGTCTCACCGTCATTTTCGGCGATATCGGAATGGGGAAGACGACGGTTGGAAGGCATCTTTTGCACCACTTCATCGACTACCCAGAGAAATTCCTGGTCGCCTACCTGCCCAACCCGTCGTTCCCCTCCGAGCACCAACTGCTTCTTGCCATTTGTGCAGAATTCGGGGTCGCCCCTGCACGCAGCAAACAAGCCACGTTGGCTCGCCTCAATGAATTCTTTACCGCGAGCTATCAAGCCAATCGCTTGGTTGTACTGCTGATTGATGAGGCACAACTCCTGAAGGGACCTCAGTTTGAGTTATTGCGTCAGCTTTTGAACTTCGAGACAGACGATCACAAATTGGTTCAAATCGTTTTGTTTGGACAGAACGAGTTGCGAAATAAACTCAAACCCAAGCGTGCTCTCTGTTCACGAATTGTAACGCGCTCGACACTCGAACCACTCGACCATGCGGACACGGACGGAATGATAAGGTTTCGACTTCAAGTGGCAGGGTACCCCCCTGACATGTTCGAACCCGAGGCGATCGCGCGCATCTATGAAGCCAGCGGGGGCATTCCCCGAGAAATAAACAAGATTTGCCTGTCCGCCTTTACTCTCGCCACCTTCGCGGGAATTTCCTCGGTTTCCCCTGCCCTCGTCGAACAAGCGTTGACGGAGATTGACTCATGAATGCTGCGACCCCTGCTGCAGGTTCTTTTGCGGCTTTGTATGAAGCGAGCCGAAATCTTTCACTGGACGCCGCCCCGCGTCAAATGAGGCTCGCGCACCTCGAACCTCACCCCGGTCAACCTCGAACGTTGATTGATCAAGAGGGACTTCAAGAACTTGCAGCCAGCATTCGTGCGCATGGCGTTCTTCAGCCGCTTATTGTGCGGCCTCATCCCACAAAAACCCCGGGGCGCTATGAAATTATCGCCGGAGAACGACGTTTCCGTGCCAGCCTTCTGGCAGAGCTGGACAGTGTACCCGTCGTGATACGGCAGGTTGATGATGTCACCGCACGGCAAGTGGCGTTAATAGAAAATCTTCAAAGGGAAGACATTAGCCCCCTGGAGGAAGCCCGCGTTTTACAACAGATTCTGGAGGACACCCAATGGTCCCATCGCCAGCTCGGCGAAAAAATTGGTAAGTCCAAAACCTACGTGGAACAGCGAATTCGGATGCTGAGATATCCTGCTGAGGTTCAAGACGCGCTCGCCCTCTCAGAAAAAAACCCCCATCACGCGTTTCATCCTGGGCACGCCAAGGCAGTCGTGCAAATTGGGGATGCGGGCATTCGCCAACAGGTGATCGCCGAAATTCAGACGAAACAGATGAGCGTCCGGGAAACCGAACAACGGGTTGCGCGTTTGCGCGCGAAAAAAAATGGGGCAATGCCCCGTAAAGTTCCCCCGTGCGAGTCGATGGCTATCGACACATTAAGCGTGACGGAACTGCTTAAGCCGATGTGGGCGGCAGGCGCCACCCACGTCAATGCGGAGACGCTGAGAAGCGCGTTGCGCGAGGACCTGCAACGGCTGCAATAACGCCCAGCAGGAAGAAGGTTTTAGAATCCTTCCGTTATCAAAAGTTCAGCCTGCAGCAGGGCGTATGCCGTTTCTAAGGCCTCTAACATCCCGTCGCGAAATCCGTGGGCGTAAGGGTCTGCCGCTTTGCTCCCAGCGCGTATCGGCTGAGCATCTCCAGCAATTTGCTCGGCCATCAAATGCTCCACCTCACCCAAAACACCCCCCAACGCATCGCGCAGGCGAGCCAGTTCGTGCGCCAAACGCGCAGAATCCTCCGTTTGCCCCGGACGCCCCCGACCGGTGAGGACTTTGAAACGTTCAAGGGAGGCAACTTTGCTGCTTTCCACGTCGTGCTGCCCCGGCAACACGCTGAAACGAGGGCCCCGTGAATGGTCGCCGTGGTCCGCCCGACGCACTCCTAACAGCAAGTCGTTCAACACATCGCTGGTGGACGCACCTCGCTCGGCAGCAATGGTGTCCAAACGATCGATGGCATCGGGAACCAGTCGGAAGGTTTTCAGTTCGCGCCGTGCACCGCTCTTCGCCGGACGACCTCCCGCATGCTTATTCATAGTGCGCTGTATTTCCTCTGATGTGTGACGTCCCGCAAGCGAAGCGATGCGTCGGCAACGACTGCAGCAAAAAAGTTCTCGCATAGCATACAACAAGCCTGCGCAAATTTGGCAAGTTTCTGAGACGAAGAATTTACCCAAAGTCACATTTGTGAGAAGATTCACAGACGGCAAGCCGAATTTTGGCGTTGTAAAGAAAAAATTTAATTTTTGGGAGTGTGAGTTTGATGCAAATCGAAATAACATATTGCGGGGTTTGAAACTACGAACCTCGGGCAGCCCGTGTGGCTGCCGAAATAGAAAAAGCCTTTGGCGTCCACCCCCAACTCGTTCGGGGCAGTGGCGGGGTTTTTCAAGTTCGCGTGGGCGACCGCGTAATTTTTGACAAGCACGAGACACAAAGATTCTTGGAGGATGGCGAGGTCGTTGAATTGCTCAAAGCCATCTAAGTGCAGAGCACAGAGAGGACGCCCGGAAAATTCGAGATGGCTTTGAGGTTCGCGGCCCTTGGCGTTGAGTAATCACCGATGACTTCCCATAGCGAAATTGGTGGGTCCCCCATCTCCGACCCCATCTATCGTTTCCCGTGGCAAACGCTGGGAGCGATTGTTGAAGGGCGTTCAGTCATCGACCTGGTGGGTTTGCGGGTGAGCACGAGGGAGGCCGCGCTGGACAATCTGAGGGCCTACGGTCTCGACCCGGATGATCCCCTGGATGCGTCTGAATTAGAAGAAATCAGTCAGCAGACGGCCCATTTTTTTAACTCGGTGCTCCTTCCGTGGCGTTCACTCTCGGGCCTTCCCGAAGACCTGCCGAAAACCTTCCCTGAATTGTTCTTGCTCGCGTCAACGCCTGACCACCCGTTGCGGGACTGGGCCTGTTCGTTCCTCAAGGTGGGGCATGCGGTGGCCCACGCGCGGTATGCGCAGGACCCCGCATTGGTCAAAGCAGCCCGGAGTCAAATCTTTGAGCGATTCTCTGCCCATCTCAAGCTTGGACAATCCCGCATGCTGATAACCGATGGGGAGATGATCATCCCCTTGTTGCGATGCGATTTTAAGGCAGAAAAACCTTGGGAAAGCCTCGTTTTGAAGCTTTTGCACAAGGTAGACAGCGTGGCCCAAGAAATTTACGACCATCTGGGGGTTCGTTTCGTGACGCCGGACAAAGCATACGCTTTGTTGCTGCTCAAATATTTGCGAGTCAACAACGTATTCGCCTATCCAAACGTTAAACCCAGCCGTTCTGTGAACACGTTGATCGACATGAACGCCTTTCAAAAAACATTCGATGACCTGGATGAATCCTACAGACAGGGAGATATTAACTTTCGAGAGTTCACGGGACTCGTGCATCAAATCGATACCCCACCCTCGCGAGAGCACGACCGGAACCCCCACAGTGCCTCCACATTTCAGACCATGCAATTCACCGCGCGCGCCTTGGTGAAGGTACGCCGCGGTGAGGAAGTTCAGCGGGCCTTTATTCCGTTCGAAGTTCAGATTATGGACCAAGCTGCCTTTGAAGAGAACCAAGAAGGCCAGGCGGCGCACCGCGAATACCGGGTGAGACAGAAAGAGGCCGTTTGCGAGCGCGTTTTTCCGTGGGCAGTCTAACCAGACCGTGCATGGTAAACTGAACCGTCGTAGCAACAAGCAAAGGAGTTGCCCTATGATTCGTAAAATTGCCTTAATTACAGCCCTGACCTTGGGCTTGACAGCCTGCGATGGTGGAGAGAAGAAGCCAAGCAGTGAGTCCTCTCCTGCCGAGCAGGGGGTGGCGAAGACCACAGAATCCCCCAGTCCAGCAGCACCCGAAAGTCCTGCGGCAACCGATGACGGTAAAGCCATTACGGCGAACGCGCAGGTAACGACAAAGTCTGGCCTCGGGTACACCATTTTGCAACCTGCCAAAGAGGGTGCGAAGGAAGCCAAGAGCGGAGACTCGGTTTCTGTCCATTACACCGGGTGGCTCACGTCAGGCAAAAAATTCGACTCGTCCGTTGACCGGGGCCAACCCTTCGAGTTTCAGTTGGGCCAAGGAATGGTGATTCGCGGCTGGGACGAGGGCGTGGCAGGCATGAAACTGGGTGAGAAAAGAAAACTCGTCATTCCCTCCGACCTGGGGTACGGCGAACGCGGTGCCGGAAACGGTGAGATTCCTCCCAATTCGACCTTGATTTTCGAAGTTGAGCTTCTAGGAATCCGATAGCCCTTGCGCAAGAGGTTTATTCACGTTGTGAGCGGCGCCCTTTGGGGTGCCGCTTCGGTTTTTTTTCTCGCCGGTCGGGCAGACGCAGCCGGCCCACTAACACACTTGGTCGCTGCCGAACGGGCCTTCGCCCAATTGGTCACCAGCCAGCCGGGATTGGCGCCCCACAGGGATACCTTTTACTGGGGTGCTATCTTCCCGGGATGGGACCAGGCGTCTGGAAGTCCTCATATCCACCCCATCCGACAGGATAAGAGAAAAGAATTTAACGCACTCTGGGGAGAGGCACGCAGCAAAGCCACCCTGCTCCAAGCCTTCGCTCTGGGATGGCAACTGCATCTCGCCATTGAAGAACAGCAGGACGGTTGGCTGCTAGAGAACGAGCGGGGAAAACGCCTTGCTGCGATGATCAAGCTTCCGTCCGACCGAGGAAATTTGCGAGCGGCCGCGGATTTAGCATTGGATGGCGCCTTGTTACCCGGGGCCAGTTCTACGCTGCGACTGATGGCGATCGTCGCGCGCGCCCACGGTCCAACCCCTGTCGGGGGGAGCGTCTCTCAATTGCTGGAAACGGTCCTCGGCCTTCAAGAGAGAGACTACTTAAACTGGGCAGGGTTTGTTTTTGTGGCGGGAGCTCAAGGGGCCGATTCCTATCTGAACGTGCGCGCAAGACAGGCCCATCTGGAGACCATTCTGCCCGTACTGCTCGGTTCATCGGGGAGAGATTGGGTGGGAGGACCGCTGCACTTCATCACGAACTCCACGGATGCAGGCGTGGCGGCGTGCCGCGCCCTGCTCACCGGCGCAAAGCGGGATTAGGCGCCCTCTGCGCGCTCTGCGCCCCGCATCGCCAGGACGGCCTTGATTGTCTTCGCAACGTTGATGCGGCCATAACCATACTCCGGATGATAATCTGCGCCGCCAAGCCGATCCGCATTTTGCTGGATAACGGCCTTCACCTCGAAAGGACGCAATTCCGGGCGTAACGAGAGGATAAGCGCGGCCAGGCCCGAAACGTGAGGTGCCGCTGCCGAAGTCCCGCCGAAGGTTCCGTACAAGCGACCTTGACTTCTCGGAAAGGTCGTTAAGACACCGTCCGATGGAGCGGTGACCGAAATAAAGTTCCCCACCGGAGAACAAGCAGCCCGGCGATCGTGACGGTCCGTCCCACCGGCCGCGATCAAGCCTCTAAAATCCCACAGCATACTCCACGTGCCAGGAAAAGGAGGTGGGCTCAACGCAGGACCAGCAGCACACACAACCGGTACGTGATGTTTCAGCGCGAAACGGATCGCATCGGCCAAATCCTCAAGCGCCTCGTTGGTCAAACCGTGTTCCCACTGAACCACGCCAACACTTGCATTGATGACGGTGGCTCCTTCTCGGACGGCCCAACGAATGCCTTGCGCGATGTGTTCGGCAGAAACCGCACCCGTGGCCGGCTCGTTGACCTTGACCGGCAAAATTCGACATTCAGGGGCGACCCCCGAAAATCCCCGGCCATTGTTGCCAGCGGCAGCAATCAGACCAGCAACCGCCGTTCCGTGACCATTGTCATCATGGGCAGGACGCCTCGGTGAGAGAAGATTGATGCCCTTGAGCACCCGACCCGCAAGTTCCGGATGCTCAACATCGACCCCTGTATCTACGACAGCAACAATCACATCGCGGTGAGAGCGAGTATGTTGCCATGAGGTGGGGGCGTCGATGCGGCGCAATGACCATTGCCACCGCTGATTACTAGTTTCATCCATTGTACGAGCGACCGTTCCGAGAAGCGCGAATCATCCAAAAAAACATCTCGTGCAAACCACCGAGGAGTTCACGCGAGAAAACCGCGCCTGCCAGCAGCGTTCACGCCTCATCTGGCATAATTTCTTATCATCCCATGTTTCCATTGACGGGCACAAGTCGCACCGCTGAGGCACGCCCCCTGGTCGCACATGTCAAACGATTTCGAAAGTATACTGGCTGCCGCCCAACAGGCGGCTAACACGAGCGCTCCCCCTTCGGGGTCTCCTCTGACGGACGCACTGGAGTTCTTTCGCCGGGCAGTGGGTGCGACAACCAACCTCGGCGAGAGCGGAGATGAGTCCGACCTCTACACCGTGGTTGATAACATCGCCCAAAGCGTGCGAGACAGCTATGCTGGCACTGTTTGCAGAATGGGCTGCAGCGGTTGCTGCGACTCTCCCACCGCAGTGTTTGATGTGAGCCTGCTGGAATGGCGTTTAATAAGAGCGTACATTCGCGAAAATTGGACCCGCGAACAATGGCAAAATTTCACGTCACGTTTTGAACGTGAACACCTGCATCGATTGGGCACCTATCGTTTCCTGCACACGATCTGGCACTTTGAACCGATTGCAGACCATGTGTGGAGAAGAAACGGTTATCGCTGCCCGTTTCTTCTCGGGGGGGCTTGCAGTATCTACTCCGTTCGTCCCCTCGCCTGCCGTATGTATGGTTTTTTCGCCCTTGTTCACCGCTCAAGGCCATCCCCCACGGTCTATGGCTGCCGGCTTCAGGCAGACCATTTCGAAAAGATGCAGTCGGAGCAACACTTGCAGCTTCCGGCCGCAAGAACCGTCTGGTTTCGTCACGCCAAACTGACTCGACAACCTTTTTGGCGCATCAACGCACAGAGCCGTATTCTGCCACTCTGGATTGCGGCAGACCGGGCCCTCTCCTCAGACGGATGCGGTATGATGCCCGTGTAACCACCGGGCGTCCTCCGCTGGCGCCCTGAGCACTCTGCCGTGGCAACGTACTCTTCTCGTCTCAAAAAATGGCGTCGCTTGGTGCTCCGTTTCATTCTGCTGATGACATTGGGCCTCGCTGCGGCGATTGGCTGGAATCGCTTGCAACAGCCAAAGGTTGAAATTTTGCCGGCGCCACCAGCCACCCGTTGGCAACCGGAAAAACTGCTCAGGCTCATTGCGCCCCAATTCCCTGAAGAGCCCCTTTGGATTGAGACGCGTTTGGGCGCCGTCAAAGTAGAAAAGGGGCAAATTGAGCACGTCGCTGCATTGCGAGACCGCCATACGGGCGAAGAATTGTGGGGGGTGGGATACAGCTGGGTGGGGCCGACAAATGAGAAAGGGGGCCGTGCTGTGCTGCTGGGTTTTGCGGTCGTCGCACCGCCGTCCCCTCACTTTTCGGGAGAACTAAGATACCTCGCGCCTGGTCTGGGGGGCTGGGAAAAAGGAAACCTGCACGCCTTCGAAAACACCTTAGAAACCCGCACTCGCATTGAGGCTGTGCCATTCGAACGTCATAGCGCAGGATTTTTGGTACAACAAAGTGCGGAATCCGCTTTGGGCGGGCGCTTGGGCCGGGGGGTGCTGCGCGCCTTTTCAGCCGGCATTACCGGCTGGGAAAAGGTGTTTGAGGAGGAGACGATGTCGCGTTTTCGCCCCGACCGCACCTATGAGGTCGCTCGTGAGGCCCGGCACGAGATGATATCGCCGGATGGAGGGAGACACCACGAGGTCGCCTTGAAACCGACCTGGTATATCCGCCAACTCACCTCCCGAGACAAAGGGATTCACTTTCTGGCAGAAATTGCCGGCAGCCTTGTATTCCGTCATTCCAGCGGCCAATTCTCGCTCGATACTTTCTTGGATCAGAATGGAAAACGCCACCCTGTTCGTCCAGCGCCGCCGATTTACGCCATCCGTGCCCCTAAAAGCCCGATTATCGATGCTTCATTCGACGATTGGGAGTCCGCCGAACTGAGTCATATTGGAACCGTCTGGTTGGAAGACTTGGAGCTTCTACGTTATCGGCGCCGACAGCGGCGAGGGACCCACGATTTCAGTGGTGCCGCCCGTGTCATGTGGGATTCGCAAGCGCTGTACATTCGCGCTGACGTGATGGACGATAAATTCCGACCGTCCGAGCCTGGCTACCGCCTCTTTGAAGGTGATCACATCACTTTGTGGCTCGATCGTGACCTGCAGTCAGACTTCGCGCAAGGCATCAGAAACGCTGACGATTGGCAAATTGGCCTGGCGCCGACAAAACAGGGGGATGGCCTGGCTTGGGCGTGGGTTCCAGAATCCGGGACGCGCGGCATACTGGTGGCCTCGAAACCACTCACCGACCCCTTCGACGGTGCACTCAGAGGCTATCAACTCGAGGCGGCCATTCCCTGGGAGGCAGTGGGTGGACGCCCCCCCCTCAAATTTTTATCCACGCCGCCGACCACAGACCCGCGTTTGAGCCTGCAAGCAAGACGCTACTCCCTGCACCTCGCGGGCGTCCTCGGTTTAACGCTCGTCTTAACGGACGCAGATGAGCGCCCGCAAGAGATGGCCTTCGTCTCGGCGCCCCGGTTCTCTTGGGGTGAACCTCGGACATTCAATCCCTTGTTTCTACTGGACTGGAGCAGACTTCCGTAACCAGACCTGGCGCATCAGAGCAGAAGCGATACAATGTCTCTCGCAATGAGAGAAATGAGGAACAAATGTTGCTGACCCACGCTCCTGTCTGGAACTTTTATGCAGGCCCCGCGACCCTCCCGCGACCCGCCCTAGAACGAGCAAAAGATGAATTGCTCAACTTTTCCCAGACGGGAATGTCCGTGATGGAAATATCTCACCGTGCCAAACCCTACATGGCACTGCAATCTGAAGCAGAGGCGCTTTTCAGAGAACTTCTCGCGGTTCCGGACACGCACCGTGTGTTGTTTCTGCAAGGGGGTGCAACCCTCCAATTTGCGATGATTCCGCTGAACTTTGGCTTGCGTGGTGGCTACGTCAACAGCGGCGAGTGGGCGAACAAAGCCTATAAAGAAGCGAAAAAATTGGGGCAACCCACACTGGTGGCCTCCAGTGCGGAAACTCAATTCGATCACATGCCGGAATTTGAACCAACGGCCGCAAAAGATTGTGACTATCTACATCTCACCTCGAACGAAACCGTTCAGGGCACGCAATGGCAGACATTCCCCTCGAATACGGGGGTTCCACTGGTGGCCGACATGTCGAGTGACATCCTCAGCCGGCGGCTCAATGTGAAAGACTTTGGGCTGATTTATGCGGGAGCGCAGAAAAATCTGGGTCCATCAGGGGTTACGGTGGTCGTAGTGGATGAAAACTTAGCGGCTCGCGCGCCCGAAACCACTCCGACAATGTTGAATTACCGAACCCATATTGAAGCAGGGTCGATGTACAACACGCCCCCGACACTGGCGGTCTATATGCTCCGAAATGTCCTGGCGTGGATGATGGAGCAAGGAGGCTTGGAAGCGATTGAGGTGCGAAATGGACGCAAGAGCGACCGCATATATCAGGTGATAGACCGCTACCCGGACCTTTACCAAGGACACGCACGAATTTCGGCTCGGTCAAAAATGAACGTGACTTTTCGCCTTCCAGACACTGACACGGAAAAAGCCTTCTTGAAAGAGGCAGAAGCAGCAGGCCTTATTGGTCTTGCAGGGCACCGCTCCGTGGGTGGCTGCCGCGCTTCAATCTACAATGCGATGCCAGAAGAGGGCGTAGAGGCTTTGGTCAACTTTATGGAAAGTTTCGCCGGAAGAGGCCGTTAATTCCCCCCCCGTTTACAACGGGCCATAGAACTTTGTTTGCACCTGACCAGGAGAATTTTTAAAGTGATCCGTCCCATCCTTGCGTCTTTCGTGATACTCTGCCAGGCCACGGGTGCCGCCCTGGCGGCGACATCCGCGACCACTCCCGGAAAACCGGTTGAAACCCCGTCCTCGAGTTCACCGAATACGGGTGGGGTCAGACTGAGCCTCAGTAAAAACTCCGAGGCACGGGGGATTTATATCACGGCAACCAGCATGGTCCTTCCACGGTACCAAACCCTCATGAAAGGGCTGAAAGCGTCCGGAGGGAATTTGTTGGTATTTGATGCGAAGGATGAGGGCGGCATTATCTCTTGGAAAACAGAGGTCCCGCTGGCCAAAACCCTTGGCGCATCAAAAGATGGCCCTATACGGGACCTGAAGGCTAAAGTAGCGGAAGCGCACGCACAGGGAGTTTATGTCGCAGGTCGCGTGGTTTGTTTTCACGACCCCATCTTGGCAAGAAAACGCCCAGACCTTGCGGCAAAGCGAGCAGGAGGTGGCGTTTGGAAAGAATTAGGCCGCCAAAGTTGGGTCGATCCCTCTTTGCCTGCTGTTCAAAATTACAACATTGATATCGCCAAGGAGATGATTGCCGCGGGCGTGGATGAAATTCAGTTCGATTACATACGCTTCCCGGCCATGGGCGATACACAAAATGCGCGGTATGCATTCGATGCGGAAAAAACTCAAAAACACGAGGTCATCACGGCATTTCTTAAAAAAGCCTACGAGACCTTAAAACCGATGGGCGTGGTTGTCTCCGTGGATGTGTACGGCATCATGGCATGGGCCCAACCCATTGATGAGAGGATCACCGGCCAGAAATTGGAAGACATGGCCCGACACACCGACGTGATATGCCCAATGTTGTATCCATCTCACTTTAATCGAGGCTTCGCTGGCGTTCCAAACCCAGCGGACCAACCCTATCTGTTTATGCATAAGGGGCTGAGCCTGATGAACAAGAAGGTGGCTGATACAGGCGTCGTCATTCGACCGTGGATGCAAGCGATGCCTTATCGCGTCACGTCCTTCACGCCTCGATATATCAGCGAACAACTGAGAGCCGGACGGGACACTCACGCAACGGGGTATATGATGTGGAATGCCCAAAATAAATATGAAACGGCGTTTGCGGGTATGGCGGCGTTTCATTCGAAACGCTAACACTCAGCGTCATTAAGAAGGCCTATGTCCCATTTTCCCAGCACCCAAGGTGGTGGTGAACAAGAGAAAAAGAACCCGGATTCGTCGCCCGACACGTCTCTGCGGGAGCGAATGACAAAACACAGCCAGGAATGGGTGCACAAAGGAGCAACCCATCTCATCAAAATCGGCCGGGATCTTCCTTGGTTGCGGAAACTCGGTTATCAGGCCTACGATTTGGCCACGCGACCGTTTCTACATGGTCGAGAGGTGAAACGCCTGGGCTCGGTCGGGGACAATGTATGGCGAGGCAGTCAACCCAGCGATGAAGCCTTTGAGACCCTTCTGGCCCAGGGCGTTGAAACGGTTATCAACCTTCGGCCCGAGAGTGATCGCGAGCGCGCGGTTCTTCAGAAATTAGGCCTGCGCTATATCTATCTACCGCTCCCTCCGCTCGGCCCCCCCACCCACGAACTGACCCTTGCTTTTCTCGATGCGGTCACCAACCCTCATCACGGCGTTGTCTTTTTTCACTGCTACCACGGCGTCGATAGAACCGGTGCGATGGCGGCGTGTTTAAGAATTGCGCGTGATGCGTGGAGCGTGGAGGCTGCCGTTTCAGAAATGCGCGAATTCGGCGTACACGAACACGGGCAACGTTCAAAAATTGAATATATACAAAAATTTTTCGAGTACTGGCATACTTTACCCCTCAACGAACGCTGTCGCTGGTTGCACCGACCCATCCCAGCGGAACCGGAAGAATCAACGCCTCAGGGCTGGTGGCAGCGCGCACGTGCTAAAGTCCGTGCCTGGTTCTCACGCCTCACGGGTGCGGCGCCCAACACACTGGAGCGTCGAATTCCCCCTGCGCCCTCCGTGCTGCCCGAACCAAGCAAGTCATCGGCCGACGAACCCGATAGGTAGACTTGCGGAAGGCGAGGCGGCCGTGCAAACCGAGACTCAACCTTGTTACAGAGTTTTCCTGCGATGGAGCCTGCTGCTCGCGTTCATCGCTCTGGTTGGCTGTCGAGGAAATTCATTGCCCGTAGCCCCGCAAATGGAGAACCCTTCAGGGTCAGCACTCTTTAGCATTGAAATTCAGGCTGACGGTGACCGCCTCTCCGTGGGGGAAACACTACAAATGACGGCCCTGGGTCGAGACGATCGAGACGCCCCCATTGAAGTGATGCCCGAGTGGCGCTCCGCGGATCCCAGTATCGCAAGTATCAGCGCGCAGGGGGTTGTCACCGCATTGAAAGCGGGGACTGTCGTCATCGCGGCAACCACCCGCACGCCACCTCGAGAGGCCACGTTTCAATTGACCATTGGGCCCTCTGATTCGCTGATTCGAACGCCCGGCCCTCAACCCGCGGCAGGAACCTCGCCTGATATCCCACCCGGCCCCCCACCGCCGCCTGGTTACTCTCTCGCCATCTATCCGAGTGTCCCCCGCGTCGCTCCTGGCGACAAACTGCGATTTCTGGCCTTGCAGGGCCCCCCGGGGTTTGAAACACCCGCTGCCGCGGTTTGGCGAAGCGAAAATCCTGAGATTGCAACCATCGATGAGGCGGGGGTAGTGAACGCGTTGCGCCCGGGAACCGTTACGATAACGGCCTATTCATTGGCCTATCCGGCACTCGCACAGCAAGTGACATTAGCCATCATAGAACCCGCTCCGCCCGCAGAAATTAGCGGTATTCGTATCCGGCCCTCGCGGGTTGTAATGAACGTGGGAGATTCTTTTTGGTTGCAAGCAGATGTTCCCACGTGGACCGGAGGTTTCGACCCACTGGTCCGTTGGGAATCGGGGGACTCAAGCATCGTGACCGTCTCGGAAACGGGACAATTACGTGCGCTGGCTCCCGGCTCAACCGTGGTAACGGCGACGGCCATCGGATACACGCAGGGCAACCTCTCTGCTTACATCCCCGTCGAGGTGCGTAATGTGATCGCCGGTCGCATCCGAGACACGCTTTTTTAATAAAATCGCATTAAGCTCTGGGTAAGCGAAGTCACCCACCGGCTTTCAATGCCTACAAGCAAGGGGTGACATCCTGTGCCCCTTGCGCCTTGGAGTGTTTCGCCGGCTATGAACATCAGCACCGCTTCGCAGCAGCCCACACCCACACGCTGGCGCCCGGAATTTCTATATGGGCCGTCAGGCGGGCAATCGCCCTCACAGCACGGTCCTGCCGTTTCCTTGAAAACAGTCAGCCAAAGCGTAGAATTGCTTCGGCAAGAAATGTTAAACGTGCTGCAAGAGGGGCTGCGAACTGACTTGGTAGCGCGCCCTCACCTGCTGAAACTGGAACGCCAGTTGTCGTTTTTGCAGGCAGGCCAACTGGAAAGTCTGAAAACGCTCTTGAATAACAGTCGCTTGCGCGTTGAGCAAATTTTTATTCTTAAGGCGTTCGCGGCGAATGAGCCCTGGTCTCACTTGGTGCAATATGCGCAAGAAATGCGCGGGTTGGCCGAGGACCAGATCATTCGGCGGAGCACCATGCGGGATGCGCGTGACCTGGTTCAACAATGGCAGGATTCGTGCGGCCCCACCCTATTACAAGTGGCAGCGGGTGAAGCGGATCCCCGTTATGCCTGGGAATTGAACAAAACGTGGGACCTCAGTGCCATCGACCCGTTGGGAAACAATCAAGCATTGGCCGAACAACAGAAGCGTTGGCTCGAACAATATGGGGGGCGGGCCGTTCAACGGGGGGCGACAGGGGGGACGGGTATCGCTATCAGCCAAATGCTCAATGAGCAACTGACCCCCGTGACGGGTGCCCGTTACCAAATTTCAGAAGTAAAAAACAAATCGGCGGCACTGAATGACGTCGCGGCAGCCCTCGCCAACGGCCATGATGTCCCCCTGAGGGTCTCCTGGGACCCACCCGGAGCCGCTTCGGACAGCGGCCATTTTGTCTTGGCGATGGCAGTGCGCCAAGGTTACGGCGGTCGCGAATTCCATATTCACGACCCCTGGACAGGCAAGTCGGTTTGGGTCACGGAGCGCGAAATCCATCAAGATCGGATGTCACCCTTTTTCGACAAATATGCCCGCCTGAGTCACATCTACCAACCTCAGCCTCTCTGAGTGCCATGCAACGACCGGTGACAAGCGCCCCCAATCCTGACTATCGAGATCCTCGGGAATACCTGAGAAACGGATTCTTCCAATCCGGCACCCACACCATCAGGCCCGAACTGTTGAGCACGCTCGCGATGGCGATGGGACGCGAGTTACTGGGCCGCCGCGTTCCCCTTGAACTCCTGCAGACGATGAGCGCCGAAACCGAAGCGTTGGCACGCGACCCAAAACCCTTCGAAGTTCGAAAATTCAAATTTCTGGACGCCTTACAAAGGCCGGAGTTAAAGCGCCACCCGTGCCTATTACGATTGCTGCAGGCCGGGTGCGGGGCCATGCGCCACGAACACGACATCAACGCGTTCGCCACGCACTTGAAAAGAGTCCACCAGTTGGCCGCATTCGAGCGTGTTTTGGGACGCGCGATTGAACTCGAACGCGCGTTTGAATCTCAGCGCGTAGCGAGACATCAACGATTGCTCGCGTTAAAGAAACGCCATCCAAAAACTATTAAGGATTTCGAATAACGCGGTAAAATATGCAGCGACTGGAGCGTGCGTCTCGTGTCGCGCAGCCATCGAGTGAAATCGTTGCGCTACATGCTGCACGAGCCCTCAATTCCAGCAGGTAACCCTTTCAAACTTAGTCCGATTCTGGCCAGAAAGGAGCGTTATGCCCGTGATGAAGGGAATACATCCATGATTGTCGTTGAGAATTTAACCAAGCAATACGGCGCCCGCGTCGCGGTTGACAACGTCAACTTCCGAATTGCAAAAGGAGAAATCGTTGGTTTTCTGGGCCCCAATGGGGCGGGAAAGTCAACGACCATGCGGATGCTCACCGGTTTCTTGAGCCCCACCAACGGAAGCGTCACCATCGGCGATTTCGACATGGCGGAAAATCCTCTCGAAGCAAAGAGTCTACTGGGATATCTCCCGGAAACTCCGCCGCTGTATCCAGAGATGACAGTGCGCGATTACCTCAATTTCGTAGGACAACTGAAGGGTTTGTCCCAGGCGGCGTTGAAGGAACGCCTGGCGGTAGTGTTGGAAAAATGTTTCCTGACCGACCGCACACACCAACTCATTGGGCAACTTTCGAAAGGCTATAAGCAGCGCGTTGGAATTGCACAAGCGCTGATACACAATCCACCCGTGCTTATCCTGGACGAGCCAACCAGCGGCCTCGACCCGCAACAGATCATACAAATCCGCGCGCTCATTAAAGAGCTGGCGGTGGACCATACCATCATTCTGAGTACCCATATCTTGCCCGAGGTTCAGACCACCTGCAGCCGCGTGTTGATCATTAACGGCGGCAGGTTGGTGGCAGAAGGCTCTGCTGAGCAATTGGAAGCTCAATTGCAGGGAGGAATGAGAATCTCCTTGGTGGTACGTGGGCCGCAAGAAGGTCTTCAATCTCGGCTTTTGGAATTCAAGCCGTTGAGAGACACCAGCATCAGCGTGGTGGAGAATCTTCCTGGAGTGATTCAAGCAGAGGTCAATTTGCCTGCGGGTCTGGACTTGCGGGAAGACCTCGCACGCATGGTCGTGAACTCTGGGTGGGGGTTGATTGAACTGAAGAGTATCAACCTGTCTCTGGAAGAAATTTTCTTGAAACTCACGACTCGAGAGCCGATAGCGGATGCCGCCGGCAAGGAGGCCACCCATGTCTAAGATTTTTGCCATTGCGGGGCGTGAAATGCGCAGCTACTTTGGCTCGCCACTGGCCTTTGTGGTTGCAGCCATGTTCATACTGGTTGTTGGTTATTTGTTCTCGCTTATTTTGTTCCACACAAAACAGGCCAACTTTCAGCCCCTTTTCTCGAATATGTCGGTCATGCTGTTGCTGGTGATCCCGGCGCTCACGATGCGATTAATCGCGGACGAGCGGAAAACAGGCACCATCGAATTGCTGATGACTTCGCCCATTCACGACCGTGACTTGGTCATCGGTAAGTACCTCGCGGCCCTCATTTATCTGGGTTTTTTGGTCGCCCTCACGATGGCTTTCCCCTTGTTGGTGGCGCTGAGCTCAAAACTTGAGTGGTGGGTCATCCTGTCCGGTTATCTCGGGGTTTATCTCCTCGGGGCCAGTTTCATGGCCATTGGGGTGCTGGCGAGTTCGCTGACGGCCAACATGATCATCGCCGCCATGATCACCTTTGCGCTTTCGCTTGTGATTTGGTTGCTTCCATCGGCGGGGCAGATATTCGGCGGAGCGGCGGCGGATGTGATGACTTATTTGTCTGTCATCAACCACCAAGAAAACATGGGCCGTGGCGTCCTAGATAGCAGCGACCTCGTATTTTACTTGAGCTTCATCACGGCCTGCTTGTTTATGGCAGTGCGGTCTGTTGAAACATATCACTGGAGGTAATTCGTGTCCGATCCAGAATTGAATCCTCAAGATTCGCGTCTAGCGGCCGTTGACAAGGCCAACTTGGTGGCAGGGCTGCTGGCAATTGCTTTGCTGGCAGGCTCGCTTTTGGTCACTAACGTGGCGGGTCTCGCCGCGAAGCTTCCTCAGGGTGCCTCAGAGTACATGCGCCTTGGCGGTTTTGCAATGATGGGCCTCTACGTTTTGACTTTGGTGATGTTGAAGGAACGGGAAGTTTCCAGCGTGCTGAAACACAAAAACACCGGCTCATTTTTCAACATCACACTCCAAATTGCCGCTGTCATCGGAATTTTGTCTGCGGTCAATTATTTCGGGACCCGCCATCACGCGCGAGTTGATTTAACTGAAAACAAACAATATTCCTTGTCGGAACAAAGCATCAAAGTCGCGAAAGATTTAAAAGAACCCGTGTCTGTGATGCTCTTTATCCGACGCTCTGACACGTATGCTCAGAACCTCGAGACACTGTGGAAGCAATATGCCTATGTCAGCGACAAAGTGAAGCTAGAGGTGGTCGACGTTGACCAAAACCCAACGCTGACGCGGCAGAACAAAATTACGACGTCAGGGTCGTCAATTTTGAAACGCGGAGCGCAATCGACCACCATCACGGGAAACCAGGAACAAGACCTGACTTCGGCGCTCATCAAGATCACCCGTGACAGCCAAAAAACCATTTACTTCACGGTGGGACACGGAGAGCTTGCTTATGACAAGTTCGACAAGGACGGTATCAGCCAACTCAAGGACTACCTCGAGAAGCAAAGCTACAAGCTCGACCAGCTGTCGCTGTTTGTCTCTGGAAAGGTTCCTTCTGATGCGGCCTTGGTCATCGTGCCTGCACCCACCAAGCCCTTGTCCGACAAAGAAATGGACGCCCTGGAGGCCTACATCAAAGACGGCGGCAAAGTGTTTGTAGCAGCCAATCCACAAGCAGAAACAAACGTGGACAAGCTCACAAAACGTTTTGGTATCGCCATCAAAGACGACCTGATACTCGATCCGAAGTCGAATTTATATGGCAGCCTTGATGTTCCAGTGGTTACTCGTTTTCCTTATCACGTCACAACCCAAAATCTGCAGGCCGCCTATTTCCCTGGAAGTCGCTCACTTCAAAAAATGGACAAGCAGCCTGAGGGTGTGACCAACATCTCCCCCTTGGTGGAAACCAGTGACTCGGCGTGGGGTGAAACGGACCTCAAAGCCCGCCCGGTTCAGTATGATCAGGGCAAAGACACCAAGGGCCCCATCGCGTTAATGATGGTGTCTGAAATGGGTGCCAAAGGGAAATTGATGGTCGCGGGCAACGGTTCCTTCTTCTCGAATGCCGCATTTGGCAACCTGAACAATGGAGACCTGTTTTTGAGCGCAGTCAATTGGATGACCGGTGAAGACAGTCTTGTATCGATTCCCCCCAAGGAAGCCAGCAACAAGCAACTGAATCTCACGCCGGCTCAATACACGGCCATTTTCTATGGCGCAGTGTTGGGATTCCCCTTCACACTGCTGCTGCTGGCGCTCTTCACTTGGTGGCGCAGGAGGTAAGAAAACGATGAAAGACAATCAAAAATTCACCATCGGCTTGCTCGCTGTGGCCATCGGCTTAGGTACCTACATGTATTTTGTGGAATCAAAGCGTGAGATTCGCCCTGATTCTAAAGATATCGTGGTCTGGAGCCTGTCTGAAGCCCAAGCGGCAAAGCTCACACGCCTCGTCGCTTCAGCAGACAGTAAAAAAGAAACGTACACCCGTAAAGGCGACAACTGGGAAATTGAAGGAAAACCGGGCCGCGAAGTCGATCAGGTAAATTTCAAAAGCCCGTACGACAAATTGCTCGATTTGACCGCCAACCGGCGACTCGAGTTCAAGGAAAGCGACAAAGCCCAGTACGGACTGGATACGCCCAGCGGTTCTTTGGTGTGGGGTGACGATAAGTCCGCTTATCAATTGACCTTTGGTGCTCTCACCCCGACCGGTGACTCGGTCTACACCTTCGTGACCAAAGACAGTGCGGTGTACACGATTCCAAAGTACAAGGTCGATGAATGGAAGAACTTGGCCTTAACGCCTCCGTTGCTTCCAGAGCCCACACCGTCGCCCTCGGCCACGGCATCGGCATCGGTGTCGCCCTCTCCGTCCGCAGCGACCGAGAGTGTGACACCTTCGGCGGCACCAACGGCTGCAGTGACCACACCGTCGCCCTCGGCGTCCGCGCACTAGCACGGAGGCCCTCACGTCTACGGGTCCCCGGTTTCCGCAACGCGGACTCCGGGGACCTAATTTTCTGAAATGCGCTGTCGCTCCAGACAGTGGTGTTTGTTGGGTTTGTAGGATGGGTAAGGTCTACTTATGTTGTGGCGTCTTCTTGTGATGACCCTCTCCTTGTCGTTTCTGTTCCTTCACCCCGCGGCCCCAAGCTTGGCTGCTCCGCGGGTTCTGTCGATGATGTCGTGGCTTAACGAACAGGTGCGAGAGAGTGAAATGGTCGTATTGGGGCAATCTCAATACGACAGCTATCCAGACCCACAAACAGGCACCATGAAAGTAAAAATGCTCGTTGGCCAAGTTTATTCGGGGCCCCGACTTCCCCCGAGGATTGAAGTACACGTTAAATCCGGATGGCACGGCGGACGTTTTTTACCCCCCGCGCCCGTCGGGCGAGAGCAGTGGGTTTTGTTTTTTTGCCGCAGTGAAAAAGGCCACTGGGTGGCTCCGCCGTTGGGACGGATTGTGGAATCGCGCGCCCAAGGGCTTATTTTCTATCCCCCTGCTGATGTCATTTTGGAAGACGCCGCCCCTGGCCTTTCTTGGTCTTATATTCTTGACAGCCTGACCCAACTGGTCGCGACCCGAAAGCAGATAATCAATGCCTATCTGCCGAAATTGCGCGTAGCAAAAACCAAAGAACAGCGAGACCGGATTCATATGGCCATCGAATTTGAGGTCAAAGACCATCTCGGTCTTCCGCTCCCTTAATACCGATGCCTCACCCAGACCATGCTGAAGCCTGACAACCGCCGTGCAAGCGCATCGCGCTTCGTTCTCCAGACGGCCGTCGCCGCGTTGCTCACCGGCTGCTTGCTTCCCAATGCGCCGCTCAACTTTGTCATCTCAATGCGAGAATTCGGCGCTCGGCGAACCAGCGCGCAAATTCTAACGTTGCCTGACAGTCAGGAAGGAACGGCCGTTGACATCACGCCACAAGGAGGACTGCTCGCACTTGCCAATCCATCAAGCGAGCGCCCAACGCGCGTTCAATTCACAGTGGCAGGCGGAAGCGTGAAGGCAGGGTATGAACTGCTGCAGTCAGAAGCCCCCCCGCTTTCGGATGCGGGTTTTGAGGTTCGCTTGCGTACCACCGAACACCGCTGGTTGAAAACCATTAAACAGCGCCGCCCGGTATACCGAATCAAAAATAGCCGCGCCATCAAGCGTGGGGACACTGAGTCATTCTGGGTCATCCGTGATGTCGGCAATGATGGAATCGTGGAAACAAAAATCGAGGCCCGCGCCGCGGTCGTGGGCGAGCGCTGCGTCATTTTCTTGGATGAGAAAATTAACGCGCCAAATTTTGAAAGCGCGGCCAAAGAAATAGCGAATGCCTTCGACGAACAGATTTTTCCAACCAATGTGCGGCTGTTTGGTGCCCCCATCGCACCGGATGGTGTTGCCACGCCCATCATTTCATTGCTTCTCTCACCAGCGGTTGGCAACTATGGCTCGGACACCACCATCGGCTATTTTTCTCTGCGCGACCTGTTTCCCGCCTCGGGCGACCCAGACAGTCCACTCGCTTTCAGCAACGAGCGTCTGATTCTATACATCTCCCCTTTCGTCGTGGCGGCCGGTCGACCCGCTGACTATTTGGGAACCATCGCCCACGAGTTGCAGCACCTGATTAATGCCAGCCGCAAACTCCTCCTGAATCCACCGGATGAAGAACGGGGCCCTGAGTCTTTGTGGCTTGATGAAATGCTTTCCATGATCGCTATGTCGATGAACGGCTATGGGATTGAATCGTCGAGCCAGGTGCTGTTTAGTCACGTCGCCGGATTTCTCGACAATCCCGGCGCATTTTCTCTCACGCAGTGGGACCTCAATCCAGAGGCATCGGCCTACGGAGCCGCCTACCTGTTTGGCAACTATCTGATTGAAAGATTGGGAACCGATCTCTTGAAAGAGCTGGTTGATTCGCCCGAAATAGACCTCCAGAATCTCGAGAATCGCTTAAAAAAACGTGACACCGACTTCAAGACGATCTTTGGCGAGTGGGCACTCGCCACAATTCTGGATGGCACAGCACTTTCGGATAACCCAAAACATCAGTATAAAAATCTTGACCTTCTGGGCGGAAGCGGGCGCCGACGGCTCTACGGAGTGTTGCTCGACCCCATTCCAATGCCCATTCGCGCAAGCATCAATCTGAAGCCAACAAGCCTGCGCTGTTTGGTCCTGCCCCCTCAGCGAGCGGGCCGTTATGATTTCATTCTCACTGGAGGCGCGCATCAGGCTTTTTTGGTGGTGCCCCAATGACACGCGTGGCCCTTGATCTTGGAACATGCAACACCGTCCTCGCCAGATTGAATGCAAGGACAGGTGAAGCGGAAACCATCCGCCTACAGGAATTAAGCACGCCCCCTCTTGACGGCCAGCCACCCCTCATTCCGACCGCCCTGTGGGTCCAAGATGCGGCCAAAGGGGACTGCCTGGCCGGAAATCTCGCCCTCCAGACGGGTCACGCCTGCCACCCTCAACAACGTCTCCACAGGCATTTTAAACGCAATCTGATGGCCGACGCCCCAGGGTTTTCGCCGACGGTTGATGGCGTTGAACTCACGGCCCGGTGGATTGGAGAGCAATTTTTGCATGCGACCCTCCAGACCCTTCGAGCAACGGGGGAAACCGTCTCAGAACTGGTGTTAACGGTGCCCGTCAATGCCTTTGAAACCTACACCCAATGGCTTAAAAATCTGAACCAAGCGGCGCTGGGGTGCCCCGTGCGTTTGCTCGATGAGTCCACGGCAGCGGCGCTCGGCTATGCCGTCACGACAACAGACGAGCCGATTCTAGTGGTCGACTTTGGAGGAGGAACACTGGACATCTCGTTGGTTCGCCTGGCCCGCCATAGCAAACAAGGCGTGAGCGGAAGCCACGTTCCTCCGTGTGCACAAGTTCTCGGCAAAGCCGCTGCTTGGCTCGGGGGCGACGATATTGACCAATGGCTCCTCAATGATTTTCTGCGCGCCCACGATGCTTCCGAACACGAACTTGCTCGTGATCGCGGGCGACTCGAATTATTGGCAGAAAGGGTGAAGATCCAGCTCTCTGATTCGCAAGAAGCGGACTTTGTCTATTTCAATCCCGAACATTCCAGTGTCTGGAGAAAAACATACACGCGTGATGAATTTGAGCAGATTCTCGAGAGTCATCACTTCTATGTGCGGCTCCAAAGTGCGCTCGATCAAGTCCTTCGCCAAGGGGACAGTCACGGACTAACGCGTCACGACATCTCCCACGTGCTGCTGATTGGTGGAACGAGCCTGATTCCAGCGGTGAGCAAATTCTTCCGCATGGCGTTCCCCCGCGATCGCCTCCGCAATGAAAAACCTTTTGAAGCGGTCGCACACGGGGCCTTGCTGATTGACCAACGTATTCAACTCGACGATTTTCTGCATCACGGCTATGGAATACGCTACTGGGATCCACACCGGCGAGCCCATGATTATGAAGAATTGTTCGCTCCCGGAACACGCTACCCCACCCCCACTCCCGTGAGCTTGACCCTGCGAGCGTCGCGCCCCAAACAAAAAGCCATTGAGTTGATTATTGGAGAGATCGAAACCACCCCAGAACCCCTGGGAGAAGTCTTTTTTTCTGAAGGCACTTTGATCCGACAACCCTTGGCGCGGACGACGTCCAGAATTGTTCCACTCAACGATAAAGGGGAGGCAAGAACGCTTGCGACGTTGGATCCACCCGGCCATCCCGGTATGGACCGGTTACAAGTCGATTTCTACGTGGATGAAAACAAACATCTGCGCCTGTCGGTGAAGGATCTTCTCTCAAACAGCTATCTGTTTGAGGGTCGAACGATCCTCCAATTGCGTTAAAATTTGAGGGAATCAGAAAGTAGGAACTCAAGTATGGCGCAACCCTGGACCTGGCCGATTGGTGCGATCGTTTCCGATCACGCACAAGCTCTGACGGGCTTGATTGATACTGTGCGGGAAGTCAGCGAACTGCCCGTAAAAACTGGCCTGCGGATTCTCACAGGGGACGCGCGCCAGCGACCCTCCGCGCAGCGAATCGCGGAAACCACTATTCAAGAACTTCACACAGAGTTGCAAGAAATCCAGCAAGCTTTCCAAGCTCTGCTGCAACGTTACCAACAGGCACATGAGGATCACCAAATCGAACTGGCGAGGTGGCAAATAGAAAATGAACGCCTCCGCGCAGAAACAGCACTCGTGTTACAGCAGCATCTCGACGACCAAAAGCGGCAGTTCCTCGCCTGGGTAGAGCCGACATTTTTGCAGATTCCCCTGGTCGCACACGCGCTCCAAGCAGGACAGCAAATTTCCGCCCAGGACGTGATATTTCTGTTTAAACCCTTCGAGAGTGCCCTGGCCGCGTGGGGCGTGGACTTTATCGGAAAAACGGGTCAAACACTGAGTTACAACCCGATGCATCACGACACAGCGGGCGTCCCACTTCAGGAGGGCACTGCGGTTGCAGTGAGGCAGCCGGGGTACCGCCTGCAAGAAACGGTGATTCGTCGCGCGCAGGTGATTCCAGTCGTGGAAGGTACTTAATTTTTATCTAAAGGCCCGGCGGAGATGGGTGACCCCAATCGGGCACTCACCAATGCCATAATGGCGTCGACGACGTCATCGATTGAGCGGTCATCGGAGTGCACGATAATGGCATCCTCCGCGGGCCTCAGAGGCGAAGCTTCCCGCTGACTGTCCGCTTCATCTCTCGCCAGAATCTCTCGTTCTAGCGCGTCCATCGACACCTCGACCCCCTGGGCCAAAAATTCCTGCCAACGTCGCCGAGTCCGCTCACGCGTTGAAGCCGTTAAAAAAATCTTAAGTTCCGCCGACGGAAACACAGCGGTGCCGATATCTCTGCCATCCATCACCACCCCGCCACGGGCGCCCATCTCCTTCTGTTGGGTAGTCAAAACCGCACGCACCGGTGACAATGCAGCCACCCGAGAAACCGCAGCACTCACTTCTGGGGTTCGAATGTCCTGTGTCACGTCGCAGCCATCGACCAGAACCAACTGCTTTTCAGAGATGGATTGAGGCGGAAGCAAAACCACGTTGGTTTCTCTCGCCAGGGCATCGATGGCATCGGCATCCCACAAATTGAGCCCCATTTGCAGAACCTTCCAGGTTATTCCGCGATACATCGCCCCCGTGTCGATATAAACATAAGACAAGCGTGACGCCACGCGTTGCGCCACTGTACTCTTGCCGGCGCCGGCAGGGCCATCAATCGCAATGGTCAACAACCGGGCTGTTCCTTCGGTGCGTTCCAAACGAGCGTTCCTCTCCCTCATTTCGGTTGTCACGGCGACTCCCCATGCGCTTGCAACACCGCAGCCAAGGGCGCAGTACCACGCAAGGCAACATTATCGATTAACCGGGTTGCCCCCAACCACACGGCCACCGCGAGAACAGTGGAACGCGACAAGTCGGGGGCGGGCTCCAAGGTTTCCTCATCAACGAGTTCCAGATACTGCAAAACGAGGTCTGGAGAGGCCGCGAGCGATCGCCGCGCGGTTGATATGACATCAACCGGCACCGCATCGGCCCGTTGAGCAACCTCCCACGCGGCCTGCATAGCGCCACTAATGGCACGGGCTTGGTGACGTTCCGCCGGACTGAGGTACACGTTGCGACTACTCAGAGCGAGGCCATCAGGCTCACGAATCGTTGCCACAGTTCTGATTTCAACCGGCATCATCAAATCGCGCACCATCGCCTTAATGACGGCCGTCTGCTGAAAATCTTTCAGGCCGAAATAAGCGAACTGAGGCTGCCAAAGGGCAAAAAGCTTGGTAACAATCGTCGCCACTCCCGAAAAATGGCCGGGGCGGAATTCGCCACACAGGCGTTCAGTGAGCCGGCGAGACGGAACCACAATCGTTGAAGTCTCTTCCGTTCCCGAGGGATACATCTGCGATACATCGGGGACAAAGACCCATTGTGCTCCGCGCGACTCAATCAGTGAAAGGTCCCGCTCCAAATCTCTGGGATAGCGGGTGAGATCTTCCTGCGGTCCAAACTGAGTTGGGTTGACGAAAATCGTGACGACAACCTCATCACATTCTTCCTCGGCGGCATCAATTAACGCCCCGTGCCCCGCGTGAAGGAAACCCATCGTCGGCACCATACCGACAGTACGGCCCCTGCGCTGAAGATCGCTGATCACGTTTCGCGCGTGTTTTGGGTCGCGTACGACTTCCATAAAGGGCCTCCTGGCTCATTTTATCACACCCCCTGCTCAAGAACCGGCGATTTCTGATCCGGGCTGTATCGTGCCGCCCAAACAACAGTTATTTTCGACGTTATTTACCTTTTTTCTCCCGTCGAAGCACTGAATAATCTTCCCAGGCCACAAAGTCAGGGGGAGACACCGGGTGAAACAACACATACCTCCGAGACCTACGCACCCCACAAAAGAGGCCGGCGAAAAGCTTCTAGGGCGCATGCTGTATTCACCTCAGGGGCGTGAAATAGGAATGATCAGTGACGTCTTGGTCCCCCTCTCAGGAGACAAGGTGTGTGGACTCTGGATTGAAACAAGACACGGAGAAGCCCTGGCTGTGGCGACGCCCGCAGGCCTGTTGTTTGAGAAAGGTCATTGGGTCCTGCAAGAAGATATCGCGAACGACAAGCCTTCGAAGGAAATGAATCCCGTTTCGGGCTTCCCCGACACACCGCAGGACTGGATGGTGGGACGCCTCTCCAAAACACAACTTCGCAACGATCAGGGCGCGTGTATCATTAATGCCGGCCAGCGTATCTCGAGCGTAACCATTGACCTGGCGTCAAGGGAGGGTTTGCTGCACTTGTTGGAGGCACACTAATTTCAGAAAGGCACACACGTGTTCTGTTCATATCATCAACGCGGCTATCTCTTAGCCGCCGTTGTATTCTTGGCGGGGTGCGAGCCCCCTCATCACTTGGCGGATAAATTGGGGGCCCCGCGGCAGGAAACACACGGCCCTTCCCGGGTGAACGCACCGCCCCTTCGAATACCGCCCGAAATTTCGTTGTTAGAAAAAAACGAAAATCTCCTCAAAGGCACTTCAGAACTGCCCAGACCAGAAAAACAAGGAAACGCGATCCCCCTTCCGAGCCGCCCCCCCCAGCCCTCGAGCCCCGCTTTTTTAGCGAGCAATTTAGACTTCGCAGTGGTGGGGCCAGGCAGGGTCGCTCAGACCTTTCAGCCCTATCGCACAGCACAACTCACCGCATTGGCTCTGCGTCTCAGGATGGGGCAAGCCAACGCGGCCGCCACGGGAACCCTCTCCATTCAATCGACCACACCCAGAGGATTTCCTGCCGTTCCCCCTTTGCTCAAAGCGCGTGTCCATTTGGCCCCCGGCAAGGGAAAAAACTTCGAGTGGTTCGAACACACGTGGGAGAATCCTATGACGCTTGAGGCCTCGGAAACCTACGCGTGGGTATTCGAACCCGACCCAGACTACAGTGTCAGCCTCGCAGCGGGAGACGATCGGGGATATCGTCCTGGCACCGGATGGGTTGCGGCCGGTCACCAAAACGTCTGGAATGCCGCCAACGTAGACTTCACTTTTCAGACCTCCTTCTCGCCCCCTTCACAGGACACGGCGGAGGGTTCCGACGAGGAGGAAACGGTTTCAACACCGGAAAGCACCGCATCCAGCAGCGTCATATCCGAAGGAAGTGGCGCTGAAAATTCGAACCACTCAGCGGTGCGTGGATGAAAAAAACCCAAAGTGGCCGCGTGGAGGGCCTGTCGCGCAAGTCCCGTGGGAGCTGGTCTGCCATACAAGCGATCGCCCCAAATGGGATGACCGGAATATGACAAATGAACCCTTATTTGATGGGTTCGACCAGTATCCAATGTCAGGCGCAGACACGCCGAGCCTTCAGGGACGGGAATACCAAACCCCTTGACACGTTCCCAATGTGTCACCGCCGTTTGTCCGTTTCGATCGACAGCCCGCGCGACCGGATGGTCCCCCCGCAGGGCGATAGGGGCGTCTATGGTACCGAATGGCTGTTCCGGACACCCACTGACCATCGCCAGATAGGTTCTTTTTAAATCCCTGCGTTTCAATTGCGCATCCAGATGTTGATGAGCCCAGGGATGCTTAGCGAACAAGACAAGGCCTGAGGTGTCCCGGTCGAGTCGATGAAGTGGATGAACCCCGTGTATCTCTCCCCGCTGTTGCCAATGCCAGGCCAATCCATTCGCCAATGTCCCCGAATAAACACCGTGCGTGGGATGCACGACAATCCCTGCGGGCTTATCCAGCAGAACGATGTCACGATCTTCAAAAACAATTGAAAGTGTCACAGGCTCCGGAGTCACGTGAGGGGCCACAAACGCGGGAAGCAAGACCCGCACGAGATCTCCGGGCCTGACCACATCGACCGTCCGGGCCAAGGCGCCATTCACGTAAAGCCCTTGACAGGCCTTCAATTTACGCAGCAACGACGTTGAAAATCCCAGTTCTCTTCGCAGCCAGCGTTCGAGAGTTCCGCCCGGCCAACTCGCATCAACCTGGCGTGATACCAATTCACGCATCAAGCGCCGGTCGCAAGCGCGTTAGCCAAGCCAACAAATTCTTGCAGGGAGAGGGTCTCTGCCCGCCGGCTCAAACTGATGCCCGTCTCGCACGACGACCGCTCGAGATCATCGCGTAAAAAACCGCCCGCCAAAAGTCCGTTACGGAGTGTTTTTCGCCGTTGCTGGAATGCCGAACGAATCACGCGAGAGAGGATATAAGGGTCGGACACCTGAACGTGTGAATGATGGCGCGGTTTCAGCATCACCACCGCAGAGTCGACCGCGGGTTTCGGGCGAAACGCTCCCGCAGGAACCCGGGTGATCAATGAGACCTCGGCAGCGTACTGGGCAATCAAGGAGAGGGAGCCGTAATCTTTCCCGCCGGGTTGGGCCAATAATCGTTGAGCCACTTCCCACTGCACCATCAGAATAATTCTTTCTGCCAACGGCAGAACTGTCTCCAAAGGCTCTCGCGCGAGGCGTTCCGCTTGAAGCAACTGCAATAAAATCGGGGTCGTGATGTAGTAAGGAATATTCGCGACGACCTTCACGGGCGCCTCAGACGAGAACGAATAGGCGGCCCAAGGCGTTTTCAAAAAGTCTCCCCAAACCACCTCAAAATTAGAATGGACAATCTGGATGGGCTCTAGGTAGGGCCCAAGGAAGCGGTCCAACTCAACCGCCACGATACGCTTCGGTTGTGCCGCCAACAGGGCGTCTGTTAAGAAACCACGTCCTGGGCCAATTTCCAGGACCTGATCCGTCGACTGGATCTCAGCAGCTTCGACAATCGAAGCCCGAACCGTCTCATCTTGCAGAAAGTTCTGTCCCAGTCTTCGCTTGGGACGATGGGCTCCGCGCACAAGACTCATTTACTTCACCCTCTCGGAAATGCCCAGGGAAATTGGCGCCCAGAGGCTCAACGATGGCGATCCTTTTCCCGGCGTTCACGAAACACCACCCGAATGGGTGTCCCTGAAAACCCGAAAGCCTCGCGCAACTTATTCTCGAGATAGCGCCCATACGACTGAGAGACCAGACCGGGGTCATTCACAAACAAAACAAAGGCTGGGGGCGAAACCCTCACCTGGGTCGCATAGTACACTTTCATCCCCCGCCCTTTGTTGGTGGGCGGAGAATTAAGGGCGATGGCTTCAGTAATCACTTGATTCAAGAGTCCCGTGGTGATACGACGTTGAGCCTCTTGCGAGACCGCCTCTGCCGTCTCCAAAATTTTCGCCACGCGTTGCCCCGTCATCGCGGAAGTAAAAATCATCGGCGCATAGTCAATGTGATGGAGTTTGTCGCGCAGCACCTTTTTAAATTGCTCCATGGTGTAGGTGTCCTTCGGAACCAAGTCCCATTTATTGACAACCAAAACACAAGGTTTTCCTGCATCATCAGACATCCCAGCAATGCGCTGGTCCTGCTCGGTCACACCCACGGTGGCATCAATGACCAGAACCACAACATCCGAGCGCTCTATCGCTTTCAGCGCTCTCACCACGGAAAATTGCTCCACACCAAAGTCAACTTTCGATCGTTTGCGAATCCCGGCCGTATCAACCAGCATGTAACGCTTTTCCCCGACGACCAAAAGACTATCAATCGCGTCACGGGTCGTTCCTGCAAGATCTGAGACGATCATCCGGTCCTGCCCGAGCAAACAATTCGTGAGCGAACTCTTGCCGACGTTCGGGCGACCGACAATAGCGACCCTCAATTCATCCCCGGGGGCCAGGTCATCGGGCGGCGGAAAACGCGCCACAATGTCGTCGAGCAAATCCCCGACGCCCAGACCGTGCACTGAGCTCACCCCATAGGGAGTCCCCAAACCCATCTCATAAAATTCTGCGGTCTCCATCTCCATTTGAACGTTGTCCACCTTGTTGGCGACAACAAAAATGGGCTTGTTCGCCGAGCGCAAGAACTGAGCGATTTCCTCGTCTGAAGGCGTCAAGCCTTGCTTCGCGTCGACCATAAAGAGAATGATGTCGGCCTCCTCACAAGCGGCCTCGGCCTGCTTACGTATCGAACGAACAATTTCATCTTGGCGCTCTTCCGGCACGATACCACCGGTATCAATCACAATGAAGTCGCGGCCATTCCAGTCGGACTTTAAATACTGACGGTCGCGCGTTACGCCGGGTTCATCGTGCACAATGGCTTCGCGACGCCCAACCAGACGATTTGTAAACGTAGATTTCCCAACATTGGGACGACCAACGACGGCCAGTGTAGGCAAAGGCATAGCTCAACGCACCTTTCAGGGAAGTTTCAATCTACCATATCCATTATGTTAAGTTTTTATGAGCATCAAATAAGTTTACATAAAACCGGGTAGGAGGTTCTCGGTTTCTCTCAGGCCAGCGCCGGGGTGCTGGTTTTAACCATTCATAAAAGGAGTTCCTCTTCGTGAAAACCGTCAGAATTTCTCTGTTGATATTGGCAACCGGCTTGGTTGGAGTCATTGGCTGCCAACAAAATCAAAATCCAAATTCGTCGGGCCCGTTGCAATGGCTGCCGGATGCCGACGCACAAGTCCCCCCCGCCAATTCCCTCGCGCTTGCATCAAGACGCTACAGTGCGCTCAACGTAAACCTCCCGGTCACATCCATTACGGCTTCGAGCAATCCAAGCGCCGCTCCACTGGCGATAGATAACAGCTTGAGCACCTGCTGGAGCAGCGGACCCGCGTATAACCCGAGCATCACCGCGAAATTGGCAGCCACGTCTCAATTAAACCAACTGGCCATCAAGGCCAACCCTGTTGGCAGTTACCGCGTTCAAGTCTCCAATGATGGGAGATATTGGAAAACCGTTTTGTGGAATCAAAAGAACACAACGTGGAATGTCGAAACCAAGCGCTTGCCGAGCAGGACAAACGGACAATATGTCCGATTGCTCTTCTCCAATAATCGCCAACATATCTTAGTTTTTGACCTTCAAGTGATGGGAGTCAGCAGTCAAACAGCGACACCGACCCCCACTCCGAGTACAACCCCAGTGGCCTCTCCCAGTGTCACTCCCGAACCGACGCCTGCTCCTAGCGCATCACCCAGCCCGCTGCCCAGCGCCTCCCCAACACCTCTCCCCACGGCCATGCCCTCTGGGATGCCAGGAAGCGCCATAATCACCATTGAACCCGACAAGATTCTGCATCGGGCCAACTCCAGACTTCTGGGAACCAATCGAAACCACGTCACAAGCGACTTCCCCAACGGGGCAGCGAAGCTCCAAAAAATGCGCGAATTGACCCCCCAATGGGGCGATCGCAAATACCTGTACCGCATCGGTCACGGGCCCACCGACGGCCGGTACGACTACAGTTACATGACAGGATTTCATTTCGAGAGCGTGTGGGGGAAAAATGGAGGCTATCCCTACGACGACGTACGCAACGGGATTCAAGAAGCAAACGTACTCGGTGCCGACCAGATGCACGTCGTCAATTACGGAACCAGCAACCCCGAAGAAGCGGGTCGTTACGTGGGTTACCTGAACAAGATGAGCGACCCAAACCGCTCACGCTACCCCATCGCCCAGCAGAATGTTCGAATGTTCGAGATTGGCAATGAGATCCCGTGGTCGATGGTAAGAGGGCACAACGAATTCGCCCCGAACGAAACGGTCTACGCTCAACGCGCCAAACTATTTGCGCAGCAAATGCGCGCAAATTCAGACGTCCCGATTCAGATAGGTGCAGTGGCCTCGATCAATTCCAATTGGTTGGGCAACGGATGGTCGGGAGGGACCACAACGGTAAAAAACATCTTACAAATAATGGGCGACCAAGTGGACTTCCTGATTTATCACGGTTATCCATCGTGGCCCCTGCACCGCAACGGAGACCTCAATACCGTTATCGCTCAGAATGAATGGAACCGCCAGAAACTTTCTAACGAAATCATCCCGGCAATTCGTCAATACGGCGGCGGTCGAGATATACGTATCGCAAATACCGAGTTTTTCACCCACATGTATAGTGACGCGTTGCGCTCTCGGGGTTTGTTCGGAGCCCTGTACGCCGCAGACACCCTCAACCTATCATTTAATTTGAACCTGCTCACCAGCGTCGAGTTCTGCTTCGACCACAAAGAGCTTGCCGATGCAGCATTCTTCTTTAATAACGACCCTAACAACACGACGCCTATTTTCAAGTTCCAAAAAATGCTTGCTGAGCATTGGGGTGATCAAATCGTTTCAAGCTCGGGCAATCAGATTCCCACCGCGACAGTCGCCGGGGCCGCCACCAATGTCACGTTGCCGAAACTGGCATACTCTGCGGCCACCTCTGGCAACAAGGTCTTTCTGATGGTCATTCACCGCCTCGACGATGCAGATATTCCTGCCCGCGTCTCGGTGGGATTCACTCCGACACGCATCACAAGCCACACACTCAGCGATCCTCAAGGATGGAACGCTCCCAATGCGAGCGTGACAACGCGGCCGGTGGGCTCGCTGGATAATTACACGTTTCCGAAATCGAGTGTCACAATTCTCGAAATCGAGCGTTAAAGCAAACACCTAAAAGAAAACCCCTCGGACTTGGTCCGAGGGGTTTTCTTAAGCGAAAGATGTTTACTTCTTGCCCGCGGCGACTTTTTTCTTCGCGCCCGCAACGGTTTCTTTCAGACCCTTACCAGCAGTGAAGGCTGGAGCCTTCTTCGCAGAAATCTTGAGCACCGCACCTGTGCGAGGATTACGCCCTTCGCGCGCAGCACGCTCGCGAACCTGGAAGGTTCCGAAGCCAACCAGGGTCACTTTATCACCCTTGGCCAGAGCGGCCGTCACCGCATCAATGGTGGCGTTGATGGTCGATTCGGTATCCTTCTTCGACAGTTTGGTCTTCGCTGCAACCGCGTTGACGAGTTCTTCTTTGTTCAAAACGGTACTCCTTACTCACGGGCGGCATTCAGGCAGGCCGTATGTCGGACTCTGCGGGGCATACAGCCCATATCCCTAACGAAGATCAAGTTAGCATGGGGCCTGCGGGGACGCAAGCGTTTTTTGACATGCTTATGAGAGAATTTTTTACATCCGCATCCGCGTGATCAGGGGCTTCACAGGCATTTCAACAAAATCCCCCCGGTCAAAAGGCCGAGGGGAAAAACCAAAAACGTGGATATACCTAAGTTCTAGCCACAGCGAGAGTAACCGCATCCGCGGCATGTCACACAACCCTCGCCGAACTCTAACCCACTGCCGCATTCCGGGCACTCAGGGCTTTCACCGAAAATATGCACGGCATCCGGCCCGTATCGCTCCACAGACGAACGAGAACCGGCCGCGACGGAAGCTGCCACTTGAAGCGTCGAAGGTTGCGCCGCAAGAACCTGACCTAACTTCCGGGGGCTGTCCTTCAGAACCTTCCCAATGGCATCCGGGATGCTCAGAATCTGAGACGCCCCAAACCCATAGGGATTGGCGCCCCGAATTCCAATCAGACTGCGAGAGATTTCGTCTACAGGCACGTTGTGCTGCAAGGACAGACTAATCAAGCGCCCGATAGCCTCCGAAAGACTGAAGAGGGTGCCACCCGAACGGCCGATGTTGGTTACGACCTCACGAATGCCATATTCGTCGTAATTCACCGTGGTGTAGAGTTTACCGTCTCCGGTCTGCGTGGTCCGCGTGAAACCATACAGGTCCTCAGGACGTGGGCGGGCCTTGCCCAAAACCAAAGCGACCCCTTCGGTCGACGTATCGCCCGCTGCTTCCGGAGCCACAGCAGGTGCTGCGGGAGCCGAAGACACAGACAAAGGCTGGAACTGCCTGGAATTGTTTCGGTAAACGGTAATACCCTTGCATCCTGTCTGATAAGCGAGAAGGTAGGCCGTTTCCACATCCTCGACCGTGGCTTGTTCCGGGAAGTTGATGGTCTTGGAAGTGGCGGAATCATTGTAATGCTGGAACGCGGCCTGTGTGCGAACGTGCTCCTCGGGCGTGATGTCGTGCGCCGTTTTGAAAATGTTGAGGGCCACATCAGGCAATGGATGCCCCGCCAAACCAATCAAGCTTCCGTGGTTGACGTCGATCGCCTCCATCAACTCAGGCGTGTAGAAACCCTTCGCCTTCGCGTATTCGAGGAAGACACCATCCACATCGACCATGTGCGTATCTGCCTGCCAGCGTTTAAATGCCAAGGCAAAAACCGGCTCACAGCCCCCCGACGTATCCGCAATGATTGACAGCGTGCCCGTGGGTGCCACCGTCGTGGTCGTGGAGTTGCGCAATCCGTGCTTCGCCACCTCCGTCCAAAGTTCCTGGTACCGAGCCTCAGGGTGGCGGCCCGGGCGCGCCGCACGCTCTGCGAACATGCGCTCGAAGATAGCATTTGACTCGGCCTCGTGACCCGCCCGGGCAGGGAACGCCCCACGAGTTTTCGCCAACTCCACACTCTTCACTTTTGATTCGAAGTCAATGAAACTCATCAGATGCTCTGCCAATTGGAGGCTTTCTGGGGAACCATAGCCTACGCCGAGCTTAAACAGCATCCGGGCATAACCCATCACGCCCAGTCCAATTTTTCGGGTCGCGTGGGTCACATCCCGAATTTCAGGAATCGGGTATCGGTTCGCGTCGATGACGTTGTCAAGAAGGTGCGTGGCGGCATGCACAACTTGACGCAGACGCGCCCAATCCACAACGGGACCGGTCGGAGATTCTGCCACAAATTGCTCAAGGTTCACGGAACCCAGGTTGCAAGATTCAAAAGGAATCAGTGGTTGCTCACCACACGGGTTGGTGGCCTCGTACTTACCAATCCAAGGAACCGGACAATACTCATTCATCCGGTCGATGAATACCACCCCTGGTTCTCCCGTGCTCCAAGCCCGTTGAACGACCTGTTTGAATACACTGCGCGCATCCAACCGGGATACCACCTCTCCGGTCCGGGGATTGTAGAGGTCGTACTCCGTGCCAGCGGCCACCGCGTTCATGAAGGCATCGGTCACCGCAACCGAAATATTAAAGTTCGTGAGCTTGGTCAGGTCTTCCTTGTGCGCGACAAAGTCCAGAATATCTGGATGATCAACCCGCAGAATGCCCATGTTGGCGCCACGTCTCATCCCGCCCTGTTTGATGCTCTCCGTGGCGGCATTGAACACGTCCATGAAAGATACCGGGCCCGAGGACACCCCCTTGGTGCTCTGGACCAAGTCGTTCTTCGGGCGCAGACGAGAGAATGAAAAACCTGTGCCTCCCCCCGTCTGATGAATCAGGGCCGCGTGTTTGATGCTTTCAAAGATGCCACCCAAGTCATCGGGAACGGGCAGAACGAAGCAAGCGGAGAGTTGTCCCGTACGCGTGCCGGCATTCGCTAAAGTCGGCGAGTTTGGTAAAAAGTCCAAACCGTGAGTCAACTCAAAGAACGTTTGCGCCGTTTTCGCAACTTGCTCTTCGGTGGCACCATACAAGCGATCCGGTTCTGCGAGGGCACGGGCGACCCGGCGGAACAGTCCCTCCGGGGACTCCGCGAGTTTCCCTTGCTCGTCCTTCAACAGGTAGCGCTTCTCAAGAACCGTGACGGCGTTCTTGCTCAACATAATCTGGGAAATCTCCTCAAAAAAAATGGGCTCAAGAGTGAAGGAAACGAGGCAACCGGAGGTCTTCCCCGAAGACTTACGGTAAAAACTGTTGTGAGTTCAGGCTGCTCGTATGACAGTCAAACACTGATGGCGCCTTGATCTCGAACCCGAATGTCGTTGGGGAATTATACGGGAGCGAACAGGCGAAAGCAATCCCTTTTGAAAGTTTCCGTGATCCAAAACACTATACATAACACTTTGATCAACCCGTGAAGATTCCACCAAAATCCGCACCGTTCAAGAAGCCATATTTATTGTTGTCACCCAATTTTTAAGTAAAAAAAACCGCCTCGCGAGGCCAGTTCAAAAGCCTTCATTCGAAATATTGCGTTACAAAAAACGACCAGCGGGTCCAAAGGCCGAGCGGGGTCAAACTCCGCCGTGACGGAAAAAAACTGACCCACGCGTTTAAATTTCATTTTCAAGGTTAAGTTTTGACTTCTCCCATCCGGGTGCCACATCCATCGGTATATAAGAGCCCCCCCCGGGGGGGCACGCACTCCAACATAAAAGAAAAACTAATAAAACATTAAATATTTTTCCATTTCGAAAGGGAGGGCCAGCGGAGCAGTGATAAAAAGAACACATCGTTCGGAAAGTCGTGAGGGTTCCTGTGATGAGCTTTTATAGAATGTCGATGGCGCTATTGCTGGCCGTCACGACTACAGGATGCGCTCGTTTCGTAACGGCTCCATTGGGCGCCCGAAACGACGCAGCAGCCCGGAAACAAGCAGAGGTCCACGCCCAAGCCTTTGCCAGCAAGGAACTCGCGGGCATCCTGGGGGATCACCCATTACCCGCTGAAGCGTCCGGATTGTCCACGGAATTCTTGCGGCAAATCGACACCAACGGAAACGGTTTGCTGGAGTCCGGCGAAAAACGGTCGGCTTTTCGCGAAATCTGGTCCGCGATGGTGGCCGTCGCGAACGAACGGGCTAAAGGTGAATCGCTGCCGCCGCCCAGCATGGTCACCCCTCAGCAGGAATACCAAGTGAGGCATTCGTTGGCGTTCACACCCGCGACAGCAGAGGTCTATATTGATGCAGGCGAGATTATGCCCGCCGTCTTCCAAGCACTCCAAGAGGCGCGAGACTCAATCTGGATGGACCTTTTTTTGCTGGGCGGCAGCGAAGGCCTCAAATTGGCTGAGCTCCTCGTCGCAAAGTCGCATCAGGGACTGGATGTTCGTATCATCCACGACCCCGGATACGGCCTGGCAGGAGCAGCCCACGCACAGATTGTTCCAGTGATTCGCTACTTGCTCGCCCATGGCGTTCAGGTGCGGAGCTACCCTTTGGCATACATGCCCCGACGCAGGGGGCACCCCCTCGCCAATCGTTTTCAAATCGACCATAACAAGTTTCTCATCGTTGATCGCCGCACCGCGATGGTCGGAACGATGAATCTCATCGATCTCGGGGTGATGAACCACGATGTTTACGTGAAAGTACAAGGGGACGTGGCCCACGAACTCGCTGCCATCCACTCAGCCACCTGGCAGCTGCGTGGCTCGAAACCCCCCGTGTTTTCGCCATCCCAAACCCCGGTTCCCCAAAACTATCACTTGCTGAAATTGGGCGAGGGTGCTGCTCTTGCCGCCCCGCCCAACGCGACAGCAAGGGTCACAAAAACAGATATTGACCAACAAGACACCAAAACACTGCTCATCGAGGCCATTGAGGAGAGTAAGAAAAGTGTCGACATCGCAATTTTTGAGTTTGGCGATGTGGATGTGGCGCAAGCGCTCATACAAGCGTATCAACGCGGCGTCGCGGTCAGAGTTCTTGCTGATCGCAATGCGAACTACCACAAATATCTGGACGCCTTTAAAAATCTGCGCCTGTACGGAACACCCAACTTATTGACAGTGAGTCTGCTACACCAAGCCGGCGTTCCGACCAAGTGGTACGTCCCTCAACTCGCGGACCAAGAGCTACACATGAAACTCGCCCTTTTTGATGGCGAACGCGCCATGGTGGGATCAACCAATTTCACCCAGCAAGCCTTCACCACCTTTCGCGAAACCAACCTCGACCTGAAGAGCCCGCGTGTGGTTGAAAAACTTGAGTTGATGTTTCAGAAGGACTGGGATGAAAGAGCCAAGCCAGCCAGCAAAGCAAACTTCCAAGACAAATGCATCGTCGCCGCGGTCCGAGCTTTCGATAAATTTCGTCTGTCTTGGTGGTAGATCTTTCCGCTACGACGCGGAGTCACCCGAGGGTAGCGCGTCGCCGTCGGTTCGTTTGAGCTTTCTTTTCATCAGATAACCGGCCAACAGAACCAAGCAGGTGGTGGAAACAAGGGCCACCCTCTCCAAACCCGGCACCCCAGCGACCCACGGGGAAACCTTGGCGTCATGCAAAAGCATTTCTCCCGCTGTCCACGCCAAGACACCCGCACCTGCGTAGGCCAGAGCGGGCCAACGGTGCAACAATCCTGTCAAAATTTGACTCCCAAACAGCACGATCGGGATGCTGAGCGCCAATCCAAAAACGAGCAATACGAGGTTTCCGTGCGCCGCCCCACCGACGGCAAGGATGTTGTCCAAACTCATGACCAGGTCAGCCCACACAATCACGCGAACGGCTTGCCAAAAGCCTTGAACCTCTTCAATCTCCTGGTCGTCCCCATCCTCAATTAAGAGTTTGTAGGCAATCCAGAAAAGCATCAGCCCCCCCACTGCCTGCAAGTAGGGAACAACCAACAAGAACGCAGCCAGCGCAGCAAAGAGGATGCGGAGTATCACAGCCCCTGCCGCTCCGATAATGGCCGCTCTGCGGGCAATTCGTGGAGGCAAGCGCCTCACCGCCATCGCAATAACCACGGCATTGTCACCCGACAAGACCAGGTCAATGACAATGATCTTGAGAACCGCGTCCAAGGTGACACCGTTCAAAGTCAGAGCAAGATCCATTCAGGCAACCTTCTGCTGGCAGCTTGACGAGTCAATCGTTTCACCAAGCGTTGAAAGCACTAGATGCTCGCTATCTCTGGCCGAGGAAACAGCCCGGGAAGCGTGGGCGGTAAGTCCAACGCCGTCTCCACCAAGTCATAGATGTTACAGCAGTCAACACTATTGTGCACAAAGTCTAATTCGTCCGCCGGCAGTGTCAGAACCGGCGATAGCCGCCACTGATCGATCCACTCGTCATAGAGGCCATTGAGTTGAGTCAGATAATCCATCGGAATCTCAGCCTCATAGTCGCGCCCGCGTCGGGCGATACGTTTCTGAAGCGTCGGAAGACTCGCCTTCAGATAAATGACGAGGTCGGGTGGCCGAAAGAACTTTCCCATGATTTCGTAAATCTGGCGGTAATTTGCAAAATCACGTTCGGTCATCTGCCCATTGCGCCGAAGGTTCTCCGCAAAAATCGCACAATCTTCGTATACAGAGCGGTCCTGGATCACGCTGTCGCTTCCTTCAACAATCTGCCGATGGCTCTCAAAACGCTTACCCAGGAAATAAATCTGGAGTGGAAAACTCCACCGCTGCATATCCTGATAAAAATCTACGAGGTAGGGATTGCCATCGACCGATTCGTAATTTGGAATAAACCCCAAATGACGAGATAAATAGCGAGTCAGAGTGGTCTTTCCACTTCCTATGTTTCCGGCGACCACCACAAATTTTTTTTGCATTACTCCCCCCGCGCCGTCTGCATTACAGCCAACAAATCATTCGCCTGTATCGAGCAACGCTGCTGCGTTCGTGCTGCCAGGTCCTTGAGGACAACCTGCTCTGCCGCCAGTTCGTCCTCTCCCAACAGCACAGCAAACCGTGCACCCAGGCGTTCCGCGTGTTTCAGTTGACGCTCTAGCTTTCCAGCAGGTGCCATTTCAACCGATAGGCCCAATCCGCGCAATTGCATCGTCAAACTGAAGGCCGGCTCAAATGAAATTCCCGGCATCGAAACCACGACCGCCTGTGGCGAGGGAAGATGCGTCTCGTGCTCGAGCAACATCAAAAGCCGTTCGAGGCCCAACGCCCAACCCACTGCCGGCGTGGCAGGCCCTCCCAACTCGGCCACAAGGCCATCATAGCGACCGCCCGCGCACACCGTACTCTGGGCCCCCAAACGCCCCCCGGATGCAACCAACTCAAAGACTGTTCGGGTGTAATAGTCCAATCCCCGGACCAAGCCTGGATTCATCTGGTATGTCACGCCTACGGCGTTGAGATACGCGCAAACCTGCTCCAACGCTTTACGGCACGCATCACACCAACACGCGTTAATGAGAGGTGCGCTCAAGAGCGTTTCGCGACACACGGACACCTTACAATCCAATACACGAAGAGGATTGCGCTCCGTGCGCTCGCAGCAGTCACGGCACAGCGACGACTGGACAGTCCGCAGGTAATCTTGCAAAAGGGTGCGATATGCCGGCCGACATATGGCACACCCCACGGAGTTCAGTTCGATACGGTAAGTCGCATCAAGCCCCAGTGCCCGGAAAAACTCAACCGCCAGGACCATCACCTCGGCGTCCCAGCGCGGATCATCGCTGCCCAAACATTCCACACCCAGTTGGTGAAACTGCCGTTGTCGACCTGCCTGAACATTCTCGGCCCGGAACATCGGACCGAGATACCAAAATTTCTGAGGGAGAGGGCGGGTGTAGAGTTTGTGTTGGATGTAAGCCCGCACAACCCCCGCGGTATTCTCGGGCCTCAGAGTCACGTGGCGCCCGCCGCGGTCGTCAAAACTGAACATCTCTTTTCCGACAATGTCGGTGCTTTCGCCAATGCCTCGAGCAAAGAGATCCGTTGCTTCGTAGATGGGGGTGCGCAACTCGCGGTACCCGTATCTTTCCAGCAACGATTCGGCTGCACGTTCGACGGAGCGCCACCTCGGCACGTCCTCTGGCAAGATGTCTTTGGTGCCTTTGATTGTCTGAATCGGCTGTGTCAATGAAAAACCCATCTCCGAAACACCAAGACGGGGGCCACAAAGGCCCCCAGAACGATGCTTCAACGTTTGACCTAAAAACCCAGGCCCAAGGGCTTACACGCTGATGAAAACGTTCCCGTCCTCAACCTTGGCGTCGTATACCAGCAAGTCTCTCGGCGGGGGACCCGCTTCTTTTTTGCCCGACTTTTGGTAAACACCCCCGTGACAGGGGCAGAAGAACTTGCCCTTCGATTCATCCCAGCCTGCGGGACAACCCAAATGGGTGCACGTGTTGTTCAAGGCGCGAACCTGTCCATCGTCGTCGAGGTAAGCATAGGCCGTTGCACTGACCTTCTGCTGCATAAAACCCTCTTTCCGAATCGTCTGGAAATTGTAAGGTTTCGGCGAATTGGTCAGGTCGGTGGCCGCCCCCAACTTCACCCACGACCGCTTGCTCTCAGCGGAACGGAGCGCCGGGTCCAGAAAATAACCCGCCAGAGGCACTGCCAACACGGCGGTCAGACCAGCCCCTACTCCGTTAATTGCGAGGTTGAGAAACTTTCGGCGCGACAATTCTTCCTGCGACAAAACTTTGGAAGTATCTGCTGTTTCTGCCATACAAAGAGCCCTTCTTCGGATTTACAAGAAGCGATAGATTGTTCGTGCGCCGCCTCGTCAGGGAATCGTTCGAGGCCACGCTGCGCGCGACGCTCCAATTATGGGGAGCGACGAGGCATTTGGCAATGGTCTGCCCGACACAGAAGCCTGCAGAGTTGCCCGTTGTAAAGTGCCTGCGATAGACTGAACACCTCGTTCCTTCTGAAAACCTGCCGTGAGGAATCGCCATGGTCCGCGCCATCTATCCAGGGAGTTTCGACCCGATCACGCTCGGGCATCTGGACATCTTGACCAGGGCCTGTCACGTGTTTGATGAGGTGGTTGTCGCAATACTTGTGAACACGAAAAAACAAGGCCTGTTCGAATACACTGAACGGGCGGACTTGGTGAAGGAAGTGACTTCCCACCTGCCTCGGGTGCGGGTCGATACGTTCAGCGGCCTGACCACCGAATACGCACGGGCTCAAGGAGCCACCGTTCTGATACGGGGATTGAGAGCCGTGTCGGACTTCGACCCAGAAATGAGACTGGCTCTCACAAACAAGCGCTTGTACCCTGAGCTAGAGACAATTTTTCTGATGTCAAGCGCTGAGAACCTCCCCCTGAGCTCAAGCCTCATAAAAGAGCTGGTGGCATTGGGGGGATCTCCCGCAGGAATGGTTCCTGATGCCGTCGTTGCTCCCCTTATTGAAAAACTTCGTCCATCGAAAAATTAAAAAACCACCATTGACCTGTCTGCAAAAATTTGGAAAGAATATAGGTCTGAGACGGTTACGCTTGTCTCCCCAAAGAACAGTATTTCCTGGTAAACTTTCTATCCGTCGGGCCGAAGGCTCGTCTGATGACTATTATGGAGGGAAGGCCGATTCGCCTCGATCAACTTTTCAGTCAACTTGAAGACCTGATACTGAATTCTCCGAAGGTTCCGTTGACTGACAAAATAATCATTGACGAAAACAATCTCATCAACTTGATTGATCAGATCCAAGCGGACCTCCCCGCGGAGTTTCGTAATGCGCAGGAAATCGTTTCGCAACGGGATTCTCTGCTCGCGGAGGCCCAACGTGAGGCAGATGCCATCCGCTCAAGCGCCGACCGCGATAGAATGCGTGCGGTCTCAGACACTGAGGTGTACCGGCAAGCGCAGATAGAGGCAGACCGATTGATTCGGGAAGCACACATCCAGCTGCACGAGCAGCAAGCCAGCGCAGACCAGTATGCCGATGAAGTCCTGGCTGAATTGGAGTCTAAACTCGGTCGGGCATTGCAGACCATCAAGAATGGTCGCCACCAGCTCGCCGAAACGCGTAATTAAGCCCTTGCTTCCCGCTCCGTAAACTTCAGCGAAAAGGGGCATTTACGGCAATTTGGGGAACAATGCTAATATCGCGCGTCGTAATCCGCAGCTGCAAGGAGGTTTCGCCATGCATCTTCGCGACCGACTGATTCGTCTCAAGGACGATGGGCGCCTCGTGGTGCTGTTTTTCGGCCCACACCAAGACTCGTTTCTGTCTCGTTTATTGCGAGTAGGACACGACTACATCGAATTCGAGGCGTGTGAACCGGATGAAACGGTGGTAGCACACCATATCATGCCGTTGGCTCTGTTGGTAGGCGTGACGGTATCGTCAGTCGACCGCCAACGGGAGCAGCTTGAACTGCTCTTGGAACGTGAGACTGAAGAAGGGGAAGCGCGCTAGGCCATCGGCACGGCATCGAGGGCGTTTTGGAGATCGGTCAACAGGTCTTCCTCGTCCTCAATGCCGACTGATAGTCTCAGCAGGCCATCAACGACTCCGCGTGCCTCTCGCACGTCCTTGGGGATGGAGCCATGTGTCATTGTGACGGGGTGACACATCAAAGATTCAACCCCTCCCAAACTCTCCGCAAGGGTGAACAAGCGAACCCCCTGACTCACGGTTTGCGCCGCGGCAAAACCGCCGCGGAGTGTAAAACTCACCATTCCACCAAAGCCACGCATTTGACGAGCGGCCACCGCGTGCCCCGGGTGCTGGGGAAGGCCCGGGTAGAAGACTTTGTCTACAGCACGATGCTCCGTCAACATCTCCGCAACCCGCCGAGCGGATGCTTCATGCTGCCGCATTCTTACCGCGAGCGTTTTCAATCCACGAAGCGTCAGCCAGCAGTCAAAGGGACTCGGAATACCTCCCACGGCATTCTGGTGAAATTTGATCGTTTGATAGAGGTCTTCACGATGGGTCAGCACCGCCCCCCCCACCACATCCGAATGTCCGCCAATGTATTTAGTCGTTGAATGGACCACGATATCAGCGCCCCAATCGAGCGGGTTCTGAAAATACGGAGTGGCAAAGGTGTTATCGACGGCAAAGGGTACCCCCGCTGATTTTGAAACCCGGGAAATAGCCTCTAAGTCGACCAATTTAAGCAGAGGGTTCGTCGGTGTCTCCACCCAAATCAGTCGAGTTTGAGGGCGCAACGCCGCCTCAACCAATTCAGGACGGGAGGCGTCCACCCACGTAAACTCGATGCCATACCGTCTGAACACCTTATCGAACAAACGAAATGTCCCCCCGTAAACATCATCACCCACCACGACATGGTCTCCGGCAGACAATAAATTCAGAACGGCGGACGTGGCTGCAACCCCCGATGCAAACGCAAGCCCAAATGGCGCGTTTTCGAGGGAGGCCAGACATTCTTCCAACGCAGAACGGGTCGGATTCGCCGTACGCGAGTAATCAAAGCCACTGTGGACGCCAGGCGATGCCTGAGCGTACGTCGAGGTTGCATAGATGGGCGGAATGACTGCGCCTGTCGTAGGGTCGGGCGCCTGACCCACGTGGATGGCTTTGGTGGAAAACTTCACAAGAGTCTACCTCAATTCCGCGCGAGCGCTTTGCTCTGCCAAATAATGGATGAAATCAATTCGCGTCAGCACACCTACCGGACGACGGTCAGAGACCACCAAAACCGCACTGTCGTGCTCGGCCAGTGTGTAGCAAGCATCTGCCACCGCCACCTCAGCGGCCATCTGGGGAAAAGGACGCCCCATCACATTCCGCACCAAAGTGGCATTGAAATCGACCTTCTCCAGAGCCATGCGTAAGATGTCGCTTTCTTGAATAGAACCAACGACCTCCTCCCCGACCATGACCGGTAACTGGCTGATGTTATATTGCCTCAGCAAGCTGGCGGCCCGCTGCACAGGCTCTGACGGCCCGACCGAAATAATGGGCTGCAACAGAGACTTCTGTTGCAGAAGGTCAGCCAACTGATTGGCGGGAAGTTCATCGAGGAACCGGTTGTCTTTCAGCCAGGCGTCAGAATACAACTTGCTGACATATGACCGCCCCCCACTCGGTAAAACAACGACCACAACGGCATCAGGAGGAAGTTCTCTCGCCACGCGTACGGCCGCTGCAACGGCCGTGCCACACGAACCACCCGAGAAAATTCCTTCTTCACGGGTCAGACGGCGGGCCATTCTGAAACTCTCGACGTCATTGACCCGTTCGAAACGATCAACAAGGGACATATCCGCGGTGGGAGGAACACACGTCATGCCGATCCCCTCCACGAAGTAGGGTTTAGGGTCATCCCCCGAATAAACAGAACCCTCCGGATCCGCTCCCACCACAACGATTCTCGGATTTTTTTCTTTCAGAAACCGTGCAACGCCTGAAACCGTTCCCCCGGTTCCCATCGCTCCCACCAAGTGGGTAATCCGACCTTCGGTGTCATTCCATATTTCCGGTCCCGTCGTGCGATAATGCGACTCAGGGTTGTCTAGGTTCTTAAACTGATTCGGCTGAAACGCGTTAGGGAGTTCCTCGGTCAACCGATCGGCAACTGAGTAATACGAGCGAGGGTCCGACGCCTCCACCGCGGTCGGTGTAATCACAACCTCAGCGCCATAGGCTTGTAACAGACGAACCTTATCCTCGGACATCTTGTCAGGCATTACAAAAATGCAACGATACCCTTTCACCGCCGCCGCTTGAGCCAGGCCAATGCCCGTATTACCGCTCGTGGGCTCCACGATCGTCGAACCTGGTTTCAACAAACCCCGCCGCTCTGCTTCTTCAATCATGAAGAGCGCTGGACGATCTTTAACGGAATTCCCTGGATTCTGCGCTTCAACTTTCGCCAGAACCAAACACCCCACTCCGTCAGTCACTTTGTTCAATCTGACCAAAGGGGTGTGTCCAATGGCTTCCAAAATATTCGCAAGAAACTTCAAGGCGGATCCTCCTCGATCACAACGGGCTCAACTCTCACAACGTCGGGAGGAGCGCTCCAAAATTGTACAACACAACAAAAATTTTCCGCACTCCATTGCTTCTATGAACTCAGCAAAACTATCTTTTGAGTGCTGAAGGGGGAAAGGGGGAAAAGATTTGAACTTTTCAGAACAACTTGATTTGCTCATTCGAGCACGTTATCCCGTGATCGCAATTCCGACAGACGAGGAACAGCGTGCGCTCGCCGTGGTTCGGCACACCTCACAAAATGGTCCATCGCCCCGGCAGGTGGTCGTTTGGGATATCGTGGAAGGTTTTCAGCCGGGACACACAGCCAAAGGAGACCCCCTCGCAGCGCTAAACTACATCCGAGATTGCGCCTCTCACCAACGCTGGGTTTTTGTCCTGCTGGATTTCAACCGGTATTTTGAACAGGCACAGGTGGCCCGTGCCCTTCGGAACACCGCTGAGACTTTGCGTTCAGAGAAGAAAACCATTGTTCTCCTGGCCCCCGCGCTGTCCATACCACGTGATCTCACTGAAACCATCACGGTTTTGGATTTTCCGTTGCCATCGGGCGTTGAAGTGGATGCAGAATTGCGACAGTTGGTTTCCGAGGACCGCATACGCCTTGATGAAACCTCTCGAGACGCGCTTATCCAAGCCTGCCGCGGACTTGGGATGCAACGTGTCCGCCAAGTCATCGCTCGCGCCATGGCCCAAAAAGGGTCGATTGAGCCCCCAGATATCGCATTGGTGTTGGAAGAAAAAAAAGAGAAAATCCGCCAAACCGAAGTTCTGGAATTCTATCCATCTCACGAAACCATGGCAGATGTCGGGGGACTCAACCAACTGAAGATGTGGTTGAACCTCCGTGCGGCGGCGTTCACAGAACGAGCCAGGAGATATGGCCTGCCATATCCGCGCGGCGTACTTCTCGTGGGAATCCAGGGCACCGGAAAGTCACTGTGCGCAAAGGCCGTCGCGCAACTGTGGCGGCTGCCATTGCTCAAACTAGACGTGGGCCGCCTGATGGGAAGCCTGGTCGGTGAGTCTGAGGCCCGCGCGCGCGAAATGATTCGCCTCGCCGAAGCCATGGCCCCGGCGATTCTCTGGCTGGATGAAATTGATAAAGCATTTGCAACGGCCCCCGGCGGCGGGGGGGATGGGGGCGCCAATGCCAGAGTTCTGAGCACACTGATCACCTGGATGCAGGAAAAAGAGTCTCCGGTCTTCATTGTGGCAACGGCCAACCGCATCGAGATGCTCCCGCCCGAGCTCCTGCGCAAAGGGCGCTTCGATGAGATTTTTTTTCTGGGTCTCCCCACTGCCCAGGAACGTCGGGAAATTTTTGAAGTTCACCTCAGGCGCGTGCGTCCGGGAAACGTCCGAAACTACCAGATTGATCGTCTGGTAGCCGTCTCAGGGGGGTATTCGGGCGCGGAGATCGCGCAAGCCATTGTGGAAGCCATGTATGCAGCCTTCGCGCAGGAGCGTGAGTTTACGACGGATGACATTATGAGCGCCCTGCGGGCGAGCGTCCCTCTTTCCCGTACCGCGCAAGACCAAATCGACCACCTCAAACAATGGGCCACCCATGGTCGGGCGCGCCTGGCTTCCGAAGAAACGGCTCACTCATTTCTGAGCGGAGAACAACACGACACCTAAACACAGCGCCCGATTTATCGAATAATGCGAGAATCGGGTATATGTTGCCTTGGCCTTGCCGCAGGAGAAAACAGTGGACGAGGGTCGCCGTCAACCAGCAAAATCCGGTCGAACTGAGCGTCCGAACGATGCGCGTGTCAGTGGCCCCCCCACTCGGCCCCTGAACACCCAAGACGTGGATGCCTTGGTGCCAGCGGCCGACGCCATCGTGAAGTCCGCCTACGGGCGAACCGGTGCATTGCCTGTTCGCCCCTTAATCGACCGCGGCGACACTGATGCGTTGGTGATTCAAAAAGCTGCCAAAGAAGCCCGCGTTCTCAATTTCAGCGTCGATGGCGTTCACTGGCGGGCTGGATTCGCCCTCGAAGTCAGCCAAACCCCGGTGGGCCGACACCTTTCCAAAGATTCGTTACCCACTGAAGCAGAGAAAAGTCCCACCGGTTTTCAAATTCGTCCCGCTCCCACCACGCAAGAAAAAGTACTTCGAGACATCATTCCCTCCATGCTGTTGCAGGAGGAGGAGCGTATGTTCGGTCGGGGGCGTGAAATTTTAGGATTCTATTTGTATTACATCCCCCATGGCACCACTGCGGTGGCGGGCGCCTGTGCTTTTTACCGGGAAACGCCCACTGGAAAAGCCCACAGCCTCTACCTGCAGACCGAGGTCAAACGCGCGGACCCCCGCATTCTTGACGAAATGGCAAAAACCTTTGCCGCTTCGGCGGTCATTGTTGAAGAGCGAGGAGAACCCCGCAAAAACTTCAACTTTTGGAATGAGTTGCACGATGCGCGCAGCGAAGTTCGAGCCACCTTGAAAGAATCTTCTATTTCACGCAATGCCGATGTCGTCAAACAACGCGTTCATCACGCGCGCAACGCAGCAGAAAATCGCGTCTATTATGCACTGTCTGATGGCCTTGAAATGATCGCCAATCTCGTGAAGGTCGTTTTTACAGAATGGCCGCTTCGTTTGCTTGCGGGAGTTCTACGTGTCGGCAGTCATCTGATTATTCGTGCCATTCGAGGCGTTGACCGCGGCCTTGAAAAGGCGAAAGGAAATGAGATTCCTCCCCCGGACACCCCTTGAGCTTTAAGTTAAACTTGCAAAACTTTTAACATCAGCACAATCTTAAACGGACAAGGGCCGAGGCACTCATCGCGATAAAAAACGGGTGAAGGGAATCTATGATATGCGCCGCCCCTTTAATTTTCTCGCATCGCTGCTCGGTATCGCGCTGATAACCGCCGGATGTGGGCGAGTCAGCGCCACCCAAACGCCCCGATTAAAGGCCAGCACGTCTACTGTCGCCCGCAGTCAGTTGCCAGTGCTGACGGCGAAAACCACGCAGCCTCCCCCTGCAGGACTCACCCTCAATGCAAACCGAGGAAGCACGGTGCAGGGGCAAGTGGTTCACCAACTCAACCAACAGCCGATTGCAGGCGTCACAATCGTCGCACAACCCAGCGGCCAACGCACCATGACAGACCTGGCCGGGCGCTTCACATTCGGAAGCCTTCCCAGCGGGAACTATACCTTCCAGGCAATGGGACCGGATCTCGTTCAAATGGCGCCCATAGGGGCTTTGGTGATGGCGGGCGAGGCCACCAATGTCCCGACCATCTCAATGGTTCCAGGCGTCGGCCCTTCAGGAATCACCCGCATCAATTACATCTTGGAAAAAGAATTCGGTCGCGAAGGAGAAGCGCCCGCCCCTCTGCTTGATCCGATGGGTGTCGTGGCAAGGGGTTCGGCCGTTCAGGTACTCGATCGCAACGACGCCGCATGGGTAAAGACAGGTGTCGTCAGACAGTACGATGCGGAGGCGGGTCGCTTTCAAGGAAAGTTTGGGGATTACAGCAAATGGCTGGGTTTCACCCAGATGCGCTCGAACGTGAAATCTATCACGCTGGATCGTCAAGGCCGAACGATCGTCATTGATGGCGCCCGGAAACTTTGGCGTTTCGATTCATCAGGCAAAAAAGAGAGGGAAATAGAGCTCGCCGCCGACGCAGCGGACATTACTCTGGATGCGGGCGGGCATCTTGTGACGGCAGGCTCTGGAGGCCTCATGCGACTCAGCCCAGAGGGAGAAGGCGGTCAAACGGTCGGCGCCTTGGGCGAGTGCCGGGCCGTCGCGGGCGGGAAAGATGGCTTATGGGTGATCAGTGGACAAAAAGTCGGTAAGGTGAATCCGGATGGACAGTTGACGATGGAATTTGGCCCTGGAGGTGCCGACGGTAACCAGTCTTTCACCGATGCGGTTGATTTGGCTGTCGACCCACGCAATGGGCACGTTGTCGTGGCAGACAAGGGGACACAACAAGTGTACGTGTACGACGTACTCGGCAATCTAATAGGCAACGTAGGCCAAGGGATATTTTCCCAACCGGTCGCTGTCACCGTCGACGCCGGAGGACGCATCTATGTCGTCGACCAATCCAAGAGAAAAGTCTACAAATTCTTGCCGGGCGTGACGCGCTAAAGCCTGGGGGAGCGACGCTATTGCGAGTTATTTATTGCTCGCTCAGCCAAGCGCTGTAACCAATCTCTTCCGATGACGATCGTAAAGTCACTGTGGATATTTCCGGTCGCAGCCACCACAACCTTGCCAAATCCCAAAGACTCGGCCAAGCGGCGCGCCCCTGCAAGATCGGCATTTTGGGCAATCACCTGGGTCTCAGCCAACCCCAACTGCGGCGCTAAACCATCGATGTCCACGCGGCCATATCCCAAAGTCGAAACCTCGGCCTTCAGGGCGCGCACCGCGGAGCGATCACCCACTCCGTCCCGAATCGCCACAGAGTAATTGTTCGCCGACAAGGGCTCAGCGGCCACCTCCGCCACCAAAAACTGCTCCACCATTCGACGCGTGGTTCGTTCATCCGCGACCCAATAACTCACGCCGTCAATGTTCGTGGGGACACCTGGAACCATCGACATTTGAACCCGCTCACGACTCAGGTCCTTGCCCAGAGTGATGAGTTTCAAAAGTTCTTCCTGGCTCAGATTGGTTTCTAGGTTCTCTTGAGCCACTTCAAGAAGTTCAGGCGTTTTCAGCAATACACTCGGCATCAAAAACTTTTTTAGCACGGCCTGAACAAAGGCCTGCTGACGTTGGACCCGGCCGATGTCTCCGAGTTCATCGTGTCTAAAGCGCAAAAAGTCATGCGCTGACCGACCATTCAACACATTCCAGCCCTTTTGCAGATTGATGTGCAAGTTACCCGCGTAATCGTGATAAACCATCCGTTTCGGCACGAATACCTCAATACCGCCCAAGGCATCCACGATTTGAACCACAGCCCGTGTGTTCAACAAGACATAGCGATCAACTTGCACTCCCAAAAAATCAGCCACCACCTGAGCCGCCAAAACAGGTCCACCATAAGGGTTCGCTGCGTTTATTTTAAAAACCCCGTGACCCGGAATCGACACCCGGGTATCGCGTGGGATGGAAAGGGCACGCACTTGGCCACTCGCAGGGTCAAAGCGCGCCAATACCATCGTGTCCGTGTTACCCGTCAGCCCCAAGACCCGGCGCCCGTTTCGCACGGTGTAGTTGACGTCGGTCGCCATCACCAAGACATTCAGCGGCCCTTGAAGCCGCGGAGTAAACGAAAATACCGACGAGAAACCCGGCGTATCGGAGGGCTCTATCGCCGTAGGGTCTGAGCCCAGATCGATGACGGAGCGCGGCGCGTAGACCTCGCCAACGACAATACCGGCGACCAAGCCCATCACTATCGTGAGCACCATCGCCAGTAGATATTCTTTAAATCCAGGCCCGCGTTGGCGTCCCGGGCGACGAGAACGAGGACTCATAGAGTTAGCCGCACGCCACCCATACAAACCGCAGCAGTCCGATATCCATGTAACGACTGCGTGTTTGCATTATAGAGGGGTGCCTCCCGTTTCAACAAGCAAGAAAAAGAAGACACATCAAACCTGAGCCCAGGCCGCGGAATGCGCGACCGGCAATCGTCCGGACATCGGTTGCAATCCCCACAACGATCGCAACACCGATTTCTGCGTCGCCGAATCCCCGGAATATGCGCAAATAAACGCATCCCAGGGTGCCATCAAGGGCCCTAAGAAAGGACTTGTGAACGAGACAACAATGACTTGGCAACCTCCCGCTTTCAATCGCCCGGGCAACGCTGTCAACAAAGGCGGAGGCGCCACACGATTCTTCCAGGCGCGAACCGCCATGAAGACAGCAACTATCACGACATCATGGTGTGTCGCTTCTGCACAGAGCTCGGCCACTGTGGATTCGTCCGCGTCGCCCTCCAGCACGAAAAAGGGCAGGTTTTGTGGCACTCCCTCCAACTGGGCGACGCATTGACGGAAGTTCTGCTGCAAGATGGGATCGTTGTCATCGTCTAGCATCACCATGCAAGCGGAGCCAGCCTTACCCAAAGGCAACAAGCCCTCACGAGCATCGAGAAGCGTAACAGCCCCATCAGAAATGGCCTCGACGGCGGGCTGATAATCCATCCAGACGGCGGCGGCCGGCGCCTCTGGTTCCTCGTAGCCTCCCCACAAGCCCAAATCGAGACGCGCTTGGTCGAGACGCTCCGCAGACTCCAAGAGACGCTGTTTGGTCAAGCCTCCCTCTTCAATCGCCCGAAGAACCGCCTCGACGACCGCCTCAGGGTCAGGAGGCATCAAGAGGACATCGCACCCTGCCTGTAAAGCGCGAACCGCCGCATAGCCGGGTTCAAACCGCTTAACGATGGCGCCCATATCGAGGGCATCCGTGACAATGAGGCCCTTAAATCCCAACTGCTCCCGAAGAATGTCCGTCACGATGCGCTTAGACATAGTAGCGGGCAAGCCTGTCTCATCGAGGGCAGGAACGGCCAAGTGACCCACCATAACGCTCTTTAAGCCTGTATCGATCACCTGGCGAAACGGAAGTAAGTCTTCTGTTTCTAGCTTGTGTCGGGAAATAATAAGCTCTGGTAACTCCTCGTGAGAATCCGTTGACGTCTGACCGTGACCGGGAAAATGTTTAGCGCAAGCCAGGCCATTGTAGCGCTGAACGCCGGCGACAAAGGCGGCGCCGAGGGTTCCTACGATGCGTGGGCTGTCCCCAAAGCCTCTGACATTGATAATAGGATTATCCGGACGCGATGCCAAATCGAGGACGGGCGCGAAGACCCAATGAATTCCGACGCGACGAGCCTCCAACGCCGTGATGGCTCCTTGTTGGAACGCCAGGTCTGGATCACGTGCCGCTCCGAGCGCCATGACGTGGGGAAATTCCGTGGCACCGGAAAATTGTTGACCCGCGCCACGTTCCAAATCGGCACCGAACAGCAAAGGCATCTCGCTGAGGTCTTGTAGTTCAGCCAACAGAGGCGGCGTGCGCTCTCGGTCTCCCCGAAAGACGATGTACCCCCCAAACGCAAACCGGGACTGATCATCGACCACCCGTTGCCACACGCTGGCATCCAACAATTCAATCGTATCCGGTAACTTGGGCATCATAAGCTGCCCAATAATTTCACGGATGGTCAACTGTGATGGGGATAGACGCATCCGATCCTCTCAGTGCCGCAACGAAGCATCAAATGGTGCATAATCTACACCATCCGTTCTCCGAAGTCCAAACGAACGAATCTCTCCCTCTCTCGACTGTAAGGAATTTTGGATCATGCGCGTCTTGGGGCTCATGTCCGGCACCGCTCTAGACGGAATCGATGCGGCTTTGGTCAACATTCACGGCGTCGGAGCGTCCCTGCGTTGGGACATCCAACACGCCCTGACGCATCCCCTCCCGCCGGCGCTTCGCCGTGGAGTCATGGCTGCGACCCAAAAAACGGGTCTACACGCGTCTGCTTTTGCGACCCTGGATATCGAACTGGCCGAAGCATTCAAAGCTGCAGCGGCCGCTTGCCTCCAAAAAGTGGGCCTGTCGTGGGAACACATCGACCTGATCGCATCGCACGGTCAAACCATCTGGCACGCCCCTGGGCGTCCGCAGCCGCACTCATTGCAACTCGGTCACGGGGGCGCCATCGCCGCTTTAACGGGGGTCACGACCGTCTTCGACTTTCGCGTAGCAGACGTCACGCTCGGAGGACAAGGTGCTCCATTGGTACCGTTCATCGACCGATTGCTGGCAAGGAAGATCGAAAAATATCCTCCGGGCGGGGTCATTTTCCAAAATATTGGCGGCATCGGCAATATGACGTGGGTGCCCGATCCGCTCGTTGAGGGATCCCTGACAGCCTGCGATACCGGCCCGGGCAACTGTCTGATTGACGCAGCCGTCGAGCGGTTCACACACGGCAAAATGTCTTTTGACGCCGATGGCCTTATTGCAGCAGAGGGCCAGATCAGTGAACCGCTTCTCAACGCCTGGTTGACCCGTGACGCGTTTCTAAAAAAGCCCGCGCCAAAGTCGACCGGGCGAGAGTATTACAGCCAAGCACTCATTAAGAACCTCGCGCGCGATGCGGCAAAAAAAGGCGTCACCGGACCCGATTTTATTGCGACGCTCACCGCCTACACGGCGGCGAGTATTGCTGAAACCTATCGCCAAGTATTGGGCCAAAACCTCACCGGCGTGTCCATCTACCTGAGTGGTGGCGGTGCCGCCAATCCCACGCTCGTGGAACAGCTTCGACAACGCGTCGCCCCTGCGGAGGTCTTTGCTCTCTCTGCTCTTAACGTTCCACCGAAATTTAAAGAAGCGTTCGCCTTTGCGGTCTTGGGCTATCAAACGATTCACGGCATCCCGAACAACTTACCGGAAGCGACGGGTGCCCGCCAACCCTGGGTACTCGGAACCATCGCACCCGGGCGGAATTTCCGTCACGTCCTGCTGAGCGAAACACCGGGCGAGCGCCGGTCCGATACCGTGACAGAAATGTCGAACCCTCATAGTCAAGGGCTTGATGACTTAGAAATCGCGGATATGGTCGAACTGATGCACCAACAAGACTGGGCCGCCCTGCGGGCGGTCGGTGAAGCGCGCGAGACCATCGCGACACTTATTCATTGCACGGCCAAGGCACTGCGAACGGGCGGACGCTTGTTTTACGTGGGAGCGGGTACCAGCGGCCGGCTCGGAGTTCTCGACGCCAGTGAATGTCCGCCGACCTTCTCGACCAACCCGGAACTTGTACAAGCCCTGATTGCCGGCGGCGAACCGGCTCTCCGGCACGCAGTCGAGGGGGCTGAAGACGACGCACAGGCCGGTGAGGCTGATCTGGCGCAACGGGGTGTCTGTAATAAAGACGTCGTCGTTGGAATCAGCGCAAACGGTCATGCGCCCTATGTGCGGGCTGCTTTACACCACGCCAAGGCGCAAGGAGCAGTGACCGCCCTTATCACGTGTAATCAGCTGCAGGAACGGAAAAACGCCATTGAACACGTCATCTACTTGCCGAGTGGGCCGGAAATCATCGCCGGCTCCACGCGACTGAAAGCGGGGACAGCAACAAAGTTGGTTCTAAATATGTTGAGTACCCTGACAATGGTCACCCTCGGCAAGGTTCACGACAATCTGATGGTCGACCTCACCGTTTCCAACAAGAAACTTCAGGCGCGCGCGGTGAACATGCTGATCCGCTTGACCGGGGTTATGCCGGAGGTTGCGGCCGCGGCCCTCGAAAACGCGAAAGGAAATGTGAAAGTGGCGGCGGTGATGCTGCATCAAAACGTGGATCGCGAATTGGCCCACGAACTCCTAATTCAGTCCGACAACAGACTGCGCCCTTGGTTACGGACATCGATAAATTCAGTGAAGCGAGCGCCCCTTTGACATCGTGCAATCACGAGAAACCACATCACTTTGTTTATGTTCTTCGCTGTAAGGACGACAGCTTGTACACAGGCTACACGATAGACATCGCACGCCGATTGCAGGAGCATCAAACGGGCCGCGGAGCGCGCTACACGCGCGCGCGACGTCCCGTCTCGCTCGTCACTTACTGGTCATTTCCAACCAAGCACGAAGCGATGTCCGCCGAATGGGCCTTTAAGAATTTATCCCGCGCGCAGAAAATGGCCCAAATCGCCAAAAAACCTTGCGATGAGGGGCCTCTCATTTGAGGTATAGTAAAAAAGGCATTCTTTGATACAGGGCCGAACAAACATGGCGGAACATATTTTGGTGGTTGATGACGACGATTTGATCCGTCGCACCGTGGAGAAACTTCTGGTCCGAGACGGATTCGAGGTGACCGTGGCCTCAACCGGTGAACAAGCAGTCGAGATGGCTGTGGAGACCCCCTTTGACATGGTCATTGCCGACATCAGAATGCCCGGAATCGATGGCGTAGAAACTATCAAGCGGATTCGCGCTTACCAGCCAGACATCTGTGCCATCGTTATCACAGGCTATGCCAGCGACGAAACGCCCATTCGCGCACTCAGACTCGGGGTCCAAGACTACATTTCCAAACCTTTTGACGTAGACACCTTTATGCACAGTGTGTCGCGCAATATAGGAAAAATGCGATTGGAACGCGAAAAAGACGCATTGTCGCGCAAGCTGCGTGAAAGCGTCATTTCGGTTATTGACACGCTCGCTATGGCGCTGGAAGCGCGCGATCCCTACACCCACGGTCATTCTCATCGGGTGGGACAGTATTCGTGTTGGATGGCTGAAGACTTGGATTACGATGAGACACAGATGAACATTTTGCGTCACGGCGGAATTCTCCACGACATTGGAAAGATAGCCGTTCGAGAAGAAGTACTCAACAAGCCGGGCCGCCTGACCGCTGAAGAGTACGAACATATCAAAATCCACCCGGGGGTGGGATACAACATCCTGAAACAGATCGCCGAATTCGAAAACCTTTTGCCCATCGTTTTGTCTCATCACGAACGAATTGATGGAAAGGGTTATCCACACGGCATTCCTGGCGACGAAATTCCGGTAAATGCTCGAATCGCAGCCATCGCAGACACTTTTGATGCTCTGACCTCCAATCGTCCTTACCGTGATGGCATGCCCCTAGAAAAAGCCGTCGCGATTCTGGAAAGCATCCGCGGAACGCAACTGGATGCCAACTTGGTCGACATATTTATACGTAAAGTTCGCGAACGGGGCGTCATTCCACCGAAAGAGGCACAGGACCTGACCCGCGTGCCTCTGACCAGTACGTAAGGCGTTTCTACGACGAGGGCAGTCGGAAAGCCTGTCCCGGGTAAATCCAATGAGGGTCGGCAATCTGACCGCGGTTCGCTCGATAGACTTCGGGCCACCGGAACGGATCGCCCAAATGCGTCGCAGCAATGGCCCAGAGGGTATCCCCTGCCTTCACGACATATTTCAATCGCTGCAGTGGCGCGGGCTTGGGAATCGCTAATATCTGACCGGGATAAAGCCAATGGGGATTCGCAATTTTTTCGCGATTAAAGTAATAAATCTCGTGCCACCGCTCGGGAGACCCCAAATATCGTTGCGCCAACAACCCGAGGGATTCGCCCTCTACCACGGTATGGTGACGCGCCACCGCCCGCCGCGGCAAAGGAGCCGTTTCTCCCCCATGCTCGCTCCTCGCCCGCGCTTTTGCCGGCAATTTTACGCGAGTCCCGGGAGGCAGTACCGTTTGCGCAACGAGCTGTTCACGGTTCATTTCCCACAACTCACGCCAGCGCTCGGCATCCCCCAGATGCCTTGCAGCCAAGGCGCGAAGGGTATCACCCGGCTTCGAAACCACATGCCGGGTGAAAGAAGGGGTGTCCATCGGACCCGATGGTGCGGGGCCCGCTTCCTCCAAATGACCCGCTTCCCCGTCTGCCGTTGAAGGCAGCACCAGGGTATGCCCAGGATAAATCACGTTGGGATCATCGAGGGAGGCAGAATTCACTTGATAAATTTCAGTCCAGCGTTCCAAATCTCCCAGTTCGCGCAAAGCAATCAGAGATAGACTATCCCCTTTTCGCACCACGTAGTCCCGCGCCTTCGGCTGGAGCCGCACCACGGGACGTACCGGCTGTAAGGTCGGCCGAGGCTTGATCCGCGCATCGCCGTGCACGCCAGGGAGCGGATGTCTTTCTGCGGGCAGGACTGCCTCCGGTGAGGCGTGGGCGCCTGCTGGCACAACGGCCTCCGGCGAGGCGTGGCCCCCTGGTGGCACGACGGCCTCCGCCGAGGGGTGGGCAGCGGTCGGGGGCGAGGTGGCCGCATGTTTCGCAGCGTGGCTCAAGGCAGTGGTTGGATGTGCCTGGGGCAGAGGCTCTGGCGACGGCCTCGCTCCGGACCCCGGAACTGTCGCCTCGTCATCGTCATCCTGCGCAGGGCGGCCCCGCCATCCCCACGGGTCCTTACCAAATACAACCGCTGCGGCAGAGGCCGCTAACAGTAAAACCAAAGCAATCCGGATGTAGGGTCGCCGTCCGCCCCGCGCTTCATCACCCGGCGGTAAATGACTCAGGTCAAGTTCCGCTCTTCCGTCCCGTTCCAACAGATCTGGGAACTCATCAGACAATTCCCGCAAAGGAGAGGGCGGTTGCAAGGGCGGAGCCGCGCCTTGGGATGCCTCACTTTCAATTTTGGGGGTTTTCCGGGGAGGCACCGAGGGCTCCACCGTCTTCACCAACTTACGTAAGCTTTGCTCCACCTCATTCATACCAAGCAACCCCTGCTCGCTCCATTGCTGCAGGAGACCCATTTCTTGCTCGATATCTTCACGCCGGCGAAATTCTGACACAACCGCTTCCCGAAACTTCATCCTTGATGACGGGATCTGGACAGACCTTGGCACAAACCAGCCAAGGCTTCCACAACCATATTTTACCCCAAAGCTAAAGGTCACCTTCACCCGAAAGGAGAAGGTGACCCACTTTTATTTCATATTCCGAGGGTTTCCTCGGGCCGTGTCAGGCTCTGCTCAAATCACCTCGAAAGGCGTTGGGCTGAACCAGTTTGACACCGCGAAACCTTTTCACGACGGTCAAACACCCGGGGCAATAATCGCCCTGGCCCGCCGGCATTGCGACGGTAAATGCCGCGCAAGTGGGACACACACAAGGGCTGCCAGACTTCATTGTTGTGTACATCGGATCCTCCTCATTGAGAATACGTACGACAGAGTCGCGAGCGACTCCCCTGACCCAGCTCGCGGATTTCGCGAGCGTCTCCCGTGCAAAAGCGCCTAACCCCCATTGGTCAAGCACGACCTGCCCATCATAATACTTATTTAATGAAAACTCAAGTTAAATTTTAAATTTTGAGCCATTGAGCGAGTTTGTCCGCCGAGAGCGTATTCCAGACATCCGCAGGCTTCATCGAGGCTTTACGAGCCATCGCCACTCCCCAACGCAAATCTTCAAGGCCATCAAGGGAATGGGCATCGGGATTAATCATAATCGGAATGTTAAGGGCCCGGGCCTGCGGAAGAATTCGCCAATCCAGGTCGAGTCGATGGGGGTTGGCATTGAGTTCGATGGCTTTGTGATACCGTGCGGCAGTATTTAAAACCGCATCCATATCAAACGCATAGGCATCCCGAGCCAGCAACAAACGCCCCGACAGGTGACCGAGCATCGTCAAATATGGATTTGAAAGCGCTCGGGTCAGTCGGTGCGTCATCGTCTCAGCATCGTGACCGTGCCGCGAATGAATGGACCCAATCACGAAGTCAAAACCCGCGAGCGTCTCATCATCATAATCGAGTCGACCGTCGGCGAGGATATCTGCCTCTATGCCTGCAAAGATACGAATCTCTGAAAACTCGGTTTGAAGCTCTGCGATCTCTGCCCGTTGCTCGGCAATCTTCTCAAGGCGCAAACCCCGGGCATACACGGCGCTCTCGCTGTGGTCAGAGATTCCAATGTAATGCCAACCCAATCCGATCGCACGGCGCACCAGTTCGCGCAATGACGCAGAGCCATCACTGTACGTACTGTGAACGTGAAAAGCCCCCTTTATGTCGTCCAACACGAGCAGGCGGGGTTCAGGGTCACGGCGCTCCCACAACGCCAAATTGTCACTTTCACGGGCCTCGGGAGGAATCGTCCAAAGGCCAAGCGAGGCAAACACGTCATCCTCGTTCAGAAGCTCGACAGCCTGGTCTCCCCTCCACAATGCCTCTGCGGTAAGTCGAAGCCCCAGACCACGTGCCCGCTCCTCCAGGGCATTGAGAAATATGCCATTGCCCGTCGCATAGAGGAGGGCACAAGCAGAATTCTGCGCGTTCAGAAAAATGACTTCCAGGGGCAAACCCGAAAAAAACAGTTCCTCCGCGTGGTTCTCAACCCCGTCGCACGTGACGAGGCGCTCCAAAAAGCGCTCCGCGTCAATCCCATCGGCCCACACAACAATCCGGTCAAGCACTTCGCAACGCCGCCGCAGATCGCCTGCTAATCCCACCGGGACACCCAATACCCTTTCCAATTGCGAAACCAAGTCAACCGCTGCCGGCAGGACATCGACCAGCAAACGTTGATGACGATGACGCTTCCAGAAGGCAATGGCCTCTCCCAGCTTTGACTGTGTCTTCGTGCCAAAACCTGGTAATTCGAGAAGTCGGTTCTCGGCAATGGCGTACTCAAGCTCCCCCACGCTTGAAATTCCCAAGCCTTCATGAAGCGCGCGGACCTTCTTCGGCCCAAGACCTGGCAGTTCAAGGAGTTCCAATAGGCCGTTTGGCGTGGCCACGACCAATGCCTCGAAGGCCGGCCATTGGCCCGTTGTTACCAATGTACTAATGTCGTGAAACAGGCCCGTTCCAATCCCCTTTACAGACTTCAGCGCCCCTGATAGGACGACATCAGGCCACGGGGCCTCCAAGGCAGCCAGCGCTTTGGCTCCATTTTGAAAGGCGCGCACCTTGAAGGGATTCTCGCCCGCCAACTCGAGTAAAACCCCCATCTGCTCGAGCTTATCAATCACCTCGTCTTTTTGCACCCATAACCTCCTCAGTGATGGCCAGACCCGCTGAGCCGGGAAGGAGAACGGCCGTACGCCCAAAAGACCAATCGTCCAAAGTCCTCCGATGATTGGCATAGGCAATGGTAGAGCTTGGCGGCAATTCATCCGCGTGGAAGAAGGCCATTTCCGTAGACTCCTCATTGGAACGCCATTCACCCCCCACAATTTTGGCACGATATGCCACATTCAAGCTGTTATGAGCCCGCGTAACATCGCCATCAGCATCCCAGTGCCCAATATAAATTCCCACCAGTTCAATCAACTCGACCGCGAATCCCGTTTCCTCATAGACCTCTCGGACGGCCCCTATTCCCGGATGCTCGTCGGCTTCGAGAAATCCTCCCGGCAAATTCCACAAACCCAAAAACGGCTGTATCCCCCTCTTTACAAGAAGAACACGCTGATTTTCGTCCTCAACAATCACCGTCGCACAGGGCTTCGCACTGTCGTACCACACCAGCGAACAACGGGGACAAAAATCCCGGTCTCGTCTTTCGATGGGTCGCAATTCGCACGGGCATCCGCAGCGCGGACAAAAAGGATGGCTGGGCACAACAGAAGCATAGCAGACGGTGCAAGCCAGGAAGCCAGGAATTGTTCAAAAACCCTGTGAATGCTAGCGTTTCTGTGCTCGCCTGCGTTACAATGCAGCCTCCTCCAACTTTTCCTCGTAAGGCAAATTTATGGACCTCCTTTGTATTGATTCTTCAGCCCTCACGCCGACAGCCGACGCCCTGCTACTCACAATCCCAAAGGCTGAGACGCCGCCCACGGACCTCCCTGAGGCGCTCCGCGGGGTGCTCCGGGCCGCTTGGGAGGACGGTCTTTTCCAAGGGGATGATGAGGACTGTGAAGTGCTCTTTCCCATCGATGGCGCAGGAGCGAAAAGGGTGGTTCTGATTGGCCTGGGGCCTCTCCCCGTGACGGTAGAGAGTTGGCGGCGCGCGCTGGCACGTGGATACCAAGCGGTGGCGGGCAAGGTAACCAGCATCGCGGTCGCGTTGCCCCGAGACTGGGCTCCAGATGTTGCGGCTGAGGCGGCCACTGAGGCCCTCGCGCTTGCCTCCTATGACCCCCGCTTGTATCAGACCAAGCAAGAAAAGGACCCAAAAACCCTTTCGACCATCATCCTGAAGGGCACAAACACCGCCCTAGAGGAGCCAGCAGCCCAACGCGGTTTGGAATTAGCACGGGTGGTTAATCGTGCTCGCACCCTGTCAAATATGCCCGGCAATAAACTGAACGTGGCTGATCTGCGGGATGAGGCACTGGCCGTTGCCAAAAGAGCCAACCTTGAACACAAGGTTTTTGAATGCTCCGACCTCGAACGCGGCGGGTTCGGATGTTTGCTTGGGGTGGGGCAGGGAAGCACCCACCGGCCGTGCTTTGTGGTTCTTGAGTACAAAGGCGCACCCCAGGCATCCGCCCCCCCCATTGTACTCGTTGGCAAGGGAATCACCTATGACACCGGGGGAATCTGCATCAAACCTCGTGCAGGGATGGAAGAGATGAAAACAGACATGCACGGGGTGGCGACTGTTTTGGGTGTTTTGGACGTTGCCGCATCAAGGAAACTTCCCGTAAACCTTGTGGGCTTGCTCCCCATGGCTGAGAATATGCCCAATGGAAATGCATTAAAGCCAGGGGATTTGCTGACCGCATATAATGGCCTCGTCGTAGAAGTGATTGATACCGACGCCGAGGGGCGCCTCATCCTCGCCGACGCCTTGGCGTACGGCGCCAAGCACTACGAGGCCCAGATCACCATCGACATTGCGACCTTGACCGGATCCATCATTATGGCATTGGGCTACGAGGCATCTGGCTTGTTTGCAACGGACAACGCACTCGCGGAGCAATTACGCCAAGCAGGCGAAACGACCGGTGAACGACTATGGCGCTTCCCACTGTGGGAGGCCTATGAATCAATGGTTCATAGCGACATCGCTGACTTGGCGAACTCTCATCCCGGCAAGGGAGACGCCATCGCCGGGGCCATTTTTCTGAAGCGTTTCGCAGGGTCTTCCCCGTGGGCGCATTTGGATATCGCAGGCCCTTCCTATCTTTCCGAAGGCAAAGACTACCGCACCAAAGGGTCAACAGGGGTGGGTATTCGGCTTTTGACAGAATGGCTTGAGAAGAATTTCGTCCAGTAGAGAATCGATTGAAGGATTCCGACAACTGGGTTCGAAGCCCCTTGCCAACCATTCGGGCGCCGCAAAAAAGCCTCCCCTGATCGAGGAGGCTTTATATTTTTATGAGACGTGAAATTAAACGCCGGCTTTGGCTTCTTCCTTAGACCCCGTCTCCGGCTCCTCTTTCTGACCGAAGACAATCTTATCCCCGTCTCTCCGGGCCACAATGACCCCTTTCCTCAAGGTTCCGGCAAGAATTTCTTCAGCCAGTGGATCCTCGATCAGGCGTTGAATGGCTCGGCGCAACGGACGCGCACCATACGACGGATTGTAGCCTTCGGTCGCAAGCAACTCGTGAGCCTCAGGCATCAACTCCAGATCGTACTCTTGTTCTTTCAGTCGGTTGCGAACTTCAGACAGCATCACGTCGACAATCTGAGTAATCTCCTCCTTGGTGAGAGGATGGAAAACGATGATCTCATCGATACGGTTGATGAATTCCGGGCGGAAGTTGTTCTTCAACTCATCCATGACCACGTCCTTCATCTTGCGATACTTGTTGTCTTCCCCCCCCGTCTGGAAACCAAGGCTCTGTCCTTTTTCGATAGCACGTGCCCCGATATTCGAAGTGAGAATAACAATCGTGTTCTTGAAATCAACCACCCTGCCTTTGGAATCAGTCAGGCGACCATCCTCTAAAATTTGAAGCATGATATTGAAGGCATCTGGGTGCGCCTTTTCAATTTCATCAAACAGGACAACACTGTAAGGCTTGCGGCGGACCGCCTCCGTCAACTGCCCCCCTTCATTGAATCCCACGTAGCCCGGGGGCGAGCCAATCATTTTCGATACAGCGTGCTTTTCCATATACTCGGACATATCGATCCGAATCATGGAATCCTCCGAGCCAAAGAACAGACCGGCCAAAGCTTTTGCCAATTCTGTTTTGCCGACGCCCGTGGGCCCGGAAAAGATAAACGAACCAATGGGGCGCTTCGGATTCTTCAGCCCCACCCTCGCACGACGAATAGCCCGCGAAATAGAGTGAATGGCATCGTGCTGTCCTATCACCCGCGTGTGCAGGTCGTCTTCCAAATGAACCAAAGACGCCGTCTCACCCTCGGTCATTTTCTTCACCGGGATGCCTGTCCAAGCAGCGACAATGTGCGCGATCTCTTCCTCGTCAACGATGGGCGTTGCTGTTTGGCCTCTTTCAGAGCGCCATTCCGCGGCAATCTCCCGAATACGATCGCGAACACCTTGTTCTTGGTCTCGCAGTTGTGAGGCCTTCTCAAAGTCTTGGGCGCGAATGGCCGCCTCTTTTTCCTTGGTAAATTGCCGCAACTCTTTTTCCAACTCTTTGGCGGCTGGTGGCAACGAACTGGAACGCAAACGCACCCGGCTTGAGGCTTCATCCATCAGGTCGATGGCCTTATCCGGCAGAAAACGGTCCGAGATATACCGGTCCCCGAGTTTAGCGGCGGCCACTAAGGCCTCATCCGTGATTTGCAGGCGGTGGTGGGTTTCATACCGCTCCCGCAAGCCTTTCAGAATTTCGATGGTTTCGTCCACCGAAGGTTCATTGACATTGACCGGTTGAAAGCGACGTTCCAACGCCGCGTCCCGCTCAATGTGCTTGCGATACTCATCAAGGGTCGTCGCGCCAATACATTGCAGTTCTCCCCGTGCCAACGCTGGTTTCAGAATGTTTGCAGCATCCACTGCGCCTTCTGCGGCCCCTGCTCCAATCAGAGTGTGCAATTCATCAATCACAAGAATAATGTTTCCAGCACCCCGGATTTCTTCCATAATTTTCTTGAGACGTTCTTCGAACTCTCCGCGGTATTTGGTTCCCGCGACCAAGGAACCAATGTCGAGGGTGACGACGCGCTTTTCCGACAAAATGTCCGGCACCTCGCCCGCCGTAATTTTGAGCGCCAAGCCCTCCGCGATCGCAGTTTTTCCGACCCCGGGTTCTCCAATCAGCACCGGATTGTTCTTGGTGCGACGCCCCAATATTTGAATGACTCGCTCGATCTCTTTCTCACGTCCCACAACGGGGTCCAAGCGGTGTTCTTCCGACATCTGGGTCAGGTTCGAGCCGAACTCGTCCAGCGTCGGCGTCTTGCTGCGATGCTGGCCGCTGGTCGTCGTGGTCGCACTTTCTCCCAGCATACGGATAACGTTCGAACGCACCCTCGACAGATCCACTCCCAGGTTTTCTAGAACACGGACGGCAACGCCTTCGCCTTCGCGTATCAGCCCCAAAAGCAAATGTTCGGTTCCGATGTAGTTGTGTCCAAGCTGACGCGCCTCATCCCAAGCCAGTTCGAGAACCCGTTTCGCCCGGGGCGTAAAGGGAATCTCGACTGCCACAAACCCCGAGCCGCGACCGATGATTTTTTCAACTTCAATCCGCGCATCTTTGAGGCTGACCCCAAGGCTCTTCAGGGTTTTGGCGGCCACCCCGGTTCCTTCACCAATGAGGCCCAGCAGAATCTGCTCGGTGCCCACAAAGTTGTGCCCCAGGCGCCGCGCTTCTTCTTGCGCCAGCATGATGACCTTGATGGCCTTCTCTGTAAAACGCTCGAACATATTGCCCCCCTTTTCCCAGGGTCAGACCCGTGAACTGTCAGACGTGTTTTTTATTCACCCAAAAACCGCGGTGATAAAACCCATCTGCAAGGTGTGTAACCGGTTTCTAACCGGGTGACGCCCGCGCGCCCCAATACTATCACGCGAATTCACCTGAATTGCGGTCACCGGTCACAAGTGCCCCTGGCGAGATGTAACAGGTTGCCGCGACGGCCTAAACTACCATGGCATTTACCCGCCCACAAGACATTTCAGCGCGAAAACGCTCATTCTTCTTCAGCAGATTCCTGTATTTTTTGCTTGATGGCGCGGATATCTTTTTCTCGGGCCAACTTTATCTCGTCCAATTCGTTTAAACGGGCTTCAATGAGCGCTAGCTCCCTCTCTTTGAAACGCTTCAAACCTTCAAGCTCGTTTTGCAGGCGAATAATCTTTTCCACGCCCGCCAAATTAATGCCTAATTCCTGCGTCAGTTGTTGGATGTACTGCAGGCGTTCGATGTCACTCTGCGAGTAAAGTCGGTTCTTTCCTTGACGCTTCGGCGCCACCAGGCCCCGTCTTTCATACAGACGGAGGGTCTGTGGGTGCATATTCACGAGATCGGCCGCGACACTGATGATGTAGAGCGGCCGGTCATTGGGGTTCACTTCAGACATGCGTTGCACTGTCCTCTCCATCCCCTTGCCAAAACACCAAGGGACATTCCCGCCGTTGACGAAACGGCTTGGAATAGCAATCACGATTCGCTTAGGTACACCTTACCTTGTTAACCGACTTGACACAACCGGAATCAGCTAAATTCTACCGGAGCGACGCGAGAACACTGATTCATCAATGCCAAGCCAGCATCCCATCTCGACTGGCGGCAAGTTTACAAGCGTGCTAGGATCGGTCGTTCGAGCCAGCTCGCAGCGAAATTTTCTGTTCAAGAGAGGTTGGTAAATCTTATGAGTGCGAACGTAGCGGTCAATAAAGGCCTCGAGGACGTCGTCGTCAGCACCTCATCAATCTGTTCGATCATTGATGATATGCTGACCTATCGGGGCTACAGCATCGATGAACTGACCGAAAAGGCGACATGTTTCGAAGAGGTTGTATGGCTCCTTTGGCACGGAGAATTGCCGTCCCAGGCGCAGCTGGCAGATATTAAGAATACCATCGCAGCGGGGGCGACCCTCCCCACGGAAGTACTGACCCTCCTGCGCGGCTTTCCCAAAGACGCTAACCCAATGGATGTTCTGCGGACCGCTGTGTCAGCCCTGGGTCTTTACGATCCCCAAGCCGAAAACAATGATGCAGAGTCAAACCTGGCGAAAGCACTTCGCCTGCAGGGACAACTCCCAACGATTGTTGCCGCCTTTGAGCGTCTTCGTCAGGGCAAAGAGCCGGTAGCTCCCAAAGCGGGGGTCACCTTGGCCTACAACTTCCTGTATATGATGTTTGGCGAAGAGCCGGATGCCGTCTCAGTCAAAGCGATGGAAAAAGCGCTCATTCTGCATGCGGATCACGAATTTAATGCTTCGACGTTCTGTGCCCGGCAGACAGCGTCCACGCTTTCTGACATGCACTCTTGCATCACCTCCGCCATCGGAACCCTGAAAGGGCCGCTTCACGGTGGAGCAAACACCGCCGTGATGAAAATGCTGGGCGAAATTGGTTCAGTGGAGAACGCCGAGCCCTGGATTTTGGATGCCCTCGATAAGAAAAAGAAGGTGATGGGCTTCGGGCACCGTGTGTACGAAAACGGGGACCCGAGAGCCAAGCATCTGAGGCAGATGTCCGAAGAACTGGGCCGCATCAAGGGGGATATGTCCTGGTATCAAATGTCGATCAAGGTTGATGAAGTGGTCAAGCGCGAAAAGGGACTCCTTACCAACGTGGACTTCTACTCGGCCTCAACGTATCACTATATGGGAATACCTGGCGATCAATTCACTCCCATCTTCGCCATCAGCCGCCTTTCGGGCTGGGCCGCGCACGTGATGGAACAACTGGCCAACAACCGCCTGATACGCCCGCGGGCCGAGTACATCGGACCAGGGGCTCGCGCGTACGTTCCTATGAACGCCCGTTAGACTGCACTCATCTTCGTCAAGTCCCGGTCTGAGATTAATCCAGACCGGGACTTTTTCTTTTCAAGCCCCATATCCATCCCCTCTGGGGCCCCCTTCAAGCGCCGATGGGTTTTTCACTTCGGCTTTTTTATAAAACCTTAATCTACTCTTTAACGAATTCACGTCCCTCGCGCCGATAACAACAGAGTCGTGGCACGACACCCAGAGGTTCTATGCCCTCGAATGCGTCCCAAAAATTAGCGTTTAGCTTGCTTGCGGTGTTACTGAGCGCAGCCGCGTCAGGCTGCGGACGAGAAATGTCGAATATCGCGCCCGTGCCGGGCACAGGCGGTGTGGATGTGGTGCGTCGCGGGCCAGGAGGCGTCACGCGGTTTATGGCACGCAATCTTCTTTATCGGCTTGATCGCAATGTTTCAATGTTCCTGAGTGAAATGAACGCAGACATTCTGAACAAAGACCCCAATGCGCCATTCATACCGGCCAACAAGTCTGACTTTCGTATCGTTATCCACCGCGCGGTCGTTTCGAAAGGAGCCGCGGACCTTGAATCGTTGATGAACACGTACGTATTCAACGATGCTGAATCGCCCATCCGAGACCTGAGAATCGCCTTTAAAAATGGGCGCCTGGTGATGGGTGGCAAAATGAAAAAAGGAATTTGGGTTGGCTTCGAAATGGAGGGGGACCTTGAACCCACCACGGATGGGAAAATTCGCCTCATCCCCCGCGTCATTAAATCGCTCGGTCTGCGTGTGGATGGCCTGTTGAATTTGATCGGACTGGAGATGGCCAAACTTTTGAAAATGCGGGAAGAAAAAGGGCTGGTTCTCAACGGGAATGAGTTGGTCATGGATATGAGCAAACTCTTGCCGCCGCCGCAACTGATGGGCCGCGTGGTGGGAGTTAGCATCCAAAACAACGCGATGCGAATCGAGATGGACGACGGAAAGGCTCGGCCGTGGCCTGAAGACTTGCCATTCCCACAAGCCCGCTCCACCCTTCTAATGTGGGGGGGAGATGTATTAATCAACTCCGTTCTCAACATCAACGCCAAGATGCAAGTATTGGATGGTTCTCCTCAGACCCCCATGGTGTTCGCCCTCGAACGCTATCGCGAGCAACTCGAAGCCGGCATCGTGACACCGACGCGCTCCGGCCATCTGATCGCATTTGTCCCAGATGTGCTTAACTACGATGGCGACATGGGACGATACGCCCCTCCCGGCCTCGTCGTGCCGGGGTTGCGAGAAGGACCTTCCGACCTTCGGCCCGGGTCCGGAGGGGTTCAAGGGCTCAAAAGTGCTCGACAAGAAAAAACCAGCGTCTCGGCCGCAGCATTCGAGCGAGAATACCCACAAAAAAAAGGGGAAGGCAAGCAGCCACCCCTTTGAAACTCTTTCATTTTACACTCTCGGGCGCGTCCCAAACGTGACTGTCGTCACACGTCGAAGCCGGGTTTTCTCACATCCAATACGAAGCCTCACGGCCCTGCCGACGCCCTGCCTTTCAATGGGCGTGATGGCGCCAAACCACCAAACAATGAAAGCGTAGCCGCCTCCCCCGAGAAGTGAGCCAACCAACCATCCCCCAGGCTCCGAGGACACCCACTGGGTCAAAAAAAGAACCCCCGCAAGCAGAAATCCGGCGGCTCCAATCACCCCGAACGCCTTCCAGTCTTGGCTTAATCCCGGCAGACATCGGCGAGCGCACAAAACCCCGGGCACGAGTGTGGCGATTTGAGCACCCGCCGTCGCCCAAGCAGCCCCCAGGGCACCGTGAAGAGGAATGAGGTAGACAGCCAAGGCTGTGTAAAAGACCGCGGCGCCAGCCCCCACCGCGAGCAAGCGATGCTGTCCATTCAGGGCATACAAGACGCTGCTTGCCGGGAAGCCCCAAATCATGGTCGCTGCCCCCGCAAACAAAAGCACCCAAAAGGGTTGCAGCGCCGGAGAATAATTCTTCCCGTAAAGCACTTCAAGAAGATTTCCTGCTGCGCCAGCCGATACGATGCCCACCGGAATCGCCAAAAGAGCCATCCAACGACCAGCGGACCGATAGACCTGCGCGATCTCATCCATACGCCCTGCACCTGCAGCCGAGGCCATTGAAGGAATCAATAAACCAACCAGTGTCCCTGGGAAGGCCCGCATGAGCATTTGAGACAAGCCAAAGGCCAACGCATAATGGGCGACCTGCTCAGGCGCAGCCCATTGTCCAAGAAAAAAAACACCGGAACGCTGCCAGATGAGGGCATCCAGGATAACCATTCCAGCAACAGGCACACTGTATCGGCGGAGTTGCGCCTTCTGTTCAGGCGTTACATTTTCCTTCCACCAACGCGGATACAGAGCATTGAGAGAGCTGAGCAACACGGAGACCGCGAAAATGGCGGCCGAGGCTTGTACCAGAAGCAAAGCCAGTAAATGCCCCCCAACAATGGCAACCACGAGGGTTCCGCCCACCGCAAGGCTCGCCCAAGCCAAGGTTGCACGAGCGACGGCTGCATACTGCTGCATTCCCTGACACGCACCCACCAACCAATTAAAGAGGGTAAAGGGCACGATGAACATAAGAGCACAAGGGAGAGCCCCATCAAAAGAGTGCTGCGCATAAAGCGCCTCTAGGGAAGAAGCCACGGCCAACCATCCCAGAGCCATGACGACAGTCCGGCCTGCCCAGGCGCGAAGCCCATATGCCAAGACCCCTTTCAAAGCGAGTTCGTCACCCCGACCACGGGCCTCAGCCACGTGTTTGAGGGTTGTATTGACCCCGCCCAAATTGATGAGAATGGACGCCACGGTCATCAGCCAAAACAAAAGGCTGTAGGCTCCCATTCCTGCGGGGGTCAGGCATCGCGCGGCCAAGACAGTCAAAGCAAGGCCCGAAACGGCATTCAATGCGATGGTGAAAAAGTTATGGTGGACATATCGCAATTTGGACATCAACCCCTAAGCCTCCAGGCGTCGAATCAAACGCGCCGGAACCCCCGCAACAATACTGGCGGGGGGAAAGGAGCGAGTCACCACCGCGTGCGCAGCAACCACACAGTGATCGCCCAATTCAACCCCCTTGATGAGCGTGACACCTGCACCCAGCCAGACATTTCGACCGATAATGACGGGCTCGACCTGATAACCTTGCTCCGAATACGCGCGACCTACGGTTCTGAACACATGGTCGTGATCGCGAATCGAAACCCGCTCCGCAATCAAGCAATCATCACCAATGACCACCTCTGAAAGGGCACTGACAGTGCTCCACGGTCCCAAGTGCACTCTGGCCCCAATCGCCAACCGAGCACCCCGATCAGCCTTTATCTCACACCCTCGTCGCACGTGGCAGGCATCACCCAGCGTCACGTGAGCGTTCGTCGCGATACGCCACAGAATATCCTCTTCCAAACGAAGGCGCTCACCCAACCTGAGGGTCGGATGCGTGTCCAACAACTGGTGTAGGGCCGCCCTCGCCCGCCAATGGTTCCAAGACGACTCCGCCCGTAACACCTGCGCTTCAGAAAGCCTCTTCAATCGCTGCCACAAAGTCACGCAACCCCCTTTCGGGCGAGTAAATCCCGGTAAGACTGCACCGTTTTTTCTCCCAAAACACTTAAGGAAAATCGGGCCTGTACCTCTTTACGCGCTTGGGTTGCCAGTTGCTGACGGTGAAATGGACAATTCAGCAGTCTGCGAATCGCAAGGGCAAGGCTCTCGGGACTGTGGGGAGGCACCAGATGACCCGTCGAGCCGTCACGAATAATTTCGAGCGCACCGCCCGCCGCACACGCAACCACCGCGCAACCGGAGGCCATCGCTTCGAGGTAGACCATCCCAAAGGGCTCAAATGAGGACGGCGCGACAAACACATCGCTCTCCCCATAATAATCGGGCAATTCAGAGTAGGGCACAGAGCCGGCAAACACCATTTGTGAAGCGATACCGGCTTGTCGGGCGCGCTCACGCAATTGCGTCAGCATAGGGCTGCCTTCGTGGCCCGTCTCGGTGCTAAATCCCACCCACATCAACACTGCCTCGGGCTCGTCACGGGCAAGCGAAATGAACGCCTCAAGCAGGGTTTCAACCCCTTTGCGTCGCTCCAAACGTCCGACGAAAAGCAGCAGAGGGGCGCTTGATGGGATTCCATAGCGTTTGCGAATTCGCCGCGATACCCGTTTAGAGAAGCGGTGGGTATCAATGCCCAAAGGCAAAACTCCGACACGTTGGGGAGAGAGTACTGTTGAAAAATCTGACAGCGCGGATTGAGCCAGCGCGTTCGAATTAGCGAGAACGCGATCGCCGCGCGCCAGTGTCAACGCCTCAAGGGCGTGACACGCCCGAGTATCTGGTGTTTCACCGTGTCCATTCAATCGCTGCAACAAAGCCGTATGGGTATGCAACCGAACCAACTTAGGACAAGGGGCCACAGCGACCACCCCCGCGCCCCATCCTTGGTACTCTGGAACCTCCACCACATCAAACGGCTTCAACGCGTGACGCCACCGAAACACCCTCGCGGCCCCCACACTAAACGGCGCAGCGCGCAACAAACGACCAAAAAGCCGATTACCAAATGGTAATTTCCAGACTTCGGGCCCGGAAACCCCGGCAAGACAAACCTCCCCAGGCTTGGGTGTATCGGGCACCCCCGTTTCGCCGTGCGCGATCACTGTCACTGCGTGCCCGAGATGTGCCAATCCTTGCGCCAGATTATCAGTATAGGTTCCGATGCCCCCGCCACCCGACATCTCTGGATGCTCACGACTGACCAAGCAGATGTGCAACGGCCTCTGCGCCGATGATAACGAAGAACCCTCCCTAGGCACTGTGCCGCTCCGGGGCTTGGTGGGCTTCATTTTTCAATGCGGCTTGTCTGACCCGATTCCGCAACGGCAACAAGCGCCCTTGTTGCACCCAAAGACGCCCCTGAGCCAGCACGCGTTCAACGCCTCGAGCGTCCCGCCATAAGCGCTCCCGGGTGACCAACTCAAGTTCGGCAGACGCCCACGCGTGGGCCAGATTGACCTCAGCGTAGTCCAATCCGTGTGTTCGGACCATGCCCGTGTATCCATTATAGAAATGGAACCGCGTCTCACGATGAAAGCCTGCCGCGATGAATGCATCCCGTGTCTCCGTGCCTGGATACGGTGTCATCAGAGAAACACTGTATTCGCAAGGCAAGCGTCGGGCGGTTTCAACGGTCGAACGCACGCTGCGCCAATTCTCAGTCAATGCGCCAACAATGAAGAACCCTGTCACCCGAATGCCAAGTTCGGCACACGTCGTCATGTTTTCCAGTGACCGCTTCAATGCTTGTCCATTCTGATGAATCTCACGCAGAACGGCCTCGTCTACAGATTCAACCCCCGTCATAATTCTCGTGAATCCCGCCGCCTTGAGTTTCTCGAGGTCCCCTCGACTCAGAGCTTCCAAGTCGGTTTCCGTGGTGATTGAAAAATGAGTTTGCCCTTGGAGGCGCTCTGCCAGCGCAAGTAAGTGCTGCTTACGCCACGAAATGTTGGGGTCTCGTGTTTGCACAAGACGGGCTCCGAGCAATCGCAAGTGCTCAAACTCCCCCACAATATTGTCAATCGAGCGCGCCCGCCACACTTTGCCCTGATGAATGTAATACGGACACATGGCACACCCTTTGGGACATCCCCGACTCGTCAAAATGTAGTAGACAAAGTCGGCCTGACGCCCTGTTGGAGAATAAGCGGCCGTATCAACCCGGTGCCAGGCCGGAAATGGCAGTTCGTCCAAGTTGTCCACCGATTGCCACTCCAGGCACCCCCCTAACGCCTCCCCAGGACGTAAAACAGCGAGCCCGTTGAGGCCCCTCAAGTAAGGCAAGAGAAGGGCCTCAACCTCCCCGTAGAAGGCAGCATCACCTCGAAAATTTTCAAGCCAGGTGCTGTGAGTGGTTTTGATGGCTTGCCCGAATAGAAAAACCCGAGCACTCGGAAGTTTTTGCACGATCGCGTTCGCAAGAGCCAGGTCTTCTTCAAGCGAGGGCAAGCTCACCCGAACGCCCACGTGACTCGGTTTGGTATTGACGATTTCGCGAATCGTTCTCGTCTGGTTCCAGCGATGGGCGATCGCATCAACGAAATGACACGCGATCCCCTCCTCTTCAGCTAACGCGAGTGCATAGAGCAAGTCCATGGCGGGCGTTGGCGGCACATAGGACGTTCGCCAACGCTTTTTGTAGGGTCTCGCAACGCCAATCCCACCGGCTTTGTCTCGATCACTGACATACCCTGCCATTTCTGGCGGGTTCACAATACACAAATCCACTCAAAATCCCCTTTCAAAAGCCTCTCTTCGCCAAGGAACAAAAAATGTTTTCGGGGCTCAACGACCGATGCCTACATAAATGAAACCGAGCTCTTTCATCACGGCCGGCTCGAAAATATTCCGCCCGTCGACCAGCAAATAGTGTCCCCCCATCAGGAGGCGCATCCGTCCCATGTCCAGGGCTTGAAACTCTGGCCACTCGGTCGTGACGACCAAAGCGTCGACCCCTTCGGCCAGCGCATAGGGGTCATCGAACACCCGCAAGGCCGGAAGTACCTCGGGCGCTCGGGAAGAGGCGACAGGATCATAGGCTCGCACCGCTGCGCCTAATTTAATGAGTTGGGCGGCCAGGGTCATCGCTGGCGCGTCGCGAAGATCATCCGTGTCGGGCTTAAAGGCCAAACCCAACAAGCCAACGGTACGCCCCTTCAACGACTTCAGATGTTGTTGCAACTTCAAGAGGGGCACTTGACGTTGCGTCTCATTCACATCGATGACAGCCCGTAACAATTTCGCATCATAGCCATAATCTGATGCGATATGGGTTAACCCTCTGACATCCTTTGGAAAGCAACTGCCTCCCCAGCCTATCCCCGCTCGAAGAAAATGACGTCCGATCCGAGGGTCCAGACCGATGCCATGCGCCACCTGATCGACGTCGGCCCCCACCCTCTCACACAGATTCGCAATTTCATTGATAAAGCTTATTTTGGTCGCTAAAAAACAATTGGCGGCATACTTGATCATCTCGGCTGAATTCAAGTCCGTGACGACGAACGGGACGGTTCGATGCGGCTCACCCCCGTCAAATCTCTGCTCGACCAAGGGCTGATAAAGCTCGCGCATCACCGCAAGGGCGCGAGAACTGCCGGTACCGACGACAATCCGGTCAGCTCTCAGCGTGTCATTAATGGCGGTGCCCTCGCGCAGAAATTCGGGGCAACTGACCACGTCGAAGAAAACATCGGGCGCGTCATTGGCCGAATATGAATCATTGTCAATACTGTCGGGGCCGGCCACGCGAAGAGTCTGCCTCCTTGAGGCAACCCCCTCCCGGACCAACATCGCGACCCAATTTCCACATCCAACGGGTACCGTGCTTTTGTTCACAATGACTTTGTACTCGTTGAGTGCCGCCCCCACGCCTCTGGCAACGTCCTCAACCTGTTCTAAATCCACCTCACCATTGGAGCGGGGCGGAGTGCCCACGGTAATAAAAATGACCTGCGCCCGCTGAACCCCCTCCGACAACTGCGCGCTGAAAGCCAAGCGTCCCGAAGCGCGTTGACCTGCGACAAGGTCGGGCAGGCCCGGCTCGAAGATTGGCATGACACCGCGGTTCAAGCCGTCTATCTTATCCTTATCACGGTCGACGCAAACAACTTCGTGTCCTAAATGGGCAAGACATGCTCCTGTCACCAAGCCCACATAGCCAGTTCCGATCACGCAAACTCTCATGCCCCATCCCCCTCAATCCCATCTCAAAGCAACGGTTGCCATGTGTTACCCCGCCATGTAAACGAGAGGCCGGGAGGAGAACAGTGGCCCAAACAGCCAAAACTACTGGGACAAGGCACCCGAAAAAGAACCCGGGACGGCCGAAAGAACAGGTTCTAGCAAGGGCAGGAAACAGCGAAGAAAGTGTCTAAGAGCCCTCTCGGGCTTGCTTTTCAATCCGTTCTTTGAAAGCAAGCAACATTTTCGGAAGCGCCTGCCCCTGCAAAAAGCGAATAATTTGCACGGGAACACTTTGCTTCGTGACCAGGTGAACCTGATATTGCAACACCGTTCCCCTGGGAACCGATTGAACGCGCAAGGCTCCATCGTTCCGCTTCAAATCGCCGCCGATGGAACGCCACGAGACACCGTCTTCCAGCAGATGGCGTTCTGTGAGTAAGGTGAGAACGAAGGGGCCCTGCCCGCCTACCTGCTCCACGTCGTGGATGTTTCCCCTCTTTTTTAGAATACGAACAGAGCGTGCCTGCGGTAAAAACTCAGGGAAACGTTCGTGATCCCATAGGATCCGCACGGCATCTGCCCGCGAGGCAGCAACAAAAACAAAAGCCTTGATGGCGACGCCTTCCTCGGCAGGTTGATGAATCAGGCGGACGCCTTCCGCGCGCAAAGCATCAAGATCTTGAGGCTCCCACTCACAGCGCGCCTGCGAGGCTTCGTGCCCGACCAGCGTAAAAAAAATGGGGAGCAGAACCCGCAAAAGCAACCCGGCAGCCCCCGTAAAAAGCATCAGCGGGTCCGACGGGCCATCGAACGATCGCCCAAGGGGGCTTCGGGGGAAAACGCTCTCGGCACAGTAGATTCTGCGGAGAAATCCGGTTGCTCAACCCGCCGCACGACGCGCCTTCTGCTGCGGAAGGGAGCCACATCGAAGCACCCCCAAAACACTCCCAGAAAGCACAACGCAGCAATTACCAGCGTTTTCATGGGCCTACACGCGTTACTTCAATGATTCCCGGCGACTAGATCAATCCCGCCCTGCCGAAGATTATCGACGCGAGCGGGATTTAAAAACATGGTCGGGATGACTGGATTCGAACCAGCGACCCCCTCGTCCCGAACGAGGTGCGCTACCAAGCTGCGCTACATCCCGGATGCCTCAAGATAACACCTAGCGCGTGACCTGGCAAGGTGGTGGGCCCAAACATCAGAATTCAAAGCGCAGAGACCCAAAAGGACCACTCACAACAAAAGTGGGCTCAACCGCGCTCATAGCAGCGAGATGACGCAGCCCCAAAGTCAAGGCAAAAGAATCGCGCTGGGCCGTCAGGCCCGCCGTCGCGTCGATAAAACTGCGCCAACGATTCTCAAGGCCCAAGTTGTGCCCACCGATGCCACGCAGTTCCATCCGCAAAAAGCTCAATGGCAGCGGCCGCCAGACAGACAGCCCCACAGAGGCATAGTGATGACTCGACCACGGTATTCCCCGATAACCCGCCAGAATATGAAAACCTGGCGCATCAACAGCGATTCGGGCAAGCAAGTCAAGCAATGAGGTGCCTGCCGAGTAAAACGGCGCATCACGACCCGGCGCATTGACTTCTCCGAGAACCGTCAGGGCCATCATACTGCCCCATTGCCCGTGCCACTGGGACAGTTCGAGACTGCCCGCGGGCACGCCACCCCCTCCCGGCGCGCCTTGCGAGATAAACCACGCGCCCGTCCGAACGACCCATCGTTTCGGCCCTGAAGCACTCAGTCCTGGCAGCCCGTCACGCAACGGGAAAGACACGGGAGGCGGTACCGCAGTTGGCGTGGGGACTGGCGTCGGACGGGGCGTGGGAACTGGCGTCGGACGGGGTGTGGGAACTGGCGTCGGACGGGGCGTGGGAACTGGCGTCGGACGGGGTGTGGGAACTGGCGTCGGACGGGGTGTGGGAACTGGCGTCGGACGGGGCGTGGGAACTGGCGTTGGACGGGGCGTGGGAACTGGCGTCGGACGGGGCGTGGGAACTGGCGTCGGACGGGGCGTGGGAACTGGCGTCGGACGGGGCGTGGGAACTGGCGTGGGAACTGGCGTCGAAACACGAGCCAGAGGGACGACGAGCACGACCACCTTACGATGGAGCACGTCATCCCGGATTTGAACCCGTGATTCTTGCCTGAGCGTCAATGTTAAGCGGACACGGT
>JAYKIL010000030.1:0-21319 GCA_035284745.1 Candidatus Sericytochromatia bacterium | reverse complement strand
CAGTTGTCAAGGTTCTGGCTTTTCCCCCCAAGCCGTTTAAGAAACCGTTTAGATTTCGTTAAAGCAACCGGGCGGAAATTAATCTTCCCACAAAGAACCGACGCTGTCAACCATTTTTTTTAAGGCTTCAAAAACGCCAGATCTTTTCGTGACCCACGTAACAGGGTCACCCGTTTTTCAGACTTACGTCCTTACACGGCGAGTTCCGAGCATCGCTCTAAGTCAGGAGCGTTTCGGTGATGCGCTTTCATCATTCGCGATGCAGCGCTTTCGTCGCTCAAACCAAACTCATAGACTACATTAGCAAAATCAATGAGTTTCCGCAAGTAAAGTGACCAGTTCCGCGAAACTGCCCCCCGCAGGCACGGCCCGCGCCCCTCTCGCCATTAACTCGCGATAAAGCCCCAAGGCCTCGCCTCCTGTAAAATCACGCGAAGCGATGCTGTCCACCTCAAGCAACACCACGCGAGGGGGGGGGCCACCCTCAAGGCGACTGGCTAAAACACGGAGATTCTCGATATTTCCAGACCCCCACGGCACCTCAGAGACGAGGACAGCGTCGCACATCGATAATGTTTGCTGCAGCAGCGCCCGGGCCTCCGGGCCCACCGGCGAAAAAGGAGCCTCCGACAGTGCCTCGACTCCCAGTTGTGCCGCAGCCACAAGATCGGAATCAAGCAAATTGACCACGCCAATGCTCACACAGAGCCCGTATTCAACCAGATTGCGCAACAAAACAGCGGCCGAGCCGCCCCCTCCAATGACATGAACGTGTTTCAATCGCATTTTTTCGGCATTCGGCGCCGCGTGCTCCCCTCGTCTGGGCAGGCCCGCGGGAACCACATAAGGTAAACCGGAAGACGTATCCCGCCGAACCTGCGCCGCTATTCCAAACGCGCGCGCCAGCAGTGCCGGCTGCAAGACCGTCAGCGGCTCACCTGTCGCGAGCAACCCAGCCCCTTCCTCACCACGAGGCCCCAGGATCCACAACTGATCACAAAACTGCGCGGCAAGATTTAGATCGTGAACCGCCACCAAAACAGTCACCCCGTCTTGATGCGCCAGATCTCGCAACAGTCGATAGAACACCAATTGAAAGTTGAGGTCCAAATGTGCGGTGGGCTCATCCAGCAAAAGTAATTTTCCCTGCTGCGCCAGAGCACGGGCTAAATGGACACGCTGTCGCTGTCCTCCCGACAGAGCGGCCATCGGTTCCTCCCGAAGCTCCCAAACCCCGGCCCGTTTCAAGGCTTGCTCTATGGCACCGTCATCTCCTTTTTCTGGATGCCAGCGCCACCTTGAGAAATAAGGAAAGCGCCCCATCGAAACAATCTGCGACACACGCCAACCACTTTCTATCGGTTGCATCTGCGGCACGTAAGCGCGTAATCTCGCCAATGCCGGCAACGAATGGCTGTCGAGTTCACGATTCAAAAACCGAATTTCCCCCCGCATCGCGGGCATTAACCCTGCTAAGGTACGCAGCAGGGTCGACTTTCCACTCCCATTGGCTCCCAGCAGGCCCACCACCTTACCGGTCTCCGCGTGGGCAGAAACGCCTTCCAAAACAACACGTCCGGCATAGCCACACGAAAGTTCTCGAATATCCAAGACCCATTCGTTCACAAAGGACGCCTCGCTAACAAAAAAAGAAAAAAGGGCGCCCCCAGCAAGGCAGTCAAGACCCCTACTGGCAACTCCATCGGGGCCCACAAGGTCCGAGCCGCCAGATCGGCGATGTTTAATAAAACGGCACCCAAAACCGCCGCAACGGGCACCAAGCGCCGGAGGTCGGGCCCCACAAGGAGGCGGGCAATGTGCGGAATCACCAAGCCCACAAAGCCAATCATCCCGCACACGGCCACCAGCGCGGCTGTCAACAAAGAGGCCAACGCAATCACGACGCCCGGATCGCGCCGCATATCCAATCCCAGGCTCTGTGCAGTTTCTTGGCCGAGTTGCATCAAATTTAACCGCGGCAAGTACGCCATCAAAACAAGCCCCGCGGCCAACACATACGGTGCTGCCAGCGTAAGATGTTCCCACCCACGCCCGGCGAGACTTCCCACCAGCCATAGATACAACTGCGTATAGGATTCACTGCGAAGGACCATCGCGGCTGAAAGGCCCGCGGATAAAAACGAACTCACCGCCACGCCAGCCAAGAGCAAGCGCTCAACCGAAAGTGGTCGCGCCGGCTCGCTTGCAAGTCGGTACACCACGGCAACTGACGCAAGAGAACCCAAAAATGCTTGCAAAGGCAACGCCCAAGAGACACCGGCGCCGATTCCAAATAACAGGGCCAATGCCCCGCCCACGGCCGCGCCTGCCGATGCGCCAATGAGGTAGGGATCCGCGAGTGGATTGCGCAACACGCCTTGCCAAACCGCGCCTGCCACCGCCAGGCCGCCGCCGGCCAAGGCCCCGAGCAAGAGCCGCGGCACCCGCAAACTCCATACCACCGCACCCAAGTCTCCGTGTCCGGATACTGATTGCGGGTTCACCAATAAAGCCCAAAGCTCCAGCCATTCAATCGACACACTGCCTAACTTCAGTGACAGCACGGCAGCGCCAACCCAAAGCATCACCAGGCCCCCAAGCAAGGACCACCAGCGCCGATTAAATAAGCCTGAATCAACAACCATCGGGCGGCATCATCGCAAATGAGACACCGAAAGTCTATGAGCTGTTTGGGGCAAACACTGGCTGTTAATCAAGTTTTCGCGGCAAAAAACCATATTTTTTGCCAATAAAAACCCCCAACAGAGGTCTTGGCGCTTACAATTTTGACATGCATCACGACACGCGCCACCAACTTGGGATATTCGGCGAGGGATTGGCACGGGGTTGGCTCTTCGCCCACGGTTGGGACATTCTGGAGCGCAATTGGCGCTGCCCGTGGGGAGAGATTGACCTCATCGCAAACGACCACGGCACACGGGTTTTCGTCGAGGTCAAAACACGCCAAACTCAGCGCTTCGGTTCAGGCTCCGAAGCCGTTCACTACCGAAAACAACAAAAGATTCGACGCGCGGCCAGCGCATACCTTCGAAACCGGCCGTCATCTCCCTGCCGATTCGATGTCATCTCCATTGCGTGGGGCAGCAAGACACCGACCATCACCCACACCCGCGATGCCTTTTAAAACAGCACGTTCAGGCGCGTCGCCCCGGCTTTACGCGCACGGGCACAGGCACCGGCACCGGAATGGGCTCTCGGGTCAGCAAACGACGCAAGGCGTCAAATAGGTCGCGAAGACGAAACACCCGCCCCTCCTTACATTTGACCCACGCAAAGCACCCGCCATGTGCGTTCTCTACACATCAAGGAACGCGCCCATTTTTCTTTATACCCGCACGGGCCTCGCTTGAACCTTCGATGTTTGTAGAATCCCGCGAAACAGGGAGAAGGGTTTGTCTTCGGGCAAACACGGGTAGAAGCCTAGGAGGTATAGCGATTAACGAGGTCAAGGAATCGGGATGAGCGATTCAATTTATGACAAGTTAGGCCAGATAACAGCCCGCGAGGTCGCAGAATCGCTGGAATCTCAACAGCCGTTGCCAGAAATTAAGCATCAGGCCGCGGATGCGAACGCAGACGGCCGCATTGACACGCATGACGTCGAGTTACTCGCCAAAGCTCAATTGGCGCTCGCCAATAAAATTTCAGGGGCCATCGTAGGGATGGAACCACTGAGCGATGAAGAGAAACGCGCTGCTGAGCGCAACGGGGATGGCTTCGTCAATCTGACAGATGCCCATCGCCTCGCAGACGATGCCCGGGAAGCACGGAGAACCGCAGGCCGCATCAACCGGGCAAAGACGGGTGAACTGCCGCCCACCCCCTGACTGGGCACAAACTAAATCCAGCGCTTGAAACGAAAGATCATCAGCATGGCACACCCCACTGCCATCATCAAACCGATGACGCCCGTAAACGCCCAAGGATGATCGGCAAAGGGCAGTCTAATGTTCATCCCATAAATGCCTGATACCAAAGTCAGCGGCAGCATAATCACGCTGATCAGGGTCAAAACCTTCATGACCTCGCTGGTCTGATAACTGGTCAACGAGGTGTGCGTGTCGTTCAAACTTTCGGTGATGGTTTTTTGATCCTCCAGCGAGTCCCAAATTTTGCCCAGGTGATCAGAAATATCTGAAAAATACACGTCCAGTTCATCACTCAAAATACGCGATTTTAAATACTCCAAACGACTAATCACCGGAATCTGGGGCTTAATAATCCGGCGAAACGCAATGATGTCACGGCGAATCACCGACAGGTCAAACACCGTCTGGCGCGTTTTACTCTCGAAAATCTTTGTTTCAACCTCAGCAACATTGCGCTCAATTTTGTAGACAATTGGAAAGCAATTGTCGACCAATTTATCGATCAAGCGATACAACAAATAACCAGGGCCGTTCCCCAAATTCTCCGCCTGCAAACGCTCAGAAGACTGCGCAGCTTCGAAAAGCTTATTCAGCGGCCACAGCTCACCCTTGTGAAGGCTGACCAAATAATCCGGGCCGACGAACAGGTTCACCTCCGAGGGTGTCGTCACGGCACGTTCCTTGTCGAAAACCGGCATGTGAAGCACCAGGAACAAATAATCGTCGTATTCATCCAGCTTGGGGCGCTGCAAACTCCCGAGAAGGTCCTCAATGTCCAACGGATGAAAAGGGAAATTCTGTCTTAAATAATCAACATCAACCACCGTAGGCTGAGGAATATCCAGCCATGTCATCCCTTTGTATTCGATCCGCCGGATCGCCATCAGAAATCCCCTATCTCCTACTTGACCGCGCCATGCTAGCACGCGCTGACGGTCCCCGGATGGACATCAGACACGGGTTCGTACAATGTGGGTTCATTTAACCCGCATAAGCTCTGTCCAAGGGCTTTTTAGGTTTATTTACAGCCAATCGGGGTATCGGAACAATATCACTCTGGGAATCATCAAATAAAGGAGCCCGCGATGTCCGGAATCGATACCCGCAAACAGTCGTCGACGGCGGAGGGGCCAAAGGCCCAAACAAAACAAAAGAAAAATGAAAGCCTTGAGAAAACAGACAAGGCCCCCCAAGCAGAAGCGCCTTCAGAGCAGACAGTTAGCGTAGACGGCGACCAATCTCAAGTCAATCAAGACGGAACGGCGAACCTCCAAACAGCGGCGAATGCAGACTACGGAACCCCTCCGTGGGAGTATGATGGCCGACAGATCAAGATCTCTAGCGATCATTGTGCGGCCGCGCGGATCGCCGATGAAATGTTCTCTGGCGGTGAGAAGAATCCGCATAAAATGAGCGCCCAACTGGAGGCGGGTAAAACCATCACGCTCGAGAATGGCATCGAGTTAACGCTGACTGAAGAAAACAGACAAAAACTGGCCGAATTGGAAGAAAATGGGCGACTCAACGACGGAACCAACCGGGCGGAAGCCGTGATGCAAATGGCGATTCAAAACGCGCTGGAAGCCCACACGATGGCAAACGAATTGCCCTTTGAAGATTCGTTTGTGAGTCGCGAGGCCGTTCATCGAGTATCCGAAGCCCTCGGGGCCAAAACCCACATCACCCACCGGTGGGGGCTCACAGAAGTGGGCAGTTCGGTAGCCTACGGGGAGGGTACTGAAAAGCACATGGTCGACATCGTGGCGGAGAATGATGGCGTTTACACCGTGCGCGATGCCTATGGCAAGACCTGGGAGGTGAGCGAAGAGGAACTCAAACAGAAAACACGGGGTTCTAAGTCGAGTGAAATAGGATATAACAGCGCAATCGGGCAAACCTCCTCGTTTTATCGCACCACCCGAAGTTCATACAGCTCGTATTCGGGCCGTTAAGTTCCGTCGGGCTCCTGTTCTATCGTTCAGGTGGCAGTGTCGGGGTCGCTCGCGGTGGAGCGAGTCGGTTGGGCCCTTTAATTGCCAGAAAAATCGCCACGGCCTTTGGAAAGGCTTTGGCGACACACACCCAATCGGGTTGACTCTCTCGTTCCAAAAAAGCCTGCGTAAGCGCCGCCTGATCATATTCAGCCCAGTCAGCGGGTATCGTCTGACCCTCATAAGCCCCCTGAACCGCCTCTGCACGAAGAGACTGGCCGGCCGCTACGCTTCGTTCACACGGATCAGGGGTCGGGCTCAAAGTTAATGGCGTCGGACGGATACCACTTAAGCTCGGCGTCATCGGTGGCACCACAAGGCCGTCAGAACTGGGCGCGCAGGCGAAAACCAGAAGCAACACCATCGAGCCTCCCGCCGGGCCTAAAAAAAGCTGCCTGAATTTCACGCACTTCTCCCGCAAACGCCTCCCCTAGTTCGTACCCAGCGCCAGCCAACAGACCTCGGCGCAAAGTGCGGGATCAACGTTCAGGCGCGTAAATTTTCGCGCACCTCTGCTGGAAGTTCGTCAAGCAACAGCATTCGGGCAGCTGGCTCTAGGCGCGTGCACAAATGAGCGGGCTCGGCACGCCCAAACCAGCGGTAACGATTGGCTGCAACCCAATCATAAGCGGCGTCCCGCCAACACACAGGAAGCCGGCGCCCAAAGGATAGGATTGACCAGGGCAGGGGCAACGCACGGAGCAACACCAGTACGGCCTCACTGCGCTCATAGGCACGCCCTGCGGCCAGGACGATTAAACTTTCACCCCAATCTCGTCGCAATGAATGCTGCAAAAATTCCGCTTCAGAATGACCGCGCAGAGCCCCCAACGGAACAAAACGAAATCGCTCCCGGCCACGCCGTTGCAACAACCAGCGGACTGCGGCATGACATGTCGCGCAGTGGCCGTCGTAGAAGACATAAATCGGTTCGCAGCCCGTTTCAGAGCCTGCCAATTCATTCATCCTTGAAACCAGTGCACAGCCTCGCGACGGCGAACACCCGATGCCGGCCTTCAAGACGGTCACCCAAAAACCAGGTTTCACATGGGTGTCTAAGCAACAAGGCCAATACTAGCGCCTGGGTCGACGATAGTTTCCTGTCAGCTGAGGCCCCAGAGAAACGTTCGTCACTGTGGGTTCAAAGACAATGGGTTGGTCATTGTCATCTTGACCGATCTTTTTTTCGGCCGCCAAGACACTATTGGCCGTGATTCTCTCGCCATAAGCGTCTTCAAGCGTATAGGCCCCATCCGGATTGATAGACGTAATCTGCATCAAACGGCGCTCATCCCCGTAGATGACGAAATCACCCACTTCGGCCCCTGTCTGGCCGAGCTTCACCAGCGTTGCCTCCAAACCGAGATCGTCCATCACGGATTGAAACGCAGAGGGATCCCCTGCATCCGTGGCAGAACGTGCGTCCATTTCGTTCTGTATTCCCATCGTGAGCAAAGCCGCCCCCAAACTGTCATCATTCAGCTCACCGTTGTTGAGTCTGGCTTGAATATCATCAATTTGGGCCGCATCCAAACGCAGGCCCAGTGCACCAAGGCCCACAGTCTGGCCGTTCGCGAAGTTTTCTAGCAGCGCACGAGGGTTCGCCACCAGCGCCTGAACCTGCTGGGCGGTTGCCGGGGACTGCATTAATTGACGCACGACCATCGCCGCAGCATTGGTGTCCTGACCCATCACAGGGATTGAGGTCTGCCCCCAAGGCACGGCCCCATAATCGCCAGCGGCCGCATCATCCAGTGATGTGTTGGCTCCAATCGTCACTTGATTCTCTTGTGGGCGAGGGGACTGCGGGATCTCGCGCCCCAGGTGGCCACCAGAAGTGGCCGCGTGGGTCGTGCGTGAAACCCCTGCGCGCATGCGATGCACGCCCCCAAAAGATTGAGCAATATCACGAGACACGGCCTACTCCTCTCAACCGCGACACGTCGCGCAGGGGCACACCTTTCGTATTCCCAGTCGTTCAGTCACCAAAACATCCGTCAAGCCCAGAAAAGAGGCCACCATGCTGGCTTCCATACTTTAGAATATAGAAGTCTGCAAGCCCAGGCCGCAATCAAGACCTCTTGACAGAACCGCGAAGCTCCGTGCTATTGCTCAACAAGGTCCGTTTGCGCCACGGGTCACTGCCCGTAAGCCTTTAAGTCCACTTTTTTTGAGGAAAACCGCACGATGCCGACCCCACAACTGCCGATTTTAGAATTCATCCTCGGCAATTACAAAAACTTTAATGCCCGCGCCACCCGCGATGCCACACTGGCCTACTGGCAACATATTCAAGCCGGGGGCAAAATGTTTTGGGCTGTCGCAGGCGCCATGTCATCTGCGCAACTCGGCATCACCCTGGCCCCCGCTATTCGTGCCGGCCTGATTCACGGGCTATCGGTCACCGGGGCCAACCTGGAAGAATCCTTATTTCGCCTGGTGGCTCATGAAAGCTACAAAGACTTTCCCGATTACCGGTATCTGTCGAAGCAGGACGACACGCGCATTCTTGAAGACCGCATGCGGCGCGTGACCGACACCAGCATCCCGGAAGACGAAGCCTTTCGCGCCGTAGAGGGCATCATCGTTCCCCTTTGGAAGGCCGCAGCAGGCTCCGGCCAGCGCCATTTCTGGCACGAGTACTTCTACCAGGTGGTGCAGGCCCTCCCTGCGGAAAGCCACGAAGGCAATGCGCACGAATGCTGGCTGCTGGCGGCCGCCGAGGCCCAGTTGCCGGTGGTCGTTCCCGGTTACGAGGACTCTACCTTTGGAAACATCTTTGCGTCTTACGTGAAAACCGGCGAGTGCCCCGCCAGCATTGCAAAGTCGGGCATTGAATACATGGCGGACTTTTACGACCGCTATGCCGAGCTTTCCGCGGAGGCAGGGGTGGGCTTTTACCAAATTGGCGGCGGCATTGCGGGAGATTTCCCCATCTGTGTCGTGCCCTCACTGAAATATGACATGGAGCAACCCGCCAAGCCCTGGGCCTATTTCTGCCAGATCAGCGACTCTACCACCTCGTATGGGTCATATTCGGGGGCGACCCCCAATGAAAAAATCACCTGGGACAAGCTCACAGAAGACACCCCCATGTTCGTGATTGAGTCCGACGCCACGATTGTCGTGCCCTTGATGCTGCGGGCCTTGCTCGAATGTCAGGCCAACCCCGAAGCGGCCAACGCCCTTATCAAGGCTCATCACAGCGTGGCCCAAAAAAGCCTGGCTCGCGCTTAACGCGCCAACGCAAAGACGACAAGCCATTAACACCTCGCGCTTTATCTGCGAGGTGTTTTTCTTTCATCACGCCAAAAACACGCAATAAAAACGCAATAAAAACTCGTTAAATGTAGTCAGACTTTGCGACATCGAGAACATGACGACTGAGAGCCATCAAGAGGGCCTTGGATGCAGGTACGCTACGTCTACCATTACATTTATTTGCCCAAAACATCCGCTTCGGCGGGCAGTCTAGACCCAGTGATGCGACAACTCGGCGACTGCCTGAAAAAGTGCTCCAAGGCCGACGCAAGCGACCTTGAGGATGCGATGCGGGCCGTAGCCCGCGTGCAGTCCCTCATGAAAAGCATGAACTGCCCAGGCATCGAAAGTATGTTGGCCGCCAAAGCGGGCGAAGTCTTGACGATGGCCCAAGGAGGGGATGCCGAAGGGGCCGCCGAGCTGGCCGGCTCGCTGGTGCCCTTGGCCGAACAGGCGGCAGAACAGATTCGACACACCCGGGGCAAGATGAGCGTCATCGGCAGCATGGGTTCCCTCAGTGGGCCCGCCGCCGGCATGGCGCGGGCAGCCCTGGACATGGCGCGCGATGCGCTGAATGGGGCCAACTCGCTTAAAGACTTGAATGACCTGGCTCATGTGATGGACGGCATTACGGAAACGTTTAAAAACCTGCAGGGGTTGCAGCCAGGCTCTCGCGACTATCACATCCTGTCAAAAGATCTGTCGCTGCTGATGGAAAACCTTGGAGGCCAAGCGATCGCCCACGCCGATCCACTGGGCCGCGATGCCATCATGTGGAGCCGGGAAGAAGGCACGCGCGTCCACGAGGCCCTGCAGCAACTGCGGCCCAAAATCAAGGACAGTGTGCAACTGAAGACCCTGGATCAACTCGATGCTGCCTTGATGGGCGTCGTGGCTGAAAGCAAGTCGCTCACGCCGCAGGCTCAAACGGCCCTGCGCGAGACCTTGAACGGTATTCTCAACCAGGCCGGCAACGGAGACATTGCAGGAGCGCTCGAACAAGCGCATACGCTGGGCGCACATCTGGCCCAGGCCAATCGCCTGAAACCACTGCTCGAAAAGCGACTCACCCGGCTGGACGCCGTGGGCGAACAGCTGGAAGGCCCGGCCAAAGCCCGGCTCGCCAGCATCCAAAATCAGTTGCGCGCGGCACTCGCGCAGGCAGGCAGCCCGGCGGAACTGGAACGTATCGACATGCTATTGCAACAAGCCATTGATGCAGGCGAGCAACTTCCAGGCAACGCGGGAGCAGCTGTGGTGCGACATCCGGCCTACAAGCAATTGCTTGAAACCGAAGTTGCGCTGAAAAAAATGTCGCCTCAGGGCGACCTTCAACCCGTAACGCCTAAAGACACGTGGCAGGGCGCGCGGCGAGGAATGTCTGAACTGGATGTTATTTTGGACGCGCTGAAAATTCCAACCGAAGCCCCCTCCAAGCCGTGAATGCCCTTGTGAAAGCGCTGCCACCGGGCATTTGTTCCGGTGCCCGCTTACGCCCAACCAGCTCTGGGCTAAGAAGAAAAACACCGATTCCCAAGCAGGGGAACCGGTGTTAGATAAATGAGTGGGCGGTACGTGATTCGAACACGTGACCCCTTCGGTGTGAACGAAGTGCTCTACCACTGAGCCAACCGCCCGGGTTCACGATTATCGGCGACGCTATGCCCCCATGTCAAGGCACCATTGAGGGTCTATGACCCTCAATAGGTCAGCGCACGGGCTTTTCAGCCGCAATAATCAAGCCCTGAAAGTTAGCGCCGCCGAAAACAGGGAGCTTCGCCAGGCTTTGAGCCTGCCACATCATTTCAAATTCTTCTTCGTCCAGTTGGCGATAAGGGCCGTCGATTGAATCGTGAAAAATGATTTTTCCAGTGACGTTGTTATATCCCACGACGGTTACATAGTGCTGCTGAAACAGGTCACTGTTAAATTCCAACAACACGATGGGTGGCTTGCCTTGGTCGATCAACGACTTCAGGTATCCCAGATTGCCTCCGCGCATGGCTTTCACCGCAAGGCCTCGTGATTTCAAGTAACTGACAACGGTGTCATAGTGCGTCGCTGTATTGAAGCGATTCTGTTTTTGCACCAATGCCTGATAATCTTGATCAATGCCCCAGTAATTCAAAATGACAGAGGTGGTGGCCTGTGCACACGTATTGTCAGCCCCCTGCTTGAAAAACGGAACATCTTTCACAACCCGACTGCCGTCACTAAAACTGAGCAATTGGCGACCCCCTGGCAAACTCGCAACTTTATAGGCACTGCGGGTCGTATCATAGCCAACCGACTGGCGTACACTGCGATTAATTTGCTCATAGCGCACGTTTTGTAAGGCGTGAGAGGTCGTAGGCACCGTGGGAGCCGCACAACCCGTCATAGAAGCCACACTCATCATAGCAACCAAGCCCACGGCCACCATTTTGGCCTGAATCTTCAGGGCATTGCGGATATCAAACCGATTGACATAACCTAAATCGACCAACACTTGGCCGATTTGTTTTTTGCTGACTTGCTGTGTTTCCAACGCATCGGCCAATTGCTTGCGACTCAAACGCTTTGAAGCAATCAAAATCTCACCCAACAGCAAACGCACCGCCATGGGATCCCCTTGATTGAAATCGTTTTGCAACGACAAAACAGCGTTTAACTCCAGCGAGTCAATTAAGCCCAAGCGCAGCAAAACCTCACCCAGCTTTTCATTCGTACGCTTATGCTCTGCCATCGCCGATCCCAACTCGCGGGCCGATAAACGATTGGATTTGCGTAAAATGTCTCCGAGGCGAAACTTCACGTTATCAGACTCGCCCGTGATGGTATTGCCCTTTTGCTGGGCCAAAATGAAGTCGAGATCCATCCGGGTCAGATGGCCCAAGCGCACCAAAATTTCACCCAAACGCTCGTTGCTGCCTCGTTGTTCGGCCATGGCCTCACTCAACTGAGACGGCGAAATCCATTGTTGGGAGACCAGAATTTCTCCCATCATCTGATTGGTTGGATTGTTTCGCAGCATCGCCTGGGTCACCGTTCATTCCTCCGAATCGTTCAACCGAGCATTAGTGACGCGTCACCATGACACCCTGTTGACCGTCTGTTGTTTTCATACCCCACGCCAAAAGACGCAACCCTTGCGGAGAAACCGCAAAAGTGGCGCCCCGAGACTCACCAGAACCAATACCCGGCATTTCAAGGGTCCGAAATTTAAAACTCTCATCGAATGCACGCAGCCTCAGCTGCATGTTGCCCGCGCCATGGCGTTCCGCGTAAGCTAAAACCATACCCTCCGCATCGGCATGAAGCGCTGGGTCACGCAGACGGGTCGTAGCATCGGCCGCTACCATCTCTTCACCCCAAACTCCAGGGTGTCCTGCACGCACAATTATTTTTCCTTCGCGCTGAAAAGCCACCGCAACCCGGCCATCCCCCAAAGCGCATACAGCGGGCTCTGCCCCGGCCTGTGCCACGGATGACAACGCAGACAAGCCCCCCCCCGGTCGCCCTCGGTAAGCCACAATACCAGCCCCCACGACCTCGGCCAATACCAGGGCCTCTTCGCCCATCCGGGCCACAGCAACGCGTTGGGCCGCACTCATTCCTGGCACGATAACAGGCTCAGAGGCCTTATGGCCCGTCAAGGTCGCGTGATACACGGCTTGATTCAAACCTGAGCGATTCGATACAAAATATAAATGTAACTGGCCTGCTTCATCTTCAAGCAATGCCGGGCTTTGGTCAGAGAATTCCCCATCTGCAACACGTTGTGCCGGTAACCACGTCTGCCCATCCGGGGAGGTGGACAGATACAAATGGCGATCCCTCGGGCGGGTCCCCACATACACCAACGCAAAACCGCCCGCCGACCGAGCCACCAGAGCGGGTTGAGCACCTCCCTCTGCGCCAAAACCAAACCTAAAGACAGGGCGCCCATCGGCCAATTTCGTTGACACAACGGTGGCGATCCCTACACCTTGGGTCCCACACCCTGAAAACACGAGGACACCGATCGCGCCAATAACCCCTCGAAGCAGACGCCTCATGTGCGCGCCCCTCGTGAAAAAGGCAAGCGAGCACCCGACCAATCGGCCACAAGATCCGCCCGGCTAAAACCTGTGGCGAAGACCATGTCGTAAACTTCTTTCAAGAAGCCCAAGGCAAAACTGCCAACGATCCCCACTTTCTCTGCGACCCAACGCGGCAGAACAACATCCGCCGCACGCGCTATTTTCAGACTGAGCCATCCACTTAAAAAAGCGTGCCGGGTTTTGTCCGCCCCATGCGGCAAATCAGCAAGGGATACTTGACTGTCAACAGCAGCAACAGACGCCAGCAACAAGGCCCGTTCACGGACTTCGTCGTCCAGGGCCCGAGCCCCTTCCCTGATGAAAGAGTCGCGCGAAGCCCTTATTGCCGCCGCATACACCTCTTTTGAGGTCGCTCCCGGCACCTGCTTGGCCTCTTTCACAGCCGCCAACGCAGGAACCAAGCGCGCATCCTGACGGACCCGTCGCAACTGGTTTTGAATTTGGTCGTTCATGCGGCTCATAAAAAGACGAAACCCCTCAGGGGTTATATCCTCAAGAGCCAGGCATCACTTGCTTCAGTACACGTAAATAATGCGTTAATTTTCGCATTTACCAGGCATCAAGAAGCCTTTGAGAGGGTTCCAAAGCGCACACGCAAGAGACACTCTCCTGCCGTGTTCAACTGCTCGTTCACGATGTACATCTCCAAGTGCTTTAACACGGTCTCTAAAGACAGTGAAGGTTCGTGATAAATTCGCTGGAACAAAAGTTGCCCATTTCGGTGCACTTCGGCTTCGATCATGGCGGATCCCCTTTCAGGCTCACAAAAGTTGAAAGCGTTTCGAGCATAGGGGGAAGTCGGCGACCGGGAAACGCCAAGATTAGCCAAAGTCGCTGCCTGATTTTCCAGCAAACTGAACGACAAAAAAACATTTGGACATGATGACCTCGACGTAGAATTTGTCCCATTCGACGCTCTTTCTTGTTACAATTCGCGCGTGTGGTGACGGGGGCGAGGAGGTTGCGTGAGCCATAAAAAACCAGCCGGTCTTTTGATTCTTCACGGCTTTACCGGCAGCCTTGATACGGTGCGCAGCATGGCTGAACAAGCGCAAAATGCTAATTGGCCTTACCGAATGCCTGCCTTGCGAGGACACGGCACCCGTTATGAAGACCTCGTGGGTGTACGCTACAACGATTGGGTCACGGATGCGGAGGCAGCGCTTCTCGAACTGGAAAAGGAAGCCGACCAAATCGTCATCGTGGGTCTCTCCATGGGAGGACTAACAGCCCTAAACCTGGCCCACCGTCATCCCGAAAAAGTAGCGGGCGTGGTCGCGTTGGCCCCGGCCTTGCGCTTCAAAGACCCACTGGCTGCCTTGACCCCTTTCATCAAACTGCTGTTTACTTTTTGGGACAGCCCCAACGGTTTTCAAGACCCTTCTTGCGCGGCGCAATCCACCAACTACAAGAAATTTCCCACTGCCACGTTTCACGAACTATTGAACTTTGCGGCTGACACTGAAGATGTATTAAAAGACATCAGGGTGCCTGTGGTTGGAATTTTTGCCCGCCGCGATACCATCGTGCACCCCATCGTACCTCACCTGTTGAAAACCAAGCTCAAAACGCTCAAAGAGCTTATATTTTTTGATCGCAGTGGTCACGAACTGTTGCAAGACTGTGAAGCGCTTAGCGTAGCCGCCGCCGCAATGAAGGCCGCCTCTGATTTAACCGTTCCAAACCAAGGGGAAGCCTGTGGAAATTGAAGCCAAATTCGCCCTTGATCCGGAAGATGTGACGCGTCTGAAAGCGGAACTGGGGCCAGCACAGCATCGCGGCCTGCAGCGCGATTGTTACCTGAAAACGGGCGATTTACCCGTCGCGTTGCGCATCCGACAAGAAGGGAACCGGGCCTGGGTGACTCTCAAAACCGGATTTGAAAAAGTGGACGGTATCAGGGTTCGGCAGGAGTGGGAGCCTGCTGTTCAGGCCGATGATACACCCGCGTGGGAGACTATTTTTGAGCACCTGGGATTTCCAACGGGCGAGATTGTAGAGAAAGAAAGAGAAACCTGGGCACTCAATTCATCGGTTCACGTGGTGATCGACGAAATCGCAGGACTCGGCACCTACCTTGAGGTCGAAGTCGTAAGCTCTGAAAAATTGGAGGCCTTGGCCCGGCTCGAAGCTGCCATCACACAACTCGGTCTCACAGACAAACCGCGTATCACCCGAAGCTATCGCGACCTCCTCGCTGCAGCCCGTTCACAGACTTCATAAAAATCGCCGGTCCGAATTTCTGGAAAGCAGCCATCAATTTGGGGGATTCCGCGTTCGTGAAAGCACCCGAAACTCCGCCCTTTAAAGAATCTCAACCCATCGATATTGTCGTGTCCGGCGCGAGCGAGCCCGCAGACAATGAAACGATTTATTTCTCTCGCATTCTCAGCGTCAAAAAAGACGTTTTACTGATTGCCCCACCCGTTCTTGATGGCATCGTTCTTAGCAGTCCTCTGGAGCCGTTAAAGGTTAGGTGCCGCCTTCCGGCAGGCCTTTGGGTATGGGCCTTTAATGGCCTCATCCCAAGTATTCTTGGCGATACCTGGGTTCTGCAAAAGCCTCCCGAAAGTGAAGTCATACGCGAACCACACCGTGGTAACATCCGGGCTTCGGTGACCCTTGAGGTTCAAGCGGCCCTGCATATGGCAAACCAATATTTTCCCGAAATGACGCTGCGCATTCTCGATATTGGCAGCACCGGGTGCCAACTGGCAGGCGAACGGCCCTTTATTCCCCACAGCGTGATGCGTCTGCGAATCCCCTTGGGAGGGCAAACATTAGAAGTTCACGGCAAGATTGTCCGCACCAATCCATTCCCCCAAGGCATTCACCAGCACTATTACGTGAGCGACTTTCAGTTTTCAAACCTGTCGCCAGTGAATCGCGACGCCCTGCTTGCTTTTATTCTTGAACATCTGGCGGAAAATGATCAAAACAAAAAATGACGCCTCATCAAGGTGCGAACCGCACCCACGACCGTGGCGTCATCTTGAAGTCAGAGGGTTTGAAAGCGCCCTTTAGTCAGACGCATTGGGCATTTACAGGCTTATTGAATCCCCAATTTTTTATACTCGCTCGCAGGAAATTTATTTTGCAGCCACGCTTTTTTAGCATCTGCAGAAAGGCCAACAAAGGCCTGGAGATCAGCCCCTGCAAATGCGGCAGACAACCTGTCGAAATTATCCACATTCGCCAGGAAGGTTCCTCGTTCACCCGCAAACTGAATCAGTGCGTTCAATGTGGACTCATCGGTCGCTGCCATAAACGCAGCCACCACATCCTTTTGGTTATCAACTTTATCCGCCAAGAAATTCCTCATGTGATCCCATACGGCGGGCTCCTGCTGAAAAGCGTCAAAATTTTGCTCAATATGCTCCAGCTTGTTCATGAAAGTATCAGTATAGTACTTACTGCCATTCGCTTTTTTCTGCTCCGCAAAGGCTTTGAGTGCTGCCAAATCCTCCGGAGAATCCATCAGTTTCGCCGCTTCAGCGAACGCCGCTTGTCCTTCAGGGACGCCTTTGTAGTCTTTTTTCCCATCCATGCCTTTCAACAAGGCTTCGCGAACGCCGGCGGTGGTAGCCGTCGAAATGGCTGTTAAGGTATTGGATAACCCATTAAATTTGTCGGCAACCGCCTGATCCTCGCCCTGAGCGGCCGCTTGATAGGCCTTGGCGACCAGCTCAATGCTCGCCACATCGCCATCAGGAATTGCGGAAATAGCCGCCTTCAGGGCATCTTCCATCTTTGCAATGCCCTTGGCTTTATCAGACTTGACCTTCAAGGCCGCCAAAATGTTCGTTTCAATTCCCCCGTCGACCTTACCATCATCCAAAATGCTTTCTAAAACTTCTTTACGAGGATCATTGTCGGGCAACTGATCCATCACAGCCGTCAGTTTATTCACGTCCGTTCCTGCGGCCACGAGTTCCTTTTCAAAAACGTCATCATTGCCACTGGCGAGTTCCGCATTTTTTACCGCTTGCCTGGCCTGAGCGATCTCAGCATCCATATTTATCACGGCACCTAGGCCCGCACCCGCCAACGCAGACTTCAGAAGACGAGCCAACTGAAGAGCAGCCTCCCCCGCTTCCAATCGTTCAGCCGGGGTCTTCGACTGATCATCCGCTACTTCCAACAAGTCAGCAATCTGTTGATCAGCCTCCGCCTGGAGACCTCCCAACTCACTGGCCTGAACATTCCAACGCTCAAAGGTCTCAGGATCGACCAACAGGGCTTGCAGCAAACTCTTGCTGCGATCCGCTCCAATATCGGCAACCAATGAATCGAATTCAGCCGCATCAAACACGCCATCTTGATTCGCATCAGCATTTGCCAAGGCAGCGTCGATGTTCGATTGATCCCAACCGGCCTTCAACCCCAACTCTTTAACTTGATCGCTGGTTAACGTCGTATCCTTCGGGAAGGCCGCCTTGTAGTCTTTTTTTACTTGTTGAAGGGTTTTTCCCGCATAGGATTCCGCAGTGCCGTGGCCGGCATTTACCAGCAGTTGAATCATCTGACCTTTATAAATCGTCGTCACTGAACCTGCTCCTCCTTGTTGTTCATCGAGAAGAAAACGAGAGTCAAAAACCCTTCAAGAATAAAATTCATAGGGTAACAATGGCTACCGTACCCGGTTGAAACAAAAATAAACAGAATGAAGACTGAGCGAACCCCTTGCCTGAGCCATCGCCCGTCAATAACAATTAGACGCCATCGCCAACATCGCCTTTATGCCTATCCAGGCTTCTTTTGCCCCCAAGCGACCCTTCCTTTAAAACCAAAAAGACAATCACCCGAGCCCATAGGCTGAGCGCCCGATCCCTCCCCAAAAAATAAGGGCCGGCCCCGAAAGGCCAGCCCCCATTTTCAATAACCAAAAAGAAGAAAAAAATGAAGTTGCCGCAGCAGCTTACATCATATCCATTCCGCCCATGCCTCCGGGGCCACCGGCCGGCATCGCAGGCTTCTTCTCAGGCTTGTCGACCACCAACGCCTCAGTGGTCAGCAACATGCTGGCAATCGAAGCTGCATTCTGCAGGGCCGAACGGGTCACCTTGGCAGGATCGACAATGCCAGCCGCGATCATGTTCACGAACTCGCCGGTCAAGGCATTGTAGCCAATGCCCGCTTCCTTGCCACGCACCTGCTCGAGGATCACTGCACCCTCAATGCCGGCGTTCTCCGCAATCTGACGCAAAGGAGCTTCCAGCGCGCGCATCACGATTTCAACACCCGTGCGCTCATCACCCTTCACCTCACCGCGCAACCCTTCGAGGGCCTTGATCAGGTTCACCAAGGTGGTGCCGCCGCCAGCGACGATACCTTCCTCAACGGCTGCCTTGGTCGCAGACAAAGCATCTTCGATACGCAACTTGCGATCCTTCAACTCTGTCTCGGTGGCTGCACCCACTTGGATGACGGCCACGCCACCCGCCAACTTGGCGAGCCGCTCTTGCAGCTTCTCACGATCGAACTCACTGTCGGTGTCTTCGATCTGCTTCCGAATCTGACCAATGCGGGCCTCAACCTTATCCTTGTTCTCGGTTCCGGCGACAATGGTGGTCTTCTCGCGACCCACGCGCACCTGGCGTGCACGACCCAAGTATTGTTCGGTCACATTTTCGAGCTTCAGGCCCTTGTCTTCTGAAATCACTTCACCACCGGTCAGGATGGCAATGTCTTCCAACATGGCCTTGCGGCGATCGCCGAAACCAGGCGCCTTCACGGCCACAGCCGTCAAAATGCCCCGCAGCTTGTTCACCACCAAGGTTGCGAGCGCTTCACCCTCAATGTCCTCTGCAATGATGATCAGGCCACGGCCACTGCGCGCAACCTTCTCCAGAATAGGAATCAGGTCCGCCACGGAGGTGATCTTGCGGTCGGTCAACAAAATGAAAGGCTCATCAAAGACAGCTTCCATGCGCTCGGAATCAGTCACCATGTAAGGCGAAATGTAGCCCTTATCAAACTGCATGCCTTCCACGACATCCAAAGTGGTGCCCATGGTCTTGGATTCCTCAACGGTAATCACGCCATCCTTGCCCACCTTTTCCATCGCATCAGCAATCAAGCCCCCAATGTACTCGTCGTTGCCGGCCGAGATGGTTGCGACCTGTGCAATGGCATTGCGGTTTTCGACAGGCTTGGAAAGCTTTTTGATCTCTTCGACCGCCTTGCCAACAGCCTTGTCAATGCCGTGGCGAATGATCATCGGGTTCGCACCCGCCGCCACGTTGCGAAGACCTTCACGGGTCATTGCCTGGGCCAAAACCGTCGCGGTGGTCGTGCCGTCGCCGGCCACATCATTGGTCTTGGTTGCAACTTCCTTCACCAACTGAGCACCGGTATTCTCGATGGGATCTTCCAGTTCGATTTCTTTGGCAATCGTCACACCGTCATTGACGATCTGAGGTGCACCAAACTTCTTCTCCAAAACAACGTTACGGCCCTTGGGACCCAAGGTCACTTTGACCGCATCAGCAACCGCATTCACGCCCCGCTCAAGGGCGCGACGGGCTTGCTCATCAAATAAAATTTGCTTAGGCATAAATCTTAGAATCCTCTTTGATTCGCTTCGCGAACAGGGGGTGCGGACTAGGAGACGACGCCGAGAATATCCTTCTCAGCAATCAACAGGTAAGTGTCGCCGTCCAATTTGACTTCGGTTCCAGAATATTTCGCAAACAAAACCTTGTCGCCAACAGCCACATCAACAGTCTGACGAGAGCCATTGTCCAGAACCTTTCCAGGGCCCACGGCGAGAACTTCACCTGTTTGAGGCTTTTCCTGGGCAGTGTCGGGCAGGACGAGACCACCAGCGGTCTTCTCTTCCTTAACAACCTTTACGACAACACGATCGCCAAGTGGACGAATCTTCGTTGCGGTAGCGGGCATACGTGCGTTCCTCCTGTAAGGGGCACTTCCTGAGGCACAACGACCTCAGGGAATAAGTTGGTCACCTGTTAGCACTCACTTCAGTCGAGTGCTAACATCTGTTTTATAACGAGTGGCCGCAGTGGTTGTCAAGCAAAAAGCGCCCAGATTTTTGGAAACCTGGACGCTGACGCATCGGACCACTGTCTACACCCACGCCTCCGTTGAGTGCGTGCCGTGTTTAAGTGAAATATTTAAAGTTCTTGCATCAATGCCATATAAGCATCAGCCACCTGGCGCAGATACAACGCCTGCTTGTAAGCTTCAGACTCTAAACCAACCCGCTGGCGTGAATGGGAAATTTGTTCTGTAATTCCCATCAAATCACCCACCGAAGCGCGACGCACCGCGGCTTTTTGCAATTCAGCATACAAGAACGCCAAGGTCGTTTGCACCTCATCCAATTGGTGATTCAAGGTCGAAACAATCTCATTGACTTGCGCATGTAATTGTTTTCGCTCTTCAGCTGATTTCAACACCACCTCATGCATGGCAGACGCCGACAAGGCGGCACTGTCGTGAGAGGCGTTGGCCTGAGACTCTTCAACCAATGGTTTCTGCGCCACGGGAACCGTATGAACCTGCTCAACCACTGGTTCTGAAGCCATCGTTGGCTCAACCGTTTCTTCTGTTTCTTTCACCGCTGGAAATACCGGTGCCCCAGGCATCGCGAAGGGATCATCATCGACAGACGCAACAGAAGCGGCTTCTTCTGTTTCCATCACCGCTGGAAATACCGGTGCCCCGGGCATCGCGAAGGGATCATCATCGACAGCCGCAACCGGCGCGGCTTCTTCTGTTTCCATCACCGCCGGAAACACCGGCGCCCCGGGCATTGCAAAGGGATCATCATCGACAGCCGCAATCGGCGCGGCTTCTTCTGTTTCCATCACCGCCGGAAACACCGGCGCCCCCGGCATTGCAAAGGGATCATCATCGGCGGACATCTCACCCATATCGAATGCAGTATCTTGAGATCCAAAACCGGGCAATCCATCGTCAGGAGGCGTCAAAAAATCGGGCGCATCACCCGAGGCAAACCCCAAAGGCTCCCCCGGAGACCCAAAACCCAGGCCGCCATCTCCAAAGGCGGGCGCACCGGCCGAGAAATCGGGAAATGACGGATAAGCATCCGGTTCACCGAGTGATGCAA
>JAYKIL010000029.1:0-6017 GCA_035284745.1 Candidatus Sericytochromatia bacterium | reverse complement strand
GTCATCCACAAACGTGTAGGCCACAGGAATAATCACCAAGGTCAACAGCGTGGAGGTAATCAAACCACCCACCACTGCAACAGCCATCGGGCTCAGGCGCTCCGTGCCCTCCCCCAAAGACATCGCAATGGGCAGCATGCCAGCAATCATGGCAATGGTGGTCATTAAGATGGGGCGCACGCGATCGTGGGCGGCCTTCAACAAAGCCTCCTGGCGCGAAAGCCCCTGCTCACGCGCTTGCAAGGCGTATTCCACAAGAAGAATCGAATTTTTTGTGACCAAGCCCATCAGCATAATAATGCCAATTAAGCCCATCATGCCCAGCTCCTTGCCCCCGAAAAGCAAGCCAAGAAAAGCCCCGCCAATCGCAAGGGGCAGGGCGCCCATAATGGTCGCAGGCTGCAAAAAACCTTTAAACAACAAAACCAAAACCACATAAATCAGAAGCACGCCCATTCCCAAAGCCCGGCCAAAGCCTGCGAAAATCTCCCCCATAATTTTGGCCTCGCCGAGGGACCCTTGCTCAATTCCTGCAGGCAACGCCTTCATCGCAGGCAATGCCTGTATCTTTCCCATCACGTTACCGAGGCTGGCTCCAGGAGACAAGTTCGCCCCCAACGTCACTTGGCGCGCCCGGTCATAGCGATTGATTTGCACAGGCCCTGTACCCATTGAAACATCGGCCACCGAGCGCAGCGGCACCATCCCTGAGCGCCCCGGCAACATCAGGTTTCCGATGGCGGCCAAATCGTGACGCACATCCTCAGTCAGTTGAACGCGAATGTTTAGTTGCTCATCCCCTGCATTGAATTTAGGCAGATTCACATCTATGTCTCCTTGGGTTGCCACCCGCGCCGTTCGACCGATTGATGCGACCAAAACGCCCTGCTCTGCCGCTCGTGCGGTGTCAGGCCGAATATGAATTTCGGGTCGCAGTTCCGCCGAAGACGAGGACACATCGCGTAGATCCGATAACCCGCGCATCTGGGCCAACACGGCCTCAGAAACGCGTTCAAGGGCCACCCCATCGCTGCCGCGCAAAATCAAATTAACGTTTTTACTGGCGCCCCCCCCCGCAGCCCCGGGCAAATTGATAGCCAGCCGCGCTCCGGGGATGGTGCGCAATTCTGGGCCCACCTCTTTAATCCAGTCGACAATGCCAATTTTGCGATCGTGTCTTGGAACCAATGTCACGAACAACTGGCCCTTGTTCACCCCGGCCCCTTCGCCCCGGGTGGCGCTCATTCCCGTACCTTGCGAGGTGCCCGCCTTCGCAAACACCGACACAACCTCCGGACGACGCTTCAAAATCTCAGTCGCAGCCAGCGCCACGCGATCCGTTTCCTCAACCCCCACTCCGACGGGCAACTCAATCGTCACCAAGGCCTCGCCTTGATCACCATTGTTAATGAACCCTTTGGGGATCAAAGGAATGAGCGCGAGTGACCCCATGAAGATAGCCACCGCCAAGCCCATCACCACCCACCGATGATGCAGGGCCCAGGGCAAAAGTCGCATGTAATACTTGCGATAGAACGGCTCACGCTCAATCGTCTCGGCTCCCTGTGCGTGCTCTGGCAGAAGATACGCTGCCATCAGAGGGGTTAAGGTTCGCGCCACAAGCAAGGAAAATAAGACGGCCACCGCCACGGAGATGCCAAAGGATTTAAAAAACATTCCCGGAATGCCGCCCATAAAAGAGACCGGAACGAAGACCGCGACAATGGTCATGGTGGTTGCCATCACGGCCAGACCAATTTCCTGAGTGGCCTCAAAGGCGGCAGTCCAGACCGATTTCCCCATATCAATGTGACGATGAATGTTCTCAAGGTCGACGATCGCGTCGTCGACCAAAATTCCCACCACGAGGGTCAAAGCCAGGGTGGTCATCCCGTTGAGGCTATAACCCAGCCAATCCATGACAAAAAACGTGGGAACCACCGACAGCGGAATCGCCAACCCCGAAATTAAGGTGGACTGCCAGTTGCGTAAAAATGCGTAGATCACGATCACCGCGAGCAAAGCACCGAGAAGTAACGCATCAATGGTGGCCGTGTAGGCGGCTCGCGTGTAAGTCGCTTGGGTGCGCACCAAATGAATTTTGAGGTCAGGCGGAAGTGTTTTTTCCAAGGCCTTCACAGCACGCTGCACGCCATCTTCGGTTTGTACCAGGGGTGCCCCTTGCGCACGCACCACTGAAAAACCGACCACCGGCTTGCCATCCAAGCGCGCAATCGAGGCGACATCAGCAAACCCCCATTCAACCGAACCCAACTCATCTAACCGAACCGCCCGGCCATTCGCCAACGGAATGCGCACCGCCCGCAATTCGTCGACCGTTCGGGCCGCGCCCAGGGTGCGAATACCAATCTCTCCCCCTTGCATGGCGCTCTTTCCCCCAGGCGCATTGAGGTTCAAGGCCCGCAACTGACCTGTTACAAAATCGACCGAGGTCCCCAGGGCTTGCAACCGCGCCGGGGACAAACGCACACGAACCTCCCGCGTCAAACCGCCATCGCGTTGCACCTCCGCCACACCAGACACGGTGAGCATTGCGCGCGTGATGTCCTCATCCACCAAACGCGACAACTCCCCGACACTGCGCTGCGAACTCGCCACGGTGTATGAAATGAAAGGGTCCCCGCTGCCATTGGGACGCGATAAAACAGGCTCATTGACATCAGCAGGCAACTGCTGACGGATACGGCTGACGGCATCCCGGGCGTCATTCAAGGCGGCTTGCGTATCCACCCCCACATAGAACTCTAAAATGGTCGTGCTGGCGCCTTCCACGACGGTGGAACGCACGTGTTCCAGGCCCGACAAGCCCATCACGGCATCTTCCACCTTGCGCGTCACGTCCGTCTCTAATTCCGCCGCCGCGGCCCCCGGGCGCGTTACGCTGACGACTACAATCGGGAAATCCACGTTCGGCCACTGGTTGATCCCCAGTGTGCGGTAAGACTGCAAACCTAAAATAGACAGCAGAAAAAACAACAACAAAACGGGAATGGGATTACGAATCGCCCACGCCGAAATGTTCATATCCAATTCCTTGTCCGAGAGCGCGGTGGCCCCCCGAAAATTTCGCACACGAATAGTTTGGATAGCAAAATATCATGGAAGGCTTCGCCAAAGCAACGCCAGGCCATGGCCTCGTTGACGGGCACCCGTGAGGTCGGGTCACGCCCCACATTCACTCCGCGAAAGCGCTTCCCGCAACGTCCGGCAACGGCCCTGTGGGACACAGATGGCGGCGGGCACCGCGCTGCACTTCAACCAGCGAACTGTGTCGGGCACCGAGCATGGTCGTCAGTACATCCACACCCGCTTCCGCATCGAGCGAGGCCCCGCACGTAAAGACATCGACAGCCGCATACCCGTGTTCCGGCCAGGTATGAATGGTCAGGTGGGACTCAGCAATGATCACCACGCCACTCACCCCGCACGGGCTGAACGCGTGAAAGGCACTCTGCACCACCGTCGCACCGCAACGAACGGCGGCTTCCCGCATCGCGCCCTCCACGCCGGGCACATCCATCAATCGCTCCGCGGGGCAGCCATACAGTTCCACCAAGACTTGGCGCCCCAGATAGCCCACAGACACCGACGGGACAACAACTTCTTCCATGCCTGCCATGATAGCAGGGCGGCGCTGCTAACGCTTGTACACCGCGAAGTTTACGTTGCCCACTTCACCGTCAGGCAGGACGATGTACTGGGGCTCGACGCGCACGCCGCCGGCGCCCAAACTCGCCAAAACGAAGTAGCCCCCGGGTGAAATGCCGCTGAGACGGTAGCGTCCCTTGGCGTCGGTTTGGCGTTCCGCTCGTTTGGTGTGATCGGCTGCCGACACCACCACCACCCAAGCCCCCGCCACAGCGGGCCGCGAAGGGCCGTACATATTTCGCACCACCCCCGACAAGCCCGACACCCCCAGCGGCAGGGTGCTGCTGATGACCTGTTTCAAAGCAAGGGCACTGGCCGCCGGAGCCGGAGGTGCCTCCAACTCATAGACAGGCAGTTCTCCGGTGTAGTCCGTATAAGGATCGGCATCCTCAGGCACGGTATCTGGCTTGGGGTTCAATACCTTGACGGTCGGCATCCCAGGGTCCGGTGTCGCGTTGTCCGGCCGCGCAGGTTTCGGCTTGGCATCCACCAACGCCGCCGGATTCACGGCCCCCGAATCGGGGTCCCACGGCACCATCTCCACCGGCACCGCGGCGACGGCAGGGGCGGAACCCCTGGCCGTCACCCCCACGGGCCGCAAACCAGACGACCGCGTGGGCGCCCAGACGCAGCCCGTGGTGAAGGCCAGGAGCACGCAAGCCAACGTTCGCGCGCATCTCGCCCCCAACCCCATAGCCACGGCTGAGGCCACAGGAGGGTTAAAAATCATAACTGCTACCGTCATTGAACAATCTTTCAAGGGTGCCACTCTGCGGAATGTCTTTCCAAGTGAGCACCTGCGGGTCATCCGCCGTCGATGGGTATGCGATTTTCAGCACTTCCGTGAAAGAAGGCGAAGCAGCCGTCGGCGAAGTGGGAGGGGTCCCGGAATAGGCAATTCCATCAGCCGTCAACAAAGCGTAAGTCGCAACAATGTAACCCAGAATGTCAATGCTGCCCGACGCGTCGGGCACCAGATCAAACACAACCACCGACCGCCCCGAACTATCGAAGCGCCCCCTTCGCGCGCCGGCCTTTACAGTGAAAGGAAGCGTCGAACTGGCAAGCGAAGTATCCGGATCTTGAAATTCCAACCCTGGCACAAGCACGTCTTCTTGAATCGGGCGCACTTCCCACGAACCAACGGGGGGCGCCCCGGTCGCGGTGCTGTTTTGCAGCCACGCCAGTGCCTCCGTGCGGGTGGCGATGGCCGTAACAGGCGTCGAAAGCCCCAACTCCTGCAGGCCCAAGCCCGCACTGAGCAGTTCAATTACCGACCCCCCATCGCCCAGGGTAAAGACCAATCCGTTGCCAGCCCCCCCGGGCTGGGTGACGGTGATCAAGCCCGCTGGCAATGCCGGGGCACCAGTGGGTGGGGTGGTCGCTGTCAGCGCGTTGTCGAGATCGACCTGCAAATCGTCCAGGTTGGTGAAGCCGGTATTGGGCTCCAATTGGTCAGATGCTCGGAAGACGACATTGACCGTGTAGGTATACCCACTCCACACCACACGGAAGCTCGCCGTCCGCATGGCATCCGTCACACTCGGAATGACCGCATTTTGTGACCCCACGTTAAATTCGGGGGTATTGAACGGCACATCGCCCTCCACCGCGGGATCCAAGCCAGGAACCAAATCAGTCGGTGTCACATCAATGACGCGCAAGGCAGCAAGTGGGGCCGACGCCTGATAGTCTGCCGGAGGAATAAATCGGAGTTCCACTTCAGTGCCATTTACCCCCTTTTCGATCGTCCACCCTGTCGCACTGAATTGCGTAAGCCCCAGGGTCGATGTCGCGACTTGGGGGCTCGAATAGGACAGCGAGGTCTCCCGCAAATCAACGTTAGAGAGCCCGAAGGTCGTCACCCCATCCGGCACCTGCGACCTCACGCGCACCCGCACGTTGTAGGGCCTGGGCGCCGAGCGACCGACGTGAGCAGGCAAAGCAAAGGGCACCGTCACCGTGCGCGTTGCCGCCACGCTGCTGACAGGCGGGGAAATGCTCTCGCCAGACAAAGCACTGGTGGCCCCCGTATCGTCCTCAAGCACTGCCTCCACCGCGCTCACGCCTGGGGTATCGAACACCAAGGCCATATTCAGTTCCAGACGCGGATGACTGTTTTGCACAGGGAAGACAAACTCGGCCCACTCGCCGTCGATAAAATGACCCAAGGTCGAACTAAAGCCCGTCCCGCTATCATAGAAGATAGCGGAGTCGTAGGTGCTCGTATCATCTGTCAGGGTGGAAATCGCAGATGTGGCCGTCACCAAACGGAACTCCGCCTCCGTAAAGGCCGTGGCACGCAACCACGGGCTTTGCGGCGAGGCCTCAATGCCCAGTTGCATAAT
>JAYKIL010000028.1:0-39356 GCA_035284745.1 Candidatus Sericytochromatia bacterium | reverse complement strand
CAGATACGATGGGTCAGCAGCCATCGCCCGCCGGTATAGCCCGAGGGCCTTTTCTAATTGCCCTTCCTCCTCGGCGATTACACCGAGGCCGTTATGGGGATTGGGATTCTTTGAGTTCAGGCCTATGGCCATTTCGTAATAATGACGCGCGCGGGAAGAATCCTTGAGTGATTTATGGGCATTGCCCAGGTTATTTGCCGCAAACGAACCTTGCAATGGAAAAGATAAACAGCGTTCAAAAAAAGGAAGGGAATCGCGGGGCGCGCCTTGTTCTAAAAAGTAGTTGCCAATCTCCAAAAGCCCTTCAGGATCTGGGAACGGACAACTCAAGGCCTGGAAAAAAGCCTCCCGAGAGGCCTTCGGATCGTCAGAAGCGAGCAAAAGGCCCCGCCGCACCCAGGCAGCCGACCACTGGGGACACCTTTCGACAAGTTCCTGTGAGAACTTCAACGCCTCTTGGGTTTGCCCAAGGCCTTGATGGGCCCAAGTCAACTGAAACAACACCTCGTCCCCATACGGAGTCGCGCGCGCCAGCAGCCATCGAAATTGCTGCAACGAAGGTTCAAACTCTTGCTCAGATAAATACACAGACGCCAATGCACGCCGCGGTTCGATAGCCCCTGGCGCGAGCAGAATCAATCGCGCCAACTCTTGAACCGCTGCGGCGTGGTCCCCCCGGTCTAAGGCATCACGGGCATTCATTTCAGCGCCACACGCCGTCACGCGGAAGGGTCGACCCGATGGGGGGATCAGCTTACGTAGATACAACGAAAACGGGTCGGGAACATAGGGTACGCTCCCCCCCAAGTGCACGGCAACCGCCGCAGCAATAAAAAGCAGAACTACACCACGTACAGACAAAGGCTCATCAAAAGCTCAAGACGGACCACGCCATACCATTGTAACCCCTTCTGACTGTCCGCATACTGCGCCTGACCCAGGGAAGCATTCCGTTCAAAACCTCGCTTGCGTGCGCCCAACATTCTTTCGAGGGCCGCAAAGAGCATATAATCAAAACGTGGGACTCGATATCGCCTTAACAGTTGGGACTTTCGATCAACGCGGAGGGATAGAACGCGTTTCTGTCGCTTTGGCGAGGGTTTACCGCAAACTCGGCCATCGCGTCACCGTTTACGCGTCTGATTGGGATTCCGCCCTGGCGAGGGATTACGAATTTGTCAAAGTTCGCGCGCCGGAGAGCCCCGCTTGGTTACGAACCGCCATTTTCCCGCACGCCGTTACGAAAAAACTGGGTCGACACGACTTCGTTCACGCCCAGGGAACCAGCGCATTCCATTCTGATTTGCTGACATTTCACTCGGTTCACGAGGCTTGGTGTCAAGGAAGTATTCAGATCGAGGGCAAATGGTCGCCCCGAGCCATCGCCAAACGCTGGCATCCTTTCCATCAATTGACGGTCCGAACCGAACGTCAGCAAGTTGCACAACACAAAGGCATCATTCACGCCTGTTCAAGGGAGGTGGGGCAAGAGGTCATCGAGTTCTATGGCGCTCCGAGGGAGCGGGTTGTTTCGCTCCCATGGGGCGTTGACACCCACTTATTTTCCCCGGACCAAACCCGCGCGGATTTGATTCGCTCGCGGTATGGAATTCCAGCCTCGAGTCCCGTGCTGTTGTTCGTTGCCAATGAATTCGCCCGAAAAGGCCTCAGAACGGTGATCGAGGCTGTGGCTTGCCTGGCTGACCCGGCGCACCTGCTCGTGGCGGGCAGGGACGACTCCGCTCCATATGAGTCGCATGCCCGTCAGTTGGGGTTAGAAGAACGGGTTCATTTTTTGGGCAGTATAAACCCCGAAGAAATTTACCCAGGTGCGGATTTATTCGTGTTTCCGTCAGTCTACGAAGGCTGGGGGCTGGTCGTGCCTGAAGCGCTGGCTTGCGGCGTTCCTGTCATCGCATCCCAATTTCCCGCGAGCAAGGCACTTATTAAGAACGGAGAAAACGGGTTTCTGGTAGAAGACCCCCGAAACCCTATGGAATTGGCGACGTGTCTCGAAAATGCGCTGCGGCCAGAGAAACGGGAACCGATGCGCGCGCAAGCACGAGAAAGTGTTCTGGCGAGCGATTGGATGATCGTGGGAAGGTCGCTTGTTGAATTGGGGCTCAAGGGAGCGGAACTCAATCGGTCGTAAATTCTCTGTTTGCGCCAAACCTTGACCCTTGCTGCCTTGCGCGGTACAGTACGGCAGCTTTTGATTTTGCAGAAAATGTCTTTTCCCGAGAGATAACTCGGGTGAGATGGCACCACCCAAAAGATTTTCGCGAGGAGGCTTCAACAATGACCACTAAAGTCGGTATCAACGGTTTTGGACGTATCGGGCGACAAGTTCTCCGCGCGGCCTTGAAACAGAACGCCCCGTTAGAGTTCGTAGGCATCAATGACCTCACTGACTCCGCAACCTTGGCGCATTTGTTCAAGCATGACACGGTTCACGGAACCTATCCGGGCGAAGTGACGGCAGAGGCGCAAGCCATCATCATCGACGGCCGGCGCATTCCTATCAGCGCAGAAAAAGACCCGGCAGCACTTCCTTGGAAAACCTTGGGGGCAGAGGTTGTTGTGGAGTCCACCGGCCGTTTCACCAAACGCAGTGACTGCCAGAAACACATCGATGCAGGGGCGCGAAAAGTCATCATCTCGGCACCTGCCACCGATGAGGACTTAACCATCGTGCTGGGGGTCAACGAAGATCAATACAACCCCGATCAGCACCATATTATCTCCAACGCCTCGTGCACAACGAACTGCCTGGCGCCCGTTGCGAAAATTTTGCATGAGAAATTCGGCATCATTAACGGCCTGATGACCACGGTGCATTCTTACACCAACGATCAGGTCATCCTCGACCTGCCCCACAAAGACTTGCGCCGGGCACGCGCAGCCGCGGAAAGCATCATTCCTACGACGACGGGCGCGGCCAAGGCTGTTGCGCTGGTGCTTCCTGAATTGAAGGGCAAGCTCAATGGTTTTGCGATGCGGGTGCCGACCCCCAATGTTTCAGTGGTCGACCTCGCCGTCAATGTCGCGCGCGATACCACCGTGGACGAAGTGAACGAAGCGCTTTCAGGGGCCGCAGACCAAGGTTCCTTGACCGGCATATTGAAGTTCACCACCGAGCCCCTCGTCAGCAGGGATTACATCGGTTGCCCTTACTCATCCATCGTGGATGCTCCCCTGACGATGGTGATGGATAAGCGCCTGGTCAAAGTGATCGCCTGGTACGACAACGAATGGGGTTATTCCAACCGAGTGGTGGACTTGGCGGCTTACGTGGGAAGACGTCTGAAAGCGACCGTTTGAGGTTTCAGTCCCCCGGGAGAAGAAAACTTCCGGGGGACACTTTGGCTTGATCACAGAAGGGAATGCGGATGACAACATCCACACTGAACAAATGCTCGATTGATGACTGGACCGAGGGTGATTTGCGAGGAAAACGCGTCCTGGTTCGAGAAGACCTGAATGTTCCAATGGACGGAAATCGTATTACAGATGACACGCGCATTCGCGCCGCGCTGCCCACGCTCAAGTCATTGAAGGAGAAGGGCGCCCGGGTGATTATCGTGTCCCATCTCGGGCGACCGAAAGGGGCGGATGAAAAACTCCGATTGGACCCTGTGGCAGAGCGTCTCAGTGAACTCTTGGGTGGACCTGTTCTGAAAGCCAACGACACAATTGGGCCGGATGCGCGTTCAAAAGTTGAAGCCAGCCGGGCGGGGGACGTGATTCTTCTTGAGAATGTTCGCTTCTCCCCAGAAGAGGAAAAAAACGATCCAGCGTTTGCGCGAGCCCTCTCCGAACTGGCCGACTATTACGTCAATGATGCATTCGGCACAGCCCATCGCGCCCACGCGAGCACAGCCGGCGTGGCCGCTCACCTCCCCGCAGCGGCCGGCTACCTGATGCAGAAAGAGATCGAGGTGATGGGAAGAGCACTCAGTGCCCCGAAACGCCCGTTGGTAGCGATTATCGGCGGCTCAAAAGTAAGCACCAAAATCGGCGTCCTTGATCATCTGCTGAACAAGGTCGATGTTTTGGTGGTTGGGGGTGCGATGGCCTTTACCTTCCTCCGTGCTCAGGGCCACCAAACCGGCAGAAGCCTGGTTGAAGACGATCAACTGGGGGTCGCTTCGCGTGTCTTGGAACTCGCCCAAGAACTAAAGACAACGCTCGTACTGCCCTCTGATGTAGTTGTCGCACCAAGTATTGATGCGTCTGAGGCCCATGGAGTGGTCGAAATTACAGAGATACCGAGCGATCAAATTGGCGTGGACATCGGACCCCGCACCCGCGCTAGAGTGTCAGAGGTTCTCGCCAAGGCTGGAACCATCATATGGAACGGCCCGATGGGCGTGTTCGAAAATGCAGCATTTGCTGAAGGGACCCGAGAGGTTGCTCGCGCGTGCGCTGAAGCAACTCGCCGTGGCGGCATCACCATTGTGGGAGGCGGAGACTCAGTGGCCGCAGTTGAAAGCTTGGGGTTGGCTGAGCAGATGACACACGTATCGACAGGCGGGGGTGCGAGTCTGGAATTTTTGGAAGGGAAAACCCTCCCCGGCGTTGCGGCTCTTCGGGAGCGGGGGACCCGGAAGTGATGTCGAACAATAGAAGAGCCATTATTGCGGGCAACTGGAAAATGCACAAAACGACAGCGGAGACGCGCGTTTTTCTGCAATCACTGCTCTCGGAACTGGGACCTCAGCCGCCCGAAGCGGAAGTTGTCGTTTGTCCGCCATTCACCTCTCTGGAGGCCGCACGTGAGGTCATCAAAGGGACCTTCGTCCAACTGGGCGCCCAGAACATGCACTGGCAGTCCCACGGGGCATTCACCGGAGAGATTTCACCCGGTATGCTTATCGAACTGGGCGTGACCCACGTTATTTTGGGCCATTCTGAGAGAAGGCAGTACTTTGCAGAACGTGACGAAGCCGTCGCACGGAAACTTGAAGCGGCCTTGCTGGCTGGTTTAACGCCAATTGTATGTGTGGGAGAAACCCTTGAGGAGCGAGAAGGCGGATTAACTGACAACGTGGTGATCGTTCAAGTTCAGCGCTGTCTGCACGGTCGCACGCCGGAGGAGGTTTCCCGGGTCGTTTTTGCCTACGAGCCAATATGGGCCATCGGCACAGGTAAGACCTGTGATGCAGCGGAGGCAAACCGGGTCTGCGGCGTTCTCAGAGACACGATCGCGCGGATGACGGACGATCATACAGCCCAAACGGTGAGAATTCAATACGGGGGCAGTGTGAAGTCAGACACCATTGCCGACCAGATGGCGCAGGCGAATATCGATGGAGCATTGGTGGGCGGGGCCAGTCTGGAAGCGTCTTCCTTTGCCACTATTGCTCGCCTGGGTCGCCCCGAGTAAGCTAACGTCTTTTGTGAGGTGAACGCATGACCAAACCCGTTGCTTTGATCATCTGCGACGGTTGGGGGGTGAACCCTCGCCGAGAAGCCAACGCCATTGCGATGGCGAAAACTCCGCACTTTGATGAGATTGCAACTCGTTGGCCGCACACCCGCCTTCAAACCTCAGGCTTGGCCGTAGGTCTTCCGGAAGGTCAAATGGGCAACTCTGAAGTGGGCCACATGAATATGGGCGCTGGTCGTGTCGTGTACCAGGAGTTGACCAGAATCGACGAAGAGATACGCCAGGGGCGTTTTCAAAAAAACCCCGTGCTGTGCCAACTCATGGCCAAAGCCAAAGAGGGAACGGGGCGGCTCCACCTGATGGGCTTGCTCTCAGACGGCGGCGTTCATAGCTCACTGCCGCACCTTCTGGCCCTTTTAAAAATGGCCAAAGAAAATGGCGTGCCTGAAACCTACATTCACGCGTTTCTAGACGGCCGGGATGTGCCCCCACAAAGCGCATCGAACTACGTCTCCCAAACGGAGAGCGAGATGCAACGTTTGGGTTATGGGGTTCTAGCCAGTCTCTCCGGCCGCTATTGGGCGATGGATCGCGATCAGAACTGGGAGCGCATTGAGAAAGCGTTCCGTGTTCTGGTCGATGGTACGGGCCCTCGTGCAGACGATGCGCAAACCGCCATCCAATCCAGTTACGCAGAGGGCAAATTCGATGAATTTCTTCTCCCTGTCCTCCTTAACCAAGCGGGTTGCATTCGTGACGGAGACGGGGTCATTTTCTTCAATTTTCGGCCCGATCGCGCGCGTCAAATGACCCGGGCTATCACCGATGAAGATTTCACCGGCTTCCCTCGGGCCCGTTGCCCTCGGGTTCATTTCGCGTGTCTGACACAATACGATTCACGCTTGTCGCTGCCGGTTGCGTATACACCTCAAGTTCTGAGTGACAACCTGGCGGAGGTTCTCGCCAGCAGGGGCGTTAGGCAGTTTCATACGGCGGAAACCGAGAAATACGCCCACGTCACCTTTTTCTTCAACTGTGGACGGGAGGCACCCTATGATGGAGAACATCGCATTCTGGTGCCCTCCCCAAAGGTTCCCACCTATGACATGCAACCTGAAATGTCCGCCCCAGCAGTCGCGCGGGCCGCGGCACAAGCCATCCAGAATGGTGAAGCTGATTTTTTGGTGATGAATTTTGCGAACGCTGACATGGTGGGACATACCGGTAACATGCCAGCCACTGTTGCAGCCATCGAAGCCGTCGATCGCGGTGTGGGGGAGGTGGTCAAGGCCGTGCTTGACGCCGGCGGCATTGCGTTGATCACGGCAGATCATGGAAACGCCGAGCAGATGGTGGACTATGCGACCGGCCAGCCGCATACGGCACATACCACAAACCCAGTCCCGCTGTTTATGGCAGGCTCGCATCGTCGTTTGCGCTCAGACGGAATACTGGCCGATGTGGCCCCCACCATATTGGATTTACTCAACGAACCGGTGCCTGCAGCCATGACCGCGTCATCGTTGCTCATATCTCACCCCTCGTGATCAAGCGCACAGTCATCGTCCGTCGTGGAACTCACACAAATTAATAGATTCTTAACCTGCCATCGGTAAGTTTTGCTCGTTTTCGGGTTCAATAGGGAGGTGGCCCCTGAAATTTTTCATCATTGCACCACCACACGGCCCAGCACCTGGAGGCATCTATGGATACCAAAACCTTGCTCTCAACAGCTCAAGCGCAAGCCCTCGTTCAAATGGCCACGCAGCTTAATTTGACCGTTTCGTGGGATTACAACCACCAAAAAATTAAAGAACTGTTGGCCGCGCATCTCAAGGATGTTGAACTCGCTTTGTGGTGGCCGCAACCGGAGGGTTTTGTGCCGTTGAGCGACGGCGCTTCAGAACGTTTCTCGGCCTTCGTTGAGGCTCAAGCTTTGGAGAGTGTGCAGCAAGATGCCTCGCCCCGAGAAATTCCCGGGGTCGATGATGGGTGGATGACTGGGATTGTCGCAAACCGGCAAACGTTCGGAATGGCGTTGGCGGCCAGTCCGTCACCTGAATTGACAGAGGCGCTTTTACAAATACTGTTGCCCCAAGTGGGCCTGGCTCGCCTGACGACGGCTCTGACCGATGAGGTTGCCAAACGGACTTCCACAGATAGGACAACAGGGCTGTGGAACCGCCAATATTTCAACGAGAGATTTCGGGAAGAATGCGAACGCTTGGTTCGCTCTAAGGAAACCGGCTGCGTAGCCATCATTGGCCTGGATAACTTTGCAGCCTTGGCACGGACCATGCCCCCTGACGAAGTGAATCAATTGTTCGCTCTCACTGGGCAAACCGTTCGTAACGTAGTTCGGCAAACAGATTGGGCCGTTCGCTGGGACACCAATGAACTGCTTTTCTATTTCCCCTCAACCCCTGCCGAAGCGAGTCTTGAAGTTCTAAAACGCTTTGGAAAGCGCCTGATGGGTTCTCACGCTATTTTGGAACCCTTGGTCGGCCTGTCTAGCACGGTCGAAACCACCTCCCCCCGGGCCTTGATCCAACTCGCCACCCGTCGCCTTGATCTGGCACGAAAGGACGGTCATCGTCGGGTCATCTGCTACGCGACACCCGCCCACGGATTGCAATTCTGGCGGGGAGAAGAGAAATAGCTCCCTTAGAGGGCAATAAACGTCTGCGCGACGTATTGCTGCAACCGCAGGCAGTCCAACGCCTCTACGAGGCTCTAAACCGCCCCGTCCACGCTTATCTGCTGGCGGGGCAGCGAGGCACTGGCAAACTGACCGCAGCAAAGGCGTTCGCTGCCGCATTGCTTTGTTCTCAACGCCCCCCACGCGGTTCCGAACCGTCAGACGCCTGCGGAACGTGTTCATCGTGCGCGGCGGCTGCCAGTGGGCACCACCCAGACATTCGCATCTGGGAACTGAATGAAGGGGAAAAAACCTTCAAAATTGAGCAGGTTCGGGAGCTCATAAACGCGATGGGCCGCAAACCATTCGGGTCCGATCGCCAAGTTCATATTCTCGAAGCGTTTGACGCGGTGAGTCTGGCGGGTGCCAACGCATTGCTCAAAACTCTTGAGGAGCCGCCTGTCAGTAGCACGCTCATTCTCCTCACGCGAGATTCGGACAGCGTATTGCCTACCCTGGTCTCTCGTTGCCAGGTGATTCGTTTTGGAATTTCGTCCGTCGATCAAATTGCAGAAACGCTTACGGTGCGACTGGCGCTGGCGAAGGAAGTGGCGTGGTCCATCGCAGACCGTTCTGGCGGCCGTGTGGGAGACGCATTAAACCTTGCACATCATCCCGCTGACCTTGCCCCATCAACCATCGATTGGCCGCCCATGAATTCTCATTGGGCCTGGGCGGACGGGCTTGCGGCGAAGGATTTGCCATCACAAAATTTGGCACTGGACGCCCTGCTTACACAGATAAGGCAACAAGCGCTCGTGGCACTAACGGCCGGCGCCTCTTCATCGTTGGATGGATGGATGGCTTGCGCCAGGGAGGTAGAGGAGGCCCGGGATGCACTGGGTCAACACGGGAATGCTCGCTTAATTTTTGACCAACTCGCACGACAACTCGGGCGTATTCGGCTCCTGCAACCGTGAAGTGAGACAGGTGACGGGGAATAATAATTGAGGGCACCTCACCCTTGAGCAGCGCCCTGTTCTGAACAGTCAACCCGATCGTAGCGTTCCATCCACCGAAACGAGGACAGTTTTGGCCAAACAAGCCATCCGGTTCAGACCGGGTGATATCAGGCTGCTTGATAATGCGCCAGAGGGACTTCTTCCCCGCACCCACGTGGTTTTCGAAGTTGACGGGGGAATTGATTGCCGCCCCGTGACCGTCTTACCAAACGCGGTCGCTTCCGTTCACGGGGAACTCCCCTCCGCCAAATTTGTCCGCCTTGCCGATCCAACAGACATGGAAAAGCTCGAAGCGAAAACGCAGGAGGAAGTCAAAGCGCACGGAATCTGTGTCCAAAAGATCGCGACCCACTGCCTTCCCATGAAACTCGTTGATGCACTGTATACGCTCGATTTTGGCCGATTGACATTCTTGTACACATCGGAGGGTCGCGTCGATTTCAGAGAATTACTCAGAGACCTCACCAGCACGTTTCGGCGAACACGTATCATGCTGCGCCAGATTGGCGTTCGCGATGAAGCGCGACATTTGTCGGGAGTGGGGCCCTGCGGCAAGGAATTGTGCTGTTCGACCTTCATTCGAGAGTTTATGCCCATCAATATAAAACTCGCTAAAGACCAAGATATGTCGCTGAATCCCGCAAAACTCTCAGGGGCTTGCGGCCGCCTTAAATGCTGCCTCACCTACGAGGTAGAAGCATACCGAGCAGCCAAGCGGGGCCTCCCTCGCCAGGGTACACGGGTTCTCACAGCGCGCGGTGAAGGCCGCATTTTAGAGGTGCAAGCAGCCCACGAACGGGCGCTGGTCGAACTTGCGGATGGTGTTGTGGTGATCCTCAGGCCCGAGGAAATGAACCCACTCGCCGAGCAGCATCCCGGAGAGCAGAGGGTCACGCACTCCTCGCCATCAAACGAAGCTCACCTGTCGGCCGAACATACAGTGCCCGCTGAAAGGTCAGCCGCCGACCGATCTGAACAACGCCCCGCGTCGTAAGCTCACCAATTTATTCAGCGCGTGGCAGGTGGTATACTGGCCTGTCATCGTCACTGAATCAAACCATCCTTATGCGCGGTTGCCTGCTTTTTTTGACGCTTGCCGCCTCTCTGATGCTCACCAGTTGCTCAAACGACAGCAACCGCGACAAGGGAGAGGTTGAACTGCGCTTCTGGACGATGCAACTGAAGCCCACGTTTGAGCCCTATATCACGGGACTGCTAGCCTCTTGGGAAGCCCAGCATCCAGGCGTCAAGGTCCGTTGGGTTGACCTCCCCGCGAACGAAATTGAAAACAAAACCCTGACGGCAGCAGCCAGCGGTCGCGCACCAGACCTGATTAATCTGAACCCCATGTTTGCAAGCAAACTAGCCTCTGCGCGGGCGCTTCGACCCTTGGCCCTGACCCCTGAGTCCAAATCTCTGTACTTTCCGGCCGCGTGGGAGGCGAACACGGTCAATGGTAAGGTGATTGGGTATCCTTGGTATTTGTCCACATCTATCACCTTGTACAACCAAGACATTTGGGAGCGTGCAGGTCTCACGGTCGGTCAATGGCCCCAAAACTACCGAGAACTGGCAACGGCAGCCAAGGCCATTCGAGAAAAGACAGGGCTCTACGGCTTTGTTCCTGCATTTGGAGACCGAGGTAAATTTCTCGACCTTTTGGCCTCTGAAAACGTTCCTTTGCTTACAGAGGATAAAAAACACGCCGCGTTTTCTGGTCCCCGAGGCGTTGAGGTTCTTACCTTTTGGGCGGACCTGTTCCACAGCGGCCTTGTGCCTCAGGAATCTCTGACTCAGAATCACAGGGAAGGCATTGATCGTTTCCAAGCCGGGCAAGTCGCGGTATTGCCGGCGGGCCCACAGTTTCTAAAGATGGTTCGCCAAAATTCACCAGAATTGTACAGCCGAATCGGGCTCGGTCCTCAAGTGGGTGGCGATACCGGGCGCGTCGGCATGCAGGTGATGAACCTGGTCATCCCGACGGCCAGTGAACAGCACCAATTGGCAGAAGATTTAGCAAAGCACGTGACCTCGGGCGAATCCCAATTGGCATTCTGTCGAATTGTCCCCATACTGCCGTCCGTTCAATCAACCTCTCGGGACGACTTCTTTAAAGCGCCGCCTGATGCTCCATTGGAAGCGCGTGCGCGTGCCCTGGCAGCGGATCAACTGCAACGGGCTGTTTTGCTTGTGCCGCCACTCTACCGCCAAAGTGAGTTGGCGAAGGCGCTGGATAATGCTCTGCAACGGGCTGTCTTAAGACAGCAAACCCCCCAAGAAGCTCTCAATCAGGCGGCTGACGAATGGTCTCAAATACTCGCGTCCTCCTAGAACCCGCAGGCTCTCCCTTTCGTGCGCGAACTCGCGACGTGGTGCGAATCGCATTGCCATATCTCTTCTTACTGCCTGCTGCCGTCATTCTGTGCGTATTCCTCTTTTTGCCCTTAGGCTACGCATTCGTCTTGAGCTTTACGGACTTCAACGCCCTCGTGCCGCCTCAATGGCTCGGCGTTGCAAACTACCAACGGCTGGTGACTGACCCCGTGTTTTGGACCACGATGCGCAATACGGTGGTTTACCTCGCAGGCGTTGTACCTGCGTTGGTCATCCTTCCTTTGCTTTTGGCCGTTTTGGTGAACAGAAGCCTTCCAGGAATTGCCTTCTTTAGGGCTGCGTATTACCTTCCGGTGGTCATCTCGATGGTCGTTGCCGGATTGATGTGGAAATGGATTTTTGCGGAGAATGGCCTCCTCAATTATTTGCTGGGCCTGGTGGTACCGTGGTTGGCCGACCACCCCGTAGCGTGGCTCTCACGCCCTGAAACGGCCCTTGCCGCCGTGATGGTGGTGACCATATGGAAGGGCTTGGGCTATTACATGGTGATTTATCTGGCCGGCCTGCAAACCATACCCAGCGACATCTATGAGTCTGCAGCCATAGACGGGGCCTCGCGTTGGCAAGCCTTGTGGCGACTAACAGTGCCCCTGCTCTGGCCTTCGATCACCTTTGTTGCGATTGTATCAAGTATTTCGGCGCTGAAAACATTCACCGAAATATATGTGATGACGGATGGTGGGCCTCTGAATGCAAGCACCACTGTCGTGTATTATTTATATCAACAATCGTTTCAGAACTTGAACATGGGCTACGCCAATGCCATCGGGATGGTTCTTTTCGTTCTGATTCTGGTCTTTTCCGTGCTTAACGTGCGCGCCTTTGAAAAAGGGCAGGCCCCGAACTAGGATTCGAAAAAACGCTGCGGTGAAGACAAGGGCCAGGTAAACTTCCAAAGATTGGCGGGCGCGAATGAAACTGACTTCTCTGCTGGTAACCGCGGGCATTTTGGGTATCGTTCAGTCTGGCTGCAAAGCGTCTGATTCGCCCAAAGAACCAGAACAGACCGCTGCCTCGCTCAGCATCTCAGCACCCATATCGGCTTCGGAAACGTTCCCCTCAACGGAAACCCCAAAGGCTGTGGGCGAGAGAATTTTCCAACAGTACTGCCAAGCCTGCCACGGAATCAGGGGCGCTGGCGGCATGGGGCCTTCCTTGGTGGAATCAAAAAACCGTGGAATGGTCTATCTCACGGGAGTTATCACACAGGGACGCCCCGGAAAAGGCATGCCCTCATTTCGAGATTCCTTGAGTCCGAGTGAAATCGCGAGCGTTGCCTCATACATCACCACATTCAATTCGCCATCTCAATCAAGTCTCCCGCCCGCAAAACGCCAGGATCGTTGACCTCTGCCAACCACCCACTGGCGCGGGCGTATAGAACCTCAATCCTCAGGGGGCCGGCTTCGAGACAGTTCCCCGGCGTCAGAGCTTCGAGTTCAGAGGCATTCAGCCAAACCGCGGACGGGTCTGGGTTGGGGTCTCCTGTCAACGGCATCAACTGAAGCTGCGCCCCTCGTTCTAATTGCAGCACGCCAACAGCGCCGGAAGAATCAGCCATACGGACCACTTGAGCCCGAAAATGCCGAAAGGTCCCTCGACGTCCCCCTTCTTTTGACACCAGCCACGTCTGACCAATCACCATCGCCGGGTCCAGTGCTTTCACCATATCATAAATGGTTAACGCAGCAGCGGAAGCCGCTGTCAGAGCCTCCATTTCAACCCCAGTAGGGCCGCAGGCCTGCACACGCGCTTCAATTTCCACTTGCCGCAGCGCCTCGTTAAAACGAAAATGCAGGTCGGCACCGGTGATCGGAAGAGTGTGACACAGTGGAATCCATTCGCTTGTGCGCTTCGCCGCCGATATTCCCGCAATTTGGGCAGTAGCCAGCACGTCACCTTTCATCACACTGCCATCACGAATGGCGCCAAACGCCTCCGGAGACATTCTCACCGCGCTGCGAGCGATCGCCTGTCTCCGCGTCGTCGGTTTTTCCGAAACATCGACCATTCGAGGACGGCCTTCGGCATTGAGGTGGGTAAACGCAGACATTACTTCATCCTCCGAATCGTCGCAACGTGCATTGAAGTCCTACCCGCCAATCTGGGACATCGTTCGCCCCGCGCCCGAGATACCCGTCGCCCCATTATGGCGCTCCTGTTTCAGCGTCAGGTCCGTTGCAATGGCTTGCCGGATCGCTTCCGACGAGACCCCGGAACGCATCAAAGTACGGACATCTAATTCGTGGTCCGACAACAAACAATGACGCAGTTTCCCATCGGAGGTGAGACGCACACGATTACACGACGAACAAAAGTCGTGGCTCATCTGACTGATGAAACCGACAGAGCCTCGGGCTCCCGGAACCTGCCAATACCTTGCTGGCCCGCTCCCCGGAACTTGGGCGTTTTCGAGGGGGTTCAGTGTATATCGCGTTTGAATTCGTTCCAACATCTCCGCGGTGGGGACAAAACCAACCTCTTTGAAAAGGGCATAATCCCCCACCGGCATAAATTCGATAAATCGGACGTGCCAAGGGCGATGAACCGTCAACGCGACGAAATCAACCAACTCGTCCTCATTAAAACCGCGCATCACAACACAATTCAGTTTAAGAAACTCAAACCCCGACTCTCCCGCTGCTTCAAGCCCTTGCCATACCCTGTGCCAATCCCCCCCCCGGGTGATAGCGGCGAAACGTTCCGGCCGCAATGAGTCCAGTGACACATTCAAACGACGCACGCCAGACTGCCGCAGAGAAGTGGCATAGCGAGCGAGCAAGGCTCCATTGGTGGTCAAGGCCAAATCATCAATTCCGGGGATTTCCGACAACTCTCGGGCCAATTCCAAGACCCCTTCCCTGATCAAAGGCTCGCCCCCCGTAAGCCGCAGCTTTCGGATTCCCAAGGGAACAGCGACGTCCCGAACAAATTTTGTGATTTCGTCATAGGAGAGCAAATCGTCGCGTTCAAACCAGCGCATTCCCTCCGCCGGCATGCAATATTGGCAGCGCATGTTGCAACGATCAGTCACTGATATCCTCAGGTAATCGACCCGGCGACCAAATGCATCACGCACGCCCACCCCCATTTTTCGGCACCATCAAAGCCAACGCCAAGTCTTCAAAATTGCAGACACATCACGCTCAACCGCGACCGCTTCAGGCGTTCGTTTATCCCACTCGCTCGTGATACGCCACGCACGACTGCGATAAACAAAGCCTCGCTCAATGACGTACCTTTTGCCCTCCGAGGTATCCCGATTGCTGTTCACCTGAAATCCGCGAACTTCATCAAGTGTCAGCGATCCCTGTGCGACATATCCATCGCCCGCACGCGAGCGAGCGGCCGATTGCAAAGAATCAAGGCGGCCATCCTCTGAGTTTTCCACATCTATCGTCAAAACCCCCACTCCGGCCGCGTAGCGCAACTGCAGAGAAAATGGACCGGCCTGTTGCCGCTCAACAACCCAAGGATGCGGAACGCGCAATAAAAAGGAATCGAATTCCAGATTGATCGGCTCGGGGGTGGGCGTCGGGCGCGGCGTCGGAGTAGGCGTCGGAGACGGGCGCGGCGTCGGTGTGCCAGGGCCGGGGGAATTGCCCGAAACCGGGGCCAAGCTAGGAACCACCAAAAAGGGACCTGAAGGCCGAGGTGAGGCCGGTATCGGGGTCGTAAACCATTCTGGAAACCCCGCTGGGGCGGACACAAACCACGGAGCAACGCCCGCCGGGCCGGCCGACGGCCCCGTTCCAGCGTGGGGGACGGGCGAAACTGAACCCCCCGACGCCAAACCCGCCGGGGGGGGCAGGTGGTCGCACCCGGCCAGCGACAGAGCAACCAGGCCCCAAAAAGAAAAAACGACAGACGGCAGCAGAAGCATAGAAACGCATTATACCGCTGTCACGATACAAAATTGGCAAACCGGAAGTGTCCCCTGGCTGGGTATAACCAAAGGAGGGGAGAGGTTTCGCGACATCCGTCAGGCTGCAGTCGCTGTGCGGAGGGGCTTTGCACACCACCGGACCCTTGTTCTCTCTGTTCTTGATTTTGGCGCTCGCTTCCTGCGCAGCGCCGAATTTTCTTGTAGAAAAAGCACCGAAGGGCTTCTGTCAGGCTTCAGGAACCATCGCTTTCACGGAGGCAGCGCCACAATACCGTCTGCGCCAAGCCCCCGAGGCCTTGCGGCCTTTTGCCAGGATATACCTCGAGCGTATCGAACTTTTCCTGCGCAGGCTTGATCAGGCCCAACCGGTCGATGTGTTGATTGGTATCGTTCTGCCTGCCGCCTTTGACCAACCTTTGCTGATCGACGGTTTGAGTCCAGAAAGGCCCTATCGAGTGATTGCGAAAGCTTATCAGCCGTGGGATGCGGCGAAGGACTCCCCCCTGGTCGAGGCGCAAATCTCGGCGTCCAGCATCACGGACTTTAGCGCAGGCCCCGCGGACAGCATCACCCGACTGGACGCCAATGGTGGAATCCGAGTTGTGCTTGCCGACCGCGACTTCATCGCTAGCACCACTGGGAACTTTGACATTCTATACGGAAGTTTCGACAGCACTTCCGCTAGTGAGGTGCTTGGAATCCGGGGGGGACCCTGATGCTCCTCAACAAGCGCGCACTTTTCAAACTTTCACTGCTCGCCGCGGGTTCTTGCACCTCGTGCGCGCCCTTCGACCCCACGGCACCCCGAGGGCTGCCGCCAAAATCACCCGAGCCAGGAAGCGTCACACGCCTCGAGGGCATCGTTCAATTTCAAGGGGTTCCCATTGAGGGCGCGGTCATGCAAGTGTATGACATTGCATCGGGCCAAACCCTGCCATTGTTCGCGACCGAGCAGAGTCAAGGCAAAACAGACCCCGCAGGACGCTTCACGCTACTGGTTCCCTCACTGCCGGCCCACCGTATTTTGAAAATTGTAGCGGCCAGCCGGGCAGGGGCCTGGGGCTCACTGGTTGACGGGCGAGGTAACGTGCTGCGTCCTTATTCATCACGGAAATGGAGGCTTAATGCATTTCCGAACGATCGCAGTGTTTATCCATCGCTGGCCCATTTAGAATTGACGCCAAGCACCACCGCTGCGACACAAATCATGGAGGGCCCCCTTCAGTTACAATTTCGTCTCAAGCCAAATTTGAGGGACCTTGCTGTCCCTCGGTTGTTTTCAGACACAAACCAACTCCTCATCGGGCTGGATTTGGCTCTCGAGAGCGATGAAGCAGCCGCGGAAAAAATCGTCAGAAACGCGAATCAACAGGGATACGCAAAAAACAAGTGGGTGTTATCCAACGCAATCACTGTGCTGGGATTGCTTGAAGGATGGAATCAGCATATTGTAGGTTTAATGCAGGATTTCTCCCGCCAAGTCGATGTATTTACCCCCTTCCGCGAACTTGAAAGTGACCTCGCGGCATTAAGTCCGGCAAGTTTCCCGATCGGCCGTCTGAGCCGTGACCCGGATGGCAATATCCAATACGCTGATGCCGACGGGCGTGTGATTGATGGCATCGTGCTGCGCGAACCTCTCGAGGAAACGGTATCGATGCCGACACCAACAGCCCCAGAGACGTTGCCTGCGACCGCCATTCCCATTCTGGATATCCCTGAAGACCCTGGAAGCGAGAGCTTGGCGTCGGGCAGCCTATCCATCCGTGATGGCACACTGCTCAACCCACTCGCAAGCGAGGTGGCACTGCCATGATGACGCGGTCGCGTAACAAGAAGCTGCTGCCGCTGGTTTTTTTGGCCCTCCAGGGTTGCGCGCAGGAAGTGGTTGCGGTGTCTCCAGGCGAGGTCATTGCGCACGGCACAATCAGTCTCGTGCGAGTGCCCCGCGACTATCGCCTGCAGACGTTGCGAAGTGCAAACGATGAAATAGCCCTTAACGCGGGTGAAATCAGGGTCTATTTGGCGGACCAGCTGAATCCTGCGCCAGGACGCTTGCTCACCACCCTTCCGGGCACGAGTCGCAGCCTCAGCATTCAACGTCTGAGACAAAACGAGACCTACCGCGTATTGCTTCAGGCCTACAAGCCTGATCCTAACGATCCATCGGCCTTGGTGCCGATGTCGGATGACGAACACTCCGTCGTCAGTTTCGACACACTGCCGACCCAGGGAGCCTACCAAACCACCCAAGAAGTTACTTTCAAACTGCGGCTCCGCGACCAAATTTTCTCAGGAACTGCGGATGGAAACCTGAGTCTTTCCAATGGCGAGATTGTTAACACCTTCCGGTCAGAAGTCCTTAAGCCAACGACTTTAGGCTTCACTGCTCAAGGAGGCCCCCTGTGATACACCGCGCTGCTAAATGTCACTTTTCCCCCTGGCTTCTGAGCCTTTTGTTGGCAGCGGGCTGCGCGTTATCGCCACTGGGCACAGCCGGATTCAACGGCCCGGTTCGAGTCGTAGGAAAACCGCGCATCGTTTCCGGAAACGCAGCTTACCGCCTGATGCAAGAGCCCGCTTCGCATACGATGACGCCCTACATTGCCGATGACGTAGCCACGATTGATGTGATCATCTGGAAAACAGACGGACTCGGAGACCTCGATGCTGACGAGACGGCGACGGCGCTTTTAGGCAGCGTCTATGGGGCCGAGGCTCCGATCATCATCGAGAACCTTAAAAAAGAACAGAAATATCGGGTGCGCCTGGTGGCTTACCTGGGTCGTGAAAACACGCATCCTGAAAATCGGGGGGATCCATTAGGGGCCCGCCTTGATGATGAGAGCACCTCCTGCATTACTGAATTTGACACGGGCTTGCAGGATTTCTTGGGCAGTATGAGCTTCAATTTGAAGCTTAAAAATCAAACGTTTGAAGGGGAACGCCAAGGGGTGGCATCCATTACGCCTGGAATCATCGTGGACACGACGGCTAACGAAATACTGGGCACGGCAACGCCTGCGCCTTAAAAAGCTGACAAGGACCCTGCGGGATGCGGCCTCAGGCATTATTTTGGATTTTACTCACAAGCGCGGCCAGCGCACTACTTGCGTGCGGAGGAGGGAGCAAACTCTCCCCGAAACCGTTGAACCCAGATGCTTTACAGTTGGTTCAGATCCGTGCTTTTGCCAACCTGCATTCGAGGGTTTCCCGTGACGCTTATCATCTCCTTGCCTACGCGCCTTATCGCGCAGAAGACGTCAACACCTTGGACGCGAGCCTATGGGATGAATCGCCACCTCCGACGGGCGGAGTCCCCCTGCAAGAATTTACGGGCCTGGCGCCCGACGCCCCTATCATCATCAATAATCTGAAGCGCCAGCGCAGTTATTGGGTACGCCTGCAAGCCTTCAATGCCACAGGCGATCGCATTGACAGCCAAGATGGAAATTGTGTCACGCAATTCGACACTGAAGACACTGATCACGAGACATCATTAACCTTTAGGTGCCGTCTGGCAGATCGGACCTTTGCAGGGTTCGCCAGCGGGAGCATCTCGGTCGCGGGCGATGCGACGGACATTGCGACGGTCAGCATCGAGCTGCGTGAGGGGGCGACACTACTGGATCAATTGGACCTCTCTACAGGGCAGTTGGCGCAGTCGATCACACTGGATAATCTGAAACGTGACATCGTCTACGAATTGCAACTTGGAGCCATCAACAGCGACGGAAGTACCATTTCCGACTGCGCCATCGAAGCGGATTGCAAAGTGACCTTCACGGTGAATCCGGACGGCCCCACCGAGCCCCTCATTATTCCTGTGCGCATCGCAACGTCGCCTTAGTCTCTGAACCGGTGAAACGACGCTCAGCTTGCTGTCAACGCGCGTCGCAAGCTTTCAACCAATCGGTCACAATCGGCCTTGCCTATCACCATCGGCGGCTGTAAACGCAGTACATTACCGCCAAGGCCACCACGCCCCACAACGACGCCATCATCTTTCAAAAATTCCATCACGGCCTTTGCGCGGGCCATCGCAGGGTTCTTGGATTGGGGATCCTCTACCAACTCAACCCCAATCATCAGGCCTTTACCACGCACATCCCCAATCACCGAAAATTGCTCTTTTAAACCAAGGAGTTCATCCATCAAATAGGCCCCCAATTCTGCCGATTTCCGCATCAAGCTTTCCTGCTCAATGTAATCGATTGTCGCCAGACTGGCAGCGGCCGATATGGGATTGCCCCCGAATGTATTGATGGTTCCCACTTTCAGACTGTCCGCGATTTCCGCGGTGGTGATACATCCCCCAATCGCAAAACCATTTCCCATTCCCTTCGCCATCGTAATGATGTCGGGTTCAACACCATAATGCTCAATACCGAACCACTGACCGGTCCTTCCAAAGCCTGCCTGAACTTCATCAATATGGAGCACGGCCCCATAACGTCGCGCAATATCTTGAACGACCTTAAAATAATCGGGGGGAGGGGTGATAATTCCGCCGACGCCTTGAATCGTTTCGGCAATCACGGAAGCAGGGGCACCCGTCGTCTGCGTTTTGATGACATTCTCAACATCTTGGGCACACTCCAAGTCACAAGACGTGGGAACCTTTCCAAACGGACATCGGTAACAATATGGGTTCTCAGCAAAACTGATGCCCGGAACAGGAATGGGATCCACACGATAAGAGGCAATGGCAGTCAAACTGGCAGTGAGCCACGAGCGTCCGTGATAGGCGTGCTTAAGTGCAATCACCTCGTTGCGGCCTGAAAAGCGCTTTGCAAGCAGTACAGCGGTTTCGTTTGCCTCCGTGCCGCTGTTCGTAATGACACTCTTTTGTAGTTTGCCCGGTGAAATTTCCGCCAATCTTTCAGCCAAATTGACCATCGGTTCCGTTAAAAAAACCGTGCTGGTGTGCTGAAGTTGGCCGATTTGCTCGCTCACGCGCGCGGTCACCAAGGGATTCGTGTGGCCCACCCCCACGGTGCAGATTCCAGCAAAAAAATCCAGGTACTCACGCCCCTCAGAATCATAAAGGTGCTGCATCCGGCCCTGAACCAAGTTCATGGGGCGTTCGTAATAGTGCGCCAAGGTCGGGGCCATGTAGGCCTGACGTTTTGCCAACAATTCCTGCGGTGTCATCGAAGCAGACATGGTGCCTCCTTACACGACGTAGATGTGCGCACGACCGCTGATTTGGAACGGCGCACGGACCTGGGCACACCACCCCGTTTCTACCCGCGCCACGACCCAATGAAGCAGGGATTCGAAAGTTAGGGCAACAAAGCCGCAAGATCCTGATAGGTCTCCGGCCGCCGATCGCGATAGAACTGCCAAGTATGACGAGTTTCTTTAATGACATCGAGATCAAGGTCGGATATCACCAGTTCGTCCTGGTCTCTGGAGCCTGTCACCAAGAACTGTCCTTTGGGATCGACGAAATAACTCTGGCCGTAAAATTCACCGATGTTCCACGGAAACTCGCGCCCCACACGATTTATCGCTCCCACATAGTATCCGTTGGCCACGGCGTGAGCCGGTTGTTCAAGCTTCCACAGGTATTCGGAAAGACCGGCCACCGTCGCTGATGGGTTGAAGACGACCTCCGCCCCATTTAAACCAAGCAGCCGGGCCCCCTCAGGGAAATGGCGATCGTAACAAATATAGACGCCCACATCCGCATAACGGGTCTTAAAGACCGGGTAGCCAAGATTGCCCGGTTTAAAATAAAACTTTTCCCAAAAGCCCGGATGGCAATGTGGAATGTGTTGTTTCCTGTATTGCCCCAAAACAGTCCCATCCGCATCAATCACCGCAGCCGTATTGTAATAGTTCCCGATCCCCACCTCTTCGTAGTAGGGAAGCACAATCACCATGCCATTCTTCGTTGCCAATCCGCGAAACAGCGAAACAGTCGGGCCATCCATCCGTTCCGCGGAATCGTACCAACGCGCATCTTGTTCGGCACAGAAATAGGGTCCGTAAAAAATCTCCTGGAAACACAGAACCTGCACCCCCTGCGCTGCCGCCTGTTCCACAAAATGCACGTGCTTGTCAATCATGTGCTTTTTGATCTGAGCAATCGGACTGTCCGTGGCAATGTCGCAAGCGGCTTGAACCAGCCCACATCGAACAATTCTGGCCATAACTCCATCCCTTCTTCAAGAACACGTCTGTTCCGACAAAAAACAGTGTCTCGAGACCTGCAGAGGGTTCGATTCTCTATCAAACGAACAAAATGAGTCAAGAAAAAAACCGGGCCCGTTGTGGGCCCGGTTCCTCAATCAATATTCACTATTTCACAGGATAGTACACGCTGTTATTAAAGCCGCTCCCATTGTTGAAGATTCGTCCCGGCGCAAATTTTTGAATGCGCTTATTACCGGTATCTGCGACGAAGATGTATCCTTCCTTGTCGATCGCAATGCCATATGGACGGTCAAACTGCCCATTGCCGCGCCCAGCGGAACCAAATTCGGCCACAAAGCGACCATCCCGGTCAAAACGCTGCACCCGATTATTTCCCGAATCCACTACGTAGACGTCGCCATTACGATTGTCAATCGCAAGGTCCGTGGCGCCACGAAACTGCCCTGGCCCAGCGCCCGCGTTGGAGGCAAACTGTAGGACCGGCTGACTGCTGCGTGCATCAAATTTCTTGACGGCAGTGCCGGGCCCCCCTGAATTGTCCAGCACATACAAAAAGTTGGCATTATCCACCGCGACCCCGCGGAAGCCACCGTTGACAGAAGGATTCTTGGCTGTGCCCGCAAAGTCCCGCGACGCAGCCGCCAGATTAACGTCGAACAATACGATCTTGCTGGTCCCTGAGGAACTCACACCAATTTGACCGGTGTTCAGAACAGAGACATCAAAGTTGTTCTTAATATTCTCACCGAAACGCGTAATGTAATCGCCATCCGAACTGAACTTCACAATTTTATTTCGGTTCGTCTCAGCGACGTAGACATTGCCGCCCGCATCAACATCAATGCCGTAGGACCAGGACAAGTGCGTAAAGAGATCAAAAGCCCTTCCCGTCTCGTTACCACGGCTCAAGTTGAACTTATTGCCGCCGAATCTACGAACGAAGCCGCCGTTCAGGTTATATTTCTTGACCTCGCAACGGCGGTCCAGCACTGTGCCATAGCCGATCCGATCGACTGCGTACAATGCGCTACGGTTGTTATCCACGGCGACGCCATACGGTTCAACCAAGCCACCAATCGATGTCAGGAAGGCATTGGAGGCCGCTGCAATGGCCGGGCTCAAGAGAATCACAGGAAGGTTCACCGTTGTGTTGGGCATAACATCAGCGATGATAGACCCCTGTGCCGCCAAAAACACGTAGTCAGGCCTGTTGACGACCACAATCTGCTTGCCCTGGGGCACATTGGGCAACACGAAATTGCCCGAGGCATCGGTCCGCGCGGCAACGGGTGGCTGCACATTCTGGATCTCCACAAAGACATCTGGAATCCCCATTTTCGTCCGCTCGTCGACGATCCGCCCCGTCACCGTGCCTGTCGGCAAACGATTGAATGGGCCACCCACGGGGGACAGCAAGCCATCCCCGCCGTAGGCTGGCAACGCAGGCAAGTCCTGATAACGCCCACAGCCCGACAGCAACCCGACCGCAAGGGCCAGCGAGGCGAAGGTTTTGAGGGAGGTCGTCTTGGACATCGCGGTCGTCCTTTCGGAGAATTTTAACGCGCTGTTAATTGCTACCCTTGGCTTATCGGAGAGAGCAGTCAACGACTTGCCTATAAGCAGGTTAAAGTATGACGAAAATCGGATAAAGCCGCCTCCAAGCGTAGGGTCGTTTAAGGCCCCGGATGTCCTCATAATAGACATCTTACAGCCATTCCCCAAAGAGAAGGGGCAAAAAAAACCGGCCAGAGAGCCGGCCGGCGCGCGATCTAACAAAAAAGGAGGACGTGACTATTATCGCTCGAACCACCCCTCAGGGCTGGGCCCCAATGGCGGAAGATAAAGCCCCACGTCGGCGCGACGCGCAAACATCGACTTCCGGCTGACCTGCTCGAAAAGTTGCCGAGCCACCGCGTCACTGAACTGCTCATAATACTCAGCAATATCCGCTTGGTGGGCAGCCAATCCGGGGACGAACTCAATCGTGATTCGATGATGGACCTGGCACGTCGCGATAAACAGCAAAAAACCGGTGCGCGTCCCCGTCTTGAAAGACAGCGTCCCGCAATGCTCACCCTCTGTTTTCCGCTCGAAATGAATCTCACCGATTTCCATTTCACACCCCTCTCCCGCTCCGCCCACAGACGGAGGGCAATCCCCAGCCAGGGAAACTGCCCCACATCCTAGCGGCGGGAGAAACATAAAATCAGCGAGTTATGTCACAAATCGGACGATGAACGCCCCGACAACTGAGGGGTCCGGTCCGTTGCTAGCGAGGCTGGGCTCCCGTCCGTCGCGAAACTTTTCGCGCGAGAGCCACCGACAAGGGCCTGGCCGCCTTCATGACCTTGGATTCAACAAAGTAGCGATGATTTGGCTTGTGAGCCCACGCGGTTGGAATCTCCATGATGGCAGCCCCCGGCATCGGAACAACGAGAAAAGCCGCCGTCAGCCCCAGGAGAAAACCCAAAAACTTATCAAAACCACCCAGGTGGATGTTTTCAAACAAGCCGGTCAACAAAAATCCGATCGACTGAAACAAACCAAAAAAAATAACGATGGCGGCAAGTCTATTTATCAAAAGATAATTGGCCGACGAATCAGGCAGCAAATACCCGATCGCAAACCCCGCAATGGCAGGCATCAATGCCGCGAAGAACCAGCCCAATGCCAATGCAACCAGCGTCACCACGCTGCGGATTGATCCCGTAACGAAACCCTTCGCCGTAAATATCAGGAAAAAACTGATGAGCAGAAAATCAACAAAAGGTGGCTTTAACATTGGTATTGTGGATCCCAGAAGGCAGTCTTTTAAAAAAAACGGGTGGCAAAAACAGCATACCCGCAGCAAGCGAGACGATCCATCCCTGCTATCAATGGTATGTTTCTAGCGCTATGAGGAACACCCAACAAATCCTGAGCCACACCAGAGAGCTCCTTCGCCAGACCCCCATATTGTGGTTGCCGGGCTTTGCGGTCATTTTGTTGCAGGACGCCCTATTTCCCTTGGGACTTCAACACGGGCGCCTCCCCCATTTGATGGGAGCACTTGCGGCAGCAGTGGCTGCGACCATGTTGCTGGCTGGCTGGTACGCTCTGATGGCCCGTGTTTTACGCGGTGGCGTAGCAACTTTCCGTGACTTCATAGACGGCATCAATGCACGCTGGATGACGATGGTCGCAGGGACCTGCGTCTATTGGCTCCTCATCGGCTCTTTGGCTGCCATCATTTTCTGGTATGGACAACGCTCGATAGGCCTAGACCCTCTCCTGGCTTGGTTCAAACCACTGCTAGAACTGCCAACTGCTCAACAGCAAGCAGCGCTGGAGCCGAGTCGAATTCCGAGGGCAGTGATTGAGTGGATGAACCTTGCCGCCATCTGGGTGAGCCTCGTGGTGGCGCTCAATGCGTTGCTTGTCTTCTGGGCCCCTTTAGCCATCCTGCAAGGACAACGCTGGACGGCAGCATGGCTGGGGAGTGCCGGTTTGTGTTTGCGTCGTCTGGGGCAAGTGATCGCGATCGGTACCCTTCACATTGGCAGCCTTTTATTTGCCCGGATCTTGATGGCCTCGTTCCAGCCCCTCACCGTGATGGCCGGCGTCGCCTTATATATGTTTAGTCTGACTTATTTCACCATGGTCTATGCCACCGTCGTAGAGGACGAATGGCCGGTCGATGCGAAACAGACAGACCTCCGGGCCTAGACGCTGGATTCAAGAACGGCGAGGCAGGTCTGGGTATAAAACGACCATCGGCCTGACGATAGTTTTGCAGGAGGCCCGCCCTGACCGCGCCCGTGGACCCCGAACGATTCCCAGACGTGCGTCCTGACCGCGTCCGGTACTGGCTTTTACGCATCCTTGTTCTCGTGCTGGGAGTGATGGGGCTCGCAGCCATTGTGCTGGGCGTTGCCCACGCAGTTTTGGCGTACTACGCCACAAAGAACGGTGCGGAATTGGAACGGGCCTCACAAGCTTTGTTGAACAGTGGCCTGGCAATAGCCGCAGGATTGTTTCTTTTGCTGGTTTCGCAGTTGAGTCGGGTGTTGGTCGCTATCGAGGAAAACACAAGGTTCACGGCTTTCCACATGCGCTTCAAACTGAAGGATCCGGCAACCTACCCGACGCGCCGTTCATCGTCTCAAGACTGACGAAACGGCGCCACCGTCAGTTCTAGAGAAGATGGGCGACTCCCGGGAATCTCCGCGCCCATCTCGATCCCTGCGCTCTGCACATTTAATCCAAATTGGGCATAAAGCTTAGTCCTATTTTTACCGAATGTTCCGCTTCCCCCCCGATACAGTGATCAGTCCCGTCCCTGCCACCGAGGTACGCCATGATCGCGCCCACCGTTATTCACCAGCCCTCTCGTACGCCATTGGGTGGAACCGTACCACCCAACGTGATGCCCCAGACGGCCCCGTCTCCCGGCGCCCCTCAGGTCTACACGTCGGTGCCAGGAAACAACAACCTCGCCAACACCATTGATGGGGTCATGGGAGCGTTGGGTCGGGTCATACAAAACGTGATCGACTTCTTCAAACGTCTGTTTAAGTCAAATGCGAGCGCTCCGACGTTACCGGGTTCGACCGCACCCGCCACCCCAGTCAATCCGGCCACGGGTTTAAGTCAAAACGAGTTGATGGTGGCACAGCAGAATGGCATTCAAGCCAACCGCGACAATTTCAATTTGTTCATGCAGGAAGCCCAGGCCCTCGAATCCTCGCAAGCGCTCGGACCAGGGTCTACCAATTCAGACGCGATCAGGGAACTGCAACAAGTACTCCAGTCTTGGGGCTACGCTGTGACGCCTTCCGGACAATGGGATGGAGCCACGACGGAGGCGGTACTGGCATTCAAGCGTTCAAATGGCTTGGGCGCGAGCTACCGCATGGCCGATGGAACCCCTGGCGTCCACCCGTTCATTGATGAACGCACCAAGCAAGCGATGGTCAATAAACTTTTGGCTGCTCAAAACGGCACCACGTCACCGTCAACCACCACGACTCCGCCTGTGACGCCCCCCCCTGCGCCCGCGCAATCTCCCGTGCTCACCCCGGTGGCTCCTCCGCCACCGCCCCCACCACCCGTCGCGGCAGTTCCGGCGCCGCCCCCGCCCCCCCCACCGCCACCACCGATTCCGGTCGGAGACGTCACCACTGTTCCAGTGCCGCCCGCACCGGCCCCTGCGACCCCGCCCCAAACCAGCGATACATTGACTGCGGATGAAGCGAAAATCGCGTCCGAAAATGGCCTTTTGGCAACCAAATCGAACGTCGAGGCCTTCCTGAAAGAAGCTCAGAATCTTGAAACGACCAAAGCCCTTGGCCCCGGTTCCCAAGATGCAGACCTGATTCGTGAGTTGCAGCAACTGCTGAACAGTTGGGGCTATAACCTCCCGACCACCGGTACTTGGACGCCAGAGACAACCGAAGCCGTTTTAAAATACAAGCGAGAGAATTCGTTGACGGCCTCCTATCAGTTGGCCGACAACACAACCGCCTTCCATCCGTTCATCGATGAGGCAACGAAGCAAGCCATGGTGAAGCGACTGCAATCTCAGGGGTCCACGGTCCCGGCACAGCCCACCAACACCTCCGGAGCGCCTGCGGTCCCAGCACAGCCCACCAACACCTCCGGGGCAACCACGGTCCCAGCACCTCCCGCCAACACCTCCGGGGCAACCACGGTCACAGCACCTCCCGCCAACACCTCCGGGGCAACCACGGTCACAGCACCTCCCGCCAACACCTCCGGGGCGCCTGCGGTTCAGAATTCGACGCCGCCCAGTACTCTCTCGCCCGAGCAACAGAACATCGCCAGCAGCCAAAACCTTCTCGCTGAATCCTCAAACATTGAAGCCTTCCAACGGGAAGCGGCAGAACTTGAAGGGATGGACGCACTGGGCCCAGGAAGCAACAAAACCGAGATGATAAAGGAACTGCAGCAAGTGCTGAATACCTTCGGACTGAAGGTCAACCAAAACGGCCTATTCGACGCAGAGACTGCCGCCGCAGTCTTGGCCTTCAAACGCGAAAACAACTTGTTCGCCCGGTACAAAATGGCCGATGGCAGTCAGGGCATTCACCCTTTCGTTGATGAAGCCACCAAACAGGCGATGATCCGCAAACTCGGCGGCTAACGCCACACGCCATCCGACAACTCAGCCAACCCCGACTGTTCCCGTTCCACGGGGTCAGTCGGCTCGCTGTTTGTCCACCACAGAACCCCTTTCCGCCACATTGAGATGGCGAAAGCGGCCACAGTCATCAGCGCGAGTTGCCCCGGCAGGAATTGCAAGACCTGGCTTGCCGCAAACTCTCGCCAGGCCAAAAGCGAGGTAAAGACACCCTCAACGATTGCCTGGTACGTGAAACCGACACATTGGATCACAGCCCACGCATAGAAAAACCCAATCCAAATCTTCCCAAAATAGATGCTCGACGAAAAACGTCCCGCCAAGATCACAGCCGGCAAAAAGGCCAGCAGGTATCCAAACGTAGGGCTGTAAATATAGCCGCTGCCACCGCCCCCGCTAAAAACCGCCAGTCCCCCAAGCCCCAGGCTCAAATAGAAAGCAATTGCGAGGGCACCTCGCCTTGGCCCTAACCAGGCCGCGGTCAACCAAACCATCAGCAACTGTGCCGTTACTATGTGCGAGCCAAACATCAATCCGTGAAAGTCGTACAACACGTCGGCAGAGGGCAATTGGCGGGGAGGCCCAAACGTCAAAAATGGAATTTTCAGCGCGACGAAAGCGCTGCAAGACAGCAACGTGGTGAGAAAAAGAACTTGAATTAGACGCATGGCCCTGACGCCCCCGGGTGCCAAAAAAATTTGTCCGCGAAACGGACCGAGGCCATGATACCTGAAGAAATCAGTCCCACGAACCTCTGTGCCGAAAGCGTTTCCCCGAACCTTTCCGCAGATCGTCCAATGCGGTATACTTCGTGCTTTATTTGCGGGATGCTTGCCAGGCTCCCCGGAGGAATGTGTTCGTGGATTTCCGAAAACTGATGCTGGGATTCATTCTCCTTCTGGGAGTGATCTCCGGGTATGTGGTCTCTAAACAAGATGCGAAGTGGCCGTTTGAGTTCAAATTGGGCCTGGACATCCAAGGCGGCATGCATTTGGTGTTACAGGCACAAGCGACCCACGACATCAAAGTGATCACTCCGGACGTGATGAGTGCTGCCATTGCCGTGGTTCGTGCCCGCGTCGACGGTCTCGGCGTGGCGGAGCCGTTGATCCAACCCAAAGGGGCCGACCAAATTATCGTGGACCTTCCGGGCATCAGCGACAAGGATGAAGCCCTACGAATCCTCGGAAAGACGGCCATACTGACCTTCAGGGCGCGCAAAGGTGATTTTCCAGAAGGCAAGCCAGCGCCGCAGGTCTCTGCCGCAACCAAACCCTCTGAGGCCCCGGGGGGATCTGTATCCACCCCGTCTCCAAGCCCGACGACCAAACCCAGTGATGAGTGGTTGCTCACGGGCGTTGAAGGTCGGATGGTGAGGAACGCACGGGTCGAGCCACTCGGAACCTCGTGGGCGGTCACAGCCGATTTCGATTCGGAAGGCAAACGTATCATTGCGGATGTTTCACGGAAGCTGCTCGGGAAGCCGATGGCGATCTTCCTAGATAACCAACTCATCTCGGCCCCGATCGTCCAAACGGAACTGAATTCGGGCAACATTCAAATCACTGGAAATTTTGATGCTAAAGCTGCCAATGAATTGATGATCGTGCTGCGAGCGGGCTCCCTCCCCGTTCCATTGGAGGTGGTCGAGAACCGCTCCGTCGACGCAAGCCTGGGGGCTGAATCCGTCCGAGCGAGTATTTTGGCTGGCATTGTCGGCTTTGTGCTGGTCGTTCTGTTCATGGTCGCCTATTACGGAATCCCTGGCGTTATCGCCAACATCGCCTTGGTCATTTACGGGCTGCTTGTTCTTGCGGTGTTCAAGATGATTCCCATCACGCTGACCGTGCCTGGCATTGCGGGCTTCATTCTCTCACTTGGCATGGCAGTGGACGCCAACATCCTAATTTTTGAGCGCACACGTGAAGAACTCAAAAACGGCCGCACCATCTACGCCGCGGTTGAAATTGGATTCAAACGCGCATTCTCTGCAATTTTCGACTCAAATATTACGACGTTGTTGTCGTGTGCAGTTCTGTTCTATTTTGGAACTGGCTTGGTGAAAGGTTTCGCTCTCACCTTAGCCATTGGTGTTGGGGTCTCCATGTTTACTGCGATTACGGCCACAAGAAACTTGCTCCACTGGGTGTTGAACCACCGTTCCTTCAAAAGCCCGAAGCTGTTCGGAGTGGCGCTCCCCTCTAAAATTCGCTGATGGGCTTGGGCCCGAGACGAGGTTAACCTTTAATGGCTATGCGCTTTGAAGATTCCAGCTTCAACTTTATGAATAAGAAGTCCTTGTGGTTTCTTATCTCAACCGTTCTGCTGACACCAGGATTTCTGGCCATCGTGTATCTGCTGGTCACGATGGGAACACCCTTGAAGTTGGGGATCGATTTCACCGGGGGAACCTTGGCCCAACTGACTTTTGAAAAGGCAGTCACGGCGCAGTCTGTAAAGGCAATTGTTTCAGAGGCGGGTCACCCCGATGCCCAAGTCCAAATCGCGGATGAAAAAACCGCCCTGATCCGCACCAAGGCCATTTCATCTGAAGAACGACAGAAGCTTTTGGATAAAGTTCAACAAAAAATGGGGACCTTCAAAGCTGACCGTTTCGAAAGTGTAGGCCCGACCATTGGCAAAGAACTTCTGGCCAACTCCTTGTCTGCCGTTGCCTTTACACTCATCGGAATTGTTCTTTACGTCACCTTCCGCTATCAATTTGACTTCGCGATGTGCGCCATCGCAGCGTTGGTACACGATGTTATCTTCTTGGTGGGGGTATTCGCCCTGCTGGGCATCGGACTGGGGGTCGAAGTAGATAGCCTCTTCGTCACCGCGGTTTTGACGGTCGTGGGCTTCTCTGTACACGATACGATCGTTATCTATGATCGCATTCGTGAAAATATGCGCACCGCCGGCAAGCGAGACACATTCGACGATGTGGCCAATCGTAGCATCAAGCAAACGCTGGCGCGCTCCATCAACACTTCGGTGACCACGTGCCTCACCCTGCTGGCGTTACTGATTCTGGGCGGCGATACTGTCCGTTGGTTTGTGCTGGCAATGCTGCTGGGGATTGCGGTTGGAACTTATTCGAGTATCTTCAATGCGAGCCAATTGCTGTCCGTGTGGCGCATGATGGGCGTCAAGCGCACAGCATAACGAACGAGAATCTCGGAAGCACATCATGAGCACAGGAACGGACCCAGTCGATAACGATCCGACGACAGTCACGGGCACGGCACCTTTGGCGGGTTCAGAGTCAAGCGGCCGAAATTACACAAAACTTTTCTTATGGGTCTTGTTGGGCGCCCTCCTCCTGCGTTTATTTTTGATTCGCTTTCCCTACCAGTTCACCCTGGATGTGAACACTTTTCGCAGTTGGGGAGACACTCTGCTGAAGGTGGGCCCCCACCATTTCTACGAAAATACCTGGAGTGATTACCCCCCGCTCTTCATGTACCTTCTATGGATTTGGGCGGGGATTGCGAAAATGTTTACAGGCGAGTCCGTCATGACCGTTCCCTGGGCGAAAGTCCCGGGATGCCTTGCCGACATCGCCAACGGCGCACTGATTTTTTACCTTTTAAAAGGTCGGGTTGCTATTCGCTCGGCCTTCCACACTGCCGCATTTTACCTGTTCAATCCGGTCGTATTATTTGTGTCCGCGATTTGGGGGCAGGTGGATTCAATCATCACCTGCACGATGCTCTTAACGACGGCCGCTGTATTCTCAAACCGGCTGGTTTTATCGGCGGTCCTTGCCAGTGCTTCAGTTTTCATCAAACCCCAAGGGCTTTTTCTCATCCCGGTGGTTTTCCTCGCGACCTGGCACCGACACAAAGTTCGTCAGTGGCCGATCGCCATTGCCGCAGGCCTCGCCACGGCGTGGGTCATCCTGATTCCCGCCAACTGGACTAAGTTGTGGAACACCTCTCAAGGTGTGGCCCCTTGGCTTCACGCACTGTTGATTGCACCCTTTGAATGGTTCAAAGAGTTGATGAAACAAACAGGGGACAATTACCCCTACAGTACAGTCAACGCCTTTAATATTTGGATGCTTCCGCCCCCCAATGAGGCATGGAAACCTGATGACCGGGTCATTTTTGCCCTGAGCCACAGCACGTGGGGACTTTTGCTGGTGACGGCTACCTTGGCAGCGACGGGGTATTACCTGTGGCGTAATCGTCACCTGCCGGTTGCTTTTCCGTTCGTTCTGGGCAGCAGTGTGGCACTCACAGGATATTACGTGCTGGCAACCCGTATGCATGAACGTTATATTTTTCCTGCGATTGCGTTCCTCGCCTTGGCACAAGCTTTCAACCGACGATTGAGTTGGATTTATTGGTCTTTTTCCTTCGTCGCCTTCATTTCTATTTCCTATATCTTTTTCTTCTACAACGACCAGTCCTCTTGGGTTGAGGGCCTCAAATCGATGATGAACAATGGCCCGATGTTCGGAAACTTGAAACTTTCTGGCACCGTTCTGCTGTCGCTATTGAACATCTGGTTGTTCGGCGAACTCTTGACCTACCTTTTTCAAAAAACGGAGTTGGTTGCTGAGATTGCCGAAAATCGGCTGGTCAAAATGTTCCGCACGATCAAGACACAAATTCCGACCCACGCCCTGAACTGGAACGACGCGCTCATTGCGGGTGCTATCGCCCTCGTATTTACGGGCTGTGCGTTGTGGCGCCTCGGTATTCCTCACGAACAAATTTTTGACGAGGTCTACCATGCGCGGACTGCGATGGAATACATCCACGGCATATCACCCTATGAATGGACCCACCCACCGCTTGCCAAATTGATAGCAGCGACAGGCATTCTTGCCTTCGGCGGCGGATGGGAGATGGGAACGAAGGTATTCACAGAGCATCAAGCGTTCAGTTGGCGGTTTATGAGCGTCATTTTCGGAGCCATCACGCTCGTGGCAACCTACGCCCTCGCTCGATTGATGTTCAACAATCGAGCCATTGCTGTCCTTGCGACATTGCTGCTCGCCCTGGACGGTGTCTTCTTCGTGCAAAGTCGCGTTGCCATGACCAACATTTACGAAATTGCGTTCATTCTTATCGGTACGATAGGCACGTGGCAGTTCCTGAAGCATGACGATGGCCGGTGGCTGATGCTCACGGGTTTTGGTTTGGGATGTGCCTTAGCCACCCGGTGGTCTAGTTTATATGCCTGGGGGTTAACAGGGCTGTTGCTTTTGTATCACGCGTGGCGGGTGCGCCGCCTTGTCTGGGTAAAAACCCCCGCGGCGGATCTGCGGGGTCTATGGAACGATTTACGCGCAGCCGACCCCAAGGGAGTACTCGGCTATGTAGGATTGATTTTCGTTTCTATGGGACTGATTCCCATTCTCATTTACCTTTTGAGTTATATTCCATACATACTCCAAGCGGAGGGTGACTGGCGCCTCAAACTGTTTAGTTGGAATCACGACAATCATGGTTGGGGCCGTGTGCTGGCTTGGCAGAAAGAGATGTGGGACTATCACGCGCGCTTGAATGCCACCCACCCCTACAATTCGCCGTGGTGGAGTTGGCCGATCATGCTACGGCCAACTTGGTATTATTTCCAGGACTTGAAAAATACGGGAGTACAAGGCCTGGCAGCCGTTTGGGCCATCGGCAACGCCTTCGTCTGGTGGAGCAGTATTCCAGCACTTTTGTACGCTGCATACTTAGGGTATCGCGACCGTGCTCGACAACTGGGCACTTTGGCACTGCTGGGAATCGGTTTATGGGCCATGTGGGGCGTTCAACCTCGGCCATTGCTTTACATGCACTATATGTTTGAAACCATCCCGTTCGCGTGTATCACGCTGGCATATCTGGGCTATTTACTCGTTCACGGCCAGGCGGACACTGACACCGAACCGTCTCGAATGGAGAATTCCCCCGAGGGGAGGGGTCCCCGACCTTTGCTTCCAGGCTCTCTTCACGGACAGCGCCTGCGTCGCATCGTCGTGGCAGTCTACGCATCAGCGGTGCTCGCCTGGTTCGCCTTCTACTATCCGCTGTTATCGGCCCAAACCGTCTCGTGGAGTTTCTATATGGGGCATATTTGGTTCGGCCGAGCCTGGATTTAAAAAGATTGAATCACGGGCTGCGATAGGTGTCCTGACTCAGCAAAATAGTGTGCCCGTTAATATAGCGATACACCAAGATCGTCTGGTCTCCGGGCCGACGCCCCGGTTGATAGGCAAATCGCAAGCCGGCCACCTGATGGGCTGCGGCACGCCCCCAAAATTCAACTTTGCAAGTGTTGGCCGGAACTGAAACGCGTATCTTTACTGCCTGCGCGAAATTGTTCTCCAATCGCAAATCCGTTTGCCCATACCAGACCGTCGCGTCACGACCCGGCGGGACAGCGACACTTCGGTAAGGATGTGCAACTCTCTCTATCACATTCCAGGAGGTCTGCTGCGCCGTTGCGTACAGAACCGAAGCCAACAAGCATACGCCGCCGCCGACACTGCGTGCACGTTGTCCTTCCAAAAAAGCATTTGACTCCACAAATCCGCGCTCCGGGGTTCTCGGTCCCACGACGGCATTGAATGAAAGACTCTCGCCCGGCCCGACAACCCAACCATCCAAATAGCGGGCGGCAACCCTTACATTCCGCTCTTGTGCCGCTGACAATGCTTGAAGGGATGTCGTGTGGTGCGCCAACAGGTCTTGAAACGGACGTTCGCGGTAGGTCCAGGCAAAAACCGTAAGCACGAGCAACACCACGGGCGGAAGGAGAATCAAATACTCCCGAGTACCCATTAGGGGACGCATCGCCTACTCCGAGATGCCGAAAACAGAACTGATGCCCCGAGCCCTGACTTCCGGATCATACATGGCCCATCCGTGGGTTGGCAACGCAAGGTAACGTCCGGAAACAGTAGGGCGTAGAATATAGTAAACATAGCGTTCCCCCGCTGGAACTTCCGCGAAGAAAAACGCCATCTCGGTATCCCTGGCTTCCTGGTGGGACCACCAGAACTTCCAAATCTCGGGAACGGTATCGAGAACTTCAGCACCTGCCGGCAGTGGATCCACCACACAAAGCCACTGAATCGGACGTTCACTCCGAAGTGTCAAACGCACCAGAATGGGCTCGCCTAAATGGGCAGGGTCACGCAAGGGAGTCAGGTCGCGTGTTCGTTTTTCATCGAAAAATGACGACATTCCAGCTCCTTTCAAACGCGCCAAATCCTCTGGTAAGAGCCGAAAATAAGTACGTTCAAGGGACAAGCCGTGGGACGAGTCAGATTTCAAGGCATCCGCCTCCCGAAAGAAGGAAACCCCGCCCGTGAGATCCCACGCAACCGGCCCAGAAGCGACCACGTCCAGTTGCACACGGGCCGATTTTTGACGCACCGGAACGCGCCATACGGGCGGACTATCAAAAGGAATCGTTGCCTTTTGTTCCCAGGTCCTCACCAATTGATCATTCACCATCAGCGATGCCACCCCGGTTTCCAATGGGGGAGATGGATTCCGCCGCCACCACTCAGCCAGAGCCCAAGCGGCAGACGTTGTCGCACGGGTGTGCTCCCAATAACCGCGAGAATTTTTTGAAATCAGCCAACGAGCAGCCTTCTGCGCCTGCGGAGCCAGGGCAGGCTCGCGCAACAAAGCGCGTAGAGCCCAGGCTGTTGCTTCGGTGGGCGAATCGTGCCACGAGCCACGGGCGCCAGCCGACCAATGGGCGTAGGTTTCCGTTTCGAAGGCTTGTGTCGAGAGGGCCTGAATTTCATCTCGCGCCAGATTTGCCTGCCCCATCTCAAGCAGGGCCAAAGCAAATTGGGCTTTTGCCTGAACGGATAAGGCTTGCCGCTCACGCCACAAACGTTCGCGTTCACGCACAGAAGCGCCCCCCCAACGGGAAAGAGCCAACAACGCTTGAGCGCGGACATCCGGCCCCAAGAAACGCCTCACCCGACGGGCATCCACCGCGTGCGCAGAGGTTTCTGCAAGGTCTTGCCTCACTCGCGAAACGGCCTTCCTGAGCACAGAGGAAGGTACCACGATCCCATTTTCTTTGGCTTCGGCCAAATACAAAAGGATGTGTGAGGTCAATTCCGGTCGGCTGACGTCCTGGGCCCACCACCCCCATCCACCATCCGCATGTTGCATCGAATACAAACGTTGGAGGTGAGCAGACAAATCTTTGTCGGCCTGCCGACGCCAGGGCTCCAACACAGACTCTGATACCCCCACAGCCGACAATCCCGGAATTAAGATCGTGGCAGGAACAACCCGTGCCAGGGTCTGCTCCGCGCAGGCATAGGGGTATTCAAGAAGGTGCTCCATCGCCCCTGCCATCGCACGCCAAGGGGTGGTTTGCAATTGAACCTCCAACGTCGCGTCCGGCAAGCTGTCTGCCGGCAAGACAATCGTTTTGGAGGCAGGAACGGCCGGAATGCCGCGTAAGACCAATGGCAAGAAGTCCTCTACCGCCCGTGGTAACACAGGGAATTTAAGGCGCAGGGCGTCACCTATCGCCTCGGCATCTACTGGCTTTAGAACGGCTTCAAGCACAACTTCACCGGCTTCGGCTGGGCGGGCCTTCCAGACCAAGCGATTCGCTCCACCGGGCGCCACAGTGACACGGCGAACGGCGGGGGTTTCCAGCGATGCCCCGTGAGCCGAAAGACTCACGTCAGCTTCAATCCTCTTCTCTGAATAATTATGCACAATGGCGGCAATCAGAGCCTCATCCCCCGCAACCAGAAAACGTGGCGGCTCGAGCCTGAGTAACAAATTCTTGGTAGAGAGCAGGCGCTGACTTTGTGCACCCACCCGCGTGTCCAAAGTGGCCGCACGCGCCGTAGCAACCCATGTTGTTAAATTGTCGGGGAGAACGACGGTCACGGAGGTCTCCCCCGCGGTGCCGGTTCGCAAATTCGGGAACCACGCAGCCGTATCCTTAAACTGCGCGCGCACGCGGGGATCCGGGGCAAACTTGTCCAATCCACCCGAATAATCTTCCGCAAAGGAATACGCCATTTCTACCTGGTTCCAGCGCGGGCCGTGGAAAAAACTCCGAATGTCTGGCGTTCGGTCAGGCTCCAAGGCATATATGGCCTCATCCACCACGCCCAGAGAGACATCGGCATCCACAGGGCGCCCCTTCCAATCACGTGCTTTAACCGTGTAAGTCACGGTCTGCCCCGGCTCTGCCTGCTTCACATCGGCAACCACCTCCAATTGGAGGAACTTATCCTCAGGAAGAACATTCAGCGAGCGTTCGGCCGTCAGAATCTCAAGTCCATTCACGACGGTGGCCGATAACCACGCATTCGGCTGATGCGCCCGGGTCACGTCTACATCAAAGAAAGCCGTGGTACCAGAGAGCCTTAAGACACGTGGCCGCGAAATTTCCTGCCCCTCTTCGGTCAGAAGAACGGTCATGTTTGGTTCCGGAGCGATCAGCATCGCACGCGCTCGTTCCCCGGGCCGATACACCGATTTATCCAACAAAATTTGAAGCCCCCCATAGCGATATGTACTACCGCCCTCCTGGGACTCCCCTTCCACCCAAGCAAACGCGCGATCGTGGGCCACACGGCCTTCGGCATCCTTGACCTCCGCCACAATTTCGTACTGGCCCGTCTCGGAGTTAGGCAGGACAACACGAGCCAGGCCGTTGACGTCAGTGTGAACCGCTCTGTTACAAATTGACACCCGGCGGGTCTCAAAGTATTCATCACCGCGTTCCGAGATTTTTTTTATCTGCTCAAGGCGATATACAGCCACTTCGACGGGCTTCGACACCCGTTTTCCGGCTTGGTCCAATACCTCCAAGCCGACGCTCAGAGCCTTTCCTTGTGCAAACAGAGCCCGCTCTGTTTCGACACGCACGCGCAAGTCGGCTTGGACCACCAAGAAACTGGCCTGCCCTCTGACAGGGCGGCCCGAATCATCCAAGGCCTCCGCCACCACCGTAAACCGCCGATCACCGTTGCCCCACTCATCCGAAGCCTGACGCATTGACGGCAGCACGATCTCAAACTCTGCCTCGCCGGCTTCGTTGGCGCGCCCCTCGTGCTGATATACCAAATCGCCAAAGCCCCAATATCCATACGACGAATCATCTGTAAATCCAGCAAAAAAACTTTCAGAATCGTCCCGAATTCTCCCCCACGCCGGCGCGGAATAGACACTGGCCGTCATGCGCGATGCGACCACGGGCGCCCCAAAGAAATACGATGCGCGAAGTCTAATTTTGGCCGTTTCCCCCCGGACCCAACGTGGTTGGGATGGCAAAACCTCCAGCTTGTACTCGGGCTTGCGATAATCCGCAACGGTGAAAGGAACCGATTGATAAGCGTCGCCGGACGTCAGTTCGATACGATAATCACCCAGAGGAGCCTCCACGGACAGCGGAAAATCGAAATCCACACTCGAAGAGTCCGAGAACCGAGGCGTGCGCTCTGCCACAACGTCGCCCCGCGCATCTCGAAGAATGGCCCGCACGGCAAGTCCCGACACCGGAAAAAACCTTTTCTGTACGCGACGTCGAGCCAAGGCCTTGACGTGCACTGTCTGCCCGCGACGGTATAAGGGTCGTTCGGTATAGGCGTATATATCCAACGCCCGAGCGTCTCCCCAAAAACCAGCCTGCGCCAGAGCCCAAGACTCTCCTTTCTTTGCCGTAACGGTCACGCCCTCAGTCCTTGGCGGGAGTCGGAAGCGAACGAGGCCATTGGCATCTGTGACTCCCTTGCGAAGGTGACCAGCCCAATGCACATTAACCGCGGCCCCGGGCACGGGATTCTTCGTGTCGAGGCTGGTCACCCAAGCCAAGAGTGTTTCCTGGGTTCTCTTGGTCACCAGTGCCACATCCGACACCTGAAACCACCAGCTGTCTCGGACAAGCGAGCGGGGTTTTCCATCAGGGTCGGGGCCCGGTTGCCCACTCAACGCGATGAAGTAGACACCGGGCTTTAAATTATCCACTTGTACAGGCTGATAGAACCAATCATCATCATTGTGCGACGCTTCGCGCACGGGGACTTGCCACTGACGGAGGAACGCGAGAGCGCCCCGACGCTGAAGCGCGGGCACCGCCGGCCGCGCTCGCAAAATATCAAGTTTGGGGTCACGGGAGAGCAGGCGCTGACAATCAAGTCGGAAAAGGGAGACATCAAGGGTCTCTAATTGATTGCCTCGGGCATTGATTCGCACAGTTCGACCGGGCAAAAATACCCGTTGCACATTCGCTACATCAATCGAAGGCACCGTGCGAGAGAGCTTAAAATCAACAGCTTCAAGTGTTTCCCCCTCCTTGACGCTGAGAAACTCATTTTGATGTTGAGGTTCATGCCCCCGCGCCCGCGCCGAGACATAGTATTCGCCAACTGGCAAATGTGAGAACCTAAACCGACCGTCGGGTTGTGCCAACGTTGAACGGGTGACTCGGCCGGCCACCACCACCTTGGCACGCGGCAACGGCCGGCCCGTTCGATCCAAAACGACACCGGCCATGTGACCGGAAGGTTGTTCCAGCGCGATAGCCGCCACGCCCATCCCGAGGAGCGACAGGAAAACGACCAGTAAGGGCAAAAGAGAGAGAATTCGCCTAGACTTCAATCGTGTCACGAAAAAACCTCACCGTGCCAAGGAAATTGGGCCGATCACGGCCGTTTCAAAACAATAGAGCCTTGCCCGCGTTCGGACCGACAACCCGGCTTTGCGACGACATTCCGCAACTTGCCACGG
>JAYKIL010000027.1:0-63853 GCA_035284745.1 Candidatus Sericytochromatia bacterium | reverse complement strand
TGCTCGTATCATCTGTCAGGGTGGAAATCGCAGATGTGGCCGTCACCAAACGGAACTCCGCCTCCGTAAAGGCCGTGGCACGCAACCACGGGCTTTGCGGCGAGGCCTCAATGCCCAGTTGCATAATCTTCACGTTGAAATTCGTTCGGGTGGACAAGGTCGAGGGCAGGCGGAAGGTCACATCCTTGGCTATTTGAGACCCTGCAACGTCCTCGACCGCGATGGGCACGATATCGTATTCTTCGTTGCCCTGACGCAAACGCACGAAAAACTCATCGGGGCGCGAACTGAGGCCCTCAAGAACCCGGACCTTCACGTGACCCCCTGTCACATACGTGCCCAAGGCCACAGGGTTGCGCGTGCCCACGAACTTGTTCAACTGAATGTCAAAGCCCTGCGCCCACGTGCCCGTGACCTCTTTGCCGCCGGTCGATTGATCGGTTACCGTGCGGCCTGTGCCCGCATCCGCGTCCAGGCGGTCGACGGCATACGTGCCGACCGGCTGAGACGTCGTGCGAGCCCGCTCCAAAGGAATTCCGCCGCGCGTGCGACCGGAGGCTGAGATTGAGACGCGGGTGAAGTCATCCGCGTTGGTCACCGTGAAAATATAGAAGCCCGAGGCCGTGGTCACGCGCGCGGCCTCTGAAGTGCCATCCGAGCCGATCACCGTCACCTCGTCGTTCACCACGGAAGACTGAATGCTGCCACTCGAGGAGGTCACAAACAAATTGGCGTTGGGCACCGCGCACCCCCGGGGGTCGCGCACGACGCCATACACTTGCAAGTCCGACTGGTCCAAGCCCGACGCTTGCTTCAAGCCGTAGGCCGGTTTCCCCATCGCCAGGTCTACATCGGCAATGCCCAAGACGCCATTCACGTGAATGGGGGCTTCTGCCTTGATCAACCCCTGTTTGGTGGCAATCAGCGTGTGTTGCCCTTTGGCCACGCCTGTCAGGGTGTAGAACCCTTGGGAATCCGTCGTGGCGCGAAAATTCGTTCCTGCAACCACAATCGCTGCGCCCGCGACGGGCACAAATTTCTTGCTCGCGAAGTCGTAGGCCTTGACGCGGCCCTTCACGATTCCAGCAGCCAGTACCTCTTGAGATACCGCCTGAGTCGCCGAACTGTTTGCCCGAGGCACAGCCGACTGGAGGGGCAGCACGCCGGGAACACAACCCGCTATCGCCAGTGCCACCACGAGGGGTAAGGACGCCGACTTAAAGAGTCGAGTACGCTTCGTCATGGGGTGACCTCCTTCTCAAGGCTTTCAGAACCTTGTTGCACCCACACACGCAGGGCAAAGGCTCGATGCCTTGACCGGTTGCATCACCCGTGACCTATATCACCCGCTCTCTTAGTACCTCGCGGCAACAAACCTCTAACCAAACCCGCGCATTTTTAACGAAATTATTTTCTTGTGATCAGGGAAGGGGCGCTTTTGCTTCATTGGTCGAATCCTGAAAACCTCCGCCATCAGTGGATAAATTGAGGTTTTCTTGCTCTGGAGATGGCCCCGCGTGGCCGGTGATCACCAGATCACGGTTCAACTCCACAATGGCCTCACTGCCGATTTGATCCGATACCAAGCCATCTCGCACAGCCTGCAAGACGGCTGCTTTTTCCACCTGAAGGACGCGGTGGCGGATGCCCGCGAGGGCCGCATCGATGTGGGTCTGATGCACCGCACACAGATGCCGCAAAGCCCGCTCAGCCTGCGCAATGATCACTTGATAGCGGCTTTTCATCCGTTCATAAGAGCTGCGAGATAACACCCCCGCTTCCACCAGGGCCGTCATCTCTTTTTGGGCTGCGCGAGCCCGTATCAAAGCCAACTGGTGTTGCTCGAACTCACGCTGCAAGTCTGACACCCCCGCAATGTTCAAACCGCGAATCACGCGACCCAGCGACATCCCCTGAAGCACCAACGACACCAAAACCACCCCAAAGGTAACGGTGACAATCAATTCGCGCTGCGGCAACTGGGCCGGAAGTGACAGCGCCAACACCATGGTCAAACTTCCCTTGATATTGCCCCACACCATCACGTGCTGCCACGACAGCGGCACCGGGCGGGACCGTAAGAATCGCAGGGTGGGAAACCCGCCGTAAATGGCTGCCATGCGCCCCAACACGATGGCCACTAAACACCAGCCGATTTTGTCCGCGTGCGTCTGCAGTGCCTGCAAAGGGATGTTGAGACCCACCAGCAAAAAAACCAGGCTGTTCACGCCAAAGGCGGCAAATTCCCAAAATGACACCATGGCAATCTGACTGCTCGGTTCCAGGGCTCGTCGCCACGCATAGTTTCCAACCACCAACCCCGCGACCACCACGGCAATAACACCCGATACATGCACGCCTTCAGCCAAATGATAGGTTCCTATGGCGAGCAAGACGGTCGTGACGATCTCGCTGAGGTGGTCGGGTGCGTGGCGCAAGACGGCAGAGGTCAGCATGCCGGCCAAAAAACCCACAACGCCGCCGCCGGCAGAAACAAGCACCAAGTCAAACGCTGTGGCCGCCGGGTTGAAGGCGCTTGTCAGTACAATGCCCAGCACCAATTTAAACAGCACCAGGGTTACCCCGTCATTAAAGAGGCTCTCCCCTTCTACGATGGTGGCAAGACGGTGAGGAACTTTCAGGCTGCGAAAAACGGCCAGAATGGCCACGGTATCGGTAATAGAAAACATCACCCCCATCAGCAAAGCCAGTGCCCACGGCAGTTTCAAAGCCCAAGCGATGAGCAGGGCCGAAATTCCAGCCGAAACGAACACCCCTGCGGTTGAGAGCAAACCGACCGAGACGCGATCTTTGTGAAGGTGGGTTGAATTCGTGCTGATGGCGGCGTCAAAAAGCAAAATTGGCAAGAACAGGCCCAGCATCAACTCAGCATCCAGCGCCACCTTGGGCACGAGATCCGTCACCCCAAGAACCAGCCCCATGGCAACCAACGCCGTTCCATAGGGAAAACCGAAACGCCGCGCGACCAAGGCCACCACCGTGACAGCCCCCAGCAGTTCCAGCGCCATCACCATCTCGCTGTGCAGTTTCACGCCTCACTCCTTCACTGCCCTGCGGCCCCCGAAAACGTACCCAGCAGGCGGGAGAGTATTACCCCCATGAGACCCGCTAACAGCAAGCAAGCGGAGGACATACGGCCGCGCACCGCCATCTTCGAGTCAAAATCATGAGTTATACTTGTAAACGCAGGAAACGACGGCAAATTTGCGCAGGTCGCAACGGTGAAACCCGGGTGTTGCAGCACCCCAAGCAGGAGCAAGGATCCCATGACCCCATCGGCCTCCCCCACCGCCCTCGACAGTTGGAAACGCAACCTGGGCAAAACCTCACCCGGGCTTTTACATTCGCCCCGCCCGCCCCAGTGGTGGACCGGCTGTGCCCCCGAAAAAACCCCAGGACTGGATGCCGAAGACCGCCTGCACAGTCTGCCCCAATTGCACTTGGACACGGCGACAAGGACCAGCGTGCAGGCCTATTTTGATAATACGTGGACGTTGACCGAGGTTCTTTTCTCCGCCTTGACGAGCGAGGAAGCCTTTTATTGCCCGCCAAGTCACGGGTTGCGCCACCCCCTCATTTTTTATTACGGCCACCCGCCATGTGTCTATGTCAACAAACTTCGCGTGGCCGGCATCTTGGACGGCCCCGTCAACGCCGAATTTGAAAGGCTGTTTGAAACCGGGGTCGACGAAATGAGCTGGGACAATATGGCGAAAAATGACGAAACCTGGCCATCGGTAGATGCCGTCCTGGAATATCGACAGCAGGTGTATCGTGTGGTCTCCGACCTCATCGCCACCCATCCTGATCTTCGCCCCGGGGCACGCTATGCCGACGGCAGTTTGCTGTGGGCTCTTGCGATGGGATTTGAACACGAACGGATCCATCTCGAGACGTCATGCGTACTGATGCGGGAACTCCCGGTTGCCTTGTTGCAACGCCCACGGCACTGGCCCGCCAACCATCCTAGCGTGCCGGCCACAGAAGAACACACCCCCCACGAAGGGCGAGACTTCCCGGCAAACCCGATGGTTCGCATTCCCGGTGGCACCGCCACACTGGGCAAACCGTTCGACTTTCCGACGTTTGGCTGGGACAACGAATATGGAGCCGCGCGGCGCAATGTGGCCCCTTTTTCAGCCTCGAATCACCTGGTCAGCCAAGGGGAGTATCACGCTTTCGTCGTCGCGGGGGGCTACCACGAGCCCCGGTGGTGGAGCGAAACGGGCTGGGCTTGGCGCGCTTTCCGCAACGTGAAATGGCCGACCTTTTGGGTGCCGTCCGGCCCCGCCGGGTCTCACCAATATCGGCTTCGCTTGCCCTTTGAAGAAATTCCGATGCCGTGGGATTGGCCGGTGGAAGTGAACGCTCACGAGGCCCGCGCCTTCGCGAAATGGCGGGAGGAGCAAACCGATTTGCCATACCGGTTGCCCACCGAGGCCGAGCATCGCCTGCTGCGAGCGGCCGAAACATCTGGCGCCCCGCGAAACTCTAATTTACTGTGGGGCTCGCCCTGGCCAGTGCAATCGGGGGCAGAAGATACGAACGGTTTACGGGGCACGATGGGCAACGTTTGGACGTGGTGTGAAGACGATTTTCATCCGCTGCCGGGCCATCGCCTCGATCCCCTGTACGATGACTTCAGCGCCCCTTGTTACGATGGCGAGCACACCATGATCCTCGGTGGCTCATTCGTCAGCACGGGCGATGAAGCCAGCGAATGGGCCCGCTTTCATTTCCGTCCCCATTTTCATCAATTTGCCGGGATTCGCTTGGTTCAAGCGGCGCACAATCCCGCTGTGAAACTCAAACAACGCGGCGAAGCCCTCGCGGCCTTGGCAGAATTACCAGGACCAGCAACCTACGAAACGCGTCGTTCCGTTGATGAATATCTGCTGATGCATTTTGGTGCGCCCGAGGATGTCATGCCCTGGCCGGAGGGTCCGCGTGATGGTTTGGATTTTGCGGCCCGCACCGCCCGGTTATTGATGGACGCGTGCGATGCCCACGGGGTCAACGCCGAACGCGCCCTGGATCTCGGCTGTGCCGTGGGCGGGGCCAGCTTTGAATTGGCCCGGCGCTTCCAAGAAGTGCTCGGTGCAGACTGGAGCCAGGCCTTTATCGATGCCGCCGTGGCGTTGCGGGACGCGGGAAATTTAACCTTCACGGTGCGTGAAGAAGGCACCGTCGGCTATGACCGTCAGATCGTGGTGCCGCAGGATATCGATGGCACACGCCTGGGTTTTGAGCGTGCGGACGCTCACCACCCGCCCACCTCGTGGGGCACATTCGACGCCGTTTTGATGGCCAATCTCATCGACCGCCTCGCTGACCCCCGTTTGTGCCTCCAGCGTTTGCCCCGCTTGGTACGCCCGGGAGGCATTGTCCTCATAACCACCCCCTTCACGTGGTTAACGGATTACACGCCCGAAGACCATTGGTTGGGAGGTTTTGAACGCGAGGGCGGAGTGGTGCGGGGGCCGGACGGCTTGCGAGCAGCCCTCGAAAAAGATTTCGACTTTCTCAGCAGTCAAAATGTCCCTTTCATCATTCGCGAGCACAGCCGCAAATTCCAATGGAGCGTCGCCTTCGCGGGACTGTGGCGGCGCAAATTGAAAAAGTAGCGTCTAGGGCCCCACGACCGGATGCAGCGCGCTGTAAAGCACAACACCGGTCAAAATACCCACCAAGGCAGACAAGCCGTGCACCCACAAGAGGCGGCGGCGCGGTGCCGGAGGCAGGGCGCTGTGCGCTGCCATAAATCGTGCCTCTGCAGGTGTTCGCGGTTTGGTCACGACGACCTCCAACCTATGACCTCTTCGTCTCTACTTTCCAAGTTTTACCACGCTTTAACCGGGAAAATGATGCCTGATGTGGAACACTCAGGAAAGAAAAAGCACCGGACCGTCGTCCTGAACGTCGCGCGGGGTATAAAAACAATAACCGCACGGTTCTGCACAAGGGGGTTGCCATGAGCCTTGCCTTCCCGGATCAAGCCCATCGTTGGCAGTGGCAATTCACGATCGGTGTTCTCGCGCTTCCTCTGGCGGCTTGCGCGACCCAACCGCTTGCCGTCGTGGGAGAAGAAAGCCGCGTCAGCAATCGTGCCAGTACAGCGATGAATCGGCCACTCGATGCGGGTTTAATCAACGAAGGGGGGCCTGTCTTCGCAGCCCCCCCCCTGCCCCCCGAGACGACCCCCGCTCTCATCAATGAAGGGGGGCCGGTCTTCATGTTACCCGGCGAAGTCGTGTTTCCTGGCTATTTCCGCGGTAATCCTGCCTTGTTGACGGTGTCTGCGGAGGCTCTGGGCGGCAGCCGTATCACGACGATAGCCCCCGCCCCGCTCGGGTCAGACGGCAAATTTACCATGCGAATCCCCCAAGACACCGGTGCTTTTATGGCGAGCACCGTTTTCACCCAGGACGAATATCTTTATAGAATGCGAACGCTGGTCAAGCCCGTCGAAGGGGGGCAGATTTTAATCGACCCGACCAGCACCTTGGTCTCGGCAAAACTGGGGCAGGCCTATCAGCGGGGCTTGCTGCTCGATCTCGACAAGCTGTCTCAACCCACCATTGAATTGATGGACAATCTGCGATTTGGAATTCACGCGGAGGAGTGGGGACGCGTCCAACTGGACGGAGACAACCTCAGCTTGGGTCGATCACTCGCAGCGCTCACGGGCCTCCGCCCCCATCTTGAAGTTCAGGTGAACGCCTGGGAAGCGCTGATCAACGAGCAACCCTGGCGGGCCCGCGCGTCAGAGCCAGACATCGAAAGCAACCCCGAAGGCCCCCCCAAGTGAATCGTTCGGCCCTGGGAACACCCCGCCCGGGGGAGAAACTGTCGTGACAGACCCTTGGTTACCTTTCACGTTTTTACCGCCCGAGCGGCCCGGCTTTTTTATCCCGAGGACGCACCTTTTACAGCGATTATCGGAAGGCCTGCGGTCGGAAAAGCGCTTAACGGTTCTGTGGGGCCCCCCCGGTCTTGGTAAAAGCACACTGGCGGCAGAATGGTTGCGCACGTCTGGTTTGCCCGGCATGTGGTACAACCTGACACCCTTCAGTTTGGATCCCGCCCTGTTTTTGTCGAACATGCTCGCCGGTTTGCGGCAGCAATTTTCGCACTTTGACCCCAACTGGGCGCCGGTCCTCGAAAGCACGTCCTATAAAGCCGCCTCCTCTGCTGTCGCAGGAAATTTGCACGATGCATTGTTGGAACTCGCCCCGGAGGGCTTCATTTTGGTGTTGGACTGGTGGGACGCCCAACCAACGACCGCATTTCGCGGCGTCATCGAACTGATTCTCGACCTGCTGCCAGAAAATGCCCAACTGATCCTGGTCAGTGATGAGGAGGGAATACTGGCCCATCTGCCTGCGCATTCACGCGAATGTGTTCTCATCGGCCCCGAGCAATTGGCGCTCACGCAGGAAGAGCGTGACACCCTCGCCCGTGAAGGGCAAGCCCCCTCGGACTGGCTGGAGTTTCATTGGCAACAATGGTGCGAGGCCCACGGGTTCGCGCTCGACGGCCCCCTGCCCGCCCCGTGGGATGCCATCTTGCCCGCTGCTGCCTGGTTACCCTGGATTGAACCAACACTGTGGGACAGCGTCGCTGCCCCGCTGGCGCCTTGGCCGGCCGCCACCTCTTGGCCCCCCGTGCTCACTCGATTGGCGGGAGAGACCCCCATCGGGCTCTTCCACCCCGCCGCCCGGACCAGTTTTCAAAGGCAACTCCCGGCAGAAAATATCCAAGAGTTGGAGCGCCGCTTGGGGGTATATCTCACGCCCAAAAACGCACTACACGCGGTCTGCGCGTTTGCTTCGGCCGGAGACTTACACCAAGCAGAGGCGCTGGCGGGTCCCGCCGGCGAGAGTCTCTTGGGGTCCTACCACTATCAGGCGTTAGCAGAACTCCTGCAATTCTTTCCTGAGAGCCACCGAGCGGCGTCGCCACGGTTATCGTGCCTGATGGGTGACCTCAAGCGGGTGACGGGTGCCATTGAAGAAGCGCTCACCCATTATCAGACCGCGGAATGGCAAGCCCGGGCTCGGGGCGATGGCAGTTGGCAAGGCAGGGCCCTGTGCGGTCAGGCGGCCATCTACGGAATTCGCGGTGATGAACGATTCTACAAATTGGCGAGCACGGCCCAAGAAGCATTGCCGGCTGAGGATCTTACAGGACGCGCCAACGCCTACAACTTGCTGGGCATCTATCATATGCAATCCAACGAACTGCCCTTGGCCGTCACCTACCTTGAAGAGGCGCTGCGGTTGTACGGAAAGGCGTTGGATCGGATGGGACAGGGAAAAGTGCTGATTAATCTCGGTCTGTCTCACTCAAAAATGGGCAAATTTTCGAAGGCGCGCGAAACCTATCGCGAGGCGGTGCGTTGTGCGGAAGATTCCCTCAAACTGCCAATCCCCATGGTTTATAACAACCTGGCACGGGTCCTGCTGCTTGAAGGAAACCTCAAAGGTGCGTGGGAAGCCGCAGAACGTGCGTTGAATTTGGCCAACCAGTTGGGCAGCGGCCGCGACGTGGCGTACGTAGAGTGGACTCTGGGGGAAATTAATGCCCGCTCGGGCGATTGGACCAAAGCCACCGTCTATTTTGAATCTTCTTTTGAAACAGCCGGTGAACACGGCGATGCCCTCGCGCAAGCCAACGCACTGGCCAGCCAGGCCGAGGTCGCGATGCATCTGGGTGCCTGGGCGAAAGCGCGTTTACTGATCGACCAGGCCATTCAAATACGCGGCCTGCCTTTGAGCGACCCGGCTGCATACAATTTGGCAGAGGTCGCGGCACGACTGCATTTAGAACTTGGCGAGATTCAACAGGCGGAAGAACTTCTCAGTGCCATTGCGCGTTACACGGAACGCCACGGTTTTCATTACTTCCAAACGAGTGTCGAATTTGCCCTGGCACGCGTTCATCAGGCCAAGGGGGAAGCCCTCGAGGCCACGCAACTGTTTCAAGCCGCCTGCAAACGTGCCGATGAATTCGATTTCAGCTACCTCAAGCAACTGGAGGGGCGCAATTTCGATGAACGCGTCCGTCTCGTGCCCCAGGCCCTTGAAACCCTCGAGTCCAGTCTGACAGTGCGAACCTTCGGCCACGTAGAATTTCGTGATGCCGAGGGAAAACCCAATGAGACGCTCACGATGTCAAAAAAAGCCCAACAGCTGCTCATCCATCTGTTACTTCATCGCCGCGGCCTGAACCGAGAAGAGCTTGCCGCACTTTTCGGCCACCAGGGAGATTCGCGCTCATCTGCTTCTTTGATGTTAATTTCACGTCTCAGACAAGCACTCGAGCCCGACTTAGCCAAGCATGAGACATCGCGCTTCATTTTGTTGGGCGATGGGCGCTATAGCTTCAATTTTGGTCTGAATTATCGCTTCGATGCCGAGGAATTTTCATACTTATCTCAGGCCGCGCGCGATCCGCATGTACAACCGGAAGAGCGTCTGGCTGCGCTGAAAAAAGCACTGGAAATATACCGTGGGCCATTTCTACCTCATAGCGACGACGAATGGTGCGTCATTGAGCGAGAGCGATTTCGTCGTTTGGCCCAAGGCAATTATGAGCGCTTGTTCGACGTATTTCTGCACCGTGGAGAGCTCCGAGAAGTACTGCGTTTATCAGAACAGGCTCTCAAGCACGACTTCCTGCACGAGAATGCTCACAGGGCCAAGCTCATCGCCTTGGCGCGGCTCGGAAAACGAGAGGATGCGCTGCGTCATTTCAAAAAGGCCCAGCAACTGATGCAGAAAAAGTTTGGCCTCGAACCAGGCGACGCCCTGATGCAGACTTTGCAGCAAGTGATGCGAGGTCACGTGCCGGAAACCCTCCGTTTCCTTGATGCATCGTTGGACACCGCCCCCGTTCCCTGATGGCTCGGCCGCTGTCGCAGAACTAGCGCGTCACCGCGATGGGCATCCGGCGGCGGAGATCGCGACGCCGAGATGCTGTTTCGGGCTCTTCATCCCCCAGCAGTCCAAAATACGCCTGATATGCGTCCACACTGTCAGCAAACACCGCATCCATGGCCTGTGCCAGGCGATTCGCGAGATCCTGCCCCTCGAAGGGCTCGAGCAATTGGCTTGCCAGGCGTCGACCCCAGCCCGTCGCGCCATATTTGTGGCGCTCCACAAAAACATTGCGAACACGCTCAAGACGCATCGTCGCATAAAGCAATCCAGACTGCCTCAAGTAGCTCAAATCATTACGAAGTTCCCCTGAAATCTCATCCGTACGGTAAACTCCGGGGAAAAATTCAGACCAAACCTCTCGCACGGCAGGATGCTTGAGCAAGGTCCACACGGCCTCCCGGCCATCCAGATAGAGTCTGGCCTCATTCAGCGCATCTTCAAGACGATTCAATGCGGCATATACGCTGAGAAAAAGAATATCAAGTCGCGCCGGCTCAACAGATAAACGCTCCATCAGTTGAGCCACCACCTGACTTTCAAGGGCCAGCAGCAAGCCGAATCGCGAGCGTTCGTTGTGCCAAAACTCTTGCACCACATGCTCCGCCTTGGAGACATTCAATGAGGGGTCAATGGTGCGATACCTTTCGACCCAGTCGGAAAAATCAGTCTCCGTCATCCGGAAGGGATGCTCAGGAGCGGCGTAGACTTGAATCGCCAGTGATTCGAGCGAAGCAGTGACAATTCCGTTCACCACGGGCAAATCGGTCAATCGACCATGCCAGGGCACGTGACCCACCCGTTGCGTGCGCAAAGGCGCCACCGGAGGGCTCACCCGGGCAATGTCGACCAGGAACGGTCTGGCCAAGGCCTCTTGCAAGCGCTCTTGCAACGGGCGCGACACACTGCCCTGCCTTTGGTGTAAGGAATGCAGCGCATAACGAGCAGCCGGCGAGAGCAAAGGAAAGTCAAAGACCTCCACCAATTCAAGGGGCGGACGCCCCGCGACGAGATCAGCCAACGCCTGCCAAGCGTGGGGGGCACGCTCCCGCAAAAAGTGCTCCATATCAACATCCTGCCCATGGTTGGCGATCAGACGAAAACGCTGCTGCACGCTGTCATCGGCGTGCAGCAGAGCCTCGCGAATGGCCTCCGCCAACAACAAGTCCCCCAGGCGAGACAGGGGGTTGTTTTGAACATTTGAAATCAGCTGATACCGAGCCGCCAGCAATTGCGCGGCGATGTACGTGTGCGAGGCACTCAAAACCAAGCCGTGCTGGGCATCCAATGCCCATAAATTGCGCAGTGACTGAAGGTCGATGCCGTGCGCAAAGCCGCAATAGTAGTTGTCGCGGATGACATAGTCGATACGGTCGGCGTCAATTTCGCCGTGCGTCAACAAATTCAAATCATGCCGGGGGTGCTCTCCGGTGGCCAGAGCCGCCAACTCCCCCCGATCGATATGACGGTAATCAGGATGGCGGGAAAGCACCTCTCCTATCTCTGGATCATTCAGAAGCAGGTCGCGGGTGTAATTTTCGTGGTCCAGATACTCCCCAAGAAAGTCCAAGCCCGGGCTCCCGTTGTAGCGACGGGCAGCATCTTCCAGCGAATGTGAATAAGGCCGGTGTCCCAAGTCATGACACAACGCGGCCAGCCGTAAGAGCCTCTTCTCTTGGTGCGCAAAAATTGGCAACTCTCCGGCAATGAGCCAGGCGGTGTGCATCGCGCCGATCATGTGTTCGAAACGCGTGTGATGTGCCCCGGGATAAATCACGTAAGCCATCCCCATTTGCCGCACTCCGCGCATGCGACTCAGGGGGCGGGTCCGCAGCAAATCACGTTCACACGCCGTTAAAGGAATGAGGCCATGAATCGGGTCACGAATAGTAGCTTCAAAATGCAGGCTCACGGTTCCTCAAGGGTAGCACGGCTCCGCCACTTTGCGCTGCGTGCCCTGTCATTTCAGCCATGAATCCAAGGGCCGTACCGAAACCCTCGGGCGGCCCGTAAAAAGATTATTCAGACCAATGTGATAAACTTTTTTCAGCGCTGGACAGAATCGTGCAAGGTTCAACAGCCCGGCAAAGCCTGAGAGGAGATCACCTGTGAGTGCCCCGACAATTATCGCTTATCTGAAACCCGTCTGCGGGTGGAGCAATGGCGTGCGGGCCGTGTTTAACAAATACGGCTTGGCCTATGAAGATAAAGACATCATCAACAATCCTGCCAACTACCAAGAAATGGTGGTGAAGAGCGGTCAACCCATGCAACCGTGTGTTGAAATCAACGGGGCCATGCTCGCCGATGTCAGTGGCGAGGAAGTTGAAGACTACCTTTTGAAACAGGGGATCGTTCAACCGGTGCCCGCGAGCACCTGAAAAACACCGCAAACCTTTACGTCGCCGCCCCTCACACAGAGAGTGGGCGGCGTTTTTTTAGGCGATCCAGCCGCGCTTGCAGCGCGGAGTTCTTCAACATACCCGAAGCACCGGGCGCAGGCGGAACCTCTGCCGGTGGGGTTTGGACCGCCGTTTCTGACGTCAATTCTGCCATCAACGGGGCCAGCACCTCTTCCACGAACGCCGAGCGGGTTTCCTCCTGGCTCACCGCCTCAGCAGCTTGCGGCACCCGACGCTCGAAGCGTAAGGGAACTGCCGCAGACCCTCTCGGGGGAGCAGGCACGGGTTTATCGGGTAAAGGGGCTTCAGGCACAGAGGGTGGCGCCGCGGCGGCACGCCTTTCACCCTCGGAAACGACAGCAGATGTTTTCGGGGGCGCCACTTCCGCGGAATTCTTGGGCCGAGAGCCACGGCGTGGCTGCTTTTTTTCGTCGCTGCGGCCCAATGAGGCAGCAGGCTTGCGACGAGTGCGTCCGGGTGCCTGATATTCCAGCAGATCGGACAAGTCGCAATCGAGTTCGCGACACAAGGCGTCCAATAGTTTCAAACTCAATCGATCCGGCGCCTCGTGACGCACGCGAGACAAGTAATTCTCTCCGATGTCCATCCGCCGAGCCAATTCACGGCCCTTCACACCCCGGGCCTGCATCACAGCATCTAGTTTCCAAACAATCACGCCTTGCCCCTTGAGCAGCACACGACCCGTCAATTTGAAATCTTCACGGTGAGGATAGACAGGTCTTTCCGTATTATGACAAGGCGCGCCGGAACTGACAACCTGTGATGCAGTGGCCCTGGTGCTCTCTTTTTGTTACGATGTCGAGGTTATGCCCATTCCCGGCTTCTCACTTTCTATCGATTCACGCATCGAGACGCCCCCCGCCACCCCCCTTTGGTTGCGGGTCGTTCAATCCATCGGCATCACGCTTTCTTTAACTGCCTTGCTGGTGATTTACCTGCCCGAACTGCCGTGGGTCGGAAGAATTTTTTACCCCTTGCACTTCCAAGAAGATATCCGCAAACAAGCGCAGGCCTTTGGAATTGACCCCCTTTTTGTGGCCGCTGTCATCCGCCAAGAGAGTGGATTTCGACCCGACGCACGCTCTGCGGTCGGTGCTCTGGGGCTGATGCAACTGATGCCTGCCACGGCGCGCTGGGCGGCAAACCAGATGGGAATCAAGAATTTTCGCGACCCGCAACTGCTTGAACCCGCCACGAACATACGCATTGGTTGCTGGTATCTAAATTACCTGTTTCAAAGATTCCGAGACCCTGCAAAGGTTCTGGCGGCATACAATGGGGGAGAAGGCAACGTCCAATTCTGGGGCACCCTGAAAGGCGAACCGTTGGCGTGGGCGTACCCTGAAACCCAGGCTTACGTGACCCAATGCCTCAGAGCATACCGACGCTATCACGATCTTTACGCGCCAGAATCAAAAAGCACGACAGGGTCCGCGCGATGAAGGGGCAACCAGAGTCGCTGGCGGTCGCTTTAAAAACCGCTTTACCGGGACTGAATCTTGGACAACGTCAGAAAGAAAGCATGGCCATGGCCCTGTGGCCAGAGGTTGTGGGCCCCATCATTTCTGAAAAAACGCGCCCACTGTACGTTAATCGAGGCGTTCTGACCATCCAAGTTCATTCTGCTCCCTGGGCCCATCAATTGAATCTTTTCAAATCCCAATTCCTCACCACGTTGGCTGAAAAAACAGGTGCTCGAATCATTCACGACCTGCGTTGGCGGATAGGGACATCGCCTGCCGACACAGCCGCCCCCGAGGGGCCCCCCTCAAGGTCTCGTCGTCTTGCTCCGGAGACTGCCGATTGGCCTGATTTGGCCGGCTACGAACAACAGGCCATCACGGCGCAGGTCAAGGTGATTGAAGACACCCGCTTGGCCGAAAGGATCGGTGCGGTGCTTCAAATCCGCCGGCGGCGGGAACACTGGCTGCGGCAACGGGGTTGGCAACCTTGTGCGCGCTGCGGTTGTTTGCACGAACCGGTTGAGGGGGCCGCCCCGATGTGTCCCGTCTGCGCGCAACAAGGCCAGGCCAAAAAACAGCACGTGATGAACTCACCGAGAGTTTTGACGGACGTGCCAGAGGCCACAACTCAAAGGCATTAAGTTTGATAGTATCCTAAACGCCTGTGCCCATTTTCTGAGCACAGGGAAGTCCTGTAGCACTTCCGTGGGGCTCGGGTATAGAAGGCCTAAAGACGCCGTTGTGACGTTTCCACCCCTGATCGGCGGCTGTCAGGAGTAATCGATGTCTAAGATCATTCTCTCAGGAGATCTGAGCAGATTCAGACCAGAAATGTTGGTCAGGATCTTGGAATCGATCCGCGCAGACGTGATTGTGACACTCGAAGGGAATACCACAGGGCAAATCACGGTTTTGCAGGGAAAGGTGGTCGGTGCGGCGCATCCTCCGAACAAAGGGATGGATGCGCTAAAAGAGATGGTGACCTGGAATTCAGGGACTTTCACCATTCGCGACATCTCTGGCACGCAAACCAGCTCGATGGTGCGAAGCCCCGACATTATGAATTTTCCCGACAACGCCAGCATTTTCCGAGCGATGATGTCGTTGCGACGCCCGGTGGCAGCGGGTGGCGCAGCCGCTCCTCCCCCACCGGGCCGTCCCGCCGGGGGCGCCACGGGTCCTGTTCGCCCGGGGGCAGCCCCCGGGCTGAACCAGCGCACGACACAGGCCGGTCCGAAAATCGGTCCTCTGGCCAAGGTCCCTCATCTCACGGACAAGGGCCGGACCACCGTGAAAAGCCTCCAGGCCAATTTTGCACGCGGGGTGAATGTAGAGGGGGACAAGTGGCGCGTACTTCTGAAATGCTCGGGTGAAGCGAACCTTTACCAGGTGGGCGAAGAGGCCAACCTGCTGGGCGATCGCCTGATCAACGCAGCCAAAGAACTGGAATATGAAGGCCTCATCACCTTTGATACGATCGACCAGCAGTCTGCGCAGAAGCTCACGGGCAATTTCAAATTTGGCGAATACATGATAGCGAAGGGCCACATCACGCAGGTCCAACTCGAGGCGGCGTTGCAACGCCAGCAAGAGCTCGCCAGGAAAGGCCGCTACCTGTGGCTGGGTGAGATTCTCGTCGAAATGAACTACGTGCGCCCCAGCCAGGTGCAAGAAGCGCTGGCCTACCAGAAACGTTCGAAGAAATAGCGTTTTCGCGCCGCACGCACGCTGAATTTCGCGGGCCGCAAGTCAAACGCGTTATAATCCCCAAGCGATCGCTTTTCGTGACGACGGGAAGGAATATGGCGAAGTCTAGCGGCACCTATACGCCCATGATGGCCCAATTTTTGGCCTTAAAATCTCAACACGCCGACGTGCTGCTGTTGTATCGGATGGGTGACTTCTATGAAACCTTTTTCGAGGATGCCAAAATTGCGGCGCGAGAACTGGAACTCACACTGACCAGCCGCGACGGAGGGCCAGACGGCCAACGTATCCCGATGGCTGGCATTCCTCACCATGCGTTGGATAACTACCTCCCGCGCTTGATTGCTCGGGGATATCGCGTCGCCATTTGTGAGCAAATGGAAGACCCCCAAAAAGCCAAAGGGCTGGTGCGCCGCGAAGTCGTGCGGGTGGTGACCCCAGGCACCTTGCTGGAAAGCGGCATGCTGGCGGAAAAACATAACAATTACCTGGTAGCGGTCACCCGGGAGGGTGATGGTTTTGGTCTGGCCTACTGTGACGCGTCCACGGGTGAATTCGCCACCACAGAGCTGCCGAGCGTTGCTTCTGTGCGACTGGAACTTGAGCGACTCGGAGCGGTCGAGTGCTTATTGCCCTTGGACCTCAGGCGCATCGATTGGGTTCCGGCGCCCGATCGCCACCTCAAGCCCCGCTCCCTGGGTGTTCTGTGGCAAGATGCCCTGCCGGAGTCGATTCAGGTCACGCCACGTCCCCCCGAAGACTTTAAGCCGGAGAGCGCCCGCAAAGCACTGATGCGACAGTTCCAGGTGGGAAGTTTGGAAGGCTTCGGCTGCTCCAACATGTCCCTCGCCACCGCGGCAGCAGGGGCTATTGTCACTTATTTACAAGATACACAACGCGCGCAGTTGCCTCTGTTCTCGGGGCTTCGGACCTATCACGAGTCAAAAACAATGGTGATCGATGGGCTGACACGCAAACATCTAGAACTGACGGCAACCGCCCGTGACGGCAGCGCGAAGGGTTCCCTCGTGCACCTGCTGGACCGAACCAGAACCCCGATGGGTGCGAGACGCCTGCGGCAATGGTTGCTGGCACCTCTTTTGGACCCTGAAGCCATCGTGGCACGGCATGATGCCATTGAGGAACTATTGAACCAACCCAGTCTGCTCAGAGCCTTCGCAACCGCCCTCGAACCCGTTCGTGACATCGAACGCCTCACTGGACGCGTGGCCGCCTCTTCGATCAATGGCCGAGAATTGTTGGCCCTGGGAAATTCATTGGCCGCTTTGCCAGCGATTGGAGCGGTGGCGCAACGCTGCCAATCTCCACTGCTCAATCAACTCGCAGCACCGCCTGAATTGCTCGCCCATTTGGGCACATTAATTCAGGACACTTTGGTCGAGGCGCCCCCCATCAGCACCACAGAGGGGGGCCTCATTCGCGAGGGTGTCAACGAGCAGGTGGATGCCCTGCGAACGCTGCAACGCGATGACAAGACATGGTTATTGAATTTTGAAAGTGATGAGCGGGCTCGCACGGGCATAAAAAGCCTGAAAGTGAACCACACCAAGGCTTTTGGCTACTACATTGAAGTGACGCATGCGAACCGTCACCTGGTGCCTGATAACTATCACCGCAAACAAACCCTGGTGAATTGTGAGCGCTTTATCACGCCTGAATTAAAGTCGCGCGAGCAAGACATCGTCCAGAGTGAGGAGCGGCTGTTTCGTCTCGAACACAGCCTGTTCGATGACCTTCGGCACCAGGCGGCGGAACAGATACCCTCATTACAAGAAACGGGTCAGCAGCTGGCGGTCATTGATGTCTTGCTCTCCCTCGCGGAGGTCGCACGGGATCGACACTATGTTCGCCCGTCTGTTGGGGAAGATGAGCGATTGACGGTTCAGGGCGGTCGTCATGCCGTGGTGGAAAACCATCTTCCGGTGGGCACCTTCGTCCCGAACGATGCTTTGCTGGATACCAGCAATGAACGAATGATGATTTTGACAGGGCCCAACATGGCGGGAAAAAGCACGTATATGCGTCAACTGGCTCTGATAATTATCTTGGCGCAAATGGGGAGCTTTGTTCCGGCCGACCAAGCGCATATCGGCATTGTCGACCGTATTTTCACCCGTATCGGAGCCGTGGATGACTTATCCACGGGACAGTCGACCTTTATGGTTGAGATGAATGAAACCGCCAATCTCCTCCATCATGCCACCACGCGATCGTTCGTCTTACTGGATGAGGTGGGGCGGGGCACCAGTACCCTCGATGGCCTGTCCATCGCCTGGGCCGTCGCTGAACACCTCGCGAACGCGGTGCGCGCGCGCGCGATCTTTGCCACGCACTATCATGAATTGACGGGTTTATCGACCACCCAGCCGTCTGTTCGCTCCTATCGTGTGCTGGTCGAGGAAACACAAGATGACGTCATCTTTCTGCGTCGCGTGGTTCCTGGCGGGGCGGACCGCAGTTATGGCATCGAAGTGGCAAGGCTTGCCGGTCTTCCGCCCAGTGTGATTCAGCGTGCGCGGCAGGTCTTGGGTGCGCTAGAAAAAAACAACCGTCTGTTCGACAGTCTGAAAAAAACCTTGGTTCAAGAAGTCCCCCCTCAGAAGCAACTTCCGCTTTTCGAGATGAGCCGCTGAGAAGTGCCGATGTCAGAAATTTTGGTATACACCCTCTTATCCACTGTTTTGCTGCTGACCGGAATCGTTGCTATTTTCCTACGATTATCCGGACCCGCTACTGGAGGATGGGCCGATTCCAGCCCGTTCTGGCTCTCCGCGCTTGCAAGTGTTGCCCTCAGCGCGTGGGCGTTGTCAGGTTCGCTCAAAGCGCAAGGCATGCGAGAAGCCAGCGAGGCCCTTGCCGCCCTTCCCGTTTTGTCTGCCAGTGAAGCCCGACAAAATATCGAAAAGTGGAGGGAACAGCCCGTGGTTTTTCGGGACAACGCCACGTGTTTTGCTCCGGGCCAGCAATTTTTGGCGTCTCGCGTGACGCTCAGCGGCGAAGAAGAGTATGAGGGTGAAGAATCTGACTACGTGAAGGAAACCAGTTTTGGTACTGAGCAAGCGGTCAATAAATTCTATTTGGGCCCCGAAGGGGCCAGGGTTCAAATGGAACCCGATGGCTACCAGGTGGTGCCAGCCATGAAGGCGCAGGTCACGGAACGTTCAACCCGTGAATACAGCAGCGCGGTGGGCCGTTTTTTGCGAGAACGGGAAGTCAGAGCCATCATTCCGTGCGATGCCACCGTCGCCGTCACTGGCATTTTGAAGGAAGAGGGTCCTTTTATAACAGTCACGCCCCTCTCACCGATGCTGTCGATTCTCACGGATCGGCCTTGGGACGAAATCGTGGTCGAGACCAAGAAGCAGGCAGGTCACGCGGTGGGCGACGCTTTACTCGCTTTGATGTTTGCCGGATTGGCTGTGCTCACCTCACTGTTCATGCTGTGGAGAGGCGTGCGTGGGCACAAGTCGGGCGACACAGCGAGCGCCTGATCAATCTGATAAACTGAAACGTATGTGTTGTGGGGCACTACCACCCGCACGCCCTTCGGAGTCCAGCATGTCAATCTCTGTCCCCCACGCGTCAAGTCGTCGTCTTTCTGGAATTTCGTGCGTCCTGCCCGCTTACAATGAAGCGGACTTAATTGAAAAAGTGGTGCGAAACGCAGCGAGCTACCTTGAAACCGTGACGGACGACTACGAGGTGGTCGTGGTCAATGACGGCTCAACGGACGCAACCGGCGAAATCCTCGACCGCCTCAGTGCTGAGAATGCCCGCATCGTGCCCGTTCACCAAGCCAATCAGGGGTACGGTGGGGCGCTGCAGGCGGGTTTTGCCCGTGCGCACAAAGACTATGTCTTCTTTATGGATTCAGACAATCAATTTGATATCCGCGAACTCGACAAACTGATCCCGCGCTTGTCTGAGGTGGATGTCGTTCTGGGGTACCGTGAAAATCGTCAGGATCACCTCGGACGTAAGTTCAATGCCTTCGGCTGGCGTTGCGTGGTGGATCTCCTTTTCGGTTTGGGCGTGCGCGACATTGACTGCGCGTTCAAAATTTTCAAGCGAGAAAAACTCCAGATGGCGTTACCAGAAAGCAAAGGGGCCATGATTAACGCCGAGATGCTCATCAAGCTCAAGCGACGCAGAACACCCTGGGTGGAGGTCCCCGTCACCCACTTCCCCCGGGTCGCGGGCAAATCGACAGGGGCCAACATCAAGGTTATACTGCGCGCATTTAGAGAGCTTTTCCGGCTGCACGGAAAATTAAAAAACTTCTAAGCGCATGATCGAAACCTTTCCACTCAATTCTGCCCTCCCGCTTTTTTTGGCTGCCCACGCGGGCATTCTGGCCTCCGTCCTCCTTGCGGTTTTTCGCCCTCAATTTCCGGCCCCGTGGCTGGTGGGCTTCAGCGCTTTGGGATACGTCACCTACGCAGTGCTTAACATCAGAATTCCGTCAACGACAACGTTTTTATGGATCGCAGCGATGGTTGCCCTGCTGATCATCGGCGCCACTTCTGGTCGCTGGACCTCCAGATTGCGTGTCTACACGTTGACCATTCAGCCCCACGTGATTCTGGGGGCATTTTTAGGGCTTATCATTTTGACCATTATGTTTCCTCACGGGGGATTGTTCGGGCAGGTATGCGGCTTTCTGATCGGAGCGAGCCTCGCCGGGATGACCCCGCAACGGGGTCGCCCGGGTGGTTCTCCCGCATCGGGCCCCCTGGCCCTCTACGCCCTTTTTGGTCCGCGCGGCTTTCAGTTGATTCTGGTGTTGGTGATGGCCGAGATTGCCACCCAAAACCTCCTTTTCCGCGTGGGCCTGGTCACACTACCAGCAGGGCACTGAGGTCGTGGGGCGGCGCAGTACCACCAACGGCGATGCGAGTCCGTCCGTCGCCTTGGTCCGCGAAGCCATCAAAACCTTGGGATTAACGCAAACAGAAGTGGCGGCAGCCAGCGGATTAACCAAGGACCACTTGTCCCGGATCCTGCTCGGAAAAGTCAGCTTTCCGCGCTCACGAGATACCCTTCACGCTTTGTCATCGGCGTTAAAACTAGACCCCCTGGTGTTCACCGAATACCGTCAACAGCTCCAAGTTTTACCCGAGTCAACCAGGCGGCTGATTGCGCATTTGAAAGCGAAGGAGATTACAGAGGGGGAGTGGATACAACGGATAGTACCTGCTTACAGTGAGGGTCATCTCCAACTGCTTCTGCGCGGAGGGACACCTTTTCCCAAAGAGCCGGCCGACATCGAATTGCTGGCGCGTGCTGCCGACGCCGATCCTATGATTTTTATGGAGTATCTACCCCTCGATACCTGGCGTGACCGGTTACATACGGCCGCAATGCGGGCTTTGTCAGAACCGGAAGCGCAATCCTTCATCCAGGCCTTGGATGCCATGGCCCATTGGCTCAGACGCTCACAAGACAACGTGACAGACTTCTCCGAACGCCTTTTGCAGTATTTCTTGAGAAAAACGTTTGAAAGTTCCCCAGCCCGCGATCCTGTGATGGAGGATGCCCTGAGCTATTTGCCCCCGTATGAGCAATATCAGCCCGCAACCCAGAAATTACTCCGGGCATTTTTCGACCAGCAGTTGACCATTGAGGCCCTCGTCTCCAAAACAGGGTTACCGGCGGACGATCTTTTCGCCGTATTTAATGGGCAGCTCCAACTGAAACCCGGAGACTTCGCCACACGGGTGAGCGAAGCTCTCGGACTCGATTCAGCCAGCCTTTTTGAGGAGACATCATGGCGAAAATTCTGATGGTCGATGATGATGTGCACTTCGCAAAAGTCATTGCGCGTTGCCTGTCGCAAGAGGGGCATACCGTGCAAACAGCGGCTGACGGTGCCCAGGCCCTCCGTCTTATTCGTGAATTTTCCCCGGACTTACTGGTGCTGGATGTGGCCTTACCGCTGGTCACAGGGGTTCAACTGGGCGCGCAAACACACTTGCCCATTCTTTTTCTTTCCGGGCGCGACCTTGAACGTGTGGAACACCTGAACCGCCCCAACGTTCGCTTCTTGAAAAAACCCGCCGATCTTGACGAAATTATGCAAGAGACGCGAACGCTACTCGCCCAAAACCTGTGAAGCCGTCTCGTCAAAGGGCGGGATGCGAACGGTGACAACCGTGCCTCCCGCCGGGGGACACTGTAATTCAATCACGCCTCCATGTTCCTGCACCAAGGCGGCGACCCTCCAAAGCCCCAATCCTGACCCGTGTTGTTCAGGATCGTGGGGCCCATATCGCGCAAAGGGTGCGTTCAGGCGAGACGGTGGCAGACCAGGCCCAGTGTCTTCAACCGTCAAGACAACGTCCGTTTGCAACCGGGATACGGAAACACGCACCAAACCAGCCGGTGTGTATTTTATGGCGTTATCGACCAAGTTTTGAACCACCTGGTTTAAGCGCCTCGCGTCTCCCCATATGGGGGGCAGCGTATCCCAGCCGTGGTCGTCCCAAAGCAACTCTAGCCCTTTAGCTTCCGCAATGGGCTTCAGAACCAGCAAAACCTCTCGCACCACCCGCGCAAAAGGCAAACGGACACGGCGCAACGAGAGCTTTCCAGCCTCCACCACCGCCGCATCCAAAATACCGTCGATGCGAGTCATCAAGAGGCGAGTATTGAGAAGCAATCCTTCCAGCAACGAAACCTGTTGGGGGTTTAATGGACCCTCAAGGCCTTTCAAAAGACCTTGCGCGGACACCAAAATGGAGGCCAACGGAGCGCGCAAGTCGTGACTTTCTGCCTCAAAAGCAACCTGGCGAGCGCGATCATAGTCTCGCAGCGCGCTGATGGTGGTGTCTTTTTGCGCCAACAATCGAATGTGGGCCGCCTGTTGATCCATTTGACGCCGCAGGGCCCAAAGCAGGCGGGTCGTCTCAAGGGCAACAGCAGCCTGCGAGGCAATGGCCTCGAGCATAGAAACATCGTCGGGGCCGAAAGTGCCCAAGGCAACCCGACTGTCCACGTATAACACGCCATGGACCGTCGTACCGGAGGCCAGCGGCACAACCAGCACGCTCCGCAGATCCAAATCTCTCACGCTCTGCGTGGGGCGCCAATTTCCAGGCTCCAACGTGTCCACTAAGCATAATGATTTTCGCGTCGCGAGAACCTGGTTCACCGCCGAACGGCTGTAGGCTTGCTGATTTTCATCAGGCCACACTCTCCACTCGGTGGTATCCACCTGCAAGAGCAAGATGAAACACCGCTCCGCGCGAGTCAATTCCAGGGTATGCGCGTGAACCAATTGCAAAACCGTATCCGGATCACGACTGCGACCCAAAACCCCCGACAACTCAAGCAGCATCGCCAACCGGCGACTAAAATGCAATGACTGGTCAGGCGGCGCGACCTCCAGTGCCTCAAGCCAAGGAACCCGCATCGGATGCGAAAAAAATTGTCCCCGAACCATCGCACCCGGTAAACCGTCTGTTAGTTCTCGCAGCAAGTCCTGCGCACGTCGGCCCAAACGCTCCGCCAGTAACGTTTCTCCCAAGGAGCGGTGGGCTCGTGCCGCGCCTGCCCCGACCATCAAGCTCCACAGTGGCGCCCCCATCCAACCCGTCAATTCCTGAAGCCGCTGCCAGGTATCCAGCCCAAGCAATTCAGACATTTCCGGAAGCTGCGCCAAAGCCAGAACAGCCTCTACGTGCCAATGGTCAAAACCGCCCTCCGCCGCGCGGTCCCGCACATCCTCCCAAGCGAGACGAGCCCTGGAGAGATCCTGCTGCTGTACCGCCAGCAATCCCTCTAAGCGGCATAGCGCTGCGCGCGAAAACAAGGTATCCAAACCTTCCGATAACTCACGGAGTGGAACCAACGCCTCTTCAGCCTCGGCACAATCACCGGCCAAAACAAGGGCCTCGGCGTGACATTGCAACGCCTTAAAACGCCATTCCCCCCCCCCGGTCTCTTTCATCGCATCGAGAGCCATCACCGCCGCGCGCCTGGCTGGCTCAAAGGCCCCCAGAACCAAATGTCGCTCCGCCTCACACACCAAGCCAAACTGCCGGACATAAGGGCTTTGAAGCTTCATCTCAAGCGCTCGCCCTACGGTCAGGGCTTCCCCCATCAAACGCCAATCGGCGCGGTGTGAGGCCACCACACTCAGGGCGTACGCTGCGAACGCCGCCAAAAAATCGTAGCGACTCTCTGTTGCGAGGCGACGAGCCAAAACCAGGGCCTCGTTGGCATCACTCCAATGCCCCGCCTGAGCGTGGCACAAAGCCAAGTTAAGGCAGGCCAGACCCTCCTCCGAGCGATAGCCCAACTCGCTCGCCAAGGCACGGTTCGACTCAAAATGATGACGGGCCTCCCTCAGATGCCCCAGCACCAGAAAAGCGTTGCCCAACAACATGTGGGTATCGACCTTTCCAAAAGGGTCATCCAAAGTCTCTCGCAGAGCCAAGGCCACCTGTAACGACTCTAAACCCTGCTGCTTTGTGCGAGGCTCCTCAACAGCCAAAGTACCCAGAAATGACAAGGCGTCGGCCTCAAACGCAGGCATCCGAAAGACCCGCGATAAACGGAGCACCTCTTGGTAGACCGCCTCACTGCCCGCACGATCACCCGTATGAAACTTCACGCGGCCAAGAGCCGTCAGCGCACGCAAGTGCTCGTGATGTTCCTCCGTGTCAGCCAGCAAGCCGATGGCCGCACCCAACGATTCCATTGCACGTTCGGGTTCACTCTGCATTTGCTGACATTTTCCCAAAGAGGTTAACAATCGCCCCCGAACATCAGGCGCCAGTTTTTCACGTAAAAGCGCCTCATAGGCCGTCGACGCGGCGGGCAGATCCGAAAGAACCCGCCAGGCATCCGCTTGAAGGAGCCAAAGGTCTTGCGCCTCAGACCGGAGCGACTGAGGTTGGCTCAATTCCTCCCACGCGTCTAAGCCGTCCCGTGCGTGCTCCAAGACCGTCTCGTACGCGGAGAGCCGCGCGGCCTGAACGGCCGCTCGACTGGCCCATTTCAATCGAGAACGGGGGTCATCACTTTGAGCAAAGAGACACGCAACCCGGTGCACAGAGGCCGTGCTGCGAGCAGCGGGCGCAAGGATGCGGGCCACATCCGCCGCCATTCGCTGTAAACGCGCCGAAGACTCCTGCTGGGCGATCCAATCCAGCCACCACCCCACGGCAAAGGACAAGCCCCTCTCGCTTGGCTCAATCAATTGTTTGCTCACGAGTTTTTCAAGCTCCAAGGGCCAATCAGCTCCCAACAAAACGGCCATCTGCTGCCATTCATCCCAATCGCATTGCCCCCCACATACGGCCAAAAGCAGCATGGCATGACGCGCACCGGGGCCTAAGGGGCTCCAAGAGCCCGCAAAGATTTCTGCCAAAGAATCCGGCAGGCCCACGCCCCCCTCGGCAGATGAACGGGTCAGCAGATGGAGAAGTCCCTGGCGCATCCAGCCGGGACGCCCCCCCGCAAGTTGACACAGTCGTTCAACCCACGCCTCGGGGACAGGAATGGGCGTTAAAGAGTTTAAGAAGGTGTGACACTGCGCCGGCTTCATCGCATCCAAAGTCAACGTTCGAGCAAAGGGAACCGGTTTTTGAACCGCCAAAAGCCAATGAAACTCAGGCCAGCCGGATTGTAGCGCGGCCTGAAGCACCTCTCTGCTCGATGCATCCACTTGATCCCAGTCGTCGATCAAAACGGTCAAAATTTGCCCGTCCGCAACATCCAGCAGAAGCTGGCGCAGCAACTCGGGCAAAACCCTCGCGAGTCGAGCCGGCTCATCCAACGGGGAAACATCAGGAAACGCCCAAGGCCACAAGGAAGCCACCAAGCGCGCCAGGGAGCGTGGAAAGGTCTCGAGCGTGCGCGGCACCCGAGAAGCAGCCCAGCGCCAGAGCGACTCCAAAGCCCCGTAGGGCTCCTGATGACGGGCACCATTCACCCACACCACCGGGCGTCCGAGCCCCCTCAAATAACGGAACGCTTCTTGCAGACAGCGTGTGCGGCCCAAGGCCGTTTCACCCTCCCAGGCCCAAACCCCCGGTTGCGCGTGGCTCTCAAACCATTCGCCCCAGCAAGTGGGCGGGACAAAATTTCCAGATCCCAACGCGATAGGCTCCCCGGTACCCATGGCAAGCAAGCGATGGCAAATATCCACTGCGTTCCCGGGGCGGGCGGCCGGCGATGGAGCGAGCAATTCACCAACCAAATCCAACAAAGGCCGCGAATAACCCTCCACAATGGATGCAGGCCAAGGCGGCAAGCCGCCCTCTTTCAAACGCAGTAAATCACCCACTCCCTCGGCATTATGGGGCCCCTCACCCACCAACAAAAAATACAGCACTGCTCCCAGGCCATAGAGATCAGATTTGATCGTTGCCACCTGACCCCGCAACACCTCCGGGGCCGCATAGAGAGGCGTCCCGGCGAAGGGTCCTCCAACTGTCTCAAACGGAACCAGAAGATCGAAATCAATCAGGCGAGCGGCCCCTCCGGGGGCCCACAAAATGTTGCTCGGAGACACATCCCGATGCACAAAACCAGCCGCGTGAATCACCGCCAACGCGGCCGCAATCTGTGCCCCAATCTGCGCTATTTTTTCAGAATCTAAGGCGTGAGGCAGAAGAGACAGATTCTGGCCAGACTGATGCGCCCATGTACTGAAAAAGAATCCGGAGGGCAAAACACCGTAATCTAGCATCTCGGCCAAATACGGATGAAGCAACACGCTCGCGCGCTGATATTCAAGCTGCAAAGCCGCATAAGTTTGCGTGCGATCGCCTTGGAAAACTTTCAAAACCACCGAACGCCCGCTGGCACGATCCGCAGCCAGATAAGACTTGGCCCGCGACCCACTGCCCAGGTTTTCAAGTAAGTGGTAAGGGCCCTCTTGAGGTAAACGGACTGGCAAAAGATTTGCCTCCCCACGCACAATGCAACGGTCACAGAATCGGCACGTCCGTTGGATATACCCATCGCAGGCTGCCGATACGTTTACCAGTCCTTTCTTAAGCTTTATCTTCTTTTTAAGAAATTAATTCCGCCACCTGCCGACAAACCCCTCAGTCACTGGCGCTTCTTTTTCGTTACGTGGAGGTCCCCCGTGTTCTGTGCCCGTCCATATGCCCTGCTCGGCACCGGTCTCGCCGTTCTTCTCCTCGTGACAGCGTGCGGCACACCGACGGCCGTGCGGCGGGCGCGACCCGCACCGGGGAACCCTGTCGTCGGCCAACGTCTCATGCCTCTCGCGCCCATGGGCCAACCCGGCTTGCCAGCGAGGGGCGGCACACAGGCCGGTGCTGTTGCCGCCCATCAAATGTCTGAAGTCAGCCGTATGCGGATGGCAGTACAGGCCTCCCAGCAACGTGTTCAAGGGTTCACTGCGACCATTGATACCTTCGATAAGGGCCCCAAGGGACAAGAGTCCAACTCGATGCGGGTGACTTTTAAAAAGCCGAGCAGCTTAAAAATTGAGATGACCAAAGCCTCAGGGCAAGCCGCGGGCGCGCGAATTCTTTGGACGGGCGGTGATAATCTTCGTATCAAGCCCAGTTTTCTCCCGATGGCCGTGGAGAAAAGTATTCGTGATGAACAAACAGTCTCCAAGAACGGATGGTCCATCAAAGAGACCGAGGTGAACGCCATCATTCGCATCATCCTCGACCCCCAGGCACAAATTAAACCCTTGGGCACCCACCCGATAGACGGTCGCCCGCTCAGTATGTACGAAGTTCGCTCACGCCTCAGCCCACAGGGCGCAAGCCACGAGGTGGTTGGCGTTGACCCCCAAAGCGCCCTGCCGAACGCGCGCTTGATCTACAAGGGCGGAGACCTCATTTATAAGGCCATCATAAAAAATATGAGCATCCGTGCGGTCAGCAGCGACGAGATGTCGCTGTAGGCAAGACGCCGTGTGACGCGTGTCGCGGTCACAGCCCAGTTCGCGGGGACCGAAGTAAGCTAGGAGACGCCAACACGCCCCACGGCGCAGATGTTGGCGTCTCGGCCGGGTTACCCAAATAGGTTCATTCTCTTGTCTGCGTCAGACGGTAAACGCCTTCACAGGCTCTGGAGGTTCACGCTCACACCCCTGCTCACGTTGGCCGGTGCGACCACTTTTGGGGCGCCTGCGGCGAGTGAAGCGGCCACCCCGCCGCGTTTAGACAGGCACATCAGCAAGCAGCGAGCGGTCAGCAAAGGCTCTCCGCGTTCGACGCCAACCCCTGTGCCCCACAGCCCCCGCTCACTGGCTCACGGCAAGCAAAAAGCCAGTGCCCCCGTCGCCAAACGCCCCACCCCCAGTCCCTCCCCCCTCATCGTTCAGACGAGGGCTTCTCAAGCGAGCCCGGCACCTCGGGTCACTGCGACCTTGCGACCGCGCCCCGCCCTCAATCGGACCGTCGCGGTCATCAAAAAAAAACCTGCGCAGCCCATCGTGAAGGCCCCTTCCCCACCGAACAAAAAACCGCCGAAGCTCACGGCGAACAAGCCTGTGAACCACCTTCCCCAGCCCCACAAACGAGCCATCAAGCACGAATACCGCCCCATCCTCGTGCACTCGACTGCCGCTCCCGTCTCGCCCAGCGAAGACCCTCTGGTCATTGAGGAATTGGCGTGGCGTCGATACGGCCTCGTGCTGCAGGCCACCAAAGGGTTCGAACCCCAAGTATCCATTCTGAACAATCCCCACCGGATGGTTTTGGACATCCCAAATGCCGATTTCGCGGACACCCGCCTCAAGCAAACCATTCCTGTCGGGAGCGACGGCGTCGAACAGATAAGGGTCGGGGAATACGCGGGCGGGACACGGTTGGTGATCGACTGTTCTCAATCGCCAAATTTTCAGTTAATGCAATTGCGGGAACACTCTGTTTTGATCGTCGCGCGCTCAGGAAGCCAAGACCCAGCCCTGACAATGATGCTGCGTCAATTTTCAGCCGCCGGCGACGACATTGACGGCCCGCCGCCGGGGCAGGCGCTCAAAGGGCTCTGGGCGCGTGAAACAGAGAATCGACTCACCCTTCACGTCGCATTGGATGGGCCGCGTGTCTCACTTTTTCAACCCAGTCCGGATCGGCTGCGAATTCGCATCCCGGGCGGTAGTTTTTCCGGGAAGTTACCCCAGCCGGGGCGTCTTCTTCAGAAGATAGAAGCCAGTCAAGAAGGCCATACCTGGGTTTTGGATGTGACACTGACCCCCGGCCACTACGAAGCATCAGAACGTAGAGATTCCCAAACGGGCATCACTTTGGCGTGGGATCGGGTTGACCCCCGGGCCCGTCCCGATATGCCATTGGTGGTTATCGACCCCGGGCACGGCGGCAACGACCCCGGCGCTCTGGGCACCCACGGAAAAACCGAAAAAAACGTGTGTCTGAAACTGGCTCACGCCCTCCGTGATGCCCTGCTTCGGCGCGGCTATAATGCCATCCTCACCCGTGGAATCGACGCCGAGATGCATTTGTTACCCCGGGTGGAAGTCATTAAACGCTGGAAAGGCGATATGTTCGTAAGTCTTCACGCCAATTCTCATTCCAGCGAAGAGGTCCACGGACTCGAAACCTATTGGCGCGAGCCGGGGAGCCAGAACTTTGCCCAGGTTGTCCATCAAACGGTCACAACCCTTCTCAGACGGCCCGACCGCGGGGTCAAACAGGACGGTCTGTTCGTCTTGCGCAACGGCAGCATTCCATCACTTCTTCTCGAAACAGGATTCATTTCAAACCCCACCGAGGCCAGACTTCTCAGCGACGCCAATTTCCAGGCGCAGACCGCTTTTGCTATCGCGACAGGCATCGAACAATTCAGGCTTTCCCCCAAAGAGTTAGCCCACCCAGGGCGGTGGAACCTCAACACGTTGAAACCATCTTGGGCCGCGTGCGTTCACTCAAGAGAAAACCCGTGAAATTTCTCAAGACCCGGTGGATCAGTTCCGTCCCAGCGGCTTGCAGGGTATCATAACGTGGAGGGGAGACGCCCCAGACAGGAGACCCCGTGGAATTAAAGCAGTACTGGCAAATTCTCTGGAAGCGACGTTGGTGGGTGGTCTTCGCTTTTCTGGCGGTGGTCGTATCGACCGGTGTCATCACATTTACGACGGCTCCTTTGTATCAGGCCGGGACCAAGCTGCTGATTGAGCAACGTGATCGAACGTTGTCCGCATTAACGCCGGATATGGCGAATATGACTCAGCTATCGAGTCTATCGCGCACGGGGAGTCCACTCGACACACAGGCAGAACTGCTGAGAAGCGTCCCGGTGATTGCGCGCGTCATCAAGCGAGTCAACCTCACCAATACCGCAACAGGAGACCTGGTCACCACCGAGGATTTTCTGGGTTCAGCGCGTGTCACCCAAATTAAGGGCACGGATATTCTTCAAATTTCGTTCTTGCACACCGACCCGATTGTCGCCACCCAGGTCAGCGATGTGTGGGCCCAGGTTTTTCTCGAGCAAAACCGCCAGGCCAATCGAACAGAGGCGTCGAGCGCGGCACGCTTCATTTTATCGCAGCTTGATAAAACCAAACGAGACCTGGCGCAAGCGGAACAAGCGTTGCGTGATTACAAGGCCACTCACGGAGCCGTCGACCTCACCGAAGAGGCACGAACTTCCGTGCAAACAATGGCCAATATGGAAGCAGAACTCCGACAGGCGAGTGCGGCGAAGAATGAAGCGTTCAGTCGTGTATCTGCCTTGCGGCAGAAGCTGGGCATGTCCGCACAAGAAGCGATGACATCGACCGCGATGAGTCAGGATCAAACCATCCAGAAATTACGCCAGCAGTTGCTCGAACTAGAAACAAGTCCGATTCTTTCCAATGCCTCGCTGACCCCTAATCACCCCGAGGTGAAAAATTTACAGGCACAAATCAGTCAAATCCGGCGGGCCCTGGCCACGGAAGCCGCGGAGGTCGTTGGGCGCCGCTATCAAGATGGCGTACGCTCCAACCTCGATCCCATTCGACAAGGACTGACCAAAGAATTGGTCGCTGCGGAAATTGACGCACTGGGTTATCAAACACGCGTCGATTCACTCTCACGCGTGGTAGGAGGCTTCAACAGCCGTTTGGCGAGCTTGCCGAACAAGGAATTAAACCTGACGCGGTTGATGCGCAATGCCTCGGTGACCGCCGAACTGTACAAAATGCTGCTGCAAAAACACGAGGAGGCCCGCATTCAAGAAGCAATGAATGTGGGGAACGTCCGAATCGTGGAAGAGGCCGTGCTGCCGGATCGGCCCATCAAGCCCAAGAAACTGCAGAATATGCTGTTGGCGCTGATAGCTGGGGTGGTCGCGGGCGTCGGCCTGGCCATTTTTCTTGAGTATCTGGACGACTCGATACAGACCACCGATGATGCGGAGGATGCCGTCCAGTTGACCACGTTGGGCATCATTCCTTGGATGCGAGATGCGCATGCGGCAAGACTCATTTCATTGAGCGATCCCCGCTCACCCGCTGCGGAGTCGTATCGCACCCTGCGTACTAACATTAAATTCCTCTCAGCGGACAATCCGCTGCGCACACTGGCCGTTACGTCAGCCGGCCCCGAGGAGGGGAAATCGACCACCGTTGCCAACATGGGCGTCTGCTTTGCGCAGGCGGGCAAGCGGGTTCTCATTGTCGACACAGACATGCGCAAGCCGACCATGCACACCATCTTCAATTTACCGAACCAAGACGGTATCTCCACAATTTTGGCCGGCGAGCGTTCCCTTGACGAATGTCTCAGACCCACCGCACAGCCTGGCCTGTGGGTTCTCACCTGCGGGCCCGTCCCCCCTAACCCGGCCGAATTGCTGGAATCACATCGCATGGCGCAACTCATTGAAACGCTTCGGGAGCACTTCGAGCTGGTTCTTTTCGACGCCCCACCCATCATCGCGGTCACAGATGCCAGCGTGTTGGCCGCCCGCTTGGACGGGATGCTCTTGTTGGTGGGCATCAATAAGGTCACGCGAAAAGCCGCGAGACACGCCCTGCAACTTCTTGAACGCGCGAAGGTCAAGGTCTGGGGCGCCGTTATCCGAGGGGTAAGGCCTGACAACGACGGCTATTACTACAGCTATTATCACAAGTATTACGGTTCGTTAGACAATCGCCACGACAGAACGCTTCCGAAACCCGCCCCTGCGACTCCGTTACATCAAACGGGCTCGGCCAGCGATGTCTAAAGAACCGACGCCCTCCGCGCTCTTGAGCGCTGACCTCCATTGTCATTTGCTGCCAGGCATTGATGATGGAGCCAGAGACATCGAAGAGACCCTGCAACTCGCAACCACTCTGACGAACTATGGCATTTCCGCTGCGGTGGTCACACCCCATATCCATGCCGAGCTCTATCCCAATACCCGCGAGCAAATTTTAACATTGTGTCAATCCGTTCAAACGGAGCTACGGGCCCACGGTATCAATTTGACGGTGCTGCCCGGGGCCGAGGTGCGTTTGGACCCTGAAAGCTGCAGGCCCGAGACGTGGGTGACATTGGGGGATCGACAAACGCATCTGCTCGTGGAACTTCCGCCCGGCTTGCCGATGGTGGCCACCATTGAATCCCAGTTATTTGCGATCCAAGCGGCGGGCATTACACCCATCATTGCCCATCCAGAGCGTCAGGGCATTCTGCAAAAAAATCCCGACTTGCTGGCCCGCTGGGTCATAGAGCGAGGAATCCTGGCTCAAGGGACCATGAGCACGCTGGCTGGGGCGGCGGCTGAACGCAGTGTGCAAACCCTTGAAAACTTCTTATGTCGTGGCCTGATTCACGTGATGGGAACAGATGTCCACCATCAAGACCGTCGCATCAAAAATCTCGAGCAGGCAGCCACCCGTCTACAGCAGTTAGTCGGACCTGCAAACGCTCATTTGATACAGTTTGAAAACCCGCAGGCGCTTATCTCGGGAGGTACGGTACGCCGACCTCGCCCCACCCCTGAACCTCGTCCAGTGACTTGGTGGCGTCGCCTGATCGCCCCGTTGATCGCTGTCCGTTGAAATTGAATGGCCTCGTGATGTCTCATCTTCTGACTTTCATATTGACCCTCGCCCTCCTCACGGCAGCACTCCCGGTGCAAGCCAACCCCGTTCAAGAGGGTCACTACGTGCTTCGCTATGGAGACACCGTGAATCTGAAGGTGGTGGAGAATGAAAAACTGGAGCTCCACAATCAACCCATCCGTCCCGACGGGCGTTTGACCTTTCCCCTGATTGGCGAAGTACAAGCGGGGGGCTTAACCTTGCCTCAATTAATTGAACGCGTGACCAAGGCATACGGGCGATTTTTCGTGGATCCCCATGTCGTCATCAACGTCGAGAATTTCCGCCCACTCAGTATCAATGCCGTTGGTTTTTTGAACAAACCAGGCACCTATGCCATCAAAGAGCCTGTGCGTTTGCTTCAAGCCATCGCTTTAGCCGGCGGCTATGACCCCCGCGGAAATTTAACGGACGTTTTGGTATTACGAGCCAATGGTGCCATGCAGCCAATCGATTTACGGGCCGTGCTGGCAGGCAAAGTGGAAGACAATATTTGGATTTATGATGGCGACACCATTCGCATCAATGAGGTTTCCAGCCCCGATTTTTATCGATTGCTCCCCCCCCTCGCTGCGGCATTAAGCATTACAAGCACCATCATCATTCTCATCCTGCGCATTTAGTTTATTTTTCACACCTCCGCTTCGAACTTTTTATTGACGTGGGGTGGCGGAGCCGAAGCAAGCGGGTATACAGGACCGTGGGGGACGGCTCAGAGGCGCGAGAAAATTCCTTGACGCGACGCGAACGCATTCAACTTCGCCTGCCGCTTGTTGCGGCAGTGGCCTGTATGGCGGGATGTACCTCGCCCTTTTTCCGTACCGCGGCCCCGATTCCCATCGCCAAAGGCCCATCCAGGGTGGTCCGCAGTCTGCCCACCCCGATGCCTTTGGCATCGAAACAACCAGAACCGCTTGCGAGCGCCCCTGCAGACGATCCTCCGAAACCAGAGGTTCCCGCGACCCCCATCCCGACCCCACGCCCGACAACAACCCCGAGGCCTGAAAACACCGGCGGAGGCGGGAGCGGCAGTGGCAACGGAGGGGTCGTCACTCCCGTCTCAAATAATTTGGGACTGCGGGGACTCATTACACTGCCCGGGCGCTTACTGTCCGAATCGGGCAGTTCGCTGATCTCAAACAATGGCTCGACCCTGCTCTCAAACAACGGAGCCGCCATTGTTTCCAATAATGGCGGACGCTTGATCTCAAACAACGGGGCCGCGATCATTGCCAACAACGGCGCACGCTATCGGCTGATGCAGGACACGCCCGCAGAACCCCAGCGTCCCCTCACCAATGCATTCCTATACCTCAGCGACCGTGACGAACGCTTTTTCCTCGATGCCAATCAACAGGCTTTCGCCGCCACCGTCGATACCAATGGAAAATACCAGTTCGCCGCCGGGTATCCCGTGGATAAACCGGTCATTGTCAATGCCGTGACCAATGCGAGTTTGCGCTTGGTGGGCTTTGTGATTCCAAACGCCAATGGCACGGAATTCAATATCAACCTGGGCACCACGCTGGCGACGGAATACCTGCGGGGCGTGTCTTATCGCCAGCAAAAAAGCTTACGAGAGTACGACTATTCGCAGTTTACCGACGTGGCACAACGCACTCAGAATGCCATTCTCAGTCGGGCCATCACCTCCATCGAAGTCGTTGCTGACCAAACGGGGACAAACACCACCGTCGGTGTATTCGATTTGCGTGCAGACAACACCCGCAACCTGCGGAACCAGTACGCACTCGCCATCTCTGTCGTGGACGTGGGAGACGCGGTCATCAGGGCACTCTCTGATGCTTGGAAGAATTTGACCGGCGTGCGGCCCAGTGCCGTGACCAGCGTCATTGGTAATGGGCAAGAACCCCAGGTAGGAGCCGGGGGGAACTTCATTAATTATGGCGCCGCTGAAGGCAACGACTTGCTGAGTGGTGAGCCAACACCGCGTAACCAAATTCCGCTGGGTTTCAATTTTGGCCTCGCGACGGCCCGAGGACACACCTTTATCAGTTGTTACACGCGCGCCGGGGCATCCGGGCACATTCGTTGGCTCAAACCCGACGGCAGCGTCACTTCCATTTGGCTTCCCACTTATGGCTTTGCCACTCCCGTGGGCTTGGCCGTGGAAACCCCCCCGAGCGACGACCCCAACAACCCGGGAACCCTCATCGTGTCGGACCTCGATCGCCGTGCCGTGTTCCGGGTTCCCATCGTAGACGTCCGAGAATCAACGGCCCACTTGGTTGAAGTGCCTTGCACGGGAGACTCGGCACCATCGAGCGATATCGAAAAATTAAGCATGGAGTACGTGGCGGGAGAAGCGGTGCCCGACCCCTTTATTTTCGCTGATTGTCAAAGTTATTTGAACCAATTGCACCCATTCGTGATTCGCCCCGAGCTCGGGGGCAGCTACCAGACCAGTGACAACAGCAGCCCCCTCCGCTCGAATTGGCGTTATGGCGATGAAGGAGACCGCCGCTACACGCCTGGCGGTGCACAGGTTCCCAAAGCGGCGCGATATGCGCACCTCGACAGCCCTTATGACGTGACGGTTGATTCCCTCGGTAACATCTATATTGCCGACTTTAACAATCAACGCATCCGCTTTATTCCCAGCGCGCGAGCGCTCACGGAGCAGTCGAATTATTTCAACTATCGAACCCCTGCGCTCAACAGCGATCAGGAAATTCAGGGACTCGGAGCGGCCCCCGCGATGATCGCGGGAGCAATCTACACCATCGCTGGGAACCCCGTGTGGGACCCTGCCAACACCCCCCAGGGGGCGACAGGATGGCTGGGCGATTTTGCGGGCGACGGAGGACCTGCCCAACTCGCAAAAATCGACAAACCCGCGGCGTTGGCATTTAACGAGCAAGACCAATGCTTATATTTTGCTGACAGTGACAACTGCAGAATTCGAAAAATTGATCGCAATACCGGCATTATCACCACCATCGCCGGCAGTGCCACCACGCGCCGGAACAATGGTCGCGGGGATATCGATATGACACCGGGCTACTCGGGCGATGGAGGCCCCGCTGCCGCGGCAGAATTGGCCTTCCCATACGGCATTGCCTTTGACGCCCAGAACCGACTTTTCATCGCAGACAATGCCAATGGCGTCATTCGGATGGTGGCCAACGATTCGCAACGCACCATCACCACAGTGGCCGGGCGTAACCGAACGGCCAACTCGATTCCTGCAACCCTCAATGATGCAGACGGCGATGCCCGCTTCTATGCCGATTTTTACAACATTCAAAAAATGGCCTTTGACCCTGACGGCAATCTTCTCATCAATGATGTCCGGAGCGGCCGCCTGCGTAAAATTTGGCGGCAATGGGATTGAGACTGAGGAGAGACACGATGCCCCTGCGCCCAGCCCACCTCCATTCGACGGTCGCCTCGATTTGCCTCGCACTTGCGCTGTCCGGCTGCGTCACAGGGCGAGGCACTCAAGCCCTGACGGGCATCCATCCTGCCGGGCCTGTCCCGCAATTCGTTGCGCCAGTCGGGCGCGCGCTGGCCCGTTCGCCCGCCACGCTCAGGCCCTTACCAACCCTTCGTGCCCCTGCGTTTTTGTCGCTCTCGAACCCTGGAGGTCTTGCGGGAGAGGTTCGCTTTAACGCGGTGAACGAAGCATTCTTTAAAAACAGTCAGGCCTCCTACCGCACGCTCGCATTGGGACCCGCGCAAGCAGCCATCGTAACCGTCGGCTCTTTGGATGAAACCCTTTTCGCCCTCAACGGACAGATCATTACCGCTACCACCAATGCCTCAGGCACTTTCTCTTTGGCGGCGGCTCGTCCCACCGACACCCCGTGCATCGCTCAAGCCGCTTTTGTAGGCGGTCATCGATTGTCTGCCATTGTTGATCCGGTTGCCACGCACGTCATGATTGATGAAGCCACCAGCATGGTAACGGAAATGGCGCGCTGGCAACTGTTTCCCGGCCCGCGAGAGAACGAACCCGATCTCACCGACATCTCCAGCACAACGCTGGCCGCACTGGACACTCTCACCCGTACGCTTCTGCCCAACATTCCCTTGGCGCTGAACGATAGCGCAGACACGCCGAGACTGGAGGCCCTGTTGACGGGGTCTGGGCACCTGTTGCGAAATGCCTACGTTGAATATTTCGGGGCCCGCACAACCCCCGATGGACAAATCAGCACCCCTGCCGCCGCCAATGCATTATCAGATGCGTGGAAAGAGGTTCTCGGATTCCGGCCTTTGGCACTGACGCGTGTGGCAGGAAATGGGGCACGGGGCTACGACCAAAGCGAGAATCGCCCCGCAGGGGAAGTCAGCCTGGGGAACCCCTCGGACGTGCAAACTGACACCCAAGGCAATGTTTTTTTCACCCAATTCGATCAGAATTTAATCAGCCTGGTGCCCAAAGAAACACGGTCCGGACCCTATTTGGGTTCAGGGGCTCCGACCTTAACGGCTGGAAACATCTACGCCGTGGTGGGCTTCCCGGATAACGAACGCAGCCCTGACGATTGGGAGTTTAACTACCAGGAAGGGGCTCCTCTGACAGGCGGCGGGTCAATCTACTCGCCGTATCGCTTGTCGCTAGAGGCCGTCGCGGGCGCGATGGCCCAAAACCACATTTATTTCAGCAGCCCTCTCACCGGGCGGATTTTGCTCGCCACCGGCGGGGAAATCACCCGTTTTGGGCGATCGCTGGCGGCGCGCCGCCTTTACACCATCGCGGGAAGAGGAATTTATGCGGGCTCCCCCGCTCCGGATGCCTGGGAGGCCCAGAACGCTCAACCCGCCCTCGCGGCAGGCATTTGGCAGCCAACGGGCCTGGCGCGAGACACTGTCGGTAATTTATTCATCGCCGACGCGGGGGGTAACGGTCGCGCCGGACGACTACTGGTCGTGCGAGAAAGCGACGGCCTCATCTTTCACGTTCCGCTCGAGAGCATCGAAGCCAGTGACCCCATTGCGCTCACCAACGTGGAAGACCTGAAACTACACCCTACGGATGGCCGGTTGTATTTTGCTGACACGGTAAACCACTGTGTCCGCAGTTTGTCGTGCCCCACTGTACAGGAAATTGAAAACTTCGATGCGAACCCCATTGCCTCTCGAGCGGTGGCATTGGAGATGGGACAGCCGAACACGCCGGGTTTCATTGACACCGATGTCGCCCAATACCCTGATATTCACGATATCAGCAAGGGGATTCCTATGGAAGCGGCCCTGTTGGATGGCCCGCGCTCGTTGACCTTTGATGGGGAAGGCAACCTCATTGTAGGCGATACTGGTAACGGACGGGTGCGCCTGCGAAAGGATGGAAAAATCTTCACGCTGGCCGGGGGGTTGGACACACGTTTTATTACAGGAGATGCACGTTTAGGGTATTTTCCAGGAATCGATGGCGTTCATTACAGCCCGTTGGAGCGTAACATTCTCGTGACTGACGTCCGGGCCTCGGTGGTCCGCCGAATCCACACCAGTCGCGGCACCCTTGAATGATGAATCAATCCCGGGGTTCAAAAGAGGGTCCAAAGGCATTGCTCGTCTGAAGGATCGAAGGGCCAGAAACACACTGCCCCTCGAGCGCCAGGATGCTAAAGACTGGCATCTGGCAATGATTTTCAGCTTTTCAGAATTGAGCTTGCCTCAAATGTAAAGTTGTATTAAGCTGGCCTCGGTTAACACTTGTTATTGTGCACCAACACAAGCCCAACCCCCTTCTCCCAGGGGCTCTACAGGCTTGCATACAGGAGGGCATCCAGATGAAAAATCAGGTCATCGGGCAATCCACACCGACGGAGGGTGCGAGGGCACTCTGCGACGAGCCTGTCGCGCCTCACGCGCTGCGCATCGAAGCACCCAAAGATACGCCAGCCTTGCAAAAGCGTTTGCTCGATCAGGTTCTGGAGGGGTCTGGGCTTGAGATGATGGCGCGGACACTGGCGAAAGAACTGCATTGCAGCGTGTGTGTTGAAGACAAACAGTTTAATTTGCTGGCCATCGGCCAAGCCCACCCCGCGCCGGAGCCTTGGCTCGACGAGCTCATTGTCAACAAAGGCACGCCAGTCAATACCATCAAACGTTGGGAAAGCAGCGGAGTTCTTCACACGCTGCGTAAAGAGCGGATGCCCGTGACAGTTGCCGCCTTGCCAGATTCCACGGTGACACGAACCGTTCACCCGTTGGTCATCAGCGGAGAGGTCTATGGTTTCTTCTCAGTACTTAACAGCGAGAACCCTCCCCCATTTTTCCAAAACCACCTCGAAAGCGGCGCTGTGGTTCTCTCCATTGAATTACTGAAGCAAAAAGGCACCACCGAATCTGAACAGAAAGTCAAACGCGACTTTTTCCGTGACCTGCTCACGGCCAATACGGCCGCCATGATGGAAACCCTGCGGCGCCGCGCCACCTACCTCGGGTATGCACTGAATACAGGCCATTGGGTCATCACCGTTGAATTCGACGAGCAGCCTCATAACGAGGTTCAACCTGAGGAAGTCAGTCGTCTTGTATCGATACTCAATGCCTTGTTGAGCTTTCGTCAGGCCATTGTGATCAATCAAGCCCAGGGTGCGACCATTCTTTATCCGGTGAAAGAGGCCCAGCCCAGCGCGGAAAAAGTATTGCAACTCACCCAGGCGATCCAGCAAAAAGTCCGGCAAACGTCGGCTCAATGGAGCGTCTCTGTCGGCGTTGGGCGAATGAATGATGCCCTGATGGACACCCCACAAAGCTTCAAAGAGTCGCTCCACGCGCTGAAAATTGGACGTCATACGCAAGGCCCCGGTCACGTCACGTTTTTTTCAGAACTGGGGATCTATCGAATGTTGCTTCAATTCGCGCAGAGCCAGGACCCGAACGAATTTTTCTGTGAGCCATTGCAACGCCTGATTGATTATAATCAACAAACGGACAAGGAGCTGGTCAAAACCATTGCGGCCTTTCTCGAGTGCAATGGCAACCTGACAGAAACCTCCACGAAGTTGTTCATTCACCGAAACACGCTAAAATACCGCCTTGAACGGATCCGCGACATCACGCAAATAGACTTGGATGACGCTGAAAACAGGCTGCTGTTGCACCTGGGCCTCAAGATGAACCAGGTGGTCACTTATTTGCGTTAAGCCAAGCCCAGCGCGCGCCAAGCAAGGTGAGATCGGCGACGTACTGAGCAGCGGGTAATTCTGCTGACAACAACGCCCCCCAGCCGCCCGTCACAATGAGTGTGCGGGCGCTGGGCACTTCTTGGCGCATACGCTGAATCAAAAATAACACTGCGCCGATATGCCCCAGAACCAAACCTGCCCGCAGGCCTGCCTCTGTAGATTCCCCCACCGATTTTTCAGGAATTTCCAGCGAAACGGCGGGTAACTGCGCGGTTCCTTGCCATAAGGAATCACGGGCCGTCGTCAAACCGGGCATAATCGCGCCCCCCCGCAACACACCTGTCTCATCGACGACGGTCAAGGTGGTCGCGGTGCCCGCGTCGACCACAATCCCGGGACCAAACCCGTGCCAGAGGGCCACCGCATTGGCGAGCCGATCGGCCCCCAAGCGTTGCTTTTCGGTATAGGCCAACACAAGGCCCAGATCAACCGCCCCATTGACATCAAACACACTTCGCCCTTCGGCAGTCCAAACAGGCAAAAGTGCGGCTCGACAACCCGGAACAACAGACACCAACGCCACCGGGCCGGGTGGCAGTGTTGGCGGCTGCAAAACCGCCTCTCTGGTCGGAACGCGCCCACTGTCAACAATTTGCTCGCCTTCAAAGGCCAGCCACCGCAGATGAGTGTTGCCAATATTTACAACAATCAAATGGTTCTCTCGATTGCCATTAACCTTTTCGTATGGTAGATTTGAACTTCGTGCCACGGCGCGCCAGTCTGTCTATCTTCTCTCCCCGGAGGTCAAACCCCATGTCCAAGCGCTGTGATGTTTGCGCCAAAGGTCCAACGACCGGTCACAACGTCAGCCACTCTATGGTTCATACCAAGCGCCGCTGGATGCCTAACCTGCAGAGCGTACGGGCGCAGATCAAGCCTGGGCTCGTTCGCCGCGTAAAGATTTGCACCTCTTGCCTCAAGGCAGGCAAGATCACGCGCGCAGTATAAGCGTCACCCATTCGGCGGGGCCCAGGCGATAAGTCTGGGCCCTTTCTTTTGCTTACGACACCAGTCCCTCGAGTTGTTCTCGCGACACTTGATACTGAGTTCCGCAAAAATGGCAACGCACCTCTGCTTGGCCGTCGACGGCAATCATGTCTTTGATTTCTTCTTCACCAAGCAGCCTCAGGGCAGACAGTACGCGTTCCGTGTCGCAATGGCACGAAAACGCCACGGACTGTTCATCTTGAAGGATCTCGACAGCAAAACCCTCCAAAGCGCGTTCGAGCACCTGAACCAACGAGAGGTTTCCTTTGTCCATATCCGAAAAAGCAGGCAGCGAGCGAATTGTTTCCTCAAGACGCTCCGCGATCTCATCGCCTGCATCCGGTAACAATTGGACCAACAAGCCGCCCGCGCTGACGACACGCCCCCCCTCCACAAAAATTCCCAGGGAAACGGCCGATGGAATTTGTTCTGAATGGGCCAGGTAAGCGGCCACATCGTCACCAATTTCACCGCTCACCAGCGCCACGGTGCCTGTGTAGGGTCGACGACCAAGATCATAGGTGACGCTCAAAAAGCCGTCTTGGCCGACAGCCCCCCCGACATTCAGGTGTCCGTCATTTTTCAAAGGCAAATCGATATCGGGATTGCCCACATAACCGCGCACCTTACCATCGGTTCCTGCATCCACAAAGATGCCGCCGATCGGCCCCCCTCCCGCGACGCGCACATTTAAACGTCCCGCCTTACGCAACGTTGAGGCCAAAAGCAAGGCCCCCGTCATCACCTTACCCAACGCCGCCGAAGCCGTGGGAGACAACCCGTGTCTCACGCGGGCCTCTTCCGCCAAGTCCGTGGTCCTGATCGCCACGGCTCGTATGCGACCTGCAGCAGCCGTCGCTCTGACGAGATGGTCTCGTATCATCCGCGCTTACTCCCTGACCAACTCTTGGTTCGGCCCGTGTCCCTGCGCGTCATTTTAACACGTCCATCAAGCCTTCAGGCGCTTCCGAGGAGACTGTGGGCCCTTCAAAACCAACATCAGATTCGCCATTTCTATCGCGGTCATTCCCGCTTCCCATCCTTTATTGCCGCCTTTGGTTCCCGCGCGCTCAATGGCCTGCTCGATGGTATCCGTCGTCAACACACCAAAAACGACCGGCGTGCCCGTTTTCAACGAGGCCGTCTGCAAGCCTTTCGCCGCTTCGCCTGCCACGTAATCAAAATGAGGCGTTGCGCCGCGGATGACGGCCCCCAGGGCCGCAACAGCACTGTAACGGCCCGACTCTGCCACCGTTTGCGCCAACAGGGGCAATTCAAACGCACCCGGGACCCAATAGACGTCAATCGCTGCTGAATCACCGCCGTGTCGCACGATGGCGTCTTCAAAACCGGACAACAGACGGTTGCCAATCAACTCATTAAAACGCGCAATCACGACCGCGAAGCGAGTGCCCGGTTCGACCACCAAATGTCCGTGGATGTGAATCATCCTTATTGCCTCCCGTCGTTTAGCATGGCGCGACAAAAGCCCGAGCAATGGGCTCTCAAAGGTTGTAGCCCCCTCGCTCGCAAATGTCAAAAAAGGGGCCTGAAAAGACCCGGATTCACGGGCGGGTGTGTTACAATAACGGCCGTTGCGCAGGCCGTGCGAACCCACCTCCGAATGGCCTGCGGACGTTTTTGCGCCCCTCCTTCTTACCGCAAAACCGGCATTCGTTACGTGGTATGCGTTGCTGCCGTTTTTTTGCGAAGCTATGCTCTTGCCGCGTTCCGCCCTTCCGCCTTTCATCCGTCCATTGACCGCCGAGCGAAACGCTGCGGGGGAATTGGTGTTGGGTGGCTGCAAAGCTCTGGATCTTGCCGGGCAATTCGGCACGCCATTGTTGGTTCTGGATGAGCACACGCTGCGGGAGGCCTGCCGAGAATACGTCCAAACCTTGGCCCGGTGTTATCCACCGGGGGGCCGGATACTGTATGCCAGCAAAGCGCTCACGCTTTGCGCCATTCACGCGCTGGTTTTTCAAGAAGGTCTGGGGTTGGATGTGGTGTCCAGCGGCGAATTCCATACGGCCTTGGCCGCCGGAGTACCGGCGGAGGCTTGCGTTCTGCAAGGTAACAACAAAACTGAAGACGAACTTCGGCACGCGCTACAAAACCGAATCGGTCGCATCAATGTAGACAACCTTGACGAATTACGCCTTCTGCTGAGGCTGGCACGCCAGGAAAATTTCGCTCCACGAATTCTTTTGAGGGTGGCTCCCGGTATCGAAGCACACACGCACGATTTCATTCGTACCGGGCAGGAAGACTCAAAATTTGGTCTTGATCTCAAAAGCGGTCAATTGGATGAAGCGCTTCAATGGCTCAAAGCCTCTCCCGAAGTTGAATGTTTGGGTCTACAGGCCCATATCGGTTCACAAATATTCGATGCCCACGCTTTCGAGGAGACGGCAAAAACGATGGTGGGTCTGCTTCAAGAGATCCGGGAGCGACATGGATTCGAAGCCAAAGAACTGGATCTCGGCGGCGGATTAGGAATCCCCTACGTGGCCTCGGATGATCCCCCGTGCATTTCCGAGACCGTTGAAAGGCTGTGCCTGGCCGTTCTCAAGTCCTGCGAGCTTTACCACGTACCCCCACCTCGCCTCATTTTGGAACCGGGTCGCTCCATAGTGGGCAGCGCAGGGGTCACCCTGTACGCCACGGGAAGTCGCAAAGACGTGCCCGGCATCCGCACCTATGTATCCTTGGATGGAGGTATGGGGGACAACCCTCGACCCATCACCTATGGTGCGCAGTATGTGGCAGAGGTTGCGGGACAAGCGGCAGAGACGACCGAATTGGTGACCTTGGCAGGGCGGTATTGCGAGTCGGGCGACGTTTTAATTTCCGACATAGAACTGCCCCGTTTGCAAGCAGGCGATATCTTGGCGGTCTATGCGACCGGTGCCTACACCTATGCGATGGCAAGCCATTACAATCGCTGCGGACGCCCAGCCGTCGTGTTGGTCAGCGATGGGCGCGCAGACATCATCGCAAGGCGCGAAACGCTTGATGACCTCATCCGACTTGATGCCCTTCCCCCGCACCTGCGGAGGGAGGCCTGATGCCTACCGACGTGGCGCACTTTGCAGCGGGACTTCGCTGGCAGGATCTGCTCGACGTTTTACTCGTCAGCTTTGTTCTATACCGCTTCTTCCTGTTAATCCAGGGCACGCGGGCGGTTCAGTTGCTGCGTGGCCTGCTGCTGCTTTTGTTGGCCTACCTCATCAGCCACGCACTTGAGCTCAACACCATCACCTGGCTGGTTCAAAGCATGACGACCATGCTCATTGTTGCGATTCCCATCGTTTTCCAGCCGGAACTGCGGCGTGCCCTCGCACACATCGGCCAAGGTGAACTGTTCCGGGGGGGCGAACTGTGGGGCCCTCGCAAACGTGTCAGCGTGCCCCGTGTGCTTGAAGAGGTCGCCAACGCCGTCAAGTACCTCTCCCGGCAAAAGATTGGCGCGTTGATCATTCTCGAACGCAATACGGGCCTTACGGAATTTATCGAAACAGGCACTCCGCTTGACGCCTTGGTGACGGCTGAGCTTCTCAGCACGATCTTTATCCCCAGTTCCCCCCTGCACGACGGGGCTGTCATCATTCAAAACGACCGCCTCGCCGCAGCCGGTTCTGTATTGCCTTTGTCGGAAGGCATGAGGCGGCCGGCTCCCGGTGCACGCCGACACGTCGGAACGCGTCACCGTGCCGCCATCGGTTTGACCGAAACGACGGATGCCATTGCCATCGTCGTGTCAGAAGAAACCGGAACGGTATCCGTGGCACATGGCGGTCAACTCAAGCGTCACCTTTCGGATGATAACCTCAAAGAACTTCTCGCAGGCTCCTTTAGCCCTCAAAAGCGCAATAATCATACGCAACCGCTGACCACTTTGTTATTCTCGCGCAAGCCCCATGCCACCGACGAACTCACCAACACCCGTTAATGTTCCCAAACCACAAAGCAATTGGGCCTTCATGCTCATTGCAGTGCTGATGGCCATTATTCTTTGGATGTTTGTGAGAACCGGTGCACAAGCCGTCTCTCAGCGCACGGTCTATGCCGCCATTGAAGTGGTCAATTCCGCCCCCGAGTTACGGGTGTCTCCCGCGCGCGTGGAAGTCAGGGTCGAAGGCCCCCACCGTCTGCTCGACCAGGTCGCGTTGAGCGAGTTCAACGTGACGGCCGACCTCACTGGACACCGAGAGGGAGACCTGGTACCGTTATCTGTTGTTCCGCCGCAAGGGCTCAAGCTTTTGGGCACCAGCGTGAACCAGGTTCGGGTCGTGCGCAAAAACGATCCAGCACCCTGAACCGTAACGTCGTCGTTGCTGCCTCACTCTCGAAGGGCTTGCCTGCTTAATTATGCCCGCGGAAAATCCAATACACGCTTGGCCCGGACTTGACCGCAGCAGACTGCCCCGGCACGTTGCCGTCATCATGGACGGCAACCGGCGTTGGGCCAAGCGAAAATTGCTGGGCGGTTTTCAAGGCCACCGTGCAGGTGTCGAAACCGTGCGCGTGTTGTTGAAATTGTGTCGTGAACTGGGGATTGCTCACCTCACAATTTATGCGTTCTCCACAGAAAACTGGCAGCGCTCCGACGAAGAAGTCACCTTTTTGATGGCTTTGTTTGAAGAGGTGATTCAACGCGAGTTGAACGAGCTCATCGCGAATGGTGTTCGTTTGCAATTTATTGGCGACCTTGAGAAGCTTCCGGCCACCTTGCGGGAACGCATGAGAGATTCAGAAGCACAAACGGCTCACAACAATGCCGTCACTTTGAATGTCGCGGCGAATTATGGAGGTCGCCGCGAGCTGGTCGAGGCCGCGCGTCAACTGGCGCAACGCGCGATCTCAGGGGAACTGTCACCAGAAGCCATTGACGAGCAGGCCTTGGCAGCCTGCCTCTACACATACGGCCAACCGGATCCCGACCTTCTCATTCGAACGAGTGGAGAAGCGCGACTCAGCAATTTTTTGCTCTGGCAACTGGCATACACGGAACTGTATCTCACCGACGTCCTGTGGCCTGAATTCCGCCAACCGCAGTTCTTGGACGCCCTTCTCAGCTACCAGTCGCGTGAACGCCGTTTCGGAGGGAGCGCGGCGGCGGCCATCGCGGCGGCCCGCTAGCCCTGTGCCTCCGGCACAAATTCACATCTTCACGGGCAATGACACGTTCGCCCTGAGCGAAGCGCGCAAAAAGCTCGAAGCGACCGTCTTGGACGCCGCGTGGTCGAGCTTCAATCTCACCTTGCTCGGGTCTGATGCGACGGCAGGTCAAGCCCTGGCGGCATTACAAACCATGCCGCTCGGAGCCGGGGGCCGATTGGTCATCGTCACAGAACCTGCCTATCTGACGCAAAAAACAGACGACCCGAGCGTCGACGATTTCGAGAATATGCTTCTGAAAACACCACCCGCCATCCCCTCAGGCAATCACCTGCTGTTTATTGTGGGCCGCATCGACCAACGCCTCAAACTGGTAAAAACTTTGACGGCCCGGGCGGAGCTGCGCGAATTCAGTGAAGCGAAGACGTGGCAATTGGCCGAGCAACTCGGTCCTTGGACAACCAATATGGCGAAACAGCAGGGACGCGCGATCGCACGGGATGCCGTGTTGGCGTTGCTGGAAGCCACAGCCGGCGATCGCTGGCGTATCCAAGGCGAATTGGAAAAACTGGCCCTGATGCTGCCCGAGCAAGCCGCCATCACGCTACAAGATATCCAAAAACACGTTCACCACGGAGACGTTCAAGTTTTTGCGCTCACAGATGCCTTCGCTCAACGCTCGCCCGGGGCATGCGTTGAAGCCCTGGCTCGCATCCTAACCCACGACCACCCATTGAAGTTAATGGCCGCCTTGAGCACGGTGCTGCGCGGCTGGACACGCCAAAAAGAGTTACAAGAACGCGGAATGACGCCCGCGCAAATCGCCAAAGAAACGGGCGCTCGCTCTGATTTTAAGGTCCGTAAAGACTTGGAGAGCCTCCGCAAATGGACCTCGTTGGAACTACACAACGCGTTGCACGATCTCCTGAAAGTAGACCTTGCCATCAAATCCGGTCTTTGGCCGCCCGAACACCATCGTATCTTGCTCGAAAAATGGTGTTTACAGAACCTACAACCCAGTAAACAGGCCACTTTTTAAGGGCTAAAAAAAAGCGGCCTGTTCCTTGGTCGGGTGTGCCCTCGGCGTTACCGAGACTCAATGCGAATGTTGTCGTGCGCCACGATGTTTCCTGCACCACGCAGCGCATACCAGTGTGGACGGGTCGTGAGCACCGGACTGGTGACGGTGGCTCGCTCGACGCCATCGACAAAAACACGCATCTGGCCCCGAGCCGCGTCCACATCGGCTCCGAGCCGACGGGTCTGACCCGCCACCGTTTGGAGGGGCTCCCAAAACAGTCGACTCCAGCCTCGCGACTGAAAGGGCGCGGCATTCGTCGCCGACCACACCTCAAAATACTGAGGTTTAATCAGAACCTCAAGGTAATTCAACGGGTCAAGATAATAGACCTGTGTGCCTTGATCACCCGTCGGGGCATAGGTGTAGCTCCGTAAGGGTGTCACGTTGAGTTCGGTAAAATACCGATCAGGCAAGCGACCGTCAGAACGCCCCAGGGCGGAGCCGCGCCAACGCCGAAAGCTGAGGAATGCCATATTGGCTAAGCCATCATGCACATATTGTCGGCTGCCATTCACATTCATGACCTGCCATGACACCCGGGGCATCCACGGGTAAACGTAACCCTCATCCAGCGGGTCAATAAAATCCGATGGATCACTTCCGAGCCCGTCCGACGCAAAATTACGGACCCAATTTCCTGAGGGAACCGGGGTGTTCGTGGGCGCAGGGGAAGGGGTCGAGGAAGGCAGCGGGCTGGGAGATGGGGTGGTTGTCGGGGCGACGGTGGGAGCGGATGAGGGAGCGGTGGTTAACGGCTCAAAATTACTGCCGAGTTCGAACACACTGAAACGGCTCTCGGGGGCCAGTGGGTCGTTCGTGAATACGACCCGTACGTGCCGCGCCTCCGTCGCATTGGCAAAAACCTTGGTTTCAGTTTGCCACGTCGTATTTCGCAGCGGCCCAGACACCCCGCGCCACGTTGTCCCATCGTTTGAAACCTCAATGCGATAACTTGCCCCTCCGCTAAACGGGCGCATCTTGACGTGGAGTTCTGACATCGGTCGCTGCTTTCCGGTATCAATGGCAAGCCAAGCACTCGGGGCCCGATAATCCGCATTGGCCCATTGACTGGAGAGATTGCCATCGACGGCCCGCTCAGCTTCTAACGTGCCGTAACTGTCACTGGCGGTCGCCACATGGCTTATAGCCTGCTGTTTCAGCGCAAAGCGCTGTGCGACTCCTGTCATGGCTTGGTTCGATCGCAAAGCAAGGTTGAGCGAAAAGCCACCCGCGTTAGGGTTCTCAAAATACAAAGGCAGCGTGCGTGAGCCGCCGGGCTCAACCACCCCGAGACGAACCTGCTCTTTCGAACCGTGCAAGGCGCGCGGGCTGTCCACCTCCAATGAGATATTTGCGGGCCCAGCACCGGCATGCGTAATACTCAGAGTCACTTTGGTGAGGCCGGTCGATAAATCGTGGGAAACGTCTGGAAAGGCGACCAGAGGACGAAGTCCATCCACGTCCGTTGAGCGCTCAAATGCCGCCCCATGCAGCGGGTCAACATCCACAGGGATATTCCAGAGCTCCTCTGCCTTCGCCTGCGTCAATGGACGAGGCTTGGGTTGTGACACCACTGGCTCCGATAGGCTCTGACAGGCCCCTAAAACGAAGGTCACTGCCAGCCAACTTTCCCGTCTTAGAAAAATACTCATTGATTGACCCTCCCATCCACGTTGGCGTTACGGCAAATTGAAGTACACGCTCTGGTACAAATTTCCGCCCTCGCCGACCGCTCCCGCATCCCACACCAAACCCCAGAAATAACGATTCGTGCTGTTCAAAGGTTCGCTCACCCCTGAGCCATCCCACGTGTACTCCGTCGAATCACCAGGAAAGCTCCCGCTTTGATGGATCAGTCGAAACGTTCGCCCGCCCGTCGAATGGAGCCGGAAGCGATACGATGCCACCTGCTGACTCGGCGGAACCCACTCAAAACGAGCAGGCAAGGAAATACGCGCATCCATCGCGGGTTGATTCACCAACCCTTGTTGGGCAAAATCTACTTGAGGAAAACCCGCCCCTTTGCTCTCATCAACCGACAATGTACGACTGCGCCAGTAACCGATACGGTCTCGTTGGGTGTCGTTGTAGTAATAGGCCAGGTAAGTTCCGGGCTCAAGATTTGACGCGTAAAAATAGCCCTGGTCATCGGTTGTCACGTTGCGCTGTTGCCAATCAGTGCTGCGCACGACGGCCAAAGTGATGGGCGCAGGCGGCGGTCCCCCGTTGAACACGATTCGGCCACGCACAGCCAATGGTCCGGGATCAGGAACAGGGACAACGGATACGACGGGATTGCTCGCGATCGGGGTCGCAGAACTTGTCGGCGTTGGCGTAGGCGTTGGCGTCAAACTGGGAGAAGGCGAAAGGCTCGGCGTGACAGCGGTCGTGGCAGACGCTTGGGGAGTAGCGGTGGCTGTCGGGGTGGCCGAAGGCTGTGGTGAAGGACTGGCCGTCACGATGGCAGACGGAGTCGTTGTTGGCGTGGCTGTCGCCGAGACAGCAGAACCACTTCCGGAGTTCGCACCCGTCGAATTCAACGGGGGCGATGAACGGGGGGGCAGCACCCGAGGGGCGGGTTGTTCATCTGTCGCTTCGAGCGTACCCGATGCCAGTGCGGACCAGGCCGCGAAAGACGCCTCCTCACGCTGTGACGACGATGCAGCCTGAGACTTGGGGGGCTTCAAGGAATCGACCGATGGATCAGGCGAAGACTCCGCGGAATCGGACGTAACGGGAGGAGGGGTCGGGCCCCCACAACCGCTCAAAAACAGACACGCAAACAGCCAAACAGGGCGCATGGCCTCTCCTCAACTCTCTGTGAAAATTGGGTTTCAGAGCATCAATCCAAGCAAATGCCCGTCTGAAACAACACAGCGAGAAAGCTAAAAAGACTTGGCGATCACCCAACAATCGTTTACACTTGCCCGTCTTGAGCGCGATAATACCCGCTTAGGGAGTTCATAAAGGAGCGAGCCCATGCCCACCCCAGAAGATGTCCTGAACGCGCTGCGAAAAGTTGAAGTCCCCGACCTCGGCCACGACGTGGTCAGCTTGGGACTGGTACAGGACGTAAAGATGATGCACGGCATTGCCACCTTCACGATGCTGCTCAAGCCTCACGCAACCGCCTTACAAGGCCAGTTGGATCAGCCACTCAAGGCCGCCGTGAAAGGAATTACTGGCGTGCAAGATGTGGCCATTCATTGGCTGGTCAAGCCGGACACTCCCGCCCCCAACAAAGGCGCCCCGCCAGGCGGGCCGGCCAGTCTGCCGCCGGGAATCAAAACCGTCATCGCCGTGGGTTCAGGAAAAGGCGGCGTGGGGAAGTCGACGGTGACCGTCAACTTGGCTCTCGCCCTCGCTAAAACCGGCGCCAAAGTCGGTATCCTGGACGCCGACATCTACGGGCCCAGCGTGCCCTTTTTGTTGGGAGTCATAGACCACAAGCCCCAGGTGCACAACGAAAAACTCGTTCCCATTACAGTCCACGGGATCAAGGTGATGTCGATGGGCTTTTTATTGCCGGACCCGGAGGAACCCGTGGTCTGGCGAGGCCCTATGTTGGCCGGCGCCATGCGACAATTTTTCCACGACGTCGATTGGGGTGATTTAGACTATCTGCTGGTCGATCTCCCCCCCGGTACCGGCGATGTGCCGTTGTCCTTGATACAGCTGGTGCCCCTCACTGGCGCAGTCATCGTGTTGACCCCGCAACCAGTGGCAGCTGCCATTGGCACCAAAACCCTGCGGATGCTTCAGGCATCAAAAGCGCCAATTCTGGGCATCATCGAAAACATGAGCCACTTTGTCTGCGGACACTGTGGCGAAACGACAGACATTTTCACGCGGGGCGGTGGACGAACGGTTGCAGAGCACGCCCAGGTACCCTTCCTGGGCGAGGTTCCCCTCGACCCGGTGATTCGCGCCAGTGGTGACGCAGGAGTACCGGTGGTGCTGGTGGAACCCAATGGTCCGCAGGCCAAAGCCTTTGATGACTTGGCCCGCACCACTCTGGAGCAATTGTTACAGGTCGCAGGCCAGGCCACGCGACACGGGTAAGCCTCAACAAAAAACTTTCGGGGCTGCCCGGTGGGGCAGCCCCAACGCTTCTGTCAAAAACCTGAAAACCTAGCGCCCAGAACTGAGCCGATCAATGGCCCGCATGGCCTCTTCGTAGGTCAAATCCACCCCCGGCGTGGGAGGGGTCACCGGATAGCCGGACGGTGAAACCGGCGATTTGCCGTCAGGTGCGCCCTGATATTGCGACGGGTTATATCCGGACTGTTGCGCGCCCCCACCACCCAAGGCAGCTTTCACTGGATTGCGCAGAACTTTTTCGTACACAGCCCCCCCGACAAAGCCGATGCCCAGGCCGATCACAAATCCCGCGATCGAGCCCACCCCCGGGAACAACGCCGTACCGATGGCCGCACCTGCCGCCGCGGATCCCCAGCCAATGGCTCCGTAGGCGGCCGTATCCAAGGCGGTCAACCCCAAGAATTGCTTCACGCCGATTTTCCCTTGCGCCAACTGAATCGCATTGCTACCCAGTGAGAAAACCCCCGCCACGATGAAGTTACCCTTGGCGCCACTGAGCAGTTTACCGAAGAAACCTTTAATGCCGCCCTTGCTGGCCTCCTGTGTGGCGGCTTTTCCGGCCGCCTGGGCTGCCTCACTGGTTGCAGTTTTCGCCACCGCCTCAGCAGAGGAGCCCAACGCCTTGTTCACGAGGGCCTTGGCATCTTTGGCGTAAAAACCCAACCCATTCAGAGCCTTGTAGGGGTCCGGGCTCGCCAAAGCCTTCTTGACGGCCTCCTCCGTGACCGACTTAAAGCCCTTTTTCATCGTCATGCCCACGGCTTCTTTCGCCAGGTCATCGACACTGCCCAACAACTGCTGCCCAACCGAACCCGCGATTTGTCCGCCCGTGGCGGCCAAACGCTCTGCCGACTTGCGAGCAACAAGCTCTGCAGCCTCGCGCGGCATGCCGGATTGCGCCAACTTGGCCGCGATATCCCCACCCTCCATCGCAATTTTGGTGACCTGGGCCTTTGAAAGTCCGCCAAGGGCATCCTTACCCAAACCACCGATAGCCTCGTTGAGGATAAAATCCGGGCCCAGAAAATTTCGTACGAAAGGGATTTTCGCAGCCAAACGGGTCACAAAGCTCTGCTGCGCAAGCGCCTCAGACAGCGGTAAATTTTTTCCCGTCGCTTCCAGCAGTGCCCGCGGATCCGCGACGGTGGTCCGGAAAGCGTCCATCGAAAACTTCGCCGCATTCGGATCCACTGGAACGAGTCTTGCGATCTGGCGTGCCGACAGACCCGCGTTGATCGCGATCGGCATCGTGTTCTGAGAGTCGCCACCCATTTGAGGCATCGTCATTGTCGCTTGTCCTCCCAACCGTTCCCAGCCACTCCCGGTTTCGGGCACCGGCCTTCCTCTCATTATTCTATAGCCGAGCGAGCCACCGACATACGAATTTCAATAAGAATTTAATAGAGTACCCAAAAAGGCTTAACCATTGATAAGAAAGCCTTAGCGAAATTTCCCAAGATTTTGCTGAATTTTTACCAATTGGGGGTCGATGTCCCTCAAAAACCCGATCGTAACGTTAAGCTTTTCATCACTCAAACCATGGCTGGCGATCGCAAACGATCGATCTTGTGCATGACCCGCCGTGACGGTGTCGACACCGGCCCAGTATAATAAAACCCTCAAATGTGCGCTATATCACGTTTACAGGGCCATATCCGGGGTATGAAATTAACAGGGTCAGTTCGGTCTCCCCGCGAAACCTGGGGGCAAACTTTTCGCCGCGCGTCCCGGTTCTCCTCTGCGCGATAGACTCCTTCGCTCTGTCGGAATTTCTGGTTGGCTTTCACTCCCCGCCCTGGAGGGTACGCTTATGTCTCCGACGCAGCCTGTTCTTGATTCACGCACTGAATTTCAATCGTTCCTGGGTCCCGCCCGGACCTGGAGAAGGGTTGGAACCTTGGTCGTTGCACTCGTGATCACAATGGGTGGCAACGTCATACCGCCCTTGACGCCCCCGGCGGCGGCCAGGCAAAAAACGGTTTCACCGGTCTCGATCGATTCCAGGAAAACCAAAATCGTTTTGCCGCTTCGCAACGCACACATCAATAAAAAAGTCGCCAGGGTCACCAATTGGAGCCTGGAGGCAACGGGCGTCGGCCTCTCGTCGGCGGGTCCCGTCTACGAGAGGGATATCCATCAAGGCGCCCTGCATCACCTCCGCATTCACACGTTTGAGAACAAGGTTTATTTGAAAGCCGATTGGCGCTATGCGGCCCCTGTTGAGGTCAATCGTACGTCTCGCGGCCTGGAGATCACTTTTTTCCACCGCAAAGCGACGCCGGCTTTTCGAGCGGTCGCGCCGGGAGTTGCTTTGTGGGAGGGCCAACGCTGGACCTCACGGGGCCCAATGCGTGTGCGTGCGCTGGAATTAGATCCACAACAGGTGACACTGGAACCAGCCATTGCATCTGCGGGCTCCAAACGCATGGGATTATCGAAGGTCAGCCAATTCGGCCATTGGCACGGGGCCATCGCCGCCGTCAATGGAAGCTATTTTTCACCCGCCACGGGGGAGCCACAGGGCGCCGTGGTCCTCGATCGCCAGTTGGTCAGTCGAACGATGATGGATCGGCCCGCGGTCTGGTTCAACTTGGATGGTGGCATCGACATTCACAGCGCGAAGCCGCGCAGCTCGGTGGTTCTTGAAGATGGCACCCGCCTGCGCTGCATGGGGGTCAACGAGTCGGCCAAACGAAACCGTCTCACGCTCTATTCCAGCCACTATGGCCTGCGCTCGCGCACCATTGCGGACCCGAGCCGCTGCGAAATGGCGGTCAATGCGGGCGGGCGCGTGGTCAATGTCGGAAATGGGAACCTAGAAATCCCCAGTGGCGGATTTGTTCTTAGCGGTCAGGGAACAGCGGCCACTCAAATGAAGCGTCTGATTGGGCATGGGCAAGTGCTGCGTATCGATCACACACTGCCCGTGAATGCTCAGCACGCCTTGGGCGCGGGTCCCACACTGATACAAGCGGGAAGAATTAACGTGCTGGCTAAACAACAGAAATTCAAAGCGGATGTTGCTTATGGCCGCGCTCCGCGAACAGCCATAGGCATTACGCGCAACAAAAAATACATGCTCGTCACCATTGACGGAAGGCAGCCCGGCTACAGCGTCGGCGCAACGCTTCAGGAATTGGCCCACGTGTTGAAGGATTTGGGTAACATCGAAGCCATCAACCTCGATGGGGGAGGTTCCACGACGATGTGGCTGCGGGGAAAGGTCATCGGCTCACCCTCAGAGGGTCGAGAAAGACCGGTCAGCACCGCTTTGCTGGTGCTCCCAAGACGCGAGCCTCCGGTTGCAGCGGTTTCGCCGACCCTCGCAAACTTGGTAACAAGCTGGCTCACCGATTAAAACGCCAAACCTTGAACCAGAATTAATACGTCTTTAAGAACGCTCGGAGGCCTTTGGGACGATAAAACGAGCATCTCAAGTCATAAGGGGATGCTCTGATGAACCATCTGCGCTTCAAGTCACTGACCGCGTCAAGCCTGCTGGCAGCCGCCCTCGTATTGGCAGGGTGTGGCAAGTCACCCGCGAGTGCTCCCCTGAACCGGGTTATTCGCCCGACGACCGTAACGCCGCAAACTGTCGCCGTTTCCCCTCCGGTGACACCTGCTGTCACGCCCCCCCAAACGGCCGTATCGGCGGAAATCCCCGCGGGAAAACTCTCCTTGCAACTCAGCAGTTTGCAAGTGGCGGGCGTCGCGGGGGTGGGCATTGAGCTCATGGGCCCTGGCCTCAGCGAGCCCATCGGTCAGCTCTTGGGCCCTGATGAACTGAAAAACAACAACACGCTGGTATTCGAACACCTTCCGACCGGCGCCCTGACTGCCCGAGTGGTTGCATTCAACGCCCAAGAGGCGGTTATTAATGAATTGAGCCATACCGTCCAAGTGATCGCGGACCAAGAGGCGAAACTCGGCTTGGAATTAAGCGCCCCCGCGGTCGAAAATGGCGCCAGCCGGATTGAATTCAAATTTATTTTGCCGGATGAAATGGCCTCACCAACACCCGTCAGCCTCGCAGAGGCACCCCAAGCCATCGCCTCTTCAACCCCTCGTTCAACGGCGCCCTTGAGCAAGGCGCTCAAACTCGAAATTTTGGACAAACAGACCGTTCGTAAATTTTTGCTGTTGAAGCGCGTAGAGGTCACACTGAAAATCACCAACGAAAACCCCACCGAAACCCTCAATGGTGAGGTCAAAGTAGACTTCCTAAAGACGAAGGGCTTTCTCAATAAGTCGCAAGAAGTCGTCCAGACTCTCACCGCGCCGATCACCAGCCTTGCACCGGGACGCTCGGTGGAGGTGACCCTGACCTCCACGGTCTCCGCACAGGACGCCAATGCAACCGTGCACACCGTGCTCGCCTCGAACTCCGCAAGCACCCGCGACTAGCACCGCGCCATCGGCACGCCCGGGCGCCCAGTGCTCGGGCGTTGGTCTGGGCCGCGAATGACCCCTATGCGCTCACCAGCCGCGGATTACGCTCTCCGGCCAATACCCGCCGAAGCCAAAACTCACTAATCTTTCCAGCAAGAACGACGTCATCATCCAGCGTGACAACCGGGATACGATGAGCATATGCTTGTGCGGCCAGCTCATCTTGCGTGATATCCACCCGCTCGAACTCGAAGGGCACATCCTGACGGACCCGCTCAATCAGCGGCTCGGCCTTATCACACAAACAACATCCAGGCTTCGTGTACAACGTCAAACGGGTCATCTATCGCCCCTCCACACCCTTAATACTCACACATCAAGCCTCGGCAGCCAATACTGGTGAATAAGCACCACCGACCCTCGGGCAGCCGTTGATGTCAGAGCGATGAGCGCTCAGGGGAGCAAGGGTGCTGACGGCGGAGGCGGAGGCGGAGGCGCGGGAGTCGGCGGCGGGGGCACCAGCATCGCTCCAACGGGAGGCAACGAGGGAGGCATCTCAAAAGAAGCGGGGGCCAACACGGGGACGGGCAGCGGGTTCGATAAATTCACCGGGGTGGACAACCCCGGGCCCGTTGCACTCGCCGGTCGGGGCCCCAAATCCTCACCACGCAGGATACCCAGCCAACTACTCAAAGTGGTCGTGATCTCGGTCCAGACCTCTCGCGGGTGTGACACAACACCCCACACGGCGCTCAAACCCCGCCCCGCTGCAGACCCAAGCCCTTGCAGGCGTTGGTTCACTTCATTGCCAAAGGCCCGGGTCGCCTGGATGGGATGGGCCACAGCCCACAGCGTGCCCCGCGCCGCGTTTTCCAATGCCGGCTGCACCGTCGGCCAGAAATCGCGAAGCGCCAGGCCCAACTGCAAGAAACTGGCTCCCGCATACAAGGCCTTCAGCGGCCGGGCCGCAGGCAATAACCAAAATGCCGTTTTCAAAGTAGCCAGGCTCAAATCAAGGAGTTTCCGACTTTTATTCCAGCCGGATGCGCTCGGGTCCAAAAAAGTCCGACGGGTCGCGATCGACTCTCCCACCAAAACGGCCACGTCAGCGACGGGCAACAAGACGTTCAAAACACGTCCAAATGGCGATGACGCAAGCTGAAACCACCGAGAATTCCCGATGCTGGCCGCGGCACGTGCCACACCCTCACTGCGGGACAATATCCCAAGCGTTCCCTTGGCACCCACTACAACACCCTGTGCACTGAAAACCGTACCGGCTGTTGACCGCGCCATCTCCTCCAGTTTGTCCAAACGGGCCTCCGCAGTCGCCGTGGGTTGGTGAATCAAATCCGTCAGTTCACGGAAACTGGTGGCGGTTTTTTTCGCCATCGCAGGGAAAGCAACGGCGGCCAAGATGCCGCCTGAGACGGTCGCCACATCACCAGCCAGGCGAAACAAACGCTCCTCTACAGGGGTTGTCTGAAAACCTGCCGCTGACTTCAAGTTCTTGTATTTCAACGCGACACTGGCACTGCTGCCCAATGCGGCCACGCCGCGTTGTTGGTGGGCACGCCCGGCCGTCAAAGCCAGATCAGCCGCAGCACGGCTCACATGATATGTCCGGCGCGCTGACGTGCGTACAACTTGGTGTATGTTGCTGGAGTCCCGCATGGGCACCTGGCAGTCTCCTCGAAACGCTTACTGTTTCATGTCGCGCGATCCCAGGGCCACTTGCCCAAGCTTTCATTAAGGTTCTCTAAAAAAACGGATATTTCAAACATCACAGGGAAATGCCTCCGTGCGGCATCGCACGACACGTCAAAGCGTATCAAGCTGGGTATACATGTATTTGGCCTGACAAGGTCAGGGCGGTGTATGGCCTGCTGGTGCCGCCCCTCCAAAGGAGACACCTCTTGACCCCTTTTTCCTTGTGGCTTGCCGCCGGTGCCATTCTGATTACCGCCGAGGTATTGACTGGAGAACTGACGCTGGCTTCGCTGTCGATGGGATGTTTCGCGGCCGCGTTGTTCGCCTGGCTTGGTTTTGAACAGATCATTCAAGTGCCGGTCGCAGCCACCGTGTCCCTCGCCGCGACGCTTTGGATGGCCCCGTGGCTTCGTCGTCACTTCGCCCCGCCGCGAACCCCAAGTCCGAGTGAAGCGTTGCTGGGCTCTCACGCGGAGGTATGCAACGCGCTCACGCCAGGCCAATACGGCACCGTAAAGTTGAATGGCGTTTTGTGGCAAGCCGAATCAGTGGCCGCCGCCGCCGTCGGAACCCAGGTCTTGGTCCTCAAAGTGGAGGGCGCACGCCTCCAGGTCCTTCCCCTCGAACTACTCAATGAACCCAACCCCGCCCCTTCAGAAGGGCCATAGTTCTGTCCCCCCGTGCGGGGTCTGCAGGCCAAGGCACCATCGCCAAAGGAGACATATCGGTGACCGTTCTATACATTTTCTTCGCAGCCATTGCCATCATCTTGTTAAAGTCTGTTGTCATTATTTCGCAGGCGCAGAGCGCCATTGTTGAAAACCTCGGCAGCTACAGCCGCACCTTGGGTCCGGGACTTCATTGGGTGGTCCCATTTGTTGAGAGAATTCGCTTTCGTTTCGACACGCGTGAAACGCTGCACGACTTTGAACCAACAGCGATGATCACGAAAGACAATGCCACAGTCCGCATCAATGCCGTCACTTATTTCCGCATCAACGAAGTGAAAGCGGCAGCCTACAACGTCGAAAATTACAACCTCGCCCTCGAAAACCTCATCATAACGACCCTTCGCAGTTTGATTGGCGAATTAGAACTGGACGAATGTCTGAACGGTCGACAGGTCATCAACACAAAGCTTCAGGGAATTTTGGATGAAACAACCCATCCGTGGGGCTTGAAGGTATCCCGGGTTGAGATCAAAGAGATACGTCCGATGGGTGAAATTGCCGATGCTATGGATAAACAAATGGTCGCAGAGCGGACGCGGCGGGCACAAATTCTGGAAGCCGAGGGTTTCAAACGTGCGGCCATTCTGAGCGCCGAAGGGGCGAAAGAGAGTGCGGTCTTGAAGGCGGAGGGCGAACGCGACGTGCTGCGTATTCGCGCCCAAGCCGAAGCAGAGGCTGCTCTCATTGAAGCCCGTGCCCAGGCCAACGTGGTGATTGTCAAAGCGGAAGCCCAGCAAGAAGCCATTCGCAAAGTGGCAGATGCCCTCGGAACCAGTGGCGAAGAAAAATATTTACAGCTGCGCTATACAGAAGCCTTGCCGGAGATCGCGCAGGGTTCGGCCGCGACCATTTTCCTGCCTCCCGGTTTTGATAAAGTCGCAGGGATGGCCGCCGTCGCGGGACAAGCTTTCAAAGGAGCAGCAGGCGTTCGTCCAGCCTCCACGATGGCGCCCGTGCCCCACGACAAGAACGCGCACGTGAAACCATAAACCCAGGGCCGACCTGGCTCATCAAGCGAGTGTTTTCCAAATAATTCAATACGCGGAATGTATATTCTTAGCGTATTGAATTATTTCACCAAAAACGCCACCAAGGTTTTTCAAATTCATCGGGTGCATCGAGCATTTTCAGCTCGCCACTCAATCGTTGGACTTCGACTTGCAACGCCAAGGTGCGTTCCTGATGGGCGGCAGCTGTCGCCGACAATTTAGTGATCTCATCGTACGCCACCATCAATTTCGCTTGTAACATTTGATTGTGGCGTTCTTTTTCGTCCAGTAATTTAAGCAAGCTGTCCAGGCGGGCAATTAAGTCCGGCAAAGGGATGCTCGTATTCGGGGATTGCGCACTTTTTTTCCGACGCAATTGAACAAAAACAGGAGTGGGGAGACGCCGGGTGCTGCCCGTTTCGTCGTCAGCCTCTCCCTCTAAGTCTTCGGCCTCAACATCAATCGATGCGGGCAATTGGAGCCCAAGCCGCTGTCGACACTCTTCAAAACCGTGCCCAGCCTTCAGCAGGCCATCGGCCTCAGCGAGCAGGCCAAAGGCATACTGATCAAAAATAAGCTTGCCGCGTGCCCCACGCATCACCGGTATGTTCAGGTGAGCGATCCGCTTTTTCACCGCAGATGGACTGACACCAAGCTTTACACTGACCTCATCGAGACTAAGACTGAGGGTTTCGGACAAACGCGCCTCCTGCCGGTGGCAGGTTGAATCGACCTGACACCAGCATACCACATCGCCGCAAACAAGCGTTAGAGGCCAGCAGAGCGAGCCTGCATGACCTTCAAACGAAGGCGACCCTTTTTAGAAAGTTGCCACACCCGGTCGAGTTTCATGGCGCTGACACACATGGTCCCACAAGGCGCGCTGCAACAACCATCTGCCAGTTGTCCTTGAAGTAAACCATCCAACCAAAGCTCGCGCGCCGAGAGCCGAAACTCAGCATCAGAAGCAGCCAAACTTTCCTGCAAACCCCGCCCGGTTTGAGCGCCCACGCTCAATTCGAGCAGGATTTTCTCAATTAACGCCGTCACGTCACTCACCCAGTGTCAATTCAGGCAGCCCCGCAAAGCCTATCGCGCTATCTGAAAGCCCGGCACCGGGACGCCGCTTTGCGCAAATGCGGCGGCCAGAGAGGGTCTGATATCCTCCTCGGAGGCTGCGGCTATCCGACTGAATGCGCCCCGAACATCAGCGATACGCCCCGGGGTATTGGTCTTCACCAGCGCACCCCAGATGTTCTTAAAGTCGACGGCGACCCGATCCTGCCCATCTTGATGGGTATCGTAAAGGTCCCACAAAGCCGCACTCACCCGCCACTCATTGGTGTGGCCTTGGCAGACATCAGCCGGCACATTCTCGATGCGAATGGGCTTGCGTCGCGGAACCATGTACTCAAACTTCGCGTCCGAGTCCGCCCGATCAATGCTAATCACCGCAGAGAAAAAGCTTGCAAAACCCTCTGACCAGGCAAGATCGGCCCCGTAGCACTCGTCAATCTTGTGCTGCCCGCCCCCAGACGCCGAGTTGAAAGCGTTGAAAAAGATGGCGTGGCCGATCTCATGCCCATTGACATCCCACCATTCAGCGTCCGTCAAACTCACGGTTCCCATTGAATAATAATTTCCATCTGCCGGCCAGCGGGTCGTAATTTGTCGGGTCCACCAGGCATCCGTCGAAATCGCCTCCCGCTCGAAAGCCGTCAACGCACGGTTCCAAATCTGGTGTATCAAGGCCGCCTTGCCGTTCTGAGTATTCGGTTCAAGGGTCCGCTCGCCGGTGTCATGCCCCGAGGCACTTAATGCCTCAATACGGGGACCTTCCCAACGCAATTTTTGAAGCGTCCAGCGCTTGTTCCCAAGTTCATACGTACTGGTGAATGTCTTGCCAAGAAACCCCGAGGGCACTTCAACAACCCACCGACCACTCTGGTCAGTCACGCCGCTGACGATCTCCTTAGAGCCGCCCAATGCACCGGTGCGGGCCTCAAGACGAACCGTCGCGTTGGCCGCAGGAATCAAGCGACCGGAAAAGTCAGGGTAGAGTAAAACGCCTGTCACCACGGGCCCCCGAGCCCGAAAACGAGGAGAAATCCCACCTGAGCGTGCAGACAAAACACGGGTGGGGAACACCGCCACCGAGCCTCTCACTTCTTTGGCCTCACGCCGAAGGGCCGCAGGGGAAACTTGGCGGCGGGCGGCACCCACCCACAAGTCACTGTCATCAGTGCTGCTGCGTTGTGTTGCGCTGGCGTCAAACAATGTCGTGGATGCGACCGAACCCGACAGAGGGGCACGCGAACAACCCGCAACCACCGCCAAGCTCAATACAGTCCCGAATGTGTAAGAGGAACGACGCAACATTGAGTAACTCCTTCATCAACTTCACGTAAGTCAATAGTTTAATTTAATATTAAGTATTTGTAAAGAAGCCATAAAAACCAGCAAAAAAAAGGGGCGCCGCAGCGCCCCCCGGGTGAGTGAACCCTAGTATATCGGCAGATAGCGATCCAGTTCCCATTGGGTCACAACCTTACGGTATTCATCCCATTCCTGAGTTTTGGCCTCCAAGAACCGTTCGAAAACGTGCTCCCCCAAGGTCTCACGAATCACCTGATCTTGCTTCAGTGCCTCTAGAGCCTCGCCCAGTGAACCGGGCAAACTGGCGATGTTACGGTTGGTGCGCTCTTCGGGCCCCATCCGGTACAAGTTCTCTTCCACCGGTTCTGGCGCCACCAACTCGCGTTTCACACCGTCCAGACCGCATGCCAGCATGACAGCGAAGGCCAAATAGGGGTTACACGTCGGGTCCGGGCAACGCAACTCAATGCGCGTCGCTTTCGTGGCCTTCGGATTGATGCGTGGCACACGAATTAAGGCCGAGCGGTTATTACGCGCCCAAGAGACATAAACGGGAGCCTCGTACCCTGGCACCAAACGCTTATACGAATTGACCGTGGGACTCAAAATGGCACTCATTGCGCGGGCATGATGCAGAATGCCGGCGATGAAATGCTTTGCGGTCTTGGAGAGACCGTACGCGTCTGTCGGATCATACATCGCCGTGTCACCGTCTTTGAAGAGGCTCATGTGAGTATGCATGCCTGAACCGTTCACCCCAAAAATAGGCTTCGGCATGAACGTGCAATACAAATCATACTTTTGAGCAATCGCCTTCAGCGCATATTTGAAAGTCACGCAGCTGTCTGCAGACTTCAGCGCATTCGAATACTTGAAGTCGATTTCGTGTTGTCCGACCGCTACCTCGTGGTGGCTTGTCTCGACCTCAATCCCCAACGACTCCAGGGCGTTGACCATGTCTTGGCGCACGTGGCTCGCCAAGTCTGTCGAAAGATCGAAATATCCGCCTTGGTCATGGGGTAGTGGCGTCGGCGAACTCGGGTCATTGGAGCGGAACAAGAAAAATTCCAACTCAGGTCCGGTGTTGAAGTCATACCCCAGAGCCTTCGCTGCATCTAATTGACGCTGTAGAACGGCCCGCGGATCCCCCGCGAAGGAGTCACCATCAGGGGTATGAACCCAGCAAATTAAACGCGCTGTTGTATTGTTGCCACGTGTCCACGGAATGACCTGAAATGTGGACAAATCAGGCTTCAAGAACATATCAGACTCCGCAATGCGAGCGAAGCCTTCCACCGAACTGCCATCGAACCATTTGCCATGTTCCAAAGTATCCGCGAGTTGCGAAGTAGGAATGGTTACGCTCTTCACAATTCCAAGAATATCTATGAACTGCAAGTCGATAAATTTAACGTTCTCCTTGGCGATCACCTCGTGAATCGAGGCCTCAAGGCGTTCAATTGTCATGGTCACCGACCCTGGACTCCTTTCTCCGAAAAAAGCTTCAAAACCGGACCCTCGCCTGCCGTCAATCGGTCCATCCTCCAGTGTAGCGAATCTTGTCTGAAGAAACTCTGAAGATAACAAAAAAATTGCCCGCGAGCACCTTGAACCCAGATAATTCAACAATCCCTCACCGCGCCCCCAAAGGCAATCCCCAGAGCGGTGTCCGGACGGTGTCGAATAAAAAATTAAGTGTTTATTTACACACTCAGAACATACGAGAAATTCATCCTGAGGCGTAAAATCCGAGAGAATCCTCAGCCCGGATGACCCTGCAGAAAACCGCACGCTCACAGGCACATGTCTGACCTCGTGACCTCCTTTTAGTTTACCAAGGAATATTCTGTGGTACAGGAATAGACAGGCGGTTTGTGGGGTTCATCGATGCTAGACAGGTTGTTCACCAAGGGAGGCAAGCCAACGGGCGTGCCAACCTCTCAGGCAGGCAATCCACGGCCCCCCGAAAAGGGCCCAGGGTTCACTGCCGATGGGCTCGTACTCAGTCCAGCGACGCGGCGCCGTGCTCAACGAGCGACGCCACAGCCGACGCAGGCACCGTCTGCCCTGGAGAAAGAACATTCCCACGCCCACGAGAACTCCTGCCAGAAACCTAAAGGTGGGGCCAATCTATCCAGCCGCACATACAATCTAAAGGTGGAACCTCAACCGGTCATCTCAACGGAAAGTGAGGGCCAGGCGGCCTACACCAGGCTTCAAGAATTTGACGATGCGCCCAATCCGCTGACGGTGACAGAAACCAAGCGTTTGGCTGACATGGCGAGCGAATACCAAGAGGAGGCCCTGTCCGAGCCGTACACACTCTCCGTTGACGGGGGAAACCGCACACTCCAGGTCAGGGTCTCGCCGGGCATCGATGCGCAAGAGGCCTTGAAGGTGGTTCAAAGCATGTATGAGGTAAGCCATCCGGCCCACCGACAGGCCCTCCAGCAAGTGAATTTTTATGCGGGTGCCAATGCGATGGACGAGTACTTTGAGTTACGAACTGGTTTTCGGCGAGACTTTGTGTCAGAGATGACAGGTGGAAATGGGGCCATCAACTTCTATAACGTTGGCCATCCGAAGCACCCACAAAGCCA
>JAYKIL010000026.1:0-34011 GCA_035284745.1 Candidatus Sericytochromatia bacterium | reverse complement strand
GCCTTTGCCTTGGTGCCCTTGGCCCACCGTTTGGCCTTGGCTGTTTAATTCTTTTCCAATCTTTCTGCCTTCTTTTTTCCAACTCCACTCCAACTCCAACACCCAGCGGGGCCGATCCACCGGATCGGCCCCGTTCGGTGTTGTCGGCCTCGCTATAGGAAGTCCATCCTCTTGTTCTTAGCAGCTTTTGACAGGCTCTCATATCGCGAGGGTATAACACCTCTCGTTCCCAGGATTCTTTAGCGACCCCTTGTGAAATCAGCCCGGCTTCCTTTCCCAACAATGACGCTGCTCTGTGTGGTGATCGCCTCTGCGACCGCATGTGGCCCCGAGCCCGCTTTGAAGCAGATCCCATCATTCTCCATCAACACCGCGCTCAGCACACCTGAGCCGACCCCCACACCGACGCCGACCCCCACGCCGACGCCCACCCCAGCACCCATGGTCGAAGGGCGTGTGTTGACATTTCGGGATGGGGAGGAAAAACCAGTGGCGGCTGCTCTGATTAGCACGCGCGATGGACGCAGCGCCCAAACGAATGCGGAAGGTCGCTTTGCCTTTGAAGGGCGACCTCCCAAAGACGGCTTTTATGCGATCAGTGCAACGGGCTATGTCAGTATCACGGTCGCGGGCTATGTGGATGTCAGCCCTGTTTTTCGGCTGCAACCGGTGATGGCCCAACCGGAAATAGCCCGCGCCCCCATGGTTGTCAGCGGTCGCGTCGTTGATCCGGATGGCAGCCCCCGAAGCGGTGTTTTGATGACATTGGCAGATGCCAACGGTGCTTCTGGCAATCCTGCGCTGAGTGAACCTGACGGTCGTTTTTCCGTGGTCGTTAATGCCCCGGGGCGGCGTCTCAACGAAGGCACTCTCTTGGCGGTGGACACTCGCCGCCGTTACCTTGGGTTGGCGCTAGGGCTCAATTTGGAAGGCCCACAGACGACCTTGGGTGAGCAACCTCAAACCCGTTCGCTGGAGCCGTTACAACTGATGGCGGCAACGCACGAAGTTCAGCTGAGTATTGCGGCGGCGAACGGCCCGGGTCCCTACCAAGCCACGTTGTTTCTTGTGGCACCGGACGGAACCAGTGCGCCTTTGCTCAGCGAGAATGAGCGCTATCGGGTGGCACCGTTGCCCAACGCGCGGTATGAACTGCGCGCCGCGGCTGCCGATGCGTCCGGACGCCTGAGCAGCGTCTTTCGCATTGACGACATCCAGCCTGATTGGCGCTTGGGACGTTCTGTTGTCGGTGATACTTTATTGGCGGCCCCTATTCTGGAGCCGGGGCAAAGCTTTGCCCCGGGTATCACGGTGCGTTGGGGGGCGATTGAAGGGGCGAAAGCGTATCAATTAGAGCTTTCGGGTAACAGCCTGGCACCCAACTATATTTGGCGAACCTTGACCACTGATACCCGAGCGGCATTGATCTTTCCCGAGGGCCGACCGCCGGAAGGCACTTATACCTTTAGCATTACAGCCTGGGATGCGGCCGACCTCCCGGCTGCCATTCAAGCCCGTCCCAATGTGCCGCCTCCCAGCAGCTATTCACCGAAGGGTCGCTATCGAAAGTCGAGAAGCCAGGTCAACATTAAACTTTAAGGCTTTGGCTTTTGGTGGGGGGCGTCTTGCGCCACCGCATCCAGCACGGGGGCCATGACCTGTGCGAGGTGTTGCGCGGCGGACAGTGAACTGTTTCTGAGCAGTTCTTGCTGAGCGTGTGCAATGGCTGCTCCAATCGTTAACACCTCCTCGGGAGCATAGCTTTCCTGCACAGGCAGGTTGACTTGTGCCAAGGCTGTGGCAAGGACCTCTCTGGCCTCTTCGGGCGTGACGTAGGCTTGCAGGCGCGTCAAAATATCGTTGATGGGGATCATGCGTGGGTCGCGATCTGGCGCGGGGTCGTCTTGGTTGACAACACCCGTGTGAGCGCGGGAAGTATCTCGTGTAAATTCCCGACCAGAGCGATGTCGGCGAGTGACACGAGGGGAGCATCGGCATTTTGGTTGATGGCGACAATCAGGCGGCTTTGACGCATGGCGTCGGTATGGTCCATTGAACCACTGACGCCGACCCCGATGTAAAGGTCTGGAGCAATGCTTGTTCCTCGGGCCGATACTTCGTTCTCCGAGGCCACATAGCCCGCTTCCACGGCGCCACGGGTGCCTGCCACGTGCCCACCCAGGGCCTGAGCGAGCTCGTGCAACAGTCTGCCCCCCTCCGGTCCTCCCAGGCCCTTGCCGCCGCACACCACCACACGGGCCCGTTCCAACGGAACGGATACCGCCCCGGATTCCTGGCTGATCACACGCACACGAGACGTCGCCTCTGACGCGTTAATCGGAACCACTTCGAAGCTGCGAGTGTGGTCTGGATCAACCTCGCGGAAGGCATTCGGGTGGACGGTGGCCATTTGCGGGCGCGCTGTCGGGCAGGTGATCGCGGCCAAGCTTCGCCCGCCAAAGCTTTCCCGCGTCGCGACCAATAATCTTTCGGCCTCATCAAGATCCAACCCTTGCACATCGGCGACCAGTCCCGTCTTCAGACGCTGCGCCACCCGAGGAGCCACCTCACGTCCCAATGGGCTGAAGGCCAACAGTACGATTTCAGGTCGTTTATCTGTCAGCAAATTGGCAAGGGTTTCAACCCAGGCATCTGCACCCAGTTCCTCTTCCCCAGAAAAATATACGGTGTCAGCCCCCAATTGACCCAAAATCGCGGCAGCTGATTCATCGGCGCCCAAGAGCACGGCCTCGACCCGTGTTCCCAAGCGATCGCCCAATTCCCGCGCCTTGCTCATCATTTGACGGCTCACGCGCGAGACGCCATCCGGGGTCGGTTCTGCCACCACCCAGATGCCCCGCCAGTCATTGCCGTTATCCTCAGGCAGTTCCCCGCCCATCAAAAATGCGAGATCGGAGAGATCCATGGCTATACCTCAATCAAATTTTTACGTGCGAGCCGCTCCAGCAACGCCTGAACCAGGGTTTCAGCGTCACCCGTCAAAACTTCCCCTTTGGCGCGTTTCTCGGGCTTGTACGCCCGGACAATACGCGTGCAAGACCCCGATTGCCCCACGTCCTCGGGAGACAAGTTCAACTGTGTGAGGTCCCACACAATGAGCGGTTTCTTGGCGGCCTTCATCACCCCCATGGCATTCGGTATCCTTGGTTTCGGAGCATCCAGGGAAACGGATACCACCGCCGGGCAACTCACCGCAACATTCTCACGGGTCCATTCACCATTTCGTAAGGCCTCTAGTTGTGTGCCGTCCAAGCGTGCCGAACAGGCACCCACCACCAACGGAAAGCTCAGTGCTTCAGCCAGTCTCGGCGGCAACTGACCGGTGGCCCCATCGGCCGAGGCCTCTCCCGCGAAAACCAGGCCAATATCTGGTAATCGCTCGATCGCGCGGGCCAGCACCTGGGCCGTGACAGCCGTATCCGAACCTGCCAGGGCGTTATCGCTGACCAAATATGCCTCATCAGCGCCGACCGCAAGGGCCTGCCGCAGGGCTTGGTCAGCACCTGTGGGCCCCATCGAGAGTGCAATCACTTTTCCACCCGCGGCCGTTTTGAGCGCCAAGGCCAGTTCCAGCGCCTGGCGGTCAGCCAGGTTGGCCACCCCTTTGGCTTCGCCCCGTCGCACGTAGCCCGTGTCGCGATCCAAGCCTACGCTCAGAGCCTCAGGCACCTGTTTAATGCACACCACGATGTCCATGGAGATAACCTCAATTCATCCCGCAGGGGAAGGCGTGGGCGGACGACGCACGCTCGTCCGCCCTTTTTCTGGTGTCTACACCCGGGCCAGTTCCTTCTTTTTGTCTTTCAGTAATTCGCGCGCGATGACCACTTTTTGAATTTCGTTGGTGCCTTCGAAAATCTCGAAAATACGGGCATCGCGGAACATACGCTCGATGGGGAGCTCGGCCGAGTATCCCATTCCGCCATGAATTTGCAGGGCGTGATTGATCACCCAACTGGCGTGCTCGGTGCAGAAGAGTTTGATCATCGACCCTTCCATGGTGACAGATTCTCCCTGTTCCATCAGCCAGGCCGCGTGATACACCATTTGTTCCATGGCGTAGATCCGTGTTGCCATTTCAGCGAGATAGAACTGCACGGCTTGAAATTCCGCGATGGGTTTGCCAAACTGCTGACGTTGAACCGAGTGGTTTAAAGCCATATCGTAGGCTTCTTTTGCCATGCCCAGTGCGGCCGCTCCGAGGAATAAACGCCCTTTATCGAGAATCTTCATCGCCGTGAGGAAGCCCAAGCCGACAGTGCCCAGCACGTTTTCATTGGGCACGCGAACGTTTTCGAAGGTGACCGTGGTGGTGCCACTGCCGGCCAGACCCATTTTGTGCTCTTTGGGGCCAGAGATGACCCCGGGGCCGCGTTCCACGACAAATGCCGTCACACCGCCGCGCGCGCCCAAGGCCGGATCAGTGACCGCAAAGACCGTCATGACATCTGCAATGTCACCGTTGGTGATCCAAATTTTTTCGCCGTTCAAAATCCAGTCGTCGCCGTCGCGAACGGCTCGGGTTTTGATGTTGGCAGCATCCGACCCCGCTTGCGGTTCGGTCAGACAGAAACAACCCACTGATTCAGCCGTCGCCAGCTTCGGCAAATATTTTTGTTTGATGGCTTCAGAGCCATCCATCACAAGACCGTAGGTGCCAATGCCGCCGTGTGCGCCCATGACCACGGCCGTTGAGGCACATGCCCGGGCAATCTCCTCACCTAAAATTGCAAAGGTGATGGGGTCTGCCCCTGCCCCCCCATACTCTTCGGGAATCGCCATGCCCATAAAACCCATTTCAGCCATTTTATCGAGCAACACGCGCTCAATTTTCGCGTCTCGATTGTGTGCCATCGCACGCGGGCGAATTTCGGCATCGACAAACTCCTTGGCGGCTTGCCGAAACATCACGTGTTCTTCCCGAATATAGGGACTCTTGAATTCGAGTGACATGGGATTCTCCTCAATGGTGCAGGGGGCATCAAGCGGCGGGCGGCCTGCCGGCTGCCCGCCAGAACAGGGTACTTATTGATCCGTGAAGCTCGGGCGCCGCTTCTCTTTGAAGGCTGCGACACCCTCGCGCATGTCTTTGGTTTCTGTCAGGCCGGCAAAGAGGTCGGCCTCGCGTGCCAGGTGTTGCTCCAATGAGAGTTCACGGCCTTCGCCCAAACTGGTCATGATGGCTTCAATGGCCTTGCCGCCAAAGCCCGTAATCTTCTTGGCAAGCCCCACTGCCTGCTTCACTACATCGCCTTCTGGTACCACTTTGTTGACCAAGCCGATGCGGTAGGCTTCTTGTGCCGTAATGGTGTCGGCCGTGAGAATCATTTCGGTGGCCTTGGCCCAGCCCACCACGCGAGGCAAGCGCGCGGTGCCCCCGAATCCCGGCATAATCCCCAGGTTAATTTCCACCAAACCCAATTTGGCGCGATCCGACGCAATGCGGATGTGACAGGCCAGTGCCAATTCCAGGCCACCCCCCAGTGCCACCCCGTTAATCGCTGCAATCACAGGCTTTTTCAAGCTCTCAAGTTTGCTTAAAACCATTTGGCCTTCGCGGACCAAAGCACGTGCTGAGGCCGGTTCACCGAGGGCGGCAATTTCGTTGATGTCTGCTCCAGCGACAAAGGCCATCCCATTCCCCGTCACAATGACCGCCTTGACGGTCGCGTCGGCCCCCACCTGATCGATCAAGGCACTGATCTCACTCATGGTGGCCGAGTTCAGGGCGTTAACGGGGGGGTGGTCAATCGTCAGAATGGCAATTCGGTCATCCATTCGAAGTTTTACATATTGCTGCGTTGCCGTGGTCATGGCACCTTTCCTTTCTGAGAGCGAGGGCCTCAGCCCACACTTGTCTGACTGTTCGCGTGACTACACGTAGGCGCCGGCGTGCTCTTTAAAGCCTTTGCCGGTCTTGACGCCCAGTTGACCCGCTGCCACCTTACGCTTAATCAGCGGGGCCGGCCGGAAACGCTCGCCAAGGACCTGATGCAGTTCTTGTAATTTTTCCAGCACCACATCCAGCCCCATTTCATCTGCAATTTGCAAAGGACCTTTCGGACCGGTGGTGTCTGCCATTCCGGCGCCCGCCATCATGGCGATATCAATGTCATTGGGACTCGCCACTTTTTCTTGCAAGGCATAGGCCGCTTCGTTGATCATGGGCAATAGCAGGCGCTCGAAGTGGAAAGGGGTTCCTGTCACGCCCGTCTCTTTTTGAACGTCGCTGATCGCCTCGGCTGTGAACGTTTCGGAGCCCTCTCCATGCACGTAGAAACCCGCGCCGGTTTTCTGCCCCCAACGCTTGGCCGCGTACAACTTGTCAACCAATAACGCCGGCGCCATCCGTGGACCGTATTCATCGTGCAAAATGTGCTGCACGTGATAACACACGTCCACACCCAGCATATCGGCCAAAAAGAAGGGTCCCATCGGCATCCCTCGCTCGGTCACCGCTGCGTCAATGTCCTCCATACTGGCAGCACCCTCTTGCGCTGCATATACGGCCTCATTAAAAAACGGCATCAACAGTCGGTTGACCAGGAAGCCCGCACATTCCTCGACCCGCACAGGAAGCTTGCGCAAGCTGCTCGTAAAGTCCATCACATCATTGATGGTGTCTTCCGAGGTCTCAATGCCTGGGATGATTTCAACCAATTTCATCACAGGGGCCGGGTTAAAAAAGTGCATGCCGATGACTTTGTCTGGCCGCTTGGTGGCGGCACCGAGCTCGGTGATGGACAGCGCTGACGTATTCGTTGCAAAGATGCACGACGCAGGACATACCTCATCCAACTCTTTAAATACGGCTTTTTTGATGTCCATGCGTTCAGTGACGGCTTCAATCACAATATCAACGTCTTCAAAGCCCTCAAAGGTGGTTGTCCCCGAGATGAGCATCATTTTTTGGTCCATCTCGTTCTGGGTCATCTTGCCCTTTTTCACCCGCGAGGCATACACTTGGCGAGCGGCCTCAATGCCCTTGTCCACTGCGTCTTGATTGATGTCTTTGATGACAACCGGCAGGCCCGAGTACGATACCACCTGGGCAATCCCCCCGCCCATGGTTCCTCCACCGATGATGGCCGCTTTATAGATGTACGCCATGGCTTCCTTACTCCTTAATGATGGGTGTCCCGTCCCGTGAACCCTTTACTCCATTTCGTAGGCGATGGCCGCTCCCATGCCGCCCCCCACGCATAAGCTCGCGATGCCCTTTTTAGCCCCTCGACGGGCCATTTCTTTGAGTAATGTGATGGACAGACGCACCCCCGTGGCCCCGATGGGGTGCCCCAGGGCGATGGCCCCTCCGTTTACATTGAGCTTATCTTTGGGAAATTCCCACACCCGATCGCAGGCCAAGACCTGGGCTGCGAACGCTTCATTGACCTCAAACAGATCAATGTCTTCTTTTTTCCAACCGAGTTTTTCGAGCAGCATCGGAATGGCATAGGCTGGTCCTAACCCCATGCGTTCAGGTTCCAAGCCTGCGAAGGCATATCCTTTGATGGTTGCCAATGGCTTGAGACCGAGCGCATCCGCTTTCTCTCGCGTCATCAATAGCATTGCCGCTGCCGCGTCGTTCATCGGGCACGAATTGCCCGGTGTGACCGTTCCCCCGTCCTTGAAAATGGTCGGATACATGCCGAGCATCTGGGGATTGATGGCAGGATTAATTCCTTCGTCCTGCGCAAAGGCTTCTGGAGCAACCGCCTTGCCTGCGGCTTTCTTGGGCACCATGACCGTCATCATTTCATCTTTAAACTTGCCTTCTCGGGTCGCACGAAAAGCTTTTTTGTGACTTTCCACCGCGTATTTGTCTTGCTCTTCCCGGGTGATGCCAAATTCTTCCACCAAATTTTCAGCCGTGGCCCCCATCAATTGATTGCAGACCGGGTCGTTCAAACCCTCCCACAGCGTGTCAATCAACTGAGAATGCCGCAGCCGTTTGCCGAAACGCATTTCGCGGTTGATATAAGGCGCGCCGCTCATCGATTCGCACCCGCCCACGACCGCTACATCCGCATCGCCCAAAGCCAGCGATTGATAGCCATTCACAATGGCTTGAACCCCCGAAGCACAATTGCGATGCACAGTAAATGCGGGCACCTGTTTGGGAATCCCCGCATTTAAGGCAATCACCCGTGCCACGTTCGGTGCATCACTGGACTGGGCCGCACAGCCAAATACCACCTCGCCGATCACGGCCGGATCAATTTGGGTGCGGTCGAGCAGTTCACGCGTCACGATGCGACCCAGCTCTTGGGCGGACAGATCCTTTAATGCCCCCCCAAAAGTTGCGACCGGAGTCCGCACTCCATCAATCACCACGATTTCTTTCATGTTTTTAAGCCTTTCAACGACGTGCGCACTTAACCTGTACCTGCCACCCGGCCGGTTGAAGAGTTGCCCAAAAAATTGCCTGGAGGCGTTTCTTCACGAATGAGGTGCTCAATGAAAGCAATCTCGTTGGTGTTGCCATCTGCATAAAAGCGAATGAGTGCCCGGCGGTAGCGGTCAAGGCCTTGTGAAGGGATGGCCTCCATTTCAGAGAGGCTCGCGCGATTCTCATGCAAAAACTCTAACCGCTGTTGCAGCATCTCAAGCCGGGCCTCGGGAGACAAATAGCGAAAAAAAGTGAGTCGTAAAGTGAACTTGTGTGAATCTGAAATTTCGGTGGGTGAATTCACCTCAGCCATCAGTTTCAGGAAAGCCTGTTCACCCTGTTGCGTCAGGGCATACACGTGCCGTGCCGGCCCCTTGCCATCACGGATGGTTTGGCGATTCAACTCCCCTCGACGTTCGAGCCGGCGCAACGCAGGATAGAGCGTGCCATAACTTAACTGCCAGATGTGCCCCACGATGTACGAAAGGTAATGCCGCAGTTCGTAGCCGTGCATCGGCTTCTCTTTTAAAACGCCCAAAATGGCTAGTTCGAGCACCTTTGCTCTCCAACAAATACGTCGCAGTCTGTGTTGGTTTGGTATATCGATACACAATACCTATATCGAATAGATACACTATATGACGAAACGATATACCTGACAAGGTCTGTTCCGACGAATTTTTATGGACGGCTGAGACAATCCCCCGCTAAATGCCATGAAACCCCACGGCCAAGCAGATGATGGGGACCTTGTTTTGGGATCGATGACAAATTTAAATTTTCAAGCTGATCCGACGCTCAGCTTTACGGAAGCCGTCTGCTGTGGGAACACGCTTGAGCCGACGCGGTTCAAATTGTGCCAGGCTGCGCATCGAAAGGTTAGGAACATCCCACGCTGTCACATTCAGACGATAGAAGCCTGGCGGAAAGTCGCTGCGCGGCACGATGAAAAAGGTTGGTGGGGTGGGCGCAAAAGCCTCCCAGGGGAGTCCCGCCACGCGCTCCACGCTGTTAATACTCAATGTGTATCCCCGAGCCCCAGACACAGGCTCCCAATTCAGCCGCACATCCTGATCAAGGGTTTCAATCTCTTGCACTTCAGGCGGGGCGAGCATTTGCTCAACGAGGCGCGTTTCGGCTGTGCTCCAATCCACGCTCACCCGGGGGCGGGATATTTCACTGTGTTTCCCGCCGTCCGAGGTGGTGCTGCTAATGCGCAAGGCAAACGTCAGCTGAGGTTCTTCAGCCAGTCGATGCGGGCCGCTTCCCGTCAGCGACAGGCTTGTTCCGTCGGGTGTTTGCAGACGCAGAACCGGCACGGGCGTTGGCATATCGGGCGCCCCGGCCACATCCACCGTGACGGCGTGGGAAAAGGCTTGTAAGCGCACGGTGTCAATGGTTTGGCCAGTGCCAGTCAACGGGACATTCATCCGCACCGCCTGGCCCGTTGAACCGTGTGCCAAAAGGGTGGCGGTCGCGCCTCCGGGCCGACGAAGGCGTGGCTGGATACGAAAAGCCCCTTGGGCGTCGGTGTAAGCGACCACGTTTCGCTGCACCTGCTCCCCGCCCAGAATCACCAACACCCCGGGCGCCGGCCCCCCCTGAGGGGTTACAACACGCCCGCTGAGCGTCACTGGAACAGGCTCCGTGGGCGTCGCCTTCAGCGGGGTACGAGACACCAAGGGCTCCAAGTGAAATACCAAGTTTTCGTCAGGCCTCAAACCACTGATCGCTGACGTGATATGCCCCGGCGCCCCCGCAGAATAAACCCCATTCGGCGGTGGTTGCCCGGGGAGGCTGAAGCGGCCCGAGGCGTCTGTGGTGGCCCAGCGACCGTCTCCGGTGGCCACCCAAGCGTTCGGAATGCCTTGAAGGGCCGACGCTTGACGCACCCAGCCAGAAAAATGCGGCGAGTTCGGTTGGCCGTCCCAGCGTGAGCCACCCTGGCGCTGCAGCAATTCCACCATCTCAAAGGTTTCAGAAACACTCGGAGCGGGCGATTGTTGAGGCCGTTCAGGGGAAGGAAAGGGCCCCTGTTCAGCGGGGGGTGCAGCGCCCAACAAAAAAGACGCGTCCGGGGAAATAATGAATCCTGGAACGCAGCCTGTAACCAGACCAACCAAAAAAGTAAGCAGTCCAGGCCCCGTGCGCCGCCACGTCATTGCGTTCCGACCCGGTAGATGCGGCCCGTACCTTCCAACGTAAAGAGCAAGTCTCCCCCGGCTGTTTGAGAACTGAAAGGATCAATCAGCAGAAAGCGGCCCCCGGAAGAAGAAGCGATCGGCGTATTGCCGACCACCAGTGTGTTGGTGGCGTTGGTGGCCAGCAACAAAAGGGGCGACCCTGGTTCGTCGATCGCGAGGTCGCTCGAACCGAATTGACTGTCATCGAGGGCAATCTTGGAGACGCCCACGTGATAGTCTGAGCCGGACAGTCCGTGGCTCACGGCGTATGCGTTTGAGAGATTAAACCCGGGCGCCAATGAAATTCGGTTTTGCACATAAGCGCCCCCGGCCTCGCGGGCCCCGGTGGTGCGTGCCAAGCGCGTCGCCTGGTATTGTGTAGTGGGAGTCGTCGAACCTCCGTTCCAATTGGCTTGTGCGTTGTAGCGTAACGCATAGACGTAATTGCTTAAATACACGAATACGCGCCGATTGGAGGCATCAATGATGGGGGCCGTTTCCACCGGGTAATTGGGGATGTTACTGCGAACAAAGTAGGTCACAGAGAAATAGGGTGCATCCGCGGCTCCCTGCCCTTCGAACTGTGGCGCGGCGGCTTCCCCATAGGGCGCCGGGGTGTCGCTGTGGGTCAACGCCACTCCAATCCGGCCTGTGCGCATCAAACCGGGAAGTATCGTGGCCAGTCCGTTCCATTCATAAATGTAACTGACGGCCGTAATGTCAGGGTTGAAGGGATAGGCGGAGCGCGTCGCACTGTTGTCCACAGGGTAATTACTGTCAGTGATATTGTCCGCGGACCATACGGTGCTCGTACCGCGCAAAAAGGCACCGGTTGAGCCGCTAGTGCCCCAGCCCCCGACCCGCGAAAACCCGGGAAGGTTGATGGTGCCTGTTGCCGTTGTCGGCGTTGTGTAGAGGAAGATTCTTGCTGTTTCAATGGTTGCGGAGGCTGGCAGCACAGTGTCCAGGTCCACGTGAAAATAACTGCGGATTTCATGATTCGGTGTTGTGGTTTTAAAGGCCGCAGACAGAGGGGTGGCCACAGTGGCGGGATCGCCTGCCTCGGGGATCGAGCCTGAAATAGCGAGTGTTATCGCTGCATCCAAGGCCGCTGTGGCCGTTGTATTGGCGGTGGCCGGTGCTCCGTAGTTATAACCTTGCAGCGATCCGTAAATGGCTGAGGCTGTATCGTTGTCGTCGACAAATAGGGGCTCTGAAAATGTCACGGATCGCTCGGCCAGATTCACCCACGCACAGACCGGACCCACATCGCGCACCACATTCACAAACGCAAAAATTGGGTCGTCCGCTCCCAGACCCGTCACCAGGTTGTTGGTCGTGGAATCTCGGTAGTTGACCGAATTAGAGGGGCTTTGAAACAGCTCGATGGCTGGCGGGGTGTAGATGCCGCCCACCGTGCCAAGGTTGCCGTAGGTTTTGGACGTGGAGGTGTTTGAATCGTAATCGTAGAAATTCCCGGCGGTGTCTCCGATGAAAATGCGTCCGTTGATCGCCACGCACGGGGCTGCAAATTTTTGACTTGAAAAAGCGCTGCAACCGTCACAATTGGTATTGGCGGTAATCGAGGTTGCGATCGCGTACGTGTTCTCCAGTGTGAGAGAACCCCCTGAAAATTTGTATTTATGGACCTCCCCTGAATTATCAGGCACAAACAGCACGTCACTGACGCCTGAGTGGGCACTGAGCACAGGGTCTAAAAACGGTGAAATATGATTCGCATTGGCACCAAGTGAGGCGCTGGCAATCACCGTCATTGATGGGCTGCCCAGGGCATCCACGACATAAAAATTACCGGTATCGGAGACCACATAGGCCCGGTTGCAGCGGGGGCTCATCGTAATGCCGGTGTTCGAGAAGGTGTCCCCCAAAGAAAGAACGCTCGGTGAATCCAGGGGGGTATCGCCCTTAATTCTCATAAAATAGCCATTCTGGCTGACCAAATACACGTATTTATTGGCACTATCGCCTGCGAGGCCAGTGGCGGGGCTGTTGGGAATGTGGTTCGCACTCGCTGAAATGCTCGCAATCGGAACCCCCAACACACCGCCCGGTTTCCAGTCGCTGTTCACTTCCTGGGGCCAGGTCGCCAGAAGATCATAGCTCGGTTCATCGGGCGAGGTGGGCGCTTGCAGGGCCAAATATGCGGCCCGTTGCTGCTCGACGTAAGACTGCTGTTGTGCGCCTAAAGTACGAGAGGTGATTCGGTGCGTTGACCAATCGATGCCACGGGGTTCCCGCAAAATGGTTAAGTCGCCGCGGGTACCCAGCAGAGACGCAGGAATAAGCGGCCAGCGCCACGCGCAGCCCGCGAGGGCCAGTTGCATCAAACAGAGAACGACAGTAAGCCAAGCCCGCATCCCTTAAAGTTCAACATAATGTTGCCCCTCTATGCAAGTCACGAGGCGGCCGCAAACCCATGTAAGGATTGAGGCCATCGTTTCACCCTTCTGGCGGCGTGGTAGGAGAAAAATATGTCGGCCTTGAATCGCGGCGTTTGTGTGTTGGCAGCTTCGCTGTTGCTTGGCTGCAGCCTCAACAATGCCGTCCTCACCCGAGTTTCTGGCCCCGCAGACAAAACCCGGCCGCCCTCGGTTCGAAAAACAGAGACCGCTGCGGGCTCTGCGTCGTCTCAAATGTCTGTGAACAGTGGGCGAACGGCAACCTCTGAGGGCCTGTTAAGGCTTCCGGCACAAGCTCTGACGCGCATCGTGGAGCAAAAAAGCACCGCCGCCAACTTGTTGGGCAAAGCGAAATTGACCGGCCGGGTGAAACTGTTGCTGAATCAAGGGGGCAGCATTGTGAGCAACACCAGTGGCACCCTGCTGAGCGACCAAGGGGGCAGCCTGATTGCTAACAATAGCGGGAATTTGGCGCCGCAGTTTCAGCTGGCGCAGACCCAAAGCACGGCGACAGAGTCTTTGCTCGCTGATGCAGGCATTCTTGTGCAAGACGCCACCGGTCGATTCTTGGTGGACGAAAATAATCAGCCCCTGGGGGCTGTTACTGACAGAGCCGGCCATTACACACTCAACGCCGCGTTGCCGTCTGAAAGTTTGGTCCTGCGGGTTCCGCTCTGGAAAGGCGGCGACCTGTTGGCAATCGCTACCCAGGTGGGCAGTGAAACTCTGGAGTTGCCCATCGATACCGCCACTTCTCTGGGCTCTGCATATGTCCTTGAACAATTTGTGCAGGGACGCCAGGAGGTTCTTAACAGGCTGTCGACGCTGGAAGCGACGAAACTTCGCACTCACATTCAAGCGGCCCAGGCTCTGCTCGATTCCGTTCCTTCTTATGAGACCGCCAGTTTGGTGCAAATGACCACCCGGCTTCGTGAATCGGCCCCTGCCGTTAATGAGTCACTGGAAACCATCCGGGCTTTGTTGTTGGGTCAAGCCAATCTCGGCAGCGGTTTGATGGCATTAGAGGTTCCATTGTCCGGCCCCAGCGCCCTTTTGGCGGATGGGCAAGGTGGATATTTCGTGAGCGAGGGAACCTTGGGGCGAATTCGGCGCGTCAGTGCAGACGGCCGCATGACCACCTGGGCAGACCGGGTGCAGGGAGAGGTCAAAGCCAATTTTTTCGCAGCTGTCGATATGGCGCGGAGTTCAGATGGGGCGGTTTACGTGACGTCATTCAATGATGGTTATGGGGTGGTGCGAATCGCCCCAGACGCCTCCTTCGCGCGGGTGGCAGGGGTGCAGATGGGGGGGCGTGGAGAACTGGGTCAGCCCGCGGTTCAAACTGCCATTTTCCCCTTCACTTTGTGGGTGGATGCGCAGGATCAACTGTGGATTGGTGAGGAGGGTCAGCCGAATGTGGTGACTCGCATTTTGAAACTGATGGCAGATGGAACGCTTCAAGAAGCGGGCGTGCCCAGTGACACATGGGTGGATGCCACCGTCACGGGATTGTGCAGCGGAACCAATGGCTCGGTGATGGCGTCACTGCGCGTGGGGGGTGTCCGGACCGAAATTTGGAAATTAAATGCCAACGGGGGCCCTTGGACCTTACTTTACACCACCGAGGAAACGGCCAGTCGCTGGACTGATTTGGTCAGTTCGCCGGACGGAACGCTTTATCTCAGCATGCCGGGCAGAGGTACCATCGTGCGTGTGTTCCCCGATGGCACCTCAAAACCGGTGTACCAGGCGCTTGAAAAATCCGAATTACGGGAGCCAAGGGACATGCAAGCGCTGCCCGATGGCCGTTTACGGGTGGTCTCCAACACCGACAACCGCATCTATGAAGTAGAGCCCAAGACGGGTCAAGCCGTCGCGGTGGCGGGGTTGTTGGGCAATCAAGCCACAGGGAATCAAATCCCGATTAATTCCCCCTTTGCCGTGGCAGTCAATGACAAGGGCGTCCTGCACATCGTAGAAGCAGCAACGAGCCTGATCAAAGCCTGGGATGGCAAAGAGGTGAAACCCGTCGTGGGCTCGGGCACCGGCTATAGCGGAGACGGCGGTCCTGCCATAGAGGCTGAGTTAAACAAGCCAACGGGGCTGACTTTTGCGGGAGGGGCCCTGTACATTCTGGACCAACTGAACGGTGCCTTGCGCGAAGTGGGACCGAACGGCGTCATCAATACCATCGCGGGGGGGCCGACGACGCCTGTCGTAGAAAATGGCGCCCCGGTGGATCCGATGGGTTACAAATTTAAAGGCGCCATCGGACTTGTGATGGGCCCTGACGAGGCGCTTTATTGGTCGTCATTTGAAACCAATCAGGTGGTCCGTATGGCACCCGGTGGAAAAATTAGTTTGGTCGCGGGCGTGGGGGGCCAGGGCGGAGATAGCGGAGAAAATGGTCTTCCGGAGGAGGCCCGTCTCAATACGCCTTTTGGCCTGGCATTCTCGCCCACTGGCGAACTGTTTCTATCGGATACGGGAAACATGCGCATTCGACGCATTTCACAGGGTCAAGAAGGACGGAAGATGACCACCTTTGGGGGTCTGGGCCTGATTCAAACGCTTGCCACCATGACGGCGCGAGATTTTTCTAATGGCCCTCGGGCGGCCACCGCCATCCCTCTTTTGTTTCCAGGCCCCCTGTGCTTTGATGCCCGTGGGAACTTATACGTTGGGGAACTGGGAACCAACAATTTGCCCATTTTGATAGGAATGTCCAAAGGGCTGCAGAACTTGGACATCACATTGCTTCCGAAAGTACCCGCGCGTATTTTGAAAATTCAGCCCAACGGCGCCACCACTGTTTTGGCTGGGCCCGGCGGCCAATTTTTCGCCGATCCGGCCGGAAATGACGCGCTCATCCTTCCAACGGGCTTGACTGTGGATGCCTTGGGCCGGCTCATCATCGCGGATGCGGGGGCTAACCTGGTGCGCATCTTGCCTGCGGGCGCTTTTTAGCGACGGATGCTGAAACAGAGGGTGGTATAATCGGGGGCCTTTTTTGTTCACAGGAGCCGCTTCTTGACCGCTGATTCGCACGAACTCTACGACGCCCTGGCACTGGGCGCTTATGAAATTTTGCCTGCCAACGGACTGGTTGAAAAATTGCGCGAAGCCGCCAGGGACGGACGTCCTTTGCGGGTGAAACTTGGATTTGATCCCACCAAACCAGATCTCCACATCGGTCACGCGGTGGTTTTGTGGGCCCTGAGGCGTTTTCAAGACGCGGGGCATCGGGTCGTGTTGATTATTGGCGATTTTACGGCGCGCATTGGCGATCCGACGGGAAAACAAGAAGCGCGCCCGTCTCTCGACAAGGCCGAAGTGGAAACCAATGCGGAGACCTACCTGGCCCAACTGGGACGAATCATCGACCTGAACAAGGCCGAGATTCGTCGCAACAGCGAATGGTTAGAATCCATGGCGATGGAAGATGTGATTCGTCTTCTCGGACAATCCACGGTGGCACAAATGCTGCAGCGAGAAAATTTTGCCTTGCGCCACGAACGGGGTGACGCCATCGGGTTGCATGAATTTTTGTATCCGTTGTTGCAAGGCTATGACTCGGTGGTGGTCAACGCTGATATAGAGCTTGGTGGAACAGACCAAAAATTTAACAATTTGATGGGGCGCCAGTTGCAGACGCAAGGGGGGCAGGCGCCACAGGTCGTGATGCTGTATCCCATTTTGGAAGGCATTGGCACCACAGATAAAATGTCTAAATCCCTGGGTAACACGATAGGACTCACCGACGCCCCTAAAACCATGTGGGACAAAGTGATGTGTATTTCCGATCGCCAGATGCCCGACTACTTTACCTTGGCCTCCGGGTTGCCGGCCGTGGAAGTGAAACGAATTCTGCACGACATTGAAACAGGTCATTTACCGCCACGAGATGCCAAGGTTTTGTTGGCGTGGGCCATTGTAAAGCTGTATCACGGTGAACAAAACGCCAACAAATTGCGTTCTGGCACGCTTGATGCGTCCGATATTCCTGCTTTTGAGATTGCTGAACCTTTACCGCTCGCGCGGCTGTTGGTCAGTTTGAAAATGGCTCCATCCACCAGCCAGGCGCGGGAACGTCTGAAAGAAGGGGCCGTCAAACTCTTGCGCCGCGAGGGTGATGGGTATGTGCTTGACCGCGTGCTCACCGATCCGCACGAAGTGATGTCTGCGCAAGATGAGCCACGGGTCATTCAGGTGGGTAAGAAAATGGCACTCGCCCGTATTATAGCCGTCGCGTCACCGGCTTCTTGAATCACCCATTGGGGGCACGATGATTCAGTCTCATGGTTTGAATTGGTCGCTGCCGTTCCAAGAGCACGTCCCCCACGAGCAGGATCGTTATTGGGTCCAGAATATCGCTCGGCAATTGCCTTTCTTGGCTGACTTTTTGCCGGCTGACTTGTTAATTCACGTTCCCACTGAAGGAGAGCACTTTGTTACGGTGGCCGAGGCCAAGCCGACGGTCCGTCAAAGTTTTTATCGCCGGGCACAAGTGGGTCACGTGTTCACTCCAGAGCATACCTCCGCCATCTGGCAAGCCTATCATTCCGGCCAGTTAGCGGAGGGTGCCATGGGGAAGGTCGTCAACGGTCAGCCAATGAATCAGGTGGCATATCCCTTACACGGAGTCGCTGGCATAGCCGCCATTTTGGTGGTTGAACGGAACCTTTATGAAGAACTCAAGCACGCCGAGTCGAAAAGGCAACTTTACCGCACAGCCATTACGCGCCTTGTCGAAACCTTGATTTCAAAGGCGCGCCTCAGTTCCCTTGCTCTGCCTCCGATCGCACCGGGGGATGCGTTGCTGCTGATGAACGATCGCGGCACCATCATGCATGCGAGCACGGTTGCACTGAATTTGGCTCGACGCCTTGGAATGCCCGAGCAAATAGAGGGGCTCAATTGGTCGGATACCTTTTTAAAAGACCATGATTATCGCCCGGTCCATACCAACCCTATTTTCAACGAGAGTGAACTGGTGACGCCTTTTTTAACGGTGGCTGTTCGAACCATTCCATTGCAGCCGAGCGATTATGCGGTCGACCACGTCAAGGTCTTGCACGATATCACAGAGCTCAAACAGAAGGATCGCGAGCTAAAAATTAAGAGCACCCTGGTAAAAGAAGTGCACCATCGCGTGAAAAATAATTTACAGACGGTTGCCGGCTTGCTGCGCTTACAGTCTCGTCGCTCTGAGAACATCGAGGTGAAAGCCATCCTGCAAGAGAGCATCGCGCGCATTGCAAGTATCGCCTTGGTACACGAGTACTTGAGTCAGGGCGATGTCGGGGTGGTCAATGTCAAAGAATTGGTCCAAAATCTTATTTCATCGACCCTGCAAGGACTGCTTGATCCCTCCCAGCGCATTACGATGACCCTGGATTGCCCGGCCCCTGTGACCTTGCCCTCCGCGCAGGCGACCTCCTGCGCATTGGTCGTTAACGAGTTGTTGCAGAACACAATTAAACACGCTTTTTCAGGTCGCACCAGCGGCCACGTGCAGGTGGTCTTACAGGAATTGGACGAAGGGGTCCTCTTTACCCTGGAAGATGATGGTGTGGGGTTACCGGAAGACTTTTCCCCTTTGCGAAACGGCAACCTCGGCTGGCAAATTATCCAGACGCTGGTTCGCGATGATTTGCACGGGGAATTAGAGATTGCGAAAGCCTCCGGCACACGTGTTCGCCTGCTCATTCCTTATCCGACACCCGGTACACCGATTCGCGAGGCTTGAACTCGCGTGTCAAGCACGTCGTGACGTAAGGCCGCAAGCGCCCTATAATGAGAAACCCGTTAAGGAGACGCGCCCGTGAGCAAAAAACTCCGAATTCTGATCGCGGATGATGAATCGATCATCCGTCTTGACCTCAAAGAGATGCTTGAGGAGCGGGGGCACGAGGTGGTGGGTGAGGCTCCGGACGGGAGCGTGGCCGTTGACTTGGCGGCCAAACTCAGGCCGGACTTGATCATCATGGACGTGAAGATGCCGACGATGGACGGCCTCGAAGCCGTGCGCGCCATCAATCTACCGGGGCATCCTCGCACACCTGTCATCATGGTAACAGCCTATTCGGCGCCTGAACTCGTGGAACAGGCCGTTGAATTGGGCGTTTTCGCCTACTTGGTCAAGCCAATCAAAGAGGCAGATATATTACCGACCATTGAAGTGGCGATGAGCCGGGCCGATGAAATGAACGCGCTGGCGCAGGAAGTGGATGACCTGAAAGAAGCGCTTGAAACCCGGAAAGTGGTAGAAAAAGCCAAAGGAATTCTCATTGACACGTACGGTATTACCGAGGCAGAGGCGTTTCGGCGCATTCAGAAGCTTTCCATGAACAGTCGCAAACCCATTCGAGAGATTGCAGATGCGATCATCCTCGCGCGTGAAGTCCATCAGCCGGACGGCGGAACAAAGCAGCGTTAACGTGCGAGGGCGAACCGTCGGCATCGTGGTGATGGCGATTGGGTTGGCGGGGCTGATAGGCACCCTCAACCTGAAAGAAGCGCTGATTCCCCCCGAGCGTGCAGACCTTGAAACCTATTGGTATCTGCACCAAAGTTTTTCTCACGATACGGCATTCCCGAGTTGGGTCACGCCGGGAGACCTCGAGATGCGTGACACTGCCATGCAGACACGGTGATGCTTTTTCGCACCTTTGCCGTGGGCGTTTCCGTGCTCGCCGGATTGTTTCTTGTGTCTCCGCTCGCGTTCGCAGCGCCTCTCACGCCCGAGAGTATGCTCAAGGCGCACGCCCAGACATCGTACAGCGGTCTTTTGCGTGTCACCGATCATCGCCGCTCAAAAAGTGTCAATCAACGAATTCGTGTCACACAGGCGGGTGTTCGCCGTTCACGGCAGGAGTTTTTGCATCCGGATGGCCGGATTTCTGACCTGGTGATAAGGGATGAAACCATTCGCTGGCATCATTCCACGGCGTCTCACTCTGTGCTCGTTTCACCGATTTCACCCGGTTTTGAACCGCAGCAGCGTTTGGCCCTGCTGAAGCAGAATTACTCGTTTCGTGTTTTGGGGCAGTTACGGCATTTAAAACGCCTGGTATTACTGGCACAATTTACCCCGCGTCACCCCGGCCGCCTGACGCATCGTTTGTGGGTGGACCAAGTGGAACGACTTCCTTTGGTGATAGAGCGCCGCGGGGCTCAGGGGCAATTAATTGACCGGTCAGAGTTTTTAGGGGTGCGTTTTTCTCCCCGCATCCAGCCTGATGCACTAAAATTTAGTTTACCGCTTGGTGCTCGGGTGCAATCTATCCACACCGTGCTGGCCCAGGGGGGGGCCCAAACGCCTTTTCCCAAGGTATTTACCTGGCGCCCGCTGCCCCCCCGTCAGCTTCCCGCGGGTTATCAACTCCTTGATTGGCAATATTTTTTGGATCGACACTCGATTCCAACGGTTGTGTGGCGCTATCACGATGGACTGGGGCTTCTATCTTGTTTTGCCACCGCCTCAGAACATCAAGCGCGCCCCCCAGTGGCTGCTAAAACGATAACCTTGGGGCGTTTTTCGGCGTTTGAGTTCGGCCACGAGCAACGGCAAGTACTGATGTGGCGGACCGACGATACGGCATACACAATGATGGGGGAGGTGCCCCCAGACGCGTTGCGGACAGCGGCACACAGCACGTATTAAGGTCGCTCAGTCACGGCTGTCGGAGGTTCACTTCGAACAGTCGTCCCCATGGAAGAGCGGCCTGAAATCGCACGGGATGATGGGGGAAGTGAAACGCCCAGGCTGCATTCAGTTGGTCGCTGAGTTCGTCAATCAGCGTGTTAGGCGCGACCCCAGCTTGAGTGGCGAGCTTCAGTTGTCCTCGTACCACGCTCTGGTAGAGCCAATCGTCTGCCAGACGCTCGCGAAGTAAACTCTTCAGCGCGTCGATATTCGCGCCAGGCATCAAACTTGCACAGGCAGTGGCCACGACGGTACCGAACGTGTTGCCTGCCGTGTTCCACGCTGCAAAGCCCAGCAGATGCATGGGGTCGAGACGCTGGACCAGCTCCGGCCACAGGCGGGGGTCGGCGCCATTGGCATAGGCCACGTCCGCGAAGGCCAGGGGTCGTCGAGGTGCGTCTTCCAGAGTCAAAAGCAACGGTTCGAGATTTCGACGTGGATCATCCGGTGCGTCAAGATGCAAGCCCAAGGCCAAGTCTCCTTGCCCGCGCGCCGGGGTGTTCACAACAATTTCAAGGTCCGCGCGGGCGGGGTCACCAACCTCTTTGGCTCCGGCGGCCCGAATTTGCCCACGCAAGGTCTGCCAGAGCGGGCGATCCTCATACATCGCTTGCACGCGCTTCCCATCCAGTGGGTGCCAGGAGACGGCAAACTGCGGTGTGCATCCCAACAGTTCGTTCAGCGCCCGGGCCACCAAGACCGAGGCGACTTCGTCTGCCCCCGGATAGATGAGCACGCGATCCTGAATCATGGTCGTGGTGACCATTTGTTGCAGGTGCTGTTGCTCTTCGACGTTCAGGCCGAAACTGGCGGTGTCGTCTTGCGTCAACAGCAGTGCATCGAAAAAACCGGCCCCCGCCCATTTCACCATGGTTTGGTTGAGGGTGAAATTGCGCTCGCGGGTGGCAAGATAATCTTCTAAAACATCATCCGGAATGGCAGCACGGGCTTCTTTGGCAATGGCTTGATCCTGGGGGTTGTTTTGAGCCCGGAAACGATGCTGGTGAAAACTCCAACGAAAAATGTGCTTGCCATACTGATCCCAATAGGGTTTTTCCTCTTCGTTGATATCTGAATCAGACAACCGCATTGTCACGCTGAAACCATATAAAGGCAGCGTTGGTTTAAGTTCTTTCAAGCGCTTGAGCGGGGTCAACGCCTCCATTAACTGAGCCAGGGTATCGGGTGAGCGACGTGAGGGAATTAAGCCGCCGTACGCCAATGTATCCAGGGCGACGATGAGGGCGTCGGCTTGAGAGGCGACTTCAAGCAACCAGGTTCCCAAGGCTTCTCGCTGTCCCACGCGCACGAGGTTGCCCAGGCATTCGCGGGGCGGAACCAGCACGCGCGCACCTCCCACCGCGCCGATGCGAACAGGGAGGTCGTAGGTGACGGGACGGTCATCCAGGGGAAGCAGTGCCAAGGTTGGCATAAAGAGCCTTTACAGCACGACAATGAGAGCGGCGGAAGGGCCCAGTTTGCGATCGCGCAACGCTGTTTTTACGCGCTCGCTGGCCTCGGGGTTTAAAACGAAGTCGGCGCGCAAGGCACCCTCGGTGCGTTGCGCGCGAACCAGCAAGGGATTGACCCCCGCCAGTGTGTCGGTGTCTGCTCCCTCCCGCAAAAACTTGGTGGCGTGTGGCGTAAAGTCAACCACTTTCTCGTCTTTGTCTCGAATCCCCGGGAGGAGCGAGGGTTGTGCCCCCAGGCCACGGGCATCAATGATCAAGGCCGAGTAGGTTGCCAAAAGACGCTGGGCCGTGGTTCGGGGCAGCGTCGTGTCGGTCGTCTCATCCGTGTTGGCATCAGTGGCCTGGGCATCTTCCTGGGGGGGCTCAGAGCCGATCAACGATTGGAGGCCGTCTGTTCCCCGCAGTGACAGGCGCAGAACCAACTCCGTAGAACCGTCCGGCCAGGAATTGGTCTCAAGCACTTCTGCTGTTTTTAGTTGTTGCTGCAGGCGATCGCGCAGCGCGGGATTCAGCAAGGAAAGATCCTTCACTCGTGTATTGGCATCCACGCGCAACAGTGGTATCGCGGAGGCCAACCGACGATAGGCGTCTTGTTTTGCCAAGCGGGAAGACAGCGTGCGCTTGTAGGCGGTGGAGCCACGATCGCCCGGCGCTCCCACACCGCTGACCAGCAGATGACTCGTGGTCCAGTTGATGGTGACACCTTCTTCCACGGTCTCGATCAGCTCAACGGGTTGCTCACCACTCCACGCTGAGGGATAGGGCGTCGGCTGTTTCGCAGGGGCGCTGTCAGCTGCCCATGCGGCTGTGCTGGTAGAAAGCAGGCACAGAGTCAAACAGGTTGCAAAAAGGCGAGCACCAGCCATAGAACCTCCGCAGGGGCATCACGCCACCATATATACCATGTTGATAAGACCCGTAAAGACTCAGTGCATACGGGCGGCGACAGGCAGACGCGCCACGATGGACGCCTCGGCCTCAGACAACTCGGCCAGCCTTTGGCGGACTGTTTCCCGCGGGGCATATTCCATCGCGAGATTTACAAATTGTGTGTGATGGCGTGCTTCGGTGGTCGAGAGCTCACGGTAAAGTCCCCGTAAGTCAGGGTCTGGCAGGTGGTCGGCCAACAAGAAAAATCGCTCTGCGCTGCGCGCTTCAATTAAGCTGCTGATCAAGAGGCGATCGACCAGCGATTCTGTCGGACCGTGTTTCCGGGCCAATGGCATTAACTCGGTGACGTAAGGGTCACGGTCCATTGCACCCAGGGAAATATTGCGGGCCTGTAGAATGCGCCAAATCCGTTCAAAATGTTCCAATTCTTCGCGAGCCAAATCCAACATGGCGGGTACCAAGACGGGATCGTCTGGATGGCGTGCAATCAAGCTCATCGCTGAAGCAGCGGCTTTTTTCTCGCAATAGGCGTGGTCTGCAAGCAGCCCCTCTACATTCGCTAAAACGGCCTTTAACCAACGGTCTTCGGTTTCAGACTTTAAACAGAACACCCCAAGTTCCTTTCAGTGAAGCAGCAGATGTGCATCATCGAGCAACCACAACGGCAAAGGCTTGATGAGGCCGGAATCATTTAATTCATTGAGTTTGCGCTGGATTGGATTCCAGTTTGGCATCGCAAAATCTGTCACCCCTTCACCCTCAAGCGCCTCGACCCAGGCGGGTCCGCGCTGATGACAAATTAACAGAGAGGGTTTGCCATCAACTTGCGCAGAAAAATAACCGTATGCGCGGCAAATAGCGGGCCGCTCTGCATAGATGCTACAGCGACCGTTCTCGAGCGCAGGGCACGTTTTGGGGGTGTTTTGGTGCCACGCGGGGTCAGGACGTTCTCCTGCGGACCAGGCCGTCGCCAAGGCCTCTAAAGCGGGGCGAAAAGGACCATAAACTGCCTCTGTTCGCTGTACGATCCGCGCTCGCTGTTCCGCGGCCAGGGCAAGCAGCCCTGTGCGGGCAACGTCCCATTCTGGCGCGGTCACCCGAAAAACCTGGTTGTGACAGCAATCAGAACATCCTTGCGCACACGGGTTGGCAGGGTGTGCTTGTTCGACGGCGAAGCTGAGATAGTCGATGATCCAGTACAAGTCTGCCTGATCACCAGAATCACCCAGATTCGTAGCGGCCGGAATTGAAGGAGCCACTGAACGAATCGTGGCCTGAAGCAAACTCGGAAGAGGCGCGGCGGGCTGCGACATGGTCTTATGATCACGCGCCTTGGGTTTTGGGTCAAGCATTCGCGACGCGCCTCCCAGCGGGTATACGCCAAGTGTCGTTTTCTCAGGTTGACGGTGACGTGCGATGCCTACGAAAGATCTCTGGTTCCTGCCAAGTGGTGGTCCTGGCCGACACTATCTGTTGGATTATGAGCCTGTGGTGTTAGAAAAAGCGGGCAAAGCACTCAGTGTTAAGATGTATCGAAAATATGCGGCGGGAGAGGTTTCTCGTGAGCCTTCGTTTCACGTGTTCCTGGCATTTGCCACCATTACCACCGCGCAACTCAACCGCACCTTCGGCGCAGACGACAGCGCGATGGAAGCCTTTCTGTTGAAAACAGCGGAAAGAGCGGCCGCCTGCTTGGATATGCGTCTTCCCCCGCCGGTGGAAGACCCAGTTCCCTTGGGCTTGATCGTGTGGCTTTCGGTCGGAGACTACGCGAGCGAGCGAGCGTTGACACACACCCTGGTGGAGGCGCTGGGCTAGTCTGTGATGACGGTCACGCGGGGTGCACGTTCGGGGGTGTTTTTATTAAATCTTCGTAAAATAAACGCAAAAATGCCCCTGAAGCGCTTGTAGAACCTCCGGAGGGATGATATGTTTATGCGGTGGTTAATGTTTTCTTAACCACGCGAGTTCCCTTCGTTGTCGTCAGGACGTCTCCCGATGATCAAGCACGTGGCTTTGTTGGCCTTGTTCGTCTTGAATCTCGTTGTGACCACCGGCTGTGGCCGGGGCCTCTCGCTGCCGTCTGGAATGGTCGCGCCGCGGGTAACTTCTGTGATGGCGCAAGCGCGCTTTGCTGGAAAGCCACGCAAGCTTGGTTTTGACCTGACGAGGGCGCAGGTACAGCGCCGCACCGCCCGGCCTCGCCAACTGCCTCCCGTGCAAGGGGTCATGCCCCCCGCGGTGGATTTGCGACCGCAGTGCAGCCCCGTATACGACCAAGAGGATCTCGGCTCTTGCACGGCGTTTGCTGTCGGCAAGGGGGTGCGGGAATATCTACAACGTACCCGCAAAGAGCCCATCACTGAATTATCCGCGTTGTATCTCTACTACGAGACCCGCAAACTTCGCAATGCCGTGCCATTAGATTCTGGTGCCACGATTACTGACGCGATGACCGCCATCCGGAAAATGGGCATCGCCCCCGATGCTGCTTGGCCCTATCAGGTTGAGTTTTTCACCCAACCCCCCCCTGAGCAGGCCTATCGCGCGGCAGACGAGTGGAAGTTGACAACCGGCCTGCAACTCGTGGGGCTTGAAGACGTCAAGAAAGCTTTGCTGCGACGCCAGCCAGTGGTTTTCGGAATGCGCCTGTATAACACCTTTCAAGACATTGGGCCGGATGGCGTATTGCCCTTGCCCCAGGCCGGTGATGTGTTGGTGGGCGGCCACGCGGTCACCGCAGTGGGCTATGACAACCGGCGCCAGGTGTTAATTGTGAGGAATTCGTTCGGTGATGCGTGGGGTGACCAGGGTTATTTCTACATGCCCTACGCCTATGTGACGCGAGAGAACGTGATGGATATTTGGACCGCCTCGTAGTCACCTGCGGTCGCTACGCCTTACTCCAGAGGGAAAACGCCAATGGCGTTGCTGACCAACCGCTCGACACCCCCGGAGAGGCGGTTGACCGGCTCACCGTCAATGACCATGACGGTAGAACCACCTCCGTCCAGGTTGATGGCTGCTTCCGCGCCCAGTTCGATCATTATTCGTGCTAACTCTCGGAGTGTGCAGCCCACGCTATGCTTTGGGACCCGTCCATCGACCGTGACCATCAACGTGGTCCCGGCTGCGGTATACCCAATCGCCGTTCGAGGGGCTCGGCCGGCAGCAATGTGGCTGCCGAATCCTTCCTGCCTGGCCGTCACCCGCACCTTCCCGTTCTGTACAATCGTCGGCCCTCCGCCGACGGCATAGCGCACCCCCTCCCATACCCCTGAAAGCTGCGTGTAAACAAGAACCCGGGTGCCCGGCTGTAAACCATTCATGGCCCGGGAAAAGGCCTTTCCGTTGGCAGATAGGACGTGCCCACCCCTGGGAATTGAGAGATTTCCTTGTCCGGCCCGCAAGATGTTTCCGGCTGCATCAATGGCGGCTTCATAGCGGTAGGGTGACTTTCGCGTGCGGGTGGACGCCCCGAAATGCGAGGTGTAAAGGGTCATCTTGTTCGGTTTTGCGGCACGATTGACGCCGCTCACCACCATTTCTCGCCCGTCGTCGAGCAGAACAGCGGCGCGCACTTGTGCATCGTCGATAAAAGGTGTGCCATCGTAACGGATGCCAAAAACCGAGCGGTTATGAGTATCGCTGCTGATAATTTGCCCATCCTGCACCATCAGTCCGGCCGGCTCGTTGTTGACGAAATTAAAGAATGAGCCGTTGATGGCTGCCAGAGCCCCCGCCCGCCGGGCGATATGACTCACCGCGGCCCGGGCGAAACCGCCTTCTCGCCGTTGGGCCACGACACTCTTAATCGTGGCATAGCGCGGATCCACGCGCAAAACATGAACGACCATGGGGCCTGCGCGGGTCTGTGCCTTGCGGTACATGTGCGTGACACCGGGGCGCAAGTTCCGAACAGTGTAAGCGGGGCCTGCCTGCGCTTTGGTGGACTGATTCAGACAGACCCACCCGAGCAGACCGACCAAGAATGCAGCAAAAAAGCGAAAAACTAACCGCAAGACCATCCGACGCGCCCACTTGCTGGCCGAAGGTTATACCTTGGATGGGCGGCGGCTGACAAGCGACGACCCGTGTGAAACGCCGGTTCGCATTGACATCGCCGTTGAGGCCCTCTACTTTGGGTAGCGTTTATGCTTATGTTTAGGGGGGGCGATGTCTAGCGCCGGGCGTCTGTTGATGCTGATTGTCACGGGGGTGACGATATTGTCGGGGTGCAAGGCCCCGGAAGAAAAAAAGCTTTATCCGCACGCGATCCTCACGCCAGAGCCTCCGAGGAGCATTCCTGACGCGAAATTGGTCTTTGGTGACGGGACACCCGTCTCCGGGGACTGGCTCGTGGGCCACTGGACGTGGCTGTATTTTGGTTTTGCCAATTGCCCGGATGTCTGTCCTATGGCTCTTGAATTCGCAGCGCGAGAATATGGTCGTATCCGCCGCAAAGACCAAGTTCAAGTGGTTTTCGTTTCGGTCGATCCTGATCGCGATCGTTCACCCAAGCTGAAGTCATTTGTCACTTTTTATCATCCAGATTTTCTGGGTGTGACAGGAACTCGAAAAGACATCGATACCCTCGCGCAGGCGGTGGGTGCTTCGTATGTGATCGATAAGCCTGCCGTGGCTGGCGGTGCGTATAACGTCAGCCATAGCAACATGGTATTTATTTTGAATCCGCAGGGTCAGCTGAGCGCAGTGTACGCGCCGGGTATTCCGGAAGGCCAGATGGCAGAGGATTTTGACCACTTGTTAGGCAAGGAGAAGGTATGAAACGCGTGTTGCTGATGGCCGTGTCGTGCGCCATTCTTTCCGCAGGACCCGCTGGGGCGTTTGTTGTTTGTGACAAACCCAAGCCAGCCAGTGCTCCGATGGCACCGGCTGTGTCTGTCGAGGCTGCGTGGGTTCGTGAAGCCCCTCCGCAAGCCGAAGCGATGGCTGGGTATATGACGCTGCGAAATGGCGGGAAGGAGGCTTTGAAGTTGCTATCAGCCCAAAGCCCTCAGTTCAAAACGGTCGAACTTCACGAGGTGGTGACCATCGATGGCATGGCCCGCATGCAAGAAGTAAAAGAACTGCTTCTGCCCGCGGGAGGGACCTTGGTGTTTGAACCTGGCTCGACTCATATCATGCTGATAGGGCCGAAAAAGTCCATGGCGGCCGGTGACAAGGTCTCTCTGACCCTGCGCTTCAGTAACGGCCGAGAAATCAAGAGCACGTTGCCCGTCAAAGCACGTCAGGCATCGAGCCACGATCACCATGAGCATCACGACCACCATCATCACGATGATGGGCACCACGAAAACTGACAGGAAGGCCTCAGCGGTAATTGCTGAACTGCAGATCGAGTTCGAGATCGGCGGCCTTCAGTTTGGCGATGATGGCTTGTAAGTCGTCACGGCTTTTGCCGGTGACCCGAATCTGATCCTCTTGGATTTGGGCTTGAACTTTCAGCTTGGTTTCTTTGATCAAGTTGATGATTTTTTTGGCGTGGTCCTTGTCGATACCCTGCTTCAGAGTGACATTTTGCTTAACGTTGCCGCCCAGTGCGGATTCAATTTTTCCGTAATCCAGGCTCTTTAACGAAATATTCCGTTTGATAAATTTGCTCTCGATCACATCGAGCACGTTTTTTAGCTTCATCTCGTCGGGTGCCTTTAATACGAGGGTTTCCTTCTCAAGTTCCACTGAGGCACCCGTGCCTTTGAGGTCGAAGCGCTGTTCGATCTCTTTTTGGGCTTGGTGAACCGCGTTGGTGGCTTCTTGCATATCCACCTTGCTGACGATGTCAAAAGAGGCTTCTTTGGACATAGCTGTATCTCCTTGAAGGGGCAAACGACGTCGGAAGGCACATTGTAACCACAGGCTTGGGCAAATTGTCACGGAATTCGGGCGAGCGCTGACAAAATGATTTGCTCCATCTGTACCACGCGGTTGTCCCAGCGGTTCTGGTTTGCGATGCCGATCCGCTCTTGAGCCCGCGAGGGGTTGTGGTCGTTCAAGGCGTGTTCACAGGCCTCAAGAAAACCTGAGACGCCTGCGCCCTTGTGAATCCAGCGGTCAAATTCGCGCAAATCGGAAAAAGGCGTCAAGGCCACCGGCTTGCCTGTCGCCAAGTATTCATTCAGTTTGAGGGGATAGATGGCACGCGTCTGAGCCGTGCTGACGAACGGAATGAGCAGTGCGTGACACTGATTGAAGAATGCTGGCAGTTGCTCACGGGGCAGGAGGCCCAAGAAATGAACGTTGGGGAGGCCTTGCAAGATTTTCGCCGCCCCGCGGCAGCGCGGCGAGAGGGGGCCGGCCAGGGCGAAGTTCCATCTTGGTCTCGATTGTGCCACTGCAGCCAGAAGGTCAAAATCGAAACGTTCCTCCATATGGCCGGCGAATCCGAGCACGGGCCCGGGGGGCAGGTGCTGGAGTACATTAAATGGTCGATGGGCGCGTTTCCACGTCTGCTCAAAGAGGTCCACATCTGCCCCATTCGGGATATAGTGGCAGGCTGGATTTTGGGCGTCCTTCGCTTGCGCGAGGGCTCGGCTGCTGCAAAAGACGAGGTCGGCGGCGGCTAACAAGCGTTTCTCGACGACGGGGGCAAACCGCGAATGGGCGGGCATTGCCTCGATGGCATCCGTGCAGTGATAAATGACGAGGTCTTCATTCAGGGCCCCAATGAGGCTTTCACTCGACAGTGTGTTGAAACTGATCCAAAGCAGCGGTCTTTGAAAATTGAGCAATTTGCACGCGCGTTGCACACCCTTTCGTAAACGCGCCTGGTTCAGGCGATAAATTGCTGAAAATAAATGGGGATCGGTAATTTGGCCCATTGGAATGCTCGGTGGCGGCGTAAAACTCCACAGTCCCGGAAGTTCTCGTTGTGGATTTTGGCGGGCGTCCCACCAATGGCGCAGCATACGCCGCGCCCTCGCTTCCTTCCAGTGCTTCACAGCGAAATAGGGATTCACCTGATTGTTTACGAACAACACCCGATTGCGCGACGCCAAGGCTTCCATCAAATGGTGACGACTCGAACGGAAAGGGTGGTCCCAATCCATCACGGAGACACAGACAATATCGCGTTGACTTAATCTCATGGCTCCCTCTCACTCGGTGGGTATTTTTGAAATTAAGTGCGCGTGACTTGAACCACCATTGCGGGCTTGCACGTTTTTTTTGGTGCGCTTTGGTGTGACTTGAAGCGATGAGAAATGTCTGAACGCGAGTCGGGGTATACTGTCCATTGGGGGTCTGTGGAACACCGTCGCCCGATACAAGGAAACCAAAACATCCTGATGTCCAAGCGGGTTTTGATATGTGACGATGCGGGTTTTATGCGCGCGTTGTTGAAAGATATTCTTACCGCGGAAGGGTTTGACGTGGTGGGTGAAGCGGTGGATGGTGCCATGGGAGTGGCCCTGTACGAAGAACTGCGGCCAGATTTGGTGACGATGGATGTCAACATGCCAAAGTTGGACGGCCGCGATGCCCTTGAGTCAATTATCAAGCGTGATTCGAGTGCTCGGGTCATCATGGTGACCACCGCGGGTCAAGATGAAATCATTAAGCGGACCTTGTTGGCCGGGGCGCGAGACTTCATTATCAAACCCTTCAAGAAGTATCAGGTGATGTCGACGCTCAGACGCGTCCTGCGGGACAATGGAACGCCGCAGACTTTCATGGAAGAGCTTGTTGCTTGGCATGAATTGGGTGAGATGCTTTTGCGCGCTGACCTCATTACCCCGGAGGCGCTTTCTGCTGCGCGAGAAAAGGTGAAGCGTCAGAGCGCGCGGAATCTCTTTGAGGCCTTGCGTGACGAAGATTTTGTGTCGGAGGAAGACCTCAGGGATACCTTGGATGATGGACACAAAGAAGTGGCCATGGCCTTTTTGATGCTCAAAAACAAAATTGTCACGATGCAGCAATTGCGGACAACTTTTGTCATTATGCGCAAGCAGGGAAAGAAGTTGGGATATTGCCTGATGGAATTGGGCTTTGCGACAAAAGACCAAGTGGCAGAGGCTTTGAAAAAAGTTCCGCCCAGTCGCTATACGCAGGTATAAATCAGCCGGACGCTCTACTGCTCTACCGGAAGCCCTTGGGCTTCCCAGGCAGGCGTGCCCCCTTGAATATTCAGAAGGATCCTAAAACCACGTTTTTTGAGTTCTTCTGCTGCGATTTGGCTGCGATTGCCTGAGCGGCAGATGAGAACCACGGGGTCACTTTGTTTGAGTGTCCCCGCCCAGCGGGGCAATTCATTCAAGGGACGCAAGCGGGTGCCTTTCGCGTGGCCTTCGGCATATTCATCGGGTTGGCGCACGTCAATGAACTGCGCCGTCGGTTGCGCCTGCAGGAACTGATAGGCTTGCTGGGGTGAAACCTGTTTAATCTCGGGGGCCGCCGTTTGGACCACGGGGTTGGGGGGTGACGCTGCGCGGGACACGGCCAAGGCCTGGCTTGAAGAGCAGGCCAAGGTACTAAAGCTCAGTAACCCACACACGATCGACGACCACCAGCGCATTTAAAATCAAGCCTCCTCAGCCAGAAAAGCTCGAAAATGATAACATAAAATTAACCCCCGGCGAGGCGTGCCGCGAGAAGAGCCTTGGCTGGAATGGTATATGCTTGGACGAGTCTCCCCGATTTATTGGAGGGTGCACCCCGCCCGTGCCACCACAAAGTTACTGTCCCCAATGTGGACGTCCTTTAGAGGAAGGAGAGGCCTGCGCTCATTGTAGCGGCGCACATCGGTCTGTGCAGATGGTGCGAAAGCCGCACACACGCCCGCGCGTGATGCCTTCCTCACCCCGAATGCGTCGCCGGGTGCGTTCGTTTCGCGGTCTGTTCTTAATGCTGATTGGTATTTTTGTCGGCTTGTTATTGCCACGGCCTTGGCAGGGTGCTCCCTCGCCTGTGGTCGTCGGGCCGGCGGCACAGTCGGCGCCCCCGCAGCGGGCTGCTGTCGCGCCCCTTGCGCCCTCTGTCCCTCGTATTGTTGCAGCCGATGCCCCTCCTCAAGCGCCTTGGGAGCCCATCAACACGGCGCTGCCCGCTTCAAAGGCGCCCACGCAGAAACCGCTCGCGAAAGCCACAGCGGCGCCCGCCAAAAAAACGGAGCCTCAAAAGGCTCCCTCCCGCACAGAGGCCGGATTCATTAGCTACGTTGTTAAGCCGGGAGATACCTTCGTATCAATTGCCAAGCGCCTGTATGGTCACCCTGAGTTTGCCGGGCGTTTAGTCAAAGCAAATCCAGAGATCAATCCGAGGGCTTTACCGTTGGGGCGTGCGATACGGGTTCCACTGGCGACCGCGGTCTCCACGGCATCGCCCACACCAAAGGCTTCTACACGCCCGGCCAAGCCCGTCGCAGTAAAACCGAGCGCTTCGCCCAAGCCTTCGGTTGTTCGTAGTTCGAAGGCTCCGGCCTCTCCCTCGCCCCGCGCCCAGTCCTCTAGTCGCTATCAGCCGCGCCAACAGCCGACCCCCAAGCCGGTGACACCTCGCAAACCTCGCGCCACTCCATAACGCGTCATTATCTTTTTTTGAACGGCTTGGGAGGAACAAAAGGTGATTGGAATTCGTCTCACCAACATGTTGGAAAACTTTGGAGTTCGTTTGTGGTAACCCTGGGGTTCATTCTGAGGGCGTGGCCTTTATTTCAGGCCTGCCGGAGTAAGGCTTTTGCCGCCTCAATGATCTGGGTGTTTGTTGGGGGGGGTGTCTCTGCTGCACCGCTTGAAATTCTCGCGCTCTCTGCAAGTTCTTCATCGGGTATGTTGATGGATGCGGTGGATGGAGACCCTCAAACCCGCTGGCAAAATAAACGCCCCGGGGAGAAAGACGCCTGGCTCGCCGTAAGAATGAAAAAAGCGACGGTTTTACGCGGCGTTCGTTTGGATTGGGGGCCACATACAGACAGCACCCAGGTTTTCATTGAGGTGTCGCCCCAAGGGGAAGCGTTTCGTCGGGTGCTTACGGTGCCGAAAGGTGTGACACCGGGGCCTCACACGTACGTTTTTTCAAAAGCTTTGCCTGCGTTGTATCTGCGGGTCCGCTTTCAGTTTACAGGCCCTGGCACGGCGCCCCAATTTGGCATCGCAGAGCTTGAGCCTTTGGGAAGTGAAGACTAATTGGCGGCGGGAACGGTCGCCGATAAACTCTTTTGATCCAACCTGAGGCCAACGGTCCAGCCAGACGACTCCAGGGCGAGAGGCAATACTAACAAGCCGTATACGACAGAGATATGCAGGCCATCCAAGAAGGGGAGCCTCATTCCGAGAGAGAAGCCTGGCTCCACGGTCAATTGTTGCCCCAATGGGTTAGGGGTGCATTCAGACAAATTACTCGTCGCTCCCACCAGGACGGTGGCGTCGTAATCGAGTGGACCAAAATAACCCTCATAACCGGCTTGTAGGCCAGAGTATCCAAACACCGGTGTCCAGTCCTTTGTCACAAACGGAACGGTTCCAAAAAACATCAGCCCCGCATACACGGACCGATTGAAGCCAAAATACTGTACAGCGCGGCCCCCAGAGAGCAAGCCATCAAAACCTGCCAAGCTGACGTATTTGGTTTCAAATCCTACCTTATTGTAGGTTTGGTTGTATTCGGCGCCCGGCGCGGCTTGGGGCGCATCAGGTGCCTGGAAATTTTGGGCGAAAAGGGGGGCACACGCGGCCACGTGGCTGGCCAGTAAGAGCGTGAATAAAACCTGAGCGATCGCGGAGAACGACACTTTACAACCCTCGGCCCCCCTTGTACCCACGCCCTTAAGACACCGAACGGGGTCGATCCGGTGGATCGGCCCCGCTGGGTGTTGGAGTTGGAGTGGAGTTGGAAAAAAGAAGGCAGAAAGATTGGAAAAGAATTAAACAGCCAAGGCCAAACGGTGGGCCAAGGGCACCAAGGCAAAGGC
>JAYKIL010000025.1:0-5507 GCA_035284745.1 Candidatus Sericytochromatia bacterium | reverse complement strand
ATTCTCTGGGCTCTCAATTATTGACAGGCGCTTCCGGCCTGCTCAAAGCGGAAATGCGCTGCTTGAATTCGTTGATTCTTGTCTGCGCCGAGAAGCACGCGGTGCCTGCCGGTGGTGCCTTGGCGGTGGACCGGGAAGGCTTTGCCAGCGAAGTCACTGCGCGCCTCTCAGCCCACCCCCTGGTGACCATTCATCGAGAAGAAATCACCGAAGTGCCGCTGACACGCCCTGCGCTGGTGGCGACGGGGCCCCTCACCTCCGACGCCCTCTCTTCTCATTTACAAACGTTGGCAGGCCGCGAATATCTCTTTTTTCACGACGCGGCCGCCCCCATTGTGACCTTGGAATCGTTAAACCTCGATGTCATCTTTAGAGCGGGTCGAACAGGCCTCGCGAACAAACACAAGCCGCAGGTTCAAGGTGAAGGGGACTACTTGAATTGCCCGATGGATCGAGACACCTACCGCCAATTCTGGGACGCGTTGATTGCCGGTGAGAACGCGACCCTGCACAATCCCGAAGATCACGTATTTTTTGAGAGTTGTTTACCCGTTGAGGTCATTGCCCGACGAGGCATTGACACCCTGCGCTATGGCCCAATGAAGCCGATGGGGTTGACGGATCCGCGCACGGGGCGCTGGCCGTATGCGGTCGTGCAATTACGGCAAGACAACGCAGCCGCCTCCTTGTATAACTTGGTGGGCTTTCAAACGCAATTAAAATGGGGCGAACAAACCCGGATTTTCAGAATGATTCCAGGCCTTGAACAGGCGGAGTTTGTGCGTCTCGGGGTGATGCATCGGAATACCTATCTCAACAGCCCCCACCTGCTATCGCCGACACTGCAATGGCGAGGGCAGCCTCATCTGTTCGCAGCGGGGCAAATGATTGGGGTGGAAGGATACATCGATAGCGCTGCAATGGGTTTGCTGGCGGGCCGCAACTTGGCCCGTTGGGTGCAAGGGCGCCCACTGTTGACGTGGCCACGCGAAACGATGCTAGGAGCACTCAGCCATTACATCTCAGAAGCTTCGCCCAAACACTTCCAGCCGATGAACGCCAATTGGGGCCTGCTGCCAGAACTTCCCGAAGTCATTCGCGACAAAAAGATCAAGCGCGAGCGGTTGGGTGCCCGCGCTCTCGATACGCTGATCAGCTTTGCTCGCGGGGCTGATGAACCCGTGATCGCCGTAACATCTCAAGCAGCAGCGGCCACACAGGGCTTGGCCTAGACACCGATGGGGCCGTCTATTTAGACAAATGGGCGTCTTTTTCGTTACCATAAACAGTCAAACGATACGGAGCAATTTCGCGTCATGACCACCTTTGGGTTTTATCAAATTAAGCGTTCGACCGGCTGGATAGAAGTTATTTGTGGAAGTATGTTCAGCGGCAAAACGGAAGAACTCATTCGCCGCGTGAAGCGCGCTCAGATTGCACGTCAAAAGGTGCAGGTATTTAAGCCTGAGATAGACAACCGATACGCGACTGAGACGGTGAACTCCCACGGGGGCGGTCATATCGAGGCCATCAAGGCCCGCACCGCCAGTGAAGTGTTGGCCTTGGTGGCAGAAGACACCCAAGTGGTGGCTCTGGATGAGGTGCAATTCTTCGACGACGCGACGGCCGAGGCCTGTGAAACCCTGGCTTATCAAGGCAAGCGCGTGATCTGCAGTGGGCTTGATCTAGATTTCAGAGGGGAACCCTTCGGTTGGATGCCCCGCCTGATTACCTTGGCGGAGCATGTGGAAAAATTGCAGGCCATCTGTATGGTCTGTGGAGCACCGGGGACGCGTACCCAACGCCTTGTCGATGGACGCCCGGCCCATTACGACGAGGCGGTCATCCTGATCGGGGCGGCAGAAGCTTACGAACCTCGTTGCCGGGCTTGTCACGTGGTTCCAGGCAAGTCAGGAAGTGCAGAGGTCCGTCATCCCGCGGTGGCCGCGGCTGTTCGTTTGCCTTCCTTCAAAGGTCCCTAAAAAATTTTTTTCGGGTCATTTAAGTTCCAAGATGCGAATGCCGATGGATTTGGCTTTGGGTGTTAAAATTGTGAAAGATCTGGGAACATAGTTATCGGACACAAGAGGTGTCCACTGAAGGGGAAGGATTCCCTTCACGCGCGTCAGTCCAAGGAGGATCATTATGCGCATCCAAACAAATATTAGTGCCCTGACCGCCTACCGGGCCCTGAACCGGAACGACACCGCTCTGACCCGGTCGCTGGAACGCCTTTCTACAGGCTCGCGCATCAACAAAACGTCGGATGATGCTTCTGGGGCGGCCATTTCAGAAAGACTTCGCTCTGCGATCAGCGCCACCCAGCAGGCTGAACGTAACGTGCAGGATGGTCTGAACCTGACCGGCATTATTGACGGCGCTTTCGGCACGATGGTGTCGATCACGCAGCGGATGCGCGACCTTGCCCTAACCGCTGCCAACGGTGTCATCGGGGGAGGGACCGTTGAGGCTCTGCAAGCCGAGTTTTCGGCCCTTCAAACCCAGTTGCAAAGTCTTTTTGACTCCACGAAATATAACGACCAGACACTCTTTAGCACTGGGACCACGACCTTCACCTTACAGGTCGGCGCCGGTGGCTCCTTGGGGGCCGGCACTAACGATCGGCTGGGCATTCAATTTGGTCCCATCGCATCTCTTGCCGGCACCTTCGGAATCCTGGCAAGCGCGAGTGGCATTTCACTGGCGACAACAGGCACCGTCGTGTCGAATATAGACACGGTCGTAAACAGTCTGGATGCTGCCTTGAATTACATTTTGACCGAACGGGCCAAGGTGGGTGCCATTTCCAATAGTTTGGACTACAAGGTGCAGCAAATACAGGTGGTGCGAGAAAACCTCCTGTCTGCCGACAGCAGCATCCGCGACACCGACGTCGCGTACGAAACAATGATGTTGACGCGCTCCCAAATTTTGGTCCAAGCGAGTACCGCCATGCTGGCGCAAGCCAACGCCAAGTCTCTCAACCTTCTGGCTCTGCTCCGGTAGCGCTTTCCCTGTTCGGTGTGCCGCCTCTTCACTGGGGCGGCATTTTTTTGTCTGACCTTTCTGGTGAACGCCTCAAGTTTATCGCGGGAATGCCGAACAACCTTATGGCAGCGGACAGGATGCCCGCTCGATAGGTGCGAAGAAGCGCACCTGGTCGCACCCATCAAGGAGGATTACCCGTGCGAATCAATACCAATATGAACGCCTTAATTGCGCAACGCAATATGGCAGGCATCAATAACAATCTATCGAAGTCACTCGAGCGCCTTTCGAGTGGCGTGCGAATTTCGAACGCGAAGGACGATGCGGCAGGCTTGGCGATTGCAGAAGGAATGACGGCTCGTATCCGTGGCATGAACGTCGCGGAAAAGAACATTCAGGACGGCATGAGCTTCTTCAATGCCCGCGAAGGCGCCTTGGAACAACTGACAACGCTTGCTCAAAGAATGAGAGAGTTGGCGGTTACAGGTTCCAATGATTTCAACAGTCAAACGGTTCTCGACAACCTCGGCAGCGAATTTAACACTTTGAAGGCCGAATTTAACCGGACCATTGCGACGTCAAATTTCAATGGTATCAAAACGCTCAGCGTTGACACGGTACTGACCACTGAATTGGTCACGGTGCGCATTGGCCCTGGTGTTGCGGTGGCGCCCGCCGCGGTGGACCCAGACGTTGACGAAGTTTTGCAGTTTACCCGTGCCACCTCCACTGCCCTAGAGGGCAGCATTACGGACATGGCGGACCCCGCAACGGTCGCTTTGTTCGAGGCGGCTTTGAGCGAGCTTGATATAGTGCTTGAAGACGTAATTACGGAGCGAGCAGCCAACGGCACGTTTATTAACCGACTGGAATTGGCACTTGCCAACCTCCAGGTCAATCGAGAAAATCTCCAAAGTGCGCAAAGCCGCATCCGAGACACCGACATGGCAGCCGAGACCATCAATCTGACCCGCCAACAGATCATTCTTCAAACGTCCACGGCGATGTTGGCCCAAGCCAATGCACAGCCCCAATCGATTCTAGCCCTCTTCCAGTAAGCCACGCTAGGTCCCGAAGCCCCCTGAAACAGGGGGCTTTTTTTGTGGGTATGAAGGCAACACCTCCGACGTCATCGTTATCCGTACTCTCCAAAAATGTCCTTTTCCTCGCTGGAAGAAAAAATTTCAGAATACCTCGCCGCCGGGCGTTACAAAGAAGCTGAATCATTGCTTGAAGAAGCTTGTAGGATGATGCCAAATGCCCTCGAACCCCGGCGCCAATTGGGCGGCTTGTATCTGCAAAAAGGTGAATGGGGAGCGGCAATGGAGTGGCTGCGACAGGCATTGAAGCTCGCACCGGACGATGCGTCCTTGCAATATCAACTGGCTTGGTGCCTCTGCGCGACCGAATGCCCGGAAGGCGCCATCCCATTGCTTGAACGTTTGCCAGCCACGCCCCCTCATCAGCACCTTCTGGGCAAAGCATACCTATTCAGCGGGCAACTCACATTGGCGTTGGATTCACTGCAGAATTCCAATCTCCCGGCGGCCGACCTTGAAATGGGCTGGTGCTATTGGCTTTTGGATGACCCCACGCAAGCAAGCCACGCGTGGGAACGATGGATGCGCGCGGGGGCAGCGGACTGGGGAACAAAAGACGCCCTGGCCACCTTCTGGTTTCTCTTAGGCGCCGGAGCAGGGCCCAGAGGGGTTCCAGAACGCGTGTTGGAACCCACAAGGCACATGCAAAAATGGTTCAAACTACTTTTGCGTTACCAGCGAATGCACGACGTCACCACGGTCATCAAAAAAGGCGCAGAACTGAGTCCAGCCGCCTGGACCGCTTTGCGCCCCGCTCTAAAGATAGCCTGCTTGCACGCAGACGAGCCCGGGTTGGCCGAGAAACTCTAATGATAGAGTTTTACTCTTCCTCTGCCTCGTCGGTGTACTCTTCGAGTTTTTTGACCACCGCTTGAAATTCGGCTTCGTCTTCAATCATTTCGAAGCGATCTTCCAAGAATCGCAACACCAGCACTTCTTCTTGTTCTGGATCCTCAGCGTCGGCAGGCAACAACAAGGCGTAGTCTTTACTGTCCACCTCAATGATGTCTACCACTTGAAAGTCGTGATTCTTGCCTTCTTCGTCGACCAAAGTGACAATGTCTTCCTGGGCTTCTAATTCCTGTTCCATCGTTCTCCCTACTCCTCGTTGCGCGCGGATTGCTCGGCTTCACGGGCTGCCCGGGCCTCGCGGTCCAGGAATGTTTGCAAAATCAGCGCCGCTGCTTGCTGGTCAACCAGTTCCTTGCGACGCTTGGCCTTCACATTGAGCTCCAGCATGGCCTTGTGGGCTTGGCGGGTTGTCAGACGTTCGTCCACCAACTCAATAGGAAGGGCTGTTGCCGCCCGGAGAGATTCCACGAACCGTTCCACGTACTGAGCTTGCTCACCCGCAGAGCCGTCCATGTTCCGGGGATAGCCTACCACAAGCCGCGAAGCATTGTACACGGCCACAAGATC
>JAYKIL010000024.1:0-137323 GCA_035284745.1 Candidatus Sericytochromatia bacterium | reverse complement strand
TATCCCCCACTATGAGGCAGGTTACCTACGCGTTACTCACCCGTCCGCCACTAAGCATTGCTGCTTCGTTCGACTTGCATGTGTTAAGCACGCCGCCAGCGTTCGTCCTGAGCCAGGATCAAACTCTCCAAGAATTACTTCTCAGTAGAGTCCTAAGCAACTTCTCAGCTGCCCGGCTCGTTTTTTGCTCTCATTTTTCTTCTTTTGACAAGAGCTTGGTGCGTTCGCTTGGCTATTCAGTTGTCAAGGTTCTGGAGTGCGGAATTCCCGCGATACCCAAAGAACTCTTTGCGTATCACGCCACCGACAAAATTTGGAAGCCGCCCAGGTTACCTGAACCCTAGCGAAGCCACCGTGTCAGCCACTCTTATCAATTCCGGTTTTTCGAAATCCGACAAGCAGGCTGCGACATTCCTTGTCGCGCTCAGCGTTCTAACAACATACACCATCCCTTCGGAGGGCGCAAGTGTTCCAGATCAGAAACACGTAACTTCTGATCGAACCCGGGAAAACCCAGGGCCTTTCGTGCTACTATTTTGAGTGTGGTCGTCGGGTAAGAAGCGCACCAAGCGCCTTGTCGACCGCTGCAGCCCTCCCCCCGAAAGCGTTGGGTTGATTTCGGTATTCTGGCTTCCCAAGGCTCTGATGGACTTCACTCGAAATGGCAATTCTTGACATTCGAACAATTGGTGATCCGGTACTCCGGCAGGTGGCGGAACCTGTACGCAAAGTGAACGCTGATATCAAGAAACTGATATCCGATATGTTCGAAACGATGTACGCGGCCGAGGGCGTAGGTCTCGCAGCCCCGCAAGTGGGAGTCAGCAAGCGGCTTTTTGTCATTGACGTCGGTGACGGCGAGCCTTTTGCTTTGGTGAACCCTGTGTTGGCTAAAGGATGGAAAGAAATCGAAGACAACGAGGGCTGCCTCAGCGTTCCAGGGGTGTATCTACCCGTCAAGCGTTTCGAAAGGGTTCTCTTTAAGGGACGAGACGAGAAGGACCGTGGGGTGCAGATTGAGGCAACCGGATTGCTTGCACGCGCATTGCAGCACGAACTGGATCACCTAGACGGCAAAATCTTCGTCGACCTCGTTGAAGACCAGATGGCTGTCAACGCGGAATTGGCTGCAATGAAACAACGCCTCAGCGAGAAAGCGGCGTCATCAGAGGACACAGCCGTTCGTGCGTAAACCCTTTGTCATCGGCGTCGCGGGGGGCTCAGGTTCTGGGAAAACAACCGTTGCGCGTAAAATTCTCGAGCGCGCGACGCCGGTTCATATCGCACATTTGCTTCACGACCACTACTACCACGACCTGGCACACCTGACGTTTGAGCAACGCAGCCACGTCAACTTTGATCATCCCAGCTCGTTGGATAACGAACTGTTCAAAGAGCATCTCGTCAGCCTGATTGAACGCCGACCCGTTCAATGCCCGCTGTACGATTTCAAAACGCATCGTCGCACCGGTGAAACGTTCACCATCGATCCACGCCCTGTGATCCTCGTCGAAGGGATCCTAATTTTTGCCGACCCCTCCCTGCGAGCTCTGATGGATCTCCGGATATTCGTTGATACAGACGCCGACTTGCGGGTTTTGCGTCGAATTCAACGAGACGTCTCTGAACGGGGGCGGACACTCGACTCTGTCATTGAACAATATCTCGAGAGCGTAAGGCCGATGCACAACGAATTTGTGGCGCCAAGTAAAAAACACGCCAATATCGTTCTGCCGGAAGGCGGTATGAACCAGATGGCGATCGATGTGCTGACCGCGAAAGTCGACTCCATTCTGAAGCGCCAAACTGCCCCGCTCAAGCCTCACTAGGCGAAGTACTCCGCCCGCCGACGCTGGAGGATTCCCCGCGCCATGTCTTCACGAATCCTTTTTATGGGCACTCCACACTTTGCGGTGCCTACACTGGAAGCCTTACATCACCAAGGATACCAAATCGTCGGGGTCGTCTGTCAGCCGGATAAGCCTGCAGGCCGGGGTCAGAAACTCGCCGTTCCGCCCGTCAAACAAAAAGCTGTGGAGCTGGGTATCCCCATTTGGCAACCAGAAAAATTACGAAACAACGACGATTTTTTGCGCGAAATGGAAGCTCTGAAGCCCGATCTTGGCATCGTCATCGCGTATGGCAAACTGTTGCCCACGTCCATCCTGGACCTCCCTCTTCACGGATGCCTGAACCTTCATGCCTCGTTACTCCCAAAATATCGTGGTGCTGCTCCGATTGAATGGGCCTTGATTCGTGGCGAATCCGAAACAGGTGTCACCCTGATGCAGATGGATGCAGGACTCGACACGGGGGGGATGATTGCAAAAACATCCTGTGCCATCGCCCCCACCGACAACGCCAAGACATTGGCTGATAAACTTTCCGCCCTCAGTGCGCAGCTTGCAGTTTCAACGATCCCTCAATGGTTGGCTGGCAAGCTTGTCGCGGAAAAACAAGACGATACGCAAGCCACGCTTGCCCCCCTTTTAAATAAGGGAAATGGTCAAATACCGTGGCGCGAATCGGCGTTGACGATTGAACATCTGATTCGGGGTGTCTGTATTCGCCCCGGTGCCCACACCCACCTTCGGGGAACCCCCGTCAAACTGCGCACGGCACAAGCGATGGATACACCCTGCGATGAAACACCGGGCACCATTTTAAACCTCACCAAGGATGGGTGGGCCGTGGCAACGGGTGATAGGGTTCTTCTGATAAAAGATATCCAACTTCCTGGGAAAGCATTCCAAACGACTGCCGATGTGGCACGCGGCTGGCGTGAACTCAAAGCGGGTGACCGTTTCACCTGTGAAACTTCGCCCGTCTGCGAGGAACCATGAGGTCGTCGCAAAATCTTCTCGAAAACGCGCGGGATGCTCGAAGTTGGGCGGTGGCTAAACTCATTCAGGTAGAAGCCGGCGGCGCGTGGGCCAACTTGGCACGGGGCGGCCTCAGCGATTTGAATGCCAAGGATCGCGCGTTGGCGGTAGAACTGCTGGCCGGAGTCACCCGTCGCAAAGCAACACTGGACTGGTACCTGGCACACGTTCTCAAGCAGCCTGTAGAGTCACTCACACCTGCCATCCGCAATAACCTGCGGCTGGCGGTTTATCAGTTGTGGTTCCTCAGCCGAATCCCCGAGTCCGCCGCCGTGAATGAAGCCGTCAAACTCGCGCACCGCTTGGGGCACAAGGGCGTGGCAAGTCTTACAAACGCTGTTTTACGAAATTTATTACGCCGACGAGAAACCATCCACCTCCCAAATGCTGACAAGGAGCCTGTCGAACATTTGCGGGTGGCCTACTCCCTTCCGGCGTGGATTGCAACCCAGTGGTGGGAGCGATTTGGTCTGGATGCGAGCGCACTGGGTGCTTGGAGCATTGGAGCGCCCCGGATTTCCCTTCGCGCTAACGTGAGCAAAACAACACGTGGGCAACTGCTCGAAAGCCTCCGCGAAAAGAATATCGGAGCCATACCCAGTGCCATCGTTCCAGAGGGCATTCGTCTCGAGCAAAGCGTTGAACCGGCAGCCATTGAGGGCTACAGCGATGGGTTTTTCTATGTGCAAGACGAAGCGGCCATGTTGGTTTCCCGAGTCTTGGATCCGCGCCCTCACGAGCGTATCTTTGACATTGGTGCGGCCCCCGGGGGGAAAACGTCCCACATCGTCGAACTTGTAAATAATCAAGCGGAAGTCTGGGCCATTGACCGTTCGGAAGCCCGTCTCAAGCGGCTCGAAGAAAATTGCCGCCGAATGGGACATCACAATATCGTCGTGCAGCCCCGTGACGCCGTCGACCTCACAGGTTTACCACTGGCCGACCGCATACTTCTCGACGCGCCCTGTTCGGGATTGGGAGTACTGCCCCGCAAGCCCGACCTCCGATGGAACCAGAACAGCGAAAACCTGGTTGATTTAGCACACCTGCAAGGGCGCATGCTCGATGAGGCCATCAAATACCTCAAACCAGGAGGCATCTTGGTATATAGTACGTGTACGATGACAACCACTGAGAATCAAGCTGTCGTAAAGGAATTTCTGGCGCGAAACCCCGACATCCATCCGGTGGATTTTACAGAACACCTGCCCGGCCCTTGGCACCAAGATTTTGAACGTGAGATCGGTGGAATTCAATTAAGACCAGACCGTCACGACGTCGATGGATTCTTCATCGCCAAGTTGCGTCGGGGTATGATGGAATCATCAATTTCCTGAAACCTCTTTCGCATCCGCCCTCCCGCCCCCACCCCCACCTCCAAGAAGCGGAGCCTCCTCGTGACTGCCATTCTTATCGGAAAAACCCAAATTGAATTGCGAGAACTTGCCACTGAATTGGGCGAAGCGGCCTATCGTGGGGATCAAATTTTCAAATGGCTTTATCAAAAAGGTGCCCGTCAACTCAACGATATGACCGACCTGCCGAAGGCGTTTCGGCAAATCCTTGAAGAGCAGGGGTACCAGGTTTCGGCCTTGACGCAAGTCACCGCGAGAGAAGCGCCAGACGGAACCACAAAATTTCTATTTCGGGCGCACGACGGTCGCGAAATAGAGAGCGTCTGGATTCCCTACCCCGATCGCGTCACAGCTTGTATCAGCTCCCAAGTAGGCTGCGCGATGAAATGTTCATTCTGCGCCACGGGTCAACTCGGGTTCGAGCGTAATCTGACGGCAGGAGAGATTGTTGACCAAGTCCTCGCGATGCAGTCAGCCTTGGGACGGCGTATCTCGAACATTGTTTACATGGGCATGGGTGAACCCCTGCTTAACCTTGACCAGGTCCTCGCCAGCGTCAGTTTGCTGAATCAAGCCGTCGGCATCGCGATGCGTCAATTGACCATTTCTACCGTTGGCATCGTGCCGCAAATGAAGAGTTTGGCGGAGCGTAACTTACAGCTGACGTTGGCGCTTTCGCTTCACGCACCCAATGACGCCCTGAGAGATCAACTCGTTCCGGTCAATACCAAATTCAAGCTTGAGGATCTGCGTTCAGCAGTGAGGGACTACGAACGCACCACAGGCCGGCGGGTGACCCTCGAATACATTATGTTGCATGGCGTCAACGACACCCTGTCCCACGCGCAGGAGTTATTGGAATGGGCGCAGGGACTGCACGTGCATATTAATCTCATTCCATACCATCCTACCGGGGCCGACTATGCAGCAACGCCCCAGAGCCATATGCGACGTTTTGCTGACAAACTTCAGAAAGCTGGATTCCCCACGTTTATTCGGGCCGAACGGGGGCTGGAAATAGAAGCAGCCTGCGGGCAACTGAAGCGACAACTCGCCTACCAATGAACCCAAGCGAAGCAGGTTGCCAATGAACCCCGGGGAAATAATTCAACCGACGCTGGAGTGTATCGAGGGAATTATTGTCAGCCATCAGGCCAATTTTTTCTATGTGAAGTCGGGCCCAGACGAATTCGCCTGCCATATGCGGGGGAAATTAAAGAAGTCTGGCGACACGGCTCTGGTTGGCGATCGCGTCTCCATTGTTCTGGAACCCATCACCCCGGATTCACCCCTGCCACCTCCGCGGTCGGGCTCGTTGGCCCTCCCCGAGGCCATATCGCGAGGAATTCGGAAAGGTTTCATTTCCGACATTCATCCACGAGCCCAAGTCCTTGACCGCCCGGCGATCGCCAATGTCGACCAATTATTGGTCGTGGTATCAGCCGACAACCCTCCTTTTTCGCACTTTCTATTGGACAAGTTTTTGGTCGTCGCCCATCAATCCGGCATGTCCCCTGTCATCATACTGAACAAACGGGACCTGGTCTCAGCGCATGACCTTTCGAACCTCTGCGAGACCTATCGACGCATCGGCTACACGGTCATTCCGACCGAGGCAAATCCCGACGGCGTGACGGATTTACTGCCCCTTCTGTCTTCCAAGCTGTCCGTACTGGCAGGGCCCTCTGGCGTGGGAAAAAGTTCCCTGGTGAATGCCTTACATCCAGGCCTCAACCTCAGAGAGGGCGACGTTTCTCAAAAACTTCAACGTGGCAAGCACACCACGAGGCACGCCGCCCTTTATCCCATCGAGGGAACTGCGGACGCACTGGTTGCAGATACTCCCGGTTTCAGCTACCTCTCCTTGGAGGGATTGCATCCCGTGGAATTGGGTTGGGGTTTCCAAGAAATGGCCCCCCTCATTCCAGGCTGCCGACTTCCAAGCTGTCTGCACCAACACGAGCCACAATGCGCCGTGCGCGGACACGAAACGCTCGCGAACAGCCGATATGAAAGCTACTTGCGCATGTTGACTGAGTGCCTTGGATTACAAAAAGAAGCCTCGGAAAGACGGGCTAAGGCCGAGACGAGTTCGAAGCGACGAAGCCGAGGCGCGGGGCAAGACCAGCGGCTGGCTAAAATAGATGCCAATGCCCGTAATCGAGACCGTAAAACCCATAAGCAGGGGCTCGAAAGCTTCTGGCGCTCAGAAATAGACGACGAGGCGGAGGAACACACCAGCCCACCATCAGACTAAGTTGAGACAAAGTGCTCCGAATTGGGGTATTTAAAAAGAGCCGTTCACTTATTGTGCAGGACACACGGTTTTCGATGAACGATCACCTCAAACCTCTGGCTTTCTTCGTCGCATTGAGCGCACTTTGGGCCTGTCCGGCCAACCGTGCGACGACCAACGCACCGGTTCCGACCTTCAACAGCGGATCCGCCCGCAGGCCTCCAACCCCAAAGCCCCCGGTGCCCACCTCACCTGCGGCCACCAGTACACCGGAAACACAAGGACCGTCACCATCTCCTCGGCCGACGCCTGTCCCTTCTGCCCAGAGTAACCCAGGCTTCCGCCAACTCACGGGGACAAGAAACCCTGACGGCAAAACCACGCTGCGTGGGGCAGTTTGGTCCTTGGATGGGACCCCGTTTGATCAAGATGTGCGTATCACGGTGAGCAAGGAAATAGATGGGCAGGAGAAAACTCAAGAGTCCAATCTCGTATCCGGGGGCTATCAATTTGATGCATTGGGCGAAGTCGTGGGAATTGTCGATGTGACGGCTTACCGTTATAACCAAGGACCGCGCAGACAAAAAGTAGGATTGCTGCCCGGCTTCGACTATGTGCTGAACTTTGGGGCACCAGACGATGAAACCCAGATGTACGGCCTCTCTAGCTTTCCCGAGATTACTGAGGTAACCCCTGATTTTGGCGCCTCCGGGATTCCCGGTGTGGGCATCAATGTTTCCCTAGAACTCAGTGAACCGATGCCAGCCCAATCGCTGCAAAACTTGGCGGCTGCCTTGCGCTTACTGCCGGGAAATGAGGTGTCTAGCGGCGATGGAACGCGGCCTCCTGATTTGGCGCCGGACCTCCCCGGCGCGGCCTTGCAGCCGGCGAGTGCAACCCTTTCAGACTTTCCATATTCAGTAAAATTTTTTGAATGGCTCTCAACGGACGAGGGCAAAAAACTCTTGCCCCAGTCGCAATATGAGGCAATTGCCGCCTATACACCCGACGAATCACAACGGAAAATTACCGTGACATTTCCAGCTCCCTTGCTCAACGGAACTCCGGTTGCTCGGTATCAACTGGCGCTGGCCTCCGACCCAGAGCATCCGATAAAGGATGCCGACGACAACCTTCTAGGGACGGATGCAACCGGAAAACTTGGAACGATGGCCCCGGCTGGCCAGTTTATCCAGAATGCGTTTCTTCCACCCCGGGGCTTGGTGGAGTACTTCAAGAAAGAGGACACAAATACCCGTTGGAGTTCAACCCACGTCAGTGCCTCCGCGTTTACTTTGGCGGAAGATAAAGACAGCCCCGTCCTCCGCTCCGTGGGCGTTACCGTTCGAGATGTCGACAATCCTGCGGTGGCCAGTCAAAAGGCGGGTACGACCTTCGAACTGAGATTCAGTAAACCGCTCATCCCCGCATTAGGCGATCGAACCCCAAGCCAAATCAAGGCGATCAAAGAACTGAAAAATTACTCCTTTGCGGTCGGTTCCAGTCTCGATTATCTGGGCACCACAACCCTGTTGAAAGGGACGGTGGCCTCGGGAACTCAACCCTTGGAAGTGGGGGTGAACACCACAAATTTTGGCTCCGCGGGAGAGAGCCAACTGGGCAAAGAGTTTCGTTTGGTCGACCCTGAAAACACTGTAAAAATAGAATTTGCCGCGCTCTCAGCCATTAGGATATTTGTGCCTAACAAAGACCTTTTTGATCGCGAAAAAGCCACAGCGATTGCTATTCGCGTGTCTGGAATTACTGACGCCAGCGGGAATAGCATTCCAGCCGAAGCGGCTGACTCACGCGAAAACCAGCCCCGCATCGCAATCACCTATCCCGTACCATAGTGCGCTAGAATAGAAGCCCAGGCTACTCGGTACGCCGGTAAAGAAGAGGTTTCTATGTCCGTTGATACTGCAATCATTCACGTCACCTTGCCAGACCATTCGACACGTGAACTGCCCGTGGGAACGACGTTGGCAGGACTGGCGGAAAATATCAGCAAAGGATTGGCCAAAAAAGCAGTGGCCGGGCGCCTCAATGGTGTCTTGGTTGACTTGTCTCGCCCTTTGCACGAGGGTGATTGCGCCCAGATTGTGACCAGCGATGATCCGGATGCCCTTGAACTGCTGCGACACAGTACCGCCCATTTGATGGCCATGGCGGTGCAAAAACTCTATCCGAGTGCCCAAGTCACCATCGGACCTGTCACGGCCGAGGGCTTTTTCTATGATTTCGATTACGAGCGGGGTTTTACCCCGGACGACCTGCTTTCCATCGAGGCAGAGATGAAACGTTTGGCAGATGCGAAACTGGAGGTCATACGCGAGGAGATACCCGCGGCAGACGTTCCGGCGACTGTAAAAAAATTTCGAGACATCGGTGAACCGTACAAAGCCGAGATTTTGGAAGACATTCGCAACAAAGACCCAGAGGCGGCCATCACCCTGTACGGTCAGGGAAGCTGGAGTGACTTGTGCCGGGGGCCACACGTCCCCCATACAGGGCTCATTCGCCACTTCAAACTGCTGAGCGCTGCAGGCGCCTACTGGCGTGGTGACGAAAAAAACAAAATGCTCCAGCGTATTTATGGGACGGCTTATTGGAGCGAAGCAGACCTGAAAGCCCATATGACCCGTCTCGAGGAGGCAGCCAAGCGGGATCACCGCAAACTGGGAAAAGAGCTTGAGCTTTTTATGTTCCACGAAGTGGCCCCTGCCATGCCGTTTTTCCTTCCCAAAGGGGCCTTTGTATACAACACATTGGTCCAATTCATTCGAGAACTCTACGATCGCCACGGATACGATGAGGTCATCACCCCCTTGGCCTACGAGCCCGACTTATTCAGAACCAGCGGTCATCTGGGGAATTACAATGAAAATATTTACCGGGTCTGGACAGAGGATGAACTCGAGCCCTGTGAGCACGGAAAAATTCAAGAAGGTCTTCAGAAAGACTCGTTTGTCCTCAAACCGATGAATTGCCCCAGCCACTGCGTGATATTTGGTGCTCGCCGTCGCAGCTATCGAGAACTGCCCTATCGGATTGCAGACTTTGCGCGCCTACACCGCTACGAACGCGGAGGAGTCGTTCACGGACTGGCGCGGGTTCGCTCATTTGCCCAGGACGACGCACACATTTTTTGCACAGAGGCGCAGGTCGCGGATGAAATCGAAAAATTCATTGGTTTCTTGTATGAAGTGTATACCGTGCTTAATTTCAGCAAGGTTGACATCAAACTGGCGACCCGCCCAGAAAAACGCATCGGAGAGGATGCCCAATGGGATCGCGCAGAGGAAGCATTGGCAGAAGGCCTGCGCAGGGCGGGGCTTCCTTTTGAGGTGTTGTCCGGTGAAGGCGCATTTTACGGACCCAAAATCGAATTTCACATCCACGATGCGATTGGTCGTTCCTGGCAACTGGGCACCATACAATTCGATCCCAATCTGCCTGAACGCTTCGACCTGAGCTACATTGGGGAAGACGGCCAACCACACCGCCCCATTATGCTGCACAGAGCCATCCTCGGCTCGCTTGAGAGATTTTTCGCAGTGTATCTCGAACACTGCGCAGGCGCATTTCCGCTGTGGCTCGCCCCCGTGCAAGCCGTGGTGGTACCCATCAGTGACGACAGTCAAGATTATGCCGCCGAGGTCGCAGACGTGCTTCGCGCCGCAAATCTGAGGGTTGAGCTTGATAATCGTAACGAATCGCTCAATTACAGAATTCGTGAAGCCCAGGTACAAAAGGTGCCCTACATGCTGGTCATCGGCAAGCAAGAGGTAGAGGCGCGAGCGGTGGCGGTGCGCACTCGGAAAGGTGGGCGCAACCGCGTTCTTCCCCTTGATGAGGTCTTGTCACTCATGCAAAAAGAGTGCCAGGACCGCACTCAACAGTCGTATCTCGTGCCCCTTGAGGCAGCATCGCAATAAGCGCGGAGGCAAAGCCTCATTCGGGAGTAAACGGAAGAGGGGGGGGCATCGCCATCCCCCCCATTTTTTCGTTCACTACACGCGAGACTTCGCGTCATAGGCGTCGCGAATGCCGTCTCCAAAGAAATTAAAGGCAACCACCGTAATCACAATGAACAACGCCGGTATCATCAACCAAGGGTGAAGCGTGAGGCTCGAAATGCTGCGGGCATCTTCAAGCAAATTTCCCCAGCTCGCGTCAGGCTGCTGAACTCCCAAGCCCAACATAGAGAGCGCAGACTCGCCCAGAATGAAACTCGGGACCATCAACGACGCGGAGATCGTGACCCACGTGGCCGTCTGCGGCAGGATGTGTCGCGTAATCACCCACAACGAGCGCGCCCCCGCCGCTAAGGAGGCCTCGACATACTCTTGTGACCGCAGCGCCAATACCTGTCCCCTGATGACACGGGCAAGACTGGTCCAACCAATGAGGGACATAATCAATACGATCATGATGTAACGCTGGGTGGGGGTGATGTCCCACTTATACGTGACACCAAACAGGAACAACAACAAGTAAAACGAGGGAAAAGCCATCAACGCCTCTACAAAGCGCATCAAAATGTTATCAAGCCAGCCGCCGAAATACCCGGCGACCCCTCCCACAAACAAACCTATCGGAATGACTATAAAAATAGCCATCACTCCAACCGTCAGACTGATCCGGGCACCGTACAGGGTCCGCGAGAAAATATCCCGCCCCGCTTGGTCAGTGCCAAACAAATAAATTCCAGCGGGCCGATCCACACCAAACAGGTGAGTGGTTGAAGGAATGAGACCGAAGAGTTGATAGGCATCTCCCCTCACAAAGAGTCGGAGCGGATAGCGAACCGTGCGGTCGACCTGCAATATCTCTGCGCCAGTGCTCGCATCCACCGTAATCTCGGCATTTCGAACGTACAGACCTGAAGAATCAAGGTAGACCCGTGTGGGAGGCATAAACGAGCGCGCCCGATCCTCCGTGGCTTCGGCATATGGCGCAATGAACGGCCCAAAAATCATCAAGACATAAAGCAAAACCAACACTGAGAGGCCCGCCACCGCCATCCTGTGACGCAAAAAACGACGCAAGATCCGCTGACGCGTCGACACAGGGGGCGGCAAATCATCCGCGAAACGTGCCGGTGCTGGTGTTGTCTTCTCCTGGATGCTTGCTTCGCTCACTCTTATGCCTCCAGCTTGATGCGCGGATCAACAGCGGCGAGCAATACATCCGCCAAGAGATTTCCGAGCAACAACATCACAGCCCCAATCATCATGCCGGCCATCGCCAGCGGCATGTCAAAAGACTGCAACGCCTCCAACATCATTTGGCCGAGGCCCGGCCAACCGACCATAATCTCGACCAGGGCAAAGCCACTCAACAAGCCCGCAATGTCATACCCCAGAATAGTAATCATCGGATTTAGAGCATTGCGCACGGCATGTTTATATACGACCGTCCCCTCGGACAGCCCCTTGGCTCGCGCCATGCGGACGTAATCTTCAGCCAAAACGTCCAACAAATTCCCACGCATCCGTCGTTGCAAGATAGCAATCGAGCCGATGGTCACCGCGATCGTCGGCAAAACCAGATGGGCCAATAAGTCTTGTGCCTTCCCTAACCAGGTCATTTCAGCAAAACTGGCGCTGGTCATGCCCCCGACAGGCAACCAGCCCGTCTTGGCCGCGACGAACAGCAGCAATAAAGCAAGGAAGAATTCCGGGATACCCAGCGCGGTGAAAGTGAAAGTCGAAAATAATTTATCAGGTAAACTATATTTATTCACCGCGGCATAAATGCCCAGCGGAATCGCCACCAGCCACGCCAGTAATAATGCTGACAACCCCAGAAGCAAAGTCGCACCCAAGCGTTGCGAGATTAAACTGCTCACAGGCGTCCGATAGCGATAGGACTCTCCCATATCTCCCATAGCAAACGCCCCGGCCCACTTGACGTACTGAACAGGGACCGGCTGATCCAAACCCAGTCGCTTCCGTTCCGCCTCAATGCGTTCCCGCGTCATCGACGGATCCGCCATGCGGGCGGACAGGTGGTCCCCCGGAGCCAGTTTGCTGATGCCAAAGGTGATCATCGAAATCAAGATCAGCAAGGGCACCATTTGTATCAAGCGCTTAAGCAAATAGCGAAACATATTGCTCCCCACAAGAGGCCTTCAGTAGACCTCCACACGCGGCGGCGCTGGTCAAGCGCCCTGCTTCTCCTGGATGAGTGTGGCATCACAAACCCACAACTTATTTCCGGTAAATTTCCCAAGCATTCCAGCTGATTCCTAACGGGTTATATGGATTGGGACGCGTATTCCCAAGGGTATTGCGCACGGCCACCGTGTAATTAAACACCGGTAAAAACACCATCGGCTGCTCTTTCATAACCAATTGTTGAAATTCCGCGTAAATCGCTTTGCGCTTCGTCTCATCAATGGTCGCCGCCCCTAACTCAAAAAGCTCGTCAATGCGCTTTTCCCAGGTATAGACAGGGGTCGGATGAGGCTTTGCCGCTGGGTTTAGGTTGAAAATGTGCGCTTGGCCGTGACTGGTCCACAGATGGGCGACGCCGTGGGGTTCGATACCTGCTCCCCAAGCCCCAATAAATGCTTCCCAATCTTTGGTCTCGTGCGTTCTGGCAATCTGCACGTTGAACGTCACCTGTTGGGTTCTTACGCTGATGCCAAGCTTTTTCAGGTCTTGGACAATCATGTTGGTCTCGAGTTCCAAATCTTTCGAACCGACCGTGTGCAATACCGTGAAGGATACGGGATGCCCTCCCGCATCCTTCAGAACCTCCTGCTCCTTCACAAAGCCTGCCTCGCGCAAGAGAGACTCGGCCTTCGCGAGGTTCAGTGCATAGGTCGGCACCGTGGGGTCATAATACGGGCTCTTCTGGAACACCGGCGAATTTTGCTGAGCCCCCATTCCGCGAAACACATTCTTGATGATGGCCTCTCGATCGATGGCATAGGAAATCGCCTGACGGAAACGCGTATCTGCAAACCACTTGGCCTTCACCGGATCGACATAGGGCTTGCCGTCTTTGGACTGACCCGGATTTAAATTGAAGGTGAGGTAGCTCGTGCGGAAATCTGGGCCGCCATTCACAATCGTAAAATTACCCTGACTTTCAAGGGGCTTCATGTACGTGAAATCTTTTCCGGGCAACCACTGCGCATCCGTCTCTCCCGCCTTAAATTTCAAGATTGCCGTCTCCAAATTCTTCAGAAAGGGCACCTCAAGGCGGTCCAGATAAGGAAGCGGCTGCTTGTGGCGGTTGGTTCGGAAATAATTTGGATTACGCTTAAAAATGATGCGCTGACCCGGCTGGTAACGCTCGACCATCCATGCCCCGCTCCCGATAATCGTGCGCGGATCCGAGTTCACCCCCCATTTTGAATTGGCGACAGGCTTTCCGTTCGGCCCCTTGGTTCGCACCCACGGGCCGAACACATGCTCAGGCAGAATCGGAACGTTGGGTGCCGTGCGCATAAACGGCGCGAAGGGTTTGGGAAGTTTGAAAACCACCGTGAACGCGTCAGGCGCGGTGACATCCGGCAATTTTCCGTCGATCTTAATGACGTCGCGGGTGTCCCACGGGATGTCCTCGTGGCGCAAGACTTCCATATACGTGAAGACGACGTCTTTGGCAGTCAAAGGCTTGCCATCGTGCCATTGAACGCCCTCGCGCAACTTAAATGTGTATTCCGTACCATCGGGGCTCACGGTCCAACTCTTGGCGAGAATGGGCTCCAACTCGTAGGTCACCGGATTCTCGTCGGCCAGGGCCTCAAACAGATACGTCACAAACCGACCGGAGACCGAATCGCCCACCAACGTCGGGTTAAAGGTTTTGGGATCCTCATACGCGCCGGCAACGATCGCGCCCCCGTATGTACCCGTGGGCGATGTTCCAACCAACGGGTCCTTCAGGGTCGCCCGCAGCACCGGAGCATTCGGAGCTGGGCCCGCGTCAGGGGCCTCCGTGACCGCTGCCACCGGCGCAGCGGTCGCACCGCCCGGCGCACTCGTCTTGTTCGTGTCTTCAACGTCCTCGGCACAGCCCCAAGCAGCGGCGGCAATCACCAAGGAACAAAAGGGCCCGATAAAGCCACGAAGACGGTTCGCAGGCATTAAAAACCTCCTAGAAAGCAAGAGAGCCGCCCTCCGCGACAGAGGTCGGCCCCAACAAAAGTAACCCGCGCAACTCCACGCCCACTTACTTGTGGTAGGAAATGTAAGCGATGAGGAGCGAAACAACGCCCCATAAAACGGCAATGACGGTCGCGAAGCGATTGAGGCCAGCCTCTACCCCTTTTTGACTGCCAAAAATCTTAGCTTGGCCGCCGATAGCTCCGATGCCTTCACCTTTTGCAGAGTGCAAAATCACAGCCACAATCAGAAGCAACGACAGGATGGTCTGCACAATCTGCAGTCCGAATTGAAGATTCACCATGAAGAACCCACCCTCGTCTCACGAGAATATAGCGCTCGCAAATGACGATTTATACCACGGACTCACTGAGTGGGTCAAAATCGCGCGGATTCACTTTTTGCCCCTCGCTTACCGCGCACGAAATGCGGTCGGAGAGGCCAGCGAATCTGTGGCTACTGTGTCAGTTTCCTCTACTTCAACCTCAGTGTTCTCGGGTTTCACCACCGCCCGCAAAACGCGAATTCTGTTGTTGTAGCTGTCTGCGATAAATATTCGACCACTTGCATCAACAGCCAAGCCAGACGGGTTATTCAAAGCCGCCTGCCGGGCGTCTTCGGTATCGCCTGAGTAACCGTACGCCGACTTCGAGTTGACGCCTGCGAGTCTGGCAATTCCACCCTCGGAATCAACCCGCAACACTCTGCTTGAAGAACCCAGCAAAGTCTCAACCCCCGTGGTCAAAGCCCATCCATCCGCAATCAACAGCTGTCCCTGTGAATCGAAGGCCAAGGCCAACGGCAACGCGACATTCGCTGAAGTCGCCGGGCCGTCCTCCCCCTCGGTTCCAATCACCCCATTGCCCGCAAACGCGACGATCTCGCCCGTGCGCACATCAACACGTGATACGCGATGGCCCTTGCCTTCTCCGACAAAAAGCGCGCCGCCATCGGCAGAAAGTACGATCGACACAGGCAAGTTGAGGGTCGGTGCGGGAAGGCGAAGGCCCATCAATTCGGCGGTGAGAGACGTTCCCTCACCAGCAATCGTCGTCACTGAACCATTCTCTATCCGGCGAATCCGGTTATTGTAAGCGTCCGCCACATAGACCACGCCTTCCCGCGTGACCGCGAGATCGGCCGGATAAGCAAATTGCGCAAAGTTAAGCGGTCCGTCCGAATTTCCCATTCGACCGGTCCCGGCCACGGTCTCCACCAAGCCAGTTGCCGTAATGCGACGGACCATATGATTTTCTCGGTCGCAAAAATACAACGAACCATCCGGCCCAAGGGCCAACCCACTCGGCACCCCTGAAACGGCCCCCGCCAGTGCCGGAGGGACCCCTGCCGGAGCCCCTGTGGGTGTGGCTGCCCGACCGCCGAAGGTCGTCACGCCTCCCGTTTTGAGGTCAATTTTTCGTATCAAGCGATACCACGCGTCCGACACGTAAATAAATTGCCCCTCTGCATCGTAGAGTAGACTTCGGGGATACCGAAAACGGGCGGCCAAAGGATCGTAAGAATCCTGCGCGCCCTCCCGACCATCGCCTGCATACGTGTCAATAATGCGATGGACACCGGGTGATACGACAGGCTGTGGAAGTTCAGGCTCAGGCGTCTCGCTCGGATTTGACGCCTCAGGGTCAGGGGTCGGCGCCGTCAGCGGCTGCATCACCAAGCGGGCCTCCACCATCGTATTCGGCAAAACAGCAATCGCCGTCGCCCCTTCCGACGTCAGGGCTTCTTGGGCATCATAACCCACGGCTTGAATAAACTTAGGTCCGATGGGAACGTCGATAAATTGCGTCGAATTATCGTCGCTGTCCGGCGTTAAACTGGTTTTTAGAGGAGCATCTTCAGAAATGCCCTCTCCACGAATCGTGACGTCAATCCGCACGGTGGACTCAGGAATGGCCAAAATCCGAAAGGCAACCGACTTTTGCGGCCATTTTACCGTCAAAGCCACCCGCCCCTTGGTCGGATTCCAGAGCCCCTCCGCACAACCTGGCAAGAAAGGTGCCAGGAAGGTCAGGGCCAAAATAACGGGAGCGTAGCGTGGGGTCTTCATTCGATGATCACCCGAACAGTTCCGGTGGTCGGCGAGCCGTTAAGAATCCGCGGGTCCAGTAACTTGTCCGTTTGCCCTTTAAGATCGGGCTTAGGATTTTCAACCGCATTGCCCGAGGCCTCGACCGGTTGCGCCTGCGGCGGTGGAGCGGAGGTTTCCCCCATCTCTTGGCCATCTTGGCGCCCGGGGCGTGTCAATGCGCTATCGGGTGCGGAGTCACGACTCGAGTCCATCTGCGTCGGGTTTGCATCACCAGACTCACCCGGCGCGTCTTGAAGCGAGAGGGGTTTGAAAAGGTTTGAGCGTTCCTGCAATTTGCTCGGTGCGAGCGGAACGGGCACCGCGGCCGGCGACTGAAGAGGAACCCGTGTTGTTGTTCCTGCCATCACGCGTACCAACTCGCCCACATCACCGTTCACGTTCACACTGCCCTCAAAAACGGTGACCTCCGTCGCCCGGCGCGCAGCATCAAATTCGACCAATAATTCGGTACCGGTTACCGTCGCCACCGCTCCGGGGGTCAGAATTCGCATGCCCGCCCCCCCCTTTTGAATCTGCAACCACAGCTTGCCGGCCGACAACCGAACCTCGCGACGGCGATCGCCCGTCAAAACCAGGGAGGTCAAACTGCCCATCCGGGTCACGGAACCATCGCCGTACAACATTTCAGCGTGAGAGCCCGCCCCTGTGCGCAAGGCGTCACCAGGGAGCAGTAAATTGTTGAGTATGGCCGGCTGCCATACTGAGGTGGTCGCGCGTTGCCATTCCACTTGGCGAAGCACCTTGGTCAACTTCGCATTGAAGGCACCATCCGCCGCCTGTGCCACACCAGCGTTCAGGCCCAAGTTGCTACACACGCCGCTCAATGTCATCAGCGCCGCACACGTGCCCATAAAACGTTTCATCGTGGAATCAGTCAAATGCATGGGATGGCTCCCGGTCAAAGGTCTCGCAGCCCGAAAATTTCTCGGTTCCTACGAAGCCCCTCTTCAGGATAACAAGACCCATACGTTTTTTGCCAAACCAAAGTCACAGGGGACCTGTGAGAGTTCTCACACGTCCCCTGCCCAACGAAAATGTTGCGTTATTTGTTTCCCGTCAGTTTGGCCCACAGCCCCTTCACGGGGTCATAGTAGCGGTCTGCCACCCGTTCTTTCAACGGAATGATCGCGTTGTCCGTGATGTTAATTCCCTCGGGACAGACATCGGTGCAGCACTTGTTGATGTTGCAGTAGCCGATGCCCAGTTCTTCCTTGACCGTTTCGATGCGATCAGCCTGGTCCATCGGATGCATTTCAAGTTGCGCCGCACGCATGATAAACCGCGGACCCGCGAAGTTCGTCTCCTGATGGTCCCGCAAAACGTGGCAGGTGTTTTGGCACAGATAGCATTCGATGCACTTCCGAAATTCCTGAACTCGGTCGATTTCATACTGGTACATCGTCCATTCACCACGATCGTCCTTGGGCTTCGGATCGAGCGCTGGAATTTTTTTCGCGGTGCGATAGTTAAAGCTGACATCGGTGGCAAGGTCTTTGATCAATGGAAACGCCTTCATCGGGCGAATCGTCGTGGGCCCTTCATCAATCACCTGGTCCATCCGCGTCATGCACATCAAACGCGGTCTCCCGTTCACCTCAGCACTGCAAGAGCCGCATTTACCGGCCTTACAATTCCAGCGACAGGCCAAATCGGGTGCGATTTGCGCCTGAATCTGATGGACCGCATCCAGCACCACCATTCCCTCGGAGAGTTCAATTTCATAATCGACCAATTCACCCTGGGCTTGGTCACCACGCCAGACGTTGAAGACGTGCTTGCGGCCCGCGACGCTGACGGTCTTACCTGCGGAGTGGTTAGCCATTTTTCTTCTCCTCAATCAGAGCAGCCAATTCAGCCGGCATCGCGGTGAGGGGCTCACGACGAAGTTGCATTTGTCCGTCCTCCCCCCGCCATACCACGTGGTTGAATGTTCCGTACTCGTCCAGGGTTTCCAAGTGATCCACCCGCATATGACCACCGCGGCTTTCCCGCCGTTCCAATGCGCTCTTCGCGATGGCTTCACTGCACACTAACAAAAAGTCCAGTGATATGGTTTGATGCCAACCCGGGTTGAAGCGCGAATCTCCGGCCACCCCCAGAACAGCCGCCCGGTCTTTCAATCCCGCAATATCTGCCAAGGCTTGCTTCAGTTCTTCTTCTTGCCGCGCAATGCCCACATTGGCTTCCATCGTGTCCTGCAAGGCCGAGGTGACAATAAAGGCATTCTCGCCCTTGGGTTTTTCAAAGGGGGCATACATCTCTTGCAGACAGCTTTCGAGCTGGTTGGTGTCCAGCGGCGGCAACGTGCCGTTTTTCTGGGCAAATTCCGCAGCGTACAGACCCGCCCGTCTGCCAAACACGACCAGGTCAGACAAAGAATTGCCACCCAACCGATTCGAGCCGTGCAGTCCTCCGGCCACCTCTCCGGCTGCAAACAAGCCTGGAACACTGGATTGCTGGGTCTCTGGATTGACCCGCACACCCCCCATCGCGTAGTGACACGTCGGGCCGACCTCCATGGGCTCTTGGGTAATGTCCAAATTACCCAACGCCATAAACTGGTGGTACATCGAGGGAAGCTTCTTTTTGATTTGATCCGCGGGCAGCCGCGACGCAATATCCAAGAAAGCCCCTCCGTGCGGCGAACCCCGCCCTTCCTTCACCTCGCGAACAATGGCGCGAGCCACCACGTCCCGCGTAAGAAGCTCTGGCGGACGCCGGGCACCCGGCACTTTCTTAATGTACTTCTCACCCTCTTCTGGGGTATCCGCGGTCTGGTTTTTGTACAGTTCTGGAATGTAGCCAAACATGAAGCGTTCGTCTTTGTTATTCTTCAGAACACCCCCTTCACCGCGCACGCCCTCCGTTACCAGAATGCCGCGCACGGAGGGGGGCCACACCATGCCCGTCGGATGGAACTGAATGAATTCCATATCAATCAATTCAGCACCTGCCATGTAAGCCAACGCGTGGCCATCGCCAGTGCCCTCCCAGGAATTCGAGGTCACCCGATAGCATTTACCCAAGCCACCGGTCGCCAAGACGACGGACTTCGCGCGAAATACAATCGGTTTGCCCGTCTCGCGCCAGTAGCCGACCGCCCCCGAAACACGGCCATCCGTCTTCAAGAGTCGATAAATCGTGCACTCCATGTGCACCTTGATTTCCTTCTCCGCCGTGTGAGGATGGCGCCCCGAGGCCACGACACGTTCTTGCAAGGTTCGGATCAGTTCCAAACCCGTTCGGTCCCCCACGTGGGCCAAGCGCGGGTACGCGTGCCCCCCGAAGTTGCGCTGCAGTATTTGGCCGTCGTCCGTGCGGTCAAAAACCGCACCCCAACTCTCCAACTCACGGGCGCGGTCGGGAGACTCCTGCGCGTGCAATTGGGCCATTCGCCACTGATTTAAAAACTTACCGCCAAACATCGTGTCGACGAAATGGACCTTCCAATTGTCTTTTTTCTCGACATTGCCCAGTGCCGCCGCCATCCCTCCCTCGGCCATCACCGTATGGGCTTTTCCAAGCAACGACTTGCACACCAGGGCCGTGTGCATCCCTTTTTGGGCGGACTCGATGGCGGCACGCATTCCAGCCCCACCGGCCCCAATAACGAGCACATCATACTCGTGAACATCGTAATTAGTAGGCATAAAATTCAACCTTCGCTCAAACTTGAAATGGCTCAGCCAATGGGGTTAGAACAAGACGTAGCGTTCCGGCCAAAATCCCATCGACACCATTCGGATGTAGAAGTCCGTCAGCAGCACCGAAAACAGGCTCAGCCACGCGAACATCTCGTGCCGCTGGTTCAAGAAGGTAACCGCCTTCCAAGCCTTGAAACTCACAGGCGGATTCGGTCCGCCGGCCACGTGACAACTGAAGCAATCGTGCTTGCCGCCCACCAGGTGGCGCAAGGAGTGGCAGCCGAACGTGTAGCCAGAAAGCAACACGACGTTCAAAACCATAATGAAGCTGCCGATCCCAAATCCGAATTTTGTCTTAATCCCGGCCGCTGCCGCTTCGGCGTGGCTCAGTTGATGATAATTCAGCGCCACGGAGCCATCTGGGTTCACAGGAAAATTGAACCCCAGCCAAGCATCGTAGCCCAGCAAAAAGATGAACAGAATCGCCACATACAGAAAGAACCGGTGCAGGTTCTGCAGTACGAGAGGAAACGCCCTTTCACCCGTGTAGTTACCGTGAGGACGACCTTCACCCACCGCACACGCCGGAGGGTGGAAGAAAAACGACCGGTAGTATGCCTTCCGGTAGTAGTAACAGGTCGCTCGGAAACCGGCCGGCCAAACGAGAATGAGCATCGCAGGCGTTACCCATCCAGGCAACCAAGCCGGAACAGGCAACAGCGGCGAATAGAATGGGGACAGATAGGGCCCCCAGGCAAAATGGGCGTTCGAAAAGCCCGCATAGGTGGCATAAATGACAAAAAATCCCAGACCCGAGGCCACCATCAAGGGATACAGCCACCACGCATCTCGGCGATCCGTCTCGCCGAATCGAGGTATCGAGGGTGCTACACGATTCATACCGCTACTCCGTCTTCAGGGAGGGTGCCGTGGACACTCCCAAGCCTGCAAGGTCTGTGCGAATGAATTGTAGGGTGCATAGAAGCAGGCGTCAAGCTGAACATAAGAAGGGGCGCGGGTTCTTGGGGCTTGAAAGGAAGTGCAAGGCCACCGGCAAAGGCCCTGATTCACCCCCAAGGACCAACCCAAAACGAATATCGCACGCCCCTGTCGTCATGGGGTAAGATCCCTGAAGAGTTCTCAAGGAGACCGCCATGCGCAAAACCAGCCACGAACGACTCGGCGCGATGTTGTTATCCCGCAGCATCATCACCGAGGACCAACTTCAGGAGGCTCTCGATGTTCAGCGGAAAAAACCTTTTCTCCGCATCGGTGAGTTGCTATTCAGCCTCGGACATCTCACCTTTCAACAGCTCGAGGATCTGCTTGAAGAACAATACCGAGACTTACGACTGGGGCAGCTTCTCATTCGCAAGGGCACCATCACCCCGGAACAACTCGATGCCGCCATGGAAGAGCACGAAAAAACCGGCCTGTTACTGGGGCACCTGATCATTAAAATGGGTTTGGGCTCGTTTGAGCAGGTTCAACAAGTCCTCGAAGAACAACGTCGCCTGGCATTGCAACACGAGGAAGGATGAAGCAGCCTTAGAAAACAGCCGACGCCAGCGCAGCGAGTTTCTGTTCTGAGGTCTGCTCCACCTGCGCATGCAGGCTGTTGCCGTGACTGTCCATGGTGACAATGGCCTGAAAACCCTTCACGCTCAAATGCCACATCGCCTCGGGAATACCGAATTCCAAAAGGTCCACCCCTTCAACCTTTTCGACACACCGCGCGTAAAACTGGGCGGCCCCGCCAATGGCATTCAAATAAACCGCACCGTGGGTTTCAAGTCCCTGAAGGGTCTTCGCACCCATGCCCCCCTTACCAACCACAACCCGCAAACCAAATTTACGAATGACTTCAGCCTGATAAGGCTCTTCCCGCACGCTGGTCGTGGGTCCGGCTGCCAAGATGCTCCACTTTCCGCTCGCATCTTTCACGGCCACAGGGCCACAGTGATAAAGAACGCCCCCTTCGAGTGACACAGGAGGGGTGTGATCCATCAGGTATTTATGGATCGCATCGCGGCCCGTGTGCATTGTGCCATTGATGGTCACAACATCACCAACCCGCAAGTCTCGTATCTGCGCCTCGGAGATCGGGGCCTCCAAGGTGATTTGACGGCCCGTGGACTGGGGCGCTTCCTCGGTTTGCATCGCAGGCGCATCCGTTGCCGGCACGCGATGATGCCAACGAAGGATTTCCCCGCTCGTGGGATGAATGTCCACCCCCAAGCGCCGATAGGCCCAACAGTTGTAGGCGACCGACACAAAGAAACTGGCCGGCAAACGGTTCAAAACCCCCACTTTGCAGCCCAAGAGGGTCACTTCTCCCCCAAAGCCCATCGTGCCGACCCCCAAGGTATTGGCTTTTTCCATCACATAGGCTTCCAACGCCGCCAGGCGCGCGTCAGGGTTGATGTCATCCACGGGGCGCAACAATTGATGCTTGGCCCACTCGTAGCCCGATGTCCGATCGCCCCCCACGGCCACGCCAATGAAGCCGGCGGAACACCCTTGCCCCTGCGCTTGATGCACCGCGTGCAAAATGCATTTGCGAACGCCATCTAAGTCTCGTCCCGCTTTACCCACACCCGGCAAATCCGCTGGCAAGGAGTACTGGATGTTTTTGTTTTCACACCCCCCTCCCTTCAGAATCAGTTTCACCTCGATGTTTTCTCGCTCCCATTGCTCAAAGTGAATGACCGGCGTTCCCGGGCCTAGGTTGTCTCCACTGTTCGCACCCGTCAGAGAATCCACGGAATTTGGGCGCAATTTGCCATCTTTCGTCGCACGGGCCACGGCCGAACGAATGGCCGCCCGTAGGGTCATCTGATTCACTCCAACCGGGGTGTTTACAAAAAACGTGGGCATCCCGGTGTCCTGACAAATCGGAAGAACATCCTTGGCCGCGTAATCAATGTTTTCGGCAATGGTGCCCAACGCCAGGGCAGAGCGTGTCGAGGCATCTTCCCTTTGTCGGGCCGCTCGTATGGCAGCACGGACATCCTCGGGCAAATTCGTGGCGGTCTCGACCACGAGACGATACAAACTTTCCTCAAAGTTCCCCATTGAACTGGACACGTGCAATAACTCCTTGAAAACAATCAAAACCCGGGGCCCGACAAAGACCTAGGCGTTGGTGGCGGGTTCCCACGACACACTCGGAGCCTGACTCCAAAGTCTTTCAAGATTGTAGAACTCACGCTCTTGGGTGCGAAGAACGTGAACAATCACCGTTCCAAAGTCCAGAAGAACCCATACTGAATCACTCCAGCCTTCGCTGCCATAGAGGGTGTACCCGGCTTTGGTGAGTTCTTCTTCCACGTGCTGAGCGACGGCCCGCACTTTAACGGTGGTCTGTCCACTGCACAACAAAACCCTGTCGGCAATCAAAGAAATGCCATTCAAGTCAAATAACTTGATGTCATCTGCCTTTTTGTCATCCGCCTTGTTAGCAGCCATTTCGATCAGGGTCAAAGAGTCGAGTTGATCCGGCAAATCACGTTTCTCCACATTCATTTTGGGACGTTCCATCGGAGGATGTGCGCTGTGAGCGCTCCTGATACAGCAACCAATTCCGGCCCTTGACAGCATCAGGATGAATTGGTTGCTCGGTTTTCAATAGATATTCAAAAGTATGATCATAAGCCCGTCGACACGCATAAGCCAGGCTCTTCTCAGCGGCCGCCCGTAACTCTCGCAAGTAGGGGGCTTCCCCTCGCCCTGGCTCCATCGCATCCGCCAGAAAAACGATCTGCTCAAGGGGGGTCATGGCTTCCGCACCGACCGTATGGCGCGCAATGGCGGAGAGCACGTCAGGCTCACCGCGCAGATCAAAACAATCACCCGCCAGGGCCGCACCCACGGGACCGTGCAAACAAGGCATCGGCGCCATCTGCTCCAAATACCCCCACTCCAACCCAAGCATCTGTGCGTGGGTCGCAAGACGTTCCGGCGACCATTCACGCGCCACGTCGTGCAGCAGGCCCGCTATTTCACAGCGGTCAGGGTCCACACCGAAACGTTCCCCCAGTTCCCGGGCCATTTGCCCCACGCGAACAGAATGAGCCCGGCGCCCAGCGGTGAGGTGGCTCTCCAACCAATCCAAAATGCTCGGCCGTAAATTTTTCAGTAGCACGGTCGCTTCCGAAGGCACGTGATGATCAAAGGAAATACGCTCGCGAGCACTCACTCTGTCAGTGTACCCTGCGAAGTTCTGAGCAACCAGTGCCTCAATGGCGTCCTTTTCGCCGATGGCGGTGACCTTTGAGCGACGGACGCCCCATCGTACCTCTGATGAGACAGGCCTCGGACGGTTTTTCACGGCGTCCCACGCGGCCTATCAGTTGTTCGACCTCTGCCTCTCCGAAACCATCGGCATCGGTGATAATGATGAGATCAGCCTCAGGAACGTCCGTGCCAGCCCCAATCAAATTGGTCGTCACCAAAATCGCGGGCATGGTCTCGCGAAAAGCCGTCATTACGGCGACGCGGGTTGTTTCTGGGCGAAAATTTTTATAACGATTCAGCCGCTTGGCCTGTTCTGCCGTGTCGAGCAGGTCGCCGTGGAGTTGCAGCACGGTCACGCCCAGGCGGCGTTCCAAAAATCGTGCGATGCGTGGAACCTGTTCACGCGTTCGAGACACAATATAAATGCGGCCCTGACGCTGCAAATGATCTCTCAGTCTAGATTCCGCCAACAAAACCTGGTGTGTCGGGTCATCGCCATACCGCCCTTGAAAGACATACTGACGGGTCGTTGGGGTTTGAAACGGCTTCGCGGGCAATGCAACGATCCGCTCCCCCACGCCTTTTTCCCGCAAAAAATTATCCAAAGGTGCCGGGGTTGCCGTCGCAAAAAGCGTCGGAGTCTGCACCCCAGTTAACCAGCGCAGATGAGTCTGGGCATCAAAAGCGTGAACGTCGTCCACCACAAGAAACGCCGCCTTGCGCAGACGTTGTCGGTAGGATTCTTCCTGTAACATCAGGCCACTCGCGACCAAAACAGAGAGCAACCCCCGGTCGAAACGTCCCACAATATCTTCTCGCGCAGCAGGGGCCACCCCGCCGTGCAGTGCGTCAACCCGTAACGGAGTCCCCTCGAGGCGGCTGCGGATGTAATGGAGATGCTGACGCAACAGGTCACGCGTCGGGGTGAGAATAATGACTGCCGCGCGTTGACGGAGGCTTTCTCTCACCAGCAAATGAAACTCAACCGCCGTCTTTCCAGCGCCTGTTGGCGCGTGCAACAACGCGGCAACCGCTCCGTCGCGAAATGCCTGGTCAAGATCAGCGATGGCCTTTGTCTGCGCCTCTGTTAACTGATAAAGGTGCCCGGGGCGTACCAAAGCCTCGGCCTCAGCGACCTTTTGTTCATTCGCAGCAATTCGCTGCCAAAGCACATCTTGGTTCACGAAACCAATGTCCTCAACGCCCGATAGGGATCATAACGAAGGAGAAAAGTGGCCACCATGGGGGGCAGCATCGGACGAGGATCGCCCCCCTGTTCAAGAACCCTCCGCACCGCACTGGAGGAAATTTCCACCGGGGGCATCGGAACAAAAGAGAAACGCTCAACCGGGTGGGTCGGCATCGTGCTGTGTAGAAGCTGACGCATCGTAGATTCATCCCCGCCGTGACGGGGCAAGACGAGAAAATTCGCCAATTGAAGAATGTCGTCAATGCGGTGCCAACTGCCCAGGGTGGCAAGCGCGTCCATCCCAATCACCCAAGACAATGTCGCCCCGCCCCCCAGTGCCTCACGCGCGGAGAACAATGTGTCGACCGCATAGGTCGGCCCCTGGCGCGCCAACTCGGTCTCCCAGCGTTCAACCTTCAACCCAGGCTCATCTAAGGTGGCCAGAACGGCCATACACCAACGCTCATCCGCGCTTGCGATAGTGCTCTGCCGGTGAGGCGGTGTCCCAACCGGCACGATTCTGACCTCGTCCACACATCCCGAATCGCGAACCGCGCGAGCCACCGCCAAATGACCCAAATGAAAGGGGTCGAAAGTCCCCCCGTACAGCGCAATACGCCTCACGTCCTGTCACTCCTCAGACTTCGGGTTTTGTTCATCAGCGCATCACCAAATTACTGCGATGAACCGCCTCATCGTAGGGCTTGTAACCCAAAATCGCGGATATTTCAGTGCTGCGCCGACCACAAATTCGCGAAAGGTCAGCCGAAGAGTAATTCACCAACCCCCGCGCAAATTCACTGTCATCCGGGGTGCAAAGGGCCACCAGGTCGCCCGGAACAAAATCACCGTGCACCGAGAGGACTCCGGCGGGCAGCAGACTTCGCCCTTCTTTGCTCACCGCACGCGCAGCCCCCCGGTCAACCACCAATCGTCCCGTCGTCACCCCGCCCCAAGCCAACCAACGCTTTCGCCCCTCAAGACGGGTATTGACCGGCACGAACAGAGTTCCCGCCTGCCCCCCCGATAAGCATTGCACGATGGCCTGCGGTTCTCGTGCGTGCAGAAGAACGACCGGAATGCCACAAGAAGTCGCCATTTTGGCGGCCGATATTTTCGTCGCCATTCCCCCTGTTCCCCAGACAGAAGCCGAGCCGCCTGCCAAGGCCTCAATGTCTGGCGTGATGGCAGAGATTCTCGCCAGCTTTTTTGCCGTTTGACTTTTGGCCGGGTCAGCATCATACAATCCGTCCACATCCGAAAGAATAAAAAGCGAATGTGCATCCACGGCACTGGCCACCATTGCAGACAAGGTATCGTTATCACCAAAGCGAAGTTCCTCTACCGCCACTGAATCATTCTCATTCACAATGGGAACGATTCCTGGTTGTGATAACAAGGTCGCCAGCATGTTAATAAAGTTGAGGTAACGAGGGCGATCGCCAAAATCGGCCCGCGTGAGAAGTAATTGAGCCACCGTCAAACCGTGCGCAGACAAAGCCTGGTCGTAACGATGCATCAAGATGCCCTGACCAACGGCTGCGGCAGCCTGTTTCTCCGGGATACTCCTCGGATTCAAGCCCAGTCGCCATCGTCCCGCGCCCACGGCGCCTGATGTCACCACCACGACCCGACGCCCCAAGGACATCAGGTCGCGAATGACGCCGGCAAAACGAGCCATGGCCACCGGGTCAAGGCCGGCTTCTCCCATCAGGCTCGCCGTCCCAATTTTTATGACGACAGGCCGCGTCAGCTCAGTCGATGAAGTCGAAGGCAAAATCTCCGATGGTGACCGTGTCTCCATCTTGAACCCCCATCTCACGAAGCCGTTCTACAATGCGGTGCTGGTCGAGCAATTGATGAAACTTCACCACGGCGCCTGCCGATTCCAAATTCAAGTGGGCCACCTGTCGTTCTAACCGCGAGTGCGTCACAGTCCAGCCATCAGGACCCTTTTCAATGCGGGCCTCTTCCTCCGCCACCAAGGGACGCTCGGCCGGAACAGGCCGAAACACAACGGGCGGGGGCAATTCCGCAACGCGTTGGCGCAAATGCCTTAGCAAATCGTCCAAGCCCTCGTGAGCAGCGGCTGAAATCACGAAACAAGGAATGCCCCGCTTTTCAATGTCTGCCTTCAGGGCCGGTGCCGCAGCCAAAGCTCCCGGCAAATCGACCTTATTCAACGCGACGACCCGCGGCCTGTCCGCCAATTCTGGACTGTAGCGCCGCAACTCTGTCTCAATGACGTCATAATCATTCAGCACATCACGTTCTTCCAACCCTCCCGAGAGGTCCAACACGTGCACCAGAAGTCGGCAGCGCTCAACATGCCGCAAAAATTCGTGACCAAGCCCCGTACCGGCTGATGCGCCCTCCACCAGGCCCGGAATATCCGCCAATACCAGCGTCTCACCCGGCCCAAAACGCACCACCCCGAGATGGGGTTCTAAGGTGGTAAACGGATAGTCGGCCACCTTGGGACGGGCGGCGGAAACGGCCGTAATCAAGCTGCTCTTCCCCGCATTGGGAAGCCCGACCAAACCGACGTCCGCAAGAAGTTTAAGTTCTAGTTTTAATTCCCGGTGCTCACCCGGCGTGCCCGGTTCTGCAAAATCTGGCGCTTTGCGTGTCGGGGTCGCAAAGTGCGAATTCCCACGCCCCCCACGCCCCCCTTGCGCAGCCAAATAACGCATCCCGGCCTGATGGAGATCAGCCAGCAATTCTTCCGATGGCGAGTCGTAAATCACGGTCCCAACGGGGACACGAACTTCGACATCCTCAGCCGCTTTACCGTGTTGATTCTTAGGGCGCCCCCGCTCACCATCCGCCGCCACAAACTTGTGCTGGTAGCGAAAGTCGAGCAAGGTATTCAGATCATCGGTCGCCACCAGCCAAACAGAGCCTCCGCGCCCGCCGTCACCCCCTGCAGGGCCCCCCGCCGGCACGTATTTTTCACGGCGCCACATGACAACGCCATCCCCGCCCTTTCCGCTTCGAACCGAAATGCTTGCTCGATCTATGAACATAGGTCCCTTAAACGTCGTTATTCAAGTTTTTGGGCCCGAAGCATCCAACAGCGGCAGCTTCGGGCCCAAAGCAACAAGGAGTGAGCGGGAGTTTAAGCCTGCGCCACCGCCAAGGGCACCACGTTCACTTTCTTGCCCTTCGCGCCCCGATGAACGAACTGAACCGTTCCTTCAATCAGAGCAAACAAGGTGTGATCTTTGCCCATCCCGACGTTGTCGCCTGGATGAATCTTGGTTCCCCGTTGCCGAATGATAATGTTTCCCGGAATCACCACTTCGCCGCCGTACTTCTTGACGCCCAAATACTGGGGATTAGAGTCGCGGCCATTGCGCGTTGAGCCTACGCCCTTCTTATGTGCCATGACAAAACCTTCTTTCCTTTAGGTCTCGAATCTCAGGAAAACTAGCTGCCGATCGACTCGATCAACACGCGGGTAAACGGCTGGCGATGTCCACGCTTACGGCGATAGTGCTTCTTGGGGCGTTGCTTGTAGATGATGACCTTGGGCGCAAGACCGGGACGACCCTTCTGTGCCAATTCTTCGTCCGACAAGGTATGCCGAAAGCGCTTACACCACTTTTTACCCGTCAAAACCACTTTGCCCTTGACGGAGGCGCCAGCAACCACCGGGGTTCCGATCGAAACCTTGTCGCCATTCGCGACCAACAGAACCTTTTCGAATACCACTTGTTCGTCTTTGTCTTGGGGCAGCAACTCCACGTCGACGAAACGTCCTTCCTCGACTTTGTACTGCTTGCCCCCCGTCGCGATGATCGCGTACATGGTGAACTACTCCTCTGAACTGGCTCTCACTGGAAAGCCGCGAGTCACGCCGCACCGGGAGGCACGTAAAGTGCACTTGCAGCCCCTGGAACGAGCGGTGATAAAGGTAAATACAGGTTAAAAATTTACCATGCCGCGACACGCCTGGTCAACGTCCGTCCACCAGACCCCCGGGGCTAGCGACGAGGCTCTATGACAAATTTGAGCGCCGTCCGCTCCTCTCCGGCCACCTCGATGTCGAGAAAGGCCGGAACAAAAACCAGATCAATGCCACTCGGGGCAACATACCCGCGGGCGATGGCGATGGCCTTGACGGCTTGGTTGATCGCCCCCGCGCCAATGGCCTGCATCTCACAGCGCCCCCGTTCCCGGATGGTGCCTGCAATGGCTCCAGCCACGGAAGCCGGATTCGACGTGCTCGCCACTTTAAAGAGCGCAGGGCCGGAAGAAGAGTTCGATGCCGAAAACGAATCAGACATGGCTCCCTCCCTCTCGTCATTGACAGCGGATTGACCCTCTCTTTTTACCATCATAATCGCTCCCGAAACACGAAAGCAATGACCGAACGTTGCGAAAAGCAAGGGGACCGGTTACTCGTGTATCTTCAACGGGTAAGCAGAGGGTGGGGATAACGAGGCTCAGACGACACGATGGCGTCTTGCATCTATGATGATTCGCCAGCAGTAGGTGTTTGTCCAAGCTGTGACTTTGGTGTATGCCAGTCGTGCTTGGACCAAGGAACCGAAGGCGTCTGTAAAACGTGCGCGGAAGAACGCGAGCATCGACGCGGCAGCAGCGCGGTCAATCGCACTTACGAAACACCCGTCGCCCAAGTTCGGCGGTGCAACTATTGTCGGGCCGCAGAGGACGAGCAAACGTCCCTTGATGAAGAGGGTTACTGCGCGGCGTGCCGGGCGCTGCCCCGCTGTATTTCACACTCAGACCTGGTCGCGGTCGGACACTGCAAGACCTGTCGGCGGGAATTCTGCCGCAAATGCCTTGGTTTTACTGATGTGTGCCAGTCGTGTCAGGCAAAACCGAAAACCAGGCCCCTGACAGAAAAGGCGGCCGCTGAGGCAAGTCGCTCTGGCAAACCCCTCAAAAAGGCCAAACAGACTGCACCCATCGATTCTGGGGGCGGGAAAAGCGGGCGCGCGAAGGCGAAAGCCCTTCGGGAAAAAGAAGGAGCGGCCTCATCCGCCCCCAAACGGCGCTCGCGGGGCCAGAGCGCCATAGAGGAAAGAATACGCGCCCAAAACGCGGGCCGTTCCAAAACGCGCCTGGTTTTTATGGCATCTGTCGTGGCCGTTGGTTTGTTGGTCATGGTGAGTGGCGCTCTGATGCACGCCAGGTCTCCGGATGTGCAAGCAGCCCGATTACGCGAGCAAATGTTGCTGGTTCACAGGGCCGTCGTCACGCACTATAAAACAACCCAAAAGCTTCCTCAGACGCCTGACGAAATCAGAGCGACCCTGGAAACAATGAAAGTAAAGGGGGCCCGGCGTATCAAGATTGCCAGTCGCTACAACCGTGCCGCCAACACCGTGATCTACAGCCCGAATTCTCGGGGGACCGGCTTCACCATTCAATGCTCCGACGGGCGCGGTGAACTTCTTCTGGACCCCAATCAACTGCCCTATTTTCTCGACCAATTCACCGACAGTGGGGCGGGCACCCCACGCTAACAAGCCGGGTGACCCCAGGATGGTTTATTGACACAGCCCTGCGGGAATTATAAGACCAGTGACCGGATGGTCAGGGGGAAATTTTGGCGGCAAAAAAAGGCTTCACGGTTCTTGAGGTCGTGGTGGCTTCCTCCGTTTTGGTGGTAGCACTGGTGGGCGTGATGAGCGGCGCCTTTGCGGTTTTGCGCACCTCGAAAAACAGTGATTTAACCCTGCAAGCGGCCAATTTGGCCTCTGAGCGGTTGGCGTATTTCCGTTCGTGCCCCAATCCGTATATTGCCGTCGGCGGAACCTATTATCCCGCGCCTGAAAATCCCAGAACGCACCGAGATTACAACAGCATCGACTGGTGGCAGGGATTTCACAACGTATGGAACGACCGCCCCGTCTTGCTCGTTCGCGAGTGGCTCTACGGGACGACAGAGCCGACCGCTCGCAGTGTGCTGAATAACGCCAACCCGACCAACGCCTTGGACCGAAAATTCGCGCAAACAAGTGCTGGCGCCCCCGCGGCCGACTTGCCGATCAATGCCATCCCGCCCATGCCAAAAAGCATTCCAGGAACGGGTACACAGACGGCCACGGTGGCCGGGGTTTACCCCGACTGGTTCAACAACACTGCGGGGGCTCGACTGGTCGAACCCCGGCCCATCTTCGTGAACTCTCCCCCCGGCGGTGAACCCGCCGCGCCTCAAGTGGCCTTCATTCCCGCCCCCATGGCTAACGAACGCTTTCGCGGCCTGACGGGTCTCACCGATGGCTCGGAAGGCGCGGGTGAACTGCCGCGAACCATTAAGTTTGTCCGAGAAGTCTGGGTTCAAACGAACAGCCCCTTGGGGCAGCCCTTTGGCAACGTAGCCGGCGGTTTCGTCGCCGATCGCAATTACCCCGAGCCGCCGCTGGCCACCTATGGGGCGGGAGGAGCAGGAGCCCCTGGCTTGGCGAGCTTGAGGCGAGAGGTGAATGGCGCGGCAGGAGATGGAACGATGGTGATGGATGTGCCGTTGTGGGTCGTCACCGTGACGGTCCGCGTATTTGCCCGTGAGCCCAGCGTGCTGGTGATCCAAAATACCGCGGGACTTCGCCAGAGCCAAACCGGCAACGGACGACGGAGGGGCCTGGGGTATGACCCCACGAAACCACTCGCGACATTGACCGGCTATTTTGGATTGAGACGCAACTTCTAATGACCCCCACAGCACGTCCCTTCAGCTTCTGCACCCGCAATGGCTTCAGCCTTTTCGAAGTCCTCACGGCCACGGCCTTGGTCGGTTTGGTGATGGGTCTGGCCATGCAAGGTTTCAGTGAGGCGAAGAAGGTTGGCGATTTGGCAAAAGCACGGATAACGACGCGGCAGGAGGCCAACAGCGCAGTCCAAAAACTAGCCAAGGTGGTTCGACGGGCTCACATTATTTTCTTCGACCCGAGACCATTGGGACAAATGGCGACACCGGAGACCGTGGCGCTGTCGAATGTTCAACGGGACGCCAATCTCCCTGGCGTCTTGCGCGATAGCGCCGGCGGCAACAGCGTCAACCACCGCTGGACCAACCCCGGAAACTCCACTTATATTACTCCCTTCACCGGGTGGACCAATCAGTTAAGGCGTGAATTTCGCGGGCACGGCTTGAATCTGGCCACCACAGCAGGGACCGCTGACACCATTCAAACCGATCAATTTTACCTGCGCACCGCCCGCCTGTTATCGGCCGGCGCACCCACCGCCAACCGCTTCGAGCATTATTTCCCGTCACCCTTGCTTTACTGCGCCGAGGCGCAATTCAGTGCCGGCCGCCTTCAGGCAGCGGGCGGCGGGCCCGGTGTCGAACGGATGGACGCGGGACTGCCCGTGTCGTGGACATTTTACGTGGCATACCTTGCTCCCATGCGCTTGCCCTCCAACGCCTACGCAACCGGAGACGACGGGTTGCTGCCCATCATCCGGGGAAATTTTGCCCAACGCGATCAAATGCAGGGAAGCGCAACCCGCGCGCCCGTGCCCTTCGAGTTGCGCCTGTTGACCATTCCGGATGTCAAAGTGATCCGCAACGCGACAGCGCAGAACGGGGCCCCCGTGCGACGTTTGAATACCGGCCGCAGAGCCGATGATACAGGCGTGCTTCCTCCACCTTTTGATGTCGAGCCCAACCAATGCAATTACGACCCGGTCCCGATGCCCAACCTGGACACCACCTACAACCTATTCAGTGCCACTTCAGCAGGGCCATGGGGAAACCCGTCAGGCGCTCGCGTGCGCGGAACCAACCGCATGCATTGTAACTGGGACAATGTAGGCAACGACCCCCCCACGAATGACGCCCTTGGCGATCGCGGCGAGTGGGACGGAACAGGCTACATCGGCAACGGCCGCCCCATCCGTGATCAGGTGCTGGCCTCTTACATCGACCCCGATTCCATTCACGGCACAAGTGTGCGTTTGGGTAACGATTGGGTCAGGGACGTGAATACTGGTGATATTGGGTTGATTGCCCGCGGGGAAAACGCCCCCCGTCCTTATGTCAATGCAACCGGCGGCCCACAAACCTACAGCCCTCGTTTCTGGCACCCAGACAATCCGCTCACGGTGGGTCCCCCTCGCCGTGCGCTCATCAGCGTTGCCACTCGATTCCGTTACTCGCGGCAAACGCCCTTCGCGTTCGCGACGGAATCGGTCGAAGTAGAGTTGGAGTCACTCAATCGTTTCCAGGATATGTCGTTCCGTTTCGAACGACGGTGAGCCTGAGCAAGGAGGCTTCTCAGTGCGCGTCAATCATCAGGGCCGTCGCGGCTCAATCCTCGCCACCTCGCTGGGCATCACCACTGTCTTTTTGACCCTGATGATTGGCTCAATGGCCTACGTATCCAGCGCTGGCTCCATCAGCCGAAACGACCGCTTGCGGGCCGCAGCGGAAGACGCCGCCCGCACGGGCCTTGAAATGGTCCTCGGTTGGGCCGACCAAAGTATCGATCGCCTCAACAAACTGCCCCAAGAATGGGAGGAACTCGACGATGGTCAGACCTTTGACCCTGTCAGGGTGATGCAACCGGACGCGGATGTGGTGAACCTCCAAGATGCCGCTCCGGGCAAAATCCTCGGCAACCGAATCCACGAGATGGTGGTCGGGGTGCAAAAAGAATCCGGCGCTGGTGGACGCCCTCGCTTTGTCACCAGCTTCAAAGCGCGGATTCAGCAGTTTAGAATCTCAGAGAATATGCCCCGGCAGTACCTTGTGGGAGTGGCCGGCCGTGTGCGTCAGGTACGCTTTGGCGCGAATACGGGAAATAACAACGACGTCGACGCATCGGAGCGTCGCTCGATCAAAGTGGAACGCGTCATTCTCGCCACGCTGGGCAAGGAACCCACCTCACGCTACGCCGCCCTGACCGACATCGACCTGATTCGCAACTGGGTTCCAGGGGAAGTCATCAGTGGGCCGGTGCACATCAACCGGGGGTACGTGGACCAACCCCCTTTTCTGCTTCCGGGAACGCCAGGAGACATCGCAAACCCTGGAATCACGCGTTCAGTACAAGGCCAACCCTTTCGCCTGCGCGATGTGCGCTCATCGATGGACCTGGCGATCGCCGATACCGCTGTCCCCGGCAACCCAGGCTTTCAAGAGGTGGGTGGGGTGAAAGCACCGGTTTTTCGCGCAAGGGTAACGATGACAGAAATTCTTCAAGGAGACCCAAACTTTCCCAACTTTGACCCCCAACCCGGCAACACCGCGTTTTCGATGGTCAATGCCAACGGCCGGGTATGGCTCAACAGTCAAACCGGTGTCGGCACCTACAGCAGCCAAATATTTACCTCTTCGGAGAACGGCGCCCCATCCGGTCAACGCTATGGCCCGGGCATCCGCGGGCCGGAACCGCTGGACCGTCCGATTCAGCTGCCACGCTCGGTGCGCGACAGCGTGGGGGCTGCGACCGGCATGACCGCCCTGGTCATGCAGGACGCTGATCGCCGAAATCGCTGGCGCAGGCTCAGTGATGGCCTCTATATTCCCACCAGAAAATTCTGGGGGGACCAGACCAACCATGATCAAAGTTATGACAACAGTCCCGTCGCAGGAGGGATTTATGTCCGAGGTAACGTCGAGCACTTGCGAATCACGGTCGACGGGCCCCGAACCGGCTACCTGTTTCAGGTCGCCTCGATCACCACCAGTGGGACTGCAACCGATCCTGCCGCTGAGGGCACGACCACCGGATTAGTAACCTCCGCCACCAATTTTCAGCGCCGCTGCTACCTGGTCGTTGCGGATCGAGACACCGGAGGAATGCGTTTGTGGGCATGGCCTCAAGGGCAAACCCTTTACGGCAACATCCTGACGGGGAACAGCACGCTGGCAAGTTTAATTACCCTGGCCAACGGAGGCGCAGCCACGAACCCCAATCCTGCGAGTTGGAGCGTCCATAACACCCAAAAAGTGAGGGCCACTTTCGTGCCCCGGGGAGGCAACGCCCCGGCCTTTAACGGGGTGATTTTTGTGGATCCCTGCCGCGATGACCCGGCCTTTACGAACGCTGCCCGGCGAATCGCCACCACGGGCCACATCCTCAATTTAGGCAATCCCTATGAGACGGTTGGTCAACGTCGCCTGAACGGGCACAGCGGCGAGGTCATCTCGACGGAGATGCCTAACGCCGGAACCGGAACCCCCCGCCCGGCGGGAAAATTAACGATTATGGCCCGGGGGAGCATCTTTATTCAGAATCATTTGCTCGTGCAATCTGTCTACACGAGCGCTGCCAATCCCAACACCCCCCCCTACAATCCCCAATCCCGGTTAAATCGCGACAACTTGCGCAACTTGCGTCTGACCAACAGCAGTGATCTTCTGGGCCTGGTTTCAGACCAACAAGTGGTCGTAGGGTTGCGCGCGCCAAGCAACCCCACGCGTGGAGGAATTGGCGTGGCCATTTTGGGTTCCATCAGCGCCCTGGGCGATCCGGCGTGGCGGCCGTGGGCCGTCAACCCCAGCGACTCCCTCGACCCGATATATTTCCAACGCCCCCGCCGTTACGTCGGTTCTTTTACCACCGAGGGTTTGATGCAACTCCAAGGCAACTTCGAAAACTACTGGGTTTTAAACAACGCCCAAGGACTTCCTGTGCCCACCAATGCCACGTGGAACGAAACGGATGCCAACACGCCTGGTCAAAGGCCGATGCCGACGAACTTGCACTGGAACAGCCCAGCAGGCCTGGGGCGGGGGTTTCCAGGGCACTACGAGTACGGAAGATTGAGTATTACCCCCACCACCAACCCCAACGCCAACCCGCGGGGTCGATTGCTGGTGTTTGGCTCCATCACGGTGAAAAAACGCGGAATTTTGGGAAGTGGCAACACGTCGTATGACAAAGACTTCATCTTTGACCAACGTTTGCTCACCCTGGCGCCCCCCATTTTCCCCGCGTCGGTCAACCTGATTCTCAAAACCCAAATGCCTTTCACGCCCGACGAGTCCGCCGACCGCCTGATGCCCTATCGCGGCAATCCGAGGGTCGCGCCAAACGGCGGCGCTTTGTCGTTTATGGACCAACGGAGTGACCAATAAGGATGGAGCGCCGTTTGACACGCTTTCGTCTGCATACTATAGTTTGAGGCTGTTATTGGGCACCCACTGATGGGGTGTGCCAGCCCTCCTTGCTCGGGACGAGGATTCATGACCACCGAAAACGCCCCACAAATGGTTCGCCTCACTTACGTTCTACCTGCTCGAATGGCCGGCCGGGTGTTTTTGGTGAAGCGAGATGTGCCCGCGCCTGTTCAGGCGCCTCCGCCACCGCCTGTGGCAGCTTCGTTGCCTGAAGAACCGGTGCGTGCCGAAACGCCGCGTCCGGTCGTCAGTCGGACGGTGGGGTTGGATTCAGCGTATGGAGCTTCACGGGGCAGTCGCACGGAGGTCATCAACGTCGGCCTCGACCTGGGACGCTCAGAAACCCGCATTTACGACGGAGAGCATCTGTTTATATTCCCCACACTGGTGGGTGGACCGGTCGCAACCATTCGGCGCGGCAGTGCCCAACTGCTGGACGAGAACTTGGAACAGAATTTGTGGGTCAAGATTGACGGTCACGAATACAGCATCGGCCGTTACGCGATGGAGCAGCCCTTCTTGTTCCCGGTCAACGACGAAAATATTTTTCAAGGAGAGCTGAACAAGGCGTTGGTTCTGGCATCATTGGCTTTGCTGGCGCGCCGTACCGGGCAGACCAGTATTCCTCGCTATAAAATTTGTCTGGGCCTGCCCGTTTACCTGGGCCGTCGCCCCGAATACATCGATTCGTCCTTGCGCGAGTGGCTCGGGCGCCACGAATTCACTTTCTGCGGGGAGAACGTCACCATCGAAATTATTCAAATCGATACGATTCCGCAGCCGGTGGGTTCGGTGTATGCTGCCATTTTGGCGGGTCAACTCGATTACAATCCGGAAGAAACGATCGGTGTCATCGATCCTGGCCACCTGACAACAGACTGGGTGGTGGTGCGTCTCCCGAATGAATTAACCAAGTACTCTGGCCACACAACGGCCGTGGCAGGTCACCGTTTGTATGAAGAAGTGGCCTCATTTCTCAGTGAGCAGATGGTGCCACGCATCAACCCCATTGCGGTCCAAGAAAGCCTCGTAACAGGTGTCTACAAGGATAACCAGGGTGATACACTCACGGTTCCGGAGCATCTGGTCGAAAGCTTGAAAGAAATTATGGCACAGCAAATCGCGCTGACCGTGCGGCAAAGCTGGCGCGATCTAAGAATCCACCGCATGTTGTTGGTGGGTGGTTTTGGTCGCATTCTCTACCCTCTGCTCACGAAGTATCCGTATTTCCGTGACCTTCAATTGGCTCAGGATCCTCGCTATTACAACGTGAAGGGCTTCTTCGAATACGCGATCGCAACCCCGCTCCGCGAAGGGGGATAATCCGTGGCGGATTTCCTGAAGGCCCTAGCAGCCAAGCTGTTCGGCCCAAAGGATGAAGATCCTATGGGCGCGATCACAGCGAACCAACTGGGCATCGTGTTGAAATCCATCGAGGAGAAGTACGCTGCACTCAAAGATGAAAACGCAAGACTGGTCGATCGACTGGAAGAGCATCGTCTTGAAAAAGTGCAACTGCTTGATACCATCAACCGGCAACAAGGAGAGCTTGAACGACTAGAGCTCGCTTTGGAGCAGGTCCCCGCCCCCACACTGTCGGAAGAACCGGAGGACGAAACCTGTGTTTGAGCAGTTGCAATCCCAACTGGGCAAACTGCTCGGCCCCAAAACAGGCGAAGACGAGCAAAACCCTATCACCGCTGAGCAATTGAAACAGGTGCTCAAGTCGATTGAAGGCAAATATAACAATCTCAAGAATGAGAACAGGCTTTATAAAGCCAAAATTGAAGAGCAAAAGGCGACCATTGCTGAAATAGAGCGCTCGATGAGCGAACTTCGCAACGCGGGCCCAAGCACTGACACCAACCTTTTGACCCAACTGGAAGCCGATCTCAACGTGGCCCAGCAGCAATTGTTGGACACCCAGGATGCCCTCGCCAACTTACGGGCAGAAAAACTGCAATTACAGAGCAAGCTTTCCGTGCAAGAAGCGCTTGTGTCTTCGCTGCGGCACGAAATTTCAGAACTCCGGGAAGGCCACGCGGGCTCGGCCAGTCCAGAAGATCACGCCAAGGCACTGGCAGAGGTCGAAAAACTAGGCTTTGAAAACCAGCAACTGAATGATCGGGTGCAGGAACTTCTCGGCCAACTGCTGTCGGCAGAAGGCGTGAAAGGTGACGTTGCGCGCAAGCAGACTGAAATCGATTCTTTGAAACAGGATCTGGCGGAAGTAAAAGGTCAACTGGAGACGGCATTGCAAGCCCGCCGCCAGGCTGAAGTGGAGCGTGATGGGGTTTCGTCTCGTTTGGCCCCCGTGATTGATGAACTCGACGAATTGCGCGAGAAAGTGGAATCCGTCTCGAAAGAACGCAATCAAGTGTCCGATGCATACGCCACCACGCAAGCCGAACTGGCGATCGCAGAGGAACGGGCCAACAAAGCAGAAGAAGAACTCGAACAATTTCAGCAAGACAAGCAAGAACTGCGCCACCAGGTGACCAAGCTACAGGGCGAGGTAGAGGCACTCCAGGGACAATTGGCCGGCGGAGGTCCCCAGGCACGGGTGTTGGCGGAACTCGAGGATCGCGTGCTGGCTTACAAAGCCCAAATGGAACAGGCGGCCGTCGAAAAACAGGCGCTTCAGGCGCGCATACAACAGCTTGTAGATGAGCCCAGCGGTCTGAGCGCACGCGAGAAAACCGAATTTGAACTCGAGATCAAACGCCTGACGGATGAACACAGAGAGGCGACGCTTCAAATCAGTAATCTGCGAGAAGCAAAGGTCAAGGCGAATTTGGACCTCGAAGAAGCTGCGGCGGAGTTGATCGAATTGCGGCGACAAATCGATGAAATGCGTCGTGACCGGAATCAATTCCGCGACAGACTGTCGGAAACACGCGCCCAGAGTAACGAAATGGACGAATTGAAATCTCAGATGCGCGAGTTAATGCTGCAGATGTCACAAATGCGCGGCGGGGGAGGCCCCATGGCTGCGCCCCCGACAGAACAGGCCACCAGCGTGCGGGAATCAGCATCGCAGCCATTGCCTGAGATTACGCCAGCGCCCGCGTCGGGCACCCTTGCGGACTCGGGCAGCACCCTGAAATCGAACGCTTCAGAAAACTCAATGAGCCGCAGAAGAGAAGTTTTGAATCGCCTGATTGGCGATAAGAAGGCTCCGCGCGCGTAGCACTCGTTAAAAACCGATACGCTCAAGCTTTGTGCCACGGGCATCGATACCTAAAAGGGGATTATGTCTGATGGGGATCACGGCGGGGCCCCAGCATCGTGGGCATGCTGGAAGAGTCAACCCAGCCGGGAGGATTGAGTGTGAAACCTGGTATCAGCGCAGCACTGGCATCTATCGACCGCATCCAAAGCCGCATTGCCTCCATTGAAAATCGGATCGGGATAAAGGCCAAAACGCCCGCAGCCTTTCAAGAAAATTTGAACGCCGCGCGGATGAAATTGGGGCATGCCTCAACCCCAGACCACCCCAGCGAGCCCATTCGTTCGGCCAGTTTAGGGCCCTCGTCGGCCAAGACGGGTGGCAGCGGCGCCTATCGAGAGGTGATACAGCAGGCCGCAGCGCGCCACGGCGTGGATCCGGCCTTGGTGCGGGCTGTCGTCTCCACGGAATCAGGTGGCAATCCCCAGGCAACGAGCCCTGCGGGCGCGATGGGATTGATGCAATTGATGCCCGCGACGGCCCGCTCCTTGGGGGTGGGCAATGCCTACGACCCCAAAGAGAATATCGAGGGTGGAACAAAATATCTCGCGACACTGACCCAGAGATTCGGTTTGGAGAAGGGTTTGGCGGCTTACAACGCGGGCCCGGGAACCGTATCGCATTTCGGGGGCGTACCGCCCTACAGAGAAACGCAAAACTACGTGAATCGCGTGATGAAACTCTACAACCAATTCAGCGAGGAGTAACGTATGATTCGGGGCCTCTATACAGCATCTGCCGGAATGCAGGCAGAACAAATTAGGCAAGATGCCATTGCCAACAACCTTGCCAATATGAACACCAGCGGATTCAAGCGCGACCTGGCGATCTTGGAAGCCCGTGAAAAGGTGGCGATTCGGCGAACCAACGATCCTGTGTCAGGTGATCCCCTCGCCCCGACGCGGCGCGTCCCCATCGGAGAACTGAGCACGGGGGTTCTGGTCAATACCCTATCAAAACGCTTCGATGCAGGAATGATGCAGGAAACAAGCAACCCGCTCGACTTCGCTATTGAAGGAGACGGTTTTTTTACCCTGGTGGATGCGAATGGAGAGAATCTTTACACACGCGCCGGCGACTTCGCCCGGAACGGTGAAGGGTTTCTCATTGATAAGCGCGGGCGACTCGTTCAGGGTCAAGGGGGCCCGATTCAAGTGCCATCGGCCGGGCAGTTCGTGGTGTCACAAGACGGCACGATTTTTGTGAACAACACCCCGATTGAAAAACTGGCCATTGTTCGCTTTGAAAACCCGGATGCTGACTTGGAAAAAGTCGGAGACACCGCCTTCAAGTTTCGAGGAGCGACTGCCCCCTTCCCCAGCACCGCGCAAGTCCATCAAGGAATGCTCGAAGGGGCCAATGTTAACTCTGTGCAGGAGATGGTCGAGATGATCGCAGCCCTTCGCCACTATGAAGCCAACCAGAAAGCCCTGCAGGCCGCGGACGAGACCTTGGGCAAGGCGGTCAATGAAGTGGCGCGGGCATAAACGGCCTGGGTCTAAAGTCTGAAGACCAAAGAACCGACAGATGAGATGAGAACCCCTTCCGGCCGGACGGTGCCCATAAGGACCGAGGCCGCCACGCCGCTGACAGATTGACGCGGCGCCCAGCGAAAGGACCTGAACGCCCATGATGGGAGCCCTTTGGACCGCTGCGACTGGCATGCGAGCCCAGCAAACCAACATCGACGTGACCTCTAACAACCTCGCCAACGCCAACACCCTGGGATTCAAGAAAGTCCGGGCCGAATTCAAAGACTTGATGTACCGGACGGCGCGCCAAGCGGGAACCCCGATGCAATCGGGGACACAAATGCCCGTCGGAACGCAGGTAGGGATGGGCGTCCACAACTCGGCGACCGCAAGAATTTTCTCTCAGGGTGATTTCCAACAGACCGAAAACCCCTTCGATTGGGTCATCGAAGGAGAGGGGTTCTTTCAGATTCAACGTCCCGATGGCCAGATGGCATTTACCCGGGACGGCTCGTTCAAAATAGATGGCAACGGTCAGATCGTGACCAGCGAAGGTTTGATGCTGGTTCCGCAAATCACGGTGCCCCAAGGGGCCACCAACCCTTCCGTGACGTCGGAAGGCATCATCACGGTTCAAATTGGTAACAACATAACAACCGTCGGCCAAATTTCCCTGGCCCGTTTTATCAACCCAGCGGGCCTGACAGCCATCGGTCGAAACCTGTATATGCCAACCCCGGCATCGGGCGATCCCGTGATTGCCAATCCGAACGTTGAGGGACTGGGCACCATCGCCCAAGGCTATATTGAAATGTCGAATGTAAAGGTCGTGGAAGAGATGATCAATCTTATCATCGCCCAACGCGCCTACGAAGCCAATTCGAAGTCGGTGCAAACGTCCGACGAGATGCTTGGCATGGCGAATAACCTGCGCCGCTAAACGTCGGGTCATTGAACTTTAGCAATGAATTGAGGCACGTGTGCTCGAATCTAGACTTAACGAGTTGTCCCAAGGGGTGGGCCGGCCTGTCACGTTACGCTCGGTTAAAAAAATGGATCCGCCCAAGACGCCCGAGCAGAAAAAACTGTGGAAGACAGCGAAAGAATTTGAAGGGGTGATGCTGGGTCTGGTTTTTAAACAAATGCAAGCGTCACAAGGGACGGATCTTCTCGGCGGGGGTGCCGCGAACAAGACCTGGAAAGAAATGCTCAGTGAGGAAAGAGCGAAATCGCTGTCTCAACACGGAGGTCTGGGATTGGCCGACGCGATATACCAACAACTTGCACTTCGGACCTAAATGCGTTCAGATACAGGGAACCCCTGTGAGAAGCGCGTATGAGTTTTGCGAACTGCCCCCGTTGTCACCATATCTTTCGCAAGTCCCCGGAAAACAAGATCTGCGCCGCGTGTCAAACGGCAGAGGACGCCGCCTATACCAAGGTCGCAAACTGGTTAAGTGACCACCCAGGGGCTACCTTGCGCGAGGTCGCAGAAGCCACCGAGGTCGAGGAAAGAATCATCTCCCGGCTAATACGGGAGGGTCGCTTGACGTTACTTGAAAATTTACACGCCGATGATCAGCCCCGCTGCCGCCGCTGCGACGTGCGCATCACCCGAGGGACGATGTGCCCAACCTGCGCCCAAACGTTCAGTGAAAGCGTCACAGACTCTGTCCGATCGCTGATGAATCCTAGCGATAAGCGGATCCATCCGGTACGGGGTCCCCTCAATCGAGAAGAAAAACGAAAATGGGACTCAAGTTCCTAAATTGCTGTGTCGATGATTCTGATGGAGGAGGTCTCGTGACTTCGTATCCAGCGAAGTAACGAAACTCACACGCGGGAAAGAGGTGATCAGCGTGCGTATCTCCAATGAGCAGGTTCAGCAGATTCTAGGAGCCCAAGGCGTTAAAGGCCCGAAGGCGGTCAAGGGTTCTGCTGGCCCGAGTCCAACCAGTACACCTGCATCGGATGCCGTTTCTGTGTCCTCCCAAGGGCAAGAAATTGGCAAGGCGTTGCAGGCGCTCGCCGGACTTCCGGATGTTCGAGCTGATCGCGTGGCGGCCCTCAAAGCGCAGATCCAATCGGGAACCTATCAGGTTTCGGGTCGGGAAATTGCCGAGAGTATGCTCAAGCGCGCTGCAGATCAACTCATCTAGGAAATTCCAGTGAGTGCAAGTTACGACCGGCTCGATTTTGTGCTGGGGCAGCAAGTTGCGGGGCTTACAGCCCTAAAGAACTGGCTTCCGCGCAAAGTCGAGCTGCTCAACCGTCCCAATCCTCAGGACCTTGAAGCGCTGAATTCGCGCGAAGAGGCCCACGTGAAAACGATGCGACAGCTTGAGGCTGAGCGAAACGTTTTGGAAGCCCTCCTGAAAAAGGAGCTGGCCTTGGAACCAGATGCCAGCTTCGGCAGGATAGTGGCAGCGGCCCCCGCGATGACCCGTTCAAAGCTGGAAAAAAAGATGGCAGAGATGCAAAGTCTCGCCGACGCGATCAAAGACCGCAACGCCATTGCTCAGGGCCTCATTTTGCGCGCCAAAGTGGTGGTCGACGCCACCTTGGACGCATTCGCGGAACTGTCCAGTGCGCAAGCCCCTTCAAGCTACGCAGACGAAGGCCACCGGCACCAGGCCCAAACCTGGATGGTGAATCGAACCGCCTAAGAACGGGAGGTCATTCATGAATATCGGGCTATACGCCTCCGTATCTGGCCTGCTCGCCGCTCAACGAGCCGTTGATGTAGCCAGCCACAACATCGCCAACGCGGAATCTGAAGGGTTTTCCCGTCAGCGGACAGCGACGTCCACGAGTGTGCCTTTAGGGGTCGCGGCGGTCGGAAATCTTGGCACTGGCATCAAACTGGACGGCGTGATGCGAGTGAGAGACGAACTGCTCGACAGACAGTTGCGCCAGGAGGCCGCCACGCTGGGAGAAATGGAAACGCGCGCCGCCTCACTGGGCCAAATCGAAGAACTGTTGGGCGAACCCGGCGAGGGCTCTTTGTCTAGCCGATTTGCTGTCTATTATGAGAGTTGGAACAAGGTCAGCACAAACCCGGAAAATACAGGGTTCCGCTTGGCCCTTCGCGAGGCGGCGGTCAATTTGGCGCAGACGTTCAACCGTTTGAGCCGGGATATTGAAACCTACCGCTCCGAGTTGGACGCGCGGGCCAATGAGATGGTGGCGGACATCAACACAAAAACGGAACAGATTGGGGAGCTTAACCGGCAAATTATCGCCACCCTGGTGCAGGGGCAAAACCCCAATGATTTGCAGGATCAACGCGACCTCATCATCGAACAGTTGTCCCGAATGATCAAAGTGCAAGTGGTGCCTGTGGCCTCTAGCGGTGCCGTCAACCTGTATGTGGGCGGACAGCCTATCGTGGCAGACCGAAATAGTTATCCGCTCTCACCGACCCTGGTAGAATCGACCACCGATATCGCACGCATCACGTTCGAAAACAACGGTGAAAAAGCAGACATTCAGGGGGGAGCCTTAAAAGCGCTGTTAGACCTCCGAAATGTGACGCTCTCAGGCCAGGCCCCCACAGCGGCCGGACAGGCCAAAGGCCTCTTGCGCGAGTTGGACGAGCTGGCAGACACCCTTCTGCGGGACACCAACACTTTGCACGAATCTGGCTTCGGCCTGGATGGTTCCTCCGGAACACCATTCTTTGTTAGGGTCAGCGCTTTTGAGAGTTTTCCGGGGGAGAGTGCGGCCTCCAACATCACCCTCAACCCCGCGCTGCTGGACTCATTCGACCAAATCGCGGGTGAGTTCCGCTATGGCTATTTGTCGATCGCAACCGCTTCGCAAGAACCCAGCGCACCGTCCAGCGGCCAAAGCGACAACGAGCAGGCCCGGCTGATTGCCGGCAGGCGTTTTGCCAAAGTGCTGGGAGCCCCGATTCCCAACAAAACATTTGAAGAGCACTGGCAAGCAGCAGTTCTCAGCGTGTCCTTCTCCACACAATCTGCAACCCGAGCAGCCAAAACCCAAGAAACGCTGCTGGCCGCAGTCAAAGAACGCCGGGACATGGTTTCGTCGGTGTCGACGGATGAAGAAATGGCCAATGTGATCCGATACCAAAAAGCATACGCGGCATCGGCGCGAATGATTTCAACCATCGATGAAATGTTGGACATTCTGCTCAGCATCAAGCGGTAATTGCGGGAGGCCTCACGTTTATGCGAATCAGCAACAATATGATTTTTGAGCGAACGCTGCGGGACATCAACAAGAACCGCCAAGCGCTGGCAGACGTGCAGCGAGATATTTCCACGGGCAAGCGGATTCACCGCACTTCCGACGACCCGGCGACAGCGGCTCAAATTCAGTTGCTGGTGCGTCAGGTTTCGGAAAACGCCACGTACCTAGACAACGTGAATTCTGCCGAAACCTTCCTTCGGGATACGGATGCGGCGCTCAGCAACCAGCAAGATATTCTGTTACGGCTTCAAGACCGCTTCACTCAAGCTGCCAGCGGCGCATTGACGCAAGAGACGAGACAGCAACTCGTGCTGGAAATGCGCTCGTTGCGAGAGGCCGCCCGCCAAGTGGCCAACGCGCAAGATGGGCAGGGGCGCTACCTATTCAATGGCGCCAAAACCTCGGGTGAACCCCCCTATCCGGCGGAAGACCTCACGCTCGGCACGCAAGGCGCGGGAACCCTCACCCTGGAGATTGCGCGGGGAGAAACCGTCAAGGCCAGCGTCAACGGCGTGGAGGTATTCGGTGACACGATGGCGGAGCCACGGGAAGACATCTTTGCTGTCATTGATAACTTTGCGGCCTATCTCGAGGCGGGCAACAGCGATTCTCGCGATCCATCCAGCGGCTCTTTGCTGTCTGTCCCCCAATTGGCGCTGAAAAATCTAAACGACAACATCAAGAACTTGGTGGCCGTCCGAGGCTCTGTCGCCAGCAGCTTGCAGTCTCTTCAGGAACGTTCCACGCGCTTAATAGACCAAAAGATGACGTTGGAGGGCCGCCTTGAGGACATTCAAGCCGCGGATATCCCCACCGCCTCACTCAAGTTTACGCAATATGACGTGGCATTCCGTACGGCCCTCGCGGTGAGCGGTCGCACACTGCCAACCTCACTGGTGGATTATCTGCGATGAAGGCCATCAAGGAGACAGGAGTCGTGATGATGAAACTAGCCACCACCCGCTTTGGAACCTTTGAGATCGATCCGAGCACCATTTTGCATTTTCCGCTCGGGTTATTAGGTCTGGAGCGTTTTTCGCGATACATCATTATTGACAGTGATCAAACAGCCCCGATGCGCTGGCTGCAATGCGTAGACGATCCAGACATTGCTCTGCTGATTGTGGAGCCGGGGATGTTCTTTCCCGATTACGCGCCGCACCTGTCGAGCGATGATCGGGGCATTCTGCAACTCAACGGAGACGACTTACCCGTTGTGGCCTCGGTGGTCGTGATTCCCGATGATCCTCAAGAAATGACAATTAACCTGCTTGGCCCCTTGGTCATCAATGAAGAAAAACGCCTCGGAAAGCAGTTGGTGCTGGCGGACAGCTCCTATTCCGCGCGCCAACGGTTGCTCCCTGACCGGATGGTCTGCGAAACTCCCGTGGCAGTGTAGTAAAATAAAAGACGATATCAGTGTCTGGCCGCCGACTGGGTGAAAACTGTGCTCGTCTTGAGTAGAAAAATCAATCAAAGCGTCATGATCGGTGATGACATTGAGGTCATCCTGCTTGAAACCAAGGGCGACACCGCCAAAATTGGTATCGTGGCACCGAACGACGTCAAGGTGTACAGGCAAGAGATTTATCAGGCCATTAAGGCCGAGAATCTCCGTGCCACCCAGAACCCGGCGACGGTGGATGCGGCCTCTTCGCTCTTGAAGAATGTGCTACATAATCGCAAAGAGCCGTGACGGCTCCGTTCAAAGCGAAGCCCACACGGTCCTTTTGAACTGTAAATATTATTAACTTTTGTATCAGGTGTGATATCCGCACACCCCCTGTCGTACGGCAGGAGTATACTTATGTTTACCAGAATAGCGCAAATGGGCCTTGCAGGTTGATTTTCGGTCAATTTGCTTTCGCCGCCCTCCTCACCCCCCAAAGCCCCGGCTGATACGCCTCGGGGAGGAAGAATTTGAAGATTCGGCAATATACGGCGCCAACCATTCAAGAAGCCATTTTGAAAATCAAAGTGGACTTGGGCCCCAACGCAGTCATTCTCCACAGTCGCAAGATGAAAAAAGGCGGCTTCATGGGATTTTTTACCCAAGACGTGGTCGAGGTGCTCGCCGCCGACCCCGGTGACGCCAAAGAAAAGTCGACTTCCAATGGGAGAAATGCGAACCCCCTGACCGCCGCGTTCGATCGGTCCAATGAACCGGAAAAATCAATCAATTGGGGCTCTCCCAAAGACTCGGATGCGCTGGAATTGGGCCCTTTCGGAAAACGTGCCAAGGATCGAGAAGAGGCGCCAGCATCAGAGCGTTGGGACCCGCCTCCTCCCCCCCGCGAGGCCCCAAACACGCGCCCCGCACCGGAACTGGAAGCCGCTCCCGTGCGGCCTCAACCCGCCGTGGCCGTCGCAGAAATTGACCCTGAACCGATCGTACAAAGTGTCGCTCAGCGCATCGAACCCCCTGCGGCCCCACCCGTCGTAACCCAAGAACCGGACCCCACTCCGGTGCCTGTTGTGACGATGATGCCTGAAACTGAACGCCTGGTGGATGAGGTATCCGACTTGAAAGCGACCGTGACAGACCTCAAGGCGATGATGACAACATTGGCTGGCAAGCTTGAGATCGCACCTCGCAGCGTCGCGCAGTTCCCGACGTTGATGCAAAAAGTTTACGACCGCCTTTTGTCGTTGGATGTTGACCCATCCATTGCCAGAGGCCTCGTCGTATACCTGCAAAAAGAGCAACCTCATCTCAAAGTGTATGAGGACCTGTGCGATGCTCTTGAAACCCCGATTGCCGGATTACTCAAAGTAAGTGGTCCGATCGCCCCGATGCCCGGCGAGCGCAAGATCGTCTCTTTGGTGGGCCCCACGGGCGTCGGGAAAACAACAACCATTGCCAAATTGGCCGCTAATTTTGCACTGTCACGACAGGCTGAAATGGCCCTGTTCACCATCGACACCTACCGGGTCGCGGCCATCGAACAATTGAAAACCTATGGAGACATCATCGGTTTGCCAGTGGATGTGGTGTTGACCCCGCAAAGCCTAAAAGAGGCCTTGAAACAACATCAGGACAAAGGCCTCATTCTTATCGATACCGCGGGACGCAGCCCCTACAACCGACTGCATATCAATGAACTCCGAAGCTTTTTAGACGTAGAGCCTCAGGTCGAGGCACATCTGGTCTTGTCTGCGACAACACGCCTCGCTGACCTCAAGCAGATTGTCAAACATTTCGCATCCACGGGGGTGGATCGCTTGATATTCTCAAAAACAGATGAAACAGACATCATAGGGGGTGCCATTTCGATCGCCCACGAAACCGGTTTGCCCGTCTCCTACATCACGACAGGGCAAAGTGTGCCCGATGATATCTCCGTCGCGGAGGGAGAGACGCTCGCACGGATGCTCGTCACTCAGTTGAAGAGTTAACAGAGATGAGTGACCAAGCAAAGCGCCTGCGAGAGCTCATGCGGCATATTCCCAAGGCTGCGGGGGCGGCCGTCGACAATGCGGCAGAGTCCATCCGTTGGGGTGCCGAGACCGAGGAAGTCACAGGGACGCCAACGATTGCCTCTGTTGCGATGAGTACGGTCCCTGCTTTGCCGTTAACATCCCCCGCCCGCGTCATCGTGGTCACCAGCGGAAAAGGCGGCGTGGGAAAAACCAACATCACTGTCAACCTCGCGCTCGCCTTGGCGAAGCGCGAAAAGCGAACCGTTTTGTTCGATGCTGACCTTGGCATGGCCAACGTCGATGTCATCCTGGGCGTCTCACCCAAGGCTCACTTGGGAGATGTCATTGCGGGGCGCAAGTCTCTTGATGACGTTCTACTGCCCATCAGTGACCATCTTCAGATTGTGCCCGGGGGCTCCGGCATCCACGAATTGGCCGACCTGGACCAAGACAAACTGAATGGTTTCATACGACAAATGGCCATTTTAGAGGACCGTGCAGACTTTATACTGGTAGACACGGGTGCGGGCATCAGCCGCGGGGTCTTGAACTTTGTTTTGGCAGCCCACGAGGTTTTGGTGGTGACAACCCCCGAGCCAACCGCGATTACCGATGCCTATGGCTTGATTAAGTCGATCGATCAGCACAACCCATTGGCGCAGGTCCGTCTCATCATTAACATGGCCGAGTCAGAGCAAGAAGCGCGGGCCGTGGCACAGAAACTGATCATGATCGTCGATCGGTTTTTGGAAATTGATGTTTCCTTCCTGACCCATATCGAAAAAGATCCGCAAGTCAGTCGCTCGGTGCTGCAGCAACAGCCGTTTTTTCGCGCGTTCCCCTACGGCCCCTCAACACGCCGCATCAACATGCTGGCGAGCCTGTTGATTGATCCCATTGAAAGCGAAACACCTCGTGAAGCGGCGACCGGCTTTTTCGCGCGGGTAGCAGCCCGCGTGTTTGGCTCACATTGAGCCCCTTCCGGGTTCACTCGTCCTTCAGGCCACTGCCCAGAACGCGCACAATCTCATCCACGCTGGTCTGGCGCGCAAGCACCTTCCGTTTACCATCATCCAAGAGGGTCAACATACCTCCCTCACACGCGGCATCCAGCATCGCGATGGATGAAGCCTGCTGATTAATCAGTTCTTTGATCCGCCGCGTGACCTCGAGAATTTCAAAGACACCTAGCTGTCCCTTAAAACCAGTCCCATTGCATATTTCACAACCGGCGCCCCGCGCAAGCGTGATGGCCTCCCCGGGCAACTTACCGAGAAATGCCTTTTCTTCGCGATCAGCGGGGTATTCTTGGTAACATCCGCGGCATATTTTCCTCACCAATCGTTGCGCCACCACGCACAGCAATGTGGCAGACACCATGTAGGGGGGTATCCCCATATCAATCAGGCGCCCGACGGTTTCCACCGTCGAATTGGTATGCAAGGTGGACAACACCATATGACCCGTGAGCGCTGCTTCAATCGCTATCTCACCCGTCTCTTTGTCCCGAATCTCACCCAACATGATGGTATCGGGGTCCAATCGCAGGATGGTTCGCAGTGCGGCCGCAAACGTCAATCCAATTTTCGCGTTGGCCTGTATTTGCGTGATCCCTTCCACGGGAAATTCGACCGGGTCTTCAATGGTCACAATAGAATCGGAGTGTTTATCCATGGCCGCAAGCGAGGCATACAATGTCGATGTTTTTCCCGAGCCCGTTGGACCCGTGACGAGCATAATGCCATTGGGCGCATTGATGTACGGCGTCAAGCGGGTCAGATCGTCCGTTGAGAACCCCAAAGCCTCAAGCCCCAATGAGATGGTCTTGGGCCGCAATAATCGCATCACCACCTTTTCACCCCAGTGACAGGCAATGACCGCCACGCGAAAATCGATCTTCTGGCCCTGATGCCGGACTGAAAAACGACCATCCTGAGGTCGGCGGCGCTCAGCGATATTCATATCACAGAGAATCTTCACCCGGCTGATGACAGCAGACTCCACTTGCTTCGGAAAAACCATCACGGTGTGCAACACGCCGTCAATCCGCAAACGCGCCTCGAGTTTCTGCTCAAAAGGCTCGAGGTGAAGGTCTGAGGCCCCTGAGTCGATGGCCTTGCCCAAAATTTGATTCACGAGCTCTACAATGGGAGCATCCCCGTCTTCACTCGGGCGGTCAATGGCAGAGGCCTCTTTCACCCGGCTCTCGCCCAAGGTGCCACTCAGCTTTAAAGCGGCATCCATAAGCCCCTTGGCGGAGTTTCTGCCGTAGATAGGGTCAATGGCATCCAACACCAACTCTCGGCTCAGGCCCACCCCCACGACCAACAAACCCGTCAAATGAGACACTTGGTCCAGCAATTTCACATCGTGGTCTCGGACGGTGCCGCTCGCTTCCCGTCCATATACGACGGCCAAGCGTTCTCCCACTTTCATGAGCGGCAAAACCGCCTTCTGACGAGCAACGGGCTCGGGAATGAGTGGCAAAACATCTTCTTCAACGGGAAACTCGGCCAAAGCCCCCACACTCGATAACAAGCGCTGCAAACGAGAGGCCCCGTTCAACTCCTCAGCCGTCACGAAGCGCTGGTCCAGAAGCGCCTGCTGAAGGTCGCAAGCCTTGGCCTCGGACAGTTCAAGCGCCGCAGCCAGTTGGCGGCGCGTCACCATCCCCAGGCTGACCAACCAGTCGCCAATCTTATCACTGGGCAGAATATCCGTCTGAGAGGCCATCAAGCGCCTCCGCGAATCAGCATATTCAAGCGGGAGTTCCTCGACAAATTCGCGGCCCTTATCGAGGAAGTTTCAGGGTAATTCGTCGCCCAGAAACATCCAACACCACATAATCAGAAGAAATCGCCACGACGCGAGCGCCGCCGGGCAATACGCCCTGTATACCCACTGTCAGAGTGTCCTCACCCACTTGAATAACAGCCATCGGCGCCCCTCCTCCCAGCAAAACGCCCCCCAGCACATAGGCATCGCTCGAGGCCGCACCGGGTAATTGAGGAGGCGACGGCACCTGCGCGTCCGGGGAAATGGACTCTTTCCGAGACGCCGCAAACATCAACGGCACGAAAGGATTGCGCCGGCCTGACACCACATCGCGCGAAATCGGAAAGTGATAGGCCCCGCCGAAAGCACGTCTCAAACTGGGTTCTTGTTCAATCACCTGGGTCTGTGAGGCGGCGGAATTGGGGCTGACAGGAGTTGGCGTAGCAGCCGGGGCCGAAGGAACTCCCCGGCGGGCTTGATGCGGCTGTCCGAAGGAGACCGAACGCATGCGCGAACGCACAGGGGGTGAACGACGCACCCGAGGACGTACCCGAGAACGAACCCGCCGAACCGACCGCGGGGTCGCCGTCGGGGCTGCATGGCCCCATTCGACAATGGGGGAGGGCGAGGGGCGGGCGGAGGGCACCTCTTCCGTCGCCGGTGACAGAGGGGCCGCGGGCGAAGATGAAACGTCTTTGGCGGCGGTCGCCGGGGTGGCCTCCGCCACGGGTAACACAGACCCTCTCTCCAGCGAAGGCGACGAAGAGGGTTCTGTAATCGGAACCGGCGGTGATGACACCGAAGGGGCGTCGAGTTCGGCGGCTTCCGCAGGAAGGACTAATAACCCGCATAACACGTCAAACCAGGAATCCCCGGTTTGCGGAACCCGTGACGATACCGATGCTGAGGACGGCGCATCCAACAAAAAAGTGATCGAGAATTCAAAGCGGAGTTCCAACGCAGACGCAGACAGCGTCGCATCCTCTTTATCTGCTGCCTCACCCGGTTGCCGCACCCAGGCCACCTCATATTGATTAATACTGATGGCTTTGGGAAGTGCTTCAATTTCTTGCAAGGCCTCAACAATGTCTTCATACTCGCCCCGAACAACCACCTGAAACGACTTATGGAGCAGGGAAGCTGGAGGGGGCGTGACGACAGTGGAAGGCGGCGAAGACGAAACCGCCACCGAGGCCACAGGGTCTGATACTGGAGAGGGGGTCGGAATGGGCTTTTTGAAACCCGTGACCTCCGCCTTAGGCAGCACGGTCTGCACGACCATATGCCGGTCGTTGAAAATCTCTGTCAAAGTTGCGAGGGTTTCAACCGTTTTTCGTTCAATCTCGCGGCGTTTATCACCCGTTTTCCGAAGATCGAAGTAGGTGAGTGTATCAATGGCCTGCTGCTTTAAGCGCGCCTGAAGCTCTTGAACCTGAATCTCCAAACTCTTTTTTTGCTTCACTTTGCTGTGGTGAGTTTCTTCAAATTTCCGGTGGGCTTCTTGGGCCGGTTGCAAGACCAACCATGTGGTGGCACCGCCGCTCAGCAAAACAGAACCTAAAACCGCCAAGATTATTGTCGAGCGCTTCACGACCCTTGTTCCTTCTTGTGAAATGGAAGCGCGGACGAAACCCGCGGAATGGAGTGACTGGGGACCGACTCGAAGGGATGAAGATCCGTCTGGATACGAAAACGATAGCCTCCTGAGTCCGAGCGCAGAACGTCGAGAACTTGGACGCGAGACACCTCTTTAAAGCGACCAATCTGACGCGCCAATGCAAAGCCTGCGGCTTGAGAAATGCTGCCCCCCTCCAAAAGGATTTGCACGGGGTTCTGTGCTGCCACCCGACTGAGATAAGCCTCAGCAGGGATGATGTCAGCGGCTTGAGCCAGCAAGTCAACAGACAAGTTGGGCGCAGCCTGGGGACCGATCAACGACAAGATCGCTTGATTCGCGTCCGCCTCCCGCGTAAGTGCACCGACCTGCGCGCTCAGCGAGCCATTGATGCTCTCGAGTGAAGCATTTTCGCGCTTGAGCACCTCGCTATCGTTCTGTATATTTTGCGCCCACAGCCAAGGGACTCCTGTCCCAAGGGCTGCTCCTACCAGCACACCGAACACCGCGGCCGCCACCGACTTATCAAACTTAAAGCCTGCCGCCGCAACCTGCAGGCGCTCCCAGAACTGCCCTCCAAGGGTGCTGTCTTTTCCGGGATTCAAACTGGGGATACCGGCCTCAAACCCCCACAACGCAAGCCCGAGACACGCTGGACTGATAAATTCAAGAGCCTCGGGCCTCACACGCGCCGGCCACTCCGACAGACCCGCCGCGGTAAAATCAAAGTCGGTCTGCGATTTAAAGAAACGACTCAGACGAATCGATTCGGCCAGACTCGGACCCGCCACCCACGCCATCCGCTGGGTGTTCGCTTGGCCCGCCAAGGTTCGACTCACTTCAGCCTCTATCACTTGATAAAGCTGCTCTTTCGCTTCCATTTCAAACAGTTGGAGCGCAACCTCCCGCCATACTTGCAACATCGGCCCTTGCCAGCGCGTAATCACGAGCCGAGAAGGCATCACCACGACACCATCCCACGCGCCATCTTGAGGGCTGCCTCCCTGGCACATATGGCGCAAAGCGGCAAAATGCGCGAGGTCAAAAGCCACGGCGTTTAAACGTGCCTCTTTGAGAGCCTGTCCATACCCTTCAATCAAACGCTGTGAAGCGGCCACGTAAAAAACGGTCGTTGACTCGGTGTCTGACTCCACGGTGGTGAAATCGACCAAGGGTTCTTCCTCACGAAAAATGGCATACTGCTCCGCTTCAGAAAGAACCACTTGCTTTAATTGATTCGCTGGAATGCTGGGCAACGTCACCAGGCGCGCAATCGCGGAACGGCCATACAAGCCCACCACCACCTGCCGGCAAGGCAACTCGTGCTCGCGCCAGAGCCAAGCCAACGCTTCACCCAACGCCTTTGAGTCCAGCACCTCCCCCTCTTCGTTCACCAAGGGTTCCGGCAATGCCATGCGATGATAGCGCGTGACACGCACCTCGGTGCCGTCAGCAGACTCGCACTGCGCAACCTCTATGGCTTGCGGGCTCACATAAAGGCCGATATGTGCCTTCGTTTTCACGAACTACGGTTCCTCCAGGGTCGTGCCCCCGCGCGACCCCCGTTTCATCATATCGCGCCCAAAAAAACCGTGCGGTGAAATGTGCACCGGCCTCCCCCCCTTAGAGGGTCGAACCGTCTGAGCGGCACGTGCCTACGAAGCGAAACTTCATTTTGTCTTTCCCATTGAGGGAGTAGGAAAGCAACTGTACTTTGGCAAAACCAGAAATGGTGGCTTCACCTGATGAGACACCACTGTACAAGGGAACCACAATCACACGGGCCTCATTCTGTACATCGGACAGCGGCGCGATCAAATCGGCGTGATTGTCACAATTATCGTACACCGTAATGGGATCACCAACATCCAAGTGAGTGTCGGCCACATCACTGGGATGTTGATAGGTGCCAGAATTACCAGGGAAGGTAAAGCGCGGCGCCCAATCTGTCACGGCGGTCGCGCCGTTCCACGCGCAATACCGCCAAGTAGCGTCCCCCGAGCTCATATTGCTGGTTTCGTACCCTGCCGTGCAACCCGCAAACACCGCGTCTTTGATCATCACACCATACACCTCATCAGAGGGAGGCGGGGTGGGAGACGGGGTCGGGGTGGGCGTGGGGGACGGGCTCGGGGTGGGCTCTGCCGATGGCTCACTCGAGGGGGTTGCAGACGCCTCTGGCGTTGGAGTCGATGAGACACTGGGCGTCGGGGTGGGCGAGGGGGGTGCGGGCACATCGGTCACCACCTCGGGACTCGGAGCGGCCACTGTTCCAGGCACCTCGCCATTACTCACGCCCGGAAGCAGATTTCCATCGCGGTCACACCGCCCCAAAAAGGTGGCCGTGATATTCTTTGCTGACAGGTCATAACCCGTCAGAATCACCCGTGAATATCCCACAGTTCGGTAGGCCGCACCGCCCCCGCTGCCCGTGTAATCACCCCACACCAGTACGATACCTTCAGCGCCAAGATGACCATCCAATGCGGTCCGCACACTGGACGCATTGGAAATACCGGTGTTCCCTGTCACCCAATCACCCAACTCTAAACTGTTGTCGCTCGGATCATTCGGGTTGACATACGTATAGCCTGCCGGGTTGCTTAACATCCCGGCCAACGCCGTCGCATTCGCTGTTCCATCCCACGTCACCCAGCCAAAGTTCCCGCTGCCACCGCCCTCAAACACGTTCAGAGAAGCACCCACAGCCGTTGAATCCACGCTGGCCTCATTGAAGACAATGGGCAAAAACTCCCCGACGCCATTGGTGTGACGTTCCGGATCCCACGGATATCGATCGTCGGCATCACTGACCCCGTCGGCATCCGAATCCCCCGGCCCGGCAGGCGGAAGCAAACCGTCCAACTGTGACCAGGAAAGCACCCTTGGCGCCCAGACCCCTTGAAGATACAAGGGAACACTGCCGTCCCGCGTCAGTCGCGCCAAAACGCGCAGCATGGACTCTCTCACACGAGGGTCAATGTAAGCAGTAAAACCAGTTTCGGGGGGCAGTGCCTCCAAAGCCGTTTCATATTGCCGGTAGCCGAAGACCGCTTGGTCCAGCATGCCGCGCGTTCCTATTCCCACGGCAGGCAAAAAGGTGCTCCCGGCATCCACGGAAATGCTGAGCATCCCACCGGTGGTGGAGGCCGGGTCCTCGCCATCTCTCCAGCGCAATCTCACATCGCTCACCCCCCAGTCTGCACGGGTTGCATCGGGTGCGGACAACTCTAGACTCATCGTGCCCGAGGCGACTCCGGCCAAGTTCGCCGGAAGCGCTCCTTCAAGGGACTGCTGCAGGTCACGGGCCACGTTTTGCACCATCAACTCGTGATAGAGCACCTGCACAGCACGTTGTCCTTCTGAGAAGGAATACACACCCGATGCAAATAGAATGCTGCCCGCAACCCCCGCAAGTGCCACCTCCAACAGCGTGAAAGCGGGGCGAGAACCGCTAGAGCCCAATCTTCTCATCGATGGCCTCCGGTTTTCTGCGCAAAGTCGACACAGAGAGTTGCGAAACGACCTGGCCCTCATGCGCGACAGAAATATCCATGTAATATAACTCGGCATTGACCTCCGTCGGCTCAACCCTCGACTGGACGATCGAGAGTGCATAACCCGTCCCCGTGGGCGGGGCAACCAGTCGACACGCCCCAGCATCCGCAGGGATGGATGGCAAAACGCGCAAGCCTTCCGCCTGAGCGCGCAGAAGTTGCTCCGCCACAAAAAAGCGTCTCAAACCGCCCGAAGGGCCCCTCGGGTCCAATTGAACAAACAAATTACGAAAATAAACCGACGCCGCCAACAGCATCATCACCAATACGATGACCGCAAAGGCCACCTCGATGAGCGTAAAACCTGCACGGCGGCCCTCACGCGTCTTCACGGAAGCACTCCATATTGCGCCAATTCCCAGGCCGCAGGTTGGCCGGCACCCCCGGCGTCATACGCAGCGCCGAAAGTCACCGAACGGGTGAATGTCCCCACGTCGGGGACCGTCAAGGTCGCATCCACGCGAAAATTTGCGGAGTCCGTCCGCGTGACCACGCATCGCGCGAGGGCCCCGGCCCGATCCCGCGTCATCGCCACGCGGGGGGTAAAGTCAAGCGCAATGGCGCTGCCGACACCAGCACCCAGGGGTGTAAAAGGATTGGCCAGTGACACGTTGGCCGCGCGATTGGCTTCGAACATGACATGGTTGACGCCCATCTCAGCCAGGTAATTGACCTGCAAACGAGCCAATGATATTTTTTGCACCTGAATGGCTTGGTCCATTTGCGCTTTCAGCATCAGATGCAGGCCCGCGATGATGGTGGCAAGGCCCACAGCCAACAGCAAGCTGATCAAAAGGACACTGCCTGTACGCCGCCGCTTCACAATCCCCCTGAGCCCGGACACAGCAATATGCAACACGCGACCCTTACCACGCACCGGGCCGCTCGGCCGGATATTGCTGATTCGAGTAATTCAAGCGAAATGCGCCCGTAGACGCATCATACAACCAACCGCCGTGGCCATAACCGGGCGACGGCCCTGCGGTCAAAAACACAGGATTATCCCACTGCGGCGTGGGCGCGTTGGAGACCAATGGCACCGGCGTCGCGGTGGAATCGAAGGGCAACACCGTGTCCAGACCGCTGATGGGATCCGCCGGCAAAGCTGACCCCGTTCCTTGGGGATGATAGGGGCGTCCTTGCGAATCAACATTCAGCCCGACCCCAAAGCTCGAGGGGTACGGCGAAGGGGTCGCAGCCAGTGGGGGTGGAGCTCCCAGTCGAAATTTGTCCATGCCTATGTTGGTCTGAACGACGCCGACCACCATCTGTGCTTCTTTTACACGGGAAGCGCTTCGTGTTTGCTGGTACGCGTAGACGCTGCCCCCAATTAAGGTCAGGCCGATAGTCACCGCGAGAACGACCTCCACCAAGGAAATGCCTGGACGGAGGCCCCCACCGCTTCTTTCGGAGCCCATCATTTCGCTCCCCCCATAATACCCATCAAGGGAAAATACAGCGCCCCGACAATAAACATGACCGTGCCCCCCAACAACAAGGTCATCATCGGCTCGATGGCCGAAGTCAGGGTCTTCACCGCTTGCTCCACCTCATTGTCCATGTACGTCGATGCACGAAAGAGCATATCATCCATCCCACCCGTTTCATCGCCCACGGCGATGAGCCGATTCACCAAGGGCGGAAAGATATCTGCGGCCAAAACGACCGTTCCCAGACGGGCACCCATCTTCACATTTTCGGTAATCTCAGCCACCTTGTCTTTCAACAAATGATTGCGAACGTTTTCCTCCAGTGAATCCAAGGCGCGAATGACCGTCAACCCAGAACGTAAAGAAATCGCCATATTATTCAACATGTGAGTCAAAGTCACCTTGTAGTTTAATGGCCCAAAAATGGGAATCTTAAACTCTAATTTGTCCCACACAAAACGAAACACGGCCGTTCGGACAACCAATCGTCCCAACCACCACACCACAGGCAGCACGAAAACGGTGTACCAGCGATGGGTGACGAACCAACTCATCCACAACAACATTTCTGTGGCTAGCGGCAGCTGCACCTTAAATTCTTTGAACAGCTTCATGAAAGTCGGAACAATAAAGATCATCAAACCCACCACAATCAGCGTCAGAATGCCCAACACGATCAGGGGATAGGTCATCGCGCCTTTGACCTTCTGCTGTAATTCAAGTTGTTTTGCCATGTAATCGGCCAAGCGCCCCATATTCTCATCGAGGTTACCGGTCGTCTCGCCCATATCAACCAACTCGATGAAGAGAGGGGGAAAGACGTCTCGGTAATTCTTAATGCACTCTCCAAACGAAACCCCTTGGGAAATTTGCTCGGTCATTTCAGTGATAATGACCTGGAGATGCTTGTTCTGAACGGTATCTCGCAACAAATGGAGTGCTTGGACGATCGGAAGACCCGCCTGTGTGATGGCAGCCAACTGCTGAGCCATCAGCGTCAAATCCTTTTGTGAGACGGAAGGCGGAAACACCCGCTGCACCAAACGCTCAAAATCGGTCGTTTTGAAATCGTCCTGCTTCTTCGCCTGGGGGCCCCCATCTTTGTTGTCCTTAAATTGTCCGAAGTAATCTCGTTGAATGGACTTGGGCAACAGACGCTGCTCACGCAGCATTTGGCGGGCCTCCTTGACACTGTGGGCTCGGATTAAGCCCACGACCTCCTCGCGGGTGTCGTCATTAATCGCCTCATAGGCGAAATACTGAAGCGCACCGACCTTGGCTCTGAAAGCCTCAGATTCAGCTTTCCGTTTGGCTTTCAACGCCGACTGACGTTGCCGTTCTTCAGCCGAGGGACCTGCCTTCGCAATGGCACCTCGCAAGCGTTCAACCCATAGGGTACTGACGCTGACCGCCGTCAGGGACAGGGGCAACTGGCCCCGATCCCGCAGCAAGGTTCGCGCTTCCCGCACATTGGCAGCGGTCAGGCGCTCCTTAGAGAAGCGATTGTTTGCATCCTTAAAAACCGCTTCAAAAACCGGCATCGTTAAGCCCTGTGAGGGGTCGCTGGGATGGCAACGTACCCCCTTTACAGTGGGTTCAAACGGGCGCGAGGGTATATGGCGAGGGTCACAACTGCATGGAAGGTTCATTCACGATGTTCGTCACGCCCGCCGTCTTTCTTCGCCAAATTCTGCCCACAACACTCCTTTTGTCCTTGTGTTTCTCGGCCGGGTGTCGCTCGTGGCTTTCCAACGTGTCGACCCGCGATCTCCCGAAATTTTACGTACAAGAGCAAGCCATCTTTATTCGCACGGAATGGGATGGGGTTCCAGCAAACCAGTCAGATATCAAAGCCTTCCAGGACACCATCGCTCGATACAACAGCGCAGGGTTCTTCATGCGGACTATCCCGGGGACCCGCCCAACAGGAACTGACAATGCCCTTCCCATCCCCGACGCTCAACTTTATCTTTTCGCAGAGCCTGTTCTAACCATCGCCATCACGAACCCCACAGTGCTCACACCGACAGGGGGGAACGCCGCGCCTGTCCCTGCTGCGGCCGCGGGTTCACCGCTGGGGGCAACAGGAACATCGCCCGCCTTCTTTCTACGGGAAATGTTGATCAAATGGGAGGTGCCAGGTTTTTCTTTCCCCGAAGAGCAAAAAATCGCCCTCAATACGACGCTGAGGGCGAACACTTACCAACTTCCACGAATTCCGGTCACCTATCCTGGCCAGGTCATCAGAGAAATTCAACAGGCAAAAGGTGTCACCAAGGGCATACGGGGCACGATGACCATCCAAATTTTAGCGCGAGACCTCGATCCACTGCTCTCAGAACAAGACCGTGATTTCCGAGTGACTCATCCGTTGCCCGTATTCTTCACGACAGGCAATATACTTCTGGCGGAGGCCATCGCCAATCAATCGCCACTGCCGAACACGGCACCCCCGGGAGGCGTGAGCGCCCAAGGGACCAGCACTCCCATGCCTTCGGCCGTGCCCAGTGTCTCAGCCAGCGTATCGCCCACTCCTGGGGCCACAGCTACTGCAACGACGGCCCCTTAACACCTGAAACAGGCCCCCCGGCAGGCGCTTTAGCCACCGGCGAGTCGGGCACTAACTTGGGCGTGATCATCACCACCAGTTCGGTCACGGTCCGCTGCACATCTGTTCGCCTGAATGCAGCCCCAATCAAGGGCAAGTCTCCCAGGAATGGAATTTTGTCCGCCGTTTCCGTCGTCCGTTCCTGGTTCAAGCCACCAATCAACAGGGTCTCACCATCACGCACACGAACCTCAGGGGTCAGTAACTTCCGTTGGCTCTTTAACGTCGCGAGAATCTCTGCGTTGGTCGCCCCCCGGACCGTCTCTCGGATAAATGAAATGGTAGGGTCGACCTTCATTGTGATGAAACCGTCGGGGTTAATTTTTGGCTGAATCGCAAGCGTCACCCCGGCAGTTCCTAGGGTCACATTTTGCCGCGTAAAGATATTGTTGGCATTCACCGTGGTCTCAATCAAGACGCGTTCAATGATGTCATCCGTGATTTCGATTTTGGATTCTTTCGAGTCCATCGCCACAATCGAGGGCGAGGCCAGCAGGCGGGCTTTGTTATCACGCATCAACGCGTTAATTTTGACGCGTAATTGTGTCAGAGTCTCCTGCAGGGGGTTGTACGAGACATCCAGGCCCGTCGTCGGCGACCACGCGCCGGCCACCGTGCCGGATGAGGAATCGAAGGTCACACCCAGCAACTGATTGGCGGTGCCTGCTAATTCCACCAGTTTCACCTCGATCAGAACCTGGCGCATCCGTCGATCAATGTTGTCGAGCACCTGTTTCACCAAACGGAGATCCTCGCCAGATGCCACCACCATCAATGCGTTCTCTCGGGCCACGGGCAAGAATTTGACCCCGGTATTCTGGGCCCCGGCGAACAAACTCTCAGTCAGCAACTTTGCAGCCTCCTCCGCTTGGATATAATTCAAACGAAACAGCTGGTGCTCGTGCGGTCGGTCAAGTCGCGCAACCAATTTTTCAACCTGCTCCTGCACATAAGCGTTACCACTAATCACAAGCGAGTTTGAGCGGGGATCAGGGGTCACCAAATCCTCCAGACGGGTCGCGACGCCGCCGACGCCTGCCCCTGCCCCCGCGCGCCCCAGACCGGAAGCGCGCAAAGCCCCTATCAAGATCTTCGATAGTTCGGTCGCGGAGGCATAATTCAACGGTACGACACGCACGCCCGCCAAACCTGCGGCCGGGGATGAAGAAAACACGAAGGTGTCTCCGACTCGGCGCATATGAATGTTGTTCGTGGTAACAAGAATTTCCAAAACGCGATCCAGGCGTTCGTCGAAAAAATCGGAATCCACTTGCCCACGGACGTCGGGCGAAATAGCAAAGCTCAGATGCTGTCGTGCGGCGATCAGGCGCAGGGCAGAAGGAAGATCCAAATGCCTTAAACGCAAGGTGACACGGGTCTCTCCACCCGGAACCCTCAACTGTTGATGAGGCGGGGGGGCCATCGGCAGAGCGAGCGAGGTCACGGAAGTCACCCCCACAATGGCGGCCGCCAAAGGCAAAGCCCAAAGGCGACCACGGCCGCCTCGTTTCGCAAACGCGCGTGATGACACTATATTTACCTCAAGACACAAGCTCCCGATTGAAGCATGGCCAACCCCCTCAGTGCCGTGACAGCAGTAACAAGGCGATCACGAGTCGGGAAAAAAAAACGCGGGGGCCAACCCCCGCGTTCGTACTTGGTGTGTCTAGACGGAATTAGCGCGAAGACGCAGCATCCCAATAAGGCGTGCCATCTTTACCGCAAATACCGATGACAAAGTTCTTGGCCGCCAACGTGGTGACAGTCGACGACTTACGAACAGCCGCCCACGGAGTCGAGGCATTGGTTGCCGATACGTAGACCAGGTTGCCCGCGTTGGCTGCGGTCGTCTCATCCAAAGGTGACGCCAACAAGGCTGTCGTTGTCGTCGTTTCACTGGCGACAGCCGCCTCAGACGCGCCACCAAAGTCAGCCGCCGCCAACTCAATCGCACCATCGTCCGAATCACCGGTCGCACCGCCCCAAGGGTTCAGGTTCTTGTCATCCGGACGCTTCGATGCCCACAATTGCTGAAAGGTTCCGTTGGTCACGGTAGACGCCGGGTAGCGCCCACCATTTGCGCTGGAATACTCCTCCACAATGGTCAACGCAGACAGCACCCGTTGGCGCGCATTCGAATTGTTGGCATTTTCTTTCACCGAGTTGTAGCCCAGTACCGCGCCACCAATCACGATCAAGCCGACGGCCACAGCCAACGCAACTTCGACGAGCGTAAAGCCCTGGCGGCCCCAATTCTTTCTTTGTTTCAACATAAAATTCAGCAGTCTCCTGTCTGGCTGCGCGCAGAATTGCACAGCGTCGCGAGTGAGTTTTCAGCACCCCATTTCGCTGGGGACTGAACAAGTTGCTTATACCGGCGCAAAGGCAAACCCTAACCGAGCAATTAGCCTTCCCGACGATCAGGCGCCCTCATTGTTTAAAACTCCGCGTCTGCTTGTCAAGTCAGACGTCGCCGGCAGCAGCGACTGGCTCTCCCAAATCAACTGAGCCTTTCGGCCCATCAATTCCCATTTAAGGCAACGAAACTCCCCACTCAATCAGCGTCTTCCGAGCGACCGCTCGGGCCGTTGGCCGCGGGTCGTAACGGTAGATGTTTAACCACGCAGCCACCGCCAACTTTTTACGGTCCCCTTCTTGATACATTCGCGCTTCCATATACCGCGCTTCCTCCGGGGAGCCTGGCAAACGAGCCGCGCGATTGAACCATTCAGCCGCCTTGAGGGCGTGCGCGGCCTCTCGCCCGAACAAAAACATGGTCATGCCCGCCTGATATGGAACGCGCCAATCAGCGGGTGACCACAGCCAGGCTTTTTGCCACAGGCGATCGGCGGCATCCAGTTCTTTGGCATCCCCCAAAGCCATGGTCCCCAAAACATATGCGCCGAAAAACTTGGGGTCGAGGTCCGTCAGAAGTTCGAGGGCAGGTGCAGCCTGCTGCACCTGCCGGCGTTCCCGCATACTGCCGCCAAAATGCTGAATAAATTGCAAAAATAAAGCATCAGCGAACACATTTTCATAACCCACAGAGGCCAACCGTGCGAAACTCTTCAGCGGAACAGACAACGGAGGCAAGGGCTCATCGGCGTGGGCCATCCAGCGCAAGGCTCCGCCGGCAGAAGACCACAACGCAAACAACGTGATGACGCGCAACAGAACGCTCATTCCAATTCTTTGCTCTCTAAATTCCAGCCCGCGACGCAGACAAACAGCCCCGCCAAAGCACCCGCGTAGAGCAATCCCGCCCCCCACTGTGCCCAGGACCAACTGCCCTGGTACAGCAGACGAGCCCGGTCAAAAAGATCGAAGTGCGGCACCGCATAATATAAAATGTGGCCCAAGTAATAATTCGCAGCGTTGACCCGAATCTCCGTGTCCGCAAAAATTCGGATGGCGATGGCAAAGTGCCCCAAAATAAAAAAACTGACCCCATAGAGCCAGGCCAACAATGGAGCGGTCACCGTCGCAAAAAACAGGGCCATCGCGGCCAACAATGCCCACTCAAACCACATCGCTATGACCAAGCAGCACAGCAGGGGCTCAAAGGTTTGTAGAACCAACATCAAACCGCTCAGAGCCACGAGGGTGACCGCGGCCCCCACCCCTAAGGCACCCAAGACCCCAAGGTAACGGGCCCATAGGTAGCCCACGCGGGAAATTGGTTTCGAGAGCACAACGTGCAAAGTGCGCCCCGCCAGTTCCTGCTCCCACGAGCGGATGGTCCACCAAAGCGCAGTAAAGGCCCCGAACACGCGCAGCAACGCGAAGGCAAAATCCAAGACAGCCGGCCCCCGCGCGGGGGCTTCAGGCTCCAACGCCGCCAACGCGATGCACACCACTCCCACAAGGAGGAAACCCAGCCAAATCGGACTCTCTCGCGTCAAATGCCTCAGCGAGCACAGGGCGACTGCCCTCGTGGGCGAGACGATTGCCGCAAAGGGTGTTACGATTCCGTATATGTGACAACGATTCCCGATCGGTCGCGCCTCCAAAACACATGATGGTGGGGAATCGGCCCTTTGGCAGGCAGAGGCAAAGAATTCCGCACCATGCGATGCCCCGCGTGTGAAAGTAACGATACCACCGACGCCCTACTCTGCGCAGTGTGTATAGACATGTTTTTTTCAAACCCCAAAGGAAGCTTTCAGGAACGTTCAGCAGACTGGAAAGGCGCCGCTGTCACGCTTCTGAGTTGGGTAGAGACACCAGGAACCTATCCGCCTCCCCCCCCGGAGTGGCGGAACCGCGTGCATCCGCCGGAAAAAGCTGACCCCGTGGGGGCCAATCCTCACATCGATGCGGCCAGCGCAGGCGGGGAACCTCCGGCGATCCCCAGTGCTGAACGAGCCACGCAGCCATCAAACGAGGCTGCCCCACCTGTGAAGGCCGTTTCCGCACCGCCGCCTCAGCAGAAAACTCACATTGACCTGAGCAGCGTTTTTGAGAAGATCGCAGCCGAGGAGGAGGCGGCCTCGCCCCCCCCCGTCCAGGAAAAAATCGGACTTGAACGTGTATTTAAAAACCTGGATGAAACGGTACTTGCTCCCGTTCCTCAAGACGTTCAGCGTCCCACCAAGCAGGTAGACGAAACCGAACTGGCTGCATTTTTTCAAAGCCTCAACGCCATTGCGGGACCGCCCGCCACCACCACTCGGAAGGTTTTCCCGCAAGAGGTGCGCCCTCCGGCTTCAGAGCCACCCATAAATTCCTCGCCCGTGAAACCATTGGTTCCTGCAACCGAGGGCCCCTCCTCCCCATCGCCGCCGCCTCCAACAGCATCCGGTGGAAAAAAGAGCCTGCTCGACTTCGTGCACGATGCGTATGGCGAGAGTAAACCCGCGATCGCGACTAAAAAGGAAACGCCCACAACTCCGGTGATCGAGACCATTATCGAGGAAGAAGACGACGGCAATTTGCTCGACGGCCTCACGTTTTCTTCCGATGCAGGGACTGATTGGCTGGGCCCCTCTCACGATGACGACGAAGATCGGGAGCGCGAAATTGAAATTTAAGCCTGTCCGCAGGCTCAGGTCGAACCCTTGGCCGTGAGCGCCCCGGCCTCATTCAGATAACGTACGCCTGCACCGGGATGCAGGAATCAGGGTGAGACGGTGCTTGCAGCCCGCATCAAGGCATTTAAATTGTTAATCATCTGCTCCGTGTGGCCGTGAATCACTGAAACCAGATTAGGCATCAAAATGGTAAGGATTGAGAGCCCGGCCACAGGTTTTCCAATAAGAATGAGGTCTTGAGTCAGGGAACTGGCCTGCGGAGACACCTTGCTCATATACCCCACCCCAAGATCGGCCAGCAGTACGACAGTGAGGATGGGCAAAGCCAACTGCAAAGTGATAACCAAAAAAACCCCCGTCATGGACACCAAATGGTTCATCACAGCCGGCGTCAGCGCGAACGTCCCGAGGGGAATCAACGCAAAGGTCTGCATATAAGCCCCCAACAACCACAGGTGGCCTCCAATCACCAAAAAAGTCAGCAACGCAAGATTGAAATACAACGTTCCGAAAGCGTTCACATTCGAACGCGTGAAGGGATTCAAGACGCTTGCCGCACTCATACCAGACTGTACACCAGCCAATTCACCCGCAGACTGTATCGCAAAAAAAAGTATGCTGGAGGCAAAGCCGAACAGGGCCCCAACCAGAATTTCTTGCATGATGAGCATAATGAAAGCCCACAACATGTTGGGCACAGACACATAAGAGGGCATCGCAGCCAGCGCGGCAATACTCAATCCGACCATCAACGAGACGCGTACATTCGGCGGCATCAAACGGTTTGAGAACACCGGTGCTTGCAAAAAAAATCCGGCCGTGCGCGCGAAGACCAGTAAAAAGGTAGGCACGGTGGCAGCCAGATAAGCAACGAGAATGTCCACCCGCAAACCCTCAATTCGCCAAAATCGGGATTTGGGCCAAAAGGTGTTGTACGAAGTTCACGGACAGATTAATGATCCAAGGGGCCACAAAAATCAGGACCAACAAAACAGCCACCGCTTTGGGAACGAAAGACAATGTCTGCTCCTGTATTGAGGTCACAGTCTGTAAAAGTGCGACCACAAATCCGACCAGCAAGCCGGTTAACAGCATCGGGGCCGAGATCAGCAGGACGAGAGCGACCGCCTGAGTCAAAAGGGTAATGATTAAACCGGTGGTCACGCGTCAGCCGTCCCGTCACATTCGAAAACTGCGGACGAGAGACTCCACCAAAAGTTGCCAGCCATTGGCCAGTGAAAACAGCATCACCTTGAACGGCGGAGCCAACATTTGAGTCTGCAATTGCTGCATACCAAGCGCCATAATGACGTTCGTGATGACCAAGTCAACCACAATGAACGGCAAATAAACGATAAAGCCTATTTTGAAACCCGTCGCCACCTCGCTGAGCATAAATGCCGGTGCCACCACGTGAAAGGGCACATCAGCAGGCGTGCGGGGATCGGGTTGCTTCGCGAGCCGCAAGAAGAAAGACAACTCCTGTTGCTTCACCTGGCGGATCATAAACGCCTGCACGGGAACAATGCCCCGTTCTAACGCTTGCTGCTGAGAAATTCGATTGTTCAAATAAGGCAGCACCGCCTCCTGATTCACGCGCTCCCACGTCGGGGCCATGACATACATGCTCAGAAACAGCGCCAAACCAATGATAACCTGCCCTGGGGGCACGTTTTGCAGGCCCGTCGCCTGCTTTAAAAAAGCCAGCACAACCACAATTCGAATAAACGGGGTCGTCGCGATAAAGATAAAGGGCAGCAACGTCAAAGCACCCAGCAAAAACATAATTTGAATCGGCGTCGAGAAGCCGGGCGACTGCAAGGGGGCCTTCAGATCAATGCTGTTAAACAACGTCTTGACGTCGGGCGGAGTGATGGGAGTTGTTTGCGACCACGCCGCAGCGTCCAGGCCCATCCACAGAACCAAGACACCCACGAGCAAAGTGCTCCAATGGATCACGTTAAACCTTCTCACGCTGCGTGCTTTCCTTTTCAACCGCGCTCGGAAAGTCCGGGGTCAAGTCATGACGTCCGAGTTCTGCAACCGTTGTCACACGGTCTCCCGAAGACACAAGCAACCACTGACGCTGACCAGCGGCCAAGATATAGGCGCTGCGTTGCGGATCAAGGGCCACCCGCTCGACCACGCGCAGATTTCTACTACCACCAGACGGCAAGGCCAGGCCGGGCAATCTATCACGCAGGTAGCGCAACAAAAAGATCCCCAAAACCAGGACAATGCCCGTCAGGAGGAAAAACTGCACCAAGTAAGTGCCCAGAGGAAGTTCCGGAGCGGTTGCAAGGACCGCCTCGGGCGAAGCAACGTTCAAGGGGAGAGGCGAAAAGAGGGTTGAGGGACTGATTTCGACCACCGGAACACTAGGCATCGCTGACCATTCCCTGCAACTCACGGTGAAAAACCTGGGTGACCTTGATGCCAAAACTGGTGCCTATGACAACGACCTCGCCCTGGGCGACGATTTTTCCGGCCACCGTCAAGTTGACCGCTTCCCCTGCCAACTGCTCCAGCTCGATGATGGTACCCTCACCCAATTGAAGAACCTGGCGAAGGGGAATGCTGGTGCGGCCCAATTCAACCAACACCTCAAGTTTGAGATCGCGCAAAAGCTCATAATTTGGTTCTGTATCAATCCCTCCGCCCGAAAGGGGGGCAAAACGGACCGCACTGACTGTTTGACGATTGGTCATTGTGACCTCATTAACTCTTTACCAACTGCTCAACGGGTTGGCGCAACCCCACCAATTTGACCGCCTTGTAACCGTTTACTGTCAAAGGCAGAGCCTTTCCGGCTGGCTTACCCGAAATGGTCACTTCGAGTTCACCATTCGCTGATTTCGGCAACTCAAGGATCACGCCTTCGGCCAAACCCAACCAATCAGCCACTGGCATTTCCAATTTGCCCAACTCGGCGACAATAGGCACATAGACACTGCTGAGACTCCCAAGCACTGTGGGCGCATCCTCCTCAACAGGAGTTCGGGAAGAGACGACCTGTGTGGCTTCAGGCTCCAAACGCTGGCCCGGCGCCCCCAAAGGTGGAAGGTTGTAACGCTCGTAGTGCCACTCTGGCCCCTCAAGAAGACGCTGTGTTTCAAATTGAAATTGCTTCAACAGTGCCTGGCTCTCCTCGCGGACAGCGCCAATATCGAAAGTATCCTGAGGGACCGTCGGTATTGCGGGAACCGCTATTTCCACAGGGCGGGTCAATTCCGGCGCCTTGGGGTCCGACAAAAAGCCCGTCCAATCCGCGTTTGGCATCACGAGGGCCAGTCCACCCGCTAAAAAACTTCCCACGGAAAAAGCATAGGAAAAAGCTAAATTCGGATGCGTGGCGGCGCCCAGCGTGAACAAGAAGTGTTTGACGGTGTCCGGGGTCAGCCTCGAAGGCAGCGGAAACATGCTGCGCAATACAAAAATCATAATGACGCCCAGTAAAAACCCGATCGCCATTCCGTAATACAGGCCCACAGCACCACGAACGAATGCCCCCCCCAAGGTATCTCCAATGTGATCATCTCGGGGGTCCAAGACCTCGCGGCGCAGAAACCCAAGACATCCTCCCAGGAACGCGAAAGGCAGCGCATAGCCGAGTGCCCCCCAAAGCGCCCCGTTCAAGTAGGGAAACTGCTTGTACCAGCGCTCTCCACTCATTGGGAGGCGTCGACGCGGTTGAAATTTTGGTGGACTCACAGCCCCCGGAGTCACCGTAGCACCTATCACTCGAGCGACCACCGAAGGTAACTGTGACGCCTCGATGCGGGGGCCTGGCGACAAAGTCAAGCCAATGCCCACGGAGGTCGCCAGCATATTGTAGGCCCCAACCGGAACCAGAATTCCAGCGATGAGGGCCACTTTCCAAAATGCGGGCGGAATCAGGGCGCTTCGTGGACGACGTTGCTGATAAAAAAAATAATAGTTCACCGCGATGGCAAAACTCGCCACGGCAGACATCAAGAAGCCGACCAATACTGGGTTTAACCCGGTACCACTTCGAAACCAAAACTGCAGCAACATGCCCAGGGGAAAAATGCCTATTGCGAGGAAAAAGCGCGTTGCCCAAAAGTTAATGTGAGGCGCTGCAGGCCGGCGCAGGGCGACGGACTCGGGCATAGTGACGCTCATTGCGAATTCCCCAAAAGTTGCACAGCCAAGCGTCGCCCGTCAGGGGTGGTTCCCGGTTTCCCCGATAACTCCAAAGACCCCACTTGTACGCGGAGTGGATCCCCCAACGCCGTATCCAATGCCAGTACGTCTCCCGGCTCAATCCCCTGAAGTTCACCGACAGAGAGCGTCACGCGGCCCAATTGAACTGACACAGGAACCGGCACCTCTTCAATGTGCGCCAGACGCTCATAAAAGTGCGTGGTGTCATGACTTCCGGTTGTCAATTCCCCAATGGCGCGAAGACTAGGCACCAGTTCCAAAAGGTAAGCCTGCGGCAACGCGAGCACGACGCGGGCTGTTTGCGACTGCCCCGGCTGAATCACTCGAAAGGATGTCATCAGCATGGGGGTGTTCAAATTCAACCCCGGGAACATGTCTTGCAGTTCCAAAAGCGACGGCGGCGCCGAGCTGGGATACATTTGTACATCAAATTGAGCGAGCTCCGCCCAACAATCCATAAATACGGCCCCCAGATGTAAAAACCACTGTTCAACCTGCTGCGCACCGGCATCATCGAGCATTTGCTCAGGATCAACCCCCGACACCAGCGTGATCGCGGACAGGTCGGCAAACGCGAAAGCCCCACCCTGCTGCTCGGCGAAGTCAATAACCCCCCACCACGCATTCTGTCCGAACGCGTCATCCAATCTCTTGAATGTGGAGACCTCAACCGCCGTCACCTGCCAGGCTGTCTGAGGAAATACAAAATAGTCATCTTGAATCTGCGCCATTCGCTCCGCCATCGCGGCGTGCAAGTAATACACACCCCGTAACTCCAGCGAATTGCCACCTGACGCCGTCGTGATGACAGCGTCGTCTCCTCGGGCCTGAGGCACTGAGCCACTGGCGCCAGCCGAAAAACCGAAGTCGGCCTCGGACAATGAAATGCTCTCCCTGATCACGCGCTCTGTGCTCAGGATTTTACCAGATACGCGTGAAAAGCGGCTGAAGCAGGCAGCCCTCAGGCGGAAAGCTCAATAAGAAGCTTATCGAATCAGGTTGTTCACATCATCGATAATCGTATTGCCTACGGAAATCAGCTTGCTGGTGGCGGAGAAAGATTTTTGAGCCAACGTGATTTCAGGCAGGGTGGTGTTGATGCTGGTATTGGAGTTCTCAAGGGCACCCGCCCGCAGTTGGTTGCTCCCCCCCACGACCCGACCTTGGGTGTCGTTGCCGGCGGTGCCGGAAAAAATTTGGCCCGCCACATCGTGATAGCGGAAATACGCACCCCCGGCATCCCGAATCAAACCCTGGGTGTTTGCAAATTTCGCCAAAGCAACGTGAACATTCGCTTCGTTATTCGCCAGATCCCGGGGGGCTCCGCCGTTTAACATCAGCAACCCCCTGCTGTCAAAACTTAAATTCCCCGCTGCATCCGGGTTTCTCACCAAGTCAAGTTGCAGGCCCTGCAACCCAACATTCAAAGGAGCGTTGGCACCATTGGTAGCCACCGTCGTAAAGGCGGACAGGTCAGTTCCTTGATTCTCCTCGGGAGGAACCCCCAAAGGTCGCACATTGGGATCGACGGGCGTGTTGTAGCCCATCACAAACATGCCTTCTTTGTTCACCAGACGCCACGTTCCCGTGCCAGGGAGATCGCCCCGAATGAACTCCATATTGAAGTCTCCGTCTCGCGTAAAGACAAGGTCCTCAATCGTCGTGGGCACCGGTCTGCGCGAAAGAACAAAGAACGCATCTCCGTCGATGGCCAAATTGAGCGGATTGGCCGTCTGCACGATGCTGCCTTGCCGAAAGTCTGTGGAGGTCCCCTTCACGTAGACCCCAGAGTCAGCCCGCTGGATAGCGTTGACTGAACCATAGCCGTCTGAAGCCCTCGCAGAACCTCGCATTTGCTGATTCAAAACTTCACCAAACTCCAGTTTGGACCCTTTGAATCCGGTCACCACCGAGCCTGTGACGTTGTTACCGATGACCTTCATCCACTGGTCTACAGCGCCAATCGTATTGAACACGGCGGTGTGAATTTGACTGGTCATAAAATGCGCCTCTCCACGAGTTGCCTATAAACGGCCGAAAACGGAAAATCAGAGCTCAAACGGGGCTCATCACCTGTACCACGTGCTCAACGGGGAAACGTTGCCCGTTCATCTCCAACACCGGGCGCGCCTCGTTGTAATCCACGCTCTCGACACGCCCTGTCACGACGGCTCCCGTCTGAGGATCACGAACTTTCACCTGCCGCCCCAGCATCGAAGCAGCGGTCGAAATCAGGTGATTCTCCGTGGTCAACCAACTGACCCGGTTGGTCGCAATGGCGGCATTCATCTGCATCAATTGCGTGATGAGGGCCGTGCCATCCATCGGCTTTTCCGGGTCTTGATTCTGCAATTGCGCGACCATCAGACGAATAAAGTCTTCCTCGGGCTTTTCGTCTTCGCGAAACGCCCCGCGCAACGAGGGCGGAGGCGTTGGGACAATCGATTGCAAGGCATACATATTCACAAACCACCTCCCTGCGCACCCAGCCTCAGCCCGTGGCGCATGTGTACCCGCCGATCATACTGATCTCACGCCTTTTTTACTGTGATCAAACTCGCCATATGCAGACCAAGCGTGCGTTTTGGGCATCCCGAAGGCCATCCGAGACGGAAAGATGCCCGAAGCTAGCTCACCGAAAGGGTCCCTAAAGCCTGAACCTCGGTATGGGTCGGCACAATCTCGTTGTAAGCCAACACCGCCACTTGCGGGTATTTCCGTTCGATCAGACGGCGGAACACCAGGCGGACCTTGCTTGAACACAAAACCACGGGCTGTTGTCCCGAACTCATCAAGCGCTCCACCTGACCTTGCAAATTCTTGAGCAATCTTCCTGCGACGCCAGGATCTAAAGCAACAAACGCGCCCTGGTCCGTCTGCTGGACAGCCGCGGCCAGCACCTGTTCCAAGCCAGGATCCAACGTCAAAACCGACAAAGTGCCATTCTGCGAAACATACTGATGGGTAATGGCTCTCGCGAGGGCCTGCCGGGAGTATTCGGTAAGGGTATCAATGTCCTTGGTCAAACGACCGTAATTGGCCAGCGCCTCCAGAATCGGAACGAGGTCGCGAATTGAAACACGCTCTCGCAACAAATTTTGCAGAACCCGCTGTATCTCGCCCGCGGACATCAAGGCGGGGTACAGTTCCTCTACGACTGCGGGATACTCTGTTTTGATATTATTCAACAAAGATTGAACATCCTGCCGTGTCAAAACGTCCGCCGCGTGCTGCTTCACCACTTCAGTCAAATGGGTCGCCACCACGGAACTTGGGTCGAAGACCGTATAGCCCATCACTTCAGCCTCTTCGCGACGCGACTCAGGAATCCAATACGCAGGAAGCCCGAAAACGGGCTCTTTGGTTGGAATTCCCTCAATCGGTCCTGCTGCCATCCCTGCGTTCATCGCCAGGAAGTGATCAATCTGAATATCCCCGCGCGCAATCTCGATGCCCCGCAAATTAATGCGGTAATCCTTTGGTTTCAGTTGCAAGTTGTCTCTCACCCGAATGGGCGGCAATACAACGCCCAGTTTCAGCGCGGTTTGGCGCCGAATCATCGTGATTCGCTCCAGCAAGTCACCTCCCTGGGCTGCATCCACCAAAGGAATCAATCGGTAGCCGATTTCAAGCTCCATCGGATCCACCGACAATAAATTCATAACGTCCTCAGGACCCTTTGGAGCATCCGCTGCCTCAACCGGCGCCAGGTTCGCCATTTCGGCGGCCAAGGCTGCTCGCTGTTTCGATTGAGCGGAAACATACGCAGCGACCCCTGCCAGGGTCGCTAAACTTAAAAACGGCAGTTTCGGTAAACCGGGGACTAAGCCCAAAATGCCCATCATCAGGGCAACAGCCCCGAGGACCCTTGGGTCCCCCAAAACCTGCTGGCCGATCTCATTCCCCAAGGAAGCCTGGGTCGCGGCCTTCGACACCAAAATACCGGTGCCCACTGAAATCACCAAAGCAGGAATCTGCGTGACCAGACCATCACCCACCGTCAGCAAAGTGTAACGGGAGGCTGCATCAGACAGACTCATACCGCGTTGAAGCACACCGATCGACAAGCCACCAATGATGTTCACGATGATAATGACGATACCAGCGACGGCATCGCCTCTCACAAACTTAGAGGCACCGTCCATCGTGCCGTAAAAGTCGCTCTCTCGCTGAATCTCATTGCGTCTCTGGCGGGCATCGGCTTCCGTAATCAAGCCGGCGTTCAGATCGGCGTCAATCGCCATTTGTTTACCGGGCATCGCATCCAAGGTAAAGCGGGCAGCGACCTCAGAGATTCTTCCAGCACCACTCGTGATGACGATGAACTGAATGACGATCAGAATCGCGAAGATAACGACACCCACCGCATAATTGCCACCGACCACGAAATTTCCGAAGGCCTCAATCACCCGACCGGCCTCGGCATTCAACAAAACCAACCGCGTGGTGGCCACATTGAGCGCCAATCGAAACAGGGTCAGGATCAACAGAAGCGACGGAAACGTGCTGAATTCCAGTGGCCGCTGAACGTACAAACTCACCATCAACATCGTCAACGCCAACGTGATGTTGGTGACCAGCATCAGGTCCAGCAACGGTGAGGGCAGGGGAACAACCATCATCCCCACAACCAGCACCATCGCGACGGCCAAGACAAAGTCACCCGAGCGAAGGAAGTCTATCAACCCCGCTTGAGGAGCCGGGGACAAGTTAGCGGCCATGGTGTCGGTATACCCTCACGCGCACGTAGGTTACGGAACAAACATCCGTTGGGTGAACATAACACGGAAACGCGCCCAGGGCTGTGAGCAATAAACACCGTCACAGGCCATACGTTCAAAACCAGGGGAAATCGCGGGCATGGCTGAGCAAGTGGAGAAATTTGTCGAATCCGTGGCGTTCCACATACTGCCGAGCTCGTCTGAAGCCTTGACCATAGGCCGGGTGCGGATCGGACATCAAGGCCTGAATGTAATACGCTGCCATCTCATCGTTTTTCTCTTGATGAATCCGGTAGCTGAGATAATTGCAGGAGCCCTCTTCCAGGGCAAACGAATGCTCCGGTCCGTTGTGAAAATTCCAGACGTGCATCAACTCATGCGCGGCTGTGGCCTCGAGCCAATGGAGAGGCAATCCGTGCAACAGGAAAACGGCCGCGCGCCGATTCGTCGCCTGACGACCTTGCCGTTCCCAATTCATCAACGCCACACCGCTGACTGTCTTGATTCCCTGATGACTGCGTCCCAACATGTGGCCCAGTCGATGACGGTCCACCGCCTGCACCGGCACAGATAAATCCCCCAAATCGACCCCCCAGGCATTCATGCGAAGCCGAACCTTGTTCACAACGCCTTGCAGGTCTGATTCACGGTGCACCGCTGTCCGATGACACATCCGACAAATACTGCGACCGTCCGCATAACGGACGCCACCGCCCCCAATGGCATCGTGACACAAGCGATTGCAATACAGACACGTCGCGTACTCCCGGGCGTGGGCTGCGTGATAAACGTTTCCCCAATGGTCTTTCAGCCACGTCCCCACGATGGCTCTCCGGCACACGACGCAGTGCGCCGCAAAATGCTTCCCATAACAGGTGACGTGCACAATGCGCCCCTCGTGTTCAACATAGCGATCGAGAACCGCTTGAGAGCATACCGAGCAGCGCGGAGCATCGTGTTCGGCATAGCACGATGGGTGCAGAAATGCACCGAGATGAACGTGATAAGTTCCCACAATTGGTTTTTTACAGCGATGACACAGAAAGTGCTCGGGGTGGAACGTTAGCCGCCCCACCCGCAGATAGCGCCCTTGAATGTCCGCTCTGCACTCAGCGCAAACCACTCACCGGCCCTCCGTCTGACAGGAACCGCAACCCCTCGGCCCCTCATGGGATGCCTCTTGCCCCGGCCGGGATTCCCTGAAGAAAAACAAAATAAACACAATATTTATCCAGGAGTTAACTTTTTCATAGACATTATAAAGACCTCAACCGTCGATATAGAACGTGGGAGGCGCATGCGCGATGGAACTAAAAGTAGCAAGCACACTGTTTAACAGTTCAGGGGGCGGTGGCGGCGCTTTTTATTTCGGCCGAAATCCCGAAACAAATGAAGAAGCGTCCACAGAACAGGATAGCGAGGCACCAGAATTTAGCAATGATGTCACACGGTGGTCTCGCCCTTCGTTATCCGGGGATGGCAGCCTTTGGCAAAACCCCAGCCGTTCACGCCTGCTGTTGAGCCTCGTCTCCCCACCCACCCTTGAATTGCCAGAAGAGACCAGCGATAACGAGGACGAGGTGCGACAACTTCACTTGGAAATCGGGGGGAAAATTCGCGTTCTTAACTTCGCCGTGACACGCTTGGAATCAGCCTTTCAACGGCGCCTGCACGCCGAGGTGGGCGATATTAAAATAGGCTAAAAAGCCCGACGGACCGCTCAAACGCCTCCCCTTCCAGCCGTGAACAACTCTGAATTCATCTCGAGACCTGCGCCTGCTGTGGGCAGCGTCCCTTGCCGTGAGTTCAGCTTTTGCACCATCACCAAAATTTCAGCAACCGTCGCATAAAGGTCCTCCGGAATTTCATCCTGTAAGTCGAGCCGCCGATACAGTTCACGGGCCAGCGGGACATTCTCAACCATAGGGACGCCAGAATCGGCCGCAATGCTTTTGATCCTTTGCGCAACCAAGTCAAGTCCTTTTGCGACCACGACAGGTGCGGGCATCGTATCGCGATCATACTTCAAGGCGACGGCCACGTGAGTGGGGTTGGTGACCACCACGGTCGCCGTGGGCACCTCGGACATCATGCGACGTTTCGCTGCTTCTCGTTGCGCCCGCCTGATACGACCACGCACCAACGGATCGCCTTCCGTCTGTTTGGCTTCGTCCTTGACCTCTTGCTTGGTCATTCGCAAACCGCGTTGGTATTCCCAGCGCTGGTAAAAAAGGTCGAGCACCGCAAAAAACACCAATGCCAGAACCGCCCGCCACACGATGTCCCAAGCCACCTCCGCATACAAAGCAGCCACCCCCACACGATCCATCAGAACCGTCGCCGCCAATTCGGGGTAGCGCGCTTCCAGTGTCCGGTACACGATGGTGGCCACGACCCCCATCTTGAACAATGCTTTGAGCACCTCCACCAATGAGCGCATTGAAAAAATTCGTTTAAACCCAGCAAGGGGGCTAATTTTACTTAAAGAGGGCTTCAGAGTCTCGGTGGTAAATAGCACGCCCACCTGCAAGTAATTCGCCACCAACCCTGCCACCAGCAATAGCCCTAAACACGGCGCAACAATCAGAAAAAACTGCCATCCCAAAAGTACAAACAAGCGATGCAGTGACTCAACGGTCATATCTTCGCGGGGAAAATTTGAGAAAAGGGCGCGGGTGACTTCCGCGATACGCCCCCCCATATCCCCGAACTGCAGGCGAATGACCGCCACACCGGCGAGCAAAACGACCGCCGTATTCACATCCATACTGCGGGCAACATTACCCTTTTTACGCGCCTCTGATAGTTTTCGGGGTGTAGCCTTTTCTGTGCGTTCTTGCCCCCCATTATCCGCCAAGCAACATCACCCCCTCTCAGCGCGAAAGATAATTCAAGATGGAAGCGAACGTGCGCTCAGTTTCACCCGCCATGAATCCCACCATCAAGGGAAATGACAGCGCCATTGTGAGGACGCCCAATCCAATCTTGATGGGAAAAGACGCAACAAAAACATTCATCTGGGGCAAAATGCGGGCCACAATTGCCATGGCCAGTTCTGACAACATGAGCACCCCCAATACCGGCGCCATAATCATCAACGCAACCCAAAAAAGCTCATTGGATGCATTGAGCAGTACCCCCAAGGCCTCTGCGTCGAAACGGAAACTACCTAGGGGAAAGCTCTGAAAGCTTTTTTGCAAGGCCACAAGCAGCCAATGATGGCCGTCTAGCAGAAGAAAAACCAAAACACCCAGCAGCAAATAAAATTGCGCAACCACCGAAAGCTGGCCGCCCGATTGGGGATCAAAAACGCTGGCCATACCAAAACCCATCTGGAGACCCACGATTTGGCCGGCGAACTGGACTGTCACGAAGAACAGCTGGGCGAGAAAACCAATTAACACCCCCAACAACAATTCCGACAGAACACACGGAAGAATGCCCCACACGGTATCAAGATCTGCTTGAGGCGGGGAATTCAGCAGCAAAGGCGTCAAGATGAGCGCCAGCAAAGCCGACAGGCCGATTTTAACCCGGGCCGGAACGTTGGTATTGCCAAGAATTGGGGCGATAAGAAAAATAGCAGATGACCGCACCAGCACCAGCAAAAAGATACTCAATCCGTGAGGAGGAAGCTGAAGCAAAGCGCTTAAATTCAATTTCCGCCTCCCCTTACTTCGCGAAATTTGGCAGATTCACAAGTAATTGGGTCATATAGTCGAGGGTGAGGTTGAGCATCCAGGGCCCAAAAAATGCCAATGCCCCGAAAACGGTGACAATCTTCGGGATAAAGGTGAGCGTCATTTCATTAATTTGCGTCACAGCCTGAAATATCGAAATTGCCAAACCCACAATCAGGCTCAACAGCAACGCGGGCATCGCAAGCTGCAGCAAAACCCACAGCGCTCGTTGGGTCAGTTCGAGAACGACCGTTTGTGTCACCGCAGAGCCCCCATCACATGAAACTGGTCACAAGGGCTCGGCTGAGCAAATGCCAACCGTCTACCAGAACAAACAAAATAATCTTGAACGGGAGCGAGATGACGACGGGCGGCAACATCATCATGCCCATCGACATCAAGATGCTCGCCACCACCATATCAATAATCAGAAACGGCAGATAAATAACAAAACCAATTTGAAAGGCCGTCTTCAACTCGCTGGTAACAAACGCGGGAATGAGAACATATGTCGGGATGTCTCTGGCCAGCTTGGGGCGCTCTACATTCGCCATCTTTACGAACAAGGCCAAGTCCTTTTCCCGGGTTTGGCGAAACATAAACTGCCGCAAGGGCGCCTCGGCCCGGGCAAACGCAATGTCTTGAGAGATATTTTTATCCGCCAATGGCTTCCACGCGTTGTTGTAGATGTCGCTCGCAACGGGAGCCATCACAAAAAACGTAAGAAAGAGGGACAGCCCAATCACCACTTGATTAGGCGGCATGACCTGAGTCCCCAAAGCCTGACGCACAAACGACAGGACGATGACGATTCGGGTGAAGGCGGTGGTTAAAACCAGAATAGCTGGCGCCAAACTCAGAATGGTGAGCATGGCAAGCACCTGCAAGGTGACCGCCATGTCCTGCGGGGCGTCGGACCCCGTCAATCCAATGTTCACATTGGGCACCGGAACCGGGGCTGCTTGCGCCGGAGCAAGAAAAAGCAACACGAAAGGCAAAGCCCCTGCGAAAGCTCGCCAAAACACGTGCCGCGGCATTAGTCCCAGCCGCCCCGACGATTCAAGTCACTCAGTGCGCCGCGAAACATCTCGCCGCCGGGCTCCTGCACCAGACTCTCAAGGTCATAAACTTGATTGAAGCCGGTGCTCTGGCCGCGACTTGCCGCCAAAAGCAACTGAACCTGAGTCGGCTCATCCACCGTGGCAAGCGTCGTCAATCCGCTGGGCGATGCCCCAACAACAATCAAGCGATCTCCCCCCACGCTCACCAAATGCATCGTTTGTTGCGGGCCCAAGTGAGTGGACTCAAGAACGACCAGGTTGCGCCCCTTCGGCGCCGTAAAGCCGAAATTAATCCTCCCGCCGCTTGAACCCCGCTTCACAAACCACAAAACGCCGACCAGCAGCATGACCACGAGCACCAGTTTGACAAGCATTCCGCCCGTCTGCTGCCACCAAGGAGACTCGGCCTGTAATTTTGGCTCTTCATAATCCCGAAGCTTGAACGGCTGGTCCTCTTGGAGATACGCTGGAGACGTGTTCCGCGGGGGCGTCACCGAAGGCGCTTCTCGAGGCGGTGCCTCCCTGGGTGGCGGAGGAACGGCCGCGGGCGCCTGCCCCTCCCTGCCAGAGAAAGCCCCCCTGAGTCCCTCCTCAGCCGCCGCTTCGAGGTCAACGGGCGCCATAATTTTCCAGCCCTCCGCCCCCTCAGTCCGAGCGGACGCAACCCCCGGAAGGCAGAGCAAAAGACCTGTTCCGATAAGAACAGCGCCTAGCCAACGAATCAAAAAATAAATCTGTCGATGCGCCACGAACATTCACGCGAAAGTCACACCCCATCGCTTACCCCCCGGATTCAGACTCAACGCGTGCCAAGCGAGGGTGAATCGAGCCGCGAAGCGACATAACGCTTTTCAACATAACAAATTCAGCCACACAAGATTGTGACGAATATCCCAAACCCAACGATGGGTCTTCGCAGAATTAGGCCAGAACCCGGCGAACGGCATCCACGACGCGAAATGCGTCAAATGGCTTGACGACGAAATCCCGAGCGCCCTCTTGAAAAGCCTGCAGCACAAGGCTCTGCTGCCCCATGGCACTGCACATAATGACCTTCGCCTGGGGATGTGTTTTGCGGATGGCTCGCAATGCAGAAATGCCATCAACCCCAGGCATCGTAATATCCATCAGAACCAAGTCAGGCTCTTGCTCGTGGAACCGCTGAACCGCTTCGATGCCAGAAGCGGCCTCGAAGCAGGCCGTGAAGCCGTTTTTCACGAGTATGTCCTTGATGATTAAACGCATAAACGACGCGTCATCAACGACCAAAATTTTTGAGTCTGCGGGCATCTGTTCCTGAAGCACTCTGGAAACAAAGTGCCCGCTGGCCGGATCATAGCTTTAGGTGATTAAAGCGTTCCTGCGGGCTGACTATTTCTGTAAGACGAATACCGAAGCTCTCGTCGATCACCACCACCTCGCCTTTGGCGATCAACTTTCCGTTAACTAGCATGTCTACAGGCTCACCGGCCAGCTTGTCAAGCTCTACAACCGACCCCTTGCCCAAATCAAGAATGTCTCGGATGGGCAATCGCGTTCGCCCCAACTCCACCGTCACCTTCAAGGCAACGTCAAGAATGAGGTCCAAACCACTGATGCCCTCGCCGGAAGGTTGCCGGGTCAAAGGCGCGAACTGAGCTTGTTTGACAGCCACGGGGTCTTGCTGCGGAAAGGCTCCCGCAGCCACTGCAAGATCAGCCCCGCCCGTCGCCCCTCCAAGTGACAAATCCCCAGCCAATGTCGCTCCCCCCGTGGATGCTCCGTAGGATAAATCTCCTCCCAGTTGCGAGGGCGGTGCCCCCGGTGAAGGAGCCGGTCCCGCCTCATCAAGGCGAGGTACCGTCGCTTCCACGTAAGAGGCATCCACCGACGCGGCAGCCTTCGCGGCATCAGGATTATCGGCAGCGACCACGAGCAACTCAACAAGCTTTCGCGCTGCCTCGTGCGGGACCAACTGGTACAAACTGCCATCGATGAGGCCTTCCACCTTGAATTGATGACGAACGAGTGTCAAAGCCCCGCCCGCAAAGAGATTCTGTGCACTCGAGAAATTACCAAGCGGCTCCACCGCAATGTTGGGAGGGGTCACTGCAACCTGCCGCAGCATCAGAGTGCTCAGTGTGTTGGCGGCGTTGCCAAAGCCTTGATTGAAGGCCTCCCCCACCGCCGACAACTGCGCTTCACCTAACTCCTCAACAGGGGAAGTTCCATCGCCCCCCATCATCAGATCGCACAAAATGGCCGCATCCTGCGGACGCATCATAAAAATTGTCGGATGCGCCTCCCCGACTTCAAATGCCAGGGAGACCAACAAAGATGGCTCGGCGTGAGTGGTCGAAAGCTCGGCGAAATCAGCGTCACTGACCTCCTCGACAGAGAACTGGACCGTTTTATTCAACAGCATCGACATCGTCGAGGCCGCCGCGCCGAGAGCATAGTTGCTAAAGTCCGAAAAGGAGGACTTCTCAGGGTCCGTCAAGGGGCCCTCGGGGGTGGAGGGGGGCGTCACTTCACTCATTCGTCTTCTAGTTCCCTGTCTGCGATCACCCGCGTGAGTTGAACCGCTAATTTATTCCGCACCAATCCGGGTCGGGCGCGAAACTTCACCGTATCGGCAATCAAAACTGGCAAATCATCATCGACGTATGAATTCAGAGGAATCACGTCGCCGACTCCTACTCTAAGAATATCGCCCACGGTCAGTTCCGCCGTGCCGAGCAACACCTGAAAAGGAATCTTTGCCTGTTCAACTTTCTGCCGAATGTCCCGTGCGTGCTCGGGACTCTGTTGCTGCTTTGCCAGTGTAAACATCATCTGGGAACTGATCATGTTAATGACCGGCTCCAACACCACGTAAGGGATGCAAATCGACAGGGGGCCAGACGACTCCCCGAATTTCGCCTCAAAAGTAATAAGAACCACCACATCGGTGGGTGGCACGATCTGAATGAAGCGCGGGTTGGTTTCCATGGATTCCTGCTTCGGATTCACGGTCACCACGGTCGACCAGGCTTCTTTGAACGCTTCATGGGCCCTCAATACGATGGTGCCCACCAACGCGCGTTCAATCTCGGTCAAGTCACGCCTCATCCGACTGACCTTGCCGGGCCCCCCCAGCATCCGATCAATAATGGCCGAAGCAATGTCCAAGTTAATTTCGAAGATACAATTACCCACCAGCGGATCGATGGAGAAAATATTGACAATGGTGGGTGAAGGTAAAGAGCGAATGAACTCGTCATAGGTGAGCTGCTCGACGGACGCCACCTCAATCTGAACGACCATTCGCAAATGCGCCGAGAGCACAGTACTCAGAATCCGAGCAAAATTCTCGTGAATCATTGAGAGCGTGCGAATATGCTCTTTTGAAAACTTATTCTGGCGTTTAAAGTCGTAGACCCGCACGTTTTTCTCGCGCGAGCCCTGTTCATCGTTGATTTTTTCAGCGGTCAGTTCTCCTGTCGACAAAGCCGACAGGAGGGCATCAATCTCATTTTGCGAGAGAATCTCAGCCATAGACGAGTCAGACCAATCCCCAAAAATGGTTTCCCGTCGTCACGAAAGCGACCCTCACGCCGTGAGCCCTCGACTTAAGAGACGACGAATTCCGTGAAAAATACGTTGATGACTTCGGGCAGAGGTTCTGGGCCATGGTGTTCATCGCCACCGCCACCTCCGCCGTGTTCCTCTCCATGGGCCTCTGTTTCCTCACCCTCTGGCTTGGGCGTCGCCTTGGGCGTAGGCAGCGGACCATACAGCTTCTTCATTTGACTGTTGATGTTGTCCTTGATCTTTTTGCGCAGAGATGAGCGGCCCGCCTCATTTTTCAAATCGTCCGCGGTGAAAGTGACAATCGTCTCGATGGTCGTGTCTTTGAAAAATGGCATGTATTTTTCAAGCGGGTCCGCCTTCTTTGCACCATGGCTGCCACCACCGCCCGGAGGCCAGAGTGCATCGTTGGCGAGGAACTGAAGCGACACAGAGAACTTTAAAAAGCGTCCACCTTTCAAGTTCACAATCTGGGTATTCAACAGTGGCAACAAAGGCCCTGGATGCCTTACGTGCTTTTTGGCTGCCTCTTTGGCTTGTTCCTCGGCGACCATTTTTGCTTTCGCCAACATGAACTGCGACACATAAAAGTGAACGCCTAAAAACGTGGCGCCGACCGTGGTCACGGCAAAACCGAACCCCAACGCGAGCCATTTCAGGTCAGGACTCATCCCACCTTTTTTCTTTTCTTCTTTTCCGTCTTTTTTTAAGTTTTCAGCCATGGCCGACGTGCCTCACAATCGCAATCGCCCGAAGCCCATCGTTGCGCGAAGGGCCCGAATGGTTCAGTGGGTTTACTCACAAGTGTGACATATTACAGCTGCCCGGCCGGACGCTGCCCTCGAATGTCAGACCTCAGTATAACAATGTCGACGCGGCGATTCTTGGCCCGATTATCAGGACTGCTGTTGGCCACCAAGGGCTTGTATTCCCCGTATCCTGACGCCGATAACCGATTGGGGGGGATCCGATGCAGTTCGATGAAGTAACGCACCACGCTGGTCGCGCGCGCCGTCGAAAGTTCCCAGTTACTCGGGTACTGGCGGGTGTGAATCGGCGTGTCGTCCGTATGCCCTTCCACTAAAATGTTTCGGTTACTGCGTTTCAAATTGGCCGCAACTTTATTCATGAGCCTCACCGCGTCAGGCTTCAAATAAGCCCCGCCAGCATCAAAAAACGCACTGCTTGCGAGTGATACCACCAAACCCCGTTCAGTCATCTTCGTGCTCACGGCGGCCTCACCCTCCGCCCCTCGCTCTTCCTTAGAAGCCTTGTCAATTTGCTTCTGCATCTCAATCAGGGCGAAGTCCACGGGGGTCGCCCCCCCCACCAACACACTGGGAGAGCCGTTCAATGCCGTCTGGCCAGCCCCGGAGGTGATATGGAAGGCATTTCGCAGCGCGTTCTGCAAATCAGAAATTCGCTTGTAATCGGATACCGCCAACGCGTAAAGAATGACGAAGAACGCCATCAAAAGTGTGATGAGGTCCGCATAGGTGAGCAACCAACGTTCGTGGTTGGCGTGGCCACCGTGTTTTTTCTTTCTGCCCATCGCCCCGCTCTAGTGTTTCGGATTGCCGACGTGTGCGCGGTGTGAGGGTGACAAAAAGCTTTTCAGCTTTTCTTCGACAATCTGCGGGTTGTCTCCCGCTTGTATCGAAATAATTCCTGCAATCATGATTTCCCGGACGTGCATTTCTTCCTCACTGCGCCGTTTCAATTTCTGCGCAAGGGGCAAATAAACGAGGTTCGCCGTCCACACGCCATAAAGGGTCGCGGTAAAGGCGACGGCAATGCCAGCCCCCATGGCTTCAATACTACCGCCCAAACTACCGAGAAGCGAAATCAAACCCATCACGGTCCCAATAATGCCCATGGTGGGAGCAAAGCCTCCCAAACCATCCAAAATGGCCGCGGGCGTCGCGTGGCGCGCGGCAGTAAAGTCAAGCTCCGTTTCCAGCATCCCCTTGATGGTCTCTTGGTCCAAGCCGTCAGCGACCAACTGTATTCCCTTCTGCAAGAAAGGGTCTCCTGCCGATTGAACTTCAGACTCTAATGAGAGCAAGCCCTCGCGCCGGGCCTTCTCCGCGAACTTCACCAATTTATTGACCAATTCAGTCTCTTCAAAGCCATTTTTCTTAAAGCTCACCGCAATACAGGCGGGCAAGGCCTTGATCTCGTGCATCGGGAACCCGATGAGCATCGTGCCGAGCGTCCCCCCCAAAACGATCAAAGCCGCAGACGGGTTCAGCAAGGTGAACACCGCCATCACGTCCCAGCCGTTTTCCCAAATATGCGCCACGATCATTGAACCGAAGCCAACGATCAGACCCAGTGCTGTAGTAATTTCCATCGTGACCAGTTATCCTCTCGCATCCACCCACCCAGTCGGGCCAAGCAGCTTACGCATCCGTCATATTTCCAATGCCATTCAGGTATATCTTGCGCTTGTATTCGATCACGCGAGCAATCACTTCATCTAGATTCTCACGCACCAGCAATTTTTGCTCAGTTGTAAGGGTCAAAACAGTGTCAGGCGTCGCCTCCATCGACAGAATCAAGTCTGAATTCAGCACGAATGACATCCCTGTGAGTCGCGTTAACTTAATCACAAAATCCCCCCCAAGGCCTCACCCCGGCGCTGGTTCAAACGATTCACAAACACCAAGAGTTCTGCCACAACAGGATACAAATCTTCAGGAATCACCGTGCCGATGGACACATGTGACAAGGCATCGGCCAAATCGGGATTCGACTCAATCGGAACACCCGCCTCACGCGCCACCTCAAGAAGTCGGTCCGCCAAGTATCCTTGCCCCGCGGCAAGCACGGTTGGGGCTTCGTCGACGCCATGCTCATATCGCAAGGCAACGGCTTTCTTCACGAATTCAGACGCGCCATGGGGACCCGACATCAACTATATTCTCCGGTCAAACTGAACGGCATCGCCCCGCGCAGGATTGACCGCTGGATCACGTGGCACAGCCCGTACCGTTCGCGTGGCGACTTGGCCGATGCGAACGCCCCTTCTCTGCAAAGCATCGCGGAGTTCATCCGCATGCTGTTCAACAAAATCGCGGACAGCAGGTTCAGACAAGCCCAACGACAAGGAAATAACCCCCTCTGCAACGCGAATATCCGCCTGAAAGACCCCCAAGAATTCCGTTTCCAAAAGCAGGGTGTAGCGCCGAGAAGGGCTGGTCTCACTCTCCTGTGCCTCACCGAGGGAGGGGTGCACTTGAAACCCCGATACGTGCTGGGTGACCCCGGCACCGCTAAGAAACAGAGGCACCTGAACCCCCTCCTCGGGAGTCGCAGGCGATGGCGATGACGAATGTGAAAGCTGTAAGGTGCGAATTTCGGCCACAGCCTCGTTCAATTGTTGTTTCAACGCCGATTGTTCGCTTCCTATCAAACGGACAAGGCCCGAGAGAAGCCCCGCCAAGTCCGGCCCTTGACGAACCAAAGGATTCACATAATTTATACGCCCTGACGGGGCGTAGGGCTGTGACGCCAACACCCCGGGAAGTGCCTCCCCGTCTTGCTTAGACGCCAGCGAGTCACCAGAGGCGACACCCGGGGGGCTCCGCTCATCGGAAGAAACAGCGCGCGCCAATTGACTTCCACGCGCCGGCGCGCCGGGTGGGGTCAATCCATCCACCCACGTCTTTAGCGCCCGCTCAGCAGCAGAATGCTCGTCTAAACGTGAGAAATCCTCAAGCGCCGTGAGCACTTGTTGAGCCAGGGTCGCCGTCGCCCCTCGCGAGCGAACGGCCATCGCCTGAACCTCCGGCAGCAAAGCGTCCAACACGGCCCCGACCCGTAGAGGCGCCGTTGCATCGGAACGCAAGGCCACTTGGACAATGCTGGCAGCAGTCAATGGGACCCCTACACGCTGCAACATCACCGCAGCGCCCACTTCCTGTGCCGAAACCTTCGAAAATCCTCCCAGAGCCGCCGATAAGCGGACGGCATCTTGACGACGCAGCAAGCCGTCGCGCGCGATCAAAGCGCGGGCAATCAAGCGCATCTTGTCATCGACTGGCAACCCTTGTTCCCGTAACTGGTCATCCAACGCGCTCTGTGCCAACCGTTGACTCGCCCCAACATCTGGCCCACTGGCCTGAATCGCCAGTCGAATGGTCCCGTCCGACTGTTGTTCAACTCTCAACCATAACCGATCACCGGCATTCAACGGTACGTGGGTCTTGGCCTGAATCCGATGCCCCTCCACCTCTAAGGTCGCGTTCGTGCCGCGGGTTTCTAACACGCGCGCTTCGAGCATTCGGCGTGCGCGCTCCGATAATTTCGCCAACGACTGAAGCCGCTGTGTGGCCTCGGAGGAAGCTCCCAGCAACACTGAAAACGAACCCAACTCTACGTGCCGGTCAAACACTTGAAGAGCGCTCCCAAGTTTCAAACTAATTTTTGGGGGGCCAGGTTATTTAACCGAGCCCCCCAAACAAACGAGACAGTCGAACTATCGCCGGAGAGGCAAAAGAACTATCGCTTCAGATTAAGAAGCTCTTGAAGCACCTCATCTGAGGTCGTAATCACCCGAGACGCGGCCTGAAAACCACGCTGTGTCAATATCATCTCAGAGAACTGTTCGGCAAGGTCCACGTTAGAATTCTCGAGAGAACCCGCAAGAAGGGTCCCGGCGTCCCCGAGGCCCGGCGGCCGCACCACCGCGTCGCCAGAGTTGTTCGACTTAATGAAATTGTTGTCGCCTTCCTTCTGGAGACCGCCCGGGTTTGCAAAAGTGGCGATCGCCATTTGGGCGAGCAAGCGTTGGCGACCATTCGAATACACCCCGCTGACCAGGCCCGACTTATCAACCGTTAAGCCAGTCAAATCCCCCTTGGCAAAACCATTTTGGTCCACCGCCACGGCCGTGGACTCGTTTCCGAACTGTGTAATGCCCTGAGGTTTCCCCTCAAAACCGAAATTCGGAAAAATGGTCGCCGAGGCAATTTCACCCGATGGCAACAGCCAGCCGATGTTCACACTGCCGGCATCGTACTGTCCTCCAGGCGTGGCTGCCGGGGGTGGCCGATCCGCCAGCATCCCATTGGCGTCAAAAACCAGGTTGTTGTTGGCCGGATTCGGCGGACTTGCCCCCACCATCAACGGTGGGCGAGGATTACCGTTGGCCGGGTCCACAAAAGTAGGATCGTTATCCAACACTTGCCAACTCCACTCCCCCGGGGCCACGTGGGTGAAGCGGACGGTAATCAAGTGCACATTACCAAACGAGTCGTACACGTCCGTACTGGTATCAAAATAGTTGGGCGGATCGTTGGGGTTCACCGGTGCGACGGTCGAGATCCGCTGATCCAAGTTGCCTGAAAATGTAATCTCGGTGGTCCGACGGGGCGGGATGAATGAGCCGGACGGAACCTGAATCTCACGGATGGGCGCCGAAGGATCGATCTCAAAAAAAGTCTCACCCGCGTTGTCTCGACGTTCGGCAGCCTGATACCCCATCACCTTCAAGCCGTTGCCTGGCGACACCAAATTTCCATTGCGATCGAAGTCAAATGCACCGTTTCGCGTGAAGTAACGCTGTGGACCATCGGCCAGAATGAAGAAGCCCCCACCCTGGATGGCAAGATCCGTGACTTTCCCTGTCGTTTGTATCGTCCCTTGGGTTTGCACGGTATCCACCGTCGCCACCGACATACCCAGTCCCACCTGTTTGACGTTCACCCCTCCTCGATCCACCGAACCGCCGGGCGCAGTGGACGGGCTGATAAGTTGGGACACCTTGTCTGAGAAATTGACGCGACTGTACTTAAAGCCAACCGTGTTCACGTTGGCGACGTTGTTACCAATCACGTCCATGCGCGCTTGATGGTTGCGCATCCCGCTCACGCCGGTAAAGATTGAGCGAATCATTGGGAATACCTCCTGTGATACCTGCAAGCCGAGGAATACATTGAGCAGGCGTGAACCGCATTCGGCGTTCACAGAGGCCTCCGTGACACGTTCTGACGCGTGCCCCCGGTCCAGCCTCGCACCCTGCCCAGGTGCGAAAATTAAACGATAACGGCGCTGTCAATGTGAGTGAATACATTCTCCTTCATCGCGGCTGGAGCCACTGCTGTAATCACGGTACGATTGCGCACGCTGACAACCAACGCGGCTTTTTCACTAAAAACCAGAGCCTCCCGAGCCCCCTTTGCAGCGGCACGCTCAACGCCTTCGTGAATCCGCTGCCAATCTTGGGCATCTAACTGAATTTGTCGAGAATGAAGTCTTTGTTGCGCGTGAGCGCTTAATTTGAGGGATGGCGCTGCTAACTTATCGGACAACACCGACCCAAAAGAGGGGCCCGTTGAAGGCGCAGCAGGCTTCGAAGAAACCCCGGGGCCCAGCGGACCTGTGGGCCCGATGGCTTGATTGAGAAACACCTCATCCATATCCCACTGGCCTCGCGCAAGTCAGGGTTACGACAGATAAGCTCACGATTTGGCCTGCGAAACCGACGTAATCCACCCGGCGTCATAAGCCTGGTCACCCACCACCACCTTGACAGTTCCTCCTTGCTGACGCACTTCAGAGACAGTCCCTTGAATGGTTTGCGCGCCTTCCTCCGGCGGAACCAACACAACATCTTTACCAATCAGGTTACTGGCCTGACTTAAGGCCGCAAATTGATTTTGCGCCTCCAGCATTTTGTTCAGATTCTGCATCTGCTCCAGCGAGGAAAACTGAGCCATTTCAGCGATGAAGGTATGATCCTCCATCGGCTTGAGCGGATCCTGATTCCGGAGTTGAGTGACCAGCAAGTTCAAGAAAGCATCCTTGCCCAATTCTTTTCGGAGCGGACTGGTCGTGTTTCGAGCCTCCGCCTGACCCATTAAGTCTTTCAAAGAACCAACCAAAGCGCTGGATGTTGACATGAAACTCTCTTCTTTCTGACGCGGGATGGGCTAGATAGCCCCGCCCTGCATAAGGCTTCGACGGTTGTGAGGCGTAACTTGAATCCCACGAGGGTTCACCGGGCCTCTGTCAAAGCTCACGCGATCGCATTGATGGAACTGGCCCCCGCGGGCCACTCACTCTCCGAGGCCGCAGGAATCGCCTCGCCTTCGGTGAGCGTCCACGCCCCGAGATGACTGGCAATCCTTGTTTGAGGCGTATCTTGGCCCCTTTGCTGTGAAGAAGAATCGGCAAAGGAGGACGCAGAGCCCTCAAAGCCGCCCGATTGAGAGCTGCTCAAGGCCACCTCTACCCGGTCAACCCGCAATCCCATTTCCTGCAAACTGCGCTGAAGGCCCACCATCTGAGATTCCAAAAGGCCTTTCACTTGGAGCGAATCGGCTGTCAATTGCGCACTGAGGACGCCTTGATGCGACATGACCTTGATCTCAACCTTTCCGAGATGCTCGGGATAGAGTTGAAGCTTGATGCTGTTTTGCTGCTGCGCCTTCAGGGCTTCCGCGTGTTTGAGGATCTGCGGCAAGACCTCCTCAGCCCGAGGTGCCGGTGGAGATGTCGAGACCTTCGCCGTATCGGCCACGGGACGCTCAGCGCTGCTACCGTTGACGGTCGGGGCCGCAGTCTCCGTATTCTCTCCCTCAATGGGGGCAAGTCCCTCCACTTCGGCCTGTGACACGTGTTGAGAAGTTTCAAGGCCAACCGCCTCGTCCAACAACTCAACGGGGGTAATCGACCCTGTCACGAGCGAAGCCACCTGGGGTTCTTCCGGGGGCCTCTCTACCCAGTTCATTAGCATTTGCGCGCTGTCGTTCACCACAGAGGAAGTTCCCATGGACTGAGGCGTCACGGTTTGTACCTGTAAACCTGTCGCCTCCAACGGTCGCGCCCCCGTCACCCCCGGCACCTCTTTTATTTGAGGCGCGGCTCCTGATGGGAGTTGTCCCGCCGCCTTCATTTCTTTCAATGCTTCAGCATTTTCAACCAGCGCCGCCTCAGGGGTCTGTAAGGCGCTCGCGACTGCGGCCGGAGCCAATGTCTTCAGGCCTGAAGCCGAAGATGTTTTCTGTGGTGCACCTCTGAACGGAAGTTGCAGTTCAACCGGAAGTTCATCTATTTTCGTGGTCCCCGCCACGTCCGCCAGACTGAGCGCGTCCTCGGACCCTTTTCCGGTGTTTGTGAGGGCCGCCTCGGCACCAGGAAGTGGGCCAACGCCGAATGGGTCCATCAACACCGTCACGGTGAGCTCAGGCCCCTTGTCATCGTTATCGACCTCTGCGGTCTGTTCAGAAGGTGCCTCCGGCTCAGAGGCTGAAATTTCTGAGGTTTCTGAGGTTTCAGAGGTCTCCGAGGCTTCTTTAACAGGCCGCGCGCTCTGGTTTTCAGGGGCCGGTCCCTCGGCGGCCTCTTTCGCAGGCGCAGACGACTCACCGCGAGCCGTTGCTTTGTCAACCGCGGCTTGAAATTCACCGCTCGATTTTTTTGGAACTGTGGCCTTCGCTGCAACCCGAGTGGGTGCCGCCATCAGTTCCAGTGATGGGGTATAAGGCACGGAGTGCCACCTCCTTCCTGGTGCCATCTGGCACAGATGGGATTCTTACCCCTTTATCGACAGGAAAGCGTCAAAGTTAAATGGCAGGCAGCCGCCTCAAAAGGCCGGCCTGGTATACCTCAATGTGGCGAGTTCATCCAACGCCGCCGCTTCAGCCGCTTCAAGCGCCGAGCGCCAATGATTTAAGTCCCGCTCCTTGAGCTTGTTCAGAACCTCCACGGCCTGCACCGCCTTCAACAGCACCTCGCGCTGATTCTCTGTTCGAGCGCACGCCGCGTCATAGGCGTCACGAGCCATTTGAATCAGACGTTCTTGTGCCTCCAAGCAACCGTGCATCATATGGACCGTATCCAGGTCCACCCGCCCCTGCAAATGTTGACCAAACGATGCGCGTTGCTGCCGAGCTTCGTTTTCGGTCCGCTCCACATCCCGCAAGGCGTCCGCCTGAGCCGCTAAGAGTTGGGACAATTGCCCCTCTTCGCGACGCTGCTCTCGCTCACGCACTTCTAACAACGTTCGATAACGAAACACGAACCGTTTCACGACACCCACCCAACCCACGTCATGAGGCTGAATCAGCCTCCGACGCTAAATCGCTGCAACTCGGAAGCGCGTACGTCAATCGCCGTCACCCGACTGGGGTCAGAACCTCCGGTTGTGCGCACCGAAGACACCGTCCACTTGTGAACCACCCCCCGTTCAAGACCCGCCCCACTCTCCACCGGCAGAATTCCCGGAAATTTCTCCAGTTGGAGAGGGCTGCGTTCGCCGAACTTTATCGAGGTACTCGACGTCATGGCCGAATACACCAAGCGATCATCATTGGCACGCACGACGCTGACGTAATACCACTGCGCATCATCCATTCGGTCCCAGGAAAACGTCGGCACATCGCCCACATCCAGAACAGCATTATTTGAAGGTTTCAGACCCGTTGGAGGGGCCACCTCGCTCGCCAGTAACGTCACCGACTTTTCATCAGAAACGGTCAAAACCTGACTTTTTGAGGAAAGAGCCTGCACCTTGTATCCCGCCCCTTGACCGGCTATCAGCGCGTCGTCCACCCATGCAGTCTCAGTCCGCGCCGTCTGAACGCTTGCCGGGCGACCGTCAAGGCGTCGGATCACCTCGTACAGGGAAGCATCGGCAATCTGAGGCCAGCTCAGATAAATACGATGACGCGCATTCTGTGTTTCAAGGTCCACCCTCGTCACCCCCAGGATATCCAGGGTCAGGGCCACAGGCGCGGGTGACACTTTGGCCTGATTGAAAGAACAGCCAAGCATCCCACAACTTACAACAGTCAGGGCCAGATAGACGGAACGTCGCAACACGGTGTAAGACCTCATTCAAACAGCTTACCGGGCGATTTTAGCGACCGTGGAAACACGGCACTGTGACCAGCACCGCCCATAACGCCCTAAACCATCATATCGCGCAGTTTTTCCTCTTTGCGCAACGTCAGACGATTTTTATCAAGCAAAATGATTCCCCGGTCTTGGTAATCCATCAGCACCCGGGTTAAGGTCTCGCGACTCGTACCCGCCAAACTCGCCAGTTCTTGACGGGTCATCACGTGATTGATCGTGATGCCCTCAGGCGTTTGCTCTCCATGCTCTTTCGCCAGTTCCAGAAGCAAACGGGCCACCCGCCCCGGCGCCGACAAAAATGCCAAACTTTCCATATTACGATCCGCAGCACGAAGCCGTTGAGACAGGGTCACAAGCAACTTCAGTGAAATTTCCGGATTCGAGCGCAGCAATTTCAGAAATTCATCGCGCTGCACAGTCACCATCTGAACATCTTCTACAGCCACCGCTGACGCGGATCGAGACTGCCCATCGATCAATGACATTTCACCAAAAAAGTCACCATCCTGGAGCACCCCGAGAATGTGCTCCCTGCCATCGTCCGCGTTGACCACAATCTTCACACGGCCCTTCACAATGACATAGCAGCTCGTTCCGGGATCATCCTCATAAAAAATGACGTTGCCCTTACCAACCACCCGATGACGAGCAAGGTGAGCAAGTTGATCGATCTCGGCCACGTCTAAGTCCGCGAAAAGCGGAACGTTCTGTAAGCAACGCTTAATTTCTGGGATTCGAATCGCCATCACGACACGCTCTCAACCAAACAAGCCTTCAATGAAACCCAAAAAACCGTCAAAAAGTCACGCCTCACAATGAGTTTAGCACGACCCCCGGGATTAAATGGGTGTCGTCACTCGCCCGCCGAGACAAATGCCGAGGCAGAGTCTTGGGCAAGAGTTTCCCACAAACCGCGTTGCACCGAGTCAATGGGAAGCGGTATCTGCAATAGAATGCGCACCTCCAAATGCCCCCGGGCCTCACCCTTGGTGTGAGGCAACCCCCGTCCATTAAAGCGAAACACGCTGTTTCCTTGGGTTCCCGCGGGTATTTCAAAAACGAAGTCACCCTCTAGGGATGGACAGTTCACCGGCCCCCCCAAAACGGCGGTGAAGACCGATATCGGCAAATCAGCGTATAAATTGGCGCGTTCACGGCGGAACACGGGATGCTGAGCCACCCGCACCCGCACCATCAAATCACCCGGAGGGCCCCCAAAATCACCCGGATCGCCCTCACGCGGAAGACGAACCACCGTGCCGTCTTCAACGCCCGGAGGAATCTTCACTCGCAACCGCCGCACCTGACCGCTCGGGGGAGTCAAGACCAGAGTTACCACAGCCCCAGACGCAACTTGGTCCAATACCAGTTCGGTTTCAATTTCCAAGTCTGCGCCCTTTCGAGCGACCGCCGGAGCGGTCCCCAAGAGGTGACTCAAAAAAGCTTCGAAACCGCCAGCGGTTGAGCCGGCGCCCCCCCCTTCCCCGAAGACGGCATCATATGCCCTGCGTTTGGGCGGATCACCCAACACGTCATAGGCCTCCGTGAGTTCCCTAAAACGCGCCCCGGCCAAGGGGTCGTCCGGTTGCGTATCGGGATGGTAGCGGCGTGCCAGTCGCCGATACGCCTTGCGAATTTCATTATCATCGGCGTTCCGCGTCACACCGAGAATTTTGTAGAAATCCTTCACGCGGCGTCCATCCAAAAAAGACATTCGAGCCTGCGTTTTGGGCGGTGCCATCAACAGCAGGGGTCAAAAATTGGTGACCGGGCACCCCCACAACACCCGCGGTGAACCGCTTATCGTTGCTCCCTTCCGGGCCTAGCGAGGTTCACGGGCCGCGCCGCATGGGACCCGGTCGCCAAAATTATAGCACAGCAGCTTCACCGCACACTTGCGAACCAGCGAAAGGGAGTGCGACGATGGGCTAAAGCGCGTGTCTTCGGAAGGAATCTTGTCGGTGAACATTACGTCGAAGGGGATCGCAGGCGTGGTGACGAGCGTTCTCGCTTGTGGCATTTGGGGAGCGGGAGTGAGCGGGCCAACGACCTCACAGCAGGCCTATGCCGCATCGAGCAGTTGGGGAGTGCCCAACATTGCCGATCTCGTCGAACGGGTCGATGCAGCGGTGGTCAACATCGATACGATTGCACGTCCCATCCGTGATCCCTTCTTGGACATGTTCATTAATGAAGGCATCACAATGCCAGAGCAAAAAGGAGTCGGCTCAGGCTTCGTCATCGACCCAAATGGCCTCATCGTGACGAACTTTCACGTCATCCGCCAAGCAGACATCATCCGAGTCACATTGGCGAACGGGACCCAATATCGGGGCCGTGTGCTCGGAGTTGATCCGACCACAGATCTTGCTTTAATCAAAGTCAATGCGAAGGGTCTCAAATCACTCAAATTTATCCAAGGCGAGAGCCCTCGCGTCGGAGAGTGGGTGGTTGCCATTGGCTCCCCCCTTGGGCTTTCACACACGGTCTCAGCGGGCATCATCAGCGCGACCAATCGCGGCATCGCCCTGAACGATCGTGTCAATTTCATTCAGACAGATGCGGCCATCAACCCGGGCAATTCGGGAGGCCCATTACTCAATATGGCCGGGGAAGTCGTGGGTGTGAATACAGCCGTCGCCGCCCGTGGGCAGGGCATCGGATTTGCCATTCCGGCGGCTACGGCGCGCCAAGTGGTGGAACAATTACGACGAAACGGCCGGGTGGAGCGTGCGTGGTTGGGAGTTTCAGTCCGAGACTTTGTAACCCAAAAGCTCACTGGGGTCCTGATCGTCGCCACTGCGGAAGGAGGGCCCGCACAGTTGGCGGGTATTGAACCGGGCGATGTCGTCGTCAGTGTGGACCAGAAACCCGTACGTTCGGCCCGGGATCTGCTCGCCTATCTCAACATGAAACCGGTGGGAACCGTCGTTAAAATTTTGGTCCTGCGGGAAGGGCAACGACTTGCCATCGAAATAGAGCTGCAAGCGGCACCCAACGCAGCCGTGAGACGATAAAAAGCACAGTATTTTTGAGCCGACATGAACACAGCAACGCAGAAAGCACCGGGTAAACTACCAGAACACTCACCTCGTTGCCCCATCTCCGCAGAAAGGCCCCTCGAAAAGTGACCTACAAAGGCATCATTTTGGCTGGAGGCTCAGGAACCAGGCTCCACCCCCTCACCATCGCCACCTCGAAGCAACTGCTCGGTGTGTACGACAAACCGATGGTGTACTATCCGCTGACCACCTTGATGCTAGCGGGCATTCGAGAGATTCTCATTATTACAACCCCCCGCGATCAACCAGCCTTTCAAAGTTTGCTGGGGGACGGTTCCCACTGGGGGTTGTCGTTACAATATGCCGCCCAGCCATCACCCGATGGTTTGGCGCAAGCCTTCACCATTGGGGCTCAATTCATTGGTACCGACCCCGTGGCGTTGGTACTCGGCGATAATATTTTTTACGGTGACAGCCTTTCAAAGACGGTTCAGCGCGCCACGTCCCGCACCACCGGTGCGACGGTGTTTGGCTATCGGGTCAAAGACCCCGAACGCTATGGCGTCGTTACTTTCGATGAAACAGGCAGAGCGAGCGCGATTGAAGAGAAACCGACGGCACCGAGCAGTCCTTTTGCTGTCACCGGCTTATATTTTTATGATAACCACGTGGTGGAGTTGGCCCACAATCTGCGCCCGTCAAGCCGAGGGGAACTGGAAATTACCGACCTCAATCGCCTTTACTTGGAGCGAGGAATGTTACACGTTGAAATTTTGCGGCGAGGTTTTGCCTGGCTCGATACCGGCACAGTGGATGCCCTTTTACAAGCATCCAACTTCATCCAAGTCATTGAGGAGCGCCAAGGGTTAAAGGTCGGCTGTCCGGAAGAAGTAGCCTGGCGAATGGGTTTCATCTCGGAGGGGCAACTCGAGGCACTGGCGCATCCGTTGCTCAAAAATGGATATGGTCAATACCTGTTGCACCTTCTCGAATCAGAGAGACCTGACGTTTCCCGTGTGCTCATTCAAGGGAGAAAGACGTGAAGCTGACAACAACACGGCATCCCGAAGTATTCATCGTGGAAGCCACGCGATACGAGGATGCACGCGGCTTTTTTCAAGAAACCTTTCACGCCGGCCGCTTTGCCCAAGCGGGCTTGCCCACCCATTTCGTGCAAGATAACCGCTCACGAAGCCACGGCGGCGTGCTGCGCGGGCTCCATTATCAACTGCATCAGCCCCAGGGGAAACTGATTCGCGTCGAGCAGGGACGAATTTACGACGTCGCGGCGGACGTGCGAAGAAACTCCCCCCACTATGGTGTGTGGGTCGGCGTTGAGCTTTCCGCCGAGGACGACCGTCAAATCTGGATACCTCCCGGTTTTGCACACGGTTTTCTGGTACTCACAGACCGTGCGGATGTCAGCTACAAATGCACGGCGTTGTACGATCCCCCGTCTGAACGTGGCATTCGCTGGAATGATCCCACTCTGGCCATTGATTGGCCGGCTTGTCATTACACTCGAATGGTCTCGAGCAAGGACGAAGCCCTGCCCTCGCTCACTGAGCAGCACGATCTGCCGGTGTTTTATCCCTCCCCCACGATGACAGGAGACTCTGCATGCGCATCCTGGTGACCGGTGGAGCCGGTTTCATTGGCAGCAATTTTGTCCGTTGGATGTTAAACCGGGACAGCGCCTGTCACGTCACCGTGCTGGACGCGTTAACCTACGCAGGCAATCTACAAAGCTTGAGCGATCTGCAAAACAACCCCCGTTTTCGCTTCGTACACGGTGATATTCGCGATGCCAAGGCCGTGGATGCGGTGGTTGCCGGACACGATGCGATTGTGCACATGGCGGCCGAAAGCCACGTGGATCGCTCCATTAGCGCCCCCGACATCTTCGTGAGCACGAATGTGGGCGGGACGGTCACACTGTTGGACGCCGCCCGGAAGCAGCGCATTGAGCGTTTTGTTCACGTCAGCACGGACGAGGTTTACGGCAGCCTAGGACCCACTGGGCTTTTCAGCGAAGAAAGTCCCCTGGCCCCCAACAGCCCGTATGCAGCGAGCAAAGCAGCCTCCGACCTGATGGCCCGCAGTTATTTTGAAACCTTCGGTCTGCCGGTGATGATCACCCGATGCAGCAACAACTACGGTCCCTATCAATTTCCGGAAAAGCTGATTCCCTTTTTCATTACGAACGCCATGCACGACGAGCACTTACCGATCTATGGGGACGGCCTGAACGTCCGCGATTGGCTGCACGTCGAAGACCATTGTGAAGCCATCGCCAAGGTGCTCCTGCAAGGAAAGCCCGGTGATGTCTACAATATTGGCGGCAATAACGAACACACCAACCTTGCCATCACAACGCTCATTCTGGAATGCTTGAGAAAACCTGCCAGCTTGGTACGGTACGTCCAGGATCGCCCGGGTCACGATCGTCGCTATGCCATTAACGCGGACAAGATCCGCCAAGAGTTAGGATGGCAACCGACGTACGACTTTGCAGCCGGTCTCTTCCAGACTTTGTCGTGGTACCAGGCGCATCCAGAATGGTGGCGCCCCTTGCGCGAGCGAGCCCTGGATGCGAAACGCGCAGCCGCGAATCAGATCCTGAGCGGGAACTAAACGAGACATCACGGGCGACCCTCCTTAGAACGGGAGAAACACGCGCCTGGCCTCAGATTCGCCGGCTGCCCACCAAGGACTCAAGGAACCCCCACCCTCGGAATCAGTGAACGACGGTACAATGGAGCGTCTTTTGAGAGGTTCCGTTGTGTCTCATCCCCCTCGTCTGCTACTCATCGACGGCCACGCGCTGGCCTATCGGGCCTATTTTGCCCTCCTGCGCCGTGGCTTTGCCACCCGAGACGGGCAACCCACGGGCGCCATTTTTGGCTTTGTGAAAATGATGCTGGAGGCCGTGGGCAAATTACGTCCAACCTGTTTGGCCGTGGCCTTCGACCGTGCAGCGCCTACCTTTCGGCACGAGGCCTACACAGAATACAAGGCGCACCGCAGCAAAATGGATGATGACATGATTGCCCAAATGGGACCCTTGCGAGACGTGGTGGCCGCCTTTGAAATTCCCATCTACGAATTAGATGGCTACGAAGCCGACGATGTGATTGGAACCCTCGCACGACAGGCCGAAGCGGAAGGCTTTGAGGTCGAAATACTGACAGGGGATCGCGATGCTTTTCAGTTGGTTACCGATCGGGTGAGCGTTTTACTGCCGCAATCCGGGGTGGGCGAACTCGAAGTATTTGGGCCTGATGCGGTGCTCGCAAAAATGGGGGTGACCCCCGCTCAAATCCCTGACCTCAAAGGATTGATGGGCGATTCTTCCGACAACATTCCTGGCGTGCCGGGGGTCGGAGAAAAAAGTGCTGTCAAGCTGCTCCAAAGCTACGGTACGGTGTCCAATTTGTATGAACACGTGGCGGAGGTTTCCGGCAAATTGGGCGAACGCTTGCGGGAACACCACAAACTCGCCCAACTCAGCTTGGAGCTGGCCACCATCGATCGCCACGCGCCCGTTCAATTTGAGTCCCATCGCTGCCACCTGACGATGCCCAATCTGGACCATTTAACCCGAACACTGGAAAAATTTGAATTTACGAGTATCATCCGGCAACTCCCGCAAACGCTGGCCGCCTTTGCCCCGAACGGTGCGGCGTTGCCCACGACGGGAGCCGCCCCTTCCTCCCACGCCCTGCCGGGCCTTTTTAATGGCCCGACTGACGTTGTCGTAAAGGTCGCCCGCCCCCTTGAACTGAACGTGACCGTCGTGTCGACCGAACTTCTGTTACAAGAATTGGTCAGTCAACTTCAAGCGGCCCCCGCGTTTACTTTTGACGTTGAGACCACCGGGCTCAATGCCCTGACGTGCGATTTAGTGGGTCTGGCCCTCGCGTTCGGAGGCCCAGAGGCCTCTCAGGCGCGAGCCTACTACATTCCGTTGGGCCACGAACAGGGTCCGAATCTTAATTGGCCGACGGTACGGGAGGCCCTGCAACCCATTTTCGCAGACGCCTCCAAGGAGAAAATTGCTCATAACGCCAAATACGACTTACAAGTGTTGATGGGTGCGGGGCTGAGGACTGAAGGCCTGCCTTACGACACGATGATCGCTGATTACTTGGTGTATTCCGGGCGTCAAAGTCACGCACTCAAGGAATTGGCTTGGGAACACCTGCGCTATGAAATGACGGAAATAAAAAGCCTGATTGGCAGCGGGGCCAAAGCCATCACCATGGCACAGGTACCCGTGGAAAAAGCGGCTCCCTACGCCGGTGCAGACGTGGCTGTCACGCAAGAACTCAAGGCATTCTTAGCCCCCAAATTAAAAGAGCAGGGGCAAGAAAAGCTGTTCGACGAACTGGAACGGCCTTTGGTTCCCATTTTGCTCGGCATGGAACGCCACGGCATCAAGCTCGATACGGCCTGGCTGGCGCAGCTGAGCGTGAAACTTTCGGCCCTTGTGTCTGCCAGAGAGCATCACATTTACGAATTGGCGGGTGAAAATTTTAATATTAATTCGCCAAAACAACTCGCAGTGGTCCTGTTCGAAAAATTAGGTCTCCCGATCATCAAAAAAACCAAAACGGGACCGAGTACCGATGCGTCGGTTCTCGAAGAACTCTCGGGCAACCACAGCATTGTGCGCGAAGTGCTGGAATACCGTCAGTTGGTGAAATTGAAAAATACGTATGTGGACGCCTTGCCGGCATTGGTCAACCCAAAAACCGGGCGGATTCACACAAGCTTCAACCAGACCATCGCGGCGACAGGGCGACTGAGCTCGCAAGAGCCCAACCTGCAAAACATTCCGATTCGCTCAGAATTGGGGCGTGAGATCCGGAAAGCGTTCATTCCAAGCGAGTCTCATCGGTTGATTCTATCGGCTGATTACTCTCAAATTGAATTACGAATCTTGGCCCACGTCACCGCCGATCCCACGTTTTTGGAGGCATTTCATCAAGACCAAGACATTCACGCGGTGACGGCCGCGGAAATTTTCAATGTATCGCTCGCTGAGGTGACCCCTGAAATGAGGCGCCGAGCCAAAACAACCAACTTCGGCGTGGTGTACGGGCAAACCGACTTTGGCCTGTCGAAAGCACTGGGAATTTCGAGGCAGGAAGCCCGAGAATTCATTGAACGCTTCAATGCCCGTTACCCCGGTATCCAGCACTATATGATTCAAACCATCGCGCAGGCAAAACGCAGCGGCTACGTGGAGACGCTGTCAGGACGGCGGCGTTACATCCCGGAAATAAATGCGGCAAACCGGCAAGTTCGTGACTTCGGCGAAAGAATGGCGATCAACGCGCCGATTCAAGGCAGTGCTGCCGATATTATCAAACTTGCGATGGTGCGATTGGCCCCTCAACTGAGAGCGTACCCGGCAGTCATGCTCTTGCAAGTCCACGACGAATTGGTATTCGAAGTGGCCGAGGAAGCCCTTGATCCGGTGATGGCACTGGTCAGAGGTGAAATGGAAAACGCTTTCCAGCTCAAGGTCCCTTTAAAGGTCGATATCCACTGGGGCGCGACCTGGATGGAAGCAAAATAACCCCCCTTTGATGAGGCGCAGGGCTCAGCCATCCTGCGTTGTCCCATCTGGAGGGAACCCGATCCATTGATGTGATCATGATCGCATTTTTCGACGAAGCAGCCTAAAGTTCGCTGCTCGTTCGGTCGAAATACCTCTCGGCCCCAAGGAAGGAGCCAGGCTTACGGGCCACGATGTAGAGGATGACACGATGAACATTACCAGTACCACGCCCCTGATGAACACCCCAACGGCGCAGACCGGCGGCGTTACGCCGGATAAAGGCAGCGCGCCCGAACAAACCCGCGTCACTCCGCCGGGTAATTCGTCGCAACAACCCGCGCAAGCCGCGCAAGCCGCGGTGAACAACGAAAAACTGACGGCTATGCTGGAAGAAGCCAACCAAAAAATGCGGGGCGGCGGAGATGTTCAGTTCGCCGTTCACGAGGGCAGCAATCGCGTGGTGGTCCGTCTGGTTGACCCCAAATCTATGGAGGTCATTCGCGAATTCCCCAACACCGAACTTCTCGACGTCCTCACAAAATTACAAGAACTGTCTGGATTGAACGTCGATAAGGTGACCTAGGCGGTCGGCCGCCCCCAAAAAAAGTCGAACCGGCCTTCACCCCTTTTTTGTGGCCCAAGAGAGGCACCGCGTATGTTCAACAACCCCTATCAGCAATACCAGGAGAGCAATCTGGAAACCGCCAGCCAAGGCAAACTCCTGCTGATGCTGTACGATGGCGCGATTCGTTTTTTGCTGACAGCACAATTGGCGCTCGAGCAACAGCGGTGGCAAGACGCCCACACCGCCAACTTGAAAGCGCAAGACATTGTGACGGAACTGATGCTATGCCTCAACATGGAGACGGGGGACATCGCGAATAATCTGTTCCGCCTCTATGAATATATGAACTGGCGCTTGGTGCAGTCGAACGTGCGCCGCGACATTACAGGGGTGAAAGAAATTCTCTCATTGCTGCGGGATTTGCGGGAAGCGTGGGCCGAGGCGGTGAAGATTCAGTCGGGGTCCCTCGGGGCGGGCGCGGCCTAAGATGTCAGCCCCAGAACTCGCTGCTCTGTACGAGAGCCTGAAGCAAGCCAGCGAACGTCAAGTTGCGACGCTTGCGGCGAATGACCAAACAGGTTTCGCCCACGCCTCCGATGAGCGGGAAAAACTCTTTCAAGCCATCCAACGCCGCGAGAGCGAGTTACCCAAGCTCTCCCCCCGCACACGGGCTCACGTGCGACAGTTGATACAAATGATTCTCACGACCGACGGTCAGCTTCAGCAGGCGTTAACGGAGGCTTCTAAGCGAACCTTGGAAGAACTGTCGGCCCTCCAAAGCGGAATACACGCGCTCCAATCCTACGGGTCAGAGTCCCGCGCGCCGGCCTACTACATAGACAAAAGCAGCTGATTCGAGCAGCCATCTTCGCAAATCTTTACACTCTATGCGGCAAATTTAAACCGGGAAGCCCGAAAGCCCCGGGTATATCGACTTTGAGCTAATTTGTGACGCGTTTCCTATTTTTCACATAATCTGGCTTGTTACGATTGGCAGCGCTTCGATCTGCGCATCGAACCTTTCCCAGGAGGAACGTCCTTGCTGGAATCGCTGTACGGAAACATTCCCATCATCGCTCAAGCCTTGAATGGCCTTGGGGCGCGTCAGCGCGCAATCGGCGAAAACATTGCCAATGCGGACACCCCCCGCTTCAAACGTCTCGAAGTGGCCTACGAAGCGCAACTGCGCGCGGCCATGAAACCATCAGCCACCGCCGACGATATGCCCTTGCAAACCAGCAACCCACTCCATTTTTCATTGGGTCCGCTCGCCAGCCGGGTGGAGGACATTCGCGCGACACTCACTTCAGTTCAGGATGAGACTCACCGAAACGACGGAAACAATGTCGATATCGACGCAGAAATGGCAAAACTGGCAGAAACGAATATTCGGTACAACACAATGGCAACGTTGGCTAAGAACAAGTTCGAAGGCCTAAAGACCTTGCTTAGAGAGGTGCGCTAATGAGCTTTTTTGATAGTTTGCACGCAAGCGCCTCAGGCCTTACGGCCCAACGCTTGCGCATGGATGTCATTGCGAACAACCTCGCAAATGCCAACTCTACCCGTGGAAAAGACGGTCAAACCTATCGCCGTCAGATGGTGATGTTCGAGTCGCGTGAGGTCCAGCAACGTGATATCGCTGATCGCACGCAGGGCACGCCCCTCGGCGTACGGGTCTCAAAAATCATTGATGACCAAAGCCCTTTGCGTTTAGTTTATGACCCAGAGCATCCCGACGCCAATCCGGACGGTTATGTGGCATATCCCAACGTGAACGTCATTCAAGAGATGACAGATATGATCTCAGCCACCCGTTCCTATGAAGCCAACGTCACCGTCATCAACTCCGTAAAGGGTATGGCCGGCAAGGCCTTGGAGATATAGTTAAATGCTGCCGATACCTGCGCTTGGCGCTGATAGAATTTCACTTCCGGGCCTCCCGCCCCATCCACTGCCCGTGGGCCCGACCCAGGCGCCGTTCAGCCGCGTCTACGACCAGGCTTTGACTGCTCCTAACCAAGTCGGGACTCTCCCCACTTCGATGGAGATGCGTCCTCCGATTGCGCCGGCAAGCGACCTTTCTCAACCGTTCGTGGAATTCCCGAGAGCAACGGGGCTGAATGCTTTGCGCATCCCGGCGACGCAAAACGAAAAAGGCCAAGGCCCCTTCGGGTTTCTCACCCCGCTTCAAGATGGCTTAAAAGAGGTATCTCGTCTCAACAAAAACGCGGAAACCCTAGCCAATGAAGCGGCCATTGGGGGGGATGTAGACCTCCACGATGTCATGATCGCGGCGGAAAAAGCCAGCGTCTCAATGCAACTCACTTTACAGGTTCGCAACAAATTGGTAGAGGCCTACCAAGATGTCATGCGGATGCAAATTTAATTAGCGGGTCATACGGCACACGCGACGGACGGCATGAACAGTTTCTTCCAACAACTCGGCGAAGACGCGGGACGCCTGTGGACTCAAATGTCCGCGGGTCAACGCCTCACGTTGTTGGGCGTTTGTGCAGCCGTCGTGATGTTGTTTGGTATTCTCGTGATGTGGGCCCAACAACCCGCCTACGTGACCTTGTACACCAGGCTGTCAGATAAAGACGCGGGGGCGATCGTAGGTAAATTAAAAGAGCGGAACATTCCATATCAACTGTCGGGTGGGGCCATCGGCGTTCCATCAGGCCAGGTACACGACATTCGCCTGGCACTGGCCTCCGAAGGGCTGCCCAGTGGCGGCACGGTGGGATTCCAAGACCTTTTCAATGGCAACGCCAACTGGACTGCGACAGACTTTGAAAGAAACCTGAATTATCAACGCGGGCTTGAGGGTGAACTCGCCCGCACCATTGAAGCGCTCGAGGGAGTGGATAAAGCGCGAGTTCACATTGTCATCCCCAAAGAGTCGCTCTTCGTTGCCGACGAGCAACCGACCACTGCGTCCGTTATGCTGTCGATGGGCACCGGCAACCAACTGGAACCCAGCCAAGTCAGAGCGATTCAACATCTCGTCGCGAAAGCGGTGCCGCGCCTGAAACAAACCAATGTGTTTGTCACGGACACCTCCGGAAAAGATTACACGGAAAATTCCAACGGAGGCGAAATGTCGGGCACCGATGTTTCGGCGCGGCAACTCGAACTCAAGCGCAAGTATGAACGCGATCTCGAACGCCGCCTCCAAGCGATGCTTGACAACGTGTTGGGTCCCGACAAGTCGGTGGTCCGGGTGAGTACGGTATGGGACTTCGCCCAGCTCGAAACCAATCTAGAGACCTACGCGCCCTCCCTACCGGGTGGTACCGGGGGGCTGCTGGTGTCTGAAAAAGGAAAAACAGAGCAGTACAACGGACAAGCCAGCTCCGACGGGGGTGTTCCGGGGTCCACCGAGAATGTCCAACCGAACTCCTACCCAGGGGGGGGCAGCGGTCAAAACGGTCTCTACAGCAATAACGAATATACGCGGAACTACAATACGAACAAAGAAGTTCAGCGGCGCATAAAAGAACCGGCAGTACTCCGTGATACCCTCGTTTCAGTGGCCTACGACATCACCCCGCCGCCGGCTGCGCGAGGGCGGGGCGGGAGAGGGGCCCAGGCAGCGAACACGCAACCGGCACCGGACCTTGCTCCTATGATTAAGCAGATGGTGGGTGCCGCGGCAGGCATTCCGGATCCGCAAAACTCGAATAAAGTAGTCGTCAACCCGATGCTCTTCAAGGCCGTGGATACCAAAGCCCGCGATGAGCAAGTCCAGAGCGATATCATGTGGGCGCGTGGCATTCGCATCGCGACACTTGTCACCAGTATTCTGCTCGCCATCATCGTGTTTATGATGTTCCGCACGGCGTTCAGTCGTCGGCAAGAAGTGATGGATGAACTGGGAGCAGGCAACCTGGGCGGCATGTCGGCTGATGAAATCAGTCGGGCCCTGATGGGGGCGGCTGGCGCACAAATCGGTGAGCCGCCGAGCCCAGACGATGCTAAACTTTTGAGTATGCAGCGAGAACTCGCGCAGTACATCAAACAGAACCCCAGAGACGCTGTTCAACTCGTGAAAGCTTGGGTTAACTCGGACGATTGAGGATTTGGCATGGCGACCAAGAAAAAAATCAATGTCAATGACCTCACCGGGCGAGAGAAGGCCGCCATCCTTTTAGTGAGCCTCGGGCAGGACGTGGCGAGCGAATTGTTGCGTCACGTCAAAGACCAAGAAGACCTTGAGCAGCTCACGATGGAAATCGCCAACATGGGGCGCGTGGAAGCGGATGTGTCCCGCGCGGTGCTCGAAGAGTTTTTTAGCGTCTATCAGGCCTCACGCTCCGCCGCAACGGGTGGCGTGGACTTTGCTCGCGACCTCCTTAGCAAAGCGTTGGGTCCTGAACGCGCCGCGGAACTCTTGGGGCGACTCACCGATCAATTGGCAACAATTCCCTTTGAATTTATGCGTCGCATCGAGGCCAACCAACTGCTCAACTTCATTCAAAATGAGCACCCACAAACCATCGCGCTGATCTGTGCTTACCTCAAGCCCGAGCAGTCCGCCTTGGTTCTGGGAGGATTAAGCCCCGAGGCACAATCGGATGTGGCCGCGCGCATTGCGTTGATGGACCGGACGAGTCCGGCCATCATCAGAGAGGTGGAGAGAATCCTCGAGCGCAAATTCTCAGCGGTGGTGTCACAAGACTTCTTCAATGCAGGCGGCGTGAAGAATCTCGTTGAGGTGCTCAACAAGGTCGATCGCGCGACAGAAAAGACCATCATCGAATCGTTAGAAGAACAAAATCCAGAGTTGGCAGACGAAGTCAAAAAGCTGATGTTCGTGTTCGAAGACATTGTCCTTCTGGACGACCGCTCAATTCAGCGGGTGCTCAAGGACGTGGAGTCCAAGGATCTGGCGTTGGCTCTCAAGGGCTCCAACGACGAAGTCAAGAGCAAAATTTTCAAAAATATGTCAGAACGTATGGCTGGCATGATTCAGGACGAATTGGGCTATATGGGCCCGGTTCGCTTGAAAGATATCGAGGAAGTACAGCAAAAAATTGTGGCCGTCATCCGAAAGCTCGAAGAAGCTGGGGAAATCATGATCAGTCGCGGTGGTGCCGACGACCTCGTGTATTAAGGACGCGCAGACGTGCGACCCAAAATCATTAAAGTCTCTTCGTTTGAAGATGGCAGCTACACCATCAAAGCCCCCCCTGCCAGTACCGAACGCCCGTTCGGACCTGACGCACCCCGGGCCCCCGAGCCACGCATCGCCGCGGCGCAGGACAAGGCCGGTCAAATCATTGCGCTGGCCGAGGATGATGCGGACCTGATTCGTCGGCGTGCCCGTGAAGAAGGCCACCGTGAGGGTTTCCAAAGCGGGCTGGCAGAGGCGCAATCCGCTGTTTTGGAGGAACACGGGCGTCTGCTAGAGTCCATGGGGCACACCATTCAAAACTTCCAAAATGATTTCACAAAACGCGAGGAAGTGCTCACGATGGAACTGAGCAAACTCGCGATTGCAATCTGCGCCAAACTCCTCGCGATTGAGCTCTCACATTCCCGGGACGCCGCGATTCCGATGGCCCAGGCAGCCGTAAAACTGCTGACCGACAAGGCCCGGGTGCGATTGAGAGTGCACCCACTGGACCTCGAAAACGTGATCGCGATGAAAAATCAAATTATGCTGAGCGTGGATGGGTTGAGCCAGCTGGAAGTGGTAGGCGATCACGAAATAGGCCTTGGGGGCTGCATGCTTGAGACCGGTTCCGGGCTGATAGACGCCCGCCTAAGCACCCAACTGTCTGAAATTGCTGCTGAGTTCCTTGATATTGAACTGGGAGTGGAACAGAGCTCCAGTATGGACCCCATGGTGGCCGCAGCGATCAAGGCGTTGGGCAACGTCAGTGTTCTGAGCAGCGGTGAACCGGCGCTCCAACAACCCAGTTATGAGGGTCCACGCCGCGACGATAAGGTCACACGCGCGGCGGAATTGCGCGCGCGAGAAATCATCAACGCAGCAGAGGCTGAAGCCAAGGCACTGCTCGAAAGGGCCGAAGCAGACGCCGTCGCCATGCGCGCAACCATCAGCGTGACAGAACCTGCACCGTCTCAAGAAATCATTCCTTCGCCGCGCCCGGCAAGGGCTATGCATCCCGCCATGGCAAAACCAGGGGACACCGTGCGACCCGCCATTGAAAGTGTCGAGAACCCCCTCGAAGACGAAGTCATTGATGAATTGATTGAAGGCGTCGGCATGCGTGTGCCCGCTGACCAGTTGCTGCCGAAAGTCCCACCTGCCCCCCAGAAGCCCAGTGGCGGGCTCGACGAAGCCACGGACTCATTGGCACGTATGCTGGGCAAGAAGAAACCGAAGCCCGTCCGCCCGTGGTAATGTTCCAATGAAATCCGGCGAAATTGACCCTGGCGCCAGCCTTTTTAAGAAACAGTTGGAATCGCTCAGTAAAATCAATCCGATTCGCGTGGAGGGTCGGGTCGCGCAAGTTTTGGGGCTGGTGGTGGAATCGGATGGTCCGGCCGCACGCCTCGGCGAAGTCTGTTTGATTGCAACAGGACAAGAAACACCTCCCCTGGCGGCTGAGGTGGTCGGATTTCGTGGCGACCGACTCTTGTTGATGCCCTTAGGAGATATGAACGGGATTCGCCCGGGCTCGGAAGTGGTGGCCACAGGGCGCCCCTTAAGCGTATCCGTCGGAGAATCCTTGCTCGGCAGAGTCCTGGACGGCCTGGGCAGGCCGATTGATGGGGGGCCCACCCTGCGCAATTTGGCCCGTATCCCGGTGGAGGGGGCTCCACCCAACCCCTTGTTGCGCCAGAGGATTCATTCCCCCTTGCCACTGGGCATCCGTGCATTGGACGGACTTTTAACGTGTGGGCGGGGCCAACGATTGGGCATTTTCGCGGGCTCCGGTGTGGGAAAGTCAACCACGCTCGGGATGATCGCACGCAATACGGCGGCCGAAATGAACGTAATTTGTTTGGTGGGAGAACGAGGCCGCGAAGTGCGGGACTTTTTGGAACGTGACCTCGGCCCGGAAGGCCTGGCGCGATCCGTCGTTGTAGTGGCAACTTCCGATCAGCCCGCGTTGCAGCGCATCAAATGTGCCCTGGTTGCGACAGCGATCGCGGAGTATTTTCGGGACCAGGGGCGAGACGTCGTCCTGATGATGGACTCCGTCACGCGTTTTGCGATGGCACAGCGTGAAGTAGGCCTTGCGATCGGCGAGCCTCCGGCAACCAAAGGGTATACGCCCTCCGTGTTCGCTGTGCTCCCGCGCCTTCTCGAAAGAGCAGGCACGGGGCGAGCGGGTTCCATCACCGGTCTTTACACCGTATTGGTCGAAGCCGACGATTTTAACGAGCCCATCAGCGACGCTGTTCGTGGAATTCTGGACGGGCACGTCATTCTAAGCCGTGAACTTGCTGCCCAAAACCATTACCCTGCCATCGACATCCTACAATCAGTCAGCCGGGTGATGCCGGACATCACGAGCGAAGAGCAACGGGCAGCGGCCGGTTGGTTACGCGAAGCGCTGGCCACCTACAAAAACGCACAAGACCTGATTAATATTGGGGCCTACCAACGAGGCAGCAACTCCCAGATCGACCTGGCACTAGAGCTCCAGGACCCCATACGGGCCTACCTCAGGCAAGCCGTTGAGGAACAAGTACCGTTTGAACGCGCGGTCCAAGATCTTGAAGCGATATTCCAACCCTACACGTCAACCCAGCAAGGGCCCTAGCGGCCTGAAAACCGATTGCGCGTCACATACACTTTGCGGGTTTTTAGAACTTTCTTCCCCCCACGGAATACGGCTTTGGCCTCGACCACGTGCCGGCCGTTCTTCAGCAAGTGCGTCGGCCACTCCGATTGAAACGGTGACTTTTTAAGAGAGTCCCAACGCTTACCGTCAACAAGGACTTCCACGTATTCGAGCTGTGCGACGGGCGAAACATTCACCCGAATCAACTGATTTCCACTCAGAGCGCGCTTCGCAGGGGGATTCGCAATACTCAATTGCCCCGGCCCTGTATAGGGGGGAGGGGGAGGAGGGGGTGTCAGCGACTTTTTCACCCAAGACACCCCAGAGCCGAGGGCCACGGTCACCAGAGCAATACCCACGGTCACCACAACGAGACGCTGTGCCCGCCCCATTCCTTGCACGGCCCCCGACGAAGCCAGCTTGCCCGTTAACGCCCCCAGTTTGGTCGTTCCCTGACGGCCTAAACGGGCCGTACCTCGGCTCTTTGCAGTTTTCGGCTCCAGAGCACAGCGGAAACAATGCTGTGCACCATTCAAACACGCGGGGCAGTGTGGTTTCATGCAGCTTTTACACCGAGTATCCACGGGCACACCGGGATGGTTGACACACATCAAGCGACGGACACGGCCACCCGACTCGCCGCCCTTGGCATGCGCCGTATGGCACGTTTGGCACAACCCCGCCGCGCCATTCAAGCGACAACGATCGCAGATCCTCTGCTGACAATTGGGACACGTTGCCGACGCCCGAAATTCTTCGTGGTAATAACAATGGCTCACGCAGCCCTGCCTTTCGCCTTGCTCATCTCAACATTTACCGCCCAGGGGGCTTGCGGCGCGAAACGACCTTCCGGTTTTTTACGATGTACGTCTTTTTGGCAGTGGCCGATAGGCCGTCTTTGTAAATCACCTTCAATGCCACTTCATGCTTACCATTTGAATGCACGTTCGTGGGCCATTCGGACTTGTAGGGGGCCGTCTTCAGGCGATCCCAATATTTCTTATCGATGTTCACTTCCACCTGAACCACCTGTTTGGGTGAAACCACCTTGGCCTCGATGAACTGCACACCGCCAATCGTCAGGCCCTTGGGCGTAAGAAACGACACCCCTGTTGGGCCTTTGAACGGCGCGGGCGTGGGCTGAGCGACAGGCAGCGAAGAGTAGATTAAGTAACCCCCTGCCCCCAAGGCCGACAGCCCCATCATGCCCAAGGCAACGAATGCCAGGGCCTTCACGGGAAGCTTGAATTTAGCTTTGCGAACCGGCTGCTTTTTCGCCCCGGACCTCTTCTTTCCGCCTTTTTTTCCGGACTTTCTGGGCTTGCCAGAGGCCGCAGCGGATACGCGCGCGGCCAGTTCGACCCCTTCCATAATGCCGCCATGGTCAGCGTAACTCGCAGCAAAGTCCATGCCGGGCTCATAACCAATCTCTGTCACAGACACCGGATCATCCGGGGCGCTTTGAACGGCCCGCGAAACCGGATCAGCCTTGCACGCCGCGCACATCGTGCCAGTGGGCAAACACGCGAGACAATAAGGCTCAAAACAATTCAAACACTGAATATCCGCCACGACATTTCCGTGGTAGGCGCACATCACCAGGTCCTGGCCCTCAGCGGGCATACCGGCCATAAAATCGTCGAACCCGGAGGGGGCTTCAGCCCCAAAAGCAGAGGCATCACTCTCTACTGGGGCATTGGGCTCTGCGTTGTACTCAGGCTCAAACGCTGGCGAGCCAGCGATTTCAAACGTTGAATCATCCATCCCGGGCAATGGCTCTGACTCAGCCCCCAGATAAGTCTCTTGAGAGAATGCGTCCTCGGTCGGCGGCGGCGCCCCCGAGGGTTCATCAAAAGCCAGTACGAAATCATCACCGGAAGCAGGGGGCTCCACAGAGAAGCTCTGTCCGGCTTTCTCGTCAACTGACGGGTTCTCTGGAGCTACCGTCCCTTGGGGCGCAGGAGCATCCTGCGGCGGACCATGCGTCGCACAGTGGCCGCAGCGCTGAAGTCCGCCCTCAATTCGACACTGATCACACACATCTTGCCCACAGTCAGGGCAAACAAACTTCGCCTTACTCTCTGGGTGATAGTAACAATTGGCCATTTAAAGAAATTCCTGGGGGCGCGGATAATATTCACAGCCAGCGAAACAGCACAGCCCATTATCCTCCATCTGTGGGGATTCCGCAGCCGACCGTGACACAAACGACAACATACGCCATGATAAAAAACGCCAGAATGCGCATGAATAGTTATGAAATTACGTTCTCTCGGGTTTTTCTTTTTGCTCTTTAGTGGGCTCACGATGGGGTTTCCCGAGGCTGTCCTTGGTTTCCTCATCCCACGAGAGATACCACCGGCCCCTGTAGGCAATCGTCCGTTTATGTGGGGCGTGACGCTCTCAGACTACCAAAACGACGGCGCACATCCTGCGATGGACTGGGCAGAACTTGAAGCCTCTGGCAAATTGCCCGAGCGCAGCGGACGCAGCGCCCAGTTCAGAAAATTCATGAACGAGGATTTGGATCGCGCAGCATCCCTAGGCCTCAACACATTCCGAACCAGCATAGAGTGGAGCCGCATTGAACCACAGCAAGGTCGGTTTGACCCTGCAGAAGTGGCCCATATACACCGCTTGCTTGATGCCATCAAGAAGCGCGGGATGACCCCCGTGATGGCCCTTCACCATTTTGCGACACCGCAGTGGGCGATGGCAGAACAAGCCGATGGCCTCGCAGGATGGGAAAATCCGAAAATCGTGACGCACTTCCAGCGCTATGTGCAATTCATTGCGAGAGAATTCGGTTCAAAAATCGATTGGTACATTACCTTTAATGAGCCCGCCACGATGATTCTGGGCGGATACATGATGGGCTGGACGATTCCTCACCATTTTGGACCTGTTTCCACCGTTCGGGCGACCACCAATCTCATTAATGCTCACGTGGAAGCCTATCAAACCATCCATCGTTTAGACCCCGTTGCCCAGGTGTCGTTGGCCGAGTACAACGCGCTGTTCCCCATTGCAGAGGGAGGCATCCACTACATGCCGAGTCAGTTGCTGGCATTTGTTCTCGACAAACGTTCAGGCTGGGATGGGTACCCCCGCGTGCGCTATTTAGACTACCTCGCCCTGCATTACTACGGTGCCGTCGATGCGGGGGCAGCCACATCATTCCCTGTGCAACCGTGGCGTTGGGGAGTACGCCCTGAACATATGGGGCAAATAGTAAAAGCCTATCACCGCGCGTTCCACTTACCCATTCTGGTCGCAGAAAACGGCTTTGCAACGCGAAATGGAGAGCCAAGAAAGGACGGATGGACCCGAGAAGCCTATATGGTGGCCCACATCGATGCCCTACAAAAATTGCGCAGGGAAGGTATTCCAATTCTCGGCTACATGTATTGGACCTTAACGGACAACTATGAGTGGGGTTCTTTTGACCCCCGTTTCGGTCTGTGGAGCATCGACATCCGCGCGGGTGACATGACTCGCAAACCGACACCTGCGGTCGAGGTCTACCGAAACATCATTCAAAACGGGGGGGTCACGGCGGCCCTTCGGGCACGGTACCCATCACCCAACCCGTGATGTCTTTAGGGGCTCAAACGCTCAAAACGAAACGGCGTTTGATATATTGTCAGGCGATATTCGTCGCCGCCGAATTCGGCGACCCGCTGACACCGTGAACGCAGCCAGGAGCCTAACTCTGGCATATAATCAATGCCGAATTGCTTGTGCTGAGAGCCATAATTCGACAACACGAAGAATCGAACACGCGCCACTTCAAGTCGTTGGATGAAATCGGCTTGTTCTTCCGGCGTCGTCAGGTAACCAAAGAAAATCTGATCCTCCTTGACCGGGTTGTCTTGTCCCGCGAACAGATATAAACTCGGCTCCATGGGCGCGGCAACAAACTTTTCTCCCGGCAAAAGAGTCTGGCGTAAATACCCCAGGGTCGCGAGGTAAGGTTTTCCAATACTTGCAGGAGACCAAACACGTCCACACGGGGCTGCCACCAATACCCGAGGCGCTTGATACAGATCGACAATCCCCGCCAAGTGGCGACTTGCTAAAGCAAACAAAAGAACGCTCATCGCGCCGAATACGTAGCGCCGCGATCGCGCAGGGGCTAAAGCAGCGGGCAACCAATTCACCGCCAATGCCACCCAGGCGATCAGGGCCACGGGTGCCTGGTAGCCAGAATACTCATTCAAACCGTGAAAAAGAGTTCGGGCCGAAACCAACAGACCATAACACGCCACCAACGCCCAGGCCAGTTCAGGGGAAGCCCCTCCACGGTCTCGCTGCAAGCGATACAGACAAGCGAAAAAAACTGCAGCAAGCAGCAAAAAGCTCGAACCAACCCAGGCGTGATGGCCTCTTTCAAGCAAAAAACCCAGGCGATTGGGATCGCCCAGGGCCGTTGTCACTGCCCCAAGGGTCAGAAGCAACCCCAGGAATCCCCGCAGCGGTTTACGAAGGGCCAAGGAGAGAATGTGCGGCCCCAGGGACAGCACGGCCAAAACACCAACAACGAGGAAGAACCAAGTCAAATTTGCGCGCCACGTGGCCGGGGTACCGGTCCACACGCCCCCTGAATTCCACAGCGCCATTAAACGTGTGGGCCACGTGCTTTCTAAAACTGTCGACAATGGCATTTGCGATAGCAATAGAAGCAACGTAAATCCCGGCACCAACAAGGCAGGAAGAACAAGAAGCCACACCTCTGACCCTCTTAAAAATGGGCGCGCTCCTCTCAAGGGCAAACAGAAGGCGGCAAAAAAATACACGGCGACCAAGGAGACCGCGGCCACACCGAATTCCAATTTCGTCACACACGAAAGTCCCGCAGCCAGGCCTCCCAGCAAAAGCCACCTGGGATGCCCCGTGAGCATATGACGCAAAATCGCCAACAAGAGCAATAAGCCCCAGCCGACCGCAAATGTGGCGGCAAACGAATAGGGCCACAGATAGCCATTCAAGTCTCGCCCCAGGGCAAAATGCGTAAAAAATAGTATGACCACCGCGACCGCAGGTCGCGGAAGTAGGCACTGGCGGGCCACCGCATACAGCAGCGCGCATACCGCGGCCAGATGTAGTGCCGAAGCGATATAGAGCACATTCAAGTGCTCCCCAAAAACAAAAAGCAATCCGGCCCACGCATACGGCGCCACCGGACCATACAAGTAATAAAAGTCCCGGTAGATCAGTGCCCCGTGCTTTATCTGGAACGGAACATACAGTTCCCTCGCGGCATCCGCTGTCAACAGCGGCCACTGGCCCCACGTCAGAACAACGAAAACGAGGAGAAAGACACCCAGAATTCCCAGATGAAAGAGATCCTGGCGGAGATAAGACGGTTGCTCAGTTGGGAATCGCTGATCCACGGGTACAAGGGCTCTCGTAAAACCCGGGCCTTGCCACCCGGGGCCTGCATCCAACGGGAGAATACACGGAATGCCTCCGTTCGACCACTCTGTAACAACCCGCGCTTGGCGCGTGGTGACCCCCAACACACCGTTCAGTGGCGAGGACGCCTCAGCGGCGTCGGTGCCCCTCCAATTCCTGTCTCTGCCGCACCTGTCAGCCCTCTCGTCACGCGCAGTTCATCCAAGTGGGAGCGAAGAAGCAGCCCTGCTTCAGTCAGCAGGCCCCATTTTTGTTGAGATCCCTTGCGCAAAAGATTTGGGCAACCAACCCCAACTGCTGAGCTTCACGGCATTGCGCCACGCCTAACACAGGAAAAGGGCAAAGGCTTTTGCCCCGGTTCAGAAGCCAAAAAGCGGCTTAGTGAGGGCGTCCTCCCCGCGCGATGGTGATTGCGTGGGGCAACACCCCTTGAATGGCCTCAAGACATTCCCGCGTGCCCTTCGGGCTGCCCGGCAAATTCACAATCAAACAAGGTCCGCGCATTCCGGCAACAGCACGGCTCAAAGAGGCCATCGGCGTCTTTGCCAAGCTTGCCGAACGCATCAACTCGGCCAAGCCTGGGACCAGTCGCTGGCAAACAGACACGGTGGCCTCTGGCGCATTGTCACGCGGCCCCAGGCCCGTCCCTCCCGTCGTCAAAACCAGGTCCACCCGTCCAGAGTCTGCCAGACGAATCAATTCACGCTCCAGGTCTGCCCGATCATCCGTCAGCAAAAGTGCCTCTGTGACCTCGGCCCCGCCCCACGATAAAACCATCTCACGCAAGATACGACCGCTCTCATCCGTTTTTTCGGAACGCGTATCACTCAGCGTAATCAGCGCAACTCGCATACTGCTCGAAATCCTCTAACAACAATACGGGAACCGCATCGCCAGCGGAAAATTTTTGCGGCCCTTCACACAAGACAGCGAGGGCGTTACCCCACGAGAGGCCGGAGAGCTGGTGTGACCCCTGGCGGGCCCCGATTTCTACCGATAACCCGGCGGAGGTCACTTTCACCCGAGAGCGCAAATATTGGCGTCGAGGCGCGGTCTTCTGATGGGAATGAGACAAATTTGCCTGAAACAATGGCGGACGAAAAGCCAGGTGGCCCATCAATTTACGAATGGCGGGCCTCGCGAACAATGAGAAGCCAACGAGGGAACTGACCGGATTGCCCGGCAATCCTATGATTGGCGTGCGCCCCAGCCGGCCAAAGGCCAAGGGCTTGCCTGGCTGCATGTTGATTCTCCAAAAATCAACCTGCCCGCACGCTGCCAGCACCTCTCTCACAAGGTCGTGATCGCCCACGGAGACCCCCCCGGTCGTTAGCACGAGATCGACCTCTGAGGCACGTGCAAATGCTGCCTCCAAAGACGCCCTGTCGTCTGGAATAATCCCCCATTGGACGGGGATTCCACCCGCTTCTTGCACCATGGCTTCCAGGGCGGGGGCGCTTCCCGCGCGAATCTGGCCGGGCCCCAGCGGCTGATCAGGCCACACGAGTTCATCACCCGTCGCGACCAAGGCCACTCGGGGACGCCTCACCACCCGGACGTCTAGCTGGCCCAAGGCAGCCAACAAGGCGATACTAGCGGGTTTCAAGACCTCTCCCGCATTCAAAACCACGCTGCCTGCAGCGACATCCTCACCTGTCCTGCGTATATTTTCCCCGAGCACTGCTGGCGTGAGCACCTGCACGTGGTCCCTGGCCTCGCGGGTATCCTCGCGCATGACCACCGCCTCGGCCCCCTCGGGGACGGGGGCCCCTGTCATAATCCGGACAGCAGTACCGGGAAGGACCGTGAGGTGATCGGAGACTCCCCCCGCCGGGCGATCGCCGAGCACGATTAACGAACGGGGAGCCTGAGCACTCGCCCCGGCTACGTCGCCACAGCGTACCGCGTAACCATCCACTGCGCTGTTGTCGAATCCGGGCAGCGCCTCTTGAGCCAAAATGGGAGTGGCGAGAACCCGGCCCAGTGAAATATCCAACGGCGCCCGTTCCGACGGCAGCGCCTCGACTGCGTTTAGAATGAGGTCCAGGGCCTCTTCAACCGTATGCAAGCATCAGGCCTTTGCTGATTCGCGCTGTTTAGAAACAACCCACATTGTCTTCAACAGCGCTGTCGGCGCTCGAAGACGCCGCTTTACATGCAGCCGAAGCCACTTGGTCGGCAGAAGACACCCTCACGCCCTCACTGCCTTTCACCGTCGCTGAGTCCAAACCGATCAACCCAGCGACGCCGCCTGAAGTGGTCTGCGAGTGAGCTGAAATGAGTCCAGGCCCTGCGGTCCGACACCCCGACGCCAACGCAACGGCCGCCAACGCCAATAAACACTGCTTCACAAAAAGCCCCCTGTTGAGTCTAAACCACACCTGAACATTATACAGGGGTTAAGGCTTAATCGTCACCCTTAACCACCCCCCAGTTCACCAAGGGCAGACGCACGTAAAACTCGCTTCCAGTCCCCAGTTCACTGCTGACCCCAAATGCTCCGCCAGCGCGGGTCACCAATTCATTCACATTGACCAAGCCGAGCCCACTTCCATCTGTACGGGGAAGAGCACGCCCCAACGAGGCCTGCACAGAGTGGGGCACGCCGGGCCCATTGTCTGCAATGGAGATGGTGGCCCACCCATCTGAACAGGCCGAAAGAAGGCGCACCAGGGCACCCGGCGGTGTATGCTGATGCGCATTTCGGAGCAAATTTCCGACAATTTGATCAAGTTCAATGGATGACACCTGCAACGCAGCATCAGGTTCTGGTTTGAGTATCTCCAGTTGCTGATTCTTTGCCAGATAAATGGGTCGGAAGGTCTGTTCCAGCGAATCAAACATCGCTTGCAAGGAAGTCCCTGCGGATTCTGAGCGTTCCTCGCCGCCCATCCACAATAGTTTTTCACGCAAGAAGTTGGAAACGAAGGTCAATTGTCGCTCAAGAGCGGCAGCTAAAACCTGAATTCGTGGCTCATGGAGGGCGATATCAGCGATCGATTCCGTGATCAACTGCATCGCCTGATTTGCATTGCGCAAATCGTGAACCACTTGGCGAACCAAAGCCCCCCGCTCACGGGCCACCGTCGTATACAACGCGGTCTCTGAGCGACTCTCTTCAAGCTCTTTCAACGTCTTGAGCAGGTCTTGATTACGAAGTGACAATTCGCCCCCCAATTGCTGCTCGCGGAACAACGAGGTCTCTAACAAGAACAGCAACATGCCCATCCCTGCCGTGACGGTCAACAGGGCTGAAAGTGCTTGAAGTAACGACACCAAGCCTGTGAAATAGGCCAAGCACCAAGGATAGAAAAGTGCCTCCAAAGTCCAAAAAGCGGCAATAAATGAAACCAATCGCCCCCCGAATCCTTCCTGCTCAGGCGCACGAGGCCAAAAAGCCCACGCCACGGAACCTTGGGCGATCAGTAAGGCAACAAATCCGGGAAACAATGCCCCCTCTATGCTAAGCCCCCCGGCCCCCCACAGCGCTGTGCCCAATAACAAGACGAAGATTGGAACCAATATCCGTGCACGAGCCACCGGCGGCCGCTGACGAAATAGCAGCGACGCTTCGAGCAAAAACATGCTTCCAAGCAACATTCCGAGCAAGGTGAGTTCAACCCCGAGAATTTTAGGGAAATACCCGAGGGTCAGGGCAATCCCGCAGACAGACGACAAGAAGCGCCAACCCTGACTAAAAACCCAGGCGCGAAAAAACGGCACCGGATACCGTGGAAGTAACAGCGCCGATAAGACAGCCACCCACCCCAGGGCAACGGCGTGCAAACAGAGTGCCGGTAAAATCCAAGAGGAATACTCCATTACACGTCCTCAAACCGCAAGAAATGCGAGAGTTAATCCACGCGGAGCGCCCCGGAATAAGCGAGCAGACTCGAAGATTAGCGCACCGAGAAACGCACATCTGCCACCCCCACATCGCGGGAGCAGGAAACGCGGCCCCTCGAAAGCACGGCCCGAGAGGCAATGGAAACCAGCCAGCGTCTGTCCCCCTCTCACAAGACTTCCACGGCGCGATCAAAGGCCTTAAGGAAACGCAACATCACGTGGGGACGGGAAATGCTCACCTTCCGCGAAAGAAAAGCCAATTCGGGGCTGGTATGGCCGGTCACCAGTTCCAAAAACACCGACTGACTCGTTGCGACCACACAATCGGGCTTGCCCCGGTGGCCCTCCTCGACTCGAACGTCTCCTGCCATGATCGTGACGGTCCACAGGGGCTGCGATGCCTCTTTGATGTCGAAGTGGACCACCGCTGTCCAGCCTACTGTACGTTCTGGGCGATGACGACGGGGTAAATTCTGGAAAAATCGATTCAAGGGCGGCTCTGAGGAAAAATTGGAAGGGGAATTCACCGAAAAAACCTCCAACGGAATCATCAGATGCCCCAAGCCCTTTGCCGCTCGCTCGCAAGCAGGGAGGCACCCATTGTCATATACCACCGCGAAGATATCGCGCCCACTCGTTTCATTTTTAAGAACCGCCACCATGCAAGGAGCCATCTTTCATCTCTTCCAAGCGCGATATTGACCCAATTGGTGATGAAATTCGCCGACAAGCCCCCCCCCAAGTGACAGAATACTGCTATCGCAGCACAAGATTCGATCGCATATTAAAGAGGATTCTTCGCCATGATTCGAACTGTCGTCGCCGCCACAATCCTTTTGCTGCTCGCGTTGGGAACTCCGCCTCCCGCGCACGCGAACCTCGTTCAGGCACCCAGTTCCGCGAGCAACGACAATGAGATCAAATCTCGCCTTCCCGTGCGGAAGAGGCACTCATCTGTAAAAACACACGCTGACTGGCATCCTCAAGTGCGGGGAAAAATTCTTGCCCGCGCCCTGAAAGCCGGTGCCAAAACCCGCCGACTGAAAGAAACCCGACTCCGGGTTTTCGCGCCAACAAAACCAAGCACCCCCGTGTCAGACGAACTGTTGTAGGGGCAGGCCCCCCACAGTCACGGTGGGGAAGAAAATGCCTGCGGGCACGCAGAAATGAATATTTCCTCCCAAGCCGCAGCCAGAACGGGCCACGAGAACCTTTCATCGAACCACACCTTGGCTGAGTGGCCCAGCGCTTGACGATGAACAGCGGACTGCGCCAAGGCCAAGACAGCCTCAGCAAACAAGGCGGGTTCGCCCGCAGACACCAGTTCGATGACATCGGGAGGAAACCAAGAAAGCTCCGTATCACTGCCTCGGGTCGAGACGGTGGGAAGTCCTGCGGAGAGAGCATTCAGCAAAGAACCGCGCCGTCCGGACGCTCCATCTGAAAACGGAGCCAGGGCCATGTCCGCGGCCCTCAATATTCGCTGAGCCTCGCCTTGCGAGACGTGGCCGAGTGAAAGACAAGCGGGTCCTTCGAATTGACAGCCTCCGATACTCACCAGACGCGCAGGAATTCCTCGATCGCACAAAATATCAATGCTGCGTTGCACACTGACGAGCTCTTTACTGGGGTGGGCACCGCCTTGAAACAGCAAAACCAATTCGTGCGGGGAAATGCCCCGCTCTTGTCTCCAAGCGCGACCCTCGCTCTCAGTGGCGACAGGCAGCGTCGACCCCACCGGCAGCGTCACAAAGCGCGACGAAAATTGAGGGAATACGGTTCGCATACGACGTTCACGCTGTGGAACGCTAAATATCACGCGACGACTCGCGGTAAATAAAGGCCACAAAGCAGCCCGCTGTACCAGTCCAGCGGGTTGGTGGCGCCAAGCCTCGTGCCGCGCGAAATAAAGCTCATGCGCCAAGGTAATGACAGGAACTCCCGCCTTCATCAAGCGCAGAATCGAGCAAGCAAACCCCAGGCTAAAACCCCGGCGATGGTACAAGTGAGGCACATACTGCACCACCACAAGATCTGGTTTCAAGTTCACAAGGGCTTGCAAAAGTTTTTGCGCCCCCAAAACGCCCCAATCTTCGAAAGGAGGAGCAAGGTAGACACCCGGAACCTCCGGTTCAGAGGCTCCGGGGCCTGTTATTACCCATATCTCGTGACCCAGATGCGCACTCATCGCCTCAGCCCAGCGGGCTGAGTGATCAGCCAAGCCCCCGGGTGCGGGCGGAAAAATGGGACAAAGCAATGCAATTCGCAACTGCGCTAGGCCTCATCGATGCCTGTGGATACCTCGGGATCGATGTCTGTCCGCGTTGCGTGAATAACGCTTTCAAGCAGTTGGTAGAAGCGGTATCCCAAGGCTTCATTGGCGAATTGTTCAACGGCCTCTCGACGCCCCATCTCGCGCATCTCTTCGAGCAAGGCAGGTTGCTCCAACATCCGGCGCATCGCACGGTAGAGTTCCGACGTGTCAGCCTCTGCAACAATCATCCCGTGCCCCAAGCGTTTGATCAGATGCGGAATTTCACCGCTGGTCGAGCCAATCACAGGTGTCCCACAAGCGGCCGCCTCCAGCAAAACGCGTCCAAACTGCTCTTTCCAGCGCTCGGTGGTAATAGAAGGCAACACCAAGGTATCCAGCGCACTCAAGAATCGCGGGGCATCCGCGTGAGCGATAGGGGGTTCAAAATGCACGCGCCCTCTCAGACCCGGGTGGTCCGCTTGGGCCATTAAGGCATCACGGAGAGGACCATGTCCGCAGACAACCAAAGCGACGTCTTCTTCGGGATGAAAACGACGAAAAGCCTCGAGCAAGTGCGAAACGCCCTTCTCGGGTACCATTCTCCCCAGGTAGCCGAAAACAAAACCCGGATTTCCCCATCTATTTCTCAACTCGCGCGCATCGACCGGTTGGTAAAGTTCGCAATCGATGCCGTAGGGCAAATAGGCCATCCGCCCCTTGTAACCCTTCTGCCGCAAACACGCACCCGCTTCCTCGCTCACCAGGTTGGCACACGCCGCGTGTCGCAGCACAAAGCTTTCGGCTTGGCGAAAAGGAGTCGGCAAGACTTTCTGAATATTTTGGTTGTTGCGGAAGAAAAATGGCTTCCGTACTGAAAGGCGATTGGACAGGGCCGCCTGAAACGTGGAAAGCGCATAGGATTCATTTTCACAATAAATGGCATCCGGTTGAAACAAATAAAACTGACGGCGCAGGTCAAGCCGATAAGCGTGAAGGGGAACGCTGCCGGACTGCCACACGGGAGCGGTCACCCAGACCGCATCGAGGGCGGCCGAGAGCCGAGCATCGCGCTGTTGGCCCTGAATATCCTCCTTCCATCGCGCAGGAACGATCATTTGCAGCAGAACTCCGTGAGAAGCCAAGGCCGCAAACATTTTTTGGTTGATTTCAAGAACGCTGGAATGGGAAATAACACTAAGGCGCATGAATTGACCACGATATACCAAATTCCGTCACGACGTGCACGTCTTTCTCTGCGACCCTGATCACTCCAGGTTGCTTGCATGTTATCGTAGAGTAAGTCATGAACCGTGCCTCAGGGGGGATCCGCCCTTGTCTGCAACGAGTCCTCGAATTGAACCGCTTGCCTTTTCTCGCACCGCTTCGCTTGCGGTGTCTATTATCGTGGCGGTCAAACGTGTCGATGCGGCTCTTTTGGACTTGCTTCGCGGCCTGCGGGAGGCCCGATTCCCGTTGCCGTACGAAGTCATTTTGGTGGCTGCAACCAATGACCACGGCACGTTATCAGAAATTCGCAATCAGTTTCCCCTGGTACTGGTCTATACGGCGTCGGCATACCTTGAGCAAGGGGCGCTTTATGACATTGGGGTGAAGGCGGCGGGTGGCAAACATTTGCTGCTTCTTGACTCTACGGCTCACCCGACGGCCGCAACGCTCACAGAAATGGTGCGTTTTGCCGACAACGGACAATTCATCGGGGCGGTTGTTCCTCGTTATGTAACCGCTTCAGGCGCGGATCGACCAGCGTGCCGCTTTTTCCCCCGGCCCATCACAGCGTGCCTTGAAGCGATCGGCTTTTCGCCGACTTATCCCAAACTCAATTATGCTTTCAACCGATTGGTAACAACACCGAAAGAAGTGGATGCCGCAGAGGCCGGTTGCGTGCTGATTCGACGCGCAGCCATCCTTGATGTAGGGGGACTCTCGACGGGTTACCCCGCCGGGGGCGAGATTTGGGACTGGTGTATGCGCGCTCGCTTGAAGGGCTGGACGGTCTTCCTGCAACCAGGTAATCAGGCCATCGTCACCAGTCCTGACCTGCCTTATGCCAACACTGACAAAAGAGCCGCGGTGCGCCGCTTCATCTATCGCTTCTACGGATGGGTGCCCTCAGCGCTTCTGGCCATCATCATGCTGCCGTGCGAAGTGAAAGACCGTTGGTAGAGGCGCAAGCCGCTCGACGAGGAAACACTCAGGCCGCTGGCCAGGGCATAAGCCGCGCCACTTTACCACCGGGAACAAAAGGCGCGAGCGCTTCAATCAATACCTGACGACCTTCTTCAGGCGCCAAAGGTTGAGGACCATACTCAGTCCGCTGCAACCAATGTTCCCAGGTTTCCAATGAGCGCGTCTGGGCGCCCCTCTCTGTTTCAAATTCTTCACTGTAAACCAACAGACGGCTCTCCAGAAGCTTCGCCGCCCGTGCCAAGTCGCGGGCGGCCCAATCGGCGTGAAGCATTTGGTCCAATCGGATGCGACCTTTCTCGGCCATCCGCGACAACAACCATTTCGACTCGGCACTGAGTTTCGTGCTTTGCCACGCTTCCTGTGCCATTGCGACGCCCAAGAGAGCAGGCCACAAACGCTCGTGGATGTAGGTCAATTTGCCACCGACAAGCTTGACAACCATCACGTCGGGGCGGCGTTGAAGTTCATCAGATAAAGCATAGATGGCCTTGCCCGCCGGATGTCCCCACCAAGACCCCCGGATGGGTTCTCCCGCGACCAGCGTTGCCAAGCACGGCAAAACGGGATCGGCGACAAGGAGCCAACCTTGTTGCTTCAGTACTTCATAGGCCTCATCGATCAGGGTGGTCATCACCACAATTTCATCCTCATCACCTGCTCAATAAGGATTCAATCACATCGCAGGGCAAATGCGCCAGCAAACAAGCAACTTCTCATCACGACACAGCCTCCAATGCCTCACGGTAAATCGCCCTCAGGCCTTGCATGACCACGCCTATCTCATGCTCGCGCAAAAACGCCTCCCGCCCTGCAGCGCCAAATCGTTCGGCCTGCCCAGGCTCTTCAATCAAGTAACGCATCGCCCGGCACAATGCTTCAGAATCATCAGGAGGCACCAGCAAACCTGTTTCACCCTCGCGCACTAACTCGGGCAGAGCTGCGATATGAGAGGCAATCACTGGAATACCAAACCCCATGGCCTCGACCACCGCCATGCCATACCCCTCGGCCAGTGAGGGAAGCAGCAAGACGTCGGTTGCCGGATAAATCTGGTGATAGATTTGCTCACGCGGAAGGCTGTCAAACCACTCAATGCCGGCAAGCTTCATCGGTTCAATCTCGGGCGGAATGGCGCTGACAATGGTCAGTCGAGCTTCAGGGTATTCTTGGTGTAATCGCTCAAAGGCCGCCAGTACAGCGCGCCCCCCTTTGCGCCAAAAATGATGCCCCACCAAAGTAAAGCGGAAAACTCGGCGATCCCGTGCCGCACGAATCTTTGAATCGACGGGTGCGTCGAGGCCAATTCGCAACAGACGTAACTGACTCTCTGGTACCCCCCCTGCGCGGTGCAAATTCCAAGCATAGCGTGAAGCAACGACCACCCGTTTGGCCGGAGCGGTATGATACTGCTCGTGCAAAACCCCCAAAGCCCTCAGCAGAGGGGTATCGCGACGGGTGAGAGCCGCGACCTTTTTGGCGTTCAATCCGTAATAGTTGTGCAATACATCCAGATTCCCTGTTCCGACATGCAAAATGGTAGGCGGTGCCCGCTTTCCCATGCGGACGGGATAAGCCCAGCTGTGAATCAAGTCAAATTCTGACGGCGCCCTGAGGCACAGCCATTGAATGTCCTCATCAGGGCGATCAGGCAGTAAGCGCCCCAGCAGGCGGTATCTCCACGGTGGCAAAGGCCCCCACTCATAAGAAACCCCCGCAGGGGGCCGAGAGTGCATCCATAAAGAGGCAAACCAAGCGCGAGCCCAGGCATCACGCGAAAGACGGCCCTCGCGAAGCGCTTGCAAATAGTGAGTGTAATCAACGTCCCTAGGAGGATGGTTGAGCAACAAACGCGTAAAAACATCATCGCCGTTCAGATAACGGCCCGTTCGATTGGGGCTTACCAATAAAACCCGCAACCTATCACTCCTACTGCTGTCTCAACCCGGGCGCGACCACGACTAACTCGCGGTCTCCTCCGCGGCCTCTCCGTCTGAGGCTTTTTTCTTCAACACGTAACTGGTGTGGCCACACTCTTTGACCGAACACTTTAAGTACGTGCGCCCTGTCTTAAGCATGCGCTTTAAAACCATCACGCTTTGACACTTCTCGCATCGATTCTCAGTGGGCATGTCCCACGTGGTAAAACTGCAATCGGGCCAACGATGACATCCGAAAAAAGTTTTGCCCATGCGCGACCGTTTCTCGATCACGTCACCTTGCTGACAGGTGGGGCACACCATTCCAATTTTTTTGAAATACGGCTTTTTATTCGTGCATTCCGGATAACCAGAACACGCGAGAAAGTCACCGTAACGCCCACTCTTGATCACAAATTCCTTGGTGCACACTTCGCAATACTCCCCAGAGGGAATGGCGATGGCCTCCATTTCTTTGGCTGCTTTTTTGAGTGTTTCGTTGAACGGCTTGTAAAAATTACCAATGAGACTCTGCCAAGGCTCACCACCCGTTTCAACCCCATCGAGTTTGTTTTCCATTTCAGCCGTAAACTTAAGGTCAACAATGTCCGGGAAATGGGCAACAAGCTGAGAATTGACTGCCAAACCCAAGTCCGTCGGCTGCAAAGCCCGGCCGTCCTTCACCACATAACCGCGATCCTGAATCGTTGCGATCGTGGGCGCATAAGTCGAGGGGCGCCCAATTCCCTCGGCCTCCATGGCCTTCACCAAACTCGCCTCTGTGAATCGCGGCGGCGGCTGGGTGAAATGCTGCTTGGGATGCACCGCCTTTAAGGTGAGGGTCTGACCCTCTTCCAGATCTGGCAGTTTAGCCGGCGGCACCGCATCGGGCGGAGCATCTTCATCCTCAGCCAGTTCCTCGTATACCTTTTGGTACCCGGCGAAAACAACTTTGGTGTCAGACACACGCAGTAAGCCTTCTCCCGCTTCAATATCCACCGAAAGGGTGCTCAGTTGAGCGTTCGCCATCTGAGAGGCCACAAAGCGTTGCCAAATCAGGCCATACAGCTTCCATTGGTCAGGTCGCAGCAACTTTTTCATCGAATCGGGCGTCCGCGACAAGCTGGTGGGGCGAATCGCTTCGTGCGCGTCCTGTGCCCCTTTTTTGGTCTTGTAAGCTCGGGCTTCTGTGGGCAAAAACTCAGCCCCCCACGTCGACGTCACAAACTGGACAGCCTCTTCTTGCGCCTCTTTTGCAACACGTATCGAATCCGTCCGCATGTAGGTAATTAAACCCACAGGCCCTTCAGCCCCAAGTTCAATGCCTTCATACAACTGTTGCGCTAAAGTCATCGTGCGCTTCACGGTAAATCCGAAACGTCGGCTGGCTTCTTGTTGCAACGTCGAAGTGATAAATGGCGGCGTCGGCTGCCGTTTTGATTCTTTGGTGGCGATCTTTGCCACTTTGGGCGTTGCTGCCTCCAAGGCCACCTGAATCTTCTGTGCGCTCAACGCATCCCCGATGATAAGTTCCTTGCCTGCAACCGCCTCGCCGTCTTTGGCCTTATCGCTGTCCTTTTTACCGCCCCCGCCAATGCGTTTGCCCTGCCAACGCACCAACTCGGTCGAAAAAGGCGATCGCCCCTTGGCGAGGTCAACCCCCACGCTCCAATATTCTTGGGGCCGGAACGCCTGCACTTCGCTCTCGCGATCACAAATGAGACGCACTGCCACCGATTGTACGCGACCAGCACTGAGGCCGCGCTTCACCTTAATCCACAACAACGGGGAGATTTTATATCCGACCAACCGGTCCAGAACACGGCGCGCTTGCTGCGCGTCAACACGCGACAGATCAATATCGCGTGGCTTCTTTATCGCACGCTGAATCGCCTCTTTGGTAATTTCGTTAAACTCAATGCGCTTCAACACCGCCCCTGTTTCTTGGGTCGTCTCTGACAAAATGCTCGCCAGATGCCAAGCGATGGCCTCTCCTTCGCGATCAGGGTCCGGTGCGAGATAAATTGTTTTGGCTTTGTGTGCGGCCTCTTGGAGTTCACGCACCTTTTCGAGTTTGTCGGGCAATACCTCATACTTGGGCGCAAAATTCTTCCGCACATCCACGCCTATTCCTTTTTTTGGAAGATCGCGCACGTGCCCGGCGGAGGCCTTCACCGAAAACCCTTTTCCCAATATTTTTTCGATGGTCTTGGCCTTTGCAGGAGACTCAACGATGACAAGGTTTTTAGCCATGACGTTCTCTTTTTAATCCAGGCAGCACTGCCTGGGAAGGGATGCCCTCCGTGCGCCGTTTGCACGATGGCGTCACTGATATACCACATGCTTGTCACATATTACGTGACATAAGACCAAAAAAGCGTTCTACCCGTCCGATGCGCGCGCCGTGTCCTCTCGACCTTCGGAAGATGCAGCCTGGGTTGTTTCGTTTCCCCGCAACTCCTCGACGGTCTCCCCGGATTGAGACGTCCCTGCTCCACTCGCGGGACCTTCCACGGATGCCGTTTCTTCCTCGGCCTGGCCCCCTTCACCGCGAGCTTCGGCCTGTAGGGCCTCCAACGCACCCGCGCGTTCCGTTTTAGCAGCGCCCCAGATGATAAAAATCAGTGTTGCTGTCGTAAACAGAAAACCAATGAAAGGCCCCAGATTCAGTTTAATTAATTCAAACATCGCGCGCGTTCACCTGCCATCCAACCGTGCGGCCAGTATAACACGGGAATTTATGATTCCCTTCGGCTTTTATCACGTCCCTCTCGCCACCGCAAGCACCTTACTCACCGGACAAATCCCGGGGCCCAACCACGCGCAGGGCCGCAGGCGCTATCTCAATCGTTACCGGCGAATGGCCGGCAGGGTCCCCGTCCAGTTGAAAGGGGAAAGGACGAGACGATTCAAATCGAATGGAAGTGGCGCGAAAAAATTCGACGTCACTGACCTGATGCAAACGTCCCAAAAAAGTCAAAAAACCGTGAAAAAGCGCTCGGTACCAGCGACCGGAGCGTATGATACAGGCATCCAAAACGCCGTCGGCCATATTGGCATCCGGCGAAAATTTCAGAACGCCCCCTGCATACAGGCCGCCGTTACTCACGACCATCATGTAAACCAAACGACGCAGGCGACGCACCTTGTTTTTTTCATCCCTCATGACCAACCGCGCCCGCACCGCACGATGCCGCTGATAAGTACGAAAGGCCGCCACCACATAGGCCAACTGCCCCGACCAGGCCTTCAGTTGAGGCAACAACTGCAGGGTCGCTTCGGCGTCATAGCCGAGGCCAATCATACTGGTGAAGTAGCGCCCGTTGGCCTTCCCAAGGTCGATCGTACGGGGGACCCCATTGACCAAGGCGTCAATGGCCGCCAGGGGCTCCAGGGGGAGATTCACCTCCCGCGCCAGAATATTAATTGTACCCGTCGGAATGATACCCAACGGCACATCTTGATAGGCTAAGGTCTGAACCACTTCGTTTACGGTTCCATCGCCCCCCATCGCAACCACCATGTCTGCGCCGGCATCCAACGCTCGCTGAGCCGCTTGCGCACCATCGCCCGGCGCTTGGGTGGATAAAGTCGCACATTGCCATCCACCCGCAGCGAAGCGCGCTTGCACGACTGAAAGTTCAACACGCTGCCGCCCCGGGCCAGAACCCGCAGTGGGGTTGTATATCACCACTGCAAGACGAGCACCAGGGTCCCGGACCAAACAGTCCAGGCTTGTTGATCGATGAAGAGATTCGTGTGCTGTCATTTAAACCCGTTAAACGGTCGCTCCCGCCCGAGCATTTTTCCGTTCAATCAGCGGTTCGAGGCGCGCAAGCAAATGCGCGGCGGTCAATCCAAAATGCTGCAGCAGCGCATCGGGGGTTCCACTTTCTCCGTAACAGTCCTCGACGCCAACAAAGTCCACAGGCACAGGGAAGCGTTGCACCACGGCCTGAGACACCATGGCAGCTAATCCTCCTGTCGTGAGGTGTTCTTCTGCCACCAGCAAAGCCCCAGAACGTCGCGCAACCCGCTCAACGGCCGCCACGTCCAAAGGCTTGACGCTGTAGCAATCAAGCACCCCCACCGAAAGGCCCCGAGCAGCAGCCATATCGGCCGCCTGCAGCGCTTCAAAGACCAACAGACCATTCGCCACAATCGTGACATCGTCTCCCTCTTGAAGCAACTTGGAGCCACCCAAGACGAAGATTTCATCATCCCCATAAACCAAAGGTGCCTTGGGGCGTCCCGTTCGCATAAAAGCCGGTCCGATGTGGGCTGCCATCGCACGGGTTAATGAGCGCGTCGCCTGCGCATCTGCGGGCACCAGCACTTGAAAATGAGGCAAAGCCACCGCAAGGGCCACATCTTCCACCGCCATCTGTGAGGCACCATCCTCCCCCAAAGACACGCCCCCGTGCGAGCCGACAAATTTGGCATTGACACGCGGGTTAGCGACCCCCATGCGCAGTTGATCAAACGTTTTACACATCAGAAAAGAAGCGAACGAACTGGCGAAGGGGACATACCCTGTGGTGGCAAGCCCGGCCGCCATGCCAACCATATTGGCCTCGGCAATGCCGACATTGAAAAAGCGCTCTGGAAACTTTTTGGCAAACGCGCCCGTTTTCGTGCTCTTGCTCAGATCGGCGTCCAGCACCACCACACGCGGATCCTCAGCGCCGATTTCTACCAGCACATCACCGTATGCGTCACGCGTCGCCGCCCCCATTTTGCGTTCACGAATTGTCATACATCGCTCCTCGTCATTCCCCAGTGGGTGTTACCGATCAGCTTTCCCAGGTCAAACACTATGCATTCAGGGCCGCAGCCAACTCGGAAAGCGCCTGGCGGGTCTGTTCTGCATTTGGCGCGGCACCGTGCCATTCGTTGTTGTGCTCCATGAAGGAAACACCTCGCCCTTTGACGGTCCGGGCGAGCAGTACCGTCGGGCGACCGCGGGTCGCCTCTGCTTCCCGGTAGGCGGCTAAAATCTCGCCACAGTCGTGACCATCGAGTTCAATGACGTGCCACCCAAAAGCGCGCCATTTGTCTGACAATGGCTCGAGGGGGAGAATTTTCTCTGTGCTGTCATCCAGTTGCTGTCGATTAACATCCACGACAGCCACCACGTTATCCAAACCCTTGGCCCCGGCATACAATGCAGCCTCCCAGACCTGGCCTTCGTCCAGTTCACCATCCCCCATCAGCACGTACACACGGGCTCCCGTGCCCGCAAGACGTGCGCCCTCAGCCATTCCCAGACCCAATGACAACCCTTGACCGAGCGAACCGGTCGAAGCCTCCACGCCAGGCAACTTGCCCAATTCAGGATGCCCCTGCAGGGGGCTTCCCAATTGCCGCAGCGTGTCAAAAAGAGCCTTGTCGAAGTAACCCAATTCTCCCAAAACCGCATACAAAGCAGGGCAGCCATGTCCCTTGCTGAGAATGAACCGGTCCCGCGCGGGCCACGTGGGATCCTCCGGATTGTGACGCAGGACTGAAAAATACAAGGTCGTGATGAGGTCAATCGCTGACAAAGAGCCACCAGGATGTCCGGAATTGGCCTTTGCGATCATGCGGATAATGTCTTGACGCAGTGTCCAGGCCATCTTGCGCAACTCGGCGGGAGACTCCAAACGCAGGCTCGAGTGGGGCATCATTCATCACCTCTTCCTTGTACCGCAACGCCTCATCCTACCAGGCCATACCCCGGCTTACAACGGAGAGTTATCGTTTCAAGGAATGATAAACCGCCTCGGTTCGAGCAGCCACTTCATTCCAACTGACTCCCTGGGCCGCCCGGCGGGCCGCGGTTGCCATTTCGTCGCGACGCGCCTCATTCTCAAACAAGAAGCGCAGGTGCTCTGCATACGCGGTGACAGACATCGGGTCGTCAACCAGATAGCCCTCAACACCATTCCGAATCACGTCAGACACCCCGGCCAGGCGGGTGGTAATGATCGGCAAGCCGGAGGCCATCGCCTCCAATACCACCATGCCAAAAGGCTCATACAAGGTCGGAAACAAAAAAACATCCGACGCTGCAAAATAGGGCCGGGGATCCGCCACAAAACCAGCGAAATGAAGGTATTCAGAGACACCAAGGTCCTCAGCTAACTTTCGAAATTCACCTTCGGGGCCGCGCCCCACGACCAGCAGGTGGGCATCTGGGTCACCCCATCGCGCCAGCGCTTGGATGGCGGTGCTGAGGCCCTTTCGAAAAAACTCTCCAATAAAGAGCACGACGCGACTTTGGGCATCAAAACCAAATTTTTCACGGGTCAATGCCCGCCACGGAGCCAGAACTGAATCGCTAAAATCGTCGGGTTCCACCCCATTGGGAATCACGGTCACCGCCTGCGCGGGGACCCCGTAGTGCGCGCCGAGTTCCGCCCGAACAGAACCAGACACCGCGATCAAGCGGCGTTCAGGCCCCGGTCGCAACACGGGCACCTCGAATTGATCCGCCACGCGCCAGTAGACATCGTGATAAATCTGACGCCACCAAGGCGCTCCCAACACCGACGGCAATCCCTGCGAACGGGCCACACGGTCCAAGGTCGTCAATTGCTGCAGGCGTTGCCCCCACGCCCGCTGACAAAACTGAACGGTGACCACATTTTGTTCACGGCAAACGCCACCGATGGAATGAACGACATCGAAGTGTTGCCCCGATAAGGCCCGCCCGGCACACCATTGGAAGGTCAGCAAGCGCAGTAGATTGACCCCAAGGTGTGCCCAGACCGGATGATGAACGACCCCGGGTACCGGTTCATACAGGTGAGAGAAAACGTGTACCTCGTGTCGAAGCGCCAATCGACGGGCCAATTCGAGCACATAACGGCCGTGGCCACTCTGGGCAATGACCTCCGAGCACACCAAGGCAATTTTCAAAAACCCAGCTCCGTTTCAATATCACCCTGGGGTTTCATCTGCACGTCACGCCCCTGCCACGCGGACCAAGCGCGCCGATAATCGAGCAACCATTCCAACGCCAAAAAGGCCATCTGGGGAGGAAAATCAATCCGCCATCCGTGCTGCATGGCAAGCGACAACAAACTCTTCAACCGTCGCGCCTGCCAAGCAAACAGCACCGCCCACGAAAAAAAGAACACCCCTGGCGCCCCAAGCACGGGGGCCGCCCCCAGCAGCAACAAAGTGGTTTTCAAAACAATCCGACGATAAACCCCGGGCAAAGCCCCCGACCACGCCTCAGGATGCCGGCGGCGGAAGTAGGGCAACCAGTGCCAATAAGTCGCTGCCCGCCAAGCCTGTGACCACCCAATCTTGCGGGGAGGATGTTCCACCACCATCCCATCAGACCACGCGATCTCCCCGTAGCGTTCTTCCAAGCGACGCGCCAAATCCTCATCCTCAAAGTAAGGGGCCTCGAATGTGGCATCAAAACCATCCAGAGCCAACAAACATTCCTTTCGCGCCGCAAAATTTGCGGTCGCCACCCCTTGCTCAGGCCCTAAAGACAACGAATGCACGAAGAACTCAATGGGCGGACAACTCGAGCGAACCGGACCGTGCACCGCAAAAGTGTTGGGGTCGGCAAACGCCTCGGCTATCGACTCTAACCACGCAGGATCAGGGAGGCAATCGTCATCCGTGAAAGCCACAATGGTTCCCCGAGACTCGTTAAGACCGCGATTCCGGGCTGCCGCAGGCCCGGCCTGCGGGCGACGCAAAAAACGCAATGAGAAAGCCGCATGTCGGAACGGAATCAACTCCGCCAGCGCTGGATTCGAACCATCGTCACACACCAGAACTTCAAAGGCCGCCGTCGGATAACTCTGCTCGGCAATCGCCGACAACAGAGCGCCCAACTGAGTCGGCCGATTGTGCGCGGGAACGACCACAGAAATGAATGGCAAGGCACGGGTCATAGACGTCGGCACAGACTCCACAGCTTTATTCGCTCGAGACACGGATACAGGGCAGTGACCCCCGAATAATACAATCCGAACCAACCATCTCGGTAGCCGCGCAAACGAATAAAGCGATACCAAAAATGACGCGCAGGAGACGTCCAAATTTCTGAAAAGCGCCCACGTTCTCCAGCCTCAGAGCGGACACGGGCCTCATGATCCGTGTAAGAAGACGTTTTGGCAATGTACTCCGACAGTGTTACATACGCCTCGTGGCGAAGCCAGGCAGGCAGGAATCCAACCGGACCTGTCACCTCAGGATGTGCGTGCAAGCGTGTCCCAGAGAAGGTCGCAGCACCCCGCCGAAAAAGCCTCATCACCCGAGAATCCGACGACGCGTGCCGGGCCCAGCGACCAAAATACCACTCCGCCCGCGGCAGCCAGAAACCCGCCTCGGGGGCATTCACCCGCAAGGCGGCAGCCAAAACCTGAGAGGCTTTCTCGGTCAATCTCTCATCGGCATCAATCAACAACACCCATGGCTCTTGAGCCAGCGCCATCCCCACGTTTTTGTTGAGGTCCCAATTTTCTCCGGTATGCCTGTGTTCAACGACAACATCTGCCACAGCCCGGGCCACCTCAACCGTGTCATCGGAACTGCCGTCATCGACCACCACAATCTGTGTAATCACCGGCGCGCGCCGCAGGCTTTCGAGGCATCCGGGAAGTCGGCGGGCTTCATTGCGCGTGATGACCACGGCGCAAATGCGGACCTCCGTTCTTTTTTCCACTGAGGGCGCGGTGTCCCCCTGGCCCTCACCCGAGGAAGCAACCGAAGCGTTCCAGCCATCGCACGCCGACTGCGCAAGCGCCAGCGGCAGGCGGGAGGTCCAACCCGCACGCGGACGCACGGTCTCAGCGAAAGCATTCCAACGGGCCACGCCCCGCATTCCCCATCGAAAAAACTTCTCGGACGACGGGCTTGAAAATCGGGCCAGGTACTGCCCCCGGCTGCGGAACAACTCTCGCAGCATCGCCTCACGCACCTGGGAGGTCGCTCCGCCCCCCAGGTGAACCACGTCCGCCTGCAGATCTAGCAGAACGCGCCAACCCGCCTCTTTGAAACGTCGACACCAATCCAGTTCTTCGGCATACATGAAATAGCCCTCACACAGCCCCCCCACGTGGGTGACAGCGCGCATACGAACCAGCATGGCGGCTCCCAAAACCCAATCAACAGGCCCTTGCTTGCGGACAGGTTTCAAACGAAAAAGGACGTCTCGTAACAGGGCCACATAACGGGGTAATCGCGCCCACTCTGCGACGGTAGAACGGACGGTTGGAAAACGGAAAGCGCACGCTTGGGGTGTACCATCCAAATTCCAGAGGGCCGGCCCCACAATGGCTGCATCCGGGGTCGCATCCAAGCACGCTTCCAACGCAGCCAAAGCACCCGGGCGAACCACCGTATCCGGATTCAAAAGCCAGACAAAGTCCGTGTAGACGTGCCGTAAAGCCACATTATTGCCCGCGGCAAAACCCAGATTCCGCGTTTGTGGCAACCAAGTCACCTGCGGGTAACGCAAGGGGCCGAGTGCCATCGTCTCGTCTGAGGAAGCATTGTCTACCACCACGACAGGCACATCAGGACGGTCGTTCAGCAGACTCTCAAGGCAGGCCAGAAGAAGCTCGCATGTGTTCCAATTCACAATGACAACCGTCGTCCGTGAGACACTCACATTCAGGCACCCTTCGGCCATTGGAATCCCTCCACGCGCCGGCGGTTCCACGCCTCGCGCAGTCGTTCCCGCTCAAACCAGGTCACCCCCGCAAGCCAAGCCAAGGCTAGGAATAATAATAAGCCAATCAGGCGGGGCAACGAGGTGACCCAGGCCGCTCCCGAAGAAGCCAAGGCGTAAAGCACCATCGAAAGCAAAATGGCAGGGCCCGCGACGCGAAGCAGAGGAATCGGGTGACGTTGATTCAACTCTGCTGCCAGCCCGATGGCCATGAAAACGGCCCCCGACGCAACCCCGATGGCCACGCCCCACAAGCCAAAAAAGTGAACCAAGAGCAGCGCCACAGTCCATTCTATACACGTAGCGCGCTTTAACCAATACCAACTGGAACGCGCCTCCCCTCGCGCGTTGAGGTAGGTCATCAGCGGTCCACTGATCGCTGATGCGCCCATTCGCAGCGCGAACAACCACAGAACCGGCAGGGCGTCTTTCCACGAGGCGCCATAGACAAAATTCACCAATCCGTCCCCGAGGGAGGGCAGTATGACCATTAAAGGTATTACGGACAACAAAAAGGTCCGCAGGCTCTCCCACAGAAGATCCTCACGGGCGGCCGGTTTCTCTGCCAAGCGGGCGAAAGCGGGAAAAAACACCCGCTGGTAAATGCTGTTTGCATTATTCGTGACCATTCCCGGTAAGTTTTGGGCCCAGTTCAAAAGCCCCACCGCCCGCGTTCCCAACAAGGTACTGCCTACAAAAGTCAGCAGATTGTCGCGCGCCAGGCTCGCCAGGTTAATGCCCTGAAAGTAAGCTCCACGAGACAAATAGCTGGTCACCAAAGCGCGATCAAAGGCCAACCCCATGCGCCACGGAGCGGCCATAAACACCGCCAAAATCCGCAGCGACGTGGCCGCCAGCGAGGCCCACACAAAGCTCCAAACGCCAAATCCACCCCACGCCAACAGAATGGACAACCCCTTATCAAGCAAAACCCCGACGATGTCGGTGACAGACAAAACCCCAAACCGCATCTCGCGCTCAAGCCGGGCCAACGAGACACAACCGAAAGCCCCGAACAAGAGATGGGGGGTCATCCAATGCAACAGATCCACCCCATCAGTCGGCAAGCGAAACCACACAGCGAGGAAGGGTGCCGCAAACCACATGGCAATAGCCAAGGTGCCAAATAGCGCAAGATAAAAGGTAAAGACAGTTCGTTGCTCGCGAAGAGACGGGGACGATGCTTGCTGAATGAGTACCGACATCAAGCCCATCTCAAACAGGCTTCCAAGGCCCATCACCAAAACCATGGCGATGGTGAATGCGCCAAATTCATCCGGTGTCAGCAATCGGGCCAACACCACGCTCGCCACCAACGAGACCGGAATTACAATGGCATGTCTTGCGACTGTAAATGCCACGCCCCGGCCGACAGAGCTCTGTACCTGTTCAGCAGTCGACATGCCGGCTGTATACCACAGCCTGAACCTGGAGGGACAGGGCCGTTGAATGTGAGAAGATAGGAAAAGATGGGTCGTTTCGTCACGGCATCCGTGAGGAACGGCCGCACCCACCAGAGGAACGTGAATATGGCGGACGACAAGGCATGTGTCATTGGGGCAGGTTTGGCGGGCAGTGAAGCCGCGTGGCAATTAGCGAACGCGGGTGTCCCTGTAGACCTCTACGAAATGCGGGGTCCACGCCGCACGAGCGTCCACCACACCAGCGACTTTGCAGAATTGGTGTGCTCAAATTCTCTGGGCTCTCAATTATTGACAGGCGCTTCCGGCCTGCTCAAAGCGGAAATGCGCTGCTTGAATTCGTTGATTCTTGTCTGCGCCGAGAAGCACGCGGTGCCTGCCGGTGGTGCCTTGGCGGT
>JAYKIL010000023.1:0-43938 GCA_035284745.1 Candidatus Sericytochromatia bacterium | reverse complement strand
CTGGTGACAACATCCAGATGGAGATTGAGTTGATCACGCCAGTCGCGATTGAACAAGGCATGCGCTTCGCGATTCGCGAAGGCGGCCGTACGGTCGGCGCGGGCGTGGTGGCCTCCATCCAGTCCTAACAATATAGGCGTGTGGGCGGGGGTTGCACGTCGACTCCCGCCTTCGTATCGGTCGTCCACCTAGAATAAGTAGTTTGAATGGACGCTCACACAGAGGTTCTGTTAGAATGTCACAACAAAAAATAAGAATTAGGCTTAAAGCGTTTGACCACCGTTTGCTGGATAAGTCTACTGAGCAAATTGTTGACACCGCTAAGCGCACGGGGGCTTCTGTGGTGGGGCCAATCCCCTTACCTACTCATAAAGCCATTTACTGCGTAAATCGGTCTCCACACGTGGACAAAAAGTCTCGTGAGCATTTTGAAACGCGGACACACAAGCGGTTGATCGACATCTTGGATCCCACGCATAAAACTGCTGAGGCCTTGATGCGTTTGGATCTTCCGGCCGGTGTAGATATCGTAGTGAAGCTGTAAAAGAGCCTCGGCTCGACACCTGGGTGGGGATCACCACACGTTCACAGCCGTGGGGCTATCTCACTCAGGTTTATTAGGTGCGGTGCAGCAAACGCCCGGCATCTAGGAGGGTAAAATTCGTATGGCGATGGGAATTATTGGACAGAAGGTCGGTATGACTACGATCTTCGACGAGGAGGGGCGCGCCATCCCCGTGACCGTCGTGCAGGCTGGGCCCTGCACGGTCGTTCAGAAAAAAACCGTGGCGACCGACGGCTATGAAGCCGTTCAGGTTGGTTATGGTGAGGCGAAAGTGAGCCGTTTGACCAAGGGAGAGCGGGGTCATTTCGAGAAGGCGGGCGTGAAGCCCACCCGGATTTTGCGCGAGTTTCGTGTGGAGGCGGGGACCTCTTTGGATGTTGGGGCTGAGGTGAAGGCGGACCTCTTTTCCGCAGGGCAGTTGGTCGATGTGACCGGAACGTCCATAGGAAAAGGTTTTGCTGGTTTGCAGAAGCGTTGGAATGCTGGGCGCGGCCCGATGTCGCACGGCTCTAAGTTCCACCGTCATCCTGGTTCAATCGGCGCGGGTACGACCCCCAGTCGGGTTTACAAGGGTCGCAAGATGGCCGGGCGGATGGGCGCTGAGCGCGTCACGGTGAAAAAGTTGACGGTCGTCGGGGTTGATACTGAGCGCAACTTGATTCTGATCAAGGGCGGGGTTCCCGGCGCAGAGGGGGGCATCTTGGTGGTGCGTCCAGCTGTTTTGGTTGGCAGGTAGGAGGCCCCACATGGCAGAAACAATCAACGTTTTTGACGCTAAGGGCAAGAAAGTGCGTGATTTCTCCTTTGGGGAAGAGTTTCTCCCCGAAGCTCCGCACGTTCATTTGATGCACCTTCACGTAATTCGGCAGCTTCGGCGTAAGCGTGCCGGCACTGCCTCCACCTTGACTCGCTCTGAGGTGAGCGGGGGGGGTAAGAAACCTTGGAAGCAAAAAGGCACGGGCCGGGCCCGCGCGGGCTCCATTCGTTCACCCTTGTGGAGACACGGTGGCGTCATTTTTGGACCCAAGCCCCGCAAGTACAATCTGACCTTATCGGTCAAGGCTCGCCGGCTTGCGCTCCGTTCCGCGGTTCTGGCCAAACTGGAAAAAACCCTTGCGGTTGAGTCGCTTGGTTTTGAAAAGCCTTCAACGAAGGCCTTGGTCTCCCAGTTGGCGGCTTTGAAGGCCGAAGGCAGGGTTTTGATCGTGGTGAAGAGCTTGGATGCCAATTTGGCATTGTCGGCTCGTAACCTAAAAGGCGTGAAGCTCATACAGTCTGCAAATTTGAGCGTCAAAGAAGTTCTGACCGCGGATTGCATCGTGGCGACGGAAGAAGCTTTGCGCCACATCGAAGAGGTTTTCAAGGCATGACGGATCTTTATACCGTGATCAAGCGCCCGCTCATTACAGAGAAGAACACGGCGCTCAATGAAAATAACACCTACTGCTTCGAGGTGGATCGCAAGGCGAACAAAATCGACATCGCGAGAGCGGCCAAGTTGCTGTTCAACGTTGAAGTGGTCGATGTCAACACGTCTGCGATGAATCGCATGAAGAAAGTTAGGAAGCGTACGGGCGCTCGGATTCAAACGCTCGTCAAGACCAAGAAGGCGTACGTGAAGCTCGCAGAGGGCAACACGATCGACTTCTACGGTTCGGTCTAGGAGGTTCTAAACGATGCCGATTAAAAAACTTCGTCCTATGACCCCGGGTCAACGGGGCATGAGCAAGAGCACGTTCGAGGAACTCACGACGGACCGTCCAGAGAAGTCGCTGTTGTCGCCTCTGAAGTCCAAGGCCGGCCGCAACGCGCAGGGGGTCGTCACCACCCGTCACCGGGGCGGTGGACACAAGCGCCATTACCGGATTATCGACTTTAAGCGTAACAAACTGGGAGTCCCCGGGAAAGTTGCGTCGATCGAGTACGACCCCAATCGCAACGCGCGGATTGCACTCATTAACTATGTCGATGGTGAGAAGCGTTATATTCTTGCAGCCGTCGGTTTGTCCGTCGGAATGACGGTCATTTCCTCGCCCGAGGCCGACATCAAGGTCGGCAATGCAATGCCCTTGAGGTTCATTCCTTTGGGTACGAACATTCACAACATCGAATTGCGCAAGGGCAAGGGTGGTCAAATTGTTCGCTCTGCGGGCGCTATGGCCCAATTGGTCGCGAAAGATGGGGACTATGCACAGGTGAAGCTGCCTTCTGGGGAGCAACGGATGGTGCACATCGATTGCATGGCAACGATCGGGCAGGTTGGGAATATTGATGCGAAGAACATGAAGCTCGGAAAAGCGGGCCGTAAACGCTGGATGGGTATCCGTCCGACGGTTCGCGGCGTGGTGATGAATGCCTGCGATCACCCTCACGGTGGCGGCGAGGGCAAGTCACCTATCGGTGGGAAGCCGCAGACCCCCTGGGGTAAGCCGGCGATGGGCTTCAAGACGGTCCGCAACAAGGTTTCCAGCAAGTTCATCGTCCGCGAGCGGTCGCGCTAATTAGGAGTCACAGATGTCTCGTTCTCTTAAAAAAGGTCCGTTCATCCATCCTTCGCTCTCCAAGAAGATCGAGGTGATGAATGGGCGCAATGAAAAGAAGGTTGTGAAGACCTGGTCGCGCGCCTCGACCATCGTTCCTGCGATGATTGGCCATACAATAGCTGTTTATAACGGGCGGAAGCACGTACCCATCTACATCACTGAGCAAATGATCGGCCATAAGCTCGGGGAGTTCGCCCCGACCCGTCTGTTCAAAGGACACGCCGGTCAGGAGCGTGGGCGCTAAGCGCTCCGGAGGATAAACCTATGCAAACTCAATCCAGTGTCAAGTACGTTCGTATGTCACCCTTAAAGGTGCGCCGAGTGCTTGATCAGATCCGGGGCAAAAAAGCGCTTGAAGCGCAGACCCTGCTGAATTTTCTCCCTCACGCGTCGGCGGTCGTACTGGGCAAGATCCTCAAGTCCGCCATTGCGAATGCGGAGAACAACCATCAGGTGCCGGCCGCTAAGCTTTTTATCAAAGAGGCCTTTGTTGACCAAGGACCTACCCTGAAGCGCTTTCAGCCGCATGCTCAGGGCCGCGCCTTTCCTATCAAAAAGCGCACCAGTCACATTACGATCATTGTGTCGGACACCCTTGGCGTCCGGGGCAGCGATAGCAAGGAGTAAGACGTCATGGGGCAGAAAATTCATCCCATCGGCATGCGCCTGGGGATTAACCGTACCTGGTCCAGTCGTTGGTACGCAGAGGCCAAGAACTATCCTGCCATCGTTTTGGAGGATGAGAATATCCGCAACTTCGTTAAAAAGAAGTTGAGCGCTGCGGGAATTTCCAAAGTTGATATCGAACGGAGAGCCGACCAGGTCGACGTGAACATTTGGACTGCGAAGCCCGGTGTCATCGTAGGGCGGGGCGGCCAAGGGATCGACCAGTTACGCAAAGACCTCTCCGGTCTCACCAACAAAAAGGTGCAAATCAACGTTCAGGAGGTTTTGCGGATCGAGGCGGACTCTCAGTTGGTTGCAGAATCGATCGCGACTCAATTGGAGAAGCGGATTGCGTTTAGGCGTGCGATGAAGCAAGCGATGATGCGGGCGATGAAGTCTGGTGCCAAGGGCATCAAGGTGATGGTCGCTGGGCGTTTAGGCGGTGCTGAAATTGCACGTACCGAATGGATGCGCGATGGTCGGATTCCCCTCCACACCTTGCGGGCGGACATTGATTACGGTGTCGCGACGGCGAAGACCGTCTATGGAATCATCGGAATCAAGGTTTGGATTTTCAAGGGTGAGGTGATTCCGGGTGCTGAGGTGGCGCCTGAGGCGGCTGCCCCGCGTCGCCGTGAACGGGCCGAAAAGGGTGAACGTGGCGAGGGCCGCGGTCGCCGCGATCGTTCGGAGAGCAAAGAGTCTTCGGACGCCTGAGCCTGTACTTAGTTCGTGCGCCCCTCGCCTTGGGGCGCACTTGAGAATTGAATTCACGAGGAATTTCAATCATGTTGATGCCGAAACGTACTAAATTCCGGAGACACCATCGTGGTGACCGCTCCGGACACGAGACCCGTGGTACGACTGTTAATTTCGGGGACTTCGCCTTGGTGGCCATGGACCCCGCCTGGATTACCTCTCGCCAGATTGAGGCGGCTCGTCGAGCGATGACGCGCTCGATCAAGCGTGGTGGCAAAATTTGGATTCGGGTGTTTCCGGACAAGCCTGTTACGGCGAAGCCGGCGGAAACTCGGATGGGCTCTGGTAAAGGCGCCCCTGAATATTGGGTTGCCGTGGTCAAGCCCGGTCGGATCCTTTTTGAGATGAATGGGGTCTCTGAGGAGCTCGCACGTGAAGCGATGCGGTTGGCTTCCCACAAACTGCCTATCGCAACCAAGTTTGTGACCCGTGCAGAACAGCAGGCGGCCCGTGTTGCGGCGGAAGGAGACTCCCGTGAAGACTAAGACCAGTAAGACCGAGCTGCAGGCTTTCCGGGGCCTTTCTCAGGAAGATTTGCTTGCGAAGTTAAAGGAAGCCAAGGAAGAATTGTTTAAGTTGCGTTTTCAACTGGCAATTCGTCAGCTTGAGAACACCGCTCAGATTGGCGAGGTTCGGAACCGGATTGCCGTCCTTCAGACGGTGCTGCGGGAGTCGCAGACCGCGGCTGCTAACTGATTATTTGAAGTCGAGGAATTAAAGCCATGCCTAAGCGCGTGATTACCGGCAAGGTCGTTTCGGACAAGATGCAGAAGACCGTTGTAGTGGCGGTTGAAAGCACTGTTCCCCACGGCCGTTACAAGAAGCTCGTCAAACAGACCAACACTTTCAAGGCTCACGACGAAGAAGACACGGCCCGTGAAGGCGATGTCGTCCGCATTGAGGAATCTCGCCCGATTTCCAAGGATAAGACTTGGCGGTTGGTTGAGATTGTTGAGCGCGCCCAGTAGAGCTGAAGCCCTGTCGGGCGTAAACGAAGGATTCGAACCATGATCCAACAACAATCCCGTTTGACGGTGGCCGACAATACCGGCGCTCGCGAATTAATGTGCATTCGCGTCGTTGGTGGAGGAAACCGTACATTCGCCAACATCGGTGACGTGATCGTGGCGGTCGTCAAAGACGCCATACCCAACATGCCGGTGAAGAAGTCAGATGTCGTGAAGGCGGTGGTCGTTCGCTCTCGCAAGGGTGTTCGCCGGGCTGATGGCTCTTACATTAAGTTTGATGAGAACGCCGCCGTGATCATCAACAAGGACAATAACCCCCGCGGAACCCGTGTGTTCGGGCCCATTGCTCGCGAACTTCGTGATAAAAATTTCATGAAGATTATCTCGCTGGCACCGGAAGTTATTTAGCGATTAAGTGGAGAGCAACGCCGATGCAACGCATCAAAAAAGGTGACAAAGTAATGGTCACCGCGGGTCGTAAAGAAGCCGATGGCGGTGACAAGGGCAAAGTCGGTGAAGTCTTGCGGGTTGACCCAAGCAAGAATCAGGCGGTGGTGCAGGGTGTGAATGTTCGCACCAAACATCAGAAGCCCTCGATGACTAATCCTCAGGGTGGGATTGTCAAGCAGGAAATGCCGGTTAACATGAGCAAGTTGATGCCGGTTGATCCTGCCACTCAGAAGCCGACCCGGGTAAAAATCAAGGTTTTGGCGGATGGTACGAAAGTACGGATCGCCAAGTCGGGCGAACAGCTCGACAAATAAGTTCGGTGGCGTGCCGCGGGCACGCCGTGTTTATCCCACGCGGGTTGAATACGTTTCCCCTTTACTTGCCCCCTTCGATTGAAGGAAGAGTGAGGCGCCTGGTCCGGCGGAACGCTCAGCCCCTGTAAAACGGAGTGTCAATCATGTCTACTCAGGCGCCGGCTCGCCTGGCAGAAAAGTACCTCGGTGAGGTCGTACCTGCCCTAACCAAAGAGTTCAATTACCAAAATCCCATGATGGTTCCTCGCATTGAGAAGGTGGTCGTCAACATGGGGCTTGGTGAGGCCGTTCAGAATCCGAAGTCGCTCGACGTCGCGATTCGTGATATGACAGCCATTGTTGGCCAGAAGGTGATGGTGACGCGCGCGAAAAAGTCCATCGCTACCTTTAAGTTGAGGGCTGGAATGCCGATTGGCGCGATGGTCACACTGCGTGGCAAGCGGATGTACGAGTTTTTGGACCGTCTGATGACCTTGGCCCTTCCACGGATCAGGGATTTCCGCGGTGTGAGCGATCGGGCTTTTGATGGTCGAGGCAACTACACCCTTGGCCTCAAAGAGCAGTTGTTGTTTCCTGAAATTGAATACGACAAAATCGATAAAGTGAGAGGGATGGACATCACGTTCGTGACAACCGCACGGACCGATGAGGAGGCCCGTTCGCTGTTGCGCGCTATGGGTATGCCCTTCCGGTCGTCGGCCCAGTCCGGCGGTCCTTCTGCGTCGTAATGGCGCTCAATTCTGATTAAGAGGAGTTGCTACGATGGCGAAGAAATCAAAAATAGCCAAGCACGAAAAGCAAAAGGCGGTCATCGCGAAATTTGCTGCCAAGCGTGCGGAGTTGAAGGCCATTATCAATGGCAAGGCGAAGAGTGTCGACGAGTACAATGAGGCGCGTCAAAAGTTGGCCGACCTGCCCCGTGATTCGAACCCCACCCGCTTGCACAACCGGTGCCAGTTGACGGGTCGCCCGCGTGGCTACTATCGCGACTTTGGCCTCTGTCGTAATCAGTTGCGGCAGCTCGCCCACGAAGGTAAACTTCCGGGCGTCGTAAAGTCTTCCTGGTAGTTCTCTGAGATCGCCCGTCTTTTTGAGGGGCGGTAACAATTTGGTGCTGTGGCGTGAACGCCCGGCATCGTGGTAGAATTTTCTGTCCATTTACCAAGGTTTAACCTTGTGGTGGACGCAGTACCCACTGGCTGGCTGTGCGAACATCTCGAAGATTTTTCGCAAACGCAGCCTGTTTGAGAGGTCCTTTATGCCCGTCACTGATCCCATTGCGGATATGCTGACCTGCATTCGGAACGCCAACACGGCGAATCTGAGCAGCACAGAGTTCCCAAATTCGAAATTGAAGCACGAGGTGGCCCGCGTTTTGCTAAACGAAGGTTTCATTGAAGGCTTTGAAGTTGTTAACGCCGAAACGAACAAGCCCCGCATTCGAGTTGATATTAAGTACATCTCGGGCAAGCGTCGCGTGATCACTGGTATCAAACGTATTTCGAAGCCTGGCTTGCGTGTGTACGTTGGCAAGCACGAGCTGCCGCGCGTACTCGGCGGTCTCGGGATTGCAATTCTTTCTACACCGAAAGGTGTGATGACCGATCGCGAGTGTCGCAAAATGGGCGTGGGCGGCGAAGTCCTCGCGTACGTGTGGTAGGAGTTAGGGAATATGTCGCAATCTCGTATTGGTAAAAGACCGATTCCCGTTCCTGGTTCGGTCAAGGTAGATATTGAAGCATCGTCTGTTGGTCAAGTGATCAAGATCGCGGGTCCTAAAGGGACTTTGGTGCGGACGTTGCGGCCGGAAGTTTCGGTAGTCCTACAGGATGGGGTTCTGACGGTGAATCCTGGGGCCGACACGAAGCTCGCGCGTTCTCTTCACGGGTTGAGCCGGACACTGGTCTACAACATGGTGGAGGGTGTGACCAACGGGTTCAAGAAAACGTTGGAAATCAACGGCGTCGGTTATCGCGCCGCTGTCGCAGGCAGTAAGCTTACGTTGCAAATGGGCTATTCTCACCCTGTTGAGATAGAGGCCCCTGCGGGTGTCACTTTCACGGTTCCTCCTGGGCCCCGTCCTTCGGTGGTCGTCGAAGGTGCTGACAAGCAGGCCGTTGGAGATGCCGCAGCCAAGGTGCGTGCGGTGCGGCCGCCTGAGCCCTACAAGGGCAAGGGTATCAAGTACGACTATGAGGTCATTCGCCGCAAGGCCGGTAAGTCCGGCGGCAAGAAGAAGTAAGGAGCCTTGCGATGATTACGAAGAAGAGCCGCAAAATTCAAACCAGCGTCCGTCATTTGCGGATTCGCAAAAAGCTTTCCGGCAGTTCGGAAAGACCTCGTTTGGCTGTATATCGTTCGAACCAGCATGTCTATGCGCAGGTGATCGACGACGTGGCCGGACGTACCTTGGTCTCCGCATCGTCGCTTGAACTCAAACTCGAGCGCGGTGGTACGGTAGAGGCCGCTCGGCAGGTCGGTCAGACCGTAGCGGAGCGCGCGAAGGCTGCCGGTATCGAGGCCGTTGTTTACGACCGAGGTGGAAATCTGTATCACGGTCGTGTTGCAGCCCTCGCTGATGCCGCGCGTGAAGCCGGCTTGAACTTCTAGGAGCGTAGAGCCATGGACAATCGTATGGGAGAAAACAAGGAGCGGGGACGCCGCGGTCGTGATTCAGGCCGCAACCCTGAACGCCGTGAACGTGAGGTCGCAGAGCCCTCGGAGTGGCAGGAGAAAGTGATTCAGATCCGTCGGGTGACGAAGGTCGTCAAGGGCGGTAAAAAAATGAGTTTCCGGGCCATTGTCGCGGTCGGCAATCAAAAGGGGCAGGTCGGTGTTGGCGTGGGCAAGGCGAACGAGGTGATCTCGGCCATCCAAAAAGCCATCGCGGATGCGAAAAAGGAACTGGTCACCGTTCCGATGGTAGGCTCGACCATTCCTCACATGATTGTGGGTGCGGCGGATGCCAGTCGGGTGATGATTAAGCCTGCTTCGAAGGGAACCGGGGTTATCGCCGGTGGGGCTGTTCGTTCTGTTCTTGAGTTGGCTGGAATTCACGACATCCTGTCCAAGAACTTGGGCGCCTCCTCGCCTCTGAACAGCGCACGGGCGACAGTGGATGGTCTTCGTCGTCTGCGGAGTGCGGAGGATGTTGCGGCTTCTCGCGGAAAGACCGTCGAAGAATTACTCGGGAAGGTGCAACATGCCTGATAACAAGAAGATCAGTGTGAAGTTGGTGCGGAGTCGCATCGGTTATAGCTATAAGCAACATCGGGTGTTAGAGGCTTTGGGTTTGGGCAAGACCAACACGGTTGTCTCGCATTATGACTCCCCTACCATCCGCGGTATGGTTAATAAGGTCCGTCACCTTGTGGCGGTCTCGGAGGAGATGTAAGCGATGTATTTGACGGATCTTCGCCACGCCGAAGGGTCGACCCATCCTGAAAAACGCGTGGGTCGTGGACACGGTTCGGGCATGGGTAAAACCTCGACCCGTGGTTATAACGGTCAGGGGCAACGCTCCGGTGAGAGCATCAAGATCGGCCACGAAGGCGGACAGATGCCCTTGTACCGGCGTCTTTCCAAGAAGAAGCATTTTCGGATGCCTTACCGCTCTGAATGGTCGATCGTGAATGTTGGAGATTTGGCTGCCTTCCCGGGTGGTTCTGTCGTTGACGCGGTTGCCTTAATGGAGGCGGGCAAAATCAAAAAGGAACGCGATGGCGTTCGGGTCCTGGGTGACGGCGATTTGACGGTGGCCCTGACTGTGAAGGCTCATCATGTGTCCTCCAGCGCGCGCGAAAAGATTCTTGCGGCGGGTGGGACAGTGGAGTTGTTAGGTCAACCGGAATCGGCTGAGTCGAGCAACTAGTTTTTTTACACTTTCCGTAGGAGCGCCCGGGGTCCTCTGAATGCCAGAGGTGCCGTCGGGCGCTTGCGGTCGCGGAGTCAAGAAATTGCAAGAACAGAATAAGGTGGTCGGTGTTCTCCGAGACCTCTGGCATGCCCCGGGTTTAAGAGAAAAAGTCTTTTGGACCCTCGGGATGGTTCTGGTTTTTCGGTTGGTTGTTCACGTTCCAATCGGGGGAATCGATCAGACCATTTTGAATAACATGTTTGCGAACATGAATTTCTTGGGTGGTTTTCTGGATTTTTTCTCGGGTGGCGCACTTGCTAAGTTCTCGATCGTTGCTATGGGGATCACCCCGTACATCAATGCAAGCATCATTATGCAGTTGATGACAGGTGTGATTCCTAAATTAGAAGAGTTGCAAAAAGAGGGCGGTGAAGCGGGCCGTAAACAGATTCAGCAGTGGACTCGTTACCTGATGCTGGCGCTTGCGACCATTCAGTCGGTCGGTATGAGTACGTGGCTTTGGCGTTCTGGAGCTGCGATGGGTTATGACCCCCAAGGGGCTTACCCTTTGTTTTTTATTGTTTCGACTGTCTCAATTCTGGTGGCGGGGTCCGCTTTTATTATGTGGTTGGGTGAGGTGATTACCGAACGCGGCATCGGTAACGGCGCGTCTTTAATGATTTTCGCTGGTATCATTGCTGCTTTTCCAACCTATATTAGTAAAACGAGTGAGCTGATGAGTTCGGGGAGTGCGAGTCTGACGGCAGTAGCCGCTTTGGTTTTCGCTTTGCTTGCGATGCTCGTGGCCATCGTTTTCGTGCAGGAGGGGCAGCGGCGAATCCCGGTACAATCCGCGAAACGACAAATGGCTGGCGGACGCTTTATGCCCGGCCAGCAGAGCTACATTCCCCTCAGGGTGAATATGGGGGGCGTGATGCCACTCATTTTTGCGTCGTCTTTGCTCATCTTTCCGGCTACCATCAGTCAGTTTTTGGGACAAAGCAAGGGGGGTGCCATTAATTGGGCGTATACACAGGCCGGTTTTTGGCAGTGGGAGAATGTGAAGGCCGTGATACAGTACGGGCTGAACCAGTTTATGGGGGCGTTGTCTCCGTCTGGCTACCTATACTTCGTCGTCTATTTTGCGTTGATTATGTTTTTTGCCTATTTCTATGCGAGCTTGGTACTTAATCCAAACGACTTGGCTGAGAATCTCAAGAAGTATGGTTCGTTTGTTCCGGGTTACAAGCCTGGAAAACCGACGGCGGAGTTCATAGAGTATGTTTTGAACCGCGTCACTTTTGCTGGCGGTGTTTTCCTTGGGTTGATCGCAGTGCTTCCTTACATGGTTGAGCAAGGGACAGGGGTTACCACCTTGCAAGGTCTGGGCTCGACCGCGTTGCTGATCATGGTCGGTGTGGCGATCGATCTTTACAATCAGCTGCAGACGCATCTGATTGCTCGCCAGTACGAAGGGTTTATGTCTTGACCCTTGGGTCGGGCTGGGTGGAGAGGACAGGAGGACCGAACAATGCGGATAGTTTTGCTGGGGGCCCCCGGGGCCGGAAAAGGAACTCAGGCCCGTTTACTCTCGACTGATTACGGCATTCCACAAGTTTCGACGGGAGATATGTTGCGCGCAGCGCTCAAGGCTGGCACGCCGTTAGGCATTGAGGCAAAACGCTACATGGATGCCGGCAATTTGGTACCTGACGACGTCATCTGTTCCCTGATCAAGGAGCGCTTGGAAGAGCCCGACGCAAAACGTGGGTTTTTGTTGGACGGGTTTCCGCGCACGGAGAAGCAAGCGGAGGCTCTGGACACCTTGTTAGGTGACATCGGCCAGGATCTTCAGCTGGCCATTGACGTTGACGTTCCAGAAGAGGACTTGGTGCGCCGCCTCTCAGGGCGACGTGTCTGTCGGGATTGTGGGGCGTCTTTTCACATTGCGTTCAATCCTTCCTCGAAGGGAGACGCGTGTGATTTTTGCGATGGCGAGCTCTATCAAAGGGCTGATGATAAGGCGGAAACAGTTCGTAATCGCCTCCGTGTCTATCACGATCAGACGGCACCCATCGCCGAACGCTATCGTCGGGCCGGGTTGCTTCGCCGGCTCGATGGAAGTCGGAGCATGGATGAGGTTCGCGGGGACTTGGCTGTGATTCTTGAGTCTTTGAAGGTGACCCCATGAGCCGTCTGGTGAACGCAAACGAATTTGAGGCGATGCGTAAAGCGGGCCTTCTGGTGGCATTGGCTCACGAAGCCGTTGCTGAGGCTGTGAAACCTGGCGTTTCGAGTAAAGACCTCGATGCCATTGCCGAAAGAGTGATTCTTCAGGGAGGAGGGCGTCCCGCCTTTAAGGGGTATGGCGGTTTCCCTGCGACAATCTGTGCTTCTTACAATGAGGAAGTGGTCCACGGGATACCCAGTCGTCGGCGCCTCGAAGAGGGTGACATCATTGCAGTGGACATTGGTGCTATCGTCGATGGCTATTATGGGGATTCGGCGTGGACCTATGGAGTTGGACGCCTCGAACCTCGTGTTCAATCCTTGCTTGAGGTGACGGAGCAAAGTTTATACGCGGGCCTGTCTCAGGCGCGCGCCGGAAAAAATTTGGGAGCGGTGGGAGCGGCCGTTCAACAGGTCGTGGAGGGCGCTGGTTTTGCGGTTGTTCGTGACTTCGTGGGTCACGGTATCGGGCAAAATTTGCACGAGCCGCCACAGATACCCAACTATAAGACAGAAGATCCTGGGCCTTTACTACAGCGTGGAGACGCTCTCGCCATTGAGCCCATGGTCAACATTGGGGGTCACGAGGTCCGTGTTAAAAAAAACGGTTGGACGGTCGTGACCAAGGACGGTTCTTGGTCTGCTCATTTTGAGCACACGGTCATCGTGCAAGACGGGGAGCCTGAGATCACAACCAAACGTTCTGGCGTCTTGGCCTTGTGATAAAGGCAAAATTCAGGTTAAAATAAGTTATACTTCAGAAAGGAGTCGGTCCATGAAGGTCCGTGCCTCAGTAAAGCCAATTTGTGAAAAGTGTCGCGTAATTAAGCGCCACAATCGAGTGATGGTGATTTGTGAGAATCCAAAGCACAAGCAGCGGCAAGGTTAAACCGCTTGAGGGCGCCATTTAGGCCCCCTTGCAGGTTTCTGTTTGACGTGAGATATTTAAAGAGTTCTTAATTCCAGGAGGAACGTACCCCATGGCCCGCATTGCAGGCGTTGATCTTCCCCGCGAAAAGCGGATTGAAGTCGCGCTCACCTACATTTTTGGTATTGGTCCTTTCAAGGCCAAGCAAATTATTTCGCGCACCCGTTTGAACGCGGATACGCGGACTAAGGATCTGACGGAAGATGAGATCGGACGTCTGCGTGAAGAGATCGACCGCAACCACCAGGTTGAGGGTGATTTGCGTCGCGAAGTGTCGATGAACATCAAACGTCTGATCGAAATCGGTTCTTTTCGTGGGATCCGTCATCGCCGTGGTTTGCCACTGCGTGGGCAGCGCACGAAGACGAACGCTCGTACCCGCCGGGGTGTCAAGAAGACAGTCGCTGGCAAGAAGAAGTAGTTTGTTTGGGGCCTAGCCCCTCTGGGTTGGTGAACTCCCGGGATAGTGGCTGCTCCTGGGGTCTCGCCACCAACTCCTTGCAGACGAATTCAGCTCCGCTGTTACTCGTTGGTTTATTTCGAATTAAAGCCCACCGGATAGGTCCGGCCTTTTGTAACCGGAAACCATCTGTTTTTCTGGAGGTTAATCGTGGCTAAGCCCACCGCAAAACCGAAGCGTCGCGAACGCAAGAACATCGCTAACGGTGTCGTTCACATTTCTTCGACCTTTAACAACACGATCGTGAGCATCACGGACACTCAGGGAAATACCATCTCGTGGGGTTCCGCTGGTACCGCCGGCTTTAAGGGTGCCAAAAAGGGCACGCCATTTGCCGCCCAGATGGCTGCGGATGGGTGTGCTCAGAGGGCCCGGGAACACGGGATGCAGCAGGTCGAGGTCTTGGTCAAAGGTCCAGGATCTGGTCGGGAGACCGCCATCCGGGCGCTGCAGGCTGCCGGGCTTGAGATCACGATGATTAAAGACGTGACTCCGATCCCGCACAACGGGTGCCGGCCTCCCAAACGTCGTCGCGTCTAATCTCCGTTATCGTTTCCACACAAACGCCCGCTCCCGTGGACGTTGGTGCTGAAAATTTTTCTGGTTCCTGCAAGGAGGAAATGCCAAGTGGCTCGTTATATAGATGCCCGTTGCCGGTTGTGCCGTGCCGAAGGGATCAAATTGTTTCTAAAGGGTGACAAGTGCGCCAGTGCGAAGTGCCCTGTCTCCCGTCGTAGTTACCGCCCAGGCCAGCACGGCCAGGCTCGTCACAAGCCTTCGGAGTACGCGATCCGTCTTCGTGAGAAGCAAAAGGTTCGGCGTGTTTATGGTGTGTTGGAGAAGCAGTTTCGCCGTTACTATGCAGAGGCCGTTCGGCAGCGCGGGGTCACGGGTGAGGTGTTGCTGGCTCTGCTAGAGCGTCGCCTCGACAACGTGATTTTCCGTCTGGGCCTGGCTTCAAGCCGCTCACAGGCGAGGCAGTTTGTTCGCCACGGGATGATTGAGGTTAACGGTGTTCGCACGGACATCCCTAGTTTTCAGGTGAAGCCTGGTATGGCGATAAAGGTCGTCGAGAAGAAGACTGACTTTTTCAAGAAGCGGCTGGAAGGCGTTACGGCGCCCCGCGTTCCGAGTTGGCTCTCGTTTGAGGCGGATAAGCTCCTTGGTTCGGTGATTAGTATGCCGACCCGCGAGGAGAACGACACGCCGGCGAATGAGCAGTACATTATTGAGTACTACTCGCGTTAACGCCCTGACTTTTTGCGTTTGCCCCGGCTTTTCGCTGAGGCTTTGCCGACAAGAGGATTATTCCGATGGACAAGCCTAATATTCAATGCGTCGAGACCCGCATTACTGAAGAAGGTCTCCACTACAGCCGTTTCGTTGCGGAGCCGCTCGAGCGCGGCTATGGAACCACGTTGGGGAATGCCCTGCGCAGGGTTCTGTTGTCCGATTTAAACGGCGCCGCCATCACTGCGATTCGGATTGAAGGCGTTCCTCACGAGTTCACGACCATTCCCGGCGTTTCCGAAGACGTGGTTGATATCGTGTTGAACCTCAAGGGTGTCGTAATGAAATTGCATGGTGAGGAGTCGAAGAGCGCTCACATCCGTGTCACTCGCGAGGGTCCCGTCACTGCCGGTGATATTTTGACGGATCCGGACGTAGAAGTTTTGAACCCTGATTGGCATATCGCGACGTTGGATGCGGGTGCGACTTTGGAGATGGAACTTCAGATTGAGCACGGGAAAGGCTTTGTTCCCGCTGAACGGAACCGTAAAGCCAGCCAAACCGTGGGTGTCGTGCCCATCGATGCCATTTTTATGCCGGTTCGGAAAGTGAACTACACCGTGGAAGACACGCGTGTGGGTCAGTCGGTTGACTTTGATCGTCTCAATCTCGACATTTGGACCAACGGTTCGATGACGGCAGAAGAGGCGCTCTCGAAGGCGGCAGAATCTTTAATTGAGCAGTTCCGTCCATTCGCATTGTTGGGCCGCGACGAAGCTGACTTTGCCATTCACGACCATGGGGCCGGCGCCTCCACGGGGGCGGCGTCACCTTTGGATCTTTCGATCGAAGAACTGGAATTGTCCGTCCGCGCCTACAATTGTCTGAAACGGGCCAACATCTATACGGTCGGCGATTTGCTCAAGCGGAGCGAACGTGAACTGATGGATATCAAGAACTTCGGCAAGAAGTCTGCTGACGAAGTGATTGAGAGGCTTAAGGCCTTCGGCTACTCGATGGCTAAGGACAAGGACGAAGAACACGCGCACGCCGAGTAGGCCTTGGCGGATCAGGAATAAGGAAATTAACCATGCGTCACCAAAAAAAGCGTCATCTTCTCGGTCGCCCTGCGGATCAACGCAAGGCGGTATTGAGGGCTTTGACCACCGCCGCTTTGCGGCACGATCGAATCGAAACCACGGAGGCGAAAGCCAAGGCGGTGGTTCCGGTTTTGGAACACATGATCACCTTGGCGAAGCGCGGTGACTTGCACGCGCGTCGTCAGGTGGCGGGTTACGTCTATGACAAAGACGTTGTGAAGCGTCTTTTTGATGAGGTTGGTCCCCGTTTCGAAGCGCGTAACGGTGGTTATGCGCGGATTGTAAAAACGCCTCCGCGGCGCGGCGATGCTGCCCCGATGGCAATCGTTTCATTGGAGGTGTAATTCTAAATTTTGGTAGAGGGACCGTCTATGCACACGATGCGCTTGTTTGTGAGCTATGACGGGACCGACTTGCTTGGCTGGCAAATTCAGCCCCGGGGCCGCACAGGCCAGGGTTTGTTGGAGGCAGCGCTCTTGAAGGTTCTTAAAGTGCCTGTGCGGGTTTCCGCCGCCGGTCGAACCGATACCGGCGTCCACGCGGCGGGGCAAGTCGTCAGTTTTCAGACCCCGAGGCTGTTACCAGAACAGGCTTGGGTTCCGGCGCTGAATTCGGTTCTACCTCGAGACATTTCTGTATGGCGTGCCGAGGAGGCCCCCCCGGACTTCCACGCACGACATTCAGCAATCAGCCGAAGTTATCGGTATGCGGTGGTACACAGGGGGCCGCGTTTACCCCTGGTCTCACGGTATTCCAGTTGGGTGGAGGGTCCACTGGATCTTGAAGCTCTGAAAGAGGTGTGGTCCTCGCTTCTAGGGACACACGACTTTACTTACTTCGGTAGCACGGGCAGTGATCCTGCCAATCCCATTTGTACGGTTTACAACGCTCAGGTTCTGGAGGAAGGCAACACGCTCTACTTTGACATCACTGCGAATCATTTTCTGTATCACATGGTGCGGCGCCTGGTCGGAACCGCATTAAGGGTTGGAAAAGGCAGCTTGTCGAAGGCTGGTTTTCTTGAGACATGGCGGGGAGAAAGCAGTCGCCCGTCGGGCCCCTCGGCTCCTCCACATGGACTCACGTTCCTCTCGGTGGCTTATCTAAATTAGTTTTTCGAGAAAGTTATCCCCTGGTTCCGTACAATATTCGTTAGACCCTCGACACAATTGATGTTTGGTTTCTTTCATTTGAGAAGGAAATTTTGACAGGGAGAAAACCTGATATGCAGACCACCATGGCCAAGGAAAGCGAGATTGTCCGCCAGTGGCACCTCGTAGACGCCGAAGGGCAAACCCTGGGCCGGCTGGCGACCGTCGTTGCCAACCTCCTCCGGGGAAAAAACAAGCCTATTTATACGCCCCACGTTGATACCGGCGATTTTGTCGTTATTATCAATGCCGACAAGATCGTTGTCACGGGCAAGAAGACGACCGACAAAGAGTACATCCACCACACGGGCTGGCCGGGAGGCTTCCGCAAGACAACGTTTAACAAGCTTTTGGTAGCCCGGCCGATCAAGATTATTGAGAAGGCTGTTCGAGGAATGATTCCCCACACCAAGTTGGGTGCGGCTCAGTTCCGGAAGCTGAAAGTGTACGCTGGCCCTGAGCATCCGCATGCGGCTCAGCAACCCCAAGCATACGACTTTTCGTCTCAGAAGTAAGGAGCGTTTGAAAGATGGCACAAAAAGTTGCCCAATATTGGGGTACCGGCCGCCGCAAGACCTCGATTGCGCGGGTTCGTCTGGTTCCTGGCAGCGGAATGATTAAGATCAATGAGCGCGCTGTTGAGGACTACATCGGGGGGCGCAAAACGCTTTACCCTCAGTTGGCCCTCCCGTTTGAGTCTACGAAAAACGTGGGTCGGTTTGATGTTCATGCCAATGTGATGGGCGGGGGCGTCAATAGTCAAGTTGGCGCGATTCGGTTAGGTATTGCTCGCGCGCTGGTGACGATGGATCCCGATCTTCGCTCGGCGCTGAGAGAGGAAGATCTTCTGACCCGTGATCCGCGGGCGAAAGAACGGAAGAAGTACGGTCGCAAACGCGCCCGCAAACGCTTCCAATTCTCCAAGCGTTAATCAACCAGCCCCTGTCTTCAGGGGCTTTTTAGTGTTTTTTTCAGGGCTGGCTTGATTTTGATCAGTGTCGCGCTGTGGCGGGGCAACGGTTTGAGAGGGCCGGCTTTTTTTTGGGTCCACGTGCGAGCCTGCCAGATATCTTCCATAATCCATGGCCCCGGAGGAAGGGAGGGGATTTCCTCGGGTTGGAATGTTGCGGCGGCCGAGGTCTCACTTGGGTTGAACAAGGCCAGCCAGAAGGATTGATCATCGTCACCTGCTCTCGCCCAAGCGCGGGTCGCTATTCCATTTGTATGGGGGGTGTCCGCGTTCATTGCGAAGGCCTGACTCGAAACGATGGTTTCAAACGTCATCCAATCCTTCTCTGTCAGGTTGGGGAGGGTATCACTTATAAAAAGGCAGCCGCCCGTGAGCAGCGCTGCCGAGGAATGGGCCGTTCGTTCGGCTCTGGTGGATGGGGTGTGGGCGTCGCTCAAGAGGACACAGTCGGGGTCGTTCCACCACCAATGCGGTTGCATCCAGCCTCGTGCCAAGGTAGAACGGAGTGCATTCTCAAGGGAAGGGGCCGAGCCTTCAGGATCGGGATTGTGCCATTTTTGGGCGACGTCGGGGCTGACCCGCATGCCGTCGACCAGCCCCAAAGAGGGAAGCAGGGGGGCCCCACACCCCAACAGAAAAGCTTGGGGTGCTCCGTGTCGTATGGCTCCAAGTCCTGCACGGTAGCAGGCGACGGTGCTTTTGTTCATCTGGTGCCTTCGGCCCGGAAGGGCGCCTGCGTACAGAAAGTCGAGCTTCAGGAGCGTGAATCCCAGACTTACCAATTCTCGGGTGGTGTTCTCCAGGTGCTCGAGGACCTCTGGGTTCGACAGGTCAAGCGCAAAACAACGTGTGTTCCAGTTATATAAGGCCAAGACAGGACTGCTGGGACCTATTTTCAAAAACCAATGTGGTTTTTCTCGCCACAGGGCACTGTTTTCGGCCGCAATAAAAGGGGCCCACCAAATGCCCGCCTGGAATCCTGCGTTTGTAATCTTTTCTGTAAGATATTTTAGGCCATTGGGAAACTTCTTGTTGACGCTCAGCCAGTCTCCTATGGCGGTTTGGTACCCATCATCGAGAAGAATCGTATCAATAGGGGTTTGCCGGGCGCTGAGTATCTGGACACTCTCTTGAATGAGGTTTTCGTCAACGTCCTCGTACACGGCGTACCACGAACACCAGCCTTTTGGGGCCATTTTTTTTGAGGCGAACCAGGCATTCGCCTGGGCGGACTCCTGCGCGTAAAGGCTCAAGAGTTTGGTTTCATCAGGGCCTGTTGCCAGGAACAGCTTCTCCGTCTCCAGTTTCTCGCCGGGCGCGAGACAGTGGTTCTCGCCATAGTGCCTTGCCACGGCTCTTATTTCTTGGGGACGGCCGATGAGCCCGATGCAGCCGAGGGCTGAATGGGACGACAGAAAGCCTAATAGAGTGTGGCTTTTTTGTTCGCCAGAGAACACGGTACACCACGGGCTCCAAAAGTTTTGGCTGCTGTCCTCTGGCTGCCAAGGTCCTGCAATGGGGCCATCCGCCAGCGGGGCCTGGGACGAGAGGGCGAGCTGTGGCGTCGCTGAGCTCCAGCTCTGATAGCCCGTCTGCCGGGCGCGGAGTGCGCCGAATGCTTGCCTTCGGGGTAGGACCTGGGCGTTCAGAACGTCTATGTGACGAATACAGATGGCATGGGGACCGGTATTTTTGACTTGAAGAACAAATGAGAAACCGTCACCCACGTGTTGGATTCGCCAAAGTATTTTTAGGTCGCCGTGAGGGCGGATGATGCCGCCCGAGTGAGCCAGTGCCTCCCAACCTTCTGCGGTTCGCTGCCATTTCGCGTTGCGTGTACTCCACCTGCTGCCGTCCGCGAGCGTGACGCTTGCAAAGGCGTGATGAAGCCAAGGTTTTCCGTCAGGCAGAAATAGCGCGAGGCCTTTGCGTTTGGGCTCGGCGGTGGGGTGTTTTTTTTTGTCTTTTGGTCGGCTTCTGCGTGGAGCGGACATTGCCTTTCCCCCAAAAACCAAAGCTATCCCAAGGGCTCTTGGCTAAACAAGGGCTGTTGGCTTGTTTGAGGCGATGATCACTGCCACGTTGACGTGTGCCTCGTATCTTCAGGGTATAAAGCGTTATGTTTATTCCGACGCGCGAGGCTGGCGTTTCATGTTTCACCTGACTTCCAAGCGGGCTTATTTTGCACGCTGTTGGCGTTTACCCGTTGGGCTTCTTTTTCGTACCAGCATCGGACTGATTGTCGCGGTGGTCTCTGGAGAGCCTGCGTGGGCAGGGGATGAGCCACGCCCCGCCGCGTATATTGAAAGAGGGGAATTGCAGAGCGTTGATGAAGAAATCCTTTTTGTCTCTGATGCTGAACGGGGCGAACGTGGCGGGCATTGGTTCCGACTTGGCGGCCAGGCGTCTTCTGTTTTTTATTGCAAGGGAAGCCACCCTGCAACGGATTGGATTTGGCCTAATCACACGGTTTCTCAGGCGGTGTGGGAGATCGTCAGGCTGTCTCCCGGCGGTGGGAATTACTTGATGCATTATCAAGAAGCTGCCGAGTACACCACGAGCTTTGCCCGCATCGGCGTCTTGGGTGCGATCGCCGGTTTGGGGGCCATTGCGGGTGGCGTGGCCTATAACCTCACCAGCGCGACGCGGGAGATGCAACCCTTGTTTTTTCTCGGGGCCGGACTTGCTGGGCTGGCTGGTTTGGGTTTGTGGGGCGGCGCCAATGCGGCGGCTTTCTCGAATGAGGCTTTATTGGATCAGGCGCTGGAAGCGTATAATCGGGAGCTCTCGACGCGGCGGCTGCGCGGCCCGGCTGATGGCCGGAGCGTCACGGCACCCTCTTCGAACCCGCTTTTCTAGAACAAATGGCGGCGGTGAGTCTTGCGAAAGGGACTCAAACGAACGCTCTGTTTCCGGAATTAATCGAAGGGCCACTCTCGCGCATTGAAGCCCCGGGGGCCGTGCCACTCGGGTGTCTCACATGCCATAATGTGGGTTCACTGCTGTGGACATCGCTGGCTGTGGGATCCTTTCAGCCGAGGAGTGCTTCGTGAACGAACATTTGCGTGAAAATATCAGGCTCATGTTGCCTGGGCCCACCCCGATTCCTCCGACCGTGAGTCAGGTCATGGGGCGCCCCATGATCAATCACAGGGGGCCTGAGTTCGGTGAGATGTACCGCGCCTGTATTGATGGAATTCGCTGGTTGTTTCAAACGAGCGGCGAGGTGTTCCTGTTGGGAGCCAGCTCAGGCACGGGGGGGCTTGAGGCCGCGGTTTCCAATGTTTTGTCTCCCGGTGACCGTGTTTTGGCGCTGGTGGCCGGTGAATTTGGCGCGCGTTTTGCAGACATGGCGACCCGGTTTGGGGGCGATGTCACCCGGATGACGGTGGATTACGGTGAGGCTTTTACCCCCCAGACCCTCGAGGATGCATTGTGCCAGGGTGATTTCAAGGTATTGCTGATCACCCACAATGAGACGAGCACGGCTGTGATGCAACCCCTCGAGGAATTGGCGCGAACGGCTCGGCGTGCCAAACCGGACATCTTGATTTTAGTGGACGCGGTGAGTAGCCTTGGGGTCGTTCCGTTGCCGGTGGATGCGTGGGATTTGGATGTGGTCGTCACGGGCTCGCAAAAGGCCTTCATGATTCCACCGGGTCTTGGCATGGTTTCCGTGTCACAGCGGGCTTGGCGTGCGCACCTGAATGCCACGGCGTCTCGTTACTATTTTGACTTTTCGATGCATCGCGACTTCGATGCGAAGAATCAGACCCCTTGGACACCGGCGTTGCCCCAGATATACGCATTGTATGAAGCGTTTGCTTTAATGCGTTCGGAAGGCTTGTCCGCCTTGTTTGCTCGCCACGAAACGATGACACGGATGTTGAGAGCCGGCCTTGCCGCGATGGGTTTGCGGCCGGTGGTGACCAACGACAGGATCGCCTCCCGTTCGGTGACGGCCGTGTATCCGCCGGAAGGACTGGACGCTGAAAAGGTACGCCGCGCTGTACAGGATCAGTTTGGCTTGGTTCTGGCAGGTGGGCAGGGCAAAATGGCTGGAAAAATCTTTCGGATCGGTCACCTGGGATTCTACCAACCCTTGGATATGTTGACGGTCTTGGCGGCTCTTGAGGTGGTTTGCCACCGCCTCGGGGCGGACGTTCCGTTGGGGGCTGGGGTTCGGGCAGCCCAAGAAACCTTGATTTCACTTCAAGCCTCAGAAGAGGCAGCCCTGGCCTGAGAAATGGCCTGAGAAATGGCCTGTTGATATAAGGAGCGTTCGCGTGTCTGAACCCATTCAATCCTCAACCCTTGTGCTGAAGTCCGAAGGGGCTTTGCCCCGTGTCTTGGTGAGCGACCCGATTGAGCCCTCTGGTCTTTCTGCGTTGCAAGGGGTTGCGCAACTCGATGTGCGCACTGATTTATCGCCGGAACAACTGCTGGCGATTGTTGGTGAATATGACGCCTGGATGGTGCGCTCACAAACCAAGGTGACAGCGGAGTTATTGGCAGCGGCTTCTCGCATGCGGATTATTGGTCGGGCAGGCGTGGGCGTCGACAACATTGACGTCCCTGCTGCGACACGTCAGGGTGTGGTGGTTGTGAATTCGCCAGCGGGCAACACCATTGCTGCCGCAGAGCACACCCTGGCGATGTTGTTTGCCTTGGCGCGCCACGTGGGGCCGGCTGATGCCGCAACCAAGCGGGGTGAATGGAAACGTAGCAAATATGTCGGGTGTGAACTTTTTAAGAAAACCCTGGGGGTTATCGGCCTCGGGAAAATTGGTTCACATGTGGCTCGCGTGGCACGCGCCGCGGGGATGCGGGTGGTTGGCTATGATCCCTTTGTGACCGCTGAGCGGGCTGCAGAGATGGGGGTGACCCTGAGTGATGTGGAGTCCGTGGTGAGCCAGGCAGACTTTCTGACGCTTCACGTGCCCAAGACGCCGGAAACCACGAATCTCATCTCCGCGGAGATGCTGAGAAAAGCCAAGCCCGGCTTGCGGATTGTTAATTGCTCGAGGGGTGGAATCATCGACGAAGCGGCGTTAGTGGAAGCCATCGACGCTGGCTTGGTGGCGGGGGCGGCATTGGATGTCTTCGCCAAAGAGCCTCTGGAAAATGACGCGTTACGGGCTCTTGGCGATAAAGTGCTTTTGACGCCTCACCTTGGGGCCAGCACCGAAGAAGCGCAGTTGAACGTGGCGATTGATGTCGCCGAGCAGATCGCAGAGGTCTTACAGGGGGGAGAGGCCCGGAGCGCGGTTAACATTCCCAATGTGCGGGCGGAACTGGTGGAAAGATTGCGGCCGGCTATGGGGTTGGTTGAAAAATTAGGGGCGGTCGCGGCGCAGTTGGCCGATGGCCCCATTGAGGCGGTGACCATTACCTTTGCGGGTACGCTGGCAGATGTGGAATCTCGCCCGTTGACCAACGCCTTATTGAAAGGTCTGCTGACGCCTGCTTTGGCTGAGCGCGTTAATTTCGTTAACGCCGGCCTGCTCGCCAAGGAACGCGGCATTCAGGTCTCAGAAGTGCGAACGGACGACGCGGATGACTATGTTGAGTTGGTGCGGGTTACCATTCGGACGTCAACCAGAGAGAGGATTGTCGCGGGGACGCTTCTTAATGCGGACTTGCCGGCCATTGTGCAAGTGGATGATTATGCCTTTAACTTGTTTTTGAAAGGGGCCTTGTTGTTTGCGCCTCATCAAGACGTACCGGGCTCGGTCGGTAAAGTGGGGACAATTTTGGGTGAAAACGCAATCAACATATTCGGGATGCAGTTAGGGCGCCGGGGAGTGAGTGGCCCGGCCTTGATGGTTTTGAACTTGGACCACCCTGCACCAGAAGTTGTGTTGAATGAGATCAGGGCTTTACAAGGATTTTTCGATATTAAAATGGTGCAAGTATAGCCAGTGTTTTGCCTGCGATGAGCACCTACCTTGCGCTGTATCGAAAATATCGCCCCACGAACTTCTCGGAGTTGGTGGGGCAAGAAGCTGTTGCGACAACACTTTCACGCGCTTTGACCCAGGGGCGATTGTCCCACGCCTATCTTTTCTGTGGACCTCGGGGGACGGGCAAGACGTCGGTCGCTCGAATTCTTGCGAAGTCGGTGAATTGCGAGCAGGGTCCTACCGATAAACCGTGTGGCCTATGCGGGAATTGCCGTGATATTGGGGGCGGAGTCCACCTCGATGTCATAGAGATCGATGCGGCCAGTAACAACGGGGTCGATAACATTCGCGATCTTCAGGACCGTGTGGCTTTGGCCCCTGTGGCGGGGCGTCGAAAAGTGTACATCATCGACGAGGTTCATATGCTCTCTCAAGGGGCATTTAATGCGCTTCTCAAGACATTAGAAGAGCCTCCTGCTGGCGTGATGTTCATACTGGCGACGACGGATCCGCACAAGGTCTTACCGACCATCGTCTCTCGGTGTCAGCGGTTTGATTTTGGTCGAATACCCCTGCCGCGCCTTGTGGAGCGGTTGTCCCATGTGGCCTCGAAGGAGGGAATCGCTGGCGAGACGGCTGCGTGGGAGGCCATTGCTCGGCGGGCCAATGGTGGGCTGCGGGATGCCTTGAGTTTGCTTGACCAGTTGGCTGCGATGGCTGGGGGCGATGCGCTTGACGCGGCGCGTGTCGCACGCGGTCTGGGACTTCTGGCCGGCGATCAGGTGGTGGCGCTGGCGCAAGCCCTGGTTGAGGGCCAGGTGGGGGAGGCGTTGACACTCGCCGGAGGGCTGCTTTCGGCGGGACACGATCACGCCGTCATCGTGCGCGAACTGCTTGTTCACTTCCGGCATCTGATGGTGTTACAGATGGTGCCGGATGACTATGAAACCCTCGAAGTTCCAGGGGCTCACCTGGAAGTCCTGCGTTCGCAGGCCGCGAAGCTGACGTCTCCGGAAGTTTCGTGGGTACTTGAGACTTTGGCGGAGGCGGATACGCTTCTGAGGCGTTCTCCCCAGCAAACCATTTGGCTGGAGTTGACGCTGATGAGATTGTCGCATCGCCCTGAAATTCCCAGTCTGCGCGCGTTGACAGAAAGAGTGGAGGTTCTGGAGCGCCGCTTGGGGGGCCCCGTGGAGGCGTCGGGAAGCGCAGTCCCGCGCTCTCCTTTGCCCGCATCCGCGCCCTCTGTTCTGAAGCCTGTTTCCACTGAAATTCTCGCGCCCGCCGCAAACCATGTTGTGAACCCTGTCCCTTCCTTGCCGCGCTCGACGCCCGAGCCTCCGCCCTCCGGAGTTTCCCCAACGCAGGGCTCCGGGGGGGAGTCGGATCAAACACTGCCGCCTCGCCCTCCTTTGGGTGTGATTCAAGGGGGGCAGGCTCCCACACCTCCCGTTTCATCTCCCGTTTCGCCACCCGTGCGGGCCAAACGCGGGGGGCCGGAACGAGCCTTGCCGCCGGGGGTTTGGGAACGTTTACACGCCTACGTGAGGGCGCGGAGTGTTCCAACGGCTGCCTTGCTTGCGCAAAAGGCTGCGATCCACGCGTGGGAATCGGACGGGGCAGTGGTTCTGCGGATGTCGAGGCCCTTCAAAGAACAGTTTGAGCGGCAAGCAGCCAAAAAGGAACTTCTATTAAGGGCCATTCAAGAGGTGTTTGGTTCCGACGCCTACCTGCGCATTGATGTCGCGGACGGGACACCACCGCGTCCTTCTCCTGTTGCGTTCGATGCCGCGGCAAGAGCGACCCCCCATTTCCCGGAAGAAGATCCCCCACCCCCTGTCGAACCCGTCGGGCCTCTGCATGATGAGGAGGTTCCCCCGCCCGTTGTGACTTCCCCGGAAACTCGCGTTGCTGAAGGGATTCCAGTGGATTCTTCCACCTATTCCTCGGCCGGAGACGATTCCGGTTTACGCCTGGTGGCTGAAATTTTCAATGGGCGGGTTATCACTCCCTCTGATTCCTGATTGCGCCCAGCATAGAACCGCAAGAGGATGAGGATTCGCGGGAGGCGTTTTTTTGTGGGCTTTATTTTTGGTTAATTATCGGTTAAAGTGTATTTATCGGGGCGGTCAGGTGAGCGCCGTTACTTCTGGGACCAAAAAGCTCTCCTTTGAGGGACATTTTCGCGATGAATCGAAACCATGTCTACTCCTGGGCCTTCGTGGCAGTTCTTGGAACTTCCGTGTGGGGTTGCGCGCGACCTGGAACGCTGTTTCCTCTCCCCGATGGAGTACGGGGAAGTGTCTCTGGTCAGAGTCGTTCGCCGGGTAGCACCCTTCGGGTTTTGCACGTCTTGCCAGAGGAACGGGGCACCTTCCTTGTGAATGCGGTGTCGCGGGCCAAGAGTTCTGTTAAGCTGCAGGTGTATATGTTGACCCATCCTGGGTTGATTGATGCGCTGGTGAAAACCCATCGTCGTGGAGTAAGCGTTCAGGTCTTGTTGGAGGAAAAACCCTACAATCCCGGCAACCCCTCGGCACCTCTCCCAACCAATCGGGCCGCTTACAAGACCTTGAGTTCGGCGGGTGTGCCTGTCCGTTGGTCCGACCCGAGTTTTCGCTTTACCCACGCGAAGGCCGTGACCGTGGACGATGTGACGACCTATGTCTCGACAGCGAATTTTACTAAAAGTGGCTTAAGTACTGAGGGGCGAGGCGCGCGCGAGTACGTCATCGAGGACCGTGTGCCGCCTGATGTGGCAGAATTTTCAGCGATGTTTGCTGCGGATTGGGAGCGCCGCGCTTATGTGCCTGAATCGCCCGATCTGGTGGTCAGTCCCACGAACAGTCGTGAAAAAATTCTCTCTTTGATCGCGTCAGCGCGAAAAGAAGTATTTGTTCAGGTTGAGGTGGCGGGTGATCCCGAGGTCAGCACATTGCTGGCACAGAAAGTGCGTGATGGCGTAAAGGTTCGTGCCTTATTGGCCGATTTGCGGCGTTTGCAGTCGGAGGATGACCCCGCTTTGCCTGCCAACACGGATGTGGCCCGTTTGTGGCGTGATAATGGCATTGAGGTGCTCTTTCAAAAATCTCCTCACCTTCACGCGAAAGCGATACAGGTGGATGGCGGACGCTTCTATGTGGGCTCTGTCAATCTGACGTCGAACTCCTTGAATAACAACCGAGAACTGGGGGTGCTCATTGATACACCGGATTTGGCAAACAAAATGGCACAAGTGATGAACTCGGATTATTCTCGCGGACAGACAGTCTCCACCGTTCTGTATAATGGCGAGAGTTTACCTTTTTTCGCTCCGCCGGGGTTCATTTTCTTCCGCTGAGGGGGGCGCTCTCTCTCGAGGGGATTTTTCGCTTCTCGCGTGAAAGGCCTTGGGAAGGGTATATGGGTTTCGGAGGGAATCCGGAAAGGATTCCCCGTGCGGTTCTTTTCTCAGTGACAAGGCCTTCGTAGATGACTGAATTGTTATCCGAAATCTCAGGACGCTATAAAGCGCTTTCTACTTTGGGAGAAGGCGGCATGGGGGTGGTTGTCCTCGCTGAAGACTCGACCAACGGGGCTCGCGTCGCGTTGAAGGTGCTCGACCCGAAAGGGAAAACAGAGCCGGCTGCTTTGGCTGAGTCGGCACTGCTGTTTAAACGAGAGTTTCGTGCCATGTCACGATTCCGCCATCCCAACAACTGCGAGGTTTTTGATTACGGCCTTTTGTCCGGGGAACGCCCGTATTTCACGATGGAACACGTGGAGGGTGAAGGGCTTGACGCTTTGTTGCCTTTGCCTGAATCGGACGTCCGGGCCATCCTTCGGCAACTTTGCCGTGCGTTGAATTTTATTCATCGTCAGGGCTTTGTTCACGGGGATTTGAAGCCTGAAAATGTCCGTTTACGGCCCGACGGTGTGGTTAAGCTCATGGATTTTGGCTTGGTGGACGTGGTGGGAAATTCTCACGGGTCGATTCGCGGCACCATTGCCTACATGGCCCCCGAAGTCGCGAAGGGGGGCAGAATCGACCAGCGCTCCGATATCTACGCGTTGGGGGCTCTGTTGTATCACTTGTTGGCGGGGCGTCCCCCTTTTGTGAGTGAGCACCCCGTGGAGGTGTTGCGGGCCCATACGCAATCGCCGGTGCCCCCCTTGGAGGGGGCCCGAGGTCCTCTGAGCGCTGAGATGGTGGACATGGTTGCCAAGATGCTCGAGAAGGAGCCGATTGCTCGTTTCCAGTCGATAAACGAGGTATTGGTCGCACTGGGCGATGCGGAAGAAAGTGCCCCGGAGGCCAGCCTGTTAGCCAGCGAGTTTATTGGCCGCGGGAGTCAACTGGAAACCTTGCAGACGGCCTTGGAGGCCCTGCTCAAGAGGGGGGAGGGATCCCAGTTCTGTGTCTTTGGTCCACCGGGCGTGGGCAAGACGCGTGTTTTGGGAGAATTTCGTTTCTCTGTGCAACTGGAGAACGTACCATTCCTCCAGGGCCACGGGGCCTCTTCTCAAGCGCCGTACGGGGTTTTTATCGAGATACTGAAGGTCTTGGTGCCCCGGGTACGAGAGTTAGCACCTGCCGTCTTGGCGGAAGTGGGCCCGGGTTTGGCCCGTTTATTGCCCGGGTTAGATGGTGGCCTTGAGGCGCCTGCGCTTGAGACCGATCAGGAAAAAGTGCTGATTCAGGCATCCATCACGCGGGTGGTGGCGGCCGCTTTGGGGAGCCAGGGCGGTGTCTTGGTCATTGATGACTGGGACAGGGCTGATGCGTTGTCGCTCGAAACCCTCACTTATCTTCAACGCAATTTGAGAGATGTGCCGTTGTTGTTGGTTCTCGGTACCACCGCAGCGATGCCTGAACCCTACCGTAACATTGAAGTTGGGCCCTTCGATGCCTCAGAGGTCGCCATGGTGGTCAACAGTATGTTGGGCATCTCGAAGGTCTCGAGTTCCTTGTTGGTTCAGTTGGTCGATTGGTCGGGGGGGGTGGCTTCGAATTTGGGTTCTTTGCTGGAACATTGCGTCCGCACTGGGGCCTTTTCGGTCTCGGGTGGGGCTTGGCAGCTTCCCGAAAGTCTGACCGCCGCTCAATTGCCTGCTAACGTCGCAGAATTGATGTTGGGGCGTCTCGACAGCTTGGCTCCTCCTGTGCGTGCGCTGTTGGATTTTGTTGCGGTGTACAATTCCCCGGTCTCGGTGGGCGATGCCTTAGCCGTGATGGGCCTTTCGGACGATGTGTTGCTTGATGCGCTCGATGAGTTGTGTCAGGCGCGTTTGCTTCATTTCGATGGTGAGGTCTACCGGTACGCCGTCGGAGAGTTGCGGGCGGTCGTCTATCAGGCCTTATCGGCTGAGCACAGGGCGCAGTGGCACCATCGGGTGGCCCTCCACTACGAGACATCCTCAGAAGGGCGTGAGGAAAGCGAAATTGGCCATTTAACGGTGATGGCCCAGCATTTTCTGGAGGCTGCGTGCGTCGATGATTCCGTATTTGGCGGCGGCGATTTAGAGGGGCTTCGCGTCAAGGCCTTGGCGCATGCGGTTCGAGCGGCGGAACGCCACCAAGAGTTTTTGTGGGCCGGGGTGGCCTCCGACTTGCTCGAGGCGGCGTGGCATTTGCTGAATGTGCTTCCGGGGGATCCAGAGCGCCTGCGCGTGCGTGCCAGGTTGTTGAATATGCTGGCCATGCGAGACATTGCGCTGCGAACCCTGCCAGAGGCCCAGGAGCGCCTTTCCCAAGCCGTTGTATTGGCCGAGCAGATGGGGGACCGGGTTCTTCAAGGGGAGGTGACAACGAACCTGGCCCAAATTGCTCAGATGATGGGTGGCACAGACGATCTTGAGCGCTCTGTTGAACTGAATCAGGCTGTGGTGGCGCTCGCGCTGGAAACAGGCGCTAAACGCCAACTCGCACGGGCTTATTCTAACTTGGGTCGGAGTCTGTTTTTTCTGGGTCGTAACGAAGAGGCGCGCGACGTCTTTGAACGGGGCGTGTCGTACGCGGATGCCGAGGGAATCCCCTTGTATGCGTCCCGCTCGCGGAGTCTGTTGGGTTATTTGTTGACCTTGGCCCCCGAAACGCGTGAATTGGGTTTGCGCCATCTGCGGACGGCCGTAGAGTCTCAGCGAGCGATCGGCGATAAATATGGCGAAGGATATACCTATATGGTCCTTGCCAATGTCCTCCTGCATTCAGGCATGTTCAAGGATGCAGAGGCCGCAACGCTCCGCAACGCAGAGATCATGCGAGAACTGGGTTCCAAAGAGGATCTGCCTGTTGCGTTGTTTAATCACGCGCTCGTTCTGCACGAAAGAGGCGATTTTGTAACGCTCGCCGATGTTGTTGATGAATGTTATCGAATGGCGGTCCAAATTGACCAAAGAACCACCATTCCGCTCTCAGGCGTCTTTATGTGCCTCGCCGATGTTTATCGAGGAAATCTTGAGACGGTCTATGAACGCTTGAGACGTTATGAAAAACTTGCCCGAGAGACATCAGGGTACATTCTTTCGACGGTGATTCCCTATGTCATCGAGGTGCTGTTGCAACTGGGGCACTTGCGCGAAGCTTTGCGTTCGGCCCAAGAGGCGCGCGATTTGGTGGCTAGCACCGGGAACACGGAGGTTGAAACCCGTTTGTGGATAGGGATGGGCGAAATCCACGCGCGGTTGGGCGAGTACCCGGCGGCTCGCAGCTACTTTGAAAGGGCGCAAGAGCACGGGCTGAAGGGACACGAGCCTCATATCGTCGTCAGGGCCGAGAAGGGGCTGGGGTGGCTTGACCTGTTAGACAACCGCCTGGATTCCGCTGATGAGCGCCTGACCAGAGCATCCGATGCCGCGCGCCGTTTGGACATGCGGTACTTGCGCCTGGAATGTGAGTGGCTGCTGGGAGAACTTGCGTTGGCGCGTGGTCAGCGCCCTGACGCGTTGGGGTACTTCCAGGAGGCCGTGGACAGTTCCGCTGAACTGGGCGCCCGCGTCTTTGAGGCGGTTTCGATGGGGGGCATGGCGCGTTCCAACGCCGATCCTGCCCGCGCGGCACGGTGGCAGCAGCAAGCGAACACCAAGTTAGATGAGGTGATTGCCGCATTACCGGAAGAGGAACAGCAACATTTTCTCTCCTTTACGGAACGGGCCCAGGTGCGGCGTCATGCCGTGCCCGTGGTCGATGAAGTGCAAATGACAGACGAACCGATTTCGGAGGTGGCACCAGCGATGGCCGACGACGCACCCATTGAAGAACGCTCACAGTGGTTAACCCGAGAGTTGGGCCAAGCGGCCGGTGCCGCGGCGCAGGAGGCTCGTCGAATGGCGAGTGTCGCGCGCGAGTACGGGGTGATGGCGGATACTGTACAGCGTCAAGCGGGAGAACTTGAAGACTTACGGGCCAGCAACCGTCGAATGGAGCAATTGATGCGCTTTTCGATGGCCGTTAGTAATTTGCACGACCTCGACAAGATTCTGGAAGAAGCCGTTGACATGATTGTCGAGTTAACGGAAGCCGAACGCGGATTTTTGCTGTTCTTTGAAAACGGTCAGATTCGCTCGCAGGTCAGTCGTGTGAACGTGGATCGGCGTTCACCGCTGGATTGGCAGTTTTCCAAGTCGATCGCGGAGAAAGTATTGAGCACCGGGGAAGCGGTGTGTGTATTTGATGCGTTGGCCGATAAAAATTTCAACCAGAAGCAGTCGGTGGTTGACCTGAACTTACGAACCGTCATTTGCGTTCCCATGCGCATCAAGGGCAGGGTGATCGGCGCCATTTATGTGGATCGCCAATCTGTGACGGAGAACTTCACCCCCAGCGATTTGGAAATGGTATTGAGCCTGGCGGCACAAGCGGCCAGTGCCATCGAGAACGCTCGCTTGCATCAGGAATGGATAGACAAGAGCAAGCGCCTTGAAATGTTGAACAACTTGAGTAAAACGATCAGCGGCTCGCTGGACATGGAAGAAGTTCTGGACCTGATCGTAAAAATGACGTTGGAAGTCTCGAGAGCGGAACGTGGCTTCTTATTTTTGGTGGACGATGGTCGCAAGCTGAATTGCCGCGCGGCGCGTGATGCCAAACAAAGCTTGCCCTTGCATCAAGACCACGAGGTCAGCATGTCAATTTGCAACAAGGTGTTGCAAACAGGCGAACCCGAAAACGTGGCGGATGCCCTCAATGATGAGGAATTCCAGTTTCAGCACAGCATTATGGCCTTGAACCTGCGTATGGTGATGTGCGTTCCGATCACGGCCAAAGGCGCTGTGATTGGTTTGCTATACGTGGACAGTCAGGCCGTGGTGAATGCCTTTGGTGAGACTGACCTGGAATTGCTGAGTGCCATCGCGGGACACGCCTCGGTGGCGATTGAGAATGCAAAACTGCACGCGCAAACGATTCGATTGGCGGACGATCTGAAAAAGACCTTCTATAGTTTCGTGACGGCCTTGGGGGCGTCGATCGACGCGAAGCATCCGCTGACAGCCGGTCACTCTTGGAGGGTCACTGAGTACGCGGTTCGCCTGGCGCGACGCATTGGGATGTCAGAAGAAGAGGTTGAAAACATTCGCATTGCGGGCCTTTTGCACGATGTCGGAAAAATTGGCACGCCGGATGCCATTTTGATGAAGCCTGGCTCGTTTACGAACGAAGAATACGAAATTATGAAGCGCCACGTGGTTCACACGCGTGAAATTCTCGACACGATCCATTTCCCCGAGCATCAGCGCCACATTCCTGCTATGGCGGGCGCTCACCACGAGAAGTGGGACGGTAAGGGTTACCCTGACAACCTGGCGGGAGAGGACATTCCCCTCGGGGGGCGTATTTTGGCGTTGGGTGACGTGTTTGATGCCATTACCTCAAAACGTGATTATCGGGAAGCGATGCCGCTCTCACAGGCCGTCAACATTATTCGACAGGGCATCGGCACTCACTTTGATCCGGCGCTTGGGCCGGAGTTCGTGCAAATGATCGAAGAAGAGGGTGTCGTGATGTACCATAAAGATGTAGTGGTCGAGGCTGCGGAGGCTCCGGAGACGGCACCTTCACCTTGAATGCGTGAATGAGGTCGGCCGCTGCTCGTTCTGATATCGTCAAGATAGCTTTCGATGAGCTCGTCTGTACCTTCCCCACGCTTTTCAATGCTTTCCACGTGGACGTGCCACGCCCTTCTCGGCGTGGGGGCGGCCTCCTTGTCTGCTATCCTGCCTGCGCTTCTTCATCGTGACTCGGGAGGGGCGATGCTCGGGCGGGGGGGAATTCCCTTCGCATCGCCTGAGATGGCTGGGGCGTGCGGCGCCTTGCTGGTGGGCGTGTTGTGGGGGCTGACCGGGTGGTTGTGGCATCGGCGGCGTGTAGGGGATCTGGCGGCTCAAAAGACCTGGTTTTCGGAACTTGTCGAGCAAACGTTGCTGCCGCAGGGCCAGCCTTGGGATTCCACGATGGTGGATTCTCACTGGAACGTCGAATATGCTGAAGCGCGCTGGGCGCGCGGAGCGGCTGCTCAAACGGCGCTGGATTGGTGCTTGTTCAATCGGTCTCGCGTCGGCCTTCTGATGGTGGAGGGAGGGGAAGACGGTGAATCGGGTGCGCTGCAAAGGGCTTTGCTCTTGCACTTGTGGCGCACCCTGATCCAAGCATCCGTCCCTCCCGCTACAACCCTGTTAGAGATGCGGCGGCGTCTGCGTGAACGACACGGCGTGAACGCCTCGTGGAAGGCGTTTTATGCCCAAGTCGATCTGGCCACCGGGCTGGTCACTTACGCGAGCGCTGGGATGAACCATCTATACGTCTTGGGTCGCGGGGGTGGGTTGACGGCCCTCAGCACCCGCGCGTGGGGTGCCGCTCAGAAAGCTCCCACGCGGGTGGAGTCGATGGACCAGGGACAGATGACCTTGGTGGAGGGTGAAACCCTGTTTGCATTCACTGGCTCGCTTTTGGAGCTCGAGAATACAGAGGGAGAGCCATTCGGGCTGGGGAGATTGCAAAAAGTTTTGCGGGAGCGGCCCGGTTGTGGTCCCGAGGAAATGATGGGGGAAATACGGCGTGCGTGCGATGCTTTTTGTGCAGGGTCCCGTCGGCCCTTACAAGATGTCTCGCTCTTTGGTTTGAGGATGATGGCTCCTTACGTTCTCGCGTCTCGTTATGAGCCCGTTGCCTCGATTTTGGGTGAGCCCTCACCGCCGGACCCACCTCCTTTCGAAAACCCAGCCCCTGAGGTGGCAGAGGAGGACGCATCGCGCGAGGCCAAGCGACCCTCGGCGGCCGCATCGGAGACGTCGGGTGCGGGGAGGTCGGACCTGTCGGCCCAGGTGGTCCGCCCGGGCGTGTTGCGTCTACCGCCTCGTCGCGACCGGTGAAAGCGCCGCCCGGGTCCGCCGATGGCGGCCCGCGTGGGGTACAATGGTCACAAAGAGCCTCGAGGTAAGCTATGTCTGCTTCTGGAAGCCCATCCGGGCCCGTTTTTGCTTTGGATATCGGCACGCGCAACGTGATTGGCATTGTCGCGCAACCGGACGGTGATCGTTTGACGATCCTGGATATCACGCACGAAGAGCACGAAGAACGCGCGATGCGTGACGGTCAGATCCACGACATCCCGAAGGTGGTGCGCGCCGTCCGAGCCGTCCGACAGCGGTTGGAGCAACAGACGGGCAAGCGTTTGACCCAGGTGGCCATCGCGGCTGCGGGGCGCGCCCTGAAGACGCATCGCGCGCGCGCCAAGCAGGAAGTCGGTCTCGACCTTATGATCGACAAGGAGCGACTTCGTGCCTTGGAGTTGGCCGCGATTCAGGCGGCGGTGGGTTCGCTGCGTTCGGATGAAACCCACTGTGTGGGCTATTCGATTGTTCATTATTATCTGGATGGTCAACCCATCGGTAACCTGGAGGGCCAGCGGGGCAAGGAAATTGAAGTTGAATTGATTGCCACCTTTCTGCCCCGTGTTGTGACGGATTCGCTGGTCGCGGTCTGTCATCAGGCCGGCCTGGAGGTGACCAATCTCACGCTGGAGCCTATTGCAGCCATTAATGCGGCGGTTCCGAGCAACATGCGGGCATTGAACCTGGCACTGATTGACATTGGGGCGGGAACGTCGGACATTGCCTTGACTCAGGGAGGCACTGTGACGGCGTATGCGATGGTGCCGGCGGCTGGCGATTCCTTGACCGAGGCCATTGCCGAAGCCTATTTGCTTGATTTCTTAGAGGCAGAGCGGGTGAAGCATGCCCTCTCTCAAGACGAGGCGGTCACATTCACAGATGTTTTGGGACTGTCACACACTTTTTCTGCAGAGGCCATCCGACAGTCGGTGCGACCGGCGCTCGATGACTTGGTGAATCAGGTTGCCGAGCAGATTGTGGCGTTGAACGGCAAGCCTCCCGCGGCCGCTATTTTGATTGGGGGCGGAGCTTTGTTCCCGGGGGTCGCGCCCTTGATGGCATTGGGCCTCGGGGTGCCGGAGAACCGTGTGGCTGTACGTGGAACCGAGATGGTGAGACGCATTGCAGATTGCCCGGTTCTGTTGCAAGGACCGATGGGGGTGACCCCGGTAGGAATTGCTTTGGCCGCGTTAGAGTCGCCTGGTTTCCGTTTCCTGACGGTGTACTTGGATGGCAAGGTGGTAAGCCTTGAAGATTGGGGCTCTACCAAGGTGCAGGATGCTTTGTTGGCGGCGGGCTATGACCTACAAGCCTTGATGCCTCGCAAGGCCGAGATTATTCACGTGACGTTGAATGGCGAGCGCCGACCTTTCCCGGGTTCACCGGGCGGGTACACCCGAATTTTGCTGAACGGTCAGCCGACCACCCCGGACACCGAACTCACCGATGGCGCAGCCATTGAGGTGGTGCGCCCCCGGCCGGGTGATGAGAATCAGCCGTTGAGGGTGTCGGATATTGTCGATATGGAGCCGGTGCGGGTTCAGATCAATGGTCTTCACCTGGATTTCCCCCCCCTGGTGAAGGTGAACGGTCAGTCGATTATGGGCGATCGCCATTTAAATGATGGAGATACCGTGACAGTGGATCGCACCGTTCGGGCGTTGATGGTGCAAGCGGGCCTCGTGGAAACACCCGACTCTGTCTTGCATTATTACCTGGATGGTGAAGCCTCGGAATTTACCTTGCGTCGCATCAAGGTGCTGATCGACCAGGATGTCGCTGGCATAGACAGCGAAATTCGCGGAGGCGAAGTGGTCGAGGTGACTCAGCAACTGTATCCTCATCCCACGGTCGCGGACATCCTGCCCGCTGGCGCGGATTGCCTGAATGTCCGTTTCAATGATCGGGCCGTTCGGGTTCCGAACCCGAACTTTCGGGTGCTACAAGGGGGGGAACCCGTTGATATGGACGCACCTTTAGAGGAAGGGGCTCAACTCAGGCGGGATATCGGGGGCCGAATGGTTGTGGCCGATTTGCTTCCGCTGTTGCAACGGGAACTGGACGGCGATGAAGGCGATGAGTGGTTGATCACCGTCGATGGCAAATTCGCGGATATGGCCACTGCAGTGACCGCAACGAGTTTGATCGAGATCTTGACGGAGGATCCGGGAGTGGGTGAGGAGTCTGGCGCCTCGCGACCGCAACCGGGCGCCATTTTTCCCTGAATTCCTGGATCGGACAAAGCTCACAGCCTTCAAGTTGGCTTGAAAAACCGTCGATAGCGTCAGCAACCGCCCTTGCGGTTTACGCGATCGATGGAAGGTTTTTGAATGTCTACTTCCGATCCCCGGGCGTTGCTGGAAGCCTGCCTGCAGCAAAATGGCGAACTGCATATGGCCGCCGTCGGGGCGAGTATGTGGCCGGAACTGCGGGCTGGTGACGAGCTGCGCCTGACGCACGTGGCCTATTCTCAGATAACGCCCGGTGATATTGTCCTGGTCCATCATATGGCACAACGGGAGCCGGGCGCTGGCTATCAGCCCGTTCTTTTGGCCCATCGCGTTTTGAAGACGTATATCGAAAGTGGCCGGGCGATGTTGGTGACCAAAGGTGACCGCAAAGCGCTGGCCGATCCCCCGGTGTTCTATGAGCAGGTGGTGGGTCGGGTAGAGGAAGCGCGTCGGGCTGGACAATTGGTGTATGTTCGCGACTTGCAGCGCTACGCGAAGGCCAAGGCGTGGGGAGGTCGCGTTCAGGACGCGGTGTTGACCTGGGCCTTGGACCGGTTGCTTGGAAACCAGGCGCCCACCGATGAGGCGCAGGCCTTGTGCCAGTTGGTTGCCTATTCCATGGACTGGACACCTTATCCAAATTTGCCAGACGTCATCGATTGGGAGGCTTTATACCAAATCGCGTCGTCGGGACGGTTTACCCCATTGTTGTCTCACAAGGCCATTCCGGGGGCACCTGAATGGTTTGTGCTGCGCTGTTTAGACGACTTGAGGGAGAATCAGGCGCACCGCCTGCTCATCGACCAGCAATTGGAGGCCGTCTTGGGCGCGTTTGGGTTGGCGGAGATTCCTGTGCTATTGGTCAAAGGTCCTGCCCATGCAGAGATGCTTTACCCCAATCCTTATTGGCGCCCGATGGTGGATTTGGACCTTGTGGTGGCGCCGGTGGATTGGGAAGCTTCGATTCATTTACTCGAGGGCTTGGGTTTCATCCAAGAAAATACGGAGTGGAGTCGTCTCACCGAACAACTCACCGGTCAGATCGCACTGTTGAAACCCGTGGGCCCGTTCTGTGTCGCGATTGAACTTCACAGAGACCTCAAAATGTTATCAGAGCGTCTTGCCGTGCGTGGCGAAGTGAACATGCAGCGCGCATGGCACGATGCGGTGACCATTCCCGTCGGGGACGCGTGTGTGGTCACCCTGGCCCCGGAGGATGCACTGGCCTACGCCAGCACCCATTGGGCCCAGCATCACTTTTTCAATTCCATTTGGTTGTTGGATATTGCCCTGATGGCGAGCAAGCCCGGGCTCGATTGGCAAAAGCTCGTTGATGATGCCCATGCGGATGGCACGGCGTCGTTTGTATGGACGACCTTAAGCCTCGCGCGGGATCTTTTCGCGGCCCCTGTACCGCAGGCCGCCTTGAGGGCATTGGCCCCGCAAGGGATACGCGCCACGCTCATCTCTCACTTGGCCTTTTCCCGCGCTGCCAGTCGCTACAAAGAAGACCCGGATGTCCGCTCCTTGTTGCTGCAATTGTTGATGGTGAAGCGCTGGCGAGACGCATTCAGTGGTCTTTGGGCGGGAGTATTTCCCTCGTCGGGCTGGCTTGCGCAGCACTACGTGGCTGCAGGCGGCGAGAAGTCTCCTGGGCGTTTCCCTCTGCTGGTGAGGCATTGGGGAAACCTTGCGCGTCTGTTGCGCGTCAAATAAAGCCTGGTCGCGGTCCCGCGTGCTAGAATGACTCGACGCGAACGAACGCGGAAAGGAGCGGCGGCATGGATGGCAACAGCTTTCGAACCCTCGGCGAGTGCGAATTCGGCACGGTCTGGTTTGTTGAGGGCGAGGGCAAGGTGGTGGTGAATGCCTACCAAGCGGCCTTGTATTTTAACGTGGACGACTTTATGAACTTTGCGGGGATGATTGCAGAGGCACGCCGACGGATGGGGCCAGACCGTGAGCCGCCCACGCCGCCCCCGGCGCCCGAGTCGCGCTCTAAGATTCGTCAATTTCGTCCCGCGCGGCGGGACGACTGAGACCAGCCACAACCCTTCGGCGGAGAAATAACGATGCTCGTGTTTAATCAATGGGGTGGTGGGTTACGGGCCGGCGTTGCCGCTGTTTTACTTTTCTTGGCGATGCCGGGCACCGCGTTGGCCCAGCTTCAAACGCTCAAGGCGGATGTTAAAAGCGATTTTACAGGGGTTCCCTTGGCCGTGTACGCCCCGGTGGGAGGCCCCGTGTGGGCGACACTCCGCGAAAAGTTACGCGCCACGGGTCGGGTCGGGATCATCGACCTCGCGCCCACCCCGGGGGAGTCGTCTGCCGCTTACGTAACACGTGTGCGGGCAAAGGCCGCCGCGGGGGGTGAATTGTATGTCTTGATTCCCGAGTATCGTGTGGGTGCGGTGGAAATTGAGGCCTCTCGGACCGATCGGACGGAAAAAACGACGAAAAAGACGTCGACCCGCAAGGGCAAGACGAAGGGGGCTCGGTCCAGCGCGAAAAAGTCCACGGGGTTTGACGCGCGCACCTACACAAATGTGACGTGTCGCCTGGAAATGACCTTAACCTTGGTGGATGCGAAGACGGGCGCCGTGCTCTTCCGTCGCGACCGCCAGCGCACATTGCTTCGAAGCTTTGATTATCGGCACGACGAGGGGACGAGTCGGGCCGCCCGCCGGTTGATGGAACGCCAGATGCTGGAGGCGGTGGAGCGCGTGCGCCATCGCGCACCGCAGGATGTTTTTGCCTCGGGGGGAGCTTTCAACCAAGGGGTGGACGGCTTAATTGACAGCGCTGTTCAGACTCTTTCCGATGCTGAACCGTTGCGCCTGCAGGTGATAGTGAGTGGTTGGAGTTCCAAGGAGAACCGGGTCCGTTTCAATCTGGGACGTAACTTGTCGGTACGGCAAGACGCTGGTTTTCGGGTCATGAACGGTCTTGAACAGGTCGGATATGTGAAGGTGCGGGAACTGGCGGATCGTGAAAGCTCGGCCGAACCCCTCTATCTCAAGCGCCCTATCCGGGCGAGCGATCGCGTGGTGGAGGATCGCAAAAATGGTTTCCATCTGGGCTATCGCATCCCTTTTGCTGGTTTTGCACGGGGCGATGGCGTGAGTGCAAATTTCGTGGGGGCCAGTTTGTTTGGGGAATGGTCCATGGCAGGAGGGGGGGCACATCTCTCGGAATGGTATCTGGGTACCGGTTTCACGGGAGGCCCCTCCCCGCGAGGGTTCGGCAGCTTGTTTGATGTGGGCGTGGCGAAAAAGTTTTGCTTCGGGCCGTGGGCCGTTCGTGCGGGCTCCAAATTGGTGGCCGCACATCTGGGCGAGATCTCGGCGGGCACGGCGATTTTTGGCGGGGCACTGGCGACCGGGCTCGAATATCACCTGAATGAACATTTGCTGGTGGCCGTAGACGTAGACGGTGTTGGTTTCTTGCCCACGCTGACCGATGGGGTCAATTATTTTGGGGTCGGAGGAAGCGTTTTTCGAACGGGCTTGACTTCTTTATTTTAGAGAACCCGGCCGGGCGGAATGCGGTGAATCCGTGGGGTTTTTTTTGACTATTTGGCCCACTCGCGGGGAATAAGGCCGGGGTGATCCCGCTCGCTTGGCCCGAGAGGTGGAGCTGAATGGTTGAGTTTCCCGGTCCTTGGCCGCCTCGGCGCGTCCGCGGGGTGATGGCGATGACGCTGGCCCTGTGTGTGATGGCTTGTGCGACGGGGGGGCCTGTCGCTCCCCTTTTGGTGGGGTCGGCGAAGCGGACCTCGTCGCAAACCCGTCCGCGGCCTGTCGTGGAGACTGCCCTTCCAGTACCTCAGCAGGAGGCATCGGTTGCTTCACTGCCCGTTCCCGTCGTTCAACCTTCCGTGGAGCCTGAAGGCCTCGTTCGGGGGGGTATTTGGGTGCCTCTGGTTTGGCTGAGTGCCGAGCAGCAGGGGTTGTTGCGTCAGGCGGATGATGGGGCGTGGGTGTTTCCCGACGGTCCGGCGGTGATCGGCCAGAACGGCGGGAGCGTGATCGGCCAGAACGGCGGGAGCGTGATCGGTCAGAACGGCGGGAGCGTGATCGGCCAAAACGGCGGGAGCGTGATCGGTCAAAATGGCGGGAGCGTAATTGGCCAAAATGGCGGGAGCGTAATTGGCCAAAATGGCGGGAGCGTTATTGGCCAAAATGGCGGGAGCGTGATCGGTCAAAATGGCGGGAGCGTGATCGGCCAAAATGGCGGGAGCGTGATCGGCCAAAATGGCGGGAGCGTGATTGGTCAGAATGGGGCTGGGGTGACTCAGGTTCGATTGGCGGGGGTTTTCGTCAGTATTAAGGATGCGGCAGGGGTGCCCGTGCGCGATGCTCAGGGCGACATCTTGCAAGGGGTTACCGATGAGACAGGACGTTTCAGCGTGCTGCGTTCCGGCGCAAAGGACAACGCTGTGATCAGCGTGCCGGCTCCTGCCTGGGGGGGAGAGATGTTGGGCTTCTTGGCTGCCGATCCGGGGCCCGCAAAAACTGCGATTAGCGTGGATTTTAGTTCCACTTTGACCATGCGCCGGGTGCTCGAGCGCCACGTTCAGGGAAGTCAAAGCATATTCAACCGTTTGACACCCACCATCGCGCAAGAGGCGCGTGAGGAATTAGATGTGGGCGTCTTGAAGACCCCCGGAGAACCGGACTTGAAGCCAGAACGTTTGGATGGTCTGTTGAGCGCTCTTGAGCAGGAGAGCGGCGCCGTGTCGGATGTTTTCAAGCGGATTGCTGCCTTGTTGGTGTTCGCCGGGGTGGTGCGCGATGGTGATGGCTTACCCGCTTTGCAAGTTAATTTTGGCTCGGTCTCCGGGCTGGCACGCGATGCCGCAGCGACCTGGATTTTTTCTCGTTCTCATCATGTTTTGTGGCGTGTGGGAAGCGATGGGATCACCCAAGTGATTGTGCCGAGTGGGGCCTGGGGTTACAGCGAGACCTTTGCGATTGATGACAATGCCCGGCCTTATCACAGCGGGATGCTACTCGACGACGACGGCGTCATTTTGGCGGATACGTTGAACCATCGTGTGGTGCGGGCAAGCGAGGGGGGCGTCAGGGTTTTGGCGGGAGGCGGTCCATTCGCGGAAGGCTCCTTGGCGAGTTCGGCTGTCGAGGTGGAACTGCTTTATCCGACAGGGCTTGCGCGACTGTCGGATGGACGGTTGGCCTTTGCGGAGGCGGGGCGAAATCGGGTGCTGGTTCTCCAGCCGGATGGCACGCTTTTGCAGTTGGTGGGGGCCGAACCTCAGGCCGCGCAGGTGGCGTCAGAGGTCTTTAATTGGCCTCAAGGATTGTTGGCGGATGGGGCGGACGCGCTCTGGGTTGCAGATTACGGCAACCACCGCGTGCGCAGTCTGCGCCTGTCAGATGGTTCGCCTGAGGATGTGGTCGCGTCACCGGCGTTGCAATCGCCGGTGTTGCTTGTGCGATCGCCCGCGGGGGTGGTGGTGGCGAACGAGTTGGGGCGTCTGATGGATATCCGGGACGGGGTGGGGCAGTATTGGGATCAAGCCCCGGGCTACGTGCCTTTGCCTGCGATTATCCGGCCTGAGTCTTTCACATGGCATGAGAATGAGGCCTTTTTGGCGAGCGGCAATGGACGAATCTTTGCCCTTGATGGCGAAAGCCGTGTGGCACGCCATTGGGGGGGCTCGAGCACGGGAGGGACGCAAAATATTGAATTCGGAATGCGTTTTGCCCAATATACGGAGGGGCGTTGGGCCGTCGCAGACTTCAATTTAAGGCGTGTGCTTGCCGTCAGCGCGGACGGGGGGGTCGCCCCGTTGGCGGGCAACGGGCAAGCGGGTTTTCGTGTTGCGGGGCTGCCTCCTCTGGAAACACCCCTCGATAAAGTGAGCGCGATCATTCGCGCGCCGGATGGCGCGTTGGTCTTTTCTGTGGGGGTGAGTCATCCGTGCGTGAAACGCTTGGGGCCGGATGGCGTCTTGAGCACCCTGGTTGGCAATGGGGTGTTCGGCGCCGAGGTGTTGCCCCAGGGCCCTCGTGCGTCGGTGGCGTTGGGCTATGTTCGAGAATTGGCCTATTTTGGGGATGGTCGCTTGCTGATGGGAGACGATCATCATCGGCGCATTTTGGTGTTGGATCCGAACGGTTACGTCGAACCCTATGGTGAGTTTTCCGACCTGACCCGGGTGAGAGGCCTGAAGGCGGTGGGACCCAGCAGCTTTGTGTGTGCCGAGCAGACCCGTCGAGAGATTTTGCGGGTGGCACCGGGAGGCGTTCGTGAGGTGTTGCTGGCGGAGGCGGACGCGGAGCCGTTTTTGAAGTTCGACGATATCCAGGCGCTGGTGATGGGGCCCGATGGCGCGTTGTGGCTCGGTGGCGGTGCCTTGGTTCTGCGTAAGCCGTCTGATGGGCCTTTGGCGGTGCTGGCGGGTGCGGGGGGCACAGTGTTGATGGGGGGCAGTCGTGATCAAACGCTGAGGGATGTGCGCGATCTTGCGTTTGATGAACGGGGTGATCTGTTTATTCTGGAAACGGATCAGATCAAGCGGGTGCCCCGCGCGATGTGGGAGGCTCCGTCTCAGCCTTGATTCCCTGAGAGGTTCGCGCTGAGGCGCTTTGGCGCCCCATCGGACGCGTTTCTTCCGCACCATCGGGGTGCGGTGTCATCAGGCGGGTTGCGGGCAGTGCCTCGGTGCCTGCGGAGGCCGGCTGGGCGAATCGGGTACGACGGAACGCAGGCTGTGGCTTCATCTGCGGAAAAGCTCGCACGGCGCTCACACGGATCATGCGCCGAGTTTCACATTTAGGATGTGACCTGCGACACACGGGGCGATCATGGGGCGTGCTATAAAGTTCTTGGTTAGATTAACTTCACGGTTTTAACCTTCTCTTCAACATTAGATTCTTCAAACGCGTTGACAGAGAAGCGTCAAAAAATTAGTATTGTGAAAACTAGTTTAACCAACGGTAAAACTATCATTTTTTCCTGCACTTAAGTCCGGCGGTCCCGCGTCGGGTTTCAGTGGCAAGTCGTCCCACACTCAAGAAAGAGGACTGAACAGCAATGGCTTTCAACCGCAATCAAATGGCGGCCGCTATTGCAGGGACCCTGTCCCTGGCAATGCTGACCGGTTGCCCCGCCCCTACCGCTTCCACCCCTTCGCCTTCGGCGTCGCCTGCTGCCAGTGAAGCACCTGCGACCGCTGCGCCCAGCGAAGCGCCTGCTTCGCCTAATGCGTCGGCTTCGCCCGA
>JAYKIL010000022.1:0-41115 GCA_035284745.1 Candidatus Sericytochromatia bacterium | reverse complement strand
GTCGTCCGGGATATGGGTGGCGGCTTCGCCGATCAACTCCAGGTTGCGCAGGGTGGCGTCGTAGGTAAGGCCGCTGGCCACGAAACCAGCTTGGTCGAGACCGTCGGTATAGGCGAGCACCTTCCCGACGAAGTCGATCATGTCATCAAGATAGAAGCGCCATTGGCGCTGGCCGGTATCAGACAATGACCCGCTCCTGTTCGATATAGGGGCGCAGCTCCGGCCGCAACGCCTTTTCGGTGACCAGGTCGACCGGACAGCCGAGCAGATCCTCCAGGTAGAACTGTACGCCGAAGTAACGCTTGGAGGTGGCCGGACCATCAAAAGCCACCAGCACATCGACATCGCTGCCGCTGGTTGCTGTATTGCGGGCGGTGGAGCCGAACAGGGCCAGCCGGGTCACGCCGAAACGGGTCTGCAACTCCGACTTGCTGCTGGTCAGCAGTTCCAGTGCACGTTGTCTGTTCATCGCTCAACCTCCAAAAAACTGGTTCATCTACCTGGCCCTTCGCAACCGAAACCGAGGGCGCAGGAAGGCCATTGAAAACTACTCGACAACATAACATCTGCCATGCGTCGTGCAACTCAAATCTCAAGGGAGTTTCGACAGATTTGAAACCGATCCGGTATGTAAGACCCATACAAGCCAGCACAAAAAAATCACGAAAAATTCAGCCACCGCCCGACACTTTCTCTGTCTCTCCGGTAAGTAAGGTCATAAACCACAACGAGGAGCGCCCGACCATGGACATCAACGACCTGTTTGACGGAATCATGAAGAGTATCAACCAGTTTGCAGACGATATCGCCGAACGGCGGCTGCAGGAAAAAATGCAGGACACCGGACGAGGTCCGGAGAATGGGGGTAAGAATGAGGAGAATTTTGAGGCGAAAGAGAAGCCGGGTGCGACAAGTTTCCAAAAAAGGGAGTGATCGGGTCGGTAGCACCAACACCCTGAAAGCGACGTAAGTCGCTGACAATACGCAGAAAAACAAAACCCGCCCAATAACCGGACGCGGTTAGTGGACGGGTCTGTCTTTTTTAAATGGTGGAGATGGCGGGAATTGAACCCGCGTCCCGAAAGCAAACCATGGCAACGTCTACGTGTGTAGCCTGGGAATTCGTTAACGCCCGGCACCTTTCCTCGGCGCAAGGAACCAGACGCGAGTCATCTAAGTCTTAGCCCGCCAGCAGATGACACAACTGACGAGAGCGTCCGGCTAATTTGCCGATAAACCTGGCCGGAGCAAGCTTATCAGCGCCTGTTATCCTTGAGTCAGGACCTAGGCCGCGATTGCGGCGACCCGGGTGGACTTGGGGGTAACAGCGGTCAAGAAGGAAGGCTTCTTGGCATCTATTGGTTTGTCGCTGGTTTTACGTGTAACGTCGACATCCACGACACGCAGTCACCACCATCGACTCCCGGTCGAAACCGTGACATCCCCAGTGGTACTCCCAATGTAGCAATCCGCGGGCGCATTGTCAAAAAATCTTTCCGGCTGTGCAGCCAATCATGCGCCCCCGAGGGTACGATGCCATCAGCCAACCACCCCCAAGGAGACCACCGCAATGCACATGACATTTAGGGGCCACGCGGCCAAACAGGGCGAACTGCCCGTGGGCCTCGCAGAAGCGCTGCAATACTTCAGCGACATCAAGGCCTTCATTCAGAAAATCGAAGACGTCAAAGACATCAAAGACCTGTCTCTTCCCAATGCTTACCTGATGACCCACCACCCGATGGGGGCACTCAACTATTTCATTACCTTCGTGACCGCTGTCCAAGTGAGCGCCACGCCCGATGGATTGGTGCTGAAGAGCCTTGATTTCGACGAAAAAAAAATGGTCAGCGACCACCCACCCCTGAAGGGCTTCATCGACGGCCGCTTGCAGGCCCGCGAAATCGCACCCGGCCGCACCGCCATCGACTTCAACTTCGACCTTTCCATCGACTTCGAGTTGCCCGGCGCTTTGGTCTTGGTGCCACGCGCCTTGGTGCAAACCACGGCGGACAGCCTGATGAATTTAAAACTCACCAAGTTGATCAACGAGCTTTACCAAAAGGTGGTGGACGACTTCAAACTGCCGATCTGAGCGTCTTATTTACCGCCGTCCAAGGACACGGTCAGTGTCACGCCGGCCATATCCAAGGGCTTCGATCTTTGCAACGCGGCGTTCAAACGTGCACGGGTAAAGCGGAAGTCCCTCACCACGTGTGCATCGACCGCTAAAGGAGGCGGCGCCGGACTGTGGTCCGTATCGAGCAGAAAGAACGACGCAGAGGAAAAGGCATTCGACATCGCGTTGAGATTGGCCGGTTCGTTGTCGAAAACCCCCAGACATATCCTTCCACGGGCAAGGAGTTCTGCTTTCTCTGCCTTGAAAGCGACATCGCTAACGGACATCTCGTGCGGCCGTTTCAAAACGACCTCCGTACGAGACGGGTGCAAGGGCAAACGGTGCTGCTCCAACATATCGATAGTCGCTTGCAACATCGTATCGGGCCGACCGGATAGATAAACAATGTGGGCACCGAGTTGGTGCAACTGATTCACATAATCTGTTGCGCCCTCATTCAGGGCATCGTGCTTGATGTAGCCCCCGTCAAAAAACCGCTGAAAGAATAATTCCTGGATGTTCTCGTGATGCCTTTCGGCAATGCCCACCGTGCCGAGGGCCTCCCGAAGATCGTACGGAATGTGAGAGGCGGCCAAACGAGACAGGGCTTGCGCCACATTCGTCCCCGCGAAAAACTCCGCGGCCAGTTCACGAAGAATCGCTTGCTTGCGCGGTTTCACCAGGAAAAGGGTATCGTCAAGATCGAACACGACCTGCACGCGTTCGCCTGACCGTAATTTCTCGTCCGCCGCCAGAACCAGACCCTCCAACGGGCAACCCTGGTCGAGGTGGCGATTCACCACTAGGGAACTCATAAATCCACTCTCTTTTCTCCAGTGCCAGGTGCTCGGGCACCCTGTCAGCGAGAAACACAAACTGCTGACTGACACGACAACAGTATATCACATGGTTAAGATAAACTTAAAGCTTTTTGTCTCACTTTAATGTTAACTTCTTTGAAGTGCCGCACGAACGCAAAAAAAAACCCCGGAGCGCACGGCTCCAGGGGGGGACCCACCAAGGTCAGCGAACGGCTTGCTTCGCGCGCAAGTCATTCCAAAAATGTTCGATGTCGAAGCCCTCCAGCAAGCGCCACCGGATGCGAACCCAGCCACTGACGATCTGCAATCCGGTCAATACATCGTACCAACGGCGGTTCAGCTTCTTCGCCTTGATAAGGTCACGCTTGGCCTGGGCCAGACGCTTCGACTGCTTGTGCTCCATCCCCACGACGATGGCATCTGCCATCTGCAATTCACGCTCCAAGGCGGATTCTATCTTTACCAAATCTGACTGCAAAGTGTTTCGAGCGGCCTGCTCCGCGGTCGCCAAAATCCGTTGCGCCGCCTGGAAAGCCTCGGCCGCCGGACGAATTTGCGGGGCCTGGGCACACGTTTGAATGGCCACTTTCATTTGGTCTTCCAGGCTCCGTTGCTCGCGACGCGAGGTGGCCTCCACATCCAACTTCAGACGGTCCAAAGCCAAATCAAACGGGGAACCCGGCGCCTTTCCAAGCCAATCGTGCACGGCGAAATACGTGGCTCGAATGGATGAGGGCGTTTTATCCATCGCACATTCGGCCAAAAATTCCCCGATGGCCCCCAAGCGCAAAGAGGCCGACTCCTTCAACCGTTCGCACTCGATGCGCGTCTCTGGGTCCTTCCCGCTTTGCAACATCAAGTGGCGCACCTGTCGCTGCAAAGCCCCCTTGATAATCAACTCAGCAAGCTGAATGGGCACCACCATCCGGCGATCCTTGGCGTGATCGAGCACGCGGTCAAAGGCGCGCAAAAAAGCGGTGAGGTCACCCAACCCGTCTGGTCCAAGCGCCGAGCGGTACCCTTGCACGAGAGCAATGGTGATCGCCCGGACATCAGCCAGCGATAGGGCGTCCAACTGTAACTCGCCGTACCCTGGCACCTGCTCCAAAACTGCTCGGTAAACATCTTCCGCCGGCCTGGCCCCTGCCCGCGCATGACTGATCGCGTGACGGTGTTTGGCGTGCGCCTGTTCCAGGTAAGAACGATACCTTTGCTGGGCGGCCGCCACCTGACGCTGGTAGGTTTCTTGCGTTTGCAGATGGTCCGACTGGGCCTGCCGGGTGTATTTTTTCACACTGGCCTCGCGCCGTTCGACTGCCAGCAGGCTCTGCCAGTAGTAGCGGTCGGCCAACAACACAGCCTTCCGGTAACTGGAAGAAGTGGTAAAGACCAGTTTGTTTCGGACCACCTTCGGATGGGGAGGCTCAATCGGAAGCGCGCGAATGCCTGCCGGAACGAGCGCACCCGCCGCGCGGGCATCTGACGTTCTCGGCAATTTCTCAAGTTGTAACTCGCGTGACTTCGCGGCAGGCATCTACTTTCCCCAAGTCGGAGACCTCAGAGTATCCCTGGCTACGTCCAGATATACTCTTTCGCCATCATAGACAGCCGGGACGCCGTTGCCTGTGACAGGCATCATGCCCGAAAAAAATTAGCCCGAGGGAGCGGGGCCCTCTCAATTCGCCCGAGCCGTCGCGTCCAAACCGTAAATACAGCGCTGCTCGCCAAGCCAACGACGCTCAAAAGCGGTCAACGTTCTGCCCAGTTGCACCGCAATTTCACTGCGAAAACCCGCTGTTTCAAGTGAAGCGAGCGAGAAGGAGAACAAGTTCGGATCATCCGTTCGAAAATGCAGAACCCCATCTTCAGCCAAGCACCGGCGATATAGCGCGAGATACGCAGGCGCCGTCAGCCTACGTTCTGGATGCCGCGGCCAAGGGTCTGGAAACAGAAGCGTTAAGCGCGCCACTGAGGAGGGCGCCAACGCTTCGAGTGTGCGCCGGGCGTCCCCTGGCACAAAACGGATGTAGCGAGCACCCCGGCGCATCGCCAGCTGACGCGCCGAGTAAATACGGTGCATCTTTATTTCCAGTCCGAGATGATTCAAATCAGGGTGCCGGACGGCAAAATCGACCAGATGATGTCCCAACCCCATCGCAATTTCAACGTGCAATGGAGCCACGCGTCCAAACGTCCGTTCCCAGCGCTCAACAAAACGGTGAGGATCGAGCAAGACGTCATAGGGAGGTGCTTGAAAATATTCGTGAGCGAGCTGTTTTTTTCCCATAAGGTCGTTTCGACGGAACCCCACCACGATGTTTGTTGGCCATAGGCAACGTTGCCCACGCCTGTCATAAAAAGGTATCCTAAAACGCAATCTGCGTGGCGGCAATCCGCTTTGACCGGTTCGCGTGGGTTGAATGCCAAAGACTTGGAGGAGGATGAGCCAATGTGGGGCGTGGCACAAGTAAAATATGCGAATGAAAACACCTGGAGTCGCGGGGTTGTGTCCCTGCATACGCCAGGCTGGGTGCATCTGATCACCTATCCACGGGAAGCGCAGGAAGAGATGATCATGATGAGTTTTCCGGAAAGCCGGGTCGAACAAGTTGAGTGGATTGAAGTACGCTTGTCTCCCTTTGAAAAAGAGGGGAACGGCATTGGTGCCGCCAAACAGTTGCTCGATCGCTACCGGGGAGCACTGTATCCCGATGGTTCTGCAGACGCCGCCGGGGAAGCCACCCCGGAGCAGGCCTCTGAGGCGCCGGTCGCGTAAAAGAGAAGCAAGATTTAGCCGCCAACGGCGATAACCCACTTGGAGTTGGTTTTCAAGATGGGTGAGGCTTTGGCGGCTTTTTTGCGTCTATACTCCTTGGTGATGCTGGGTCCCCTCATCCTCGGAGGCTGCGGCCCCCAGGGCGCTCTGATGCCCACAGTCCTTACGGGTGGACTGAACGCGCGAGAAATCGCAGCCCCGTCCGTTGCGCAAACCGTGAGCCCGGAAGCCTCCGCGACCATCGGGGCTTCGACAGCCGTGGAAGGCGAAGGAGTCCTTAAACTACGCGCCCGGGTCCCGGAAGGAAGCTGGGCGCGCAGGCAGCGCGAAGCCGTTACGCTCCGGCTATGGCTTGATGGGGTCTATAGCCAAGACATCGTGCTTTACGGGGGTGATCGAGAACATGTTTATGCCGTCAGCCTCGGTGCCTTGTCAGCGGGCCCGCACACTTTGCGCTTCGACTGGTTCGCTCCGGGGAGCGCGCAACAACTGAATTCGGCGCACATTCTCGAGGCAGAGTTGAATGTCGTAGCAGCAGGCTCTCCCAATTATGAAGTACTTCGCCGTGCGCCCATCGTCTATGGGCGACCGGATGCACACGTGTCCGACACCCCCATCCTGATGATGTACGAACAGTATGAGGGCCCAACGGGTCGCACCGTCCGCTATACCCCGGTGTTCTCGAATGAAGATGGCGGAACCCCGACGAAGGCTCTGTGGGCACGTTGGGGTCGCACCCTGGACATCGACTGGTGTTATGAAGTTGAGACGAATCCACAAGGGCAGGCGGTGCGTGAGACCTACCAAGGCCAGTGGCACCGCACGCGGACCTTCAGAGGCCGTCACGAACAGGCCCATCCTGTATTGCGCGTGGCCACCGACAACAACTGTTTTCACGACCGGGGAGAAACCCTCTTTCGTTTCCGCCCTTTGCCCAGCTTTCACTGGCAGCCGGAGCGAATGGCGCGGGAAGAGATTCTCGACCGCAACCCTTGGAGTTATGCGCTGAGCGCTGCTGAATTGGTTCGGGAATCAAAAGCCGTTGTGGATCAAGAAACACACGCCCCCCCGAAAAAAAATTTAGCGGGAGATTCACGTCGCTACCTCATTGTGGAATTCAACCAAGTGAACCGCGGCAGAGGGGTTGGCATCGCGGTCACACTCAAAGGTGACCCGGCCCAATATCACTCAAATTCACATCAGCAGAATTTACAAGCGTCCCGTACCGGCTGGTGCCGCGTAGCCGTCGAGTTGCCGCGCCACATCGAAGCAAACGAAATCCAATCCATTGCTCTGTGCGGCAAAGGACGCGGTGAAGCAGACATCACAGGGGTCCGAAAAGTCCTGACCTTCAACCGGAACTGTGAGCCCATCCCCCTGCCTATCAGAGATATCGGACCCGCGACGCTAAAAAAGGATGCCGACAGGCTGTACCTATACGGGCCTGAAGGGCCCACCTCCGCACTCAACCGAGCAACTGGTCTTTGAGGCTTTCCTGAAATCGCTGCGCCTGTCGCTCTTCGACGTCCACCGTTGCGTAGTCCTTGAACAGTTGTATCGAGCGCATTGAGCTGCGAGCAATACCGGTCGCCTGCGCAAGCCAGCCGTGAAAACTGTCTCTGCTGGGCTTGACCCCAGGTAAAAACGAAACTTTGAAGGTCTGCCACGTCGTTCGCATCCGGGGAAGCGGCGCCAGCGGGCCTGTCGACGCTTTTGAAGAGGCCAAAGACTCGTTGTGCAGGGCGGCCGATCCCTTCAGGACACGTGCCCCACCTCGTCCACGGCGCACAGGCGGGGGAACCCCCTCATTCGATTCTGCGACAACAGATTCTTCCTGAGGCCCTGGGTCCAACACGTGACGTCCAAACTCCAATCCCTTTCGCAGTTCCGAAAACACGGCTTCCGCCTCAGGCGTTACCAAAGACACACTCTGAAAATCTCTCCCCGCTGAACGGGCCGCCTCGGAGTGGCTGTGATACAACGCAGGGTCCATCGAGATCCCCGTCAAAAAGATCGCGCCAGGTCCCCCGAACTCGCATCCTCCCGACGCCGGCTCAGGGACAACCAAAAACCGGCGCTCACCTGATTGAAACCGTTTCAAAGCAGCTTGGCGCTGACTGGCAGACGTGTCGGCATTGAACGAATCCACGCTGGACTTACCAAATTTTTCAAGGCGTTGAGCCAATCGACGCGCCTCGTGCTTATTTCTAGCCAAGATCAACGCTTGTTCCGGGGCATCGTGCTCCAAGGCTGCCAGCAATTTATCGGTGCGTTGCTCCGTCTCGATCCGCAGGTACAGGTGTCGGACTTGTGACGCTCTCCCCAGACTCATTGGAGCATCCCCCTCAGACATCGCACGGTCGCAGACCACGGAGGTTTTCTCAGGGGAAGGATCTACGGCAGCGGCCTCTGGCGCCGCAGGTGCTTCATTGGGAGGGGCGGGTGGCGCCAATGCGGCCACCTCAACCGTTGCAGGATCTTTCATGTGGTGAGCGATCGCCTCTACGCCCTCCGTCACGTTCCAAAAGAACAGCGCCGTTTGATCCAATCGCGGCAGTCGGTCCAATAAATATTCCACATCTCGCCGCTGCACCGTAGCCATTAAACGGTCGGCACCGTCCAACACCAAGGTGCGAACCCCATTCAGGTCGAGTTGCTTGATGGCAAAAAGATCTTTGATGAGAAAGGGTGTCCCTATCAAAATATCGACGCCCCGCCGCGCGGCCGCCTCTTGGGGCCCGCCCGCTTCAAAAAGCGGCGAGATTTTCAAGACCCCTTGCGCCAAGGGTGCCAACCGTTTGTAAACCCGGGCCGCCCGCTCTGCAGAGGGAACAATGACCAGCGCTTGGGTCTTGCCCAACGGATCAAACATCGAGAGCAAAGGAAGGCCGTAGGCCATCGTTTCACCCGAATGTGGTCCCGCGTGAACCACCAAGTCCCGACCCTCTAGGAAAAGAGGAATGACCGCTTCCTGAACGGCAGTCGGTTCACCGAGGGGATTAAGGCTTAAACGTTCGAGAACACCGGGGTGCAGGGGAAACTCGTCAAAACTTTTTTGCAAGGTTGGATCCTTTCACCTCGCGGCAGAGCACGGAGGCGCCGTGCACGGGCAGTCAAAGCCAATCCCCCGCAGTCTGTTTCAGCGGACGGTGAAAGACTCATATGACCAAGCCCCGCGTGCAGACCCAGCGCGCCCAAGGCTCACTGCCTAAGGGGTTAAAAAAACTTTTTGGGTGTGAAGTCAAAATACACACGGGTGCATTGTAGCATCGCGGGTGACCCCCGTCACGAGCGCCGTCAAAACGTCCGTTTTTTCTAAACTTTCAGTCATTCAAAGGTCGGTCAGCCAGTGGTATAATTCACCCGGGCCTCCTGTTCCTTATTCGTTTGCGAACACGGCCCTATAACGCCCCCCCCCAGAGCCCCTCCCGTGCGGGCGAGGCAGACACCATCGCGAAAGAAAGAGGCCGAAATGGGTTCAAATTCTCACGGCGAGTCCGGCAAAAGCGGGGGCTGGGAATTGCTTGCAGGCCTGACCGTTGGCGCGCTTGGTGGATTCCTGGTGGGTTTGATGCTCGCGCCCCGCGAACCCTCTGAAAATAACGAAGACCGGACGGACAACGTCTCGGATTTTCGGGAGCGAGCCAATGACGTATTGGAGAACCTGCGCGGGAATACCGAAGCACTGTTGAATCAAACCCGGAACATTATCGAGGAGCGCATGGCGCTGTTAAATGAGGCGGTTGAGGCAGGGCGCAAGGCAGCAGAATACAAACGCGCTGAACTCATTGAAGAAGACAGGCCCTGAACGCTTCCCCGGTGGTCTCATTTGGTGAGGGAGAACGAACATGTCTAGAAAACCTGCGGCGTATCTGGCGGGTTCAGTACTTTTGGGTACCGCGATTGGCGCGGTGATAGGCCTGTTGACCTCCTCGCGGAGTAGCACCCGGGTGGAGGGCCTGGTGCGTGCTCGCCTCCAAGACACTCGAAACGCCTTGAGCGCGCCAATGAAGAAGTTACCAGCCTTTGTTCATCTAACCAGCGGTTGGAGAGGCCGACTCCAGGAAGGGGCCTCCGCGCGTCTGGTCCCGCTAAAAGGTCGCCTGCAGCACATCCTTTCAGTGTCGGGCAAGAATCAAGACAGCGCTTCGTCTGATGCGACCTGCGAGACCCTGGCAGCGGAAAGCAATGCGGCCTCCGAGGCACCGGAAGAAACTTTCAAGAACTAGCCTCCACGCCACAGTATTTTAGAAAGAAGTACGATGACTGAAACTGCGATCACGCAGATGTTCGGGGTTCGATTCCCTGTTATCGCAGCGCCGATGTTCCTGGTGTCGAATGTTGAGATGATCGTCGCTGTTGGCGAGGCAGGGGGAATTGGTACCGCTCCAGCCCTCAACTTTCGAACGACAGAGGCTTTCCGGGAAGCGGTGCGAGAAATTAAACAACGGACCAACGCTCCGTTTGGCATCAACCTCATCCTGCTCAATAATCCTCGACTGAAAGAGGACCTCACAGTCTGCTTGGAAGAGCGTGTTCCTCTCATTATTACCAGTTTAGGAGACCCAACGTCTGTCATCGCGGCAGCACACGCGCACGGCAGTCGGGTGTTTTGTGATGTCGTGAATGTTCGTCACGCGGCGAAAGCGAAGGCAGCAGGGGCTGATGCCCTGGTTGCGGTGGCGGCGGGGGCAGGCGGGCACGCGGGAACCACGACGCCTTTTGTTCTCATTCCGTGGTTGCGGCGAGAAGTGGGCCTTCCCGTCGTGGCGGCCGGTGGATTGGCAGATGGTGGAACCTTGGCCGCGGCCATGGCTTTGGGGGCTGATGCCGGATATTTTGGCACACGATTTATTGCCAGTACGGAGGCACCGGTGCCCCCCGAGTTCAAAGACGCCATTTGCAGTGCCAGCCCCGAAGACATCGTCTACACCCCGGAAGTCACGGGCCACCCCGCCAATTTCCTCAAGGACAGCTTGGAAAAGTGGCGAACCGCGGACCAAGCGGGTCAAAGCGAAATGAAGCGCTGGCGTGACGTTTGGAGTGCGGGGCATACGGTGGGCCTGATTCAGAGGGTTCGCCCCTGTGCGGAAATTGTCCAAGATATTATGAGCGAGTACGACGCGGCCCGCCACGGTATGCCCGTTTTCAGGTGATCCGGGGGGTAAAATTGCTCGCTCGGACCATCACTGGAATCATGCGATGCAAGGCCTCACGTATTTCAGACTCGGTCGTTGACCACCCCAGGCTGAAACGAATACTTCCCTCTATTTCGGCGGCGGTGAGACCCATCGATTCCAGCACGGGGGAGGGGTCTTGCTTGAGGCTGCTGCAGGCCGCCCCAGAGGAGGCCGCAATCCCCAACATATCTAATTCCTCGAGTAAAAAGGACGCGCTGGAGCCAGGCAGGCTGACCGCCAGGATGTGCGGAGCACGGGTCTCAGTATCGCCAATCAAGCGCAGGTTGGGCACCCTGTTCAACAGCTCCTCTGCCATCAGCGAATTCAGGCCTTTGAGGCGAACAGTTTCGACATCTCGCGTGCTCAGGGCTTCCCGGGCCGCCGCACCGAAACTTGCAATAGCAGGAACCGCCAGCGTCCCGGGCCGCCGTCCTTGTTCGTGAGGCCCTCCCAATAGCACAGGTTCCCACGGGGTATCCCGGCGCAAAATGAGTGCCCCCACACCCTGAGGACCCCCCAACTTGTGAGCGGACAACGTGAGCAGGGAAGCCGCCCAGTTCTCAGGTGCCAAATACCCCAGGGCTTGAACGGCGTCCACGTGCAGAGCAGCACCGCTTGCACGCACCTCTGGCCCCCAAGTTTCCAAGTTCTGGACCACCCCCATCTCGTTGTTGACCGCCATCAGGGAGACCAAAGAAGGTTTTCCTTTGAGCAAGCGACGCAGCTCGTTGCCGTCAAAACGCCCCATTGAGTCGACGGCCAAGGTTTCGATTTCCCACCCCTGACGGGCCAGTCGCTCGAATGGCTTTCGGACACAGGCGTGCTCCAACGCGCTCAGAACCGCCCTTCGCGCCCCACCCCGCGCCTCAATGGCACTTGCGGTGCCCCAAATAGCCAAATTGTTGGCTTCGGTACCACCCGCGGTGAAAACAACTTCCGACGCCTCGCACGCGGCAAGTTCCGCAACCGCTTGCCGTGCAATCTCCACCCGGCGGGAGGCAAGTCGCCCTAAAGCGTGGCGACCGGCGGCATTGGCCATACCCTCCAACGATTCCAGTAAGGCAAGGCGGGCTACGGGACGCAACGGTGAACTGGCGGCGTGATCGAGGTAAATCATAGAATCGTAATAGCGACTTTCGTCGACGCAATCGCCAGGCAGGTCGCCAGTGATAGGCGAAATTTGCAACCAGGGAGTTTCAATGCGTTTAGATAAATGGTTAAAACTTTCGCGGGTCGTCAAACGACGCACCGTCGCCAACGAAATGTGTGATCAGGGGCGGGTGACCTTGAATGGTCGGGTCGCAAGGGCCAGTGCAGAAGTAAAACCAGGGGATCAACTCGAATTGCGCTTGGGCTACAAGCAGGTTTCTTTGCGGGTTGAAGCGATCCCTGTCGGACAGGTCAGTACAAAAATGGCACCCGAATTATATCGGATCGAGCGAGAAGAGAGGATTCCGCGTGCCGAGGAGGATGACCCTCCGCTCGCCCGTTGAATCGGGTACACTGTAGCAGCCATTGTTAAAGTGGTGAAGCCTTGAGCTACCAGAAGGGAGTCTTTCCGATGAGCACGATCATCGATGAAATTTATGCGCGGGAAATTCTTGATTCACGTGGCAACCCCACGGTTGAAGTCGATGTCTTCCTTCACGGGGGGGCCGTCGGAAGGGCGGCCGTGCCATCGGGGGCCAGTACGGGGGCCCATGAAGCCGTTGAACTGCGTGATGGCGGCGAACGTTACCTGGGCAAGGGCGTGACCCAGGCGGTCGATCACGTCAATGAAATGATCGCAGGCGAGTTAATCGGCATGGACGCCCTGGATCAAGTGGGCATCGATATGCATATGTTGCAGCTCGATGGCACACCCAACAAGGCCAAACTCGGCGCAAACGCGATTCTGGCGGTTTCTCTGGCCGTGGCAAAGGCGGCTGCCAATCAATTAGAATTGCCGCTATACCGCTACCTTGGCGGGGTGTCAGCCCGTGCATTGCCCGTTCCTATGATGAATATTTTAAACGGCGGTGCGCACGCAGATAACACCATCGACTTCCAAGAATTTATGATTCTCCCCGTGGGTGCCCCCCACTTCTCCGAAGCCCTGCGTGCGGGGGCGGAAATCTTCCATCACCTCAAGAAAATTTTGAAGGCTCGCGGGCTCAACACGGCAGTCGGGGATGAAGGGGGTTTCGCGCCCGACATCGCGACACCGAAGGATGCGCTCTCAACGATTTGCGAGGCCATTGAGGCGGCCGGCTATCAGCCTGGGAAAGACGTTCTTTTGGCCCTCGACGTGGCGGCGACCGAGTTTTATAAAGACGGCGCCTACCATCTCGAAGGAGAAGGTCGCGTCCTCTCCTCCGCGCAGATGGTCGATTATTTGGCAGACCTGTGCGAGCAGTTCCCTATTCTCTCGATTGAAGACGGACTCGCCGAAGACGATTGGGATGGATGGTCAGCGTTGACCCAAAAGATCGGCCAGAAGGTTCAATTGGTCGGCGACGACTTGTTTGTGACCAATCCCGAACGCCTGGCACGGGGAATCGCGGCGGGGACGGCCAACAGCATCCTAATCAAGGTCAACCAGATCGGTACGTTGACGGAGACCCTGGAAGCCGTAGAGATGGCGAAAAGAGCCGGTTATACGGCCGTTTTGTCTCACCGTTCGGGTGAAACTGAAGATTCGACCATCGCCGACATCGCAGTGGCCACGAACTGTGGGTTCATCAAAACGGGCTCTGCATCCCGCTCGGACCGCATCGCAAAATACAACCAATTGCTTCGCATCCAAGAAGAGCTTGGCGACACCTGCCAATTCCCAGGCCGTGAAGCTTTCTACAACCTTAAGGTACGAGGAGCGCAACCCGTTCATGCCTAACGCGATCACCGGCCCCCTGTCGCCAGAATTTCTCACAGGTTCTCGTTCTAATCTAAAACGAGCCAAAATCGTGGCCACCTTGGGGCCATCCTCCAGCGACCCTGAGATCATTCGAAAGCTGATTCTCGCCGGGGTTGATGTCTTCCGCCTCAACTTCAGTCACGGCACCCAGGCGGACCACGAGGCCCGCATTCGTAACATTCGGGCCATTTCCTCCAAGCTCGGCCGATTTGTTGGAATTTTGCAAGACATTCAAGGACCAAAAATTCGTATTGGTCGTGTCGAGGGCGGAGAAGTGCTGCTCACGCCAGGCGAGCCCTTTTTCCTTCAAAGTAAGGAACGCGTAGCGGATGCACGCGGGGCCAGCGTCTCGTACGAGAACCTCGAAAAAGACGTCCCGGTGGGCGCCACGGTCTTGATGGATGATGGCTTGCTGGAGTTGAGGGTCGTAGAACCGACCCCAGAGGGCTTACATTGTGTGGTCGTGGTGGGTGGCCCCCTGCGTCCCAACAAAGGCGTGAATTTCCCGTCAGTGGTCATGGATGTCGATGTTCTGACGGACAAAGACCGCGAAGACCTGGCGTTCGGCGCGCAAATGGGTGTCGATTTTGTGGCAGCCTCCTTCGTTCAAGACGCTTCTGACATTTTGCGCATCAAAGACTTCCTCGCAGCCCACGGGTCGCGGGCGCACGTCATTGCCAAAATTGAACGACGGGATGCCGTTGAAAAAATTGCGGATATCGCCGCAGTGTCCGACGGCGTCATGGTTGCGCGGGGCGATTTGGGCGTGGAAACAGCCCCGGAAGAAGTTCCGATGGCCCAGAAACGGATCATCGCTCTGTGCAATTCCATTGGTAAGCCGGTCATCACGGCCACCCAAATGCTCGACTCGATGATCCACAATCCACGCCCCACCCGCGCGGAGGCCTCAGACGTGGCGAACGCCGTGTTGGATGGCACCGATGCCGTCATGCTCTCAAACGAGACGGCGGCGGGTGCATATCCTCTCGAAGCGGTCGAAACGATGGCTCGTATCGTGCGGGAGGCCGAACGGGCAGCGCTGGCTAACAAACGAGACCGGGACTTGGCAGCAGGGGCACCCGTCGTCGATGCCATCAGTCTGGCGACGGCCCAATTGGCGGATAAATTAGGGGCGGCGTCCATCATTACGGCCACCGCGTCTGGTTCATCGGCCCGCATGGTAGCACGGTATCGTCCGTTGGCCCCCATCGCGGCCTTGTCAGACAGCGAAGAGGTGTGTCGGAAACTGACCCTGGTTTGGGGCGTCTTTCCTCGCGTGGCACCCCATGCCATGACCGATGAAGAGCTGATACGGAATGCGATGGCTTTGGTACAGCGTGAAGGCTTGGTACAGGACGGAGAATTGGTGGTCGTCACGGCCGGTTTCCCAATCGGAGTGCCCGGCAATACGAACTTTATCAAGGTGGAGATGGCAAACACCATCATTGCGAGGGGCCAGGGCCTCGGGAAACGCCCCGTGCAAGGCGTCGCCCGCGTCGTGCGCTCCGTAGAAGAAGCCGAAGGGAAACTGCAATCGGGGGACATCTTAGTAGCACAAGAAACCACCAAAGACTTTGTCCCCGCGATGCGGCGCGCAGCCGGTGTCATTGTGGAGCAAGGGGGGTTAACCTCCCACGCTGCCATCGTCTGCTTGCAGTTGGGAATTCCGTTAATCCTTGAAGTCGCGGACTGGGCATCGTTGCCAGATGGGGCCATGGTCACCCTCGACCCTTCACGGGGCGTTGTTTATCAAGGCAAGGCGAGAACATAAACATTCTTTCCTCGGGCGTTTCATCCGTGTCACATGGCGGTACATAAAGCGGGCTGGCATCTTTCGTAAAGGAGCGCGTGGTTGTGTTGAAATTCCGTGGTCCCCTGCTCTCGCTTTTCTTGCTACTCGCTGGTTCTTTCGCCATCACCCCCCCGCCCGCTCTCGCGTGCGGGGGTTTATTTTGCCAGAACATACCCGTAGAGCAGGCGGGCGAGCGTATCGTGTTTTTCGCCGACGGCAAGACGGTCACCGCCCACGTCCAAATCCAGTATCAAGGCGCCGCAAAAGACTTTAGCTGGATTGTTCCGACCCCGACCCAACCCACGCTGAAAGTGGGCACCGAGCGACTGTTTCAGGGCTTACGCAACACCACCCGCCCCGTCTTTCAGTTAGATATTGAGAGCACCAAAGGCACGTGTGACGAAACGGTGATGTTGTCAGCTCCTGTTCGGGCCAACGCCCCGGAGAGCATGGCAAAGAGCGGGGTGGTGGCCGAAGAAAAACCCGTGGGACCTTTCGACACAGCGATCTTGCAGGCTAACGATGCTGAGGCCCTCAAGCAATGGCTGCGTGACAATGAGTATATTGTCCCGCAGCAGGTTGATCCGCTATTGGACCCCTATGTGGCCGGCAAATACTACTTCATTGCTCTGAAACTGCGCAAAGATCGAGATGCGGGCGATATGCAGCCCATCACTTTCACCTATGAAGCAACCAAACCCGGGGTCCCCATTCGCCTCACCGGTGTCGCTGCCACACCGGATATGGGCGTGTTTGTTTGGATTTTCGGCAACCATCGAGCGGTACCCGACAATTTTCGGCATGCTGCCATCAACGAGGCCCGCATTGATTGGTTAAACCAAGGGGGGAATTACCAGCAAGTCGTGACCGAAGCAATGAATGAAGCGGGCGGCCAAGCCTTTGTGACCGATTACGCCGGAAGCAACTCCGTTTTGGATAAGAGCGCATTTTCGCCTGAACCCCTCAGCGCCCTGATCAGCGAATTGGCAGGTTTGAGCGACCCCGTGCCGTTTACACGCAAGGTCCTTGAAAATTCGTTCCAACTGCAACAAGCCGGTTCCATCGGTCCGGGCCGCCCCTTTCCGGGGCCCATCGGAGATAATAAGGCGATCGCCTTTTTGAAGCGTCACGTGACCAAACCATCCACCCTCGAATCCGTCAGCGACGAAGAATTTTTCTACAACATCGAAAGGTATCAAACAGAATTAGGGGCGGCTCAAGTCAGCGTCAATGGCAAACGTGTGCAAGCAGAGCTTGAGGAGACGGTGCTGGAACCCGCACGTGATATTTACCAGAAGCTTGATAGTCACCCCTATCTCACCCGCCTTTACAGCACGATGTCACCGGAGGAGATGACACAGGATCCCACCTTTGTTTTTAACCCTGATGCCGGATCGGTGTCCCTGATGCATATTGCGAAAGGCGTTCGCCTGTGCAGTTCAGATGTCCCCGCTTTCGACGCCCCCGTTGAAATTACCCTTGAAAACGGCCTGAAATTCGTCGCGCGCCGCCCGACAGGCCGCGCCGCTCCACCGACAGGGGGGTCCGATGACCCCGTGTTGGCGATGCCTGCCGCCCTCCGAATCGAACAATACACGACCAGCGGTGCAGCCAACGTCATCACCGACCGAAAAGAACAGGTTCGCACCACGCTTGCAGGCGTTACAAAAAACTCCAACGCCGTCAGTACGAACAGCGCGGGCCAGTCAGTGACGGTGGGACGCAGCACCGCTGGGTCGCGAACCGGTTCTGGGAACACGTCTACCCCAGGGTTCGGCTGCAGCGGTTGCTCAAACCCCAATCGCTCGTCGCAAAATGAGGGCAACGAGGGGTTGGCGCTTGGCTTGTTTGGGGTCGGAGTCCTGGGCTGGCGTGCCTGGCACCGCCGGCGTCGTTAGGGATTCAAACCTTGGCGTGGCGGGGCGCACGGCTGACCAAATAAAACCGTGTTATATCTGGGGAGCACGGTATCTTCAAAGGACCCCTTATGCCCCCGGACCTCGCCCCCGCCATCGGGTCGGTCGAACAAGTTCAAACGTTGGAGCGCAAACTGATCGATGAGTGGGGCTTTCCCGCCCTCGCTTTGATGGAGCGCGCGGCTGTTGCGGTGGTCCGATTCATAGAGCGCCATTACCCAGGGGCTCCGGTGGTCGTCATGGCGGGAACAGGTAACAATGGAGCGGATGGTCTCGCAGTGGCGCGCATTCTGGTCGATCGCGGACATACGGTTCGGGTCGTGACAGTCGGGGGCTCGTTAGGAGAGTTGGCCACCCGTCAAATGGCGTGGCTGGCGCGTCGAGGTATTCAAAGCCGTAATTTTTCGGGCTCTGAGACTTTCGGCGCGGACTGGGTGCTGGTCGATGCGATTTTCGGGGTTGGTTTGAACAGGGCCTTGAAAAGCAACACAACCCTGGCCATCGACTGGATCAACCGGGGTCCTTGGCGTGCCATCGTGTCCATTGACGTCCCGAGCGGGATGAACGCAGACAGCGGCGAAAATATGGGCGCTTGTGTCCGAGCGCACCACACCATCACACTGGGCCTCTTAAAAAACGGACTGCTCACCGACCCGGCGCTGCTAAGAATCGGACACTTGTGGCTGGCGGACATTGGCTTTCCCCCCGCCCTGTCCGAACAGATAGCAGGCCGACTGAATCAGCCCCATCCACTGCCGGTACCAGAACCCGCTGCCCACAAAGGGACCCTGGGAACCGTGCTGGTTCTGGCAGGATCTCCCACGATGACGGGGGCGGCCGTTCTCACTGCGAGGGCGGCAGCACGGGCTGGCATTGGCTTGGTCTATCTGGGCGTAGGAGCGGAACAGCGTGATGCGGTGGCGATGGGGCTGCCAGAATCGATCGTTCTCCCGTTGCCCGAACTGGATGGCAGCGTGGGGCCTGAAGCAGTCGCGGTGCTCGAACCTCAGCTCAAGCGATGCAAAGCGGTGGTGATGGGCCCCGGCATGGGACAATCGCCGCGCATAACAGAACTTGTGCAGGCGCTGTTGCGGGCGTATGACGGCCCCGTCGTACTGGATGCAGATGCCCTGCCGCGGGGTGATGGGGTGCTGCCTCACCGCGAAGCCCCGGTCATTTTGACACCACACGCGGGCGAATTGGGGCGTATGGCCAATGCACGCGCCGATGAAGTACAGCGCAATCGCCTTCAACTGGCGCTTGACGTTGCGCGCCGACAAAGAGCCATCGTGGTTCTGAAAGGAGCGCGCACGATCATTGCCCGGCCCGATGGCACCTATGCCATCAATGCAACCGGCTCGCCGCTGCTTGCGACAGCCGGCAGCGGCGATGTATTGGCAGGCCTCATTGGGGGACTGCTCGGGCGCGGGCTCGAGCCCTTTGAAGCCGCTGGAACGGCCGCGTGGCTGCACGGGCGAGCAGCCGATCTCGCGAGAGACTCGGGCATGGTAAGCTTGTTGGCATCGGATGTCATCGAGCGGATCCCTGCTCTGCTGGGTGCCTCCACTCCGCGTGCGGCAGCAGGGGAAGAAGTCCGCTCCATCCCCTGATATGGCGTGAGGCAATGGTGGCCTCGCGATCGGAATCGCGCGCCTCTCAAGCCACGTCCCTGTCCGTAAAGGAGCCAAAACGCGATGTTCAACCCGCAAGCGTCTGGAGAAAAGCAAAGTCTGGTCAACGTTGGCATGGAACGCGCGTTGGCCCTCGACGTCGTCCAAGTGGTCGAATCAGCGGCCCTGGGCGCCAGCCGTTTAATGGGGCGGGGCGATCGTGACGGCGCCGACCACGAGGCCGTCGAGGCCATGAGACTGGCGTTCAATAATCTCGATATCGATGGCACCATCGTGATTGGCGAGGGAGAACGTGATGAGGCTCCAATGCTCTATATCGGTGAAAAAGTGGGCCGAGGCGGCCCCGGCGCCTTCCACGTAGACATCGCCGTCGACCCTTTAGAAGGAACCAATCTGGTCGCGACGGGCGCCAACAACTCGATTGCCGTCATGGCCATGGCCGAAGCAGGGGGGCTTTTACACGCCCCCGACACCTATATGGAAAAACTGATTGTGGGGCCGTCAGCGGCTGGAAAGGTCGACATCAAAGCCCCCGTGCGCTCGAATCTAGCCATCATTGCGATGTCGTTGAATCGCGAAATTTCGGATTTAACCGTCGTTATTCTTGATCGTCCGCGCCACGAAGAACTGATGGCGCAGGTGCGAGAAGCCGGAGCCCGTATCCGCCTGATTGGGGATGGCGACGTCACGGGGGGACTTGCGGCGGCCATCGCGGGTTCGGGCGTGCACGCTGTGATGGGAATTGGAGGGGCGCCAGAAGGGGTTCTCACAGCCGCCGCCATGCGCTGCCTCGGTGGTGAAATTCAGGCCATCATTCGCCCGCGCAACGAGATAGAAGCGGATCGCGCGCGGGCGATGGGAATTGACCTGGATAAGGTCTACAGCACCGTGGATTTGGCACCGGGAAAAGAAATACTGTTCGCCGCCACAGGCATTACCGACGGCGAGATTCTCAAAGGCGTTCGTTTCTTTGGGGCCGGTGCGCGGACCTACTCGATCGTGATGGGAGCCTCCACCCGCTTTGTCAGGTTTATTGATACGGTGCATATGGCGGATACCCCAAGAACAACCCCGATTCGACTCGAACGCTACTAGACAGGGGGACCCGTGCGCCTATTTTGGAGCATACAGTTCTACAAATGATGCGCGTCCTTGTGTTCTTAGCCCTGAGCCAACTGCGGGCCCGCCCCTGGCAGTCTCTGTTGCTGGTTTGCTCAGTAGGTTTGGGGGTGACCATTCTCACCACAGCCCTTTCGCTGACCAATGGATTTGAAAAAGACTTGGTCAGTCGCCTGTTGGGAACCTCGCCTCATATTTCGGTGTATGAGCCTCTCACGGGAAAGCTGAAAGACTACGGGGCGCTCGCTTCGAAGCTTGCCAAACACCCGCAAGTTCAAGCAGTCACTCCTTATATCCAGGGCCAAGGATTGCTCACGCCAGATGGCCGCCAAACTATCGGCGTGCTGGTTCGCGGTATCGATCCAGAACAAGAAAAACATCAATCATCCTGGCGCAGGTATCTGGTGGCGGGTCGCCTTGACCCGTATGCGATGGACGAAGGCGTCGTTCTGGGCATCGAAGTGGCTCGAAAATTAGCAGTCTCGCTCGGTGATTCTGTTTCATTGATCACGGGGACGGGACAGCGCCATCCTGTGAAGGTCACAGGCCTTTTTGAATCGGGCTTGTACGAATTCGATGCCCATATCGCTTTTGTAGACCTGGCCTTCGCACAAAAGGCCTTCAATCTTCGCGACGCTGTCTCCGGACTCGGGGTCACGGTGAAAGACGTTTTTCAAGCGCAAACCTTGGCGCGGGAGATTGGCCACAACCATATGCTGGGGACGCGCTCGTGGGCAGATCAGAATCGTTCGTTGCTGCAGGCCATGTTTCTTGAACGCCTGGTGATTTTTATTGTCGTGATGTTCATCGTACTGGTGGCCCTGATGGGAATTGCAAGCACCATGGCCATGTGGGTGATAGAAAAAAACCGAGAAATCAGTTTGCTCAGGGCGTTGGGGGTCAGCGCCGCTGATACGGGGCGCATTTTCGTGCTTCAAGGTTCATTCATTGCACTCACGGGGGTGGTGACGGGTTCCTGCGGGGGGGTATTGTTGTCCACCGTGTTGGCGCTGTTCCCCATCCGCTTGGCGGGCGAGGTTTATTTTCTGTCGCACCTGCCCGTCGATATGCAAGCGCGCGACTTCCTATTGGTGGCAGTCGTGACCCTGGTTCTCAGCCCAGTGGCGAGTCTTTTGCCCGCGTGGCGGGCCATGAAACTGGACCCCATTGCCATTATCCGCCGGACGTGAAAGCCTTTTTCCCACTATTTGCTGTGTTGGCGCTGACGCAATTCCTTGCAGGCTGCTGGAGTGTGCGGACATTCGTCCCTGGAAGCCCGTCAAACACTCGCCTGGCATGGTGGCACGTCAATACGCTCGGTGTGGTCACTTTTGAAGATGCCACCTATCAGGGAGTGGGGAAAGAGACCGCCTCCCTGTTTGCCGATACCCTGGCCTATGAAACCTGGCCCAAACGGGTACGCCCCATCAACACGCGCCCGCCGGAGATTGGTTTTCTAGACATCGGCCAAACCCGTAGAATCGGTCGTTTGCAGCAATCTCAGGCCTTGGTGACGGGCCGTGTCATGCTTTATTCCTGGGACGAAAATACCCGTGTTGCGGAAATTGTCGTGGCTGCCCGCTTGCTGGAGACGGATCGAGGGTCCATAATATGGTCCCGCACCGTGTCGGGCAGGTCTCAATCCAGCGTGTTCCTGCCCCCCGATCGTAACAATGAGTTTCGCCACGCCACCGCATTAGCAGCAAAGGAGTTCAGCCGTGATTTACTCGCGCCCCCTGTTAAAGACCCTTCTCTGTCTTACGGCGGTTAGCGCCGGTGCCACATTCAATGCGTCGCCGGCCAGTGCGTTGCTTCCCTCGGTGAAGGCCGGTGCCGGCCTGCAAGTCCTGCCTGAAGGCCCATCTCTGGCGGCGTCGGCGTGGGGTTCGGTCGACGTGCTGGGATGGGGCGCTACGGGGCACTTTTGGCGTCGGCTGACGGCTACGCCACAACACTGGTTCTCGCTGGCTGCGCGGCGTAATATGAGTCTCGCCCCGATGATCGCCGTGGCGCCGATGATCGGAATCGCGGGCTTGGGTGATACGGGCGCAACCGCGTTGGGCCCTTTCGCGGGCCTCTCAGGCCGTTTCGCTCCAATTTTGATGCCGTTCGCTTTCGAGGCACAAGCAGGGGCTGCGTGGATCAATGGAAGTTTGGTGCTTCCCTACTCCTTGGGTGCCAAGATAAGCTTAATTCCGTTGACAGCAGTCTCGCTGCGCTGGCGTGGCTGGGAAGGCTCCGCGTTCCGCTTTAGTGGCCCTGAAATTGGTCTTGAGGCGGGTTTCTAGCGGACTTCAGAGGTTTAAGATGGACAGACAAAAAATTCTCGTCATCGACGATGAAGCGAGCATTCGCCAAATAGTAGAAACTCGCTTGAAACTCGCGGGTTATGAGGTGATGACCGCCTCAGATGGCGTAGAGGCCCTTGAGCAGGCGGCCACACATAATCCGAGCCTGATCGTTCTGGATGTCATGATGCCCAAAATGGACGGCTTTGAAGTGTGTCGCGAGTTGCGGAAAAACATGACGACACCGATCATCATGCTGACGGCCAAAGGTGATATCACCGATCGCATTGCAGCCTTGGAATTAGGTGCTGACGACTACGTGGTAAAACCGTTCAGCCCGCGCGAACTCGAGGCGCGAATCAAAGCCGTCTTGCGCAGAACACAGACCGACCAGGCCAAGCAGACAATTATCCAAGTGGAGCGTCTCGTCATCGATACGGGAAAACGGCAAGTGTTGAAGAACAACGAACGCGTGAAACTGACAGAGATGGAGTTTAATCTGTTGGAGTTGCTCGCTACAAACCCTGGCCGTGCTTACTCGCGAAGTGAAATTTTGCATCAGGTGTGGGGTTACCGCCTCAGCCAATACAGCGACACGCGGGTTGTAGACGTTCACATCAGCCGCCTGCGCAGCAAATTAGAAGATGATCCGTCGGCACCCGAACTGATCTTGACCGCGCGCGGCACGGGATACGTCTTTCAGAATTACGGAGTGGCAGGCTCAACCTTGGGGGGCACCCCCTCTGCTGCGGCCGATGGTGCCAGTAAATAATTTCGAGAAGGTGACGTTTCAGTGAAATTGTTGCTGACAACGTGTGCTCAAGAAGCGGTTGATGAACTCATAAGCAGCGTGCTCACCCGTCGCTTGGCAGCCTGCTGTAACTGTATCCCGGGTGTCAAAAGCACCTATTGGTGGAACAACGAACTGACCACCGAGCAAGAATGTCTGTTGATCTTTAAAACGTCCGCTGAAAGTGTCGATGCGCTTTTGCACTGCCTGCAGACAGAGCACCCCTATGAGTTGCCTGAGCTACTGGTGATTGAACCTTCGCTGATCAATTCGGCATACGAGAACTGGGTTCGAAGCGAGACGTTACAGGGAGTTTAAAAAGCGTTCGATCGACGATTTCTCGGCCGAACTCAGGGACTGGAACGCACGCACCACCGCTGTGGCTTCGCCGCCGTGCAACTGTATGGCATCTCGAAGTGTTGTTGCGCGCCCATCATGAAGATAACGTTTCCGCAAGCGCAAACCCCAAAGCGGCGCTGTCCGCCACATTTGGCCGGTTGCCGCGCCCTGGACCATGTGATCTGCCAAACTTTCATCCATCACGTGAAGTAAAAAGTCAGAGTAGGCGGGCACCGTGAGGCCAACGGGAACGCCAAATTCATTGGGGCCGGTTTGCAGTGCCGAAGAATGGCATTGTATACAGCCCACCTTCGAAAAAATCCGCTGCCCAGAACGCACGTCCATATCGACGGAACCCCTTGGGGGAGCGCCAAGCAAACGTTGATAGGTCACGACATCATCCACCGCCGCCTGGGATATCTCCCCGGCGCTCAAACGGGCGGGGAGCAGGTTGGGCCTGGGTTCCTCCAATTGCCGAGGCGTGGCAATACCCATCTGCCAGCTAAACGCTTGGGAGGTCATCGTCTGCATGGTCGCCTTTTGCGATTTCATCCCAAAACGACCGATTTGGCCCTGCTCCCAATTCGCAATGCCCCGAATACCGAGCGTTCGCCGTAACTCGTTCGGGGCCATTTGTCCCAGAATCTCGCTGGCGGGAATGGCCTCGACCAAGCCCAGCCCCCATACTGCGGGGGACATGCGTTGACTCAGGGAGGTCGCTTCACGCGGCACCTGTTCAAACGGATGACCACTCACCGAGCGTTCTTGAAGCATCGGCCCTCCGAACTGCTCCAGCAAACTGGGGCCGCCTTTATACATCGCGCCAAAGAGCAACGATACTCGCTCCGAATGCCCCCCGGAGGCTCCGTGATGGTGGCAAGCACGGCACGAATTATCATTGAACAGCGGGCCAAGACCTGTCTGAGGTGTGAAAAGACGCGCGAAGGTCGCCCGGCCGCGTTTAAATTGCGCCAACTGAGAAGGACTGAGACCAGGCAGCGGTCCACCCCAGTCCTTGGCATAGGCCGGCGGCGGCTTGTCTTCCCCTTTCGCACAGCCGACCAAACCAACAGACAAGAGAGCGACCAAGGAGATCGCTTGGCTCATCAGACGCGTTAACATACCGTGCCGCTCACAAACGTTGCCTCGTTGTTGTCTGTACCCGCTGAGAAACGCAAGATAGAGTTCAGGAGGGCTTGCCATGACAGACACATCGGTGATCAAAGTCAATTCATCATACTCGCCCCGGGGAGAACACGGGCAAAAATACCTTGCGCAAGGCCTTTCCCTGGCGATGCGACTGTGGGAAAAGGAGCCGTCGGGCCTTGAAAAACCGCTGTCACAGCGAGATTATGAAACAGCCGGTTTCGTCATCGCAGGGCGTGCGGAACTCGAAATTGAAGGGCAGTTGTTGCGTCTTGACCCGGGCGATTCGTGGGTGGTTCCCCGCGGCGCGTCTCACCGATACAGGATATTGGAGACGTTCACCGCCGTTGAGGCGACGCATCCCCCGGCCCAAGTACACAGTCGGGACGAACCTTGATGAAAGTGTTTACCAATCTTTCAGATAAATCGACTTGTCCCGTTCAGACCGCCGATCCCGCGCATAAGAGCTTCCAGACAGACTCTTGGCATATTTCTTGACCTCAGCGGCCCGGCTCGAAAGTTCCAGAAAATCGGCAATAGGACTGCTCTCATTATCAACCAACGCGATCGAGATCGAACACAACGGAAACTGTTGCCGATTGCCTTGACGGTCTACGCTCAGGATATAGCCACGTTCCCGATCTTCAGCCGGGTAAAGCTCCCTCACCCGCCGATCAAATTCAGAACACACCAATTGGCACAACTCCTCGGCCGCATCGGCACGCGTGACGACGATGAAGTCATCGCCCCCGATATGCCCTGTAAATGATGGGTTGTGCGGCGCATTTTCCCCGCATACGCTCTTCAGAATGTCGGCGGTGAGGGTGAGAACGCGATCACCCTGCTCGAAACCGTAACGGTCGTTAAATGCCTTAAAGTGATCGAGGTCAAGGTAGAGAACCCCCACATCGTCCCCTGTATTCAGGCGCCGATTGATCTCCGCTTCAATCATCAAATTTCCCGGCAATTTGGTGAGGGGATTGGCATTCTGATCCCGAAATTGCATCTCAATGAGCGAATCACACATCTTGTTAAAGCTGTGTGCGAGCTGCTCCAGTTCATCGCCAGACTGGATTTCAACGCGCCGATCCAATTGGCCTTTCGAAATAGCTTGGCTTTGGACCGCCAGTTGACGAATGGGTTCAGTGATGGCTTTCGCCAGTGACTTCACCGCCAACGCACCGAGCAAGCCAAGACTCAGCGCCGTGGCGACAATCATTCCAATCGTATCGGTCACCGCTTTCATCAGCGGCGAGGAGGATTCGCCAACAAACAAGGTTCCCACAAAGTCGCCGAGCGGACCATAAAGCGGAGCCATCGCGGCCAGATACACCCCTTCTCCAATATTCACCGTTCGGCGGACCGGTTCAGCCGCCTGCCGTGCCTCCCGAACCAGGTCCAAAGGAACCCCCGCGGTAATTCTTCTGCCGGAGGCGTAGATAGTTTGGGTCAGCCAGCGCGTTTTTACTGAGTTTTCCTCAGTAATCCCGGCTTCGACGCCTTCCACAATGCCCACTTCGAGGCCCGTGATATCTTTGAGTTGGTCAACAAATTTATCATCTAGTTTAGTTCCGACCCGCACGGCACCGACAATCTTGCCGCGTCTGACGACCGGGACGGTTGCTTCGATGGCCAGTGCGCCGGTCGGTAGAACCGTCACGCCTTTGGAAGGCTCACCTGCCAGGGCCAACGCCAGGGCAGCCGGGTGTCGGCGCGGGTTGTGCAAGCTTGCGACGTCCCCGCCATCGTAGAGCACTTGGCCTTCGCGATCGTATACGCAGACAATCGATTCTTGAGACAAGGCGTGGAGGTGGTGTGAGAACAAGGCAACCTTGCGGGGATCGCGCAGGGACAGATCGGCCGCGAGGGTCGGATTTTCTGCCAGCATACGCGCTGTTTTGAGGGCATCATCGGAGAGATAAGCAAAGGTATGCAATGTCACGTCAAGGTCGTTATTTAGACGTTTGAAAGCCTCTGCCTTGAGCTTATTCGCAACGACAATAGACACGACCAGAGTCACCAGCGCGACAATGACAAGCGTCAAAGCCGCGAAAGTGCCCCCGAGTTTGTGGCCGATTTTCATTCGAACCCGCATCGTGCCCTCTCCGTTCAGGCGACCCCGCACGCCGCTCCATAGGGCGAGACGCAACACGTCCAAAGCGAATCCAGCGCGCGAGCCTGATAAGAAGATATAGGGCCTTTTTATAAAATTCCGAACAGATTTAATTTCCTTTTAACCTCCATGCGACCGGGGAAAGCAACTTAAACCAAATTTACCTCAAGCTTTGGCAGAAATGGGGGGATAAGACCTGTGTACGCCAAATTAATGAGACAGGGGTGAAAGGAGGTTTCGTTGCGTTGGACACTTGCGTGTTTCACGTTGGCCTCCATCCTCGCCGGATGTGGCAATAAAGGAGTTGTGACCTCCGCGGTCGCGGCCCGAGCGCCCGTTCGCACAGGGATACAAGCCGTCTCGCGCAGCGGAACACATACGAACCGGTTTGTGGTCAAATACAAAGCTGCCGCCAGCCAAGCGGCCATCCGAAGCTTGCATCAGCGACTGGCGTTAAGAACCGGCCACGATATCTCTTCTATCGGCGTGAGCGTCCTTGAGATGACGAACCGTGCGCTCCCGCAGGGTGTATTTGCGAAACTGCAATCACATTCCGCCGTCGAATATGTTGAACAGGCGAGTATTTTTCAGGTTCCGCGCCGCCCCTCCCGAAAGCAGTTGCCCCCCTCGGGACGCCGGCTCCAGAACGTGGGAATGGGCGATCCTTTGTGGAACGAACCCCAGTGGGGCCTGTTAAAAATTGGGATGCCGCTCGTATGGAATCGGTTTAGGGGTTCACCCCAGGTCACAGTCGCGATCATTGATACGGGTGTCGATCCTGTCCACCCTGACCTTTCCGGCAGTATCGTTCCGGGCGCCAGCGTTGTCGGAGGAACCACCGGTCCGGACGACGATCACGGTCACGGCACCCACGTGGCCGGGGTGGTGGCCGCTAGCATCTTTGACGGACGCGGGTTGAATGGCGTCGCACCAAATTGTCGAATTATGCCGATCAAAGTCCTGAATCGTGAGGGCAGGGGAGACACCGGAGACATTGTCGCCGGCCTCGTTTGGGCCGTGAATCACGGTGCCAAAGTGGTGAATATGAGTCTCGGTGGCACCGGAGGCTCTCGGGCCTTGATGGACGCCGTACGATATGCGCAAAGCAAAGACGTACTCATCGTGGCCGCGATGGGAAATGAAGGCTCCAACTCTCAAGAATATCCCGCAGGTTACCCTGGGGTGATGGCCGTTGGGGCCACTGATCGCGATGACCAAAAAGCTGACTTTTCAAACTACGGCTCGTGGATTTCCGTATCCGCGCCCGGTGTTGATATTCTGTCGACGCTTCCCACTCGCCCCGTTGGGGTCACGCGGCTCGAAGGGAAAAGTGTCGGGCAGGACGTGATGGATGGAACCAGTATGGCGGCGCCATTTGTATCAGGGGTTGCTGCTTTGATCCGCAGCGCATACCCCAACTTATCAGCGCCCCAGGTAAAAAATCGCATCGAACGCACCAGCGACGACCACGGCAGCCCGGGCTTCGATGAACATTTCGGATGGGGCCGTATCAATGCCACGCGCGCACTCAATTTGAGATAAACGCTCACCTGATTGCCGCTGACCACCGCTGGCCTTCACCTGATAAAATAAGACCGTTCGGGCAATTCCCAGTAAAGGTTGGCACCTTGTCTTTGCGGTTTTCTGATGGCCTGTCTGAAGCCGCGACAAAGCGGCCAATTCCTGCGCGACCCTCATTGCAGGTGGTCTTCGCCATCGGGTTTGGGATCACTTGGGCCGCCTTGCAGTCTTCTGCCTGGGCAGCTCCCAAGCTCTCAATGTCGGGTGGCGTGGCCGAATTTCTGGAACCTGACACGGTCTCCGTATGGTCTAACAGCCCGACGTCTACACTGTCGATCGACAACCAAACCGGCAGACATTTCGCGAATTGGCGGGTCAAATGGCACAACTGTTTGGCTGGTTCTTTTGTCGCGACACCAGAAGGGGTGGTGGTTGGGACAAGCCCTGAGGGTCGCCCCATCGAGAGCACAGCCACCCTACAACCCGCCGAGCGCCAAGCGTGGTCCATACACCCAAACCTCACCAGCCGGTATCAATTTGCGGTATTTGGCAATCTCCCATCCGGTATTAAACAGGGCGAGCACCTCAAAGCGCTCGGCGAAGCAATGGCAGAGTCAAAGGTCCAATTTGCAGTACACCTCGGCGACCGGACAAAAAATCAGGCAGTGGATTCGCTTCAAGCCCTGCGAAAGTCACTGCCCCAATTGTCCTTTCCTACTTATTGCGTCAATTCACAGCCCCGAAGCAAAGCCCCGTCGGCCTGGAAACAATCCTTTGGCGACCCCCAACTGAGCTTCCGCCTAAATGACGATGCCTTCATCTTTATTGACAATGCGAACCGGTATCTCACGGAATCTCAGGAAAAATGGCTGTTCGAAACCCTGACATCCGTTCGTAAACAGCCCACCCGAAACATCTTTATTTTCGCCCACGTCCCACTGATCGATGTCAGACCAGGCATCAACCAAGCGATGCGCTATCGCGCCCAAGTACGACGCTTGCTCAGGGCCTTTTCCCAATTCAAGGTGAACACTTTTTTTGGCGGGTCTCTTGGGATATATGCTTCGGAAACACGCGATGGGGTGCGCTATATCACAACAGGTGGAGCGGGTTTGCGTTTGGAGGCCCCTCCTCGACAGGGCGGTTTTCATCATTGGGTGAAAGTCCAAGTCGATCCCGACGGACAGGTAGCGGTCGCTCCCCAACGCATCCGTTTTTAAGACGCGAGCAAATAAAGAAAGAGGGGAACCCCCGTCACGGAAGTCCCCCCTTTTCAACCCACGGTGCCACCCGCCGCACCTTATGCAGGCAAAGGTTCCACAGCCTCCGATCCTCGATTGAATAACTCATCGAATTCATCGGCATCCAGTGTCTCCCTCGCCATCAACTCATAGCTGATGAGGTCGAGCTGTTCACGATGGGTGGTCAGCAGTTCCTCGGCGCGTTCGTAGCACCTCTGCACGATGCCCTTGATTTCGTGATCAATGAGGCTGGCTATTTCGTTGGAAAAATTACGGTCTTCCCCAAAATCCCTGCCAAGGAAAATGTGCTCGTGGCGTTTTCCAAAGGTCACAGGACCCACTTTGTCGCTCATGCCGAACTCTGTAACCATCCGCCGCGCCAGGCCAGTGGCCCGTTCAAGGTCGTTGCTCGCCCCGGTTGTAATCTCGTTAAAGGCAATGGCCTCAGCCACACGGCCCCCCAACATCATCACAATTCGATCCATCATTTGCGAGCGACTGGTGAGGACACGGTCTTCAGTAGGTAAGGTCATCGTAAGGCCAAGAGCCATCCCGCGAGACACAATCGTCACTTTATGAAGTGGATCGCAATTGGGCAGCAATTTCGCAATCAAGGCGTGCCCCACTTCGTGAAAAGCGATCACCTTTTTCTCTTGGTCGGAAATTAAGCGGCTTTTCCGCTCAGGGCCGGCAATCACGCGATCGATGGCGGCCTCACAATCGGGCATCGCAATTTCCTTGCGGTCACGACGGGCCGCAATCAGGGCCGCTTCATTGCTCAGATTCATCAAGTCGGCGCCCGTAAAGCCAGGGGTTCGCCGCGCCAGGATCTTTAGATCAACATCGTTGCCTAAAGGCTTGTTTTTCATATGAACCTTAAGAATTTGCTCCCGGCCCGCCACATCAGGGGCGTCCACCACCACTTGCCGGTCAAACCGTCCGGGGCGAAGCAGCGCGGCATCCAAAATGTCAGGACGGTTTGTCGCTGCAATGACCACGATACTGACGTTGGCTTCGAAGCCATCCATTTCGACCAAAAGCTGATTCAACGTTTGCTCGCGTTCGTCGTGGCCGCCCCCCATGCCCGCGCCGCGTTGACGACCCACGGCATCAATTTCATCAACGAAGACGATGCAAGGCGAGTTCTTCTTGGCCTGTTCAAAGAGGTCGCGCACGCGGCTCGCGCCCACGCCGACAAACATTTCAACAAAGTCAGACCCAGAAATATTAAAGAAAGGAACGCCCGCCTCGCCGGCAACGGCCCGTGCGAGCAAAGTCTTGCCTGTGCCAGGCGGTCCAACAAGCAAAACCCCTTTCGGAATATGAGCCCCCAACGCCTGGTATTTTTCCGGCGCCTTCAAAAAGTCTACAATTTCTGCCAACTCAACCTTGGCCTCGTCCACACCCGCCACATCGGAAAAAGTGACGCGGGTTTTGTTTTCGACCATCATTTTGGCCCGGCTTTTACCGAAACTCATCGCCTGGCTTGACCCCGATTGCGCCTGACGCATCGCGAAAATCAAGATGCCAACCAGTATCAACGTCGGTAACAGAATCGTGGATATTACGGAGGCCCACCAACCACTTTGGTCCGGCGGCTTCACCGAGATGGGAATTCCCTTGGCTTTCAGCGTTGGAACAAGCTGGGGGTCATCCGGAACAAACAACGAGCGTTTTTTGCCGTCTTTCTCCTCGTATTGAAGCATATTGGACGTACTGGACATCTCAACACGAACCACTGCTCGCGCATCGACCTGCTGCAGAAACGTCGTGTAATCCGGTTTGCTGGCGTCATCCGACTTCGGGAAAAAATTTACAAGGATAAGGGAGCCGCCCACCAGCAAAAACAACAGATAAGCGCCCGCGTTATTAAAAGCTTTGCCCAAAGCGACTCTCCTCACAGCCCTTTTGCAGCGCAAAGCGCTGCCTCAGCATTCAGGATTTTACGCAACACCCCAGGGAATGTCAAACCTGAAAACACGTTGTCGCCTGCATTTGAACACAATCGACGGGGTTCTCCAAACGATGCATAGCAGCCCCTTGCGCATAACCAACCACCCATTGAACCTCCTGCGCCCGAGCCAAGACCAACAAATGTTGCTGATGGTGAGGGGGCACGCCTTGGCGGTTCAACCAATGACGCAATGAGCGACTGCGGTGGCGGCCCTCAGGCAGGAACTGGTCATCCAAAGGAATGGCCGAACGCCAAACCCAGTCCTGCCCCAAGGCTTCCCGGGGCATCGAGCAGTGAAACCGGTCCCGGTTCGCGGGCTTGCCGCGGTCAAGAGAAATCTTCCATCCCCAATGAGCTGTCGGTTGAACGCCCAGGGTCACCAGCGGGAATAGAACAGGCGTCTCCGGCAGCATCTCTACCACCATCACTTCCTTGTGTACATAGCAACGCAAGCCAGCGCCTAAGTCGGCGGCGCCGCCCAGTTCTGCCACGGCGGCCAGACGTTGGAGCGAATGCCGAGAACGCCCCGGCCAGCGATGTTGTCGCCACCACCCCCACAACAGACGTTGGCGTTCCACCTCGGACAAAGCCAAAAAAGGGGCGCGAGGAACCTCTAGGCAACCAGGCCCCAGGGAACGTCCGTAAAACGGCGCCACCCGAGAAAACCAAGCCATCCAGTATTGATCCTCGTCTTGAAAGACGGCTGCCGCCTCAGCCACGTGGCGGGAGGCGGCCGAGTTAATGTTCGTCAGCTGCGGCAAAACGTGGTGCCGAATCACATTGCGAGCACTGGACGGTTCCAAGTTGGTCGGGTCCTCCCGCCAATCTTGGTTCCAAAAACGAAGGCAGGCCTGAAGATCCGCCCGCCTCACCCGGAGTAACGGATGAATCAACAGCACCCCACTATCAAGGTGACGCTGTGCCTGAATACCTCCCAGCCCCGAAGGGCCGCTTCCTCGCGCCAAACGAAATAAGACCGTTTCCGCCTGATCATCAAGATGATGTCCCAAAGCCACCACACGACAACCAAACTGTTGCGCGGCCGCCTGAAGAAAGGTCAGGCGAATCTCTCGCGCGCGTTCCTCGAAACCGCTACCGGAAGTCACGACAGTGCGCTCACAGTGAACGGGAATCCCGCGAGACACAGCCCAACGTTCTACCCATTCCGCATCTGCCATCGAATCGGGGCGTGCCCCGTGATCGAGATGCGCCACCCTGACGTCATAACCCAGTTTGATCAATGCCAAACACAGCGCGACAGAATCAGCCCCCCCGGAAACACCCACCAGAACGGGACCATCAACGGGAACGGAGTCCATCGCGCGCGCCACTTGTTCAAGAACCAAGTCGGGAATTTTTGATAACATTTTCTCTTAACTTAAACTAAATTTTGAGTCCGCAGGGGTTCTTTCACACAAGATTAACAGCAAGACCACGATAAGAGATTATGGTCCCATTGTTGGGACTTTAAGTTGACGGAAGGTAATCCATTATGCCCCTCGCTGCAGCCAGAAACTTTGCAATGCCTCGTGTTCAGCGTATCACGGCCCTCTGTATGGCTGTTGCGGCTTGCAGTCTTTCCGCGTGGGGTTGCGGTGCATCGGGAAGTGTCTTTGGCATCCGGCGTGTCCCCGCCGCTTTCGGCGCCAAAGATACAGCCAAACGAGAAATCCCGTTAACCCCGGGAGTTCCCAATCTGGGCCAACAGGCAATTATTCCCCGCGACCCCGCCCTCGCTGGGGTTGTCAACTTCAACCTGCTATACACCAACGACATTCACTCTCGTGTAGATCCGTTTCCCGCAAACTTTTACTACTCTTTCTACGCCAACAAAGGCGGATTTGGCCGGTTAGCGACGGTCATTCAAGACTTCAAAGCCAGAAACCCGAACACGCTCGCGGTGGATTCGGGTGACTATTTGCAAGGGACGCCCTACTTCAACTTCTTTAAGGGTGAGACGGAAATGCGCCTGATGCAGGCGTCAGGTTTCGATGCCATCACGGTGGGGAACCACGAATTCGACAATGGAGTGGAGCAGCTACAGGCGGTTTTGCCCCATTACAAGGGGGCCCTGATCACCACAAATATGACTTTCGATCGCGACCTCGGGGTGCGATACGCAGTCCGCAAAGTCGGCCAGGTTCGTGTCGGGATGTTCGCGCTGATCACCGAAGTAAACGGCTTGGTCTCCGCGCCCAACTTTGTGGGTGCCCGTTATTACGACCCCATCAAGGTCGCTGCAGCGACAGTCGCAAAACTTCGTAAGGAGTCCGACGTCGTCGTTTTGCTCTCTCACTTGGGAACGGTCCCACCGTGGTCGAAAGAAGACACCCCGCAGGGTGCAGAGGCGGAACTTGTGCACGACCACGAAGTGGAGGAAGAGCAAATTACAGACGAAATCGTGGCAAAAAGAGTTCCAGGCATTGATGTTATCGTATCCGGGCACACTCACGTGATGATCAAACGCCCCGTAGTGATACGCCACGGGCGGGGCGGGGCCACCCATATTATTTCAAGCGGAATGGGGGGGGGATATCTGGGACAAGCCTCGATCACGCTCGACCGGGGACGTGTTGTGAGGGTCGCGAACACCATGATCCCCATCACGGCGAATGTTCCCGTTGCGCCCCAGGTTGAATCGTTAATTGCGCCCTATCGCCAAGTGGTCAATCGCACCATTCACGAGGAAATTGGCGAATCTACCGGCGTTTTCAAACGCTACGGCACCAATGACACCGAGTCCAGCCTCAACAACCTGATCGCAGACGCGTGTCTGGCTGCGGCGCGCCAGGTAAAACCGGAAACAGCTTTCGCCGTGATGAGCAGTGGCACGCCCCGCAATCCTTTACCGACGGGACGGGTGAAGATAGAAGACTGCTTCTATGCCTTGCCCTTCGACAATCGTGTGGTTGTTATGCAAGTGACGGGGCAACAAGCCCTCGAAATGTTGACCATTCAACGGCGCCCCACCGACCACAAGAGGCACGCGATCAGCAACGCTACGTACACGCTTCTGCGGAACGCAGGACCCATCGAAAACGCGAGGATCGCCGGCCAACCCGTGGACCCTCAGGCCAAGTATTGGGTCGCAGTGAATGACTACATGGCGGATGGCAGCTCTGGATTCACCATGCTTCCTGGGTCGCCCCGGATAAATACGCAGACGCTACAACGCGATGCACTCATCGAGTATATCCGAGCCCAGCGGGTGGTCTCACCCGAAGTGGGCAGAATATTGGTCAAAAACCGCGCCGTAGCGCGCTGAGACCAGGGGTTCGAGCCGGGCTTTTCAGCCCGCGCTCTAGTTACAACAGTGCCAACATCGTAAGCCAGGCCCACAGCGGGGTTTTCGTGCGACTCTCCGAAACAGCATCCGCGTCGTCAAGTCGCGAGCGCAATGCGTCGACCTCGCGCTGATGTCGCTTTTGAGTGGTATTGAGCATCTGGCGCAGGTGCTCATTTTCAGCTTCTAGCTTGCCAATTTGGTGCGCTGCGTGGGCGTAACGGTGCGAAAGCACGGTCTCCTGACGGACCGCCTCGGCGACCGCCTTGGCTACGTAGGCAGCGATCGTTCCAGCATCACCGGGCGGAACTGGGGGCGCCCCGCCGCCACTTTGCGGGTTCACGCTGCGTTGCCCTTGAATGGCCGGTGCCGAGCGTTCTGATTTGCCCAATGGCAGGGCTGATACGCTTGGCGCAGTAGCATCCAACCCCGGAGGGGAGGAAAAGGGCGCGGCCGCGGCTGCCTCTGCGGCAAGCCCAGAACTCGAAGCAATACGTGGTAGATGACTACTTTCAGTGTCTGAACCTCTGGCTGCGGCTGCCGCTAGGCTGGCAGAACGGGCCACAGGGGCAGGTATCGGATTTTCGGGGGGCAAGGTCCGCTTAACAGGAGACGCGGAGGAAGTCAGCGGAGGGTGCTCCGCGAGCTCTCGAACCATTCGACGAATGGTCTCCATCGAATGGTTTTGCTCCTTGAGCTCCTTCACTGTTTGCAGCACTGAGAGCGCCTCGGGGGTGAGGCGCCATTGACCGTTTTCGTCCTGCTCCGCTGGGTACGGGATTTGGCCGAGCCAGTAAGAGATGACGTGAACGGGAATGCCTAAAGCCTTCGATGCTTCTGGCGTCGATAGGCGTTCGTTGCTCATGGCAGCTCCGACTCGCGTGATCCAAACACGAGTGTATCAACGTTATGGAACCCATTTCGGTGACGCCGCCCACGCCCAAATGAGCGGTTAAATCCCCTTTTAGTGAGACTTCACGGCAGATTCAAGCTTTAGTGCGCGCCGGGCCACTTCACGATCGTCGAAATGAATCGTCCGGTCTGAAAATACTTGACTGGTTTCATGGCCTTTGCCTGCGATAAGAACCAAATCACCGGGTTGCGCAATCTCAATCGCCCGGAAGATAGCCGCCTCACGATCGACCTCCTGCAGAGGCGTCGTCCGCCGCATTCCGAGAAGAACCTCACGAATGATCGCCGCCGGTTCCTCGGAGCGCGGATTATCGGAGGTTACAATCGCCAGATCCGTCAAACGAGCCACCACCTCACCCATCATCGGGCGCTTCGTGCGATCGCGATCACCTCCACAACCGAAAACAGTAATAAGGCGCTTGGGATTGAGATTCCGGGCAGCCTGCAACACATTTTCTAGGCCATCTGGGGTGTGGGCGTAATCCACCCACACCGTAAAGGGATGAGAAGGCGGGGTGATCACCTCAACACGGCCGGGAACCCCCGGAATACGCTCTAGTGCGCTCGATAGCAGGGACAAATCGTGTCCCAGGGCCAGTCCTGTCGCCAATGCAGCCAGGGCGTTATAGACGTTAAAACGACCAGGCAACGGCATCCGGACTTCGCAGGTCTGTCCATTCCAATGGGCCAAAAATTGCGAACCGGAGGAAGAAGATACAACCTCCGAAGCCCACAGCGAGGCGGCATCCCGCGCCTCAATCCCATAAGTCACCGCGGGACACGCCGCGACCGACAGAAAAGCCTGCCCTTGGGGATCATCCAAATTGATGACCGCCACCTGGGGGGCCTTGCCCGTGGCGTCCGCCGTGACCAAACGTCGCTTCGTGGCAGCATACTGCTCCATCGTCCCGTGGTAATCAAGATGGTCGCGGGTCAGATTGGTAAAAAGTGCAACTTGAAATTCACAACCATAAACCCTTGCTTGCTCAATGGCGTGAGACGAAACCTCCATCGCGACTGCTTCAGCACCACAATCCGCCAGTTGTGACAGAACGCCCTGCAAGTCTGGTGACTGGGGGGTTGTGAATCCTGTCACGATTCGCCGATCCCCGAACTCCGCCCCCAAAGTGCCGAGTAAGCCAGTCTGTACTCCCGCCTCCCCCAACAAAGAACGGATCAAAAATGTCGTGGTCGTCTTGCCATTCGTCCCAGTAACCCCAATTAACTTCAACCGCCGACTCGGGTGGCCTTCCAATGTTGCAGCGAGTTTCGCCATCGCGACACGAGTGTCCGCCACCGGCCAACACGGTAACGGAACCTCTCCCCCGAACTCGTGAGCCCAGGCACGGCTCACGATCGCTCCACCGGCACCCGCAAGCGCCGCCTGTCCCAGAAACTGATGTCCGTCTACCCGAGTTCCCGGCAGTGCGCAGAAAATATCCCCGTGGCGGGCTTGGCGGGCGTCATACACCACGCGTTTTAGACTGTGTTCAAAATCGACCCCCGAGGCGCCCAGCGGAGCATCCGCACCGATCAACGCCTGCAAGTCCTCAAGTCGCATATGGTGCCCCCAATCCCCTCTGCAAAAAAAAGCGGTCCCCCTGACACAGGGAACCGCAGGATGATACGCCAAATTGAAGATTCCTTCAAAACCCCTCAGGGTGAAAATGGCGTTTACGGCCCGGAAACTGTTCGTGGGGGAGGGTTTGTACAGCAGGAGGGAAGGGTACGCCCAACGCCAGATCGCCCACCACAGCCACCAAGAGTTTGGTCGTCGATACCAAAAAATCGAGGTTTATCGTACTGAAGGTGTCGGTCTTGCGATGGTAGTGCGGTGTCGTATCCTTGCCGACCCATTCTTCACACACCCCGACCGACTGAAACCCTTGGGCACGAAACGCGACGTGATCCGTATCCCCAGAAGACGTACGCGTTATGGGAATATGCAATCCATGAGATCGGTTCACTCCCTGATAATAATCCCACAGAGGGCCGTCGGGCCTTTCAATTTCTACCGCACCATCATTATCGGAATCAAAGCCAATCATATCTGCTGTATGAACTGAAGTCAGGTTTAAGCCTTGCTTGCGAAATTCTTTGGCCATGGCTTTGCTGCCAATCAAGCCCAACTCCTCTTCGTCAAAAAAGGCAAAGATAACATTCACCTTACGCTCCGAGAGCCTTGCGAGGACGGTTGCAGCCTCCAAAACCGCCGCGCTCCCACTGCCGTTGTCATCGGCCCCCGCATTGCGAACCGAGTCTAGGTGAGCACCGAGGAGGACCCAATCGTTCGATCCATTGGGCGCAAGCAACCGAACAAACACATTCTCCCCCTGAGCGCGGTAGCGTTGCGTCTCCACCTCATATCCTTGCGCCCTCAACGTGTCGGTGATAAATTGGCGGGTTAGCGAACGGCCCTCCACGGTTCCACGTTCGGGAATGGTGAATCTTGGCGTGAATGAACTGGCCCCGCTCAAGATAGACAAACGCGTACCCAAGCGCTCGCGACTCACCTCTCCCTCGAAGCGTTTAGACGCCGAGACCCGTGACGGTTGCAGGCGTCCTTGCGGCTGAAACCGAGACACCGGAAGGGACTGCGCGTGACATCCCGCGGCGGCGAGCCAAGTTAACGCAAGCATCAGCGCGAAGGAGCAGCGAGACGAACCGTTTATCATAGCGACACCTCTCCTGTGGATGACGCTTGATAATAACATCTTTTTCTAAAATTAACTATAGCTTAACTATTGAGCCGGGTAAAATACTCAAGAAGCCCCGGCCGATCCTCAAGGCACTACCAGTGGCGTCGCAGAAAAGCGCGCACCGCAGCCACCCCTCCCGTGGAGCGTTCTCCCGTTTCAGCCAAGCGCAACAAAGCGGCCTGAAGTTCGGTCAACGCTCTCTCCCGTTCGGAGTTTAAAACCTGCTCATTCAAACGACTATCGGCCAGCAACTGCTCAGACTCCAGCAATTTTACCTGCAGTGCTTGACGCTCGGTCTTCAGGGCGTGTACCTCAGACTCAAGTTTCCCAATTTGATATCCGGCGCGCGCGTATCGTTCCGTCAGGGCGGCATGTGCCTGCAACGCTTCCGCCATTTTCTGCAGCATCGCGGACGGGGATGGCTTGGGCGAGGTATGCTCGGTTGTGCGGGAGGTTTCGGAACTGCAAACCCCTTGATGTGTCTCCGGGGCCTCGCCCACTTCGGGAAGAAACGCTCTGATACTGACTCCTGAAGGGGAACCTGAAGCATCCATATCCACCGGATCCGAGTCCTCCGCCATTGGCGAGGATGGATCGGTGGGCAAAACGGCCTTCGACGTTTTGTCTGGGGAAGCAAAAATACCTTTTATTGCACTCAACCACGTGCCTTTGGAGGCGCTTTCGGTGGCTAGATTCTCAGATGACATCGTCATAACCTCAGTACGGGCAGGTGCGGCCTTTCACCGCCGAGTTTAGTGCTTCTCGCACAGTCGAACTGTGATCAATGACCAGCCAGGCTGGCTACAAAAAAACCCGCGTCTGTCGCGGGCGTGGAATTTTGAGAGTGGCACTGACTGGACTCGAACCAGTGACTCCCCGGGTATGAACCGAGTGCTCTAACCAACTGAGCTACAGTGCCAATGATGCTTGATGATACCAGAAGGTGGCCCCAAGTCAAGTCGAGCAGGGCATCCGAGCGAAGATGATGGAAATCGCTTGAGATAACGGCGAACCCTAGTTTTTGTCGGAGAGAAAGTCCGTCCCTCCCGTCGTTCCCTGGCGCCCCGTCACCTGCTTCAGCACACCAAAGAGCATCTTGATAATGATCTGCCCCTCTCTAATTTCTTCAGTCAGTCGCGTGATCCTCGGGTGGTCCGGCGGCAACTGACTCAGTGCCTTCTTGCGTTGAAAAAGCAGACGCGTTTGATAGGCTCGCTCGTCAGAGATGGTCTTATACATGAAGGCGGGGTCGTTCATTTGAGGAATTCGGTAAATTCCTTCTGCATAATCCCGAGCCATCGCAAGTCTTCGGGGGGACAACAGCGCATCGGCAGGGCCTGCGGACTCTAATCGTTTCGTTCCTGGCGAGCGTTTGAGTTCCCGCGTCGCCTTGGGTGCGGCCTCCCGCGTCTCCGGAAGCAGGCCGTCACGTAATCTCTCCAAAAAACCTTTCTTTTTGTCCTGTGACACACGCCCTCCTGGCGAACAGCCCGGATTCATGTACCCAAGAAAAAAGGCCAGCCCCGTCTCCCGGGAGTGGCCTTCGCCATAGGGTTCTCCCCTAGCGGGCGTTGTATAGCACCAACGCGTAGGTCGTCATAGGCCCTAGAATACTGTCGACTTTCAGAGGTTGCAAGCCGCTCTCGCGAGCCCGGGTTCCCTCCTCCGATGCAAGCCATTCATTGAACTTCTCTTGAAATGCCTTGGTCTCCGCAGGCGTTTGCGGAACCGCAACAGTCTCCGGCATAGGTGCCGCCTCCGCCGGCTCAAGTTTCGCACCCGGAGCAGGCGCAGCCTCGGTTTCCCGTGCGCCCGGTGAGATCCAGTCGGCCACGTCGCGTCGGGCCTCTTTCTGGACTTCATCCACCGCTTGTACGCCCGCTTCAACCCCATCGGCCACATAACGAGCCCCGGTTTGCACGCTGTCCTTCACCGCCTTCGCCCCGGTCTCAACAGAGTCTTTCACGGCGCGAGCGCCCGTCTCTATTGCATCACTGGTCGCTGCAACGACCTTTTTGGCACCTTCATCCAGGGGGTAATCCAAGACCGCAGAGGTTGTTTCAGAGACCGCCTGGGCGGCTTTTCTCGCATTCTCAGCAGTCACCTTCACCGTGTCACGCACAACCTCGCTCTCGGCCATTTTTTTGCCCAACATATACGGTCCGGTCACAGGATTGATATGCAGGAAAGTGTTCCAAGCGGACGAAAGCATGCCGCGCAGCGTGATAGACATGTTGATTCCTCCAAAAAAAGGCATCGAGAGGCAAGCAATGCCCCTGTTCTTCTCCTACCCAACCCCGAGCAGGTATCTTCTTTATCGCCGATTTTCACGGTCGACGTGCGTTAATTTTTAGCAAGGTTTGTTAAATAAAAGGTTATGAGGCCCCGCCCGAGGCACAAAAAACCCGCTCTTCCCCAGAAGAGCGGGCATCCCTTCGAGCGAAGGTATTCTACCTAGGACTGGATGGAGGCCACCACGCCCGCGCCGACCGTACGGCCGCCTTCGCGAATCGCGAAGCGCATGCCTTGTTCAATCGCGACTGGCGTGATCAACTCAATCTCCATCTGGATGTTGTCACCAG
>JAYKIL010000021.1:0-125743 GCA_035284745.1 Candidatus Sericytochromatia bacterium | reverse complement strand
ACTCCTTTTTTTCCCAGAGACTCGCTTCCTGCTCTTAGGTATCGGCAAGAAAGCACCTTCCCTTGAGGATGTCTGTATATTTTAACGGATGGTGCCAGGAGGGGGTAGAATGATGGGGTGAGTTGAGGGGCCTTTTGGGCCTCTAATTGCGAGGGCGTATCGGTGATGTGGGATGAGGTCACAAGCCTCGATGCGGACAATCTGGGGTGGACAAAAACGTACGTGAAGACGCTTGAAACGCGTATTTCCGAGGAGGCTGCTGCCGAGGCGCCCGATGAGGAAATATTGACCTACCTCCGGCAGGAGTTGCGCAACTATCAAGGTCTGCTTGAGCGCGTGTCGGGGGACGTTTCATGACCGCGTCGGTGTTGAAGGGGCTGCGTTGGGGCGTGCTGGCGTACGCCTTTTTAAGCCTCGGTGCCTGTTTTTTGCCGGTGAACCCGTTGGTCCGTTTCTCTGCCTACCAAGTGCCCTACTTTCGACAAGACGATTTTGCGAGGCTCCTGAATCAATGGAAGTCGGGGCGGCCTGTGGTGTGGACGATTCGCTATCGGGCCACGCCTCACAGTGATTCGGAGTTGGTCATTCCCCACACTGGAGCGGCCATCTATGGCGCCCAGACGACCGGTAGCGGGGGGCGTGGCGGCAATTTTACGCCCACTCGCGCCGAGTTGATAAAAATGGTTGACGCGCTGTTGGAAAGCAAGGTGTTCGATCTTTTTGACGGACATTATGGTGCTTACAACCAGGGGGGCGGGCTGCAAGGGCCCGAAATTAGAATAGAGGTGGGCGGGCTGTTGAAGCACGTGAGTTTTGACCTGGACTTGCCACCGTCCCTCAGTTGGGAGGCGGGGGCCCTAGATTCCGCCAACCGCGCCATTGCGAACTTAGGGCTCCGTTACATCAACAAAACCCTGCCCGCACCAAAAGGGGCTGACCCTTAGCCACTTTGAAGCCATCGGGAAACAAACAGGGGCTGCAACCCCTTAAGAGGGGAGGCCCTCGACCCACTCGCCCCGTTTAAGGACCTGCTGCTGCTCGCCTTCTATTTGAAAGACGACTCCCTGGCGAAAAGCCGCCACCATCAGGCGCAAGGGCTGTGTAGGGCCCGCGGCGACATATTTGATGCTGAGCGTGTCCCCGTTGTAAAGCCAGGTGGTAACCTCCCCTTCGCGATGTGCCTCGCCGTGGGTTGTTACCGCGTCGATGATGCGCGCCTGCAGCGCAGGCTCCGCCGAAAGAGGCGGTGGGGGCGTGGGCGATGGAGCGGACGCTGGGTTTTTAGAACGTGGCTTGGGCATGCCCGTATGATGACGCGCCCACCGTTCAGCGTCAACGCCTCGCTCAGCAAGACCGTTCTTGGCAGGCAAGAAGGCTTCCTCGCGCCTGTTGACGCTCGGATCGGGCTGTGGCATGATGCTCGGCCAGGCCCTGAATTGACATAATGCCGTCAATTTCGCGCTGAATTGTATTGGTTTTTCCTGCTTGGTGTCATTTTCGAGGTGTTTGTGACGACATTGACCGCTCCTTTTCAGGTGAAGACCCTCGCCGATTTGCTGTCTCATTTCGGCCTTGTTGAGTTGCCTTTCCAACTGAGTGAGGATCCGCGGTGGCAGTATTTGACCCCCCATCTCAAGGCGTGTTTGACGCGCACGATTATGGGCATCGAATCGCGCCAAGGAATGGTCAGCGTCGTCGGGGCCTATGGCGCCGGTAAATCGATGCTGGTGCGTCGCTTGGTGAGTATTCTGGCTGAGCAGGAGAGCTACGATGTGCAGGTCATCAGTAACCCCAGTTATACCGGCTTGCAATTGCTCAAACATATTTGCGACCTTTACGGTGTGGCGCGCAAGGGCACCAAACTGGGGCAGTTCGATGCTTTTGCCAGCTACTTGATGGATGCTTACACCCAAGGACGCCACCCGGTTTTAATTATCGACGAAGCCCAACTTCTGCACGACGGGATTCGCGGCAATGGGGGCTTGCCCATTCTCAAGCAAATCAACAACTTTTCCGCCTTGGACGCGAAGAGCGTTTCGGTCGTTTTGGTCGGTCAAGAGGCGTTGCGTCAGAACCTCGCGAAGCACCCTGAGATTGAAAGCCGTATCTTTACCACTTCAACGTTGGATCCTTTGAACCGCCAAGAGGTGGCGGAATTGATTGAATTCCGCTTGCAAGTGGCGGGCTGGGGTGGCGCTCCGTTGTTCGCGCCCGAGGCACTGGAGGTGTTGTATATTGCCAGCCGGGGCATCCCGCGCCGGGTGTGCACCTTGGCGTTCAACATGATGCAGTCCGCCCACGCGGAAGGTGCTTTTTTCATCAGCGGTGATCGGGCCCGAGAGGTATGCGAGCGGGAGGCTGCAGCGCGCGGCCAAGGCTCACTGGAGGCCCTGGAGATGGCCGCTTTGACGGAGATGGCCTGATGCCAGCCCCTGCAAGTTCGCTCAAGGCTTTCGACCAACTGGCCCAATCCAAGCGCCAAAGCCGAGGCACGCCGGTGCCAGAGGTTCCCTTGGCTCAAATTGGCCCCCTGCCAGGGCAACCGCGCCAAGTGCTCGACCCCACGGCTTTGTCGGAATTGGCTGACAGTATTAAACAGCACGGCGTGATACAGCCGATCATCGTGATTGCCCGTCGCGACGTGAACCCCGACGATCCTGTGCGTTACCGTTTGGTGTGTGGAGAACGTCGTTGGAGAGCAGCCGAATTGGCCGGGCTTGCTACCATCCCTGCGATTGTGCGGGATTATGGGGAAGACGAAGTCGCCGTTTTGGCCTTGCTTGAGAATCTGCAGCGGGCGGACCTGACCCCTTTGGAAGAGGCGGAATACCTGTTGCAGTTGAAACAAAAATACGGTTGGACTGAGGAAGGTTTGGGGGAAAAACTTGGAAAGTCTCGTGATTACGTGCACATGCGCACGCGATTGCTGAATTTGCCGCCGGATGTGCTGCTGCGTTGGCGAGAGGCCTCCAACAGCACTGTCTTTGAAGCGTTGACCCCTTCGCACGCCATCCTGGTTAACCAGGTGCCTGACGCTGGGTTGCGGGCCACGTTGCTGGATGCCATCGTGGCGGGCGGCGTGACGGTCGCTGAAACCCGCAAACGCCTTGAAACGCTGCGTCAGGTGGAAGTGGAGGCGCTGGGCTTGTCGGACGATCAGGCCCTGGCATTGAAGCAGGCTGCCTTGTCCGGGGCGCCTCGCCCGGATGTCTTGACGCGCCTTGGTCAACAAAAGCGAGAGCATCGTCCGGCGACGCCCTCGCCATTCAGTGGGCCCGGGCCTGCTTTGGCTGTGGAGGACCTCGCAACCCACGCTTTGCTCCAGGCATTGGCGGCCTCTGCGACCACCGTGGTGGGCCTCAACGATTTGGAAGAGGCTCTCAAGCAAGACCTGGCCTGGGTGCGAAAAATTTCGCGCGATGGCCTGGCGTCAGGTTGAGGGAAAAGAATCTCATTCAATAACCCGGGGGTGGTTTGACGGGGGGGCTTGACGGCTCGTAGAATCGTAGGACACTGTTTTGAGGCCCCACATGTCGACGCTCACCTTGGTTCACCCTTCCACTCACGACGACTGGGCCAAGTTGCTGGCATTCAGCCAACTTTTTAAGCCGGACGGCGAGTCCATCCCTTCCGTGCACGCGTATCGCGAACGACCCGACCTCTCCCCCCAAGACCACGCGATGTTAGTGGACGAGGCGGGCGTCGTTGTCGCCACCGCATCGCTTTTGCCACATTTTCATTATTTTGGGCAGTCTGAGCTTGAAGTGGGACAGTTGTCGATGGTGGGGACCCACCCCGAACGACGCCTTGAGGGGCACGCGCGGCGTTTAATTTCCCACTGGCTTGAAGTGGCGCGTCAACGGGATTACGCTTACATCTACGTCGATGGCTTGCCGCGTCTTTATGATGATTTTGGCTTTGCCTACGCAGCACCCGCACACCATTTCGCGTCGATGCGGATGTCGTGTGAGGCGCTAGGACCTGTGTTGTCTCCCTATCGTGTCAGGCCCCTGATGCAGGCGGACATTCCAATTATCGAGGAACTTTATGATCGCGCCAATTGTACGTCCTTAATGGCGGAGGTGCGAACCCACGATTACTGGATGTATCGTTTGGCAAAGACGCACGGGGGTGGGTTCGGCTGGTGGGTCGTGGTTGATTCCCAGAATCATCCCCACGGTTATGTGTGGGCTGATCGAGCACGCGCGCGGTTGCGAGAGGTCGTGGCTGAAGATGAAGAAGCGGTGCGGGCCATTTTGCAATGGATGCGCTGGGAGTTGACCGAAAGTAAATTATCTGAGTTCACAGCGCAGGTTCCCTTGAATCAGATGTTTGCCCGCTACGCTCATCGCTTAGGGGCCTGGTTGGCGGACCCTCATGCGCTTTTTCCGGGAAATTGGGCCGCTATGGTTCATGTTTTGCGCTTTCAGCCTCTGTTAGAAGGTTTAAAGCCTGTTTTTGAGAAACGTTTGTCTGAATCGCGCTATGGCCGTGACAACTTTGATGCCACGTTTGTGATGGCGAGTCCTGGCGGCGATGAGGCGGTGAACCTGCGTTGGGTGAACGGGCGGGTTCAAATCGGTTCGGGCTATGTCGGCCACGAGATTCGTTTGCCGGTGAATGTGTGGACCCCTTTGTTGACGGGTTATCGCACCATCGTTGACTTCCCCCACGTGGAATTAACCGACCCTGAACGCCACTTGATGCGAACGCTGTTCCAGGGGGGGCATCCTTATATGTGGGATCTGGAACAAAGCGACCTGTTATAGGGCAGTGGCTTGGGCCGCGTACACTGAAACACGATTACGCCCTTCGTTTTTCGATGCGTAGAGCGCCTTGTCGGCGTTTTCGAAGAGTTCCGTGCTGGACGCTGCCATCAGTGGAAAGCTGGCCACTCCGATCGAGACGGTGACACTGAGGGGGGTTCCATCTGCGGCCGGTAAGCTGGCTGTTTCAATTTGTTTGCGGATACGTTCGGCCGTCACAACGGCCCCTGGAGCATCGGTTTCAGGCAACAAAATGACCATCTCTTCTCCACCATAGCGGCACGGCACATCCAAACCCACGCGGACCGCTTCGCGAATGGTGCGTGCGACCATGCGCAGAACCGCATCGCCGGTTTGGTGACCGTGGGCGTCATTGAAGCGTTTGAAGTGGTCGATATCCAGAACCAACAGCGAGAACTTTCCACCGAATCGCCGGGTTCGGCGCACTTCCTCGTCGATGCGACGCAGAAACAACGAGCGCACGTACAGACCGGTGAGGTGATCGACCGTGGCTTCGCGGTAGTGGCGGGCGTTTTGGACCGCCAGGGCGGCGGTATTGGCGATGGCTTGCAAGACGGCCACTTCTTTCTCCAAGGCGGTCGACACCCGCGTGCGGGAGTCAATGTATAAGACGCCCGTGAGGCCGGCATCGGCAAGCAGGGGAACGGCCACCACCGAGGCAATTCTCAGGTTCAATACCGATTTTTTGTTCGCGAGTTCAGCATCTTGCCGAGCGTCGATGACATGGACGGGTTGCAAGGTATCGACCACCTTTTGGCAGATGGTTCCGCTGCGCTCTCGCCCTGCTTGTGCTGTGAGCGGACCGTCGTGATCGCGTCCGGAGCCGAACACCAGTTGTTCGTTTTCCCACAGAAAGATCAAGCAGCGCTCCGCCTTGACGATTTCCAGCGTCACCTGGCTGATGATTTCGAGCACCTTTTCTAACTCGAGCGTGCGCGAAACCGAGCGAGAAAGTTTATTGAGTTGATCCAATTGCAGGACGTTGTCCATTTGCTGTTTCATCAATCGGGCGTTTGTCAGGGCCACAGAGGTCATCCCCGCGAGCACCTGCACAATTTCGAGATCCCCTTGGGTAAAATGCTCGCTCAGACCCTGTCGATCGACATAGATGGCGCCGATGATCTCGCCTTGATTGCTCAACGGAACGGCGATGATCGTTTGCAGGTTTAATCCCAAAACGGAGGCCTGCTGAGCAAAGCGGGGATCGGACAGGGCGTCGAGTACGCAGACGGTCTCGCCGGTTTCAAGCACGGTGCGTGCTACCGTGCGGCTGTATTGCTCGGCCTCTGCGTCTTGGATATCAAAGCCGGGAGCCGTGGCGAATCGGTGGGTTGTGACCGTGGGGCCCTCTTTGAGCAGTAAAAGGCCCCGCTCGGCTCCTGTAATCTCGATAATGAGTGCCAAGGCCCGGTCGATCACGGTCTCGAGTTGCAACGAGGAATTAACGGTGCGTGCAAAAGACACCACTTGTTCTAAGCGTCTGCCGGCGCGATCCAAGCCCCAGACGGCGGCGGGTTGTTGGCCTTCCTGCGCGCTCAGGCCTTCAATGCCCTTGAGCAAGCGCGCGGCCAGGCTCTGCAATCCAGCGATCGTGGTGGGGGTCTCGAGGTCCTCCGGCAGGGGGGTGTTTTGAGGCAGCAAAATGCTCTCTGTGATGATCTTTTGGCGGTCGAAGGCTGCAATATAGCACGCGTTCGATTCCCCGAGAGTGCCTGCCATAGCCTGCAGCAGTTCGCGGGCCCGGGCGAGCGCGGCCGCGCGATCTTCGGGGCGACCCCTTTGCGCTGCCACGTAGAGGGCGAGCGGCAGGCTGTGACGTTGCTGCGTGGATTCAAGGATCTTTACCGCTTGGGTGGCCGCGCCAAAGGCGGCTTCTCCTTCATTGATGCGTGCTTCCAGCATCAAAAGAGGCCCGTGGTCTCGCGGCGCATCGACCTGGGCATTGAGTGTTTGGGCGACTTCGCAAGCCATACGGGCCCGAGCAATATCCCCTTCCCGCCACGCCATATCACTGAGCAGGCGGTGGGCGCGAAGGCGCAAAGACAGGTTGGAGCCCTCAATGATGGGTGCGAGACTTTCGCGGGCAGCTTCATTTTGACCCCGTTCCAAGGCAATCTCCGCTTGACAGAGCCTTCCACGTTGTTCAAATTCCGGAACGCCTGCTGAGATACCAAACGCGATGAGGTTCTGAGCGAGTTCGTGGGCGCGCTCAAAATCGCCCAACAATATTTGCAGGGGCGCCTCCATTTGCCGTATCAAGGCTTGCAGCATCTTGTGGTTGATGGTTTCTGCAATGTCCATCGCCTCTGCCAAACGCGCAAGCCCTTCCCGTGTGCGTCCCATATGGGCCGCTGCCGAGCCTTCAATCGCCATCGCGGCAGCCATCGGAAAACGCCGATTCATGCGCCGGGCTTCTTGGGTGACGCTGGAAGCAAGTTGCTCCGCTTCTTCAAAGTACCCTTGTTCCTCTGCGACCAGCGCGAGATTGAGGCGATTAAAAACCTGCTCTCCAGTGTTGCCGGTTATCTCGTGGAGTTCGACCGCGTGTGCAAACGATGCCTTGGCATCGACCAATTGCCCAAGGGAGAGTCTCAGGTTGCCCAAGGCTCCCGCCACAAAAGACTTGAGGGCGTTGTCGTGCAAGTCCGCGGCAATTTGCGCCGCCTCTTCCAACAGAGCCAGTCCTTCTCGCAGCCTTTCTTCGGAGCCTTGGAAAGTCTCGCCAATCTCGGCCATAAATCGGGCTTGTTCGGGAAGCGGCGCGTGCTGACGCACCCATTGCATGGCTTGCACCCCATACTGATAAGCCATTTCAAGGTCGCCAGAAACGGTGGCGAGCCGGCCCAAAGCGCGGTAAGCCCGCGCGCGTTCATAGGGCGCTTCGTCGCTCGCCGCTTCGCTGGCGCGTTCGAAACTGATTTTGGCTTGTTCGAAACGGCTTGCCAAATGTTCAATTTTCCCCAACCCATTGAGCGCTCGCGCGAGCAGTGTTGCATCACCCAAGCTTTCAGCCAATCGGACCGCGTCCTCAGCCACTTGGCGCGCAGATTCCCCGTGCCCCAAGCTTCGATGGCTGGTCGCCAAGGTTTCGTACATTTCTTGCAGTTCGTGGGGTGTCAAAAGCGCTTGTTGCCCCAATGCGGCTTCCGCAAATTCTTGCGACTCGCGAAAAGCAGATACGCTGAGGTTTCGTCGGGCGGCTGTTAGAATCCAGGGCAGGAATTTTTCTGGCTGCCCCCCCCGTTGCCCGTGGTGCGCCACGCCATTCAAAAGGCGTAATGCGGCGTGTGCTCGCGGGGTTGTGCTGAGGGCGTCGGCCAGGGCATTGTGAATTTCTTGCTTTTCGGTGTCGGTTAATCCGTCTAATAACCACGCTGCCATTTGTTGATCGACCAATGTCACCCCGGGTTCCCATTGCCGGACGTCTTGACGCGCGAGTAAAATCGTCAAGGCGATTTCGGCCTCTGTGAGCGGGAGGCCGGATGCGAGGGTCAACATATCAGGAGGCAAGGTGCCGCCGTGGACGGCCAACACCCGTGCTAAACGCATGCTGGACGACGGCATGTCTGCCGTGCGGGCTTCATAAAGCGCGGCGAGACCCTTCGGAAGGGATGCCCCTTCGCTCGCGACGACGCGCCATCCACCTTGCTGTTTGACAAGTTGCTTGCTGGCGAGCAAATACCGCAGCAGGTCCAACACAAAACGGGGCGATCCCTGCGTGGTCGCAAAAATTTGTTCGCTGACCGCCTCCGGAAGGTCGTGGGTGCCCAGGCTTGAACTCAGCAACTCCCCGGTTTCCGAAGGACTGAGAGGTTGCAAAAAAATGGTATGGGCGTCGGGCCCGGTGACCTCTTGCGCAGCGATAATCCAGGCGATCGGGCGCCGTGCAGTGGGGTCTATCAAGTGGGAGAGTAGCGCTGCGCTCGCGGCGTCGGCCAAGTGCCAATCGTCCAGCAGAATGAGCAGTCCCCTTTGGCTGCAGACAGCTTCCAGCAGACGCTCAAAGGCCCTTCTCAGGGCCCCCCCAGGGTCCGTCGTGAGGTTTGCGGTGGGCTCGAGAAACGGTCGCAATGCCTCTTGCAGCAGGTCCGAGGCCTCAGGCGCCAACGGTCGTCCCACCGCCAGCAATTCTCGCGCCAAGTCCAGCCATGGCCCCAGAGGCGTCTGCTCACTGGCGCAACTGCCGGACACGGCGACAAGGTCCAGCAGCGGGGCTTGCGACATTAATTCCTCGAGCAAGCGGCTTTTGCCAACGCCCGGCGCGCCGACGATGGTGAACGTTTTCGGACGATGCCCTTGTGCGGCTTCTCCTGCGGCGGCCAACAAGGTTCCCAATGCCTCTTTGCGCCCTATAAATGTGCTTTGCAACGGGACGGCGAGGGTATCGTCTGGTTCCGCGGGTAAGCCTGCGAGGCGCAGAACCTCATTGGCCGACTGGGGACGGTCTTGGGGACGCTTACTGAGCAAGCGCGCAATCAGTGCGTCAAGTTCTGCCGGAATTTCAGGGCGCAGATTTCGCGGCACCACCGGGGAGGCCTCCAGATGTAATTTCAACGTTTCCGCCGCCGATTTTCCGAGCAGAGGCAGTCGACCGGTCGTAAGTTGATACAGAATCACCCCAACGGCGTACAGGTCGGCACGTTGATCCGCCTTACCGCGTTGGATGAGTTCGGGGGCCAGATGGGTCAAGGTGCCTTGGACTCCCAAACGGGGCGATCCGACCGGCCCGCAAATTCCAAAGTCCATGACCTTCAGGTGACCGTCCACAGTGCGCATCAGGTTCTCGGCCTTCAGGTCGCCGTGCACTAAACCCTGTCGATGCAAATAGGACAGGACGGGCATCAAATCGGCGAGCAAGGTGAACAGATCGTCCAGGTGCCACGGTTCGCCTGAAGGCAATTGATTCCCGTTGACCAATTCCATCGCAAAACAAGGCAACCCCTCTGGGGTGGTGTGCATATCATGCACCGCCGGAATGTTGGGGTGGCTTAAGCTCGCCAAAACGCGATGTTCTGTCTTGAAGCGCCTTTGGCAGGCAAGATCATGACTTAATTCGGCCCTCAGTACTTTGAGTGCCCATTCTGTGTTCGAGGTGGAATCTTGCACACGAAAAACGCGAGCCATCCCGCCCGAACCCAATTCATTGAGGACCGTATAGCGGGAGCCCACGTGCATTCCTACGAGTGAGCCTGTTTCAGACACAGATGCCTCATCACACGGAGACAAGTCAAATGGGCGAACCCGTGCGTTCGCTCTCAATGTACCCCGGTTTACCGTCTCCTTCTCGTGTTATCCAGCGGTCTGAGAGGGTTCGCTTGCGGGGGGGGGGTCGCTGTCGTCGTCCGGAAACAGTCCTTCATCGCTTGTTGGAAACAAATCTCGCAAAAGCACATTTTGCCGGCACGTCACGGCCAGGCGTGACAGTGGGAAGATGATGTCCTTCAGCGGTAAGACATCGCCCCCCGCCTTGGCTTCTTTAATTTGTGTTTCCAGTTGCCTAAACAGCTCCCGGGCTTCTTTGAGTTTATTGACCAGTTCTGGGTTGGTGTTGATGCCCATCGCAATCAAACGGACAGTTCGGGTCGTACCGGTCAATAAGGCCCGCACATCCAGTATTGTTCCTTTTTCGATCATGTCGAGGGTGGTAATGAGCGTCTGCATACGGGGCGTGAGGCTGGCTCGGAGAATCTCTGCTTTATTGAGAATTTCATCGCGTTGTTTTTTTCTCTTCAGGCGTTCAATCGGGTTTGATGATGCCGCAGATTGTGTCACCTGAACGGTTTGTGGTGGCGGAAAAAGTTGGGCCAGCACGCGTTCATTTTTGAAGATTTCGTGAAAACGGCACAGGTAAAAAATAAGAAGCTTAAGCTCTTCAAGCGTTCGTTGTTGGGGATGATGGCGCTCAAGTTCACCCTGGGCGATCCGTATGAGTCTCTCTGCCTCGTAAAATCGGAATATTGCGATATGCACCTCTTTGCGCCACATCTCCTGATTCAGGATGCTGCTGGCGAGGTAAGCCACGATTTGGTCGCCCTTGGGCGACAATGGGTGTCGAAAAGCGACCACTCCCAGCCCCGGAACATCTTGTGTGGCTGTTTGACACGCCCGCAGCAAAATTTCTACCCGGGGTTCCAGCGAGTCGACCGTCGCGCGAGCCTTGCCCACCAGTTCCTTTGTTTGCGCGAGCACCGCGTCCGGCGACAATAACGGGCGGGTTTGAGCGCGCAACGGCTGAGTGCCTGCTGAACGCTGTAGCAGGCCTGTTTGGCGCTCAAAGCTGTCGCGGCTACTCAAGGGAAAAGAACTCCAAGTCTATGGGCCTTGCGAGGAAGACAAGCTCAAACGCCCGGGCTGAACACGCTCGATGAGGGCGCCGAGCATTTCAGCGATGCGGCCCAGAGTATGGGCTGCCAGCGGGTTTTCATCGAGGACACTCGGGTGGTCCAGATACAAGACACCCCAGACTTCTTCAGCGACTCTCACAGGAACGGCGTATATTGAATGTAAGCCCAGCGCCATAATGCTTGCGCGGGTTTGGAAATTTTCGTCTGCCTGCGCGTCGACCAGATAGAGAGGCTGGCCCTCTTGATAGACCCACTGCGCGACACTCAATGAAAGGTCTTGTTCCGTCGCCTGCACGGGATGACCGTCAGCACGCACGGCAAGGCACACACGGCTGTTCGGCCCTTCCAGCAAAAGGGCCCGGCTGACGGCACACAGTGGAATTGCCTCGGCCGCCACGGCCGCAAATGCCGCTTCCAGGGAATCGGCTTTCATCATTTGCAGCCCCAAGCGGTACAACACCACGTTTTCTTCGTGGGCGTTGCGATAGCGCTCCAGCCGCCTCGAATGGCTGATGCTGATGGCGACCTGTCTGGCCAGTGCCAATACCAAATCCATATCGTCTGCGCCAAATTGCGTATTGATACTTTGGGAATCGGCCATCATCACGCCCAAGGTTTCCTCGCCGTCGTGTAAGGGGACGGCCACCACTGAGCGCAGTTTTAGGGCCTGTATGCTGTCCCTCGAGGCAAATTGAACATCGCTGGAGGCGTCTTCAATGAAAACGGGTTCTCCACTCCAAAGCACTTGGTGTGCCAGACTGGAACTGAATTCATCGTTGTCCCGCGCTTCCATGCCGTGAAAGATTTGCTGCGTCACTTCAAAGCCGTTGTAGAGCAATAAAAATCCCCGTTCCGCCCCTGCAATGGCCACAAGGCTTATCAGTGCTTGTTGCATCACTTCTGGGAGTTCAACTTGGGTGGTAATGGCAGCGATCATGTCTGTGAGGTGATGGAGGCGTGCCACGGTGGCTGATGGGTGGCTCGGCAGCGGCGCACTCAAAATGGCCGCGCGTTCCGGCCACGAGAGATAGGCGGCTTTGTCGGTGTCATCACAATCTGCCAACAAGGCGATCAGGCGTCGGGGGGCTTCTTGACGTTCTTCTCTGGCCCCGGGCGATGCTTGGCCGAGGCCTGCTTGGCAGACGATATCAATCACCACCAGTCCGGATGCTTCCGCCAACGCCCTGCCTTGCAAAAATTTCTCTGCCGCGAGTGCCGGTGAGGTCGTTATCGTAATCCGACCCCACAAGCACAAAATCATCGCCTCGAGGCCCGGTAAATCCTCTTCTCGGGCTGTTTGAGAGGCTTGTTCGAGCAGTTCCAAAGCGGCCGTGTTTTTCCCGCTGCGGTGAAGCTGTTCCGCCTGCCAGTAGAGCGATTGCGCAAAAGCGGGCCGATGTTCCCTGGCCCCCGGGGCGGTGAGTAGACTTTCGAGACGGGCGGGTCCGCTCACGGTTCCTGATATTCCGTTCAGTGTCGCTTCGAGCCGTTCAAACTTCTCGTCCAGTTCGTGGTTTTGTGCAGATTCTGCTTGCTTGCGCGCCTTCGAAAGCTCCTCACGGGCTTCAGTGAAGCGGCCCAAGTGCAACCAGGCTTCAAGGCGGCGTCCGTAGATATTCAATTCGAGATACCGGTTGTTAATTTCGACCGCGATGCGCAGGGCCGTGTTCAGTCGATCGCAGCCCTGCGAAAGTTCACCCATAAAAATGCGGGCGACGCCTTCGAGGGCCAGTGCATAGGCCTCTGGAAATTTTCGACCCTGCGTTCGGCTCAATTCGGCGGCTTGCAAGGCAAAGCCCAGGGCATCCTTGGCCTTGCCCATTTCCAAACTGACAGCGCCCAAGTTGATGAGAGCAAAAACCTTCTCATTGTGCATCGCGATACGTTCACTCAGGGCTAAACAACGCTCGAAGGTGGGCCGGGCCTCTTTGAGGCGCCCCATATTGAGCAATAAATTGCCCAAGTTGTTGTAAGCCTCAAGCAGGTTCTCCCCGTTATCAACGGCCGTGTTGTAAGCGATGGCTTCCTCGAGCAAAGCGACCCCTTCGGCAGCCCGCTCTTTGTAGTTGGTTGCCAGAACGTAACCGTACAGGCTCAAGGCGGAGCCCAGAAGGGTATATCCCTCCGCTTCCCGCCCAATGCGCACGGCCGCGCTCAAGACGGTGCACGCCATTTTGCTTTGCCCGCTGAAGTAGGCGGCACGGCCTGCATACAAACGGGCCCTCACCCGCGTGGCTGTCACGTTCGCGGCATCTGCCAACGTAATGGCCTCAGAGAGACATTCAAGGCCCTCGCGATAACGGCCCTTCAGGTTATGCAGTATGCCGAGGTTCGTTAATTGATGTGCAAGCGGCTCGGGTTCGCCCTTGCGTGCCACGGGCATGACGTAGGTTTCTTGTAATTTGACAGCCTCATCAATCTGCCCCTGCGCGCGGAATAGGGTCACCTGAAAATCGTACAGATTCGCCCGCGCTTCAACGGAAAGGTCGGGAAGGGACAGGCTCTTTTCGAGCAAGGATGCAACGCCCCCCAGCGCGTACATCACGCGGGCCTGTCGCGCCGCTGCGAAGGTCCAGGGCAAGGAGTCTTGAGGCGTGTCGCCCAGGATCAGGTGACGGGCCACGAGCAACATGTCGTCCAGGGCGGCGGTGGAGTTGTCGGGGCGCAGACTGTTCTGCTTAATGAACAGCGCGGCTGCCTGGGTGTGTAACCGGCGCGCTTCCTCGGAAGGCCAGGTGGCTGCCAGCGTCTGGGCCTGTGCAGGGCGCTTGAATTGAAATTTACCGTCGGTGCGCTCCAGGGTTTCGCTGGCTTCCAGTTCCGCCAATGCTTCGAAAAAGTCAACTTCTTTGAGGTCCGCGATGGCGGCCAAGTGGCTCAAAGAGCCTGTGGCGCCGAGGAGAGCGGCCAGGCACCCCAGCCGCTGCGCGGTGGCTGAGAGGGTTGTGAACCGCTCATCAAGCACGACAGTCAGGTCTTTCGGCAGGCTGAGACGGGCGGGGTCTGTCACGTGCCATCCGCTGCTTGGATGCGTCAAAACCCCTTGCCCGACCCAGTGATTGAGCAGGGTCCGCAGCATTCCCGGATTTCCCCCCGAGAGAATCGGCAGAACCTCTGCGAGTGCAGGCGGGACAGGCGCCTCACCCAACATCGCTTGGGTCATCGCCACTGTTTCGTCATCCCTGAACGGCGGCAAAATCAACTTTCTGCCACTATCCGCTGTTTCTTCCTTGCGCGAAATCGTCCAGTGCCACGCACACGCTTCGCCGCGCGCCCGGAGAAAACTGACCAGGCTCTCAGAGGCGCTGTCTAATTCGTCGGCATCGTCCAGTATCCAAGCGGCGGTGGGCGCGACGGCGGCCGCTAATTCCGCCACCGCCGAGTGAAGGCGCACACGCTCTTGCGCGCCTTCCAACGAGGGGGCGGGGTCTACACCCAGGTCAGGAAGTAAACGCACCAAAACTGGCGCGAGGCGTTCCAATTCGGAACAGGATTCCGCGGTCAACGCAAGCAGCCAAGGTTTTAGGGCTTGATAGGGAGGCGCGTCGGGCCCCAAACCCCGCGCTGAAAAGGTCTTTAAACCTTGCAGTTGTGACTCAGCGCGCCATTCGGCGATCAGGGCCGACTTCCCAGCCCCCGGGCCTCCCACCAGGGTGAGGACGGTACTGCTTGGGCCCGAAGATGCCTGGCGCAATTCTTGCAGTTGATTTTCTCTGCCGATCAACGGCGGTTCGAACAGCGTTGTGGGGGCTTCGCCTTCGCTGGCGAGTCCAAGTGCGGTCAGTACGGCTGATGCGCTCGTGAATCGCTCCTGGGGGTCTTTCGCCAGCAAGCGCTTAATGAGCTCAATCATCTCTGCGGAGAGTTCCGGAGCCCAAGCCGCAAGCGGGGGGGGGGCCTCTGTCAGATGGGCGCGTAAAAGGTCTACCGGTGTGGCCTGGAAGCTCGGGTCGAATGGGGGGCGGCCGGCCAGTGCGTGATATAGCACCGCGCCGAGGGCGTACAAATCGGCCCGGGCGTCGACGGCATGTCCCCGCGCCAGTTCTGGTGCCACGTAGTGAAGTGAGCCCCGAATGGCGCCCATGCGCCCAGGGCGAGACAACAAGCCGAGGTCCATCAGCTTGGGAACGCCATCTGTGCGAATACGGATGTTCTCAGGCTTGAGATCGCTGTGTAAATAAGAGCGCGTGTGGAGATAGTTGAGTGCACTCAGGATGGCAGGCAGCCACCGTCGCACCTCGGCTTCAGTGTTCTTTTTGTCAGTGGCGAGGTCGGCTCCAGGCACGGCCTCCATCGTGAAGTATGGCACGCCCTCCGAATCGGTCGCGTAATCGTAGGCCTCAACCAAGTGTGGATGGCGCAAGGTGGCCATGGCCGCGAATTCCTGCCTAAAAAGGAACCGTGCCTCCTCGTCGTTCTGATGAAGCGATGGCTCACGTGGGCTCAGTCGCTTAAGCGCCACTTCCTGCTCGCGTTCGCGGTCGAAGACCAGAAAAACCTCCCCCATACCCCCCCGACCGAGTGGGCTTCGAAGGTCATAACGCATTGGTAATGAGGGCATAGCGAGCCTCTTGCTTAAAGTCGACGGCCTTGACGCGGCCCCCGCATTATACCCAGCAGGCCTTGACGTGCGGGCATCGCTCACAGCCTCGGGCACGCCATTATGTTATACTGCGCAGACGCGGGGCCCCTGGTGAACTGTGTGGCAACCCGCACTGGCTCGCTTCCCTCATTTCCTTTGCAGGACTTTACCCAGCATGACTTTGCTGAATCTCATCCGTGCCGGTGGTTGGACCATGGTGCCGATCATCCTCGCTTCTTTTGTCACAGTGGCTTTGATTATTGATCACGCGTGGTCGCTGTCTCGAGCCAAGAAACACCTTTACTGGCTCTGGCAATTTCCAGACAAAAAAGACCAGTTGCTGCTTAAAAAGCCCAGCGACCTGGTTTTGCAATTTTTGACGGAGGTCGAAGAAGCCCAGGTGCGTGACCTTGGCGAAAAGACCGCATTGGCCGGTCAACTGGTATTGGCCCAAGAACGCCGCATCTCTTGGCTCGGCACCATTGCCTCGATCGCTCCGCTCCTGGGACTCATTGGAACGGTTTCGGGAATGATTCTGATTTTCAACCAAATTTCGGCCGCACCGCCAGCCAATCCGATGGCGGAATTGTCCCGCGGTATCTCCGAGGCCTTGGTTGCGACGGCGGGCGGTCTGATTGTCGCCATCGTTGCAGCGCTCTCACATCATTCGCTGCAAAGCAGCAACGATGACTTGGCTGTGGATTTGGAGGCTTGGCTGAAAGAGACCACGGCACCTGCTTCTGCTGCGTCGGGAGGAGTCCCCCTTGCTCACGCGAACAAGTAGGCGGGACCGCACGGCTCGTTTTGAGCTGATTCCGATGATAGACGTCATGATGATTCTGACCATTTTTCTTGCGGTCATGGCGTTCTTGCCCCAGGTGCGCACCTCTATCACCGCACAGCTGCCAGAGTCGACGGCGGCGGACAATACCCCCAAGTCTATGTTGGTCGAATTGACCCGTGAGGGTTTGAAATTAGAGGGAAAGACTCAATCGCCAGACGGTTTGGTGGAGGCGGTCCAGGCGGCCGTGGCCCAGAATGCAGACACGTCGTTTGTGATTGCTGCCGACAAGTCTTTGCCTTACGAACAGGTCATCGCGTTGATTGATCGCATCAAGGGCAGTGGGGCCAAGCGCATAGGGCTCGCCACGAGCCAGAAATAGTGCCGACTCCTGAATTTGCCTGTCGTCAAGGGGCGTTGGTTCTGGCGTTGATGTTTGGCTTGGCATTTTTGGCGTCAGGGTGCCCCCCCGAAGCCAAGTCCAAGACATTGCCCGCGCAGCGAATTGTGGCATTGGGGCCGTCGCTCACGGAGATGGTTTTCGCCTTGGGGTTGGGCGATCGCCTGGTGGGGCGGAGCAACTGGTGCAATCATCCCCCGGAGGCGCAGCGCGTGCCGGCAGTGGGCGCGGTGAACGCCTGGAACGAAGAACGGGTCATGGCTTTAAAACCAGACCTCATTCTGGCGTTGGAAGGCCAGCGCGCTCCGGTGGAGCGATTGGCTGCGCTGACGCGTGCTCAGTTGGTGGTGCTGCCCACGGAAAGTGTCGCAGACATTGGCCGCCACATGGCGACCATCGCGCAGTTGGCGGGCGTGTCGGCTGTGGGCCGGGCGTGGGCCCAGCGCCTGGAGGAAAACCTGCAGGTACGCCGGGCCGAGGTGGCGAAGATAAAGAACAAGCCGCGCACGTTTTACGTGGTGTGGGATGAGCCCCTGATGACGGCAGGGCCGCGCAGTTACATCGGGGAGTTGATTGAACTGGCTGGGGGGCAGAACATTGTACCGCCCCATTTGCCCGGTTCGTACCCGACTTTTGGTTTTGAGGCTTTGTTGGTGGCCGACCCTGATGTGTTGCTGACTTCGAGTGATCGCGAAGGAGGCTTGCAATTGTTGAAGCGGCGCTTTGCGGGGTTGCGCGCCGTGCACACGGGCCAGGTGCATTCTCTGCCCAGTGACCTGATTTCGCGCCCGGGTCCCCGTGTTTTAGAGGCTCTGGCAGCGATGAAGGCCTTGTTACAGCCCAGGCCTCCGTCGATCCCCTTGCGGGTTCCGCCGCCCCAGCACCGCTCGTGAGTGCGCCGCGGTGCGAGGGGTCGCCAGAGCGCGTTTCACATCACCATGGCCGTTTTATACGATGCTAAAATATTTTTTTCTCCCCTGACTTCCTGAGACCCTGCCCTTATGTGCCTGCGCGTCACCCAACTGGCCAAAAGCTATCCTACGAAGGTGATCTTGGATGATGTCGATTGGCACGTGGCGCCCGGCCAACGCTGGGGGTTGGTCGGCCCCAACGGGGCAGGGAAGTCGACCCTGTTTAAAATTATTCTGGGTGAAATTGACGCCGACTCGGGCACCGTGGCACTGCGTCCCCGCCTGACCATTGGTCATTTGGCCCAGGAATTACTGGGCGACCAGGGCCGCACCTTGCAGGCCGAGATGTGGCAGGCTTTCCCACGGTTGCTCGAATTGAAGGGCGAGTTGGCGACACTGGAAACGGCCATGGCCGAGGCGGGGCCTGCTGCCCTGGATGCACTGGTGAATCAACACGCCGACTTGCACGCAGAATGGGAGCGCCTGGAGGGCTGGCAGGCCGATGCCAAAATTGGGCGCGTGTTGCACGGCCTGGGCTTTTCTGAGCCCGATCGCGAGCGGCCGCTGCACGAGTTCAGCGGGGGCTGGCAGATGCGCGCGGCACTGGCCAAGTTGCTGCTCATTCAGCCTGAGCTCCTCATGCTGGACGAGCCCACCAATCACTTGGATTTAGAAGCCATCGGCTGGTTGGAAGGGTACTTGGCCGGGTACCCGGGCGCGCTGGTGCTCATTTCGCACGACCGCCATTTCCTGGACGCCGTGGTGGATCACGTCGCCGAACTGGAGGGCGGGCGCCTGGAAACCTATACTGGCAACTACACGCGCCACCGCGAGCAGCGCAAGGCCCGCCGCGCGGCCCAGCAGGCCGCCTTTGACCGACAACAGGGTGAAATTGAAAAGATGCAGGCCTGGATCGATCGCTTCCGTGCGAAGGCCACCAAGGCCTCGGCGGTAAAAAGCCGTGAAAAGGCCCTCGACCGCCTGACGCGCGTGGAGGCCCCGCCGGAAGAAGCGGGTTCCATTCGTTTCCGCTTTACCCGTGCGCCGGAACCTGGCCGTATGGTGTTGACCCTGACTGAAATTTCTAAAGACTATGGTCCGGGGCCCTTGTTCACCATTGAACGTTTAGAGTTGGAGCGCGGCATGCGTTTGGCGTTGGTGGGCCCCAATGGCGCGGGCAAGTCCACCCTGATGAAGCTGATGGCCGGCACCGAAAAGCCGACGACCGGCGAATTGGCTTTTGGCTTGCGTGTCTTGCCCGGTTATTTCAGTCAAAACCAGGCGGACAGCCTCGACCCTGAAAACACCGTGCTGGAAGAGGCCTGGGCCGTGGATGAAACAGTTCCCATCGCGCGCTTGCGGACCCTGCTGGGTTGCTTTTTGTTCCGCGGTGAGGACGTCTTTAAGCCCATTCGGAAGCTGTCAGGGGGCGAGCGCAGTCGCTTGGCGTTAGCCAAGTTGTTGCTCGAGCCGCGCAATTTGCTCATGCTGGACGAGCCCACCAACCACCTGGATTTGGGGGCAAAGGAAGAGCTGGCTGAGGCCCTGGCCGCTTTTGACGGTACGGCGGTCATCATTAGTCACGATCGCTGGTTTTTGGAAAATGTGGCCACCCACGTCTTGCACATTGAGGATGGCCGGGCGGATTGGTACACGGGCGGCTATGCCTATTACCGCGAGAAACATGAAGAAGCCCGCCTGCAAGCCCGGGCGGCTGAACAAGCGCGTGTGGCCGAAGTGGCCCCGCCTCCGGTGACGCCAGCCACCGCCGCATCGGTCCGCCCCCCCAAGCTCAGCTACAAACAGGCCAAGGCCATTTCTGAGGCCGAAAGCTTAGTGGAAACGCTGGAGACCCGCCTGAAAGGATTGGAGGCTGCTCTGGTTGCCCCCGAGGTCTACCAAGACGGCCTCAAGGCGGCCGCTGTGCAGGCTGATTACGAGCAGGTGAAGCGCGACCTTGATACCGCCACCGAGAACTGGTTGACCCTGGTGGATGGCTGAAAAAGCGACCAGGATGATTCGTTTCCCCGGGCCGTGGAGTCTCGACCGGCGGCCCTCCTCGCTCAGAGTCGGAAACGTTCCTGATGCTCGAGGGCCCGATTTCTTTCCCACGCGGTGATCGCTCCAGATTCCCAGGTGCCCGGGAAGGCTGAAGAGAATCCTTTCATAAACGCCTCGGCCACCATTTCCCAGCTCACCTTTCGTCCCAGCAATCCTGCCAAACTCTGCACAGGGGGCTGCTCTGGCAGCCACGCCCATTGCGGCGCCTCGTCCAGATACATGGTTCCATGTTGCAAGACGGCTCCTTGCCGTCGGACCTGGGCACTGCCGCACAATTTTTGCCCGGCAGCTATCAAATCTGCGGGCGTGGCGCTTGCAAAGCAACTGGCTGAGCGAGTTCCGTGCGCTTGGCCCTGGCCTAAGCCAGCCTCCAGTCCCAGGAGGCGTAAGGCCCCAATCACCCCTTGGGATAAAGCCTCGTATGATGATGTAATCCGCAGGGGCAGGCCCGATGTGACGACACTGTAGGTGAAGTCATGGGCGTGAACCACGGCCCGTCCCCCGGTGGGACGCCGCACCAGAGATGCGCCCTCTGCGCGCCAGCGGGTTTGTTGCTCGGCGGTGAAGCGCTGGGCATACCCCAAGGAAAGCGTCGGGGTGGCCCAGCGATAGAGGCGCAGGGTTGGACCACTCAGGCCCAGACGATGCGCCTCTAACAAGGCCTCATCCAGAGCCATGTTCCACGCGCCGTCTGCGGGATCATCCACAAGGGTGCGCCAGTGCATCGTCACGCTTGCCAAACTCGGGCGTTCAGCTTACAGGGCGTTTTCCAATGCGGAACGCAGGTCGCTGCCTAATTCTGTGTGGGCGTAGATGGTGGTGGTATCGATGCGGCGATGGCCGAGCAGTTTCTGGATTTTATCGATTGAAACTTTTCGGTTGATAAGTCGGGTTGCAAAGGTGTGCCTCAGTTTGTGACAGCTGAACTTCCGGTTGGCGAGGCCCGCGCGCGCCATCACTGCCTTCACGATTTTGTAGACACTGTCATAGCTTAACCGCCGGTGGTGGTTGTGTAAGGAGACAAAAAGAGGCCCTTTACCGACAGGGTGGACCGCCAGCCACGCGTCCAAAGCCTGCGCCAACGCGTCGCTGATGGGCAGCATCCGTTCGCGCCGTCCTTTGCCAAAGACCCGCAACTCGCGTTCATCTAAAAATAAGTCTTCAATGCTCAACCCCACCAATTCGCCGGCACGCATTCCCGTGTAGTAAAGGGCCTTGACGATCGCTGCCTCGCGAATGTCTGCCGGCGTGTCGCCCTTCAGGGTGTCGAGCAGCGATTGGACCTGTGAGGCGTTCAGATAAATTGGAAGGCGGTCCTCCACCTTCGGGGGCTCAAAATTACCCGTAGGATCGATCACGATGACTTTCTGACGCAGGCAGTGATTAAAGAAGCCACGCAACGAAGCTTGCTTTCGGCGCACCGTGGTCCCCTTCATGCCTTTGCGAGCCAGGCCCGCAATGTACACCTCTAATTCTTCGTGGGTGGCTTGCACCAATGGTTTCCCCAGACTGGCTTCTGCTTGGTGGAGGTCCAACCCGTAGCACCGCAGCGTGTGTTCAGAGAAATTTTTGAGCTTCAGGCGATCCAGATAATCACGGATCATGTCTTGGGTGGGAAGCGCAACTGGAGCGGTGGTCATCACAGCGGCCTTTCAGGGTTTGGATAGACTTCCAGATAATTAACGCCGCTCCGTGCCTGGCGGTCAAGAGACCGTCGTCACAAGTTGCCTCCGCCTTGGCGGGTGTACACCCTTTGAAAGAAACGGAGAATCGCGGTTTCGTCGATTGTGTCCTCGTGGTGCGTGCCGTGCGGATAATAGTGTGTTTCGACGGGAATGCCGAAACGCTCAAGCTGTGATTGGAGTTGCTGTGTGTGGAACACAGGAACGGCGGTGTCGCTCTCCCCATGTTCCAGGTAAAGCGCCGTGCCGCGAAGTTTCTCTGCGAGGCTGAGTGGAGAGCGTAATGCCAGGTCGGGGGCAGTGGGTGAGCGTCCGAAGGAGTGTCGAATGCTGGAGGCATAGGAGGGATTCCCGTACATCGCCCGCAGGTCGCTGTAACCTTGGCTGCTGGCGACGGCCGTAATTTGGTAAGGGAGTCCCAGGGGATTGGCTGCCGTGAGCAAGGCGGTTCCTCCTCCCATGGAGAATCCCACCAGATAAATGTGCCGAGGGTCTGCCTGATAATCGTGAATCAGGGTTTTTATCAGCGCTGCTGTCGCTCGCAGTGCGCCCTCGTTACCCCAATGCGTTCTGCTGCCCGCCAAACCGGCCGCTGCGAGCCAGCCCTCTTCCGTCACGCGGTGCGCTAAGGTGGTGCGGTTCAGCATTTGGTGTTCGTCCATCCCGTGGCCGTGCAAAAACAGAACAGCAGGCCGGGGCCCTGAGGGGTAGGCATCGTCGGGGAGCACGATGACACTCGGGTCGCCGTCAATTACTCGCTGAATCCGGGTCCGGTTACGTGGAATGGGGTCTTTTTTCTGACTTCGGTTCTCGCCAAAGGCCATCGATGGCGGGACGTGTGGGCGCGTTTCTTGAAGGCTCGAAGTGGAGCGATTCGCGGCGCTATCGGAGTGGCAGGCTTGTATCGCGGCTGCCCAGATTGGCAGCAGGCCCATCAGCGAAGTGACAATTCTCAAGGGTCTTTCCTCTTGGACGATGCTAGGGATATTCAGCGCCAGGAGGTGGTCCTGGCACAACGGGTTGAAAGCCGATTTGGTTTGGGCGAGTCGGCCTTTTTTGGGCCCTCGGGTTATGGTTATCCCTTAATGAAATTTTACGTTTCAGCGAGAACAAGCCCCTGCAGGCTTGAAGGTGATGAAGGCCACAGATGATCCGCAAAGCCCGTTGTTAATGTGGATCGCAGGTGCTATATTTACTCGGGATCTGACTTCTAATGTTGATGAAGACTTGATTTCAGGAAAGGGGCTTGGAGAAACTCGGTTTGAACGAACGCTATCATTCTTTGCTTGGCCGTGTCGCAGAAGCGGCCCGACAAGCAGGAAGAGATCCGGACACTGTACGCATCGTCGCGGTCACTAAATACGCACACCAAGACGAGGCGAGGGCATTGCTCGATTGTGGTATCAGGGATCTCGGTGAGAGCAAGGTTCAAGCAGCCTTGTCCAGACGGGCGGCACTGTCGGAATACCATCCGCGTTGGCACCTGATTGGACACCTGCAGACCAATAAAGTGAACAAGGTGGTCGGCGCCTTCGCGCTCATTCACTCCGTTGACTCTTGGCGGCTTGCAGAGGCACTGAACACGGCGTCCGTGGCTCGGGGGGTGGTTCAACCGGTCCTGTTTCAAGTGAATTCGGCGGCAGACCCTGGTAAATTTGGCCTGAATCCGGTCGAAGTGAGGGCGGTTGTGGAACGGGCGTTTCACGAACTGCCGGGTTTGAGGGTCTGTGGTTTGATGACGATGGCCCCGCAAGCAGCGACGTCCGAGATTGTTCGGTCGTGTTTTCGGCGCGTGCGAATGCTTCTTTCGGAGGTGGCAGCGCGCAATGAGGAACAAATCCAGTTCAAAGAACTTTCAATGGGAATGTCGCAAGATTTTCCAGAGGCAATTGCTGAAGGGGCGACGATGATTCGAATTGGAAGTGCAATTTTCGGTGGTGGGGCCGCCACGGCGGATTGAATTCAAATTAGCTATCGCTCGCTCGACAGGGCGTAAATTTTCGAAATATTAGGATCGTGAAGGAGGAACTTGATGGGCGCCGGGTTTTTGAAACAAATCCAAACGATGGTGGGCTTAGACGCCGAAGAGGACGAGGCTTACGACGACGCGCCCTATGATGAGCCGGCTCAGTCGGCGGACAAGAACCGGACCAAGACCCTTCCTCCTGCGCCACTCGCGGCGGTTCCGGCGCCGGTGACCGGAACGCGCAGTAACATCGTGGGTCTGCCTAATGCAGCCGGTCATGAGGTGGTGGTGATCGAACCCCGCTCGTTTGACGAGGCGTTGGGTATCTTGGACAACCTGCGTTCTCGCAAGGCGGTGATACTTAATTTGATGGGTTTGGCGCCTGAGCAGTCGCAACGGTTAGTGGACTTTGTTTCGGGGGCTTGTCACGCCTTGGACGGCCATCAAGACAAAATTGGTGAGTCGATTTTTCTGTTCACGCCCTCGAATGTTGTGATCAACACTTTCCATTCCGAACGTGACTGGATGGGTACACAACAGCCGAAGGACCTGTTCTGGCGGGTTCGTTGAGCAAACAAGAGATGAAAGCGCGCCGGTCCGCAAGGGCCGGCAGTTTGCATTGATGCCTTCTATCGCTTTGATTGGTGGGGGGGCAATGGGCGAGGCGCTGGTGCGTGGCGTTCTGGCCCGGCGGCTTTACCAACCCCAAGAGATTCTGATTGGTGATCCTCTGGAGGCCCGCAGAGACTATTTGGCCTCGGAGTTCGGCGTGCAGGTGACCGCGAGCAATCGGGAGTGTCTGGCCGCGCCACTCGTCATTTTGGCTGTCAAACCGAATCAGATGGGCGATGTATTGGATGCCGTACGCGCCTACTGGCAGCCCGGTGCCTTATTGACCTCTATTCTCGCGGGCAAGACGCTGGGTGACCTCGCAAATCACGTTCCGGAGGGTCTGGCGGTGGTCCGTGTGATGCCGAATACCCCGTGCCTTCTTGGCGAAGGGATGGCTGCTTTGACGGCCAATGAGTGCGTGAGCGCTGAACAAAAAGCCCTTGTCATCAAATTATTTGAGGCGGTCGGTGAGGTGGCGGAGTTGCCTGAGTCGTATTTCGACATCGTGACCGGCCTTTCAGGCAGTGGTCCCGCCTACGTGTTCTTGATGATCGAAGCGTTGATTGAGGCGGGCGTGTACAATGGTCTTCCACGACGAGTGGCCCGTCAACTGGTTTTGCAGACCGTGATCGGGAGTAGTCGAATGGTGAAAGAGACGGGTTTGCATCCGGCAGAGTTGAAAGAACAAGTGACCTCCCCCGGCGGAACAACGGCCGCTGGGTTGCAGGTGTTGGAGGCTGCGGCGACCCGCTCTATCTTGATCCAGGCCGTGAAGGCTGCCACGGCCCGCTCGGCGGCCTTATCGGGTGATTCGAAGCCGTTGAATTAGAGGTTGCTATGCCTTTTGCCACAGAACTCGCGCACACGATTGCGACGGTTGAGAACATTTTGGTCTTGTTGATTATCGTCAGGGCCTTGATGAGTTTTTTCCCAAACATCGACCCTTATCACCCCGTATTGCGGGGCCTCGATGGCCTTCTGGAACCCATTATGCGGCCTTTTCGCTCATTGGTTCCGCCGATGGGGGGCATTGACCTGTCTCCAATTCTCGCCATCTTCACTTTGCAAATTGTGTCACGGTTATTGATCAGCGCATTGATCTAGCCGTCACAGGCCCCCGTTTCATCTGTTTTCTTGGGATGAACCGGCCGCGGCGCGCGCTTGTTGTTCAATTTCCGCTTGCTCTTTTTTCTTGAGTTCTTCCGGCGTCAGCATTCCGTCTCGCCAGATCTGCACTTGGTTTCGGCCTCCAGCCTTACACGCGTAAAGGGCCGTGTCCGCTCGTTCGAGAAGTTCGGCGACCCTTTGATCCGTAGGGATGAGGGCGGCAACGCCCAAGGAGGCCGTAATTTGACGGACCGGTTTTCCCTCAAGGTCGACCAGTTCCACCTGGCTGATGGCTTCGCGAATGCGATCCGCCACGATGGCAGCGCCCGGGCCGTCAGTATCCGGGCACAAGATAACAAACTCTTCGCCCCCAAATCGACAGGGGATATCCGACGCCCGGACCGTTTCAGGAAGGATTCGCCCTACAATTTTGAGTACTTCGTCACCGATGGCGTGACCGTACGTGTCGTTGAATTTTTTGAAATGGTCCACATCCAACATAATCACGGCCATGTTACGGTATTGACGTTTTGAAAGTTCGATTTCCCGGGCCGATTGGTCTTGGAAAAAGCGTCGGTTATGAAGGCCTGTAAGGACGTCGGTGCTTGCTTCGTGTTCCGCTTGCCGGTACATCGCGAGCGCTTTCTCGAGTTCCTCTGCGCGCTGATTCAGGCTGGTGTAAAGCATGGCGTTTTCGATGGCCCCGCTGCTGTGACCGGCAATCGCTTTGAGCAAGTCCAGATCGCGTTCGGTAAATGTTGTGACCACGGCTTGACTGTCGACGTAAAGCACGCCCAATGTTTTTCCCTTGGCTTGCAAGGGCACGCACATCAGCGTCCGTAAGTTGAGCGACATAATCGACTGCGCGGCCTGAAACTCTTGGTCGGTTGTCGCATCGACGACCGTCACGGCCTGGCCGCTGGTCAGTACTTTGTCACAGATAGACATCGATATGCGCTCGTCAGTCAATGAACGACCGTTTGTTTCGTAGGCCGCCTTGCATACCAGTTGGGGGTTTGTATTGCCCTCAAGCAACATCAAGAAACCGCGCTCGGCGTGAGTGACCTCCAAGGTCAGTTGAACCACGAGGTCTAATACCTCCTCCACCACCAGTGTTTCATTAATTTTTTCAGCAAGCTGATTGAGCATTTCGAGTTGACGGCTGCGTTGCTCCATTTGCGCTGCCGCCGTGGCATTCCGGAACGCAATTCCCGCCTGATTAGCCAGTCGCGAGACGAAACTGGTATCTGCCTCTTCAAAGAGGTATCCGTCAGAGGTCTCACGATCCAGATACATTTCGCCGACGACCTCACCAGATAATCGCACGGGGACGGCCAATGCCGTCTGTACCGACAGTTTATGGGCTTTGACCGCGTGATGGGTCCGTGGATCCTCGTGGGCGTCCCTGACGCAGACGGCTGTCCCTTTCTCTCTGGCCTCTTCGACCAAGCGTCGGGCCAACTCCCAGTCCGCTTGGTAGCCACCATCCGGTCGGATGGCCCGTAACACCTGCCCCTTACAGCTGGCCGCATCAATCACCAAAAATCCCCTGTCAGCCCGGGTTTCAGTCATAATCGTTTCAAGCCCACGGGCCAGCGCTTGCTCCGGGTCACGCACTTCAGACAACATTTCAGCGAAGTCTAAGACCCTCGAAAGCCTGGTCAGGTCTTCTTCCAGGGCCAAGGTGTCGGCCTGCGAGGCCGAGGCTTGGGCGGCCAGTTCCAGAAGATCCCTTCCGAGGCGTTGCAGCCGATCGCCCAGAGGCCCTTGGGGGGACGCCTCTGCTCCCGCAATGGCCTCGCTGCTGATGGGGGACAGGGTCACGACCCGTTGGCGCTCCGGCAATGACAGAAAGGTCTCTTTGGCATCGGGCTCCAGGGTTTCCAGCAACCGCCGTAGTGTCCGTTGTGCCTCAATAAATTGCTGTTTGCTTGTTCTTTGGTAAGGGTGCGCCGAAGCCAGGCCGTGAAGCGCCAAGGCGCGCATCAGTGGATTGGCTTGATTCTCTGCGCTGCGCTTCGCAGTCTCAAACACCTCCGCCGCAACAGCCAGATTGCCCTGCCGAATGGCCAGTTCGCCCTGTAAAAGTAAGACTTGAAGCGATTGAAACCGGGCTCCTATTTTGTTGGTGATGGCCAGGGCTGTCGTTGCAATGTGTTGGGCCTCTTCCAGCCGTCCTTGCCGCATTCGGCACCAGGCGAGGGCGCGCATCGCACGCCCCTGAATGCCCTTCGCGTGCGCTTTTTGGGCGGATGCCAACGCTCGTTCAACCAGTTTGGCGCCGGTTTCGGTTTCACCGAGGCGCACGAGCACTTCGCCATATAGGGCTTGCATGCGGCTTTCAGGTTCGCTATTCCCCGTTTCTTTGATCAACGCCGTCAGCGTTTCTCCGGTCGTGCAGGCTTCATTGAGCAACCCCATATGCAGTTGAATTTCCAATTGGTATTGCAACACCAGCGCTTCAACGTAGGTGTTTTTAATTTCCCGTGCGAGTTCCAGGGCCGCTTGCACCAGGTCCAAACCCTTTTCCACGTCCCCCAAGAAGGTTCTGGACGCCGCCTCCAAGGTATAAGCCATACCCAAGGGGAATTTGGCGTTCATTTTCGTTGCCAAGGCATTGGCTTCGGCCGCGAGTTGCGCCGCGTCTTGGAATCGCCCCAGTTCAAAGGCGGTAATGGCCAGGTTGAGGGATGCAAAGATTTCCTCGTCCCGCATGCCAATTTCAATGCATATCTTCTTATTTAACTGGAACGTGTCCCACGCTGCCTCGAAATTGCCTTGCATGTTTTGCGAATTACCCAGCAAATTATAAGAATTACTGAGCCCGACCCGATCGCCCAACTCGGCCAAAATTTCGACACTTTGCTTCAGGTTTTCTTCACCTTCTGAGAGTTTGTCCGGGTCACCCGAGACATACATTAAGCCGAGGAAGCCCAAGGCCTCCCCCAAATAGGCTGGTTCGTCCGCAGAGCGCGCCATCTCCAGCGCTTGGTGTATTTGTTCACCGGCCTCTGTCAGTTTTCCAACGAAATAATTGATGCGGCCACTTGTCAGTAAACAACGTGCAGCCCCCGCGAAATCCTCCTGAGTGAGACAAACCTCTAAGGAGCGGCGGGTCAAGTCGAGCGCTGTGGGGTAATCGTTGCCCATTTGCGAGACCTTCGCGGCGGAGGTGAGCATCCGACCCAGTTGCTGGTTTTCTCGCAGTTTCTCCGCCAGCGGGATCGCTTGTTCGTAAACTACTTTGGCCTCTTCCGTGCGCCCTGACACCCGACAGACATCGCCCAGCGTTCCCAGGTAGGCAAGTTTAGTGCGCCAAAATTCCTCCGTGGATGACGCTTGTGATGCGGCGTCATCCGTAAGGTACTCAAGCCCGGCGCTTAAGAAACGGTGGGCGTCATTGTTAGCGAACAGGCGGGCACTTCGACTGCCCGCGGCCAAAGCGTAGGTGACGGTCTTTTCCTTCATCCCTGCCTGGATGGCGTGGTGAGCTAACGCCGTCACCAAGACCATCGGCGCTGAGTCCAAATGGGTGTTCGCAGCACTCATTTCTAATGCATCGGCCACCGCGGCGTGCAGGCGTTGTTTGGTCTCCGCATCAAGGTTGGCATATAAAATTTCCTGTAATTGTCCTTGTGAAAAGCGGTAGGCACCGTCTTCTGTTTGCACCACGATGGCGTGTTCGGAAAGTTCGGACAATGCGTCAAAAAGCGCGTTTTCTTCCAAACGGGTGACGCCGAGAATGATATCCAAGGTGAGTTCCCGTCCGACCGTTGCCGCAATCTGCGCCACCTCCAAGGCGGACGATGACAATGCGGCCAGTTTTTCCAACACCATGCCTTGCAGGTTGGCAGGCATTTGGTCAGGCGTGAGCGTGACATCACTGTTCCAACGGCCTTTGGTCTTGACGAGGGTGCCATTGCGCACCAGATGCCCCAACAGTCCTTCGACGAAAAACGGGTTTCCGTCGGCAAAACTGACAATTTGCTGCAAAAAGTTCTCACCGATAATTTCGGAGCCCAACATGGCCGCAACCATTCGCTCAACGGTATTGGATGTCAGGCCTGGCAATTCTAAGCGTTCTGTCATCGTCAGCCAGGCGTTGGTTTCACTCGGCAGGCCCCGATAGTTCAACACAAAGAGCAACGGTGCCTCGTGGTTATTCCGCAGAATATACGTCAAAAGCTCCGCGGAAAGGTCATCGGCCCAATGCCAATCTTCCAGCACCGTGACCAGCGGTTTTCGCCGCGACAGTTCGCCCAGGAATTCCGACAAGGTGCCTTGCAGGCGCATTTTTTCCTTGGGGGCGGGGTCGAGGTCAGCGGCCGGTGTAAATTCTGGTAAACCTGGCTCCGAAACCAGTTCAGGCAATAGTTTCACGAGAATAGGCGCGTATTTGGCCAGAAGATCAGTGCCTCGCTCGCGAACGGTGGGCAATAAAGCACGCAGTGCTTCCACAAACGGGCCATAGGGTGCCGTTCCTTGCTCGTGTGAGGAGCCCACCACAAAGGGCAGGTTTTGCATTTGTACGGTGAAACGAAATTCCTCCGTCAAGCGGCTCTTGCCGGCCCCCGCTGCCCCTGTCACCAGAATGGCACCTCCAGGGTGGCCTTGGGTGAGTGCCTGTAATTTCCGACCGAGCGTGCTTAATTCGTCGTCGCGACCCACAAACGGAGCGGTGAGCAAGGTGCCCTTGTTGTCTTCCGCCACCTCTATGCCCAAGTCTTCAAGCACTTCATCGGCCGATTGATACCTGGCGAGCGGCTCTTTTTCCATCAAACGCAGAATGACCCGTTCAACGGTCGGGTCAATCCCGGCGTGAAGGGTGCTCGGCGCTTCAGGTATTTGATTCAGGTGGGCTTGGATCAAAGCCACAGGGTCGTTCCCTGGGAATGGGAGCCGCCCTGTTAGCATCTGGTACCCCAGGCAACCCAGCGCATAAAGGTCTGCCCGTTGGTCCAGGCGGCCCCCCCGCGCCATTTCCGGCGACATATATCCCAAGGTTCCTTTGATGGCTCCACTGGCGCGCCCGGCCCGTTCCATCAGGCCGAAGTCCATTAATCTCACGGCACCATCAGGTCGAATGCGAGCGTTTTCATCCTTGATGTCGCAGTGCACAAATCCCAACTGATGAATGTATCCCAAAGCCTGGAGCAGTTGGCTAAAAATGCTGCGGAAGGTGTCATTGTCCACGGGAAGAATTTCATCCAATCCGTGGCCCGGAACCACTTCCATCGTCAAGAATGGAGAGCCATCCGGCAGTTGGCCATAATCGTACACCGCACAACAATTTGGATGCCGTAACAGGGCCATTTGTCGAAATTCTTGCTTAAACTGCAGCGCCGCTTGATCCGACGACCCCAGGCGCGAGGTCAGCACCTTCAATGCGACCTGCTGCTGGGTGGTGGTGTCCTCGACCAGGTGCACAAGCCCCATCCCGCCTTCGCCGAGTTTTTTGAGCACGCGGTAGCGGCTGGCAATCACTTCCGTCGTCATGACCCCTCGTCTGTATCGAATAGCAACAAGGATAAGGGCCGCGCCAACCCACGATTGGAACGGCGGTTCATGTCAGCAATACCCCTGCACGGGTCCCGTTTAACACCGCGGCGAAGCGCCTGACGTGGCCTTTACCCGCGCCGCTTTATGAGCCGCTTTGCCGCGTGGTCGCCGGGCGCCATTCCAATCCCGCCCAAATGTAACCGGTGTCATTCAACATATTGCGGGCCCATTGGGCCATCAGGCCGTATTGGGTCTCAGCCAGCGGAAAATAACTGAGGCCCAGCCGAACTTCTGGTTGGAAGGGATTATAGAGCTGCGCCAACAGCGTCACGTTCTCATTAAAGTGGTAGTCGACGCCGGCACCGATTTTTGAGCGGATGAGGCCGAAGTGATACCCCGCAGGACCCCATATTTTGTCATCTCCCGCGGAAAGATTGAAAAAATTTCCTTCGCCAATTTGCTCAATGCCCGCTCCCACTGTCAAATCAAAAACTTTGGCTTTGACGCCCAGATTGGCTGCCAAGCCGGTTCCTACGGGTGAATTCATGGCGACGGCCTGGACGGTGGGTTCAAGGCTGAAACTCTGAAAGTTTTTAGGTGCGGCCATCGCGGTGGCGCCTGAAATGCCGCGGGTCAGGTCTCGGATACTTCGCACGGTGTCCTTGATGTCGCGTTGAACCTCAGGGTCGCCTGCGGTGGAGTTCAGGGTGGCCGCCAGTTGGTCTACCTGGCTGATCAGATGGCGTATATCCCGAATGGTTTTTTGGTTGGCCGCCATCTGGTTGTCACCAAACGTCGTTTCATAGGCCCGCACCAGGCCACCAGACAAGCGTCGAATATCTCGAATGATGTCTTTTATCTCAGCCGGGGAAGTGGCTGCGACCAAACCATCCGCACGTGCTGACAGGTCGTTGAGGTTGTGAATCAGTAATGCAACATTTTGTGGGGTTCCCTCCAGGCCTCTCAATAAGCCTGAAGCTTGCTTGCTGAGCATGTTGACGGTTTCCGTGGTGTCCGCCAGATTCTCTGCTGTGCGCGCAAACAGCTCCTCAAACTTTTTCGGGTCCGCCGCTTTGCGAAACGAGGAAAATGCGTCTGTGACTTCATCCATGACCAGTTCCAGACGAGAGGGGTCTTCCCCCCGCACCGCGTCGTTGGCACTCAACCACGCATGAGAACGAGCCCCCGTATCCCCCTCGGCAGGGGCGTGGCCCGCTTTGGCGGGAAAAATTTCCAATGCTTTCTCGCCAATAATTCCCAACGACATGATCTTGTACCGGCCGTCCTTCGGAAGTTGAACGCCCGAATCATTGACGTGAACCGTCACCTCCACCAGGGAGCCCCGCGGGTCCAGTCTTTCTACCCGTCCGACCCGGAGTCCCATGAATCGAACGTTGGCTCCGGGAAGCAGGCCCGCGACATCGGAGAATTTCACGACAAAGTTGTAACCGGATGGTCGCAGTGAAAAGTTAGTGAGCCAACTGAGCCCACCTGCAATCGCGGCGATGGCAACAAGGGTGGTCGCACCGACTTTAGCAGCAGGAGAAAAAACCATAAAAGCCTCTGTGGATGTTCCAAGGTGTTTCGCTCCCCCTATACCCGCTTATCGGGCGTTCAAGCGGCGGGCGGGGCGTCCCACCGCCAGCGGCGGAGTGTTAGTCCCCCGAGAGTTCTTGCGTGACAATACCATCCAAAAAGTTCCGAATCAGGGGGATCTGCGAGGCGCGCATTTCTGCTGGCGTGCCACTGCCCACCACCTGGCCTTGATACAGCATCGTGATGGTATCGCCGCAATAAATTGTGCTGTGTTGATGCGTGACCACAATAGAGGTGGCCTGTGTATCGTGGGTCAAACCCACAATCAGGTTTTCGATGACCGTGCTGGTGATGGGATCCAGACCTGTCGTGGGTTCGTCGTAAAGGATGGTGCCGGGGTCTCGGGCAATGGCTCGTGCCAGGCTGACCCGTTTTTGCATGCCGCCCGACAGGTTTGCGGGATATAGGTGTTCGAGCCCCGGTAAATTGACCCGGGTGAGTTTTTCACCCACGATCCGGTCTAACTCTGCTTGCGGAACCCGGGCATGTTCTGAAATGGGAAAGGCCACATTCTCGCCAATGGTCATCGAGTCGAACAAGGCCCCGGCCTGAAAGACGAAACCCAGTTGCTGACGATACGCTTTCATTTCCCGTTCATTCAGCTGGGTAATGTCGCGATCATTGACCCATACTCTTCCCCGGGTTGGCTTCAGCAGTCCGGCCACCAGGCGCAAAACCGTACTCTTCCCACAACCCGAAGGCCCAATAACTACGCTGGTTTGACCGGGAGAAAAAGTGAGATTGATGCCTTGAAGAATTTTGCGAGGCCCAAAAGTCATGTGGACGTCGTCGAGGCGAATAACAGGTCCTTGTTTCATTTGAGCCCCCCGCCCGGAAACAGAACCATACTGAGGAAATAATTCAGTACAAAAATTGCAATCATGCTGTAAACCACCGAATTGGTGGTGGCTGCTCCCACCCCTTGTGCGCCTTTTTGAGCATTTAATCCTTGGTGACACGCGATGACCGCGATTAAGAAACCGAAGACGCCCGCCTTCAACATGCCCTTAAAGACATCTTCGGGAACCAGGAACGATTGAATCGAGTCGAGGAACAGAGCAGACGAAATTCCCATCATTTTCGTCGCGATGAGCCAACCGCCGGAAGCTCCTACCAAAAGGCCCACGCCGGTCAACAACGGCACCATGATGATGCAGGCGAGCATGCGAGGAACCACTAAATATCTCACAGGGTCTACGGCAAATGCTTCGAGGGCATCAATTTGCTCGGTGACCTTCATGGAGCCCAGTTCCGCAGCGATCGCCGAGCCCACGCGCCCGGCCACCACCACACTGACAAGGATGGGGGCGAGTTCACGCGACAACGCGATGGTCACCACGCCGCCGATGGCGGTGGTGGCCCCGTATTTGATGAATTCGTGTGTGATTTGGAGCGTGAAGACCATGCCCACGGACAGCGAGATAAGCAGTGCGATGGGCAAGGAATCGACCCCGATGAACGCCAATTGGCTGATCGCGTTGCGGCGGTGAATTTGCCCGCTAAAGCCTAATCGCAAGGCGCGTCCGGCGAGAATGGTCAGATTCCCGAAAAACTCCAAAAAGTTGAGCGTGGCATATCCCACGGACTCCAAAGCACGGATTAAAGCCAATGGTGTATTTCTGTCCTTTTCCTGGTCGCGTGGCCCCCCGCTTTATTCCCCAGCGAGCGGTCTTTGTAGCGCGGGCAGGCCAGGGGGGCGCAGCCACGGTGTGGGATGAGGTGCCAGTTCCCCCTCAATGCGAAGGGTGAGTTCCTCGGGAGCCAGTTTTAACGATGTGATGCGGAGTTGTGTGCCCGGGTCGCTCAGCGAGTTGAGGTTGAGCAAAGGAGGCAGTCGCGGTGTCATCATCCGCAGGACGATCGCAGGAATGCGCCGTTCATCGATGGACATTTCTAAAATCTCGAACCGCAAGATTTTTTCATCGACGACTTTCAGGGCGAAAATGCATGTGAGATTTCTGTTTTGACCTTTGGTATTGCTCAGGGTTGCCGTGAGCCGAACGGCTTTGTCTGAGAGCGCGACCCGAGGCTCGTTGACAGCGAATGATGCCCCAAAAATTTTTCGTAAAGGGCCTGATGGCACCGTGAGTTCGCGATTTTGGGGCTGCAAGGTCAGGTCCCGCAGGGCGTGTGTTATTTCATCGGCGGTTGCTGATGCAGCGAGCAGAACACGGGCCGGGGCGCACAGGCGGGCCGGCGTGAGGCCCAGCAGTGCCTGCGGGGCGAGCCGGACGTCCGTGAGCACGACTTTTACAGGGGGCAGCGGAACCCCTTGAATTTTCACCCCGTCCAGCCGGGTCGCCAGCCGTGGGATATGTCCGCGCGGAAACGTGAAAAATGGGTCTGCTTGGAGGTTGAGGGCCGGGGGTGCCGGCATATTCAGGGGTGCCGCGAGCGCTTGGCCCAGCGCAGACTCTACCGTTTGCCACCACATTCCGGCCGAGGTCAGGGCACACAGAAACGCCACCGCAGAAACCAGTCCCATCGTCACGATCAAAAATCTCGCATGACGCCGACCGATGTTCCAAGCAAGGTTTGAGAGCCCCCTGCCAGCGCCGGGTTCAGAAGGGCGTTGAGTCGTGCCTCCATCCACCAACCGTCGCCGAGACGGTACAGCGCGCGCCCCTGAAGGTCGATGCCAATGCGGCCCAGTAAGGGTGAACTGCCCGGGAGATTGTAGCTTTGAATCATGGGCAGCAGGGTGGTTGCCCCCACCAGATCGAGATCGGAAGCCATTCGAACCCCCAGAATCGCACTGGGGCCAGCCCCAAAATAGGTTTTGTCGGCGGATAGATAGTAGCGACTCACGAGCTGGTTGGAGATGTTATAGGTCGAACGCAGCCACGCAGTCCCTCCCAGCGCAAATTCCCAATCGGGACCCTTGCCCATACGCCACCACGCGCTGCCATTGACGATCGTGTCAAGCATGTCAACCGGCACGATGTCTCCTTGGTGAGGGAGATCAAACCCCACATAGGCACTCATGGCCTGAATACGACCGCCCCAGCTGTCTTGCCAGTACTCACCCCCTCCACCGCCGAATCCCAACATGCCCCCTGTGAAATTGAGGGGTTCACCCGCCGAAATCGACCCTGTTTCTCGCGGCAGTTCCTCGGAATACAGAAACAGCAACCCCGCCTGGATGTCGCCGCGCGTTCGCAGGATAGGTCCTGTGGGGGATGCCAGAGTGCTCGGTGCGGGAGCGGCGGTCGCCGAGACGGCCGGCGAGGCGCTTACCAAAGGAAGGGTGACCGGGGTGGTTGCCGGTGGCGGCGTGAGTTCCTTTGGGGGAATGGCGGGAGACGTTGTGGCCGCGGGGGTTGGGACCGGTGAGGCGACCGCCAGCGGACGGGGTGACGGGCGGGAGGCCTGTTGTATCTCCCGATCCACTTGGGGGTTCAAATAAGGAAGGGCCTTTAACAACACCCCAAGCATCTGAAATCGGGTGACCGTGTTCGATGCGAAGAATCGCGCCCCGGGGCGTGAGTCGACCAATCCAAAGCGATTGACGATACGGTCCAAAACTTTAAACAGGGTCGAATCCCTGGGCACATCGTTAAAAAACACCGTCTGGCGGCGCCTCGCTGGGGGGGCAACGCCATTTTTCTCAAGCAAGGTATCGAGGGCAACCACCATCTCAAGGCGCGTCACGCCGACCTCTCCTTGAAAGACGCCCGGCTTTGCACTGGGAAGAAGGTCAAACCCCAACACCCGTTGCACGTCGCGCGTGGCCTCGTGGCCGGGCGGCATGTCGCGCAAGACGACAAACGTGGCTGGCGGACCCCTCTCGATGTATAGACTACTGACAATCTGTGCCAGTTCGTAGCGAGTGAGCGGGACTTCTCCGGAAAAGTCGACCGGGGTTCGGCCGGCCATGATGCGGCGTTCAGCCAAGATGGTGGCTGGCGCATAGGCCCAATGTTCGGGGGAGATGTCCCGAAACTCAGGGGCCGCTTGGGCTGCAAGCGTGGCGATAAACGAGAGCGGCAAGGCCGCCAATGGCGCGCGCCAGTACATGGTGGCATCATTATGCCCCGAAAGCGCCAAGCACGCCACCGAGGGCCCTGATCTGAATTCAGGGCTTCATCACCTTGATAACCATAACTTAATGCTAGACGTGATAGCGAGACGGGTAAGCTGGTGTTACGTCTGATTGTGACGAATGCACTAGAACGTCGAAGTTTTTACGTGAAAGGCACCCAGGAAAGTGGGCTTGGGGGCGATTCCGGCGAAGGCCGTGGAGGGAGGGAAACCCATGCGCAGTAAGACTCACAACATTATTCACGCCGCGCTGTTGACCGGGATCGGCGTGGCGTTCGTGGGCTGCCAAAGTGTGCCCAATCTGCCGGTGGATACTTTGTCGAGCGGCGCCCGGGGGGCGCGTCCGGCGGCAGGTCAAGCGGCCGGTGAGAATGGCGCGGCCGCCACTTCAGGGGATGCCGCCTCGGCGGGGGCCGTGGGTACGACGGGTGCGACCAACGGCGGTGCGACCGGGCAAGCGGGTGTTGCGCCTCAAGCCGGCGCGGTGGCCGAAGGGACCCTCGCAGCGGGGGCTGAAGCCAATAAGGGGGCTGCGGCGCAAGCAGGCGCGGCAGAACCGGTGGTTCCCGATGCGAAAATCACGGGGCGCGTTGTCGATACGAAGGGTGCGCCCATTGAGGGAATTACGGTCAACACCTATTACGGTTTTAAGGCCACGACGGGCGCGGATGGGAAATTCACCATTGATGTGAAGGCGGAACCTGATGTTCGCTTGGACCTGAACGGCCCGAAACATCTGAACCGGCAGGTGGCATTGAGTGTGATTCCAGGCGAAGTGGGAGAGTTGAACGTCACTCTGAAGGCTTTGGACCCCAAGTTGATTCCGGTGACCGCTGCCGCAGGTGGCAATTTGGTTAATTCGGACGGCAGTGCGGAACTTCGCATCCCACCGGGCGCACTGACGCAGGATGGTGCCGTTCGTTTGACGTGGATGGACCCCATGCCCAGCGATCAGTTCCCTTTTGCGCACGGTGAATTGCCGGCTCCGTTGGTCACCAGATCGTTGCCAAACGGTGAAGATGCGGGTGAGGCCTTTAATATTCCGCCGATTGCGTTTACCAATGTGCAATTGACGCATGCTCGCATCGCGCCGGGCGCACAACTGGAATTGCGGATGCGAGTGAATCCGAATGCCTTGGACTTGGCCGGCCGAAACATCGATTTTGCCAATCCTGCCACCTTGCAACAGCCCTGCTACGACTTCAACCGGGCGATGGGTGTGTGGGGAGAACCAGCCACCTCCCGGGTGGAACGCGATGCCGATGGTACAGCGTGGTTCGTGTACACGATGCGCGGCCAAGGCGCGACGCCGAATCTTTTCAACCTGCTGCAGTACCCGCGGGTGCGCGGAAACAATTTGGTCACGGGGTCGCAGGTGGTGAGTTGGCAAGAAAATGTCACCCGCTGGGCGTGGCGGACGGTCTACTGGTCCGAGCCCGTCCAAGTATGGCGGGGTTGGCCTGGTGGTGGTGGCAGTTGGGTGACGCAATGGGTGCAGCGCTCGCGCCAAGAGCAGTATTCATACACGGACCGGGTGACTCGGTCTCGGGTGGATTACTTCCGGGGTAAAGATTTCATCGGGCAGGTGCGGGAAACGAGTTCAAATTCCTCGCTGAACGGGCGTCCCTTGGCCGGGGCCACGGTACGTCACCAGCAAGACTTCCGAGGCGGAACGACCAAGACCTCGGACGGCAATGGTGAATTCGTCATCCCAATGTGGCACAATTCGCCTTCCGTGTCGGTGAACGGTGCTGGCTTTGGGAATGCGCAGTCTACCGTTCGCGGGCGGAAACTGCGGCAGGCGACGGGCTTTGTGATGGATGTGAACACGGACTCCGAGGTGCGGCTGGCACCGAGTGGTCCGGACTTTGGGTCGGCGCACTATGGCCGGCAATTCCAAGTTCAGTACCGCATTGATGGCGCTTTGCGGAATGAAACGGTCACTTTCGGCCCCAACCGAGACTGGATTTTTGGCCGGGACACGTCTGACAATGTGAATAACTATGCTTTGGTGAGCGTGTCGAATGATACCTTTACCTACGTGCCGGAGGGTTCGCTGCCCAGTACCAACTTGGCACCGGGTGGCACGGCGACCTACGGGCTTCGGATGTACAACCGCGTGGCGAACACAGGTCGGGTGACCGAACGCAGTTCGAATTCCGCATTGAACGGCCAACCCCTGGTGGGGGCGACGGTCCGTCACAACACCGACTTCTTTGGTGCCACGCAGAAGGTGACGGGGGCGGGTGGTTCATTCACGATTCCGCTGTACAACGCAACCACTCAGGTGGGCGGGGCGTCCTACTACAATGCCTCGGCGCCGTCGGGCGGCTTCGACATGACCATTGATACCGATTCTCGGTTGAACTTGACGCTGACCGGTGATTTCAACCCTGCGTTGCATTCGAACGAAGAGTTCGAGATCACTTATCGGATTGATGGGCGGCAAGTCACAGAAACGGTGACGTTTAATCCTGGGCGTGGGTTCTCGTTCGGTCGTGACGCCGGCGATAACATGAACAACTGGGAGTTGGTGAGCCTCCAAAGCCCGATGTTCCTCTATGAGCCATCGGCGGGTGTTCTTCCCACCAGCAGTCTGCGGCCGGGCGCGACAGGAGCGCATAGTCTCCGCGTGAAATTCGTGGCAGCGAAGTAATCGCTGGGTATATGGGGAGGGCGAGCCAGCAATGGCTCGCCCTTTCGGCATGAATGGATGGTTGTGGTGAGACAGAAAAAAAGTTTTTTTATTGCGGGCGTGCTGGTTGGTCTAGTCGGTGTGGGGGTGGCATTACAGCAAGCGGGGGTATTGGACGCCAAGCCGTTGGCACCGCTCAAAAAAATTTTTGTGGTAGGAGTGCTATCGGGGGTTCATGCGATTGATGTGCAAACCGGCAAAATAGGCCCTGGAATCGACACCGGAATTTTGCCTCATAATTTGTCTCTTTCGCGCGATGGGAAGCGCCTCTTTGTGAGCAACGTGGGCTCGCAAAGTGTATCGGTCATCGATGTCGCGACGGAGAAAAAAATTCAGGACATCTTGGTCGGAGAGGTTCCCGATAATGGCGCCCATCGAAAGGTGGGCCACGCGCGTATGGCCCAGGCGCGTTCGTGCTTTGAGTGTCATCAAAAGAATGCTGTCGGCACTTTGCCCAACGCGTTGAGTTGGGATCCCTCGGGCCAGTATCTGATGGTCAATGCCATCCGCGAGCGTTCGGTGACCTTTTTGGACCCGGCCCAAGGTAAAAGCATCCGCAGCGTGAAGTTTCCTGATCTGCCAACCCCTTCTTCTCCGGCCAACATGGTGGTGCACCCTAAAACGGGTGAAATATGGGTTTTGCATCGCTATGAGGGCGTCGAGGAAGGGATGGGCAGCGCGAAGGAAGAGCATCGCCCGATGCGTGCTGAACGAAAGGCCGACTTCGGCCACGACGCCCCTTTGGGGCAACGCGTCTCCTGGGTGACTGTTCACGACGCAAAAATGGAGCGCACGTTAGCCCGTATCAAAATGGATATGGCGATTCCGTTTGATGGTGTCTTCAGCCAAGACGGACGCTGGTTGTATGTGGGGTACCGCTCGGCCGAACGTATTGTGGTATTCGATACGAAAGAAAAGAAGGTGGCGCGGCAGATTCCTACGGGTACCTCCCCCACGGGCCTGGCCATGAGTGCGGATCGACGCAAACTGTACGTGACGTGTCTGCATTCGAAGCCACCGGTTGTCCAGATCATTGATGCAGAGTCCGGCGATATAGAAGCCAGCCTGCAGGTACCTCCCAGTCCATCGCTGGTCGTGACCGATCCTGCGACGGGACTGATATATGTCACTATCACGGGCTACAACGCGGTTTTGGAAATCGATCCCGTGAACAAGACGCTGGTGCGCCAATTCCCGGCCGGTCACCAGCCCTTGGCGTTGGTGCTGACCCGCTAGCGACGGGTGCCAGCTGGCCCCCTATAGAATTTCTTGGGGGGGCTCTCATCCGACCTCAGGGAACGATGTTCACCCGCCTGATGCGGTGGTTGTTGAAGTCGGCCACCACCAGATTTCCGCTGGGTTCCACCGCAATTCCCCGTGGGGAATTGAATAAAGGCGCTTCACCGTCTTTAAATCCTGCCGTGCCGCCACACAGAGTCCGCACCACCACAGGGTTCGCGGCCAAATTAACTTCTCGAATGGCATGGTTATTCAGTTCCGTGAAGTAAAGACGGGTGCCGGCGGCGTTCAAAGCGAGACCAAACGGGCTGAACATTGTGGCGACGTCGGGCGTACCATCCTGCATCCCCGCGGTCTCTCGACCGACCAGGGTCGTGACCTGCCCGTTGGAAATTCGGCGAATGCGATTGTTGCTCGTGTCGGCCACGTAAATGGTTCCATCTGAGGCCACGGCGATGTCGAATGGTTCGGAGAATTGGGCGGTTGTGAGGGCGGCTCCGTCCGCAAAACCCGGATCGGCGCCACTGCCAGCAATGGTTGTGACGTCACCGGCATTGCTGATGCGACGAATACGGTGGTTGAAAGTATCGGCAACAAAAATTTGACCGTCGGGGCCAGGGCGGGCGGCGCTGGGGGCTTGGAAACGGGCAACCTCCAGCGCGTTTCCCTCTGTCAGGTCGCCTTGTAAAACCCCGATGGTGCCTGTTCCCGCGAACGTCGTGACCACACCGCCCGCGGTGGTCACACGGCGGATGCGTTGATTGAGGGTGTCGCCCACCAGCAAGGAGGTGCCGTTGAGGGCAATGTGGTAGGGGTAATTGAATGTGCCACTGGCACCTGTACCGTTTTGGAATTCGTTTAATTGTGGCCCAACGCCATTCAGTTGAAAAGGATTCAAGATGGACCCTGCGAGCGTGCTGACTTGGCCGCCGGCAATGCGTCGAATGCGATGGTTCCGGTAATCTGCAACATAGATGGTGCCACCAGATTCCACGGCAATTCCGGCCGGTTCATTGAAGGTGGCCGCGGTGGTTGGCCCATCCGTAGCACCAACCACACCTGACCCCGCCAGCGTGGATGCCGTCACTGGATTGAATACTTCTAGTGTCAGGGCGCTGCTCACCAGGTCGCCACTTCGCAGCGCAAGCGTTCCGACCCCTGCTTGGTTGGCTGTCACCAGGCCCGACGAATTTACAGTGGCTGCACTTCCTGTGGTCACCCAAGTGAAGGTCGGGCTTGCGACGATGTTTCCGCTAAGGTCTGTGGCCTCACCGATATATTGGCGCGTGTCACCTGTGGTGAAGGGGGTTCCTGCGCCCGTGATGGTCAGTTGTTTAATGGGGGTGAACGTCATCGGATTGCTGTCTTTACCACCAATTGTCACGGTCACGTTGACCACTGAAACGCTGGTGTCCGAAATATTGGGGGACTTGGCCGTTAACGTCGTCTCGTTGATCCGCGTGACGGCCGTGCCAAAGGCGTTCCCAAATTTCACCGAATAGTCTTTCCCGGCTTCAAATTTGTCTCCTGTGATGGTCACGACTGTTCCGTTGCCTCCGTTGGCCGGAGTTAAACTCGCCAAGATAGGCGTGGCTGAATTGAGGGTCGCTTCGTCGATCTGGGTGTCCTCGCCGGACTTAACGGGCACCTGGCTGACGTTGTGGGTAAATTTTCCGTCCCGTTCGGCATACAGATGGTATGTGCCCGAGGGGACACCCAAAATCGAAAAGGCACCCGTCGAATTCGTTTGGCCCTGGTAGGGCGTTCCCAACAAACTCACCCATATGCCGCCACTGTCAGCATCTCCCGGGACCTTCAAGACCCCCGAGATGCTCCCTACTGGCGCCAAAACAATCGTCAAAGATTCTTGTTTGACCGGGACATTGAATCGAAAGGCACGGACCAGGGGGCTTTGGTCGACTTCCACGTTGTAAGTCCCGTCAGCCAATAAGGTCAAGTCGATGTTTCCATTGTCGTTGGTTGTGAGTTCACTCACGGCGGTGGCCATCAAACGCCTTCTTCGGAATGCTGCTGGCGTGTTGAGGGTCGCGGTGTAAAAACGCACGGGCACCCCCACGGCTGGCGTTCCGGCCGGATTCACAACACGAAAGGTGGTGGCCGGCTGCCCCCCCGTAGGATCCGTCGTCCCGGTCGCTGTGGGCGTTCCGCTGGCGGTGGGATCGCTGGTGACCGGGGTCGTCGCCACAGAGTCTGGCTTGGTCGTGCCGGTCGCGTCTGGCGTTCCGGAGGGTTGACCGGTCTCAACGGGCGGGGTTGGCTCGCTGGGTTGTCCAGGGACTTCGCTGGCATTCGGTGGTAACGGCGAGGCCGTTCCCCCTTTGCTGGACGTGCTGGTGACCCGCCGACCCGAACGGCTCGTCTCGGTCGTCGTCGGTGGTTCGGTGGTCGTCGGGGCGCTGCATGCAGTGCTCGCCATGAACACCAGGAGAAAAAATGTCACCCATCGGGGCGCGCGCGTCATCATCATTCCTCTGTGATCCCGTGTGCCGGACACTGCTCACACTCATTATTGTTCCCGCTCCAAAGAACGACTAAACGGTTGCTCTGCGCACAAGGCGGAAGCGTCAGGCTCAATGCCAGCGCCATTTGAGCGTTGTTTCTGGATTTTTTCTCCAAGATAACGCGACCTGAATGGCTCCAGTATTAGTACGCTTCGTGTTGATTCTGGGGCCGTAAACGTGGGGCTGGCCCCCGGGGCTTTTGGCCGGTGTCACAACCGCTTTTGATGGCCTGAAACCCTCTTGGAGTATTGCTTCTGGGTTTTTGACGGTTTGACTGGAAACCTGACACCCAGCGAGAGTGAATGGTGTCAGAATGTATTTTGAGGCGTGAGATGTGGGCCATGATTCGGTGGTTTAATAGGCGCTGAGAGGCTTTGCGGGATCGCGCTAAGATGGTGTCGGCGCGGGCCATCCCGACAACCGGTCACCGGCCTGCAGACCTGCGCGTTGGACCGTTCCTGCCGGTAACTCCAGCACGGCTTTTGCTGCTCGGATCGGCCACCCGAATGTCCAGGGCTTCATGTGCTCCGTGGTCGCTATTACGACCCCCGCCTCAGTGAGATAGACGATGTCGATCGCGTAACGCATCCCGAAGGTGTGAACACTGTTGCAAGGAACAATCAGCAACCCGGCGTCCGGGGGCAAGTGCGGGGTGCCCAGCAAGCCTATCAAGCGGCTCCAAAAGTTGCTGGCGATCCCTACACGCTCTGCCAACGCTTCACCCGTGCGCTCACACGTCAAGCGAAGGGAAGCGGGCGCCCCCATCAGCCCACCCAATTCGTGAACAATTCCAGGGCCACCGGGCCGAAGATCACGATAAAAACCACGGGGAAAATGAAGAAAACGAGCGGAAATGACAGCTTGACCGGGGCTTGCATGGCTTGCTCTTGGGCCCGCTGCATGCGGGCATCTCGGGCGATTTCAGATTGAACCCGTAAGCTTTTCGAGACGCTGGTGCCCATCGCCTCCGCCTGAACCATAGACAGCACGACCGAATTGACTTCTTTGATGCCCACGCGGCGGGCCATATCCTTCAATGCGTCCCCGCGCGGCCGGCCGAGTTGTATTTCCCGAAGCACTTGGTCAATTTCTTCACGCAATGGATTGGGACGGGTTTTTTCCACCACTTTCTGCAGTGCCGCTTGCAAGGACAGCCCCGCCTCTACGCACACCGTGAGCAAGTCTAGGGTCGTCGGGAGTTGGCGCAGAATGACCGCACGGCGTTTGCTGCTTTCTTTTTGGAGTGCGAATATTGGGTAGAAAAACCCGCCTCCCGAAGCACCCGACGCAAGCAAAACCGTCACAGCAGGATTGAACCCGAGTAACGCAAAGGTCAAAAAAATCGCCGCCAGAGGCATTAGCAGGGCCGATTTTAGCTGCCAGATGCGCACTTGTAACGGTGTCATGTGATAGCGCCCCGCCGCCTGGAGAAGCAGTTGAATCTCTGTGGCTTGTCGTTCCGAGAGCCTGCGTTCGGCCGCTGGGCGAAACAACGCGTCGAGTTGTTGGTTGGCATCGGCCAAGGCGTCCTTTTTTAACGCGCTCTGAGGGGCCTCCGTGTGCAGGAAATTGGGCCTTTCAGCGTTTTCTTTCAGGCGTTTGAGACGGCCCTCAACCTCTTCACGCTGTTTGGGCTTTGCGACCGCCAGAAGAAGCAGCAAAACCGCGACGAAAGAGAGAATGCCGACAAAAAATAGCACCACGGGATCCACGGCTACACCTCGATCGAGACGATGCGCTGGATGAAAAACCCACCGGCGGCGATCATTGCAGAGCCGATCGCGGTCATCAGAATGCCGATGGGATGGGTCAGCAACAAACCCGTTCGTTCCGGCGCAATAAGAAACATGGCGACAAAAAGTCCCACGGGCAATAACCCCAAGACCCAGCCACTCATTCGGCCTTGTGTGGTCAGGGTACGAATTTGCTTTTGAAGCTTGTTTCGTTGTCGTATGGTTTCAGCGACCGTGTCTAGAATTTCCGCCACGTTACCGCCGGTTTGGCGTTGCACGCTCAGTGCTGTGGTCGCTATTTCAAGATCCTCAAGCGGAATGCGCTCGGCCCAAGCCTCGAGCGCATTGTCCAACGGAACGCCCATTCGCAGTTCTTGTAACACCTCGGTCACTTCGCTGCTGATCGGGTCGCCAAAATCAAGGGCGATGGTTTCAAAGGTTTGCAAGACGGTTTGACCACTTTTTACACCGTTAGCCATCACGCCCAGCGCATCGGTGAACTGATCGAGGAATTCGGCCATTCGTTGATTCCACTTAAAGTGTAGATAAACCTCTCGGGCCCGCCAGATAGAGTAGCCCAGCAGGCCACCAAACAGGACTCCGCCCGCGCCGAAGCCTCCCATCACGATCCCCACAATGGCGCCCGTGAGGGCCCCGATGCGCCAGCGCCGCAAAAAAGCGGCGGGGTCGGGTTCAAGACCTGCCTGACGCAGTTTTTTTGTCAGTGCTTGGGCGGGGTCGGCGAGTTCCCCTTGATCACGCTCTTCCTGGGGGTTTGGCTCGCTGGCCCGACGCTTCTGCTTTTGAACCATGCTCCATCCGACCAGCAGAAAAACCAGGAATGCGCCGAATAGCAAAAAAAATGCCAGAAATAGCGCGGAGTTACTCACAATGCGGGACCTTTTTGAAACAGGTCACCGGGCAGGGTGAGCCCCATACTCTCGATAGTATCCAGGCAATAGGGGCGCATGCCCGTGGCTCTGAATGCGCCATCGACCCGCGTGGGGGTGCGGCCGGTTTGCCGGAATTCGAAAATATCTTGCATGGAAATTATTTCACCTTCCATGCCCGTTACCTCCGAAATACGCGTAATCTTCCGGCTGCCATCCGTCAACCGGCTTTGTTGAACAATGAGATGAATCGCAGAGGCGATTTGCTCGCGAATGGCACGCACGGGAAGATCCATTCCCGCCATCAAGACCATGGTTTCAAGCCGGGCGAGGGCATCTCGCGGTGTATTTGCGTGACCTGTTGCCAGGGAACCATCGTGGCCTGTATTCATCGCTTGCAACATGTCCAGCGCCTCGCCCCCGCGAACTTCGCCCACGATAATGCGGTCAGGTCGCATGCGAAGGCTGTTTCGCACAAGATCGCGGATCGGAACGGCGCCTTGGCCTTCGATATTCGCCGGTCGCGCCTCAAGGCTAATCACGTGGGTTTGATTCAATTTCAGTTCCGCGGCATCTTCAATGGTGACAATGCGTTCATCGGAAGGAATGAAAGACGACAAGACATTCAACAGGGTCGTTTTTCCCGAACCTGTCCCGCCTGAGATGAAAATATTGAGTTTGGCGTGGACACAGGCTTCCAAAAATTGGGCCATGGCCGCGGTACAGGTATCGAATCCGATAAGGTCTTGGATGCCGAGCCGTTTTTTGGAGAATTTTCGGATGGTAATGGTGGACCCGTTCAACGCCAAGGGGGGAATGATCACGTTCACGCGGGATCCATCCGGCAGCCTGGCATCGACCATAGGGCTTGATTCATCGACCCGGCGCCCAATGGGAGCAACAATGCGGTCAATGACCACCCGCAATTGCTTTTCATCGGTGAACGTCCGTGCTGAGAGTGTGAGGCGCCCTCGCTGCTCGATAAAGATTTGTCCGGGACCGTTCACCATCACCTCGGTGACGGTTTCATCCGCCAAGAACTGTTCAAGGGGGCCGTAACCGATGGCTTCATTGGCGATGTCCATCACCAACCGCGCCCGTTCTGTTCGACTTGTGACCTTTATTTGAAGATCCTCAATCAAGCGATTGACCCGTTCGGCCACTTGGTCGCGCATTGTCGCCTTGAAATCTGGGTCTGCCAGTCGGTCAAAGGGAATGTCTTCGAGTTTCATCTGTTCGACCAATTTCGCGTGAATCGCGATCTTGATTTCACGCTCCTCTTGACGCTCGGTTTCACGACGAACGAGGGCCAGGACGGGTTCCTCGGCGGGGCCGTTTCCTCGTGTCTCAGCATCTAATAATGGTGGCAGGGGACCCGTAAAGGCTGTGGGGACTGGGTTAGCCGCTGCCGTTGCTTCAGGCGTGAGTTCGGTGAGACGACGTTGGGTGAGATCAACGGCCGGGAGTTGTCGGGCCCGTTCTGTGAGGGCGAGAATGGCCGAAGAGACCGCATGATTCGGGGCGTGGGTCACGATAGGAACCCCACGGTTCAACGCGCTGACCACCTGGGGATGGTAGGGAATTCTCGCCAGGAGTTTGCGTTTTAGGGTGTTGCTGACATCTTCCGCGGTGATATCGGGTGTGATGCCTTCCCGATTCAATGCCACTGCCAGGCGGTCGGACGGAAAGTGAAGGTCTCGCGCGCGCTCCAGTAATTCTTTGGTGGCCTGTAACGTCGTAATATCAGGGGTGACCAGGGTGAGTACGACGGAGGCAAGGTCGAATAACGGGACCATTAGCGGGCTGATGTGGGGCCAGCATGTGTCGACGACAATATCACCGTGGTGGCGTGAGAGTTGATGCAGCAACGCGACAATGCGATCGTGCGGGAGCACCGCCTCTCCGGGCGGGGGTGCCCCCAGCAACTTGACCCCACTGGAATGAGACACCATTAATTGCTCCAAGGGCACCCTTTGGTTGACCCAATGCCCCCAATGCCCCTGTGTTGCTTCAAGATCAAGTAAAGAGGCCAGGCTGCCTCCAGCAAGCCAGTCAAGGTCAACGAGGGCAACAGAACTCTTCTGCTTCACGGCGAGGGCCACTGCCAGATTGGCAGCAATCACCGAGCGGCCCACACCGCCTTTGGCGCCGAACACCGTGATAATGCGTGAGCGCGATGCCATCGGCGTTAATTCTTGGGTTTTGGGAAAACGCCAGGCGCACCCTTGCCGTAATCTGATTCGGGCTTCACCACGTTCCGGACCACCACTGAGGGGGTCACGATAAAGACCAATTCACTCTGTCGTTCATCGTAATTGGCTGCGCCGAAAAGGAATCCGAGCATTGGGATATCGCCCAAAAAGGGCAATTTACTGGTCGTGCGAATCTTTTCCTTTCGCAGGAGACCCGCAATAACCAAACTTTCCCCGGACGCTACCTGGACCTCTGTTTTGGCCCAGCGGGTCGCCAGCCCAGGCACTGAGAGATCACGAAGCTGAACTGCATTTTCCATATCGATGGTGCTGACTTCGGGTCTGAGTTGCATCGTGATGGCGTCGTTCCCCTCCAAGCGAGGCGCCACCTCGAGCCGAATCCCGTATTCTTTCCACTCGACGGTATATGCCGCCCCCCCCGCGGTGGCCTGTAGCAGAGGTACCGGAATTTGCCCGCCCGAGAGAAATTCTCCTTTTTTCCCGTTCTGAATGACCAGCGTAGGTTCGGCCAGAACCTTGACGTCCCGGTCCTGGGCCAGTGTATTTAATGCCGCTGTAAGCACATCGGCCCGTACCGGCAAGCCAAAGCGGAAAGGGGCATTCGGAGCGGCTTCTACGAACGATATTTTGTCATTCCAGCGCACGCCGGCCTGGCCCAGTTTTCGCTCCGTGACCTCAATCACTTGGATTCTCACCGCGATGGACTCATCGCGGGCGGTTTGGATCACCTCCAGTCGATAGGCCCGTACCGGGCCGCGGGAAGGGAAGACCAGAAAGTTGGTAAAGCCCACCTTTTTGGCGTTGACTAAAATTTCTTTGCCGCCGGGTAACGCCACGACATCTGCGATGCTGGAATCTCCTACAACAAGACGATCGACTCCTTCGGGTGCGGTGACAATCGTCGTCTGGCCCAGCGGAATCGAAATGTCAGGTCGCAATGCCCACGCCGGGGCTGGGGCACTGAGCGCGCCTGCCGTGGTGGCGCAGCCAAATACCAGGGCATACCAAGCACGCGCAGCGAGGAGGGCTTTCAGGCGAAGGGACAACGAGGCGCCTCTTTCCAGTCGGGGATGCTCATGGCTTATACCCGCTTGTCCCGGGGGCTGCTCGTTTTGCCCTGAATCAGTCTTGGCCGAAGCGAATGACCTGCGGGGTGCGGGGTTTGCGAGGGGGCTTTTCTACCGCTGCGGGTTTGGGGGGCATCGGGGCGGGGCGCGGAACCACTCGCGGACGAGGGGCGGGTCGCGGGGGTGCTGCCTCTCGGATGATGACCCGGGGGGCGGGGGGCGCGGGGGGAGGAGGGCTTGGCGAGCGGGCCGGTACTTTGCCGCTGACCAGGGCCATAATGGCTTCATCGCTGAAAGGTGTTTTTTGAATCGTGGTGTCATCGTCCGCCCGCAAGACGACTTTCAGGTTGCCTAAGTCCTCGAGCAGGGTGACCAAGCCAATTTTTCCCGCCGCGATCGCGAGTGTGATGGTGCTATCTGACGCGATGCCACCGCTTTCGTCGGTTGACTCATCGTCTTCTTCCTTGCGCAATTCACCCAACAAATGTTTGCCCACTGCGATGACACGTGCCTTCTGTAGAACCGGGGTCCCTATCCGTCGGCTGTCGTTGTTCGGGTCGGGAATGGTCGCAATCAAGTCAACTTCATTGCCAGGCTTGATCAGACCGGCGAGCCCAGAGGCCGAGTCCACATTGATGGTCTTGGCCCGTTCACCTCGCTTCAGCAGGTACGCGATGCCCAGTCTGCGATTGGGCTCGCCCACGCGCAGGCTGATCACCGGTTCGCCTGCGACCATCGGCGCGAGGGCCACCATCCCTTGTGTTTTTTTCAGGCCCTGCTGATCCTCCCCTGCCTCGATGGCACCTTTGGGCAGATACATTCGCGGAATAGAAGCCGTGGTCAGTCGTTCCTCGGTCAGAGACACCCCGCGTTGGACGTCTTCTGCCAGAACCACGACCTCTACCTTCTCCCCTGCCTCTGCCAACCCTGATGCAGAGTTTTTAAGGACCATCACCCCGAGCGCTGCTGCCAGGAACGCCGTGGCCGCGGCCAAGACAAGGAAGCGGCGATTGATATCCAATTGCGGCATTTCAATGCCTCGCTTGCTTTTTTTTACAGGGGAGGATTTTTCGGTGGCTTCGTTCGCGTCCCAATCTGCGTCGGTCGCACCGGCCTCCTGCCCGTTATTGGCTCGCAGCTTGTCTCTGAGGTTCACGGCGCAGTCTCCTTCGTCAGTCTTTGTACTGAATGGTTTCATAGAAAATCATCGTGACGTTTCTGCCTGTTTTTGGATGTCGACCGCTATGAATTTGTAAATCGAGTCGACCCTCGTGAGGGTGAGTGAAACTCAGCCAGGCCGGTGCACCGGCCGCAATGGCTGCCGCTGCTTCCGGCACCGTTTGTGCCAAAGGTTCCCAGCCTTGAAGTGGGAGTTCTGTGGCGTAATAAGCGACGACTTGTAACGGGGTGTCGGCGGTTTGGGCGATGGCGAGTCGGGGCGCTTCCCATTGGGGCAAGGGCCTTGTTGCGCCCGGGTAGAGGGGGACACGGGTCCAGATGGGCCCTACCGCCGGTAGCGCGGAAACCGGGAGACAGGGTGCCAAGACCAAAGCAAACCCGAGAAGCGAGGGAAAGATGATGTGGCTCCAAGGCATCAGTCGAAGCTCCGTGGCTTATACGAGCGCGTCACAACTTTGCTAATCCAAGGGTTTAAATCGAGCACTCCGACCACGGGTCCTCCGCGGCCCCGGATGGGAAGTTCTGCGGGCATTATTGCACTGGCTGACAGCGTGGGAAGCAAAAGGTTTCCTACCCCCCCACCCGGGACCAAACGGCTGACGAGCCTTCCGAGAGGCGTAAGGTCGCGGGTCAGGTCGCGTTTGACCGTGGCACCGTACAAGGCCACTCCGATCCCACAAGAGGCTTGGCCGGCAACAGGCCCTAAGGAAACCGTTCCTTTCTTGAGCAAGGCACCTGCCATTCCGCGTCCCGCAGTGCCCGCACGTCCCCAATTTATTCCTGCAACGCTGACGGCACCCACCGGCAGGCTTTCTGCGAGGGCTCTGCGGCCCACTGTTTCATCGGCTTTTCCCCCGCGGCCGCGGGGGTCTTTAAGACCCTGTAGGGTGGCATCCAGCGCGACACTTCGTGCCACGTGACGCGCCGCGATGGCTGTATTTTGCAATGAGGTCACCAAGCCACCACAATAGGTCACCCCCAATAGAAGGAGAATGAGTAAAGGGAGAATGAGGACGAATTCGACCAGCGCCTGCCCGTCTTCCGCGCACGTGAAGGACTGATGTGAGACAGTTTTCAAGGTTTACCGTCCCTTCTGTCCGACAGCCAACAGGCGTACCGTATACCAATTCACGCCATATCCCCGTTGCGGGTCGAGCGCTCCCAGTTTACCCCCGTATACCTTCTGGGCGTCGAGAGGGCCTGCCGTGGCTGCCGCACTCAGGATCGAACTGCGCCCGTAGCCCAATAGCCCTCCTCCCAATGCCGTGATCTGAGGCTCCACCGCGACATGGCTTTTGCCGCCCGAACCAGTGCCGATGGTCTCTTCGGGAAAGGCGGTGCCGCCAATGAGCCCTGTGTTACCGAATTCGGCGATCGCGTCAGGTTTTCTGATCAAGGCATAATTTTTAGCGTCCGTGACCCCCAAGACGCCGAGGTTATTGCGGAAGGCAAATTCTGCGGCTTTTTTGACAGTGGCCGGGCCGACCTCTGCCTGGGCCACCCATGAGTTGTAACTCTTGAGACCCTCGTGAAGGGCTTCGACGTTTTCACGGTGGTGAATGGCCCGACTCAATGCGTCGCGAAAGCTTTTGCGATTGGTGTTGCTCGGATCAACCAAGCCATTGAGGGCCAAGCCCGTTGCGCGGACGAGATGAGCACGCGCCATTGCGATTTGTCCGCTCGATGCGCGATACGCCAGAGAACGCGTGTTGTGTACACTCGCTTTGACGCCACTGGCAGCCAGCGCAGAGGCATCGGCGGCTGTTTGTGCCTGGATTTTTCCTAAAACCAGAAGACCAATATCAAGCGCCCCATAGAATAATGCCATCGTGATGACAACCACCCCCGCACCCCACAGCAGGGCCTGGCCGTCTTCTTGTTCGGCAAGTTGTTGAAGCACAGCCATCAGGGTTTACCGTGCAAAAAGGGCACGTTCGCGCGCCTCACGGGCCTTGGCTTCGGCGTCTAACCCTTTGGTCAAGGCGCGGGTCCACGGGCGCACCTTTCGATCAAATCCTTTGACATAGGGGCCATAAACAGGGTGTTTTTCGGCGGCTTTGATAAAACGCGCGACGTTCTCACAGGTTTTTTCCAGCCCGGCGCCGGAGTCTGACACATTGCTTTCCTGGTCTCGCAGCCCCTGGGCGACGGTTTTGCTGGTCCACGGTGCCTTGCGGTGACCTTGGCTTTCAAACTGGTGGCCCAGATAAAACAACGAGCTAAATCCGCGGGTACTTTTTCCGTGGTCTTTTGGATTTCCTGGCACCGAACCACGCGTTTGAAAGGCCTCACCATCTGCCTTTAACGCCTCCAGTGCCTTGATGTTGGGCAACTGGATCGAAGGAGGTGTTCCCGCCCCCGGAGGAGAAGCACCCGGGGGCTTGGGCGGCGCTGCTCCTGCGGGCGGCTTGGCAGATGGCGGGACCAAGGGCACGGCCTCACGAACGGCTTTTTTGATAGCATCAATCGCTTTCCCAGCATTCGCGACGGCGGCAGGTGCCAACGCCTTTTCGGTGGCAGGAACGCGGTAGTCCACCAAGAAGCGTGATTTTGGGCCTGTTTTCGCCCGCCCATGGGGCTGCGGGTCGTATTCGAGCGGCAGGGTTGCGGCTGCCGCCAAGGTATCAAACCCCTTCACGTTGCCTCCGGTCAGGGCACTGATCAGGCCGGTGAAGCGATCGGCGCGGGCTTCGAGTTGGATGCGCGGATTGTTGCCTGATTTTTTCATCCCCGCAACGGCTCGGGCCAGCCAGGGGGGGCACGCCTCCACGTAATCGCGCAAGGCCGCACGGGTTTGATTGAGGTCGCCCGCAAGCACAATGGAAGAGCGCGATGCCATAAAAGCGGCGGCGTTAATACTGCTTTGCTGCTGCAACCAAATGGCCACTTCGAGGGTGCCAAAGGTGAGTAACGCCAAAATGGGAAGCACCAAGGCGAACTCGGCCAGCGCCTGTCCTTCATCGGTTTTGATGATGGAATTCCTGTGGAGCACGGCTCACCTCCTCATCAAGGCGAGCAGGGTTTGGGGTTCTGGAAAAAACAACGCCAGGATGCCGCCGAGTGCAATCGAGATGCCGTATGGAATCGGGGGCGCCGCACTGCGGGCTATGGCCGCCTGGGCTTTGCCGCCCGGCAGGATGAGTCCGACGAGGAACCAGTAAATGTTACGAAATAGCTGTATCAAGGAGCCATTCACAGCGGCGGCCCCCAGGGAAACGAAACCCCCAATGACCGTGACATAGAGGACAGCGGCCAAGGCGTGGGGCCATCCCAGCCACGCACCGACCGCCGCCATCAGTTTTACATCGCCCGCGCCCATGGCTCCGAGCATGAATCCGAGGAGAAAGACCGCGCTGCCAACCAAAAGGCCAATGCCGGCTGCCTGGAGGCCCGCCACTCCTCCTGTCAATGCCCCCAAAGCCAGCCCGAGAAGGATGGCTGGAAAGGTAAGCCAGTTGTAGATTTTACGGCTCTGAAGGTCGGTCACCAAAGCAACGATAAGGATTCCGACCAGTCCGAACTGCCAGGCAGGTGCCATTGTCTCTTTCGGGGGATGAGGGGAGAGAAATGAAAAGGCGCTGACCATTATCTTCCCGCCCGTGCGTACACCCAAACCGTGGGACATACAGACAAGAAAGGACCAGCCGCCGGCTGGTCCTTTTCCACAAGTGATTCGCTAATTTGTTTTGACCGCGGCTGAACCCTTGCGCAACTGGGAAGATACCTCCATGAAAATGTTCACCAGGTTTGCTCTCATCGTTCCCAGCACCGCAATGAGCGCAACTGAGACCAAGCCCAAAATGAGGCCGTATTCGACCAGACTTTGACCGTCTTCATCGTGCCACAATCGGTGCCACATCGGAGAGCCTCCTGTGTCGTCTTGTTACTTGGCGGACTTGACGGAGGATGCAGCCGTTTTCAGCGACTTGGCGACGGCATCAAAAATCTTTCCGAGTTCGGTGCGCATCGTTCCAAGGACGGCAATCAAGGCCACGGAGACCAAACCCAAGATCAGGCCATATTCCACCAGAGATTGACCGTCTTCATCATTCCACAGTTTCTTAAGCATCAGCATCGGCGGCTCCTTTTTTAAATGGCGCAGGCTGAGAGATTCAGCGCGTTGAGAACTTCCCTAAAAACCTTATCGCGTCGACCTTGGGCAACCTTGCGGTGCTGAGTTTGTCCTGATGTAAATTTTGAGTTAATTTTAGGATAAGGGAGCGCGATTCAAGGGGCTCGCCAGCGCTTGAGACCTTCGTGTTGAGCGCGAAAAGCGGCTGCTTGCGCATTTTTTAGGGCGGCCGCGGCTCCAAAAAGACAGAGGACAAAAGCACCGGTCAGCAAGGCGTACTCTACCGCGGCAGAGCCTGACTCTTCCTGAATCATCCGCCGCAGTGCGATTCTCATCGTGATCCCGGATTGCCGCTAAAGTAGATAGGAACAAAGGCAGACAGGCTGATCGGGAAGTTGGCGTCGTCAGCCCCCTGAAAAATAACATTGGCAGTGATCAGGGGTGCATTGCCCTCTGGCGGATTGTTGTCTTGGCCGTATTGTTCAACCAGTCGAGTGAGAACGGGCAATTCTATCTCGGTGCGGCCTGCGTCAATAATGCGCCCCACTTGTGACTGGTCGATGGGGCCCGTTCCGGGTTGTGCAGGATAGGTCGATGATTCAACCCTAAAACTGAGACCGATCCTCATGGGCGGAAGTTTATCCGCAGCGATGTCCGTTCCGTTGCTCCGTGTATACTGCACGGTGGCAATTGAAAAATTCGCGCCAATGCTGCCTGGCTCGCCCTGAAGCCGGACGACGGGGTTTTCCGTCTTTATCTCGCGAACCCCTGCCGTATTGGGGGGTTCGTAGGTGATTTTTCCTGGTTTGACCGAGACCACAAGAATAGAGGCCGGAATGTTCGTGTACCAGCCGCAACCCGCCTGCATCAATCCCATCAACACCACGCCAAGAACCTTGCGCATTAAGGGGTGAATCCTTTCTCATCGGAATTACTTTTTATTTACCCAGTTTGTGTGGTCGCACGCGGGCTGCGCATGGGGTTCCATACTTGTCTTTTTTGGAACAACTGTTCTACAATTGCCCATGGGTTTTTCGAAATTGCCTGGGGAGATGCCTGATGCAGCCTGACGAGCAAAGCACTGTTTCCGCCGCCACGACGCGGGCGACGCGTCAAAATGACGTGTATCGGTTCATTGTCGACCACGTCCACGCGAATGGCTATGCGCCGTCTATCCGCGAAATATGCGAAGCCCTCGGTTTGCGTTCAACGTCTACGGTTCATTATCACTTGACGGTACTCGCCAAACGGGGCTTGATCGAGTGGGCGGATGGCAAGAATCGGGCCATCCGGTTGCTCGGTTCTGCGGCGCCCAAGGCCACCTTTCAGACGTCGTCTCGGGGCTTACCGATTGTTGGCCGAATTGCGGCGGGCCGTCCGATCGAGGCGATTGCTCAGTCGGACGAGTTTCTTGATCTCGAAACCCAGTTTGCTGGCACCGATGTGTACGTCTTGCAGGTCAAGGGCGATTCGATGATCGAAGACCATATTCAAGACGGCGACTATGTCATCATTAAGCGCTCCGAGACGGCGCGCAACGGAGATATCGTGGTGGCATTGCTCGACAGCGGCGAGGCGACGTTAAAGCGCTTTTATCGTGAACGCGGGGGGCGGTTTCGCCTTCAGCCTGCCAACCGCTCCATGGCCCCTTTGCTGGTTGATCGGTTGACGATTCAAGGCAAATTAATCGGGTTGTTGCGTTCCCAATTCTGATGTCGAAGTTTCAATGATGCCCTTTTCTTTGAGGGTGCGAAGTAAACAGAAGACGTCTTCACGGGCTTCCTCCACCTCCACTTCATACTCTTGACTCAGGGTGAACGCGATGGCTTCAGGCGATTCTGCCTGAGCCAATAAGCTCCAAACTCTTGTTCCGACCTCGTTGAGCGTATGGAGAATGCTGTCATGGGGCGTCAAGATGAGCGTTTCACCGTGGATGGTCCGAGCAGCAATTCGCGGGTTAAGTCTCACCCAATGGCGGGTTGGTTCTGATGAGCGATGGTCTGCCATACGGCGGCCTCCGGAAGGAATGCGAGCTCTCGAACAGGAACTGCCTGTGCCAAGTGTGCTGCAATCTCGAGGGATTGCGACAAACCTGTTGGGCTCTGATCGTAATAAACCATAGATTCTAAAATTTCACGGATGGCGCGACTGGGGGAAAGGTCCTCAACCTGGGTTTGGGGCGCATGGCGCAGTCGATACAAGCCCGCAAGGGCGCAATGCCCCGGAAAACTTTTTCCCCACGCGCCAGCGAATGGCGTGCTGTACAGAGTGGGTACTTCTCGATCCAAACGAATCGCAATGAGCTCGTCGCACAAGACCGGAAACTGTGGATCTGAAAGTTTGCACATCGTTGTTTTTCCGCTCCCCGATGGCCCAAAAAAAATGTAGCCCTTTCGCTGTGGCCCGATCAATCCCGCCGCGTGCAGCATCAGACTTCCTGTTCGTTGCAGCAATTGGGCGAGCAAGAGGCGCAGGAGGCCATCCACCGCCATCGGGAAGGTCGCATCAGGCAGCGTATTGGGGGCTGTAGCCACCTGAAGAACGGCTTCGTCCGGATGGCAAACGGTGCCAAAGTATTGGTCGTGTTTGAGGTGCAATCCGCGGGCGTCTTGAAAAACACGGGGCTCGCGATCGTCTGTTTCCGGCATTGGCGCCGTGATCTGAACACACAGGAAGGCATCTGGAGTTTCGTTGACGGCAAAATGCCCCAGTCTGTCAACGAGGGACTCCCACCAGCAATGGGAGGGCAGATCTAAGGCGACGTTGAAGCCGGCCAAGCCGAGCACTGGCTGCCAGGGCACGGCACTCAACTGCGCGCTCGCGCCACGTTAAATGCGCAAGCCGGCGAGCCGGGCACTTTGATGCACGCGAGCGACACTTCAAAGACCCTGTGAGACTCAATTTTCGGTTTCTGATAGGGCTTTTTTGACGGAGGGTGGGATTCTACCGCGCGTGGTTCCATGGATCACGCAATCTTGCTAGGCCCGATCCCGCGCGAGCACGAAGGAGGAATTCGGAGCCCCCACGTTACCCAGTGGCGGATCAGGGGGACGAAAAGCGATGGCCGATTGACGTCGAGGCCGAGATGCCGCCACGTCTCGGGCGAAATCTTTGGTCTCTTGGACGACTTTCGGCACGGTACCGGAGAGGCGGTCTTCTAAATTCTCCGCCACGCGAGCAAGAAATTCACCCTGCTCAGACACCCGGTTACGAAGCCTGTCAATACTGACCCGGTCCAATTCTAAGGTCTGCTGACGCACTTGCAGGCGCTGAATTTCGCCAAATATCTTTACCTCTTGCGTGCTGGCCTTTGCCTCGGCCACGGACGTTTCTATCTCGCGGGCGACCCGTTCGCCCGAGCGCAGGATGGGAGCAGCATTTTCCGCCAAAGAACCTGCCACACGATTGACTTCGTCTGGATTGCTCTGTACCAGCGAATTGAGACGGCTTTCGTCAAACTGCACTTCGCCGTTTTCGCGGGAAAAACCAAGGTCCCCCAGGCCATTGACCTGGCCGTTTCGCGAGGGGGCAAACAAACCGTTCAGCGCGGATTTTAGTTCATTCAAAACCTGCTCCGCCTCTCTCGATTGGGGCGTTGAATCGGCCCGTTCCAGGGTCGTGATCGCGCGGTTAAGCCCTTGTGCAAAGTCTTGCAGGTCGCGGCTCAAAGAGGCATTTGTATTCTCAGAGGGTGTGACTTCGATCCCTAGGCCGCTTGAAAGATTGCCTTCGCGATCGTTGATTGAAAGCGGCCGACCGTTCGTGCTTTCGATGTCAATGCGCCGTTCCCTTGGGTCCAACGATGCCCTGACACCGGTTCCAGGGGCTGACAGCCCAGTTAACACATCATTGAGGGTCTGATCAGCGCGGAAGTTGAGCGTCTGGCCGTTCACGTCAATTTGGAATCGACCCGCCGCGCTTTGTAAGTTCAAAGAAGTCGACAGAGTGCTGAGCGTTGCATCGCCGAGGTTTGGCTCTTGCTGCTCGTTTTCCTCGGGTTGCGAATTTGAGGCGCTGGGAGCCGCATTGTTTTGGACCGTCACGGGTTCCCGCGGAACGAAGGAACTGTCATCGGTGAAGTCCAATGCATCTGCGAAGTCGAAGCTTTGCGATGCTAGGTCGTTCACTGATGCCGGCGCGGAGGGCGAGAAAGTCGCGTCGCTCTCATTGGGCGCACCTTGGTCGGACAGCTCCACTTGTCTGAGAGCCGTGCTACTCAATTGGGAGGCACTCGCAGCGCTGAATTGAAGGCCAGATGCCAGACTTGACTCTCCCAATCGCTCACGCAAATCGCTCAGCGTCTGCGCCAAATCGCGCGCAAATCCCGAGTTGGACGACTCGTTGGCAGGCGCAATGAGCGGTGTCTTTTGGACACTCGAGTTCGCAGGCGGCGCCGTTGCTGCAACGTTCTGAGGCGGCTGCGACATCGCCGCCTCCCGCAGCAAAGAACTGTTGCCGCGGCTCTCAAGTTTTTCAAGATTGATCCGATTGACCGAAGTAGAGCTGGCCAGATCCATAGGAATCCTTCCTTTCGGCATTTCCTTCGCATTCACGGCCTGGCTGACCAGAATGCACTGACGACCCTTTGAGGTTCCATCCTCTAGGCACCCGACACAGGCGCTGTCTATAGTTCAGCGTTGCTCGGCCCGTCATTTTTGAGAGCACGTTTGCACGTGTTCGAGAATATTAACAGTATACCCTACCATGTCTCCGGGTATGCATCTGATACAAACATTTTATGGAACTTCGCCGTGCCATAATGACCTCGCTGTTGTGATGTGCATCACTCCCCTTGGGGCGGCGGCATAAAGATATTTTTCTGTAAGCTTAACGTCAGTTTGAAGGTGGAATGGCGGATAATAGCGGGGTGCTATGCACAGCTTTTTAACGGGTTTCCCGAGGAATGAATGATGACGTCAAAGCGTTTTTTCTCCGCCTCAGTGACTGTTTCTACCGTCTGGATGCTGACTGGATGCGGAGTCTCACCGTTTTATCAGCCGCTGGCGATGCAGCCCTACACCAGCGAGTACGTCAGTACACCCCGCCTGGTACGACAAGAAGTCGTCCCTGCCTTGCCCGCTGGCGTCACGGCCCGGGGCCTACAATTGAATCCCGGCCAGACAGGAGCCCGTGTCGGCCAAAGCCTGCGCTTTGCTGTCGCGATTCAAGGGTCCGATTCGAAGGTCTACAACGACCCGCGTCTGGTCACTTGGAACGTCTCAAACGTGGAATTGGCGCAAATTGATCGCCAGGGTGTTTTGATGCCCATCGCTCCTGGGACGATGAAGGTCGTCGCGCGCTTGGGGGACCTTACTGCGGAGGCCACGGTGCAGGTGGAACCGGCCCGTTACGCTTGGCAGCAGGTGCTTTCGCCCACGGGTGTGAACCTGCGGACGGTCAAAATGGTGAGCCGCTTTGAAGCGTGGGCGGGCGGTGACAGCGGGACCCTCTTACATTACCTCAACGGCGCGTGGAGGCCAGAACCGACTTTTCGCCAGGGGGATGCCTCGGTTCGTGGTTTGGCGTTTGCGAACAATACGATCGGCTGGGCGGTAGGATCACGGGCCGGTGGCAGCGTTCCGTTCGTTTCTCGCTGGAATGGGAGCATGTGGACCCCCGTCAATCTGCCTGCGAAGTCGGGTGCGTTGCACGCGATTCACGTCGTCAACGAACGCGATGCGTGGGCCGTGGGCGAAGAAACCGACGGGAATGCGCTGATCCTTCACTGGGATGGGGCTTCGTGGAAGCAGGCTCAGTCTCCCGCCAAGGGCAGGTTAAATGACATCCACATGACCTCTGCCCGCAGTGGTTGGGCTGTCGGCAAGTCCGCTGGCTTGGCCCGGACGCCTTTGATTCTCAAGTTCCAAAATGGGAGTTGGGAGAAAAAGAATGTGTGGGACAATCGGGGCACCATTTCCTTGACTGACTCCCAAGAACTCACTGCCATCAAAATGATCAGTGAAACCCAGGGCTATGCGGTCGGAGTTCGTGACAACCTGCTGATTCGTCCACGTGGCATTTTCTTGCAATTTGATCCCCAACGCGACGGCTGGGTGCCGGGCCAGTATGATGCGTCCGTCGACGGACTGGACCAAGTTCCGCTCTACGACATCGAGATGATTTCAGGAACAGAGGGCTGGGCGCTGGGGCAGGTTCGTCAGCGTGATTGGACCCTAGAGAGAAATCCTCAGTCCGTGTTCGGTAATTTGCTGGCGAATTTCAATGGGATTCTGAAGCCCGATACGAGTTTCTTCTCCGGGAATGTGAACGGCGCCTTTTACGCGATTGACCTCTTGCCACAGGGGGAAGGTTTTGTGGTGGGCGAGAATGGGATCATCATGCACCGTACGTTTGACTGGCGGGGTGTAAACAACAGCACAGGAGGGGGGTTTGGAGGGACAGGGATGAGCCAGAACACCGTGACCTACGGCCCCGGGGGAACGGTGATCCCGGGTGGACAACCCATCAGTAATTTCTAACTGCAATCCAACGAAGTGCACCACCCGTCGGAATGAATCCGACGGGCTTTTGCTGGCAACCGTCACACACACTGCGCGGCAGTTATGGTAGGGTGAAGCGGGGCGCGTTTTTTTATGACCTGGAGAGGGTCCTCGCTTTGAAATTCGTAAAGCCGACCATTGCCTTCGCTTTGTTGCTGCCTCTTACTGCGTGTAATGCAGGGGCCATCGCCATGGGAGTGATGGCACAGCGGTTTTTACGCCCCTTGGCGACCGCGGGCACTGTGTCGAATCCTCCTGCCGCGATTAAGGTTGGATATCTGGCTTGGACCGAGCTACCCAATGAGGGGGCACCGCGCGGTCAATTGGACTTTAATCTCACGGAGCCCAAGACTGTGGAATTCGATCAGACCGTGACGCCCCGTGACAACCGATTCTCTTTGCAAATTACGCCCGGACCCGATACCGCGGAAGGGACCTACGTGATGTTGGCGTGGGACGATGTGAACAACGACGGAAGATTTCAGGGGGAACAAGGGGAAAAACGGGCCGCCGAGGTGTATCGAATTCGCGGTCAGGCCAGCACCAGCAATTTCTGGACGGCCGAGATGTTCTTCTTTACCGATAAACGGCTGGAAATTCGCATGGTCCAGCCAGATGGCGGCTTGAGTTTCTCGTTTTAAAGGGCCTTAGCCGATCAGTCGTCCCACCAGAAATAGACCGACTGTGCCAGCTGCCATCAGGACCACGTTTGTGATTTGATTGACAGCCCTGCCGCGCGTCACTTCGCCCCTCTGGTAGGCTTGCCATTGTTTGTGGGCTTGCCACGCCTGAAACAGCGTCGTGAAAAACATCAGAAAAGTCATCAAACCGAGCATGAATCCCTCTTTTGAATTTGAAACACGGTGGTCCCAGGGTACCCGATTTCTGCCACAGTGCGAAGCCGCCCTCTTCGGGCTCAATGCCTGTAACCCGCTACGGATGGATTGCGTCGACAGCCCGCGGGGTGGAGACGTTGCCGCGTGTTATAATCCGGTTCTAAATTTGTGCATCCGCACACGGAGGGCATCGCCATGAAAGTTATTTTAAGCAAAGACGTCAAAGATCTCGGAAAAACGGGTGCGCTGGTGGATGTCTCTGAGGGATATGCTCGCAATTTTCTTTTCCCTCGTCAGCTGGCAACTGAGGCAACGCCGGCGGCATTGAAGCAACTCGATGAAAAGAAAAAGGCAGATGCCCGTCGTGAGGAACGCCTAAAGGCGCAAGCGCAGGAACTTGCAAAGGTCTTAGAATCAGCCAAACTGGTCGTTTCTCACAAAGTGGGAGAAAACGGCAAGCTTTTCGGCACCATTACGCACAAGGAAATTGCACAGGCCATCGCCGGCCAGTTAGGTCAAGAGGTCGATAAGCGGAAGATTGACGCAGACCCGATTAAGACCATTGGCTTGCACGAATTCGTCGTGAAGTTGCATCCTGCAGTCAGTGCCAAAGTCAAAATCGATGTGCGTGAGGCTCACTAACGGAGCCTGACGGGAAGCACCCCAGAAAGTTCTGGGTTGGCGGGTGGCATGAAAGAAGTTATTGAACGCATCCCTCCTCAAAATATGGAGGCAGAGCAGGCCGTACTTGCCGCGATGATGATGGATCGCGAGGCGATCGCACGCGTGAGTCAGACGCTCGAGGGTCCCGGATTTTATCGGGCATCGCACGGGGTGATTTTCGACGCGATGAGAACCCTGTATGAACGCGGCGAGCCTGTCGACCTGATTACCTTGCAGGGAGAGTTGGGTCCTCGGCTCGAAGAGGTGGGAGGAATCGGGTATCTCGCCGATTTATTGGCCTCGATCCCAACCACCGCGCACGCGGAATATTACGCCAAGATTGTTGCTGATAAAGCGGTTTTGCGTAATTTGATACGCGTTGGCACGGAGATTGTGGCCGCTGCATTTGCTGAGGAAGAAGACGTCGAAGCGATTCTCGATACGGCGGAAAGAACGGTTTTGGAGGTGGGACAGCGCAGGCAATCGGGCGCGATGACTCCCATTAAGGACGTGATCAATGAGACCTTCGAAACCATCGAAGCACGGTATGCCGACAAGGATCGCCTGTTGGGAAATACCACCGGTTTTTACGACCTCGACAATATGCTCAATGGCTTTCAAAGCAGTGATTTGCTGATTTTGGCCGCACGCCCCGCGATGGGAAAGACCAGCTTGGCGCTCAACTTCTGTCGAAACGTGGCTGTGGAGACCCGCAAGGCCGTCTTGGTTTATTCTCTCGAAATGTCGAAGGAGCAATTGGTGCAACGGCTTTTGTGTGCTGAAGCGGGCATCGATTCGCATCGGTTGCGCACAGGGTACCTGGCTGAACAGGACTGGGGAAAGTTGGTCCAGGCGATCGGATTGTTGTCTGAAACGCCCATTTACATCGACGACACGGCTGCCTTGACGGTGGCGGAACTGCGCTCTAAGGCGCGTCGTGTGATGGCCGAAACTGGAGAATTGGGCCTCATTATGGTGGACTACCTTCAACTGATGTCATCGGGCATCAAATCCACCAAGGATGACAATCGTGCCGCAGCGATGGGGGCGATATCGCGGGGTCTGAAACAACTGGCACGGGAGCTTCGTGTGCCGGTGATTGCTTTGTCACAACTGAGTCGTGCGGTCGAGAGTCGCCCGAACAAGCGCCCGATGCTCTCTGACCTGCGAGAAAGTGGCAGCATCGAACAGGATGCGGACATTGTGATGTTTATTTATCGGGACGAGTATTACAACCCCGACACCGACAAAAAGTCGACTGCCGAGGTCATCATTGCGAAACACCGTAATGGCCCCGTGGGACACGTGGAGCTTTATTTCGAGAAGAATCTCACCAAGTTTCAAAGCATCACTTCGCGTAATTTTGCGGGTCAAAATTAGTACGCTGCGTGTTGTTTTTTGACGCGCAGCAATCTTTTATGTTAACTTGAGCCTTCTGCGTCCGTTGGTACGCCTTGGGAGGATTGATTAGGTGTCTATGTTGAACCGCCGTCATCTGTTTACGTCTGAATCGGTGACTGAGGGCCACCCCGATAAAATTTGCGACCAAATTTCAGATGCCATTCTTGATGCCATTCTTGCGGCAGACCCGATGGCTCGCGTGGCCTGCGAGACGAGCGTGACCACGGGCTTGGTATTGGTGGCGGGTGAAATCACCACTCAATGCTACGTGGATATTCCGAAACTGGTTCGCGAGACCGTGCGAGGCATCGGTTACACACGCGCCAAATTTGGGTTTGACGCGGAGACCTGTGCGGTCTTGACGGCCATTGATGAACAGTCCCCGGACATCGCGGCGGCGGTCGATCGCAGTTTTGAACTGCGCACCTCAGGTTTGTCTGAAGCCGAGATCGAGAAACGGATCGATGAAATCGGCGCTGGGGATCAAGGCTTGATGTTTGGTTTTGCTTGTGATGAAACCCCGGAGTTGATGCCCCTGCCTATCGTGTTGGCGCACCAATTGACCAAACGACTTTCGTTGGCTCGGAAAGAGTTGGGCTTGAATTACCTGCGCCCGGATGGAAAGAGCCAAGTGACGGTTGAGTATGAGGGCGGGAAGCCTGTTAGGATCGATACGGTGGTTATTTCGACCCAGCATGCGCCTGAGGTGGAAGCCGCAAAGATAGAGCAGGACTTGACGACACACGTTATAGACCCTGTGCTGCCCAAAGAACTGCTCAAGTCCGATACGCGGGTCTTGATTAACCCTTCCGGTCGGTTCGTCGTTGGGGGCCCGCAGGGGGATGCAGGCCTGACGGGCCGCAAGATCATCGTGGATACCTACGGAGGTTACGCCCGTCACGGCGGCGGTGCCTTCAGCGGCAAGGACCCCACCAAGGTCGATCGCTCGGCGGCCTATGCAGCGCGCTACGTCGCAAAAAATATCGTCGCGGCTGGCTTGGCTCGACAGGTTGAGATACAACTTTCCTACGCGATCGGCGTGGCGCGGCCTACTTCGATCTTTGTAGATACCTATGGAACGGGCGCGATCCCTGACGAGGCCATTGAACGGCTGGTTTCGGAGCATTTCGATTTGCGCCCGGCGGGCATCATTCGGATGCTCGATCTCAGGCGTCCTATTTACAAACAGGTGGCGGCCTATGGGCACTTTGGCCGCACTGATGTGGACGTGCCTTGGGAGAAAACGGATCGTGCAGTGACGCTGAAAGAGGCCGCTGCTCGCCTGGTGATGACTGTTTAAACCACGACCCCACGCGGTGGGTTACGTGTTGTTTTTGGCACGGATTCTGCCCGGAAGGAAGACGCACCTTCCGGGCTTTTTTTGTGTTTTTTGGGCGGTGTCGGTTATCGGTATCTGCTCGAAAGTATCGATATATCAGGGTATCTTTGCCTGGCCTAAGACCTGATACCGAACTTCGATATAATCGTCGACACGCCAATTAGTTGTCTGATTCAGTGGGGTCGTACTCATCTGAACCCCCATGGCCCACTCCTGCGCTGCCAACATTTCTTGGGTGACAGGCGTGGCGTACGTGGCCTGACCGCCGCGGCGTCCGAGGGACAAGATAGGGGTATGAATCCCTTTGGCACCTGCTGTGTAGGGGTCTTGGCCACCCGCGGCTACGAACAGAATCACAGAGACCGTCAGGGGGCCCTTGTTACGCACAGACCACCGGAATTTGACATCAGAAATTTTGAGTTTATGGGTTTCGGCAGGGACGGGAAACAAAGTGGCTGGTGTTCGGAGGCAGTCTGAATCCGACGGTGTTGACCCCTGAGTCGCAGGCGCGGTGGTCTGCTCGAATGAGACGTAGGGGGCCACCACGATTTGTTCAAGCGTGTTAAACGGAACCTCGCAGGCGAATAGTGCCAAGGCGCCGGCAGCCAGAACATAGCGAGCAAGGCCGCGGACGCGAGGCCGCGTGGGTGCAGGCTGCGGTAACAACAAAGTTATAGCTCGATGTCTTCCATCGTCTTTATCCGCGGATTTTTGGGTGAAGGTTTGGGCGACCGGGGTTGAGGGGTTGCCATCGGGGTGGGTGTGGCACTTCCCTCCACCCGAGGCTTGGTGACCCCTGGTGCAGCGGAGGCGGGCGTGGGCCGTTTCGACTTGAGGGGTCTGAGCGGGGTAGGAATCGGTTTTTTGGGGGGTGCGGGCGTGCGGGTGGTCTTCAATTGCCGCTCGCTTTCCTGTGCCTTGAGGACTTCAAAAGTGGCTGGTTTCGTGACGCCGGATGCCTCCCACGGTCGGTCGACGACCTGCGAGAGCTCGAATTTTTTATCATCCAAGAGTTTGACCGCCGACAGCGAATAGCGATAGCTCTCGCCTTCCCGTAAGAAAGACAGTTCTTTCACATTCGGTAAGTTGGCGCCGGTATTTCCCGTCCACGCCTCCCACAGCGTATCGCCGTCGGGGCCCACTTTGTCGACGGACAGGCGATAGGCGGTCACTTGTGAGTTAAGGGCCTCCCAAGAAAAGCGGGGGTGCTTGCCGCGCTCAGCCACCGTCACCCCCGAAGGGGCATCCGGCAGTTTGATTGTAAGTTTGGGGTCAGCTGCTTCGAGATCGTAAAGGTGCTTGTACGCGAGTTGGCCGGTCTCGCTTTGGCCGGTGGCCGTGAGGTGATAGGTCACCCCATCTGGAACAGGCGGTAAGCGCAACCTGAAGTAGCCGTCTTTTCCAATCGGTACGCTCATAATAGGTATTTCGCCGTCGCCCACTTGTAGGGCGGCAAGAACCCGCTGCGGGCGGACACCAGGCACTGGTTTTTTGGCCGCCAGGGCCGCCTTTACTTCACTCTCTCTCGCTGACCCCTCGACGGTTCCTGCAAACAGCACAGGGTTCGTGACGGCACGCAGCACCAGGGTGGGTGACACGCTGCGGCGTTCCCGCCCCACTGCCACCGGCACCTCTTTAACCATCGCAAAACTCGCCAGTTCGCCATCGGAATCGTTGGTCCACGCTGCAAGACTGTAGTTCCCAGATGGAATTCCTTTCATCTTGAAATTGCCGCTCTGGTCCGTACTCTCCCGTTGCCCAGCCAGACGTCCCGTAAGGGACGAAATTTCTACATCCACGTCGCCGGCGGGTTGGTTGTTGGCAAGCCGAACCACCCCTTTCACCTCGTGAAGTTTCTTTACATCAGGCTCCAGCGGGCGCAACGGCACGTCAATGTCTTTGGGCAACGAACCGATGAACGAAACCGCTTGATAACCGGGCGCCCAAAAGGTGAGGTTGTAGCTCCCTTCGGGAATTTCCTTGAGTTCAAATTTTCCCTGGGAGTCCACCTGGTATGTCGTCACCGGGTAAGGCGTGCCCGTTGGAATCGGCGCAGAGGCGCCCGGGGTTTGCGCAGCGGCTGTCACGGGAGCCGCCGACGCCGATGGGGCAGCCGCTGGAGTCATTTTGACCGTTTCTGTCGCGGTTGCAGGCAACGCGGCGCCCGAGGCAGGCTGGGTCGCGTCACTTACCACGCCTTGAGTTGAAGTGGCTGGGGTGGAGGGTTCGACGGAGCCTGGGGCGGGCGAGAGGCCGGTGGGCGCGCTGGCCCCACCATCCTCAACGATAGGATTATCGACCTGGGCGAGGCGAAACTGCTTTCTTCCAGGACCTCCTCCCCCTCCGGCAGGGGGGGAGGCCTCCATTTCGCCCTCTCCGGGTGATGGAGCTGGGGGTATCGGTGTGGAGAGCGTAGTGGTCTGAACGCCTTCAATGACTACGATGGCATTGTCGACAGGTTCCCCTGTTAACGCGTCAACCACGGTCCCTTTGAGGTCGCGGCGCGGAACTTCACCGTTGACACCCGTTTGATCTTTGTTTTTATCGGCCACGCCAGGGTTTGTTTGCGGGGGCAGGTTGGCGGCGCCCTGGCCGGGCACGCCCGTAGGAGAGCCACCGCACCCGAAAAACAGCGCACTGCCTAGGGCGATTCCGACGCCAAGGCGGATCGGGGTGGGAAAGAGGAAATGAGGCTGGCCGGCCATGGAACACTCCGCGCAAGACTAAATTTGATCCGTCAGATCGTACCATGAAACCCTCTGCTGGCAGAGTTTCCGGGGTAAAGGCTAAACGATCCCCTCAGCCGCAGCGCCCGCTGTTTTCAGGTCGCTGCGGGCGTGATTCAACGCCACGTGGGCGTGTCGAGTAGGTTCTGGCAAGCGGTATCCCTGACAACAGGCAGCCACCAGTTCCTGCGCACGAATGCGGGTCGTCCGGTGGCCGACGGAGATGAAGAGGGGGGCGACACGGTTTTTCGAACGGTACACCGTGCCAATAATTTCTCCCTGCCACACCAGTGCCGATTGTGATCCCGCCGTAACCTCGGGTTCCACGTAGGAGCCCACCAACACACTTCGAGAGCAGCCGATGGTCGGGCGATCCAAAAGTACGCCGAGGTGGGAAGCCACCCCAAGTTTGTGCGGATGAGCAATGCCAGGGCCATCAACGAGCAGCAGGTCGGGAAGTTCTGAGAGACGTTCGAGGGCCGCAACCACCGCAGGCACCTCTCTGAAAGAGAGCAAGCCAGGGATATACGGGAAAGTAGAGCGATACTCGACCGTGGCCTCTTCGATGACATTCATGTCTGGGAAACGCAGCAGGCTGACGGCGGCGACCAGGGTGTCTTGAAAGCGCGAATGCGCGATTTCTATACCGGCGACTGTGGCAATTGGCTCGTCGCTTGATTCCTCCAACACGCGCGCCTGGAGGCTTTTTTGAACCTGTTGCGCTTCGTAAGGTGATAGGTCCCATCTGTGTTCGTGGGCGAGAGTGATGTTCAAGGGGCGGATCTCCAGAAAGGACGCTCACCCCTTATACCCTTTCAGAGAGACGGTTGCCTGCCTTCACAAAACTTTAGCGTACAAACGCAACAATGACTCAACGCCTCTACGGCTCGGTTCGGTGCTGAAACTTATAATATTTGTCGTTAAGGTAGCGCGTAATGTCGAAGATATCTTGTTGGGAGTAGTTGTCTTCTCCTCCCATCGCGCCTTCGTAATAATCCCGGACGGTATACGCCAATTCTTCGTATGAAGTAAGCTGTGGCTGTTCACACGCATGCGCAGGATGGCACGATTTGGCGCAATTTCCGCGAAATAATCGGGCGCCCCGTTCCGCATCGGCGAGATTAACGCGGTCAAACTGCAGGGGCTCCCGGCATCCCAGCGAGAACAAGAAGGCGCACGCGAGCAAGGCGACGATCTTGAAACGACTGGCTGCGAAACCGCCCATCAGGGTGCCTCGCTGCGTTCGATGCGAACGGGATATTCCAAACTACCGAACGGCGTGTCGAAAAAAGCGGTTCCGTCGACTCTCCAGGACTTCACACGCTGTTCAATCAACAATTGTCGGAGCTGTGTTCCCAGGTCTGCGTAGACGAGGCTGATGTGGATGGGCAAGGGGCGCGCTTGATGGCTGGGTACCATAAGCTTCTGACTGACTTCGCCCTGAAAAGCGCGCGTGCCATTCACCCACAAACCATACTGTAGCCGATCCATTTCAATGGCCGAGGAAGTTGGATTCTCCACTTGAAGCGTGAGAAGTAGGTTTGCCCCCACGAGGTCCAAACCTAAAAACTGCACGTTGCGGATAGAGAATTTTGCGTCGCGAATGGCGCTTCGCTGCGCGTAGGCTTGATACATCGCGCACCCCGACAGAGCAGGGGGCGTCAAAAAAAGAACACAAAACAAAAGGCGGGAAAGGAATTTCATCGGATCTTCCTCATCAAGGGTGGCCGGAGCGCACCATACACTAGAACCATACGCCGTGGAGGGGTTTCCACGCCAGAGAATACCCTAAGCCTGCGCGAAATTCGAGGCTGGACCTGAATTGCTGAGTGGCCGGAACTTTCCCGCTGAATACGAACCAATCTGCGCTTACATTCAACGTGAAACGTTCCCACAGAGGAATCGAGAGACCGCTGGTCAGGGTACCAAGCAGCCCCAGCCTGTCCGGGGTGTCGAACTCTGTCGGGAGGTACTGGTAGATTTCTAGCCCCGTGCGGATTTTTGCTTGTGAGACGGGTGCCAGATTGCGCTCAAAACCCCCAGAGAGATAAAGACCGGGTTCAAGCAATCCCGGGTTCGCGAGATCGTTTCGCAACGCTGTTCCAAAACGCCATTCGCGAAATATTCCTCCGGGAGCCGTCATTAAGCCGGTGATCGCAGAGAGTTCTGAGCGGCGGGGTTTCGTCAAGCTGTCGAAGGTGTCTGGTACGAACTCTGTCGTGTAGGCATAGCTCCCGAAAGGGATCAGAGGGGCACCAGGAAACGGAATTCCGAGGCGCTTGAGACGAATTTCGCTGCGCACGCTCACCTCATCATCGGTTTCTTGGCTTACGTTTTGACCGTCTCGGACGAGGGTTTGTCGGCGGTAAACGCTCCGAAGTTGATTTTCCAGCGCCCAGTAAGGAGACTCAAAAAGGATAGCCAGCCGACCACGGCCTCCCAGCGTTTGGCTGGAAGGGGCGGTGACACGAGTGTTTCTAACCTGCGAAAAGGCTGGATCGGTTCCACTTTGCAGCGATTGAGAGGATAACTCTCCATCTTCTAATCGCAGAGACCACCGGGCAGGCGTATCCCACACGCTGGGTTGGAACCAAGGACGGAGGCTTTCAACATATGCCTTGGAAAAGGTGCCGTGATGGTTTCCCTTGAGTGCCAAGAGACAATTCACCAGGTGTTCCCGCAGGGGAACGGTTTTGCCACTTGCGGACGGACGCATGGCGGTGGCGGCTTCTCCCTGCCAACGATCCCGCATCATGGCGCCGGATAACACTGCCTGAACCGAGGGTAGGTGGGTCGTCGTATCTGTGGTGGTGACCCGGTAGATTTCATCATCGTTGACGCCCGTGCCAAGAACAGCACCAGTCTTTGGGTCGAATCCAGCCCAAGAAAGTTGGGGTTGCTCTAGGGCCGCGAGCTGTTTGAGGGTTTTTCCACTGACGGTGAGGTCGACGAGGCGGTCGCCGACTTCCAACCAACCCTCTATTGTGGAGCGTTTTATGGCTCCAATCGCGCGTGTTGCAGGAGAAATGGGGCGAAGGAAGACTGCTTCGGAGTGGGTTGTTTTCCACAGTACGTGGGTCAGGAATTGTTGCCACAACGCGCCATCAATGAAATGAACGTCTCGGGGTGGCGAATCGGCTTGGGGGCCGGGGCGGCTCAGATGGAGTTCACGGATGTCGGGCAGAAGGAGTTCCCGGCCAATTTTTTGATGGCGGGCCTTGATCCGATTTAACGTATCGCGGGCCGATGGATCACAGAACAGTTCGTCGGTGACGAGGCGCGCCTCGTTTTCTAAACGGTTCAGGCGGGGAGAAGCCTCTGGGAGGATCGTGTAGCGAGCACTCAGACGGCCGACGCGGGCAGGACTCGAACGAGCCAGCATCAAACTTGCGCGGGAGCGTGCTCTTGATGTTCCGCTGACACTGGCTGTCTCTGCGAGGATTTCCCCCGGAGTGCCGAATAAATCGGCCAGGACGACGGTGATTCCGTTCAAGTGCCTCAGCGTTTGGAGTCGCTCGTCGCTGACGTTCGTCGCCAGAACGACATACGCAGGTTTCTGTTCATCGGGCAGTGCCGCAAGGTCGCGAATTGCCTTCCGGGTCGTTTCAGTGGGGTCTTCAATGTGCCACAGGTCTTGAGATCCTCCGAGGCCCGATAGAGCGAAGTGGCGGTCGTCTACGATCCCAATAACAGCCACCTGGATGCCGTTGATTCGCTTTAAGAGTAACCCCGCGGGGCGATTTCGCCAGCGATTGAGGGGGACTAGATTCATCGCGAGGATGGGGGTCGATTCGGCGAGCCGCTCGAAGTCGGCTCTGGGCAAAGAGAGCTCGGCCTCTCCCGGAATCAGGGCGTCAAGGTGCAGATCGGCGATTTGTTTTAAGCTGAATGCCCTTCTTTCTCGCACTGATTCTGAGACACCCATTTCAAGTGCATTACCCAAGTCGAGGTTTAGTGTTTGTTTGGGGTGTTGCTCGCGCAATTGTTTTTGCAGGGCCAAGCGACGCAGGCCGTCTCCGAGAGGACGCCCAACAACTAGCAATTGGCGCGTCTCCGCTGGGGCGGTCAGACTCTGCACTTTGAGTGCGGCGCTGGGGATCATTTCCCATTGGTCGGGACGTTTCAAATCGGGGTGTGGTGTTCCACGCGGGAATTCCGGACCTTCCGAGGACCGCAGATCGATCATATATAACTGGGTGCCGGCCCCATTGCTCAACCGGTAGTGCCATCCGTTTAACCTGCGGGCATCTTCGTACCCACCAAGCTTGGCTAAACTCTCGCCCAGCCAGTCAAGTGCCCAGTTTGATTGGTTTGTAGGCGTTTTCATTTCGATGACGTGCGCATAGTCAGTGCTCAAGATGGAAATGGGCTCTGGCCCAGTCGTCTGGAGTGGACCCTGTTGGAAAAAATCGGAAAAGTCTTCCAGCGTCAGCGGGCCTTGGTCCGTATAGATGAACCAAGAGCCTGAGCGAAAAACGTTGTCACTCGTGATATCACCGGGTTTGATGTCCGGATTTTCAATGTCGCGAAAGGCGGGTGCGAGTTCCGAAAAGTCCACACGGGCGAATGAGGCTCCCCTCGTACCGCCTGTGTAGACGATGTGAACTTCCGTCTCTGGGTCTGGCGATGTCATCTCGGAGGCGATGGCGGGCAGGTTTCGCGGAACCTCCTGCACAGCCATCACGGCGAGCATCGAGAGAAAAAGTCGAGGAATTACGAGAGGCATAGCGGGCGAACCGGTGACTCGCCCCAGATTATCACGCGGAGACCATTAGCGGAACATGCGTCCGATTTGGTCAATCAGGTTGCCAATCTGTGAGATGGGGTCGCCACCGGGTGCGGGGTATCCACCGTAGCCTGGATAGGTACCCGGCTGTCCGGGCCCAATAGGCTGGCCCGGAGCGGGGTTGAACGGGGGTGGAGCGATCATCATTGCGTGCTGCCCAAACATCATTATTTCGCGCGCGTTTGGAACCAGGGGGGCGTGGTAGGTGTTCATCGCGTATTGAACGGAGGCTGTGTGCAGGGTGACGAGAAATGGTCCCCTGAGGATCCAGTCATTGAGGTCTCCTGGGGCGCCGTATTGGGCAAGCCAGGTGAGCGGTCCTTGTCGGTGCAGGGGCATTTGACCGTTGGTTTGATCGAAGTACGCCAGTTGCAGGACACGGGCGTAGTCAGGTTTCATCCCCGGGACCGTCATAAATTTTTCGCGGACCGCATAGGTGCGCAAGCGTTGGGTCGGAATTTTTGTGATCATCGAAGCGAGGTTGCGAGTCAACGTGTAACGGCTCCAGAAGCCTACACCCCCGAGTTTCATCAGGCCCCGGTTCAGGGCCCATCCATCATAGGGATGGTCGAAAATATGGTCCCTTGGGTTGGCCAAATTCCAGTTGTAGGATACCGCCCCCATCTGCGCCGTCGCGGGGGGGGCCGCGCTGGTGGTCGCTACAGAGGGTGCTGCCGGCTGGGGCAAGACGGCTCTTAATGGAATGTTTCGTGTGGGGCCGATACTGGTCATGGGGTGTAATCCTCACTTGGCTGAAGGCTTATTGACGTTATCGGTGAACTCGGCGGGCAGTCTGCGTCCTTAAGGTGAATATATAGTTAATTCTTGGTTAATTTAGATGTAAGGGCGCGGGGGGTTTGCCCTCTGGTTTATTCGGGGCTATACTAAAACTTGATCCGTCTTTAGTTTTTTACAGTCAGGTCCCGCAGCGTGTCCCATTTGAGCGTGAAACAGAGACGGCAAAATACGCTGCAGGGGGGGTGAATTCATTTGGCAGAAGTCCGCGTAGGCGAAAACGAGCCCATCGAAAGTGCGTTGAAGCGATTCAAGAAGAAGATCCAGAAAGCTGGAATCTTGTCTGAGATCAAGCGCCGTGAACGTTACGAGAAGCCCAGCGTTCGCCGCAAGAAAAAGTCTGAAGCAGCGCGCAAGCGTCATAGCTAAGCAAAAGGCTCAGAGTCGGAACCAGAAGTTCCAATCATTCGAACGGCGGGGCCATTGGCTCTGTCGTTCTTTTTTTATGGGGTGTTGTGCCCAGAGGGTTGTTTGTCTTCAAATCAAGAAGCTGAGATTGTCATCGCTTTGCCAACTCCGCACATCGCACAGTGGTTGTGCGGCCTGAGAGAGGAGAACCTCGCCTTTCTCGAGTCGATTCTTCCGGTCACGACCTTCCTTGGGAGCGAGCATTTGACGGTCAAGGGCGAACCGGAAGCGGTGCGAATGGTCGAGCAGGTGATGACGACGCTTTTGCCGCGCGCGCGCGACAGGGAGGTTTTGACCTCCGATGAATTGCGGGGATATTTCTATTTGGCGCAAGGGCAACCGGCGGGCACACTCACGGACGTATTGGACGATGTTGTCGCTCGCACTTATCGGGGGAAGCCGGTAAAGACCCGTTCAGCGAATCAATTGGTGTATGTGCGTGCCATTGAACAGCACACGCTGACCTTTGGGTTGGGACCTGCCGGCACGGGCAAGACTTTTCTTGCGGTGGCCTTGGCGGTGCGCGCGTTGAGTGAAAAACGCGTATCCAGGATTATCCTGACGCGGCCTGCGGTTGAGGCGGGTGAGAGTTTGGGGTTCTTGCCCGGTGATTTCCAGGCCAAGGTTGACCCTTACTTCCGTCCCCTTTACGACGCATTGTATGAACTGATGGATGCTGAACGGGTTTCTCGGCATTTGGAGAGGGGTATGATCGAAGTGGCCCCTTTGGCCTACATGCGGGGACGCACGCTCACAGATGCCTTCATAATTTTAGACGAGGCGCAGAATACCACCGGTGAGCAAATGAAGATGTTTTTGACTCGTATGGGGGCCGGTTCACGTGTGGTGGTGACGGGGGATCAAACCCAGATTGATTTGCCTCGTGGGAAGCGTTCGGCTTTACACGACATTCAGAGTCTGTTGGCCGGGGTCCATGACGTTGCATTTGTTCGATTTGACGATCAAGACGTGGTGCGCCACGATCTTGTGAGAAGAATTGTGCAGGCCTATGCTGCTTGGGAGGCGCGACATCCCTCATGACCGATAATATTTTGCGCCTGGCGCGTCGCCTGGTTCCGCCGTGGCTTCAGTCCATGGCGTTGCAGCCCGTGACTCACCAGGCCCTGAATGTCTTGTTTGCGGGTGGACTCACGTTCTTGGTGCTGTTGATGGCGCAACCGCGATTTTTTGAGGCGGCGACTCAAGGCACGTGGTTGCCCATTGGCGGCTTGCTCATGGTGTTGGGCACCGCCTTGGCGCTGGTGGTCGCCTACTTGCGCCAGTTTGAACCAACCACTGTGAACTCGATCCGCCATTTGTACCTGATTAGCCTTGTAGTGGTCGGGACCCTGGCTTTTGCTTGGGCACTGAGCGCATTGAAGCTGAATCCTTATGCGTCTCCCTTGGTGGCGTGTGGGATGCTTCTCACCGTTTTTGCCAATGGGCGGGTCGCATTGATCGCATCTTTGCCGTTGGGACTTTTTTCGGCGCAGCTGCCGGGTCACGATGCCAATTCGACGCTGGCGACACTGCTGAGTGTCATTGTGGCAGTGTACGCCGTGAGCCGCGTGCAGCAACGATACGACGTTTTTCGCGCGGGGTTAATCGCTGCCTTGGTGTCGGCGTGGACGGTGACAGCGCTGTTCAGCCTGGAGGGCCTTTCATGGACGGTGTGGGGCCTTCATGCGGTTGCGGCTGCGGGATCCGGGTTGGCGTCCGCCATTCTGGTCGTTGGTTTCTTGCCTTTGGTTGAAGACCTGTTCGGCATTACCACAACCTTTAAGTTGTTGGAGCTTGCCAATCCGAGTCAACCGCTGCTGCGCGAACTTCAGATGAAAGCGCCGGGGACTTACCATCATTCGATTTTGGTTGGAAACCTGGCCGAGGCTGCCGCCGAAGCGATTGGAGCGGACGCATTGCTTGTGAGGGTGGGCGCGTACTATCACGACATTGGAAAGACCAAGCGCCCCTACTTTTTTGTGGAAAACCAACTCGGGATGGCGAATCAGCACGACAGAATCTCCCCACGACTCTCGGCCCTTGTGATTACAGCGCACGTGAAGGAAGGTCTCGAAATGGCGCGTGAACACAAACTGCCCGCCATTATTCAGGATTTTATTTCTACTCACCACGGAACCAGCTTGGTCTCCTTTTTCTACCATCAGGCGGTCCAGGCGGAGGGGCATCGGCAGGTACAAGAGGACCATTTCCGTTACCCCGGTCCTCGCCCGCGAACACGCGAGACTGGAATTGTGATGCTGGCTGACGGGGTGGAAGCTGCGTGTCGCTCTTTGAAAAACCCGACGCCGGAACAAATTGAGGGAATGGTCAGGAAAATTGTGGATACGCGTTTATCCGATGGAGAGCTTTCGGAGGCGCCGCTCACTTTGAAAGAAATAGAGAAAATTGCCGGGGCATTTATCCGTATCTTGTCCGGCCTGTTCCATCAGCGGATTGAATATCCTGATCAGGTGTTTCGGGAGTTGAGGGGCGGTGGTGGCCCAGAATTGGATGCGAAGGGACGCAAGGTTGCCGGTCTATCTAAATAACGAACAATCCCAGTCGCTGGATGAAAAGGTCTGGTTGAAACGTCTTGAAGATTTGCACGCTGCGTGCAACCTGGGGCCATTGGACGAATGGGGCGTCACGTGGGTGGATGAGGCGGCGATTCACGATCTTAACCGTGAATATCGGGGTGTCGACAAGCCCACCGACGTTTTGGCATTTGCCTTGGAGGATGTGCCGGGTGAGGCGGGTGAGGAGGCGCCACGCCTTCTGGGCGATGTTGTTGTGGCGGTCGATGTGGCGAATGAGCAGGCCCGCGCCCGAGGGCATGACCTGGATGCTGAGTTGGCCTTGTTGTCCGTGCATGGGTTGCTGCACTTGCTTGGTGAGGACCACGACACCCCGCAACGGCAGTCGAAAATGTGGGCCCGTCAAATTGAGTTACTACGCGTTTTGGGCTTCGAAGGTCCGACGTTGATCGCGCCTGAGGGGTTGGAACTTCCGGGGCGGGAACGCCCTTCTGCAGGTCGGCGCAGGCGAGGTTCGCGGTGAGGTTCAAGGCCGAGAATCTTCTTGCCAGTTTTCGTTTTGCGTTCGCGGGCATCTATTTTTGCCTTCGCACCGAGCGAAACATGCGAATTCACGTGGCGGCGGGGGTGCTGGCGATGGCTTTGGGTGCTTGGTTGCGGATACCCTTTTTTCATTTGGCCTTGATTGCGGTGGTGAGTTCGTTGGTGGTGACGATGGAGATGCTCAACACGGCCATTGAGAATGCGGTGGATTTATTCACACATCGCAAGCATCCGCTTGCCAAAATCGCCAAGGATGTCGCGGCGGCCGCCGTGTTGGTGAGCGCGGCCAATGCCCTGTTGGTTGGTTTGCTATTATTGGGCCCGCCGTTGTTCGAGGTGATACAGGTCAAGCAAAATGCCCGTGTGATGGGGCCCGTGAGCACGTTGGCTTCAGGAAGGTTTCGGTGAATCCTTTGGATCGCTCCTATCTACACGTCAAGGGAGCCCGAGAACATAATCTCAAGGATCTCGAACTTCTGATTCCACGGGATCAGTTGGTCGTTTTTACGGGCGTTTCCGGCTCGGGCAAGTCGTCATTGGCGTTTGACACCATTTTTGCGGAGGGGCAAAGACGCTACGTTGAGAGCCTCTCCGCCTACGCGCGACAGTTCCTCGGGCAACTCGATAAGCCGGACGTCGACTATATCGAAGGGCTGTCGCCAGCTATTTCGATTGATCAAAAGTCAACCAGTCACAACCCACGTTCAACAGTGGGTACGGTGACCGAAATTTACGATTACCTGAGGCTGCTGTTTGCACGTGTAGGCACGCCACACTGCTTTCGCTGCGGAAAGGTTATCAACCCTCAGGCGGTGGAGCAGATTGTCGACCAGTTATTGGCTTTGGGGGAGGGAACACGTCTTCAGGTTTTGGCTCCTTTGGTTCGCGGAAAGAAGGGGACCCACGAAAAAGTTTTCGATGCGGCTCGCAAGGCTGGTTTTGTTCGGGTTCGAGTGAATGGGGCGGTATATGACTTGTCCGAGGTGCCGACCTTGGACAAGAACAAAAAACACGAGATTGCGGTCGTCGTGGATCGAATTGTCATTCGCCCTGATCAGGCGACCCGGCTCGCGGATTCTTTAGCCACTGCCTTACAACAGGCAGACGGTATTGTAGCTGTTCAGATTCTGGGCACCCGCGAGGCCCCCTCAGAGGAGGCGGATCGAATTTTTTCGGAACATTTGGCCTGTGCAGATTGCGGAACCAGTGTGGAAGAAATCGCGCCGCGCTTATTCTCCTTTAATAGCCCGTTTGGCGCGTGCTCCGTTTGTCACGGTCTGGGGGCCAAACAAGAGATCGATCCCCATTTAATTGTCCCTGATCAGCGTAAAAGTTTAAGAGGAGGGGCCATTCATCCTTGGGCCAAGACCTCTAATCCTTATTACCTTGAGCTTTTGTCGGCTGTGTCGTCTGGGTTGGGCTTCTGTGTGGATACACCTTGGGAGGAATTGGACAAAGGTGTGCAACACATTGTTCTTTTTGGAGCAGGAGATGAGCGGTTTTTAATCCGGCAACCCAGCTGGTTTCAGGAGGGGCAGGATGCCTATTACACCCGGTATGAGGGTGTCATCCCGAGTTTGCAGCGCCGCTACCAAGAAGCGACGAGCGAACGCTTTAAGCAGGAGGTAGAGTCCTATATGGCTTCAACACCTTGCGAGGCCTGTGGGGGGAACCGGCTGCGCCCGGAAGCGTTGGCGGTGAGGGTTGCCGGAGCGTCTATAGCGGAACTTACGTCTTTGAGTGTTCGAGATGCGCTTCCGTTTTTTTTGAACCTGGCGTTGACACCTCGGCAGCAGCTGATTGCCGCCCAAATCTTAAGAGAGGTGACCGCTCGCCTGGGTTTTCTGAACGATGTCGGTCTGGATTACCTGTCTTTGGACCGTGCTGCCAATACGTTGTCAGGGGGCGAGGCTCAGCGAATTCGTCTTGCCACCCAAATAGGGTCGGGCCTGCAAGGCGTTCTTTACATCTTGGATGAACCTTCGATTGGTCTGCATCAGCGCGATAACGAACGCTTGCTTGCCACCCTGTTTCGTTTGCGGGATCTGGGCAATACCTTGATTGTGGTTGAGCATGATGAGGACACCATTCGGCTGGCGGACCATATCGTGGATATTGGTCCACGAGCGGGGGTTCACGGCGGCAGGGTGGTTGCTCAAGGGACATTGGCGGATGTGTGCGCGGAAAAAGAATCGCTGACGGGGCAATACCTGTCAGGGGCCCGTTCTATCCCTGTTCCCGCCCAAACGCGGGCGGGTAATGGCCGTACTTTGCGTATCGAGGGGGCGCGCAAAAACAATTTACAGGATGTGAGCGTGGACATTCCGCTGGGATGTTTTGTGTGTGTCACAGGCGTGTCGGGTTCTGGGAAAAGCACGTTGGTGCATGATGTTTTGTACCAGTATCTGGAGGCGGGACATAGCTCTGGAGCCAGTAAATTAAAGGGTGTTCGGGCAGTGTCCGGTGTGGAGGAACTCGATAAGTTTATTGTCATAGACCAAGCACCCATCGGACGAACTCCGCGCTCGAATCCGGCGACTTACACCGGGTTGTTTGATCATCTGCGAGAGGTTTTCTCCATGACGACCGAAGCCAAGGCGCGGGGATACACGCCGGGCCGGTTTTCTTTCAATGTCAAAGGCGGACGTTGTGAGGCGTGCAAGGGGGAAGGGGTCAATGTGATTGAAATGCACTTTCTTCCCGATGTATACGTCCCTTGCGATGTGTGTAAGGGGCGTCGCTACAACCGAGAAACCTTGGATGTTAGGTTTAAGGGAAAAAATATCGCCGACGTGCTGGCGATGACGGTTGAGGAAGCGCTGTCGTTTTTTGAGGCCGTGCCCAGGGCGCGCAACAAATTGCAAACTTTGTTCGATGTAGGCTTGGAGTACATCCAGCTGGGCCAGCCCGCCACCACCTTGTCGGGCGGCGAGGCGCAGCGAATTAAGCTGGCAGAGCAGTTGGCCCGACGTTCCACGGGGAAAACCCTTTACATTCTGGACGAGCCTTCTACGGGTTTGAGTTTCTACGATGTGGAAAAGTTGTTGGAGGTCTTAAATCGCCTGGTAGACGCCGGAAACACGGTGCTGGTCATTGAACATAACCTGGACATCATCCGGCAAGCTGATTGGTTGTTGGATCTAGGCCCCGAAGGGGGGGACCGTGGCGGAACACTGGTCGCGAGTGGGACACCCCGGGATGTAAGTCGCGTGGCCGGCAGTCACACAGGGCGATTTCTGGAAAAGGTGCTGCCACCGGGTGTCGCGATCGGTTAGCGGAGGTGGCAGATGGGGGAAAAATCTGACGTATTTCAGTCTTTGCGCGGGTGTCTGGTGGTGTCTTGTCAAGCTCAATCGCATGAGCCTTTGCACGGAGCGGCCTACATGGCGGCGATGGCCAGGGCTGTGGTGGCGGGTGGTGCGGCGGGAGTCCGCTGCGAGAGCCCGACTGATATTGCGGCGATTCGGGAGTCGGTGTCGGTTCCGTTGATCGGGCTTTGGAAGCGGGGGGAGCAGGGCGTATATATCACGCCCACGTTGGATGACGCGCGTGCGGTTGTGCGCGCCGGCGCGGATGTCGTAGCGGTAGATGCCACTCACCGCAAACGGCCGGTTCCGGTGGGTGAGCTGATTCAAGGGGTGCACCATGAACTGGGGCGTCCTGTTTTGGCTGATGTCAGTACCGTCGAGGAGGCTTTGGCGGCCGAGGCCGCCGGGGCGGCGGCAGTTGCTCCAACGCTTTCGGGTTACACGGGAACAGGGCCTGTGCCGCGGGAACCGGATTGGGATCTTTTGGCGAAGATGCTGGCATCGCTCCGGGTGCCGGTGCTGATGGAGGGCCGCGTGGCTGAGCCGTCACACGTGGCGAGGGCTTTTGCTATGGGGGCGTGGGCTGTGGTGGTCGGGTCGGCCATCACACGGCCTCAGCTCATTACAGCGGGTTTTGCCAGAGCGTGTCCGAGACAGGAGAACGGCTAAATGAGTTTGGCGTTGGGGCTTGACGTCGGGGGAACCAAAATTCTTGCTTGTGTGAGTGACGCCGAAGGGCGCGTGGTGGCCCGATGCCGCCTCGATACTCCAGCGCGGGCAGGTGCCGGTGCTGTCCTCGATGCCTTGGTGGCCGGGGCGCGTGAGGCGATGGGGGGACTCTCCGTCGAGGACCACCGGGCCCTGGTGGCCGTTGGGGTGAGTGCTGCGGGCCAGATCGACGTTGATAACGGGGTCGTGGCTTATGCTTCTCCGAACATTTCGGGGTGGACGGGAACGCCCGTCGGACCACACCTGCAGGCCGCGTTGGGGGTGCCGGTTTTCGTCGAGAACGATGCCAACGCGGCGGCTTTCGGCGAATGGGCCTGTGGAGCGGGCCGCGGTGCGCCAAGCATTGTGGCGATCACCGTGGGAACCGGGGTTGGAGGGGGCCTGATTCTCAATCATTCGATTTGGAGGGGGCGCCACTGGCGGGGCGCTGAGATTGGTCACATGGTTTTGTTCGGCGACGGCGTGCGTTGTAATTGTGGCCAGACGGGTTGCCTTGAGGCCTATGTATCGGGGACTGCGATCGCGCGCTTGGCACGTGAAACCCGTCCGGGTTTTTCCGGAGACGCGCGCGCTGTCTTCGCTGCAGCCGAGAGGGGTGACGTCGCCATGCAGGAGGTTTTGGCGTTCAGCGCCCGCTGTTTGGCCCAGGGGCTTGTTTCCCTGAGCAGCCTGGTAGATGTTGACCTGTACCTGCTCGGAGGGGGAGTGGCGACCCGGCCGGGTTATCTGGATCTTGTTCGTCGGGCATTGAAAGACCCCCAGGTGTCGGGAGAGCGCGGTTTTGCCCCTGAATTGCTGCAAGAGGCTGCTTTGGGCGAGGAGGCGGGGGTCATCGGGGCGGCACAAATCGCATTACGGTCTGCGGGTGTCGCGGCGGTTCGCTCTCGTTAAGAAAGACAACGGCGGGTGGAATTTTGACAGAGCTTGAAACGCTTCTCCGCGCCCGGTACCCGCTCCTCTATCTTCATACGCCGGAGGAGGAGCGGGCCGTTGCCGAACTGAGGCTGTTGGCCCAGCGCCTCAGCCGAGAGGTGCATTTGTGGTCTGCGACGAGTGGTTTTACGGGTGAGCCGTCTTTGCGCGATCCGATCCTGGCTTTGGATTATGTGAAAGAGGCAACTGGGCGGGGAATCTACGTTTTTTGCGATTTTCACGCTTTTTTGGGGAACGCGCTGGTGGTGAGAAAGTTGCGGGAATTGGGGCATACGGTTAAGCACAGCGCGAAGGCGGTCATTTTGTTGAGCCCGGTTGTTAATCTTCCTCCGGAGGTGAGCGCTGAGGTCACCTTGGTCGATTTTGCGACGCCCGACTCGGACTCGGTGATAGAGATGCTGGCCCAGGCTGGGCAGTTGGCAGGTCGACCGTTGAAGTTAGATCCCCTGGATCACGAGCGTTTTTTGGCCGCGGCCCGTGGGCTGACCGCCGCTGAAATTGCCAATGGCTTGGCGCGGGCCTTGGTCTTACACGGAGCACTCGACCATCGCTTGATAGAGGTGATGACAGAGGAGAAGCGCCGGGTTGTAAGTAAGACGGGGGTATTGGAACACATCGAATTGGCGGGTTCGCTCGATGAGATAGGGGGACTGGCGGGACTGAAGGAGTGGTTGAGAAAACGCGGGCGTGCTTTTGGCCGAGAGGCGCGCTCTTTTGGTCTTCCTGAACCCCGCGGTCTGCTTTTGTTGGGGGCTCCGGGGTGCGGCAAAAGCCTCGTTGCAAAAAGTGTCAGTCGCCAGTGGGGCCTGCCTTTGCTGCGTTTGGATGTGGGGCGTCTGATGGCGGGTTTGGTGGGCGCGTCAGAGGAAAACACTCGCAGGGCATTAAAGGTGGCTGAAAGCGTCAGTCCCGTTGTGTTGTGGGTCGATGAGGTCGAAAAAGCCCTGGCCAGCGCTGCAGGGGATGGCGGAACCTCAGCACGAGTGCTAGCCACGTTTTTGACTTGGTTGCAAGAAAAGCGCTCCCCTGTTTTTGTGGTGGCGACCGCCAACGATCTTTCTCGTGTGCCGCTTGAACTCTTGCGCAAAGGGCGCTTTGACGAAATTTTTTTCGTAGACCTTCCCGACGAACGGGAACGGGCAGAAATTTTGGCTTTGCACCTGCAACAACGCCACCGGGAATTTGAAAAGGCGGCGGTGGTGAGCTTGGCGGCCGAGACCCAGGGGTTCTCGGGTGCGGAGTTGGAGCAGGGGATCATTGATGCGTTGTATGATGCTTTTGATGAGGGGCGCGCCGTGGAACCCGGGGATGTGGCACGTGCTTTCGCGCGCCTCACTCCCTTGGCGCGCGGAAACGAGGCACTGGAAGCATCTCGGACCTGGGCGCGGGGGTACGCGCGGTGGGCGAATGGAAGCACCGGGGTTTCCACTGAGCGGCGAGAGTGGGCGGTTGAGGGGCCCCCTGGGGTTTAGTCGGCGTGTTGGAGCGTTTTGAATGGTTAGACCTTCGGCCAGAGGCGGGGTCTAATAAGGTACAGAGTCCCGCAGGGGAGATTGCTTCACGGCCTATTCCCGCAGCCATACGGGATGAGCCACCGCACCCTGTTTCACCTGCGCTGGCGCTTCCAACTCGCATTGATACGGTTCCGGTGGCGACGGGTTGGCCCCAGGAATCCGGTCAGTTGTTTCGTTTACGCCATGTGGCTGACTCGTTGAGGGTGCATACGGGGTTCGAGCACTTGTTGTGTCTGAATGCGTGTCACATCGAGCATCATCCCCATCAACAAGCCGTTGCTTTAAGGGTCTTGGGGCAAATGCGGGGGCGAGCCATTCTGGCGGATGAGGTGGGTCTCGGTAAAACGATTGAGGCGGGTTTGATCCTGAAGGAACTCATTGTTCGGGGCCTTGCTCACCGGGTTTTGGTTCTGGCGCCGGCCGCTTTGACCTGGCAATGGCTTGAGGAATTAGAGCAGAAGTTTGATGAACGCTTTAGGGTTGTACGGAAACAAAGTGACTGGAGTGGGTCTCGTTTGATTGCGTCTCTGGACTTGGCTAAGCAACCCCGCCACGCGGCATTAGCGTTGGCGCAGGCCTTTGATGTCGTGATTGTTGATGAGGCTCATAAGTTAAAGTCGCGTCAGACCCAGGCACACCAACTGGTGAGTCGCTTGAACAAGCGTTATCTCTTGTTGCTCACGGCGACGCCCGTAATGAATGATCTCAGTGAGCTGTATGCCCTGGTGAATCTTCTTGCAGAGGGCGAATTGGGAACCCCCAGGACGTTTGAAGCGACCTATATGGATGGGGGAGATCCTCGTGCGCCGCTGAATGAAGACGATTTAAGAAAGCGCCTTGCAGGGGTCATGGTTCGTAATCGCAGAGACTCTGTGGGGCTCCGACTGCCCCCACGACGGGCCGGGATTTATCATTTGGTTTTTCCGCCGGATGAGGCAAGGCTGTATTCGGAGCTGACGGCATTTATTCGCGAGGAATTGCGTTCGCATCCCGATCAAGGGCACCTGAGATTAACCCTGAGTGTGCTGCAGCGAGGCCTGACAAGTACCCCAGCGGCTGTGGCGGGAACCCTCGAGGCCCTGATCGATGATGAGGCCCTCGAGCCCGAGATTTGTGGGCGACTCGCCGGGTATGCCGCCATGGCGCGTGGGATTCCCGTGGGTCGCAAGATGCAGGCTGTGGTGGAATGTCTGCAACGCGAGCCAGACAGTCAAATGTTGGTATTCACAGAATTTCGACGGAGCCAGGTCGTTTTGGCAGATTTTCTCCGCTCGCAAGGTTATGATGTCGTCGTCTTTCACGGAAGCCTCAGCGCAGAGCAGCGAACCCAGGCAGTCGCTGAATTTTCGCGAGGGGCACGGGTTATGATCAGCACGGAAAGTGGTCAAGAAGGCCTTAATTTGCAGTTTTGTCACACGTTGCTGAATTTTGACTTGCCGTGGAATCCAATGCGTGTGGAGCAACGCATTGGACGCCTCCATCGGTTGGGGCAAATTCATCCGGTGACAATTATCAATCTGGCATTTGAGAACACCATTGAGATGGCCCTTTTGGAGTTGCTTGGGACAAAAATCCGTCTTTTCGAATTGGTTGTTGGGGAACTGGATGTGATTCTGGGTGATTGGGAGCAGCGCAAGTCGTTCGAAGATTGGGTGCTGGATTCTTGGGCATCGGCCAGCAGCGATGAAGAGTGGTCGGATACGATGTTGTCGGCCGCCGAGCGGGGGCTTTTGGCACGCCAGCGTTATGAAGGCATGCGGGAAGCGGGGCATCGCTTGGTCGCGCCGGGGGGGTGGGGTAGGCTTCTTTGAGCCCAGATTGCGAAGCATTTGCCCGCGAGTTTTTCACGTTTTTCGGTGCTGATTGGCATTCGTCGGCACCGGGACGCGCGTGTGTCACGTTACCCTCCACGCTCGCCGATCATTTTGGTCGTGCCGAGTTGATTTTGGTTTTTGGGCAAGATGCCAGCGCTGGTGAGGATCTTGTGGCTCCGGGCAGTCGGGTGTTTGAGGGAATGGTTGCCTATTTATCGGGGCGCGGGCGCTGTGCTCAATTTGCGCTTGCTGGGCGTGAATGGCCGGCACCCGCTTGGTCAGCCAAGGATGGGGCGCTTGTCGAATTGACCCCTGAAGAGTCAGACCGGTTTTTCTGGCTGTATGACTTCTCTTTGGTTTTTGACTCCGATGAACGGGTGGAGCGTTTGTTTCGGGTGGCTCTGGATGAGGAAGGGCGAAACGCACCAGATGCCTGGGACGCTTTGGAGACAAAGACCCTGCTGTTTCAAGATACGGTCGCCCCGCCCATCCCTCCGGGGCAACGCTTGGCTGAGGCGGAATATTTTGCCAGGCTTGAGGCCGAGCGTTGTGTCCCCTCTTTTGAACGTCTGGCGCACGGGCGCCTTGGGCAAACGGTGACGCGCTTGGAAGCTTACTTTCGTGAATTGATCGAGGAGGTGCCCGTTCGGGTTCGCCGGGGGCAGTCCTATGAGGACGCCCTGAATCTTGCCTCGCAAGAGCAGAGGCGCTTGCAAGACGAACTTGCAAAACGTCTTGGCGAAGAGGCACGACGCCACCACTTGCGAATTACCGTAAGGCCATTGGGCTATGCGACGTTGCGGGTGCCTGGCCGCCTGTGGCGCTGGCGGCTCTCGGTGCGCGCGCGGACTCGGGAATTGCAGGCCTGGCAAAGCCTTGCAACGGGCGAAGTGGAAGGGGCCCGCTGTCAGCGTTGTGACAAGGAAGCGTCAGAGTGGACCGCCTGTCGACATTTGCACCTGATCTGTGGCAACTGCAGCGCACAGTGCGTTGCTTGCCACGATGTGTTGTGTGAGCGAGAACTGGCCGCGTGCTTTGTCTGCGGCCAGGCCTTCTGTGGCGAGTGTTTGTTGCAATGTGTGAACGGACACCCCGTGTGTCGCGAACACCGCGTGAATTGCGCGTGTTGCGGACAAAATGTGTGCACAGGCTGCGGTGTGATGGTCGTCAATTCAACGGGGCGTGAACAGTGGCGTATTGCGGGCCACACCGCCCTGGGATCGGGAAACGGTTAGGAATGGCGTTGTGTGCCCCGTCGAATCCTTGGTACACTGAACCGCGTGGTTCTGCCCCGAGGCAGCGCGAAAAAAATAGAGGAGAGCGTTCTGTGACACTTGCTCAAAAACTGGACCAGTACTTTATCGACTTGGATTGGCCTTTTGAACGTTGTGATGAAACCCTTTGGCGAACCGCATTCCCGGGCGACTTGCAGGTTCATGAGGTGTTTGTTTCCATCGACGAACCGGGTTGGCTTTCTTTCCGGACCATGGTGTGTCGGGAGATTCCGACAGCCGTGAAACCGCAGGTCTATGAAAGACTTTTGCGCTTGAATGCTTTGATCCCGCTGACAAAATTTTGCGTGATGGACGGAGGCGAAATCTTTGCGATGGTTGACTTGCCGACCGATGATCTCGATTACACGGAGTTCCGGGCGGCCATTTTGACGTTGGTGAACCACGCCGATGCCCACGATAACGAAATTCTTGCCATGTGCTCGCCCAGCCTGGTTTAAGACTCGCGCACGGCTCACAGCGAACGGCGCGGCCTATGATATAATAAGGGCACCGTTGGTTTAAGTTTCAGTTCGTCCCGTTGAGGCGCTGAAATTTGAACGGAAGGAGCGATATGGACCCTGGCAGTCCAAACGGTTTAGCGCACGCCATCAATATTTCTGTACCTCCGATTGAACCGGGCACCGCTGCGTTTGTTGTCGCGCTTTGCATCGTCGGTACCGCTTTCTTCTCGAGTTCTGAAGCGGCCATCATCACGTTGAGCAAGCACCGCATTCGTCACCTTGCAGAACAAGGGCGTCAGGATGCGGTGCGTTTGCAGGGGTTGATCCAAGCCCGGGAACGTCTGGTTGGCACGATACTGCTGGCAGAGAACGGTCTAATCATCATTGCTTCAACGGTCCTGTCGTTGTCTGTTTATCAGGCGATGTCGCGCGGGTTTTTCGGAACGGCCTGGGCCCAGTGGCCGATAGCGCCGTGGTTGGCGATCGCGGGCGTTGCGTTGGCGATGATTTTTTTGGTGGTTCTGGTCGCGGAGATCATCCCAAAGTCGGCAGGGGCGGCCAACGCCGAGCGCTATGCCCTTTTGGTTTCGCGCCCCTTGCGTTGGACTGCCCACCTCCTTTGGTTTCCCGTATGGTGTTTGACGGCCGCAGCGCGAGCTTATGTGCAACTTGTGAATACGCTCTCGGGCTCTAAGGGTGAAATGGCTTTGCCGTTGGTGGCAGAAGACGAGTTGCGTCAATTGATCGCAGACGTTCGCGAACACGGGGGCTTGCAGCAAGAAGAGACAGAGATGATTGAGTCTGTGATTGAACTGCGGGATACCACGGCGCGGGAAATTATGGTTCCCCGTATTGATATGGTCTGCGTTCCTGCCGACTGTCATTTTGACGAAGCTTTGCGTGTGGCCATTACCGAGGGTCATTCTCGTATACCGGTCTACGAGGAGTCGCCCGACAACATCATCGGATTGCTTTACGCCAAGGACCTCTTAGGGGTTTTGCAAGGGGATTATCGACCGGCAAGCATTCCTTTGGAATTGGTGAGACCTCCTTTCCACGTCCCGGAAAGCAAACGCGTCGATGAGCTATTGAAGTTGATGCGCACCGAAAAGGTTCATTTGGCTATCGTGTTGGATGAATTTGGGGGTACGGCTGGGTTGGTGACCATTGAGGATATTCTGGAGGAGATTGTAGGGGAGATTCGCGACGAGTACGATGCGGAAGAGCCTGCTGAGATAGACCTTCAGTCTGATGGAACGCTGGTCGTTGATGGGCGCGCCAATATCGATGATGTTTCGGCGAAGTTGGGTGCGCAGCTCCCTACAGACGATTTTGATACGATCGGGGGGTTCGTGGTCGGGTTGCTCGGCCGTGCACCTCTGAGTGGCGAGGAAGTCACTTGGGAGGGGGTTCGGCTACAGATAGAGCAAGTGGAGAATCGCCGCGTTTCTCGGGTGCGTATCTGGCGGCGTCACACCGCGCCTTTGGAAATCCAGGAACCACTCAATGAGGACGTGGCCCGGCGGGCCATTTAAATTCTGGGCGCCAATTGAGCGGAGCTCACGATTAGCCTGTACACTAGAGTCTTGCCGTAAAGTTCACGCGAAGGCTGTGGGTTTTGGGGCTCTGGGTGTTTTTTTGGGTGTCTCGGGAAGGTTTTTGTGGCTACAAAGTTTGTTTTCATCACGGGTGGCGTTGTTTCCTCTATCGGCAAAGGGATTGTCGCGTCTTCGCTGGGTCGGTTGCTCACGGTGCGCGGTCTGACGGTGAGCATTCAGAAATTGGACCCGTATATCAACATCGACCCTGGGACCATGAGCCCGTATCAACATGGCGAAGTTTTCGTCACCGAAGATGGCGCTGAAACGGATCTTGACCTGGGACACTATGAGCGTTTCACTGACACGAATTTGAGTCGCGAGAATAACATCACCGCCGGGAGGATTTACTGGAACGTCCTGAATAAAGAGAGACGCGGGGATTATTTGTCGGGAACGGTTCAAGTCGTGCCCCACATCACGAATGAGATTAAAGACGCAGTTCATCGCGCGGCGAATCACAGTGGTGCAGACGTCGTCATTGTTGAGATAGGGGGAACGGTGGGAGACATCGAAAGTCTCCCTTTCATGGAGGCGATTCGTCAGTTTCGGAAGGATGCAGGAAAAGAGAATGTGCTGTATGTGCACGTGACGTTGGTGCCTTACATTCGCTCTGCTGGCGAGCACAAGACCAAGCCCACGCAACACTCTGTCAAAGAACTGCGTAGCATTGGGATTAGCCCCGATGTATTGGTTTGTCGCACAGAAAAGGGCTTTCCGGATGTTATGCGTGAGAAGTTGTCCTTGTTCTGCGATATTGACCGCGAGGCGGTCATTGCCTGTCGCGACGCGAAGCACATCTACGAAGTCCCGACGATGCTCGAAAAAGAGGGTCTTGCCCATCAGGTAATCCAGCGCCTGGGTTTGGCTGGTAAGGCGACCGCGCCCTCGCGTGATGGCTGGGATGAATTTTTGGAACGATTGCGCAAGCCGACGCACAGCGTGAGGGTGGCCATTGTTGGAAAGTACGTCGCTTTGTCGGATGCATATCTGTCAGTGATTGAATCCCTGCGGTTGGCCGGTGCGGCACAGCGAGTCGATGTGGAGATAAAGTGGGTTCACGCGGACGAGCAGATTGAGTTGGAGGGGGCAGACAAGTATCTGAACGACGTCGATGCGGTTGTTGTTCCCGGGGGCTTTGGTGGCCGGGGGGTTGAGGGTAAGGTGAAGGCCGTTGGTTTTGCCCGTTCGCAATCCATTCCCTTTTTAGGGCTTTGTCTGGGGATGCAATGTGCTGTCATTGAATTTGCTCGCTTCGCGGCAGGCTACGGCGGCGCGAATTCGACAGAGATTGACCCGGGCACCCCTTATCCAGTGATTGATCTGCTGCCCGAGCAGAAGAATTTGGCCGATATGGGAGGAACGATGCGCTTGGGGGCTCAACCGTGTCACATCCTACCGGGTTCTTTGGCTGCTAAACTCTATGGGAGTGATTCCGTTTTGGAGCGTCACCGCCATCGCTATGAGGTGAACAACTTGTATCGCGAGAATTTGGAGAAAGCGGGCTTGGTCTTTTCGGGCACCTCGCCAGATGGTCGCTTGGTAGAAATGGTCGAGGTTCCCGCTCACCCATTTTTCATTGCCTGTCAATTTCATCCAGAGTTTAAATCGCGCCCCACTCGACCGCATCCATTGTTTATGGGCTTGGTTCAAGCAGCCCTGAACAAGCGGATGGCTGCGGCAAATACGGAGGTCGGCCAACCCGCATGACCCACGAAGAATTGCTGGCCCTTGCAGAGCGCGCGGCGGAACACGCCTATTGTCCTTATTCGGACTTTCGGGTGGGTGCCGCGCTATTGACGCTGAGTGGGGAGGTTTTTTGTGGTTGTAACGTCGAAAATGCATCCTATGGGCTGACTATCTGTGCTGAACGGACGGCGGTCGGTGCCGCCGTGGTGGCGGGGCACCGACAGTTTTCAGCGATTGCCATCGTTCAAGGCGCGGCTTCATCCCTTGAGCCTTGTTGGCCCTGTGGTGCGTGTCGCCAGGTTCTCGCAGAATTCAATCTTGATATGACGGTCATCTTTCGGGCGCCCGAAGGCCTTCGGACCATGACCCTCCGTGAACTGTTGCCCCACAGTTTTGATGTGACCCGTTTGCAGGTTCCTTAATGTCTCAAATCTCCGAGCATCTTGAAGAGAAATTCCGAAGCGGCTTGGTTGCCATTGTCGGGCGCCCCAACGTGGGCAAGAGCACCCTGATTAATCGCTTGGTCGGGCAAAAAATTGCTATCACCAGTGACAAGCCGCAAACCACCCGTCACGCCATCCAAGGGGTGGTCTCCACCCCCGAGGCCCAGATGGTATTCGTTGATACTCCCGGAATTCACAAGCCCCATCACCTTCTCGGGGAAAATATCGTGAAGGCTGCAACGGACACCCTATCCCAAGTGGACCTGCGGGTTTTATTGGTGGACGCGCAGGAAGTGGCAGGAAAAGGGGATGCCTTCATTGCAGAACTGCTGGCCCAAAGCGAATTACCGACTATTTTGGTTTTGAACAAGGTTGATCGTGTTCGGCAGGTGCCGGAGCGTGTCTTTGCGAGTTACCGGGCCTTGGGGCAGTTCGTGGCCGTTGTGCCTCTATCGGCGAAGACGGGGCGCAATACCCGTTCTTTGTTGACGGCGATTGTCGAGCATCTGCCCGAAGGGCCTCGCTACTACGAGGAGGATGTGCCCACTGATCAAACCTTGCGGGTATTGTCCGCAGAGTTAATCCGTGAGCAAATTCTGCGCTCGACGGCAGACGAAATTCCTCACAGTGTGGCCGTTCGCATAGATACCTTTGACGAGACGGTACGTCCGATTCGCATTGAGGCGACGATTTTTGTCGAGCGCGAAAGTCAGAAAGGGATTGTCATCGGGAACGGGGGCGAACGCCTGAAGGCCATTGGACAATTTGCGCGGGCCCAGATTGAAAAACAGCTGGGTGAGAAGGTTTTCCTCGGATTGTGGGTAAAGGTCCTAAAAAATTGGCGGCGCGAGAAACTTCAGTTGAAGCGTCTGGGCTACGTGGTGGACTGATGAGAGAGGCGAGAGGCAGAAGGTCAGTGAGAATTTGGACGTGCCGCGCGACCGTCTTGGTTTTGCAGACTGCCACTCTCGTCGTGCTGAGCGGGCGTATTGCGGGTGCAGAGGAATGGGTTGCGCCACCTACGCAAAAGCAGCGCACTCAGCGCTCCCCGAATGACCTCTTTGAGCGGGCGCAACGCTTTATCCAAGAGGGGCTGTATGACCTTGCGATCAAAGAATATCAGATTGCGATCCAGGCCGATCCCAGCAATGTTGAAGCGCTCTTCCGTCTCGCCCAACTTTTTCAAAGGCTCAAACGTTGGCCTCAGGCGGCGGCGACTGCGGAACGCGCCTACAAGCTAGATAACCGCCACGCGGACGTGCAGGCACTCTGGGGTCGGGCGCTCTTGCGAATGGGGCGTTATCCGGAAAGTATTTGGGTTTTGGAAGGGGTGGTTCGGCTCAATTCAGGGCGGTCGTTGTCCAAAGTGTATTACGACCTCTCCCAGGCGGCCTATTCGATGAAATGGTATGACAGGTCGGTTGACTACGCCTTGCGACACCTACAATTGACGGATACCCCACACGGTCATGCGATGTTGGCTCGGGCTTACTTGGCCCAAGGCCACAAAGACAAGGCTTTGTTTGAGCTTCAGCGCTCGGTTCTAGGATACGAAGCCTTCGAAGATTCGCAGCGATGATGAGGGCGGTGTCGCGCCAGGCGGGCGCGGGTCTTGTCTTTTTGCTATGTCTAGGTTTGAGTTTTGACGCACCGGGTTTCGCTCAAATTTCATTGCCCCAGCTCGCCGCACCCATGCCGGACTCCGAGAAACTGGCCATTGCGTTGCGCGATGCGCTGGCCTCAGGCGAATTTAAGAGGGTTCGTTGGGTTGTTCCGCAGGGTGGCCCGATGCTCACCTGGCTGAATGAACGTTGGCACGAAATGCGCTCGGGAGCCTGGAGTCCGCGCTCGTGGGAGGTCAGATACGAGACCTTCTACGCCAGAAGTGATGGGATGGCCGGGATTCTAGAGATTGCTGTTCAAACCTCCGACAGTCGGCATTTGACGCGTTCATTTCCCATTCAGGCCTTGAGACGCGCCGGGGTTTGGGTTTTCAGTGACAGCATTCCGTTGGGGCGCCCCGATGCGGTGGTCAGTTCTCAAGAATTGAACGTGGACCTCCGGAGCCCGGGATACCTACGGGCAGAATCGTTGATGCGCTTAAAGGCCAGTGGCCCCGACCGACGAATTTTTTTTGAGTTGGCTCCGGAACTCAAGGTGACACGGGCGACGTGGGGGCGAGAAACATTGCCGTTTCGGCAAATTGGCGACTTGGTGTACGTGGGGGCTCCGGTTCGGGAATTGGATGCAGCCATCAGGCTGGTCTGGGAAGGGGAGATTCCGACTGCCGGAGCGGTTCGAAAGCCTGGATTAGTAACTGTTTTGCCTCCTACCTCCGCGTGGTGGCCCCGCCAGCCTGTTCCTGCCCGCTCTTTTGCAACCAAAGCGGCCGTGATGGTGCCTGCGGGGTGGGTCTCCTTGATGCCGGGGGACCCACCGGACGTGGAGCGTTTCCCTGATGGCTGGCTTTACCGCCATCGCAGTGAATCACCGCTTTCGAATCTTTCTTTGTGGATGAGTGACTGGCCTCACCGGGAACAGAGGACGGGCGTCACCCCGGTGACAGGTTATGCACAGAGTGTGAATGCTGGTGCCTTGGCAGCCGCCGCTGCGGAGGTTCAGTCCGCGTCCGGATATTTAGCGGATCGATTGAGTTTACCAACACCCCGTCATTGGCTGATTGGCGAATGCGGCGCACTGGTTTCGCAGGTTCAGGGAAATCTTTTGCTTCTCTCGTCCGAAACGTTGGCCTCCGACATCATGCGCCGAACATTTGTGCCCTCTGCAATGGCTGCTACCTTGCTAGAGCAACTGACCCTCTCTGGAACCGAGGGAGAACAGTTGTTGTTGCGTGAGGGGTTGTCGGGCTATTTGGCTGCCCAATTGTTGGCGCAAACCGAGGGCTCGATGGCTTTTCGCGATCGCCTGTGGGAATCGATTCGCCGCTTCGATGCCATTGTCGGAACATCGGGGGACATCCCCTTGAGTAAAGTGGACGCAGAGATGTCCTCTGACCTGCGCCGGGTTCTTCTTCAGGACAAAGGGGTGATGGTTTTTCATATGCTTCGTAATCGCTTAGGGGGTGATGTTTTTGCCCGCGCATTGCGAAATTGGGCTGCTCGTCCCGAACGCTCGTGGGTAAGTTTCGTGGCGGCCTGCGAGGCAGAGTCCCAGAAGAATTTGAGTGCGTTTATCGCGCAATGGTTAGGGCGTACGGGTCGCCCGGAAGTGAGCCTGGCGGACGTTCAGATCATGGAGGCCGGCGATGGATTTGCCGTGACGGGTCGGTTGATACAGCAGGGGGAACCCTTCAGTATTCGCCTCCCGTTAATTCTGAATACGCAGGGACAATCCCGCATCTATCACTTGGATTTGTCCGTGGGCGAGGTGGAATTTAAGCTGCTGAGCCCGCATCGACCGGTTCGACTGCGCGTGGACCCGGCCCATGATTTTCTACTGAAAGGTCCGGGGCCCGTCGAGTTAGGCCCGTGAACGCTTAATTTTGGCGGGGAGTGAAAAGCAGGCCGCTGATTCGAGCAGCCATGCTTCTCGGTAAAAGAGAGCTAAAGAGCGTTCCCCAACGGTTGATGGAGCCGGTGACGACCACGTGCGCTCGGCGTTCGACGGCGGCCAGTGATTCTGAAACCACCTGTTCAGCCGTTTGTTGAGGTGCTCGCGTGATGGTGTCGGATTGAAACTTGGCATGGTTAGAGAATTCACTGCGAGTGGGGCCCGGACACAGGCACTGGACGAGGATGCCTTTGGGCCCCACTTCGAGCGCCAATGCTTGCGCGAAGGAGAGCACGTAGGCCTTGGTCGCAGCATAGATGGCGAAATACGGGATTGATTGGAATGCGGCAGTCGATGCCACAAAGATGACCGTGCCACGTTGACGTTGCACCATCCCGGGAACGATGCAACGGGTCATTCGGGTGAGCGCAACGATGTTGAGCTGTATCATGCGCTCATCATCCTCTGCGCGTTGGGTCTCGAAGGCCCCGTGCAGTCCCATTCCCGCATTGTTCACCAGCAGGTCTATCGTGAGACTTTGCTGGGTGAGATGCGTTTCTATTTGTTGAAAGGCGTTGTTTTCTGTCAGGTCACACGGGAGCACATCGATATTTACACCGGAGCGAGCGTGCAATTCTGCAGCCAAAGTATCCAGCCGGTCGCCCCGCCGCGCCAACAACACGAGGTTGAAACCTCTCTCAGCGAGCGCCCTGGCGAATGCCTCTCCAATCCCACTCGATGCGCCTGTGACGAGTGCAGTTTTTGCCATCGCTATGTCCCCTCAGAAAAACTGTGACCCGCCCATAAAGTGACCGAGGCCACACCGCTTTGTCAAACGCCCCCCCGAGGAGTATTATGTGATTCCGGTCAGCGTAAACCCTTTGAAAGACTGCTATAAACTGCCTTAGAGGTGATGAAATGCCACTTGGGAAGCTTGGCTTGCCTGGGGTGCCGCAGGTTCACGCAAATGCCTTTGTGGAACCGGCGCTGCGAGGAAACGACCCCGACGCATTGTTCGAGAGGCTCTCCTTGGGCCTGGAGCAAAGTTTCGAGGACGCGGTGCAGGCTGCCTTAAAAGAGTTTCCAGCGGCGCCCGCGTCCGCCCACGGTTCCTGGGATGGGACCGGTCTTGGGCGGGCCCTCTCAGCAAGAGCCAGTGGCCCTGTCGGAGGGGTAATCGCACGTGTCGGCGGAGGCGAAATCTCGGGTGCGGCTGATGTGTCTGGGGTTCATGCCCTGCTGCAGCCTGTCTACTCAGGGAAAGAAACGGGAACCGCGCGTTGGCGTGCGCTCATTGAGGGAGCGGCGGAGCGTCATGGCGTTCCTGCGCGGTTGGTCGAGAACGTGTTGCGCACGGAGTCCGGGGGAGACGCACGGGCGACCAGTTCTGCAGGGGCGATGGGGCTGATGCAATTGATGCCAGGGACCGCGAGAGAGCTTGGAGTTGAGGATCCCTACGACCCAGTTCAGAATGTAGAGGGTGGGGTGCGCTATCTGGCGCAACTGTTGCGGCGTTTCGAAGGTAATCTTGAAAAGGCTGTGGCCGCTTATAATGCTGGTCCGGGCGCTGTCCAGAAATTTAATGGGGTCCCTCCGTATGCAGAGACCCGGCGCTATGTTGATAAAGTCTTAGACGGTCTTGATACGAAGGTATAAGGGGCCTTTCGCTCGGTTGCTATGGTAAACTTGGGCTTCCGCCATCTGTGGATGGCCTGGAGGTCTGTTTCGTGCATTTGGGCTCTAATCGAATGGCCCCCCTGTTTTACGCGTTCGGTACCTGGTTATACCGGAGGCGTTTTGCTGTGGTGGTCGCGTGGGCTGTTATCGTCTTCATTGCTTTTTTTGGCGCAGCACGGGCGCCTGAAGTGCTCAGAGGCTCTGCGGCGGGGATTCCGAACAGCTCGTCAGCGCGCGCGCAGGATTGGCTGCGCACGGAATTCAAAAGCCCGTACCGTTTCCCGTTTATCGTGACGGCGGCGGCTAGCGAGGCAGATTTGGATGATGAAGCTTTCCAAGGCATGTTGGCTGAGCTTCAAGGCGTGCTCTCAAAGAAGCCGTACGTGATTCGTACCTTTAGCTATCTCGATCGTCAGGATGCCCGTTTTCGCAGTTCGGATGGTCATCGGACTTTTTTGATTTTGGGCATCGATGCGAGCTCCTTTTTGGATGCAGAGCAGCGGGTGCCTGAGACCCGTCGCGAGATGGCTGCCGTCGCGTCTCGCTGGCAAGAGCGCCTGCCGGGACTGGAGGTGCATCTCACGGGGGAGATCCCCATTGGTTACGATGCGACACGCATGATTGCGAAGGATACCACCACCGCGGAGCACAGGATTCTACCTCTGGCCTTGGCCTTCTTGTTGTTTGCATTTGGCGCCGTGGCAGCCGCCGGTATTCCCGTTCTTTTGGGGGCCTTGGCTTCGGTGACTACTTTGGGCCTACTTTTTGTGGTGGGTCAGGGCATGAATCTCTCTTCGATGGCTCAAAACATCACAGCGATGGTGGGATTGGGGATCGGGATTGATTATGCGTTGATCATGGTGACCCGCTTTAGAGAGGCGTTGCATCGGCGCGCGGGAGACGTCAACGGTGTTGAGGCAGCGGTGGGAGAGACGGTTTCAACGTCTGGCGTGGCCGTTCTCTACTCGGGTCTGACGGTGATGATCAGTTTTTTAGCCCTGTTTTTGCCGGATCTGATCGACACCACCTCACTGGCTATGGCGGGGTCTTTGACAGTGTTGGCGGCGGTGCTGTTGTGTCTTACCCTCGTGCCAGCCCTGCTGGGAATTTTGGGCCCCCGCATTGATTGGCCTGCGGGTTTTTCCCGCTGGGTCGCTGGCATGTTGGACCATCAGGCGATGTGGTATCGCTGGGCGCGCACCGTGATGCGCAACCCGATGCGTTTTCTTGGCGCTGGGGTCATCTTGATGCTTTTCCTTTCATTGCCGGCGATGACGGTCGAGTTCGGGCAATTCGGTTCAAAGTTTTTGCCGGCAGATATGGATTCTGGCCAAGGGCTTCGCTCGATGGAAGCGATGGGGCAGGCGGGTGAGGTCTATCCTATTCAGTTGCTTGTTCGCCGCAAGGATGGTCGCCCCATCACTGATCCTGCCTCTTTGAAGGCCCTGAAGGGCGTGACACGCGAGTTTGCCGCGGAACCCGTGGTCAAAGAAGTACGTTCTATCGTGCAATTTGCCGGGCGTTTGCTTCTACTGAGCAACGTTTTTTACAGTGGAGACACCAAGGCGGTGCGTTCACGCTTTCCAGAGGCGGTCTCGTTGCTGCTGAGTGAGGATGCGTCCGGCACGGTGATTCAAGTTGTGCCCCGAAACGATGCGGCATACAAGGAGATCAAGGCCTTCGTGCGCGAATTGCAGCGGAGAGATTGGTCGGCTGTGCCTGGTTTTGCTAATTTGGAGGTGGCCATTGGCGGCCCGTCGGCTGTCAACAACGACTTTGAGTATGCGATTCTCTCCAATTTCCCCTATGTCGTGGCGCTGGTCTTTGGGGTGACCTTTATCCTGCTGGCGTGGTCGTTCCGGTCCCTGATTTTGCCGTTGAAGGCATTGGCGATGAATACCCTGTCAACGCTAGCCAGTTTTGGGGCTTTGGTATTGGTCTTCCAGCACGGGTATCTGATTGGTCTTGTGGGGTACTCCGAGGCGCCAGGGAATATCCTGGTCCCCATTCCGATTATCGTTTTTTGCCTGGTGTTTGGGCTTTCTATGGACTACGAGGTTTTCTTGCTGAGTCGAATTCAAGAAGAGTATCTCGTCGACGGCGATAATGAACGCGCGGTGGCGACGGGTTTGGCGGCCACAGGCGGCATTATTACCAACGCCGCGCTGATCATGCTTTTGGTATTCGGGGCGTTTGCCGCCGCTTCAGTCGTGTTGACCAAAATGTTGGGGTTCGGTTTGGCGGTGGCGATCGTTCTAGACGCACTCATCATCCGAGTGATGTTGGTCCCCAGTTTTATGGCGTTGATGGGGAAATGGAATTGGTGGCCCAACATCCTGCCGCGCGCGGATGTGGACCTGAAAAACTAGGGACGGCGAGAGAGGCTGTTCGTGTCCATCAGGGGATTCGCCTGTTGGGTGTTGTCCGTGTGCGGCCAGGGAGCGGGCCGTTTCAAGGTGCCTTCGTTTCCCTCGCCTGCCGGTTCGGCGTGACGGTTCAAGGCGACCACCAGCCGGGAGTGTGAGGCGTCTTGGAACACTTTAACTTCCGCGGGGACGGTCAGCGAAACCGCCAAGCGCACCGTGCTGTGGGCGGGTTGCGAGAGTAGCGCGTATTTTAGGGGCGACCCGAGGGCGGTGGTGTGGAGTTGCACGCCTGCCTCGCGGAGATTGGCGGCGGAAAAGATTAAGTTCACATAGGTGGGGGTCACCCGCTCGATGGAGTATTGTGGGACGCTGCCAGTGTAGGGGATGAAGAGGTTTTCTTCCCTTTGGTCGAGTGCGACGGGTGAGAGATAACACCCTTGGGTTCCGCGATGGGAGGCAATGTGGCGCTTCGTGCGCGGATGTGGAATCAGGACCAGGTGGTGGCGCGTGGGGTCGGCGGCAATGGAGAGTTCCGAGGGATGCTTGAAATTGAATTCCAAGCGCAAGAACGGGCTTTGGCTGTTTTTGATGAGCTTCCAACTGCCCCATTCCGCGTTCTCCACGGCCGTGGGTTGCAGGTGGCTTGGATGACGCGGCGAGGCTTTCAGCTCGAGGACGACCTTCTGGTCGGACTTGGTGGCATAGCGAAAGAGCGGTAAACGGCCTTCGTAGGGGAAAACCAAACCAAACCGCTCCGTGTCGTAGTAAGGACGTGTGATGACCGTGTCAAAATGAGTCGCCTTCGTCTCGGTGACTTGTTGGCGTGGTGCTTTCGGTTGCAGGATTTTTAACGGCTTGGGGGCCGCGGCCTGAATCGACTTTTTAGGAGAGGTTCCCAGATGAACCGCCGTAGGAATGACGCGGACAAACACTGCTTTGGGCGTCGTGCGGACGGCCAGTCGCACGTCGACACCCGATGCGAAGGAAACCCGTGTCGCTGCGCGCTGCGGTCGCTTCGCGGATACCCAACGCTGGAATTTGAAGTCGGGGCGTTCCTGCCAGCGAACGCCACTGAAAGCCGGCAATGTCCCTTCAATGTCCAGGTACGACCAGCGCTTGTTGAGACGGTATGTCTTGATTGCGTTTTGGCTGACTTTGCCCTGAATGACCGGAATGACCAACTGCTGACTCGTCCTATCAAAGTGAGGTGTTCCCACGCGCGCGTGGGCAGTTGACAGAATGTCGTGATAAGAGGTTTTTATCTTTGCAGCGCGCGAAACCGCGGGGGTTTTTTGACGGATTACGTTTCTCTCTTGAGCGGTGGGCTGTTTCAAACGAGGCGGGGAATCGCTGGCTTGAATGAGAACCAAGGGCACCTCAGACACGGGCCTATTGACGATGCGGTGAGACGCACGGGCACTTTGCGTGACCTCTGCCTCTGGGCGTACTTGTTCGTTCTTCTTTGCCATCAGCGTGATCGCTGGGGCCGTTTGATGCAGGGACGGTGTCGACGCGAAAGACAAGATGACTTCGTGGCGCGTAGGGTCGAAATGAGCCTGAGGAGGCGTGTCGTCCCGCATCGTGAGTCTGAGGCGGGTATTGGGCTGGTGTGGCGTCTTCGCCATCGACCAACCCGCCAGATGGCTCTCCGTTGGTTGTGCCACACTGTGGCGAGGCCCCGGTACTTCGCAGTCTGAAAAGTCGACCACATATTGCCGAGAAGCCAGCTTTTGCAGCAAAAATTTGGGCATCCCACGACCCCTTACCGGGATTCGTAGCTGGTCGGCCTGCGTGTGGAATTGAGGAGCCCCCAATACCTGGCGGGAATCTGATTGAACCGTCCCCGCTTGGACAGACTGCGGGACGAGCAACAACGCCAGAGCGAGGCTCGAGCGGAGAGTGCTGGTCCGAAACGACTGAGGAGTCATAGATGTCCTGCTTGAATGCTGCTTGAGTCCAGGGCTTGAGGTCCCTGCCTCCCATTGAGGGCTTTTTCGCCCTTGTACCTGTTTATTATGTCTTTTCGGGGGGGGCACGCATGTGCGCAACGCACCAAAATGCAGGCAGTCACGGGGTTCTGTCGGGATGTGCGCTGCGCGGTGCGACGCTTTCCTTGGTTGCGGAAAATCTTGGGGTTTTTTTAGCTCTCGGGCGCGGGAGAGGGCGTCGGGGCGGGGGGTGTTCGTTCCGTAGACTTCGCGTCGGCCCAAGGGAGGTAGTAACACTCCAAAATGATTGAGACGGCGATGGCAACGGGAATTGCCAAGAACGCTCCGGTGAGACCGTAGAGGGTGCCTCCTGCCAACAGCACCACGGCGACCCAGGCGGGGTGCATCCCGATACTGCGTCCCATAATCCACGGGAACAGCACCTGGCCGATGAGTTGCTGAATCGCTGCGTACCAAAAGATGGACCACAGGGCCAGGGTTCCCGATTGCGAAAGGCCGATCAGAGCGGCAAGTGCGCCGCCAATTAAGGGTCCAACAAAGGGAATGGCTTGCAATAATGCGGTGATGGCGCCCACCAAAAGGGCATAGGGGAGCCCGAGCAAGGCCAGAACACCCCAGGTCAAGAGCCCTGCCAGTGCGCAGATGATTCCTAGCCCCGCCATGTATTGCCCCACGCGCAGTTCAACCTGTTGCAGAAGTTCCGGGAATTGTGTTTTTTGTCGGGAGGGAATGAGGCGAACAAGGGTTTCTTGCAACCTGCGGCCATCCAGCAGCATAAAAAAAGCCAAAAAAAGAATCGAAAGGAAAACGATGACCAGCCAAACAAACTTACCGGTCATGGTGAAAGCGTTGGCGAGAACTTGGGAGCCGGTTTCGGCCACGTAACCAATGAGGTAACTGCCCTCGGGAACAAACTTGTGCCGCGCGTGCAGTTTCGTCAGAAATTCTTGCAAACGGTCAACATAGCTGGGAAGACTGGCGGCAAGGTCTTGCCCCTGGGTCATGACCTGGGGAATGAGGACCATCAACAACAGGACCGCTGTCGCGGAGACTGCGAGAAAGGTCACCCCAACGGCGGCGACACGGGGCAACTTGACGCGCATCAAGGATTCAACAGGTGGGCCGAGGGCCGCTGCAACAAGGAGGGCCCCAATCAGAATGACCCACACCTCAATCAAGGCCACCAGGCTCCACGCCAATGCCAGCGTAATTAACGCCCCTGCCGTGACGGCAATTCCCTTTAGGAAAAGGGAACGGTATGGGTCTGGGGGAGGCGGTGGGATGATGAGCGATTGGGTCAGGCGGGACACGCGAAGCCTCGGTCGTGTCAGTGCACTTTCTTCTGGGCGCGAAAAGTGCGGAGGAGGAATACCATCTCTGATGTACGTATCTTACACGGCCTGCGTTCCATTTTAACCGGGGCCTCTAATCAAGAGGTTTCCCGTTCGGGCGTAGCTAATTTGCTGCAGGCTGTGCCCGCGAATTCCTGCAAGGCTCCATACGCAACGCTCGTCTTCGTGCTCGTGCAAGGGGAGGGTGTGCCAACTGAAATGTGTCCGTAGGGCGCCTTCGGGGGTTTGGAAAAGTTCGAAAAGTCGATAAGGATGGGGATGCTCAACCAAAGAGGGTCCGATAATGAGGTGAGCGCCCGCGAATTGATCACACGCGCCGAAATGATAGTGGCCGGCAAAAGCCAACTGTACCTGTGTATGTTCAGCGATGATTTGGCCAAGGCGGTGGGCTGTTTTGGGCTCAAGGCGTAACTTTTCGAGAAATGGGTACGGGGTAATCGGAGGATGGTGCAGTGCCAGAAATACGGTTTCATCCCGGGCGGCCCTCAAAATTTCCCGAAGCCAAACGAACTGCCGTTGGCTGATCGTGCCCCCCCAGCCGTGGTAATGGTCTTCACCCGTATCGGTTGTGTCGAGCGCAATGATTCGCAGTCCTGGCACCGGCGTGAAAGAATAATAGCTGTTTCCCTCCGCGAGTCCGCGATCGCCGAGAAGGGTCGCAATCCTCAGTTTGCGTTGGCGCAGGCCGGTACCTTCTGCATCGTGGTTACCGAATAAACAATAGTAGGGACAGTTAAGTCCTTTCAGCGCATCGCGCAGTGCCGGTAATTCTGTTTCAAAGTCTTCGGGAAAATGAAACATATCGCCGGTGAAAAGCACAAAATCGAGCCATTCAGAGTTGAGGGCCTCCACAGCCCGCACAATATGGCGGTGGCTTGTTGGGTATCTGCTTTGCACGCGGCTCGTAAAGTGAAGGTCGGTGAGGTGCGCAAAGCGGAGAAGCCGGGGGCCGTTGTATTCCTTTGCTTCGTTGCTGTGGCCGGGGATCCATCCAGGAACGGCGAACCCCGCAGCGTATGCCCCCGTGCGAGTTACAAACTGCCTCCGTGTGATGGCCTCGGAGGGTGGACGCTCAGTCCGGATGCTGCCCAATCTGGTGTTCCTCGTCATCGCTGTATGGAATACCACGAAAAAATGACTGAAACACGGAGAAAGACCTGAAATGGACAGCACTTACCCGTGATTGAAAGGTGCTGGGGCTCTTCGTGCGTGCGTTGCCTGAAACCTAAAGATTTTTGTATTAAACAACCGCCGAGCCAGCACTCTGGCGCAGCAAGGTCTCAATGGCGACAGCCTCCTTGGGAATGGCCGACGTTAGGTTGTCGGGCGCGCCATCGTCTCCGACCAGGATATCGTCCTCAATCCGAATGCCAATGCCCCAAAAAATGGGATCGACGCCGGGTGTGCCGTGAGGAACATAGAGGCCAGGCTCGACGGTTACCACCATTCCAGGTTCTATGGCACGCCATTGGTCGTTGATCTTGTAGCGTCCCACATCGTGTGTATCGAGGCCTAAGTAATGACCGGTCCCGTGCATATAAAAGCGTTTGTATGCTTCCGTTTCAATGAGTTGATCCACGGAGCCGTGGAGCCAGCCGAGTTCAACCATACCGGCGGTGAGCACGCGAACGGCGTGTTCATGGTAACCCTTGACGTGCTCTCCGACGCGGACTTTTTCAATGGCTTCCTTTTCTGCCCGCAGAACCAGGTCGTAAACGCGACGCTGGGCCTCGGAAAACGTTCCGCCGATTGGGTAGGTTCTTGTGACGTCGCAGGCGTAATACTGGTATTCTGCCCCCGAATCAATGAGCAACAAGTCGCCCGCTTGGAGCGGTGCATCGTTCTCGTTGTAGTGTAGGATCGTTGCGTTCTCTCCCCCCGCTACGATGGGGTGGTAGGCAGGACCTTCTCCGCCGAGTCGACGATAAGCGTTCTCAAGGGCTGCCTGAACTTCATATTCGAAGTGTCCCGGGCGGATAAATCGCAAGGCGTCTTGATAGGCCGTCGCCGTGATGGCTGCGGCTTGGCGCATTAACGAGATCTCAGTGGCATCCTTTCGCAGGCGCATCTCGTGGATGAGGCGGCCCGTGGCGATCAGTGCGTCGGGCGGTGACGTGTGACGATTTCCCAGACGAGGCAAAAGCCTCAACAGCAGTTCGTCGTGTTCTTTCCAGACCCCGAGCTGGCAATAGAGCTTTGGCACGCCCACCAAATATTTGGGCAGGATCCGTTCGATCTCATCGATGGGGTAGGCCGCGTCGACCCCGAGGTGAACAGGCGCTGCGTCGACTCCAAGCCTGCGCCCGTGCCAGGTTTCCATGTGTGCATCTTTAGGCTGGACGAACGCGATCACCTGGTGTTCCGGGTGGTCTGGAACCAACAACAAGGCGGCCCCTTGCTCGCGGAATCCGGTGAGATAAAAAAAGTCGCTGTCTGGTCGATATGCGTGGTCGGTATCCCTTGAGCGGACACGAGCCGGTGGTGCCAAGAAAATCGCGCCACCACCTTCCATTGCGGCCATAAAACGCCGCCGACGTTCAGCGTAGAGGGGAAGATTGAGTAGAGACATAGCAGGCTCCAAGCGATTTTTGGGGTGGAATTTGCTTGATTCTACCCCAGTTCCACGCGTGTGTTGGAAGTTTTTAGGTTTCACAAGAGTTGGCGCGGGTACGGAGGAAGGGGCCGAACGGCCTCATCCGAAGTTTTGACAAGGGCTCACGACGAGTATGGAAGAAAGTTTGGTGTCGCTGCAGACGGGGGATGTCGCCTCCCTCCCCGGGGCGTGGCGAGGCCGAATGGCCGTGTCATTTTTGGTATCAGACGGCGCAGCCGTGCGCCGTTGTGTCCAATTTGATGGCGCTTCCCTGAAGGGTGATAAGCGTTATTTTGTCTGGCAGTTATGGCGACTCGCGAGCCTCCGCAGCACGCTTTTTCTGGATTTGAACGTCGACACTGATGGCGCCGGGGAAGTTCGGGCGTGGCTCACTCCTGTGAGCGGGAGCGCTTGGGGTGGCGAGGCATCCCCTGAGGCGGCGGTGCAGCTTTTTGGGGAGCTGGTCACGTTGATAGACCGAGCCCACGAGGTGGGTGTGGTGGGCTTGCGGCCGACCTTGGATTCTCTGCTTTATGATTCGCGGGGGCAGTGGCGTCTGTTGGCGCCCGATTTCGAGCCTCAGGTGATTGGGGAGGATGGTCCGCACGAGCATTTTCGAAGGCAAGATTGGTTGTTTCTCTGTGAGGAGCTAGAAGACGTCTCTCGTCTCGCCGGGCGTCCGTTGCACCTTGAAAACGCGTTAAAATGCCTGCGGCATCAGGAACCAGGCGAGGCACTTGCCCTTCTGGGGTTTGAAACGGCCCCGCGAATGTCGTCAGAACTTCTGTTGACGAGAAACGAACGGGAGCGCACCGTTGAGGTGGCCGGCGATTGCCTCCTGCATGTTGATAAGGCCTTGCGGCCTCAGGCGGTTTGGCTTCTCACGTCCGATATCGCGATGCGCCGGGCACTGGCCGACACCTGCGCGCATGCGATTGCTCAGGCGCTTCCTGTCCGCTTTCGGACGGTCTTGGGGCAACCAGAGGAGGGACTGCGGGACCTCATTCCTGGCTGGCCCGCGCCGCACGGAGCCTCTCGGGTTCCTTCTGAGACTGTCTTTGACCCGGTCTCTGTGTATTTGAGTGACTTGGGTCAAAGGGCCTATGTAGAGGCCTGTATGGAAGAGTTGGCGCAGGGCGTTGCCGAACATTTGGATGTGCTGTTTTTCCCGGATGTCTCCACTTTGGCGGCCTCAGACCGACTTCTGCTGGATGAAATATTAAGTCGTTCAACGTTTCGGCATGTCATCTGTTTGCTGGGAGCCCCGGAAGCGGATGAAGGCATTGCGGCGGCGGGTCCGGAACTTCGCCCAGAGGAAGGGAGTCTGGCGCAGGAAGCAGTCCCGAAGGCCCTGGTTAAATCCCTCAGGCCCGCGACAACAGATTTTTCCCTGACGTCTTGTGATGTTTCGCGTGTGCGGGCGGTTCAGTCACTGTGGCAAAGTGTCCATCATCAACCCCGCTGGCCGGATGAAGTGGTGCGAGAATTGATGCTCGCCCTGCAACTCGCGGGGGGGTGGGCGTCATTTGAAACGTTGATGGACTTGATGGATATGCCAGTGCTTGAATTTTTTCAAGCACTGGCCCGGGCCATTGACTCGGCTTGGCTCGTTTGTCGTGGTCGGGGGATCACCTTTTTCGCCTCAGGCGATGGATTTCGCATCGAAAACCAGGCCACTTTTGGGGATCGCATGCGTTGGCAACGACGAATTGCCGCGCTTCCGAGTGTTCCAGCCTCGCGGCGTGTTTTCGCTGCATTGGCAGCCGGTGCGGATGCGGATTTTTCCGTCGCATTGTCTCTTACCGCTCTGGAGGCACACTCACTGGGGCGGCTGAAGGCTTTTGCCCGCCTGGTCGCCCCGGTGTCGCCTGGTCTGCTCTTGGAGCAAAGTTTTTCAAATACCTTCTGGGTGTTGCTTGCGCTTGCGAATTTCGACGCACCCAATTCTGAACACTTCCTGCTGGCCCAGCGGGTCTTGGGGGAAACATCAGAGGGCCAAGGATGGTGTCATTGGTTCGATGGCCGACGGGCTCTTTCAAAGAGAGATTTTGGTGCTGCGCGCGCGGGTTTTCTTGAATCCTTGAATTCTGCGCCTGCCTTGCGTGACCTTTTGTGCTTAGAATTGGCACCGCTTGAGAAAACGCGATGGTCTGATGCCAGCCCCGATGAGACCCGTGCGCTGCCGCGAACTTCGCAATGGCCTTCCACGTATTGGACCCCTGCCATCTCTTTGGTGGTCGAAGGCTGGGGGGTGTGGCGGCGCCTCGAGGATGGCACATTGGCGCCCGAAGTGGCGTGGCTCGAAGGGTCAAAATTTAGAGAAGCGGCAGCTCGTTGGGGCCTGTGGCAATTGCTCGGGGATCTCCTCGGAGCGATCGCCGCCTCGGCCATTTCTAGGGAACGGTATGGCGTGGCTGCAGAGGCTTACTCTGAGCTCAGGGCCTTGACGGCTCGTCACTCTATTGAAAGGGAACGCGTGGAATTCGAGGAACTGTGGGCCGTTTTGCAGACCGGCAGTCTGGAACGGGCCCAGCAGCTTCTTGTTGAGTGGACGCCGCCAGAACAAACGTTGTTGAGCCGTGCGTTGTCTCAACTGGTGGCCTATGCGGGGGGTGGGGGGGCGGATCCAATACCCACGATTCGTGCCGCCTGGCGTGAGTCGGCAGAGATTGATGATGCTGTCTGGGGTGAGCGCTTGCTTGTGAGTTGGGCTGACGTTCTGCTCTTTCAAGGGCGCTTGGCAGAACTGTTCGAGTCTGCGCCATTTGGGTCGCTTGATGCCGAGGCGGTCCCACGGGGAATCGGATTGAGAAGGGCAGAAGCATACCTGCGCGATGGCGCGTTGTTTGATGCCCGAGCTTTGCTTGAAGTGTTGTGGGCTGAGGCCGCTTGGGAAAGCGCGCCGGGCCTGGCTGCTCGATGGCATTGGTTATGGGCGCGTTTGCACCTCGCTCGTGGCCAGGTTGAGGTGGCGCGAGAGGCCTTGGTGGCGGCGGCCGAATGGAGCCGCTTGGCGGGCACTGAGGCGCTTGATATCGATATTGCCCTCATTCGCGGAAAAATTTCGGGTTTATCCGGGGCTCGATCGGAGCCCCAGCAACATTTTGAGTATGCGCTGAATTTGGCCGAATCTTTGCCGGCTCCTCATCATCGCGCCCTTGTTTTGGTGGAGCTCGCAGGCTTTTCCGAAAGCGACGAAGAGCGCTTGGCATTGTTGGAGCAAGCCCGTGCTCATTTTGCGGTCTGGGTCGACCCACTCGGACCGACCGAACGTCAGATATTTTTGGGTTGGCCGGAGCGGGCCGCAGCCTGGGGCGCGATGCAGGCCTCTTTTCACGAGGCGGGCGCAGAAAATTCGTGGGCCTCGCGCCCCTCTCTTCTCGAGTTTCTTGAGGTGCCCCCCAGCTTTTCAGAGGTTTTGAAATGGTTACAAGGGACGTTGCGCGCACAAATCCCTGTCTCTCGCATTCTGGTTTATTTGCGTTCGGATGAGGGCAAGCTGAGCCTGGTGGATGGCTGGGCTGAACCGGGTGGAACCGTGGCCCTGGATTCGCCGTTGCCCTTCCCCCACGCGCTTGAACGAGTGGCGACGGAGAAAGCCAGTTTGTGGGTCCATCGTGAGCTGGAGTTTCCGAGTTGGATGTCGCAGGAGGTTTTTTTGGGGGCGGGCTTGGAAGGGTTGCTGCTTGTTCCTCTGTGCGCACCGCCCGCCCGAGCGCACGAAATGGCCTGGGGCGTTGTTTATGTGGAATCTGGGCACGCGTGGTCGGAACTCACAGGGCAGCTGAAAGACACCGTGCGTGCCGTCACGGCGGCTGCGGGTCTGGTTTTGCGCTGCCTTCATAACGAGGAGGATGCGCGGCGCAAAGATGCGAGGGTCGCTTTTCTCAACAGCCTTAATCAGGCCCTGGCGGGTGCCATGGATATGGGGGGCCTCCTTCAACTTGCGCTGGAACAGGTGTTGAAGGTGACCGAGGGCGAACAAGGATTCGTGTTTTTTGGCGATGATTTTGCGTGTCGGGCGAGTTTAGACTGTGCGGGCGGGAGGCCTGACCCCAGCTTGATCAGTCGAACAATTTTGTCGCGAGTTTTGCAGGCTCGTAAAGCGCTGACCATCTTGGATGTGGGGCAAGACCAAGAACTGCTTCAGACGGCGAGCCTGATGCTGCGGAATGTACGTTCGGTGATGTGCGTTCCTTTGTTGTTGGATGAGACGCTCCTCGGAGCCCTGTATGTGAGTTCTTCGAGCGCCAACAGAACATTTGCGCAGCGGGATTTAGATGTTTTGACGGCGATAGCCGCCCAAGTCGCTTTGATGCTTCAAAACGTCCAAGCGTTCGATACGATCCGGGAATTGAACCAAAGCCTTGAAGAAAAGGTGCGTCAGCGGACCGAAGAGCTAGAGCGTACCCTCCACGAACTTGTTCAGATTCAAGACCAACTGCTGGAGTCTGAGAAACTGGCCACAGTGGGGACTCTGGCCGCGGGCGTCGCGCACGAGATTAACAATCCGCTTGGCGCCGTTCTTGTCAATGCGCAAATGTTGCGCCTTGAACTTACTGACCCGAGCCTGCTCGAAAGCGTCGCACTGATTGAAGACGGCGCGCAACGATGCAAGGAAATTGTGGAAGCGCTGTTGAGTTTTTCCAAAGTCAAACAATCTCCGTCAGAAGAAATTGATGTGGCTCGGGTGGTCCGTGAGGCCATCGATCTGGTCTCACTCCAGGCGTCATTTCGCGATATCGACTTGAATGTGGTGGGTGGACCGGTGCCGGGCGCATTGGGCTCAGAGAGCGATCTTCGCCAAGTGATTGTTCAACTCCTGATGAACGCTGCTTATGCGGTGCGGGAGCGAGAGATTGGTCTGCGCTGCGTTCGGGTGAATCTGCTGCGGGAATGGAATGGCATTGTCATTGCTGTCTCAGACACGGGAAGTGGCATTCCGGTCTCTCTCCAACGTCGTGTCTTCGATCCGTTCTATACAACCAAAGGCGTGGGCGAGGGAAAAGGACTGGGCCTGTCTGTGTGTCGCCGAATTATTGAAAGGTTAGGAGGGAGCCTGACTCTGGAATCTCAAGAAGGTGAGGGCAGTACATTTAGGATTTTGCTGCCATCACCGTGAGACAAAGCAGCCAGGGAAAACCTCTCCCATTGGCTATTCAGGTAAGCTGAAAAGGAACCAAAGTTTGGTGCGCACACGTTGGGTATTGCTGTAGTGCAATGTGCTGGAATTGGTAGCGGCGACCACCCGATAATGATAGGTCTTGAAACGGCTCAGTTTTTTCAGAGTGACGGAGTGCGCTTTGGTTGGGGTGGTGGCCCACGTGGTTCCCTCGCCCAAGGATGCGTTGGGGCCCCATTGCACGAGGCAGCGCATCGGTTCGGTGGTTTTCCAGGAAATCGTCACCTCTTGTGTCGAGCGTTTGGTGATCCGCAGGTCGATAATCTTGTCGGATGCGACGCCTGGCGTTCCTTCCACGGGCGCACTGGGGGCAGCCTCGTTCCCATCTTCATCCATTGCGATGATCTGGTAGGTGCTGCGGCCGCTGACCCCGCGATCCGTAAAGGTGACGTTCCTGGTGCTGCCAACGGTTTGCCCGTTGCGCAAAATGCGATAACTGACGCGGCTTTGGTTGTCTGTCGCCGCGGTCCATCCAAGATTGACTTCTCCGGGGGCGCCAGGTGTGGCTGTCAGCCCCAAAACAGTGCTCGGAGCTTGCATATCCAGGGTAGGGACTTGGACAAACGCCTCTTCCACATTCAGGGCACGTGGCGCTTGGCCGGGGAAGCCGCTGGTCGGATGGCCCGACTTTTGCATCAGTCGGGTTAAGTGCCCCGTTTTAAGGGTTGGAAACTGTGAAAGAATTAGGGCACAGGCGCCCGCTACATGCGGGCTCGCCATACTGGTACCGCTCATTTTTGTCACGCCGCCCCCCAATTTTGTGGAGCCGATATCAACGCCTGGCGCTGCGATATCGATGTAATCCCCAAAGTTGCTGAAACGAGGTTTTTCACGCCTGCTGTCAACGGCAGCAACCCCGATAACCCCTTCGTTGGCAGCAGGGAAGAAAGGTGTTGAAACCCCACTGTTGCCAGCGGCCGCGATCACCACGACGCCACGTTCCTGAACGTTGGCGATCGCCCGTCTTATCGTTTCCGAATTGTCAGTCCCTCCGAGGCTGAGGTTGATTATTTTTGCGCCACGGTTGGCGGCTTCCAGGATGCCGCTGGCGATATCGGCGTTTGAGCCCTGACCACGCGAGTTGAGAACTTTAATCGGGATAATGGAAGCGCCGGGCGCGATACCTGCTACATCGATGCCGTTGTTGGCGATGGCCGCGATGGTTCCGGCCACGTGGGTGCCATGTCCGTGGTCATCCGTCGCGTCACTATCATTATTGACCAGGTCGATACCCGGCAAAACCCGCCCTGAAAGGTCTGGATGGCGGGCATCAACTCCCGTATCCAGAACGGCCACATTGACACCCACTCCGGTGGTGAGGGCCCAAAGGCTTGGGGCGTTGATGGCGGCAACGCCCCAGCTTGCGGCATAGTTTGCATCATTGGGCGTGTTTACAGCCTCATAACGATAGTTTGGCTCAATGTAGTCAATGTCTTCGGCCTCTTCCCATTCGTCCGTTGATTGCAGCGAATAAGCGCCTGCATTCATCTTGTAAATGGCGGCACCTTTCAGACCGAGATCACGCACGCGGGTGGCTCCCGGAAGGTCGCGGGATGCGCTTCTGAATTTGACGATGACCTCATCCGTGACGGGAGGCAGTTTGGTTTCTTTTGCGGCGGGGCTTTCCACCCGAGTCACGGTGGCGTTTTTGGAACTGACGGCTCGAGTTTCGGCAGTCACCTTGGCGGCGGGGCGGGCAGGAACGGCCGCAGACGTGATCAGGTGGGTGTTTTTGAAGTTTGTCCCACATCCTGAGAGGGCGAAGATGGCGAGGGGAATTGCCAAGGAGCGCTGTTGGAGCATTTCGGGCACGACCTCCGACCACCATAGGGATGACTCATCTGATGTATCCTGTTGGCGAGTGCCGGGCTTGCGAAGATTAACTTCATTCCTCCAAAAATTAACCCAGGGACAATAATTCAATCCTTCTCGCCAATTTCTCTTCAGAGCAACGGGGCTTGGGCCGACCATACAAACATAGCCCTGACCCTGGTTTTCGATCTGGATGGGGCTAAATGAGGTTTTTGGGGCTGAAATTGAGGCGGGACATTTTGTTGCTTCGCGTGATGAACCTATATCGAGTGGCCATTTTTTCTCTCGCTGTCTGGATTTCAGGGGTTACACCAGGCCTGGCTGAGACAGTGACAGAGAAACCTCGCTTGGCTGTTGCCATTGAAAATGCACCTGCGCCCCTGGCCACTGCTTTGGGAACCAAGTTGACTGCCACCAGACGTTTTCGCGTCGTCGATGGTCCCGCTGCGCGAGCGAAACTCAAGGGTGTTCCCCTGAATGCTGAAATGACCTTGGAAAATGCCCGAAAAGCCAGAACGGCCGCGAATGTGGATATGTTGGTCGAGGGTAAGTACGAAACGACGGGTAACCAGGTGCGCTTGACCGTTCGCGTGTTCGACTTCCGTACGGGTGACTTTAGCCGAGACCTTGGCCTGTTGGGTGAGAGCAATGCTGCGGAGGCGCTTGCCGATCAGTTGGTCGGTTTTGTGCGTCACGTGGACCCGTTGCGGTGTCGTGTGAAAGATATCGATGAAGACCAGATCGTGCTGGACCTCGGAGAAGCAGACGGTGTGCGCCCCGGTTCGGTTTTTCGTGTCTTTCGTCATCCATCGAACGTGGCTCCTAAAGAGTTAGGAACCGTTCGGGTGACAACCGTGCAGCCTTTCGCATCGCGGGCCGAGGTGGAGCAGGCACCGCCGGGGACAACCTTCCGTCGCGGTGACGTTTTGCTTGAACAAACCTACGAGTTATTATTTCCGTGATTCGCCGGTTGATTTTTCGAGGATGTGAAAAGGCGGAGGATTCAGCCGAATCCTCCGCCTCGTTTTGACCCCTGTCTGTATCGTTTTATTGTAAGCCAAGCGCCTGCAGCGTTTCCGCTGTGGGTTCTCCGTCTACCGGGAGATTGTGGGCGGCTTGGAAGCGTGCCACCCAAAGCTTGGTGTACGGCCCGTAGTGTCCGTCCCAGGCACCATCGTAGAAGCCTTTTTCCGAGAGGCAGCGTTGGAACATACCAATCGTGATGACTGGTTTTTGTGCCGCCTCTCCTTTGTCCTTCTCAGACACTTGAGGGTTGGATGTTTCTTGGGCACAGGCTTCCACCGGCGCTGTCGCACGGGTCGCTTCGGCCGGGGCCTCTGGGGCCATTGTGACTGTCACCGTCGCGGGGCTATCGGCAATTGCCACAGCCGACTTGGCGGCACGGTTCGTTTTCTTCTTGGCGTTCTCGGTCGGGCGAGATGTGGTTTTTTTCTTGGCTGTCATTGTTTCACCTTTCATTCATGGATTTCCCGAGAAAATGGCTCGGCGATCCGTCAATTCGAAGTTGCTGTGCCTGGGAAACCAGGACCCATTTATGTTAGGTACATCCTCATTACGGTGTCGTGACCAAGGCCACACGCTTCTCGCTTCCAATCAGCGATCGTTCGGGTGATTGCGCGGAGGGGCAGACATGAGAGAGAATTCGTTGGGGCGCCTTGCGGCGTAGGTCATCACGCAGCGTGAGTGGATGGGCTGACACCCAGATGAGGGAAAACAATGAAGTTTTTTTTAGACACTGCCAACGTCGACGAAATTCGTAAGGCTGTTGCCTGGGGGCAAGTGGATGGCGTCACGACGAATCCCTCTCTGGTCGCAAAAGAGGGACGTGACTTTAAGCAGGTTGTCCTTGAAATTTGTGGGATTACCGATGGCCCCGTGAGCGCTGAAGTGATTGGTTTGGATTATGAATCAATGATGCGGGAAGCCCGTGAATATGCTCAATGGGCTCCGAATGTCGTGGTGAAGGTCCCGATGACGGAGGCGGGGATGCAGGCCGTCGCCACCTGCTCGGCAGAGGGTATCAAAACGAATGTGACCTTGGTTTTTTCGGCGAATCAGGCCTTACTGGCGGCCAGGGCTGGCGCGACGTATGTCAGTCCATTCGTGGGGCGACTCGATGATGTCGGGCAGGACGGAATGCTACTGATCGAGGAGATCCTCGAGATCTATCAAAACTATGGCTTTGGGACCCAGGTTTTGGTGGCGAGTGTTCGCCACCCGATCCACGTGACGCAGGCGGCCCGTCTGGGTGCCCATGTGGCAACGATGCCGTTTAAGGTGTTGCAGCAAATGTTCAAGCACCCTTTGACGGACAGTGGTATTGAGCGGTTTCTGGCCGATTGGCGGGCTGTGAAGGCGTGATAAATTGGGTTGACAGGAATACTAAATTAAGATTAAATTGATTAAAGGCTTGTTTGCTGGTTGCAGGTCCGGCACCGCCCCGGAACGCTGCTGGCTGCACCTTGGAGGCTCTTTGCTGGGGCCTTGTTTTGCCGGACGAACGGTGTTCTCGGAGGACAGATTTTGGTCGAAGTGCAGCCGAATAAACTGGGTGCCCGTGAAGCCTTCGAAATCCCTGCCTACGTGATCAAGGCGCCGAGGCCTCGCGCCCACGCGTATCAAGCGCCTCGCCTTTCGCGGACTTCCTTACGTGATCTCACCGACGCGTCCCAGCGTCACCTTCTGTCCACCGATTTTGGTGGGAGGTTTTGGCCTCTCGGCCGCGCCAAGGGCCCTGTGCTCTTTGGCAGCGCAACCGATCTCCGGGAGGTTAAGGTACTCCCCAAAGCGGTTCGCTACCCGGTTCCAGGTGCCTCCCCTGTGGGGCAGCAACAGCGGGTGATAGGCGCACTGGCGTCCCTTTTGGCGGCGGCGTCGATTGGCCTGGCGATGGGGGTTTTGTATTTTCAGTTGCCGGTATCCCAGCGGACCTCTCAACCGGCGGCGGGGCTTTTGATCGCAGGTCAGAATCTCCAGGATAAGCTACCGGTCATTGAAGCTTTTTCTGCGGGTCACGTCGGGGCTTTGGAAGCCGGAAGACGCGCGACGAATGTGGTTTACATCGTCCGTTCGGGTGACGATTTTGGCTCGATCGCCGCGCGCTTCGGTTTAAAAAGCCGCACCATTCGCCTCACCAATTTTCTTTCTGTGGGGGCAAGGCCTCAGGTGGGACAGAGGCTCGTCATTACTCCTGTTGATGGTGCCTATCATCGCGCCGCTTCGGGAGAGACCTGGCGCGAATTGGCAGATCGATACCGGGTTTCGATGGATGATTTGAAGGCCTATAATCCCCATCTCTCGCGGAACAGTTTGAACAGGGACCAATTGATTTTTATTCCGGGCGCTTCGAAAATAAGGACCCGCGAGTCCGCCATTGTCGGGCACCGGGGGTATCGCAGAGGCGCCGGATGGTCGGGTCGTCTGAATGTTTCCCGTAGTTTGGTCGGGGCCTTTGGGAGTCGGGTCGGGGGACTTTCCTGGCCGGCAAATGGTCAGATGTCTTCTCCATTTGGGGTCCGCGGCTATTCTTTCCATCCGGGTGTTGATATTTGTAACGTCATTGGAACCCCCATTCGGGCCGCAAAGGCGGGTACCGTCTTGTCGGCGGGGTGGATGGGGGCTTATGGGTATGCCGTGGACATTGACCACGGGGGTGGCGTTGTGACTCGCTATGCTCACTGTTCGCGGGTTCTGGTTACAGAGGGTCAGTCTGTGAACGCGGGCGATCAGGTCGCGAAAATGGGAAGCACTGGGCGGTCCACTGGCCCTCACGTTCATTTCGAACTTCGCATCCAAGGGCGGGCGGTCAACCCCACCGGGTTCTTCTAAACCTTTTTTGTCTCAGCGCTGGATGGCTGCCCCTTTTTTTGGGGCGGCAATTTTTTTCGCGGGTGCTGTGTCTTGTGCAAACGAGCGTGCGCCGCGATGTTAATAAATCTTTACAAATCATTTTGTTCCCTGCTATAACAGCCTTGCCATCTGGCCGCAGTGTGCCAGCGAGATGAAAGGGGAAGGCATCGTGAACAAGGAAGACTTGATTAAATTCGTGGCCGATCAGCATCGGATGACCCAGAGAGAATCGCATGCGCTCATTGGAGGTGTTCTCCAATTAATTGGGAATGCCCTTGCAAAAGGGGATAAGGTGACCCTCGTGGGCTTTGGAACGTTTCAAGTGCGGGAAAGGGCGGCGCGCGAAGGGCGAAATCCGCGCACCGGTGCGGTGATAAGGATTCCGGCGAAGAAGACGCCGTGTTTTGTTCCCGGGAAGGCGCTGCGGGAACGGGTGGCATTGGCAGGAAAAAAACTTGCGGGTGCCCGTCGGTAGTTAAAAATGAGGTCCGGTTCGGAAAGGAACGAGCCGGACCTCACTTTGGTCTGGTCATACTTGGGCGCACGGGTTAGCATAACGTTTCGAGACAACTGTGCAGGCGAGAGGCGGCGAATGCAGGAACAAAGACATCCAATTTTGATGGATGGACGGGGGTTGGCCGCAGAGATTCGCCAGGATATGGCCGCGCGAGTGGCCGCTCGGGGTGTTGGGGTGCGGCCGCCGTGTCTCGCGGTGATTCAAGTGGGTGATGTTGCTGCATCGAACATCTATGTCCGAAATAAACGTAAGGCCTGTCAGGAGGTAGGATTTCAGTCGATTGGCATTTCTCTCGAGGCGGAGGCCAGCCAGGCTGAATTGGAGGAGCGGATTCTTCATTTGAATGAGGATTCTGGGGTTGACGGAATACTTTTGCAACTGCCGCTGCCACGCCATTTGGATGTCGACAGACTGTTGGCGTTGATCGATCCCGCTAAAGATGTAGATGGTTTCCACCCCCTTAATATGGGTCGGTTGGTGCTGGGGCGACCCGGGTTGGCTGCGTGCACGCCTCGTGGAATTTTGACTTTGCTTCATCACTATAAGGTCCCACTGGCGGGGCGGAGAGCCGTCATTCTTGGTCGCAGTGCCATTGTGGGGAAACCGCTCGCGGCCATGTTGTTGAACGCGGATGCGACCGTGACCATTGCTCATTCTCGGACGGAAGGACTGGCCCAACTCGCTGCAGAAGCCGAGGTCCTGGTGGCAGCCGTGGGGCGGGCAGAATTTGTAACTCCTGCGATGGTGCATCCCGGAGCCACCGTGGTTGATGTTGGGATCAACCGGCTAGAGGATGGCCGCATTGTGGGCGATGTCCGGGCTGATGTCGCCCGGGTTGCTGGCATGATTTCTCCCGTTCCGGGTGGCATCGGGCCGATGACCATTGCTTCTTTGTTGGAGAATACCTGGGAGAGTTTTCGCTCGCGTCATCTTGCGAGGTGATGGCCGAGACGGGCTAGCGCGCTTGAATCTCTAACAAGGCTTTCTTCAGCGCCTCGACCGTGCCGGGACCCACATATTCGTTCACCGCCCAGGTGCCATCCGGCATTTTGTACGTTTGATGAATACCTTGGTCTTGCTTAAAGCGGACGATCGCTTGGATGAAGGCCTCATCCATCACTGGGTTACCACCCGGGTCTTTTTGTTCGCGGCCTTGGGCATCGAGCTTGAAGAATGAACCGCTCGGCGCGAGCCCTTGGATCGGTCGTCCTTGAGCATCATTCACTCGCAGTTTGCCGGCCTTGATCAACAGGTCGAGTGCTTGTTGTATCTGGCGGACACTGTCGCGGATCTGTTGAACCTCCGACGGGTTCCCTGCCACCTCTTCGATGCCAGGCCCGAATACCTTGCCGCGTTGACTGTTTTGGTAGGCATCCATCTCATCCAAGAAACGGGAGACGTTTTCTTTGATGCTGGGGGTCAATGGCGCGTTCCGAGGCATCAACCCGAAGTCGATGGCCAGCCTTAAGGCCTCTTGATCGCTTAAATTTCGTGGGGTGGGCGGTGGGACTGGGATGTCGGTGGTGCCAGTGAGTGGAACCTGTGTTGGGGGCGGAGCGGCAACAGGGGGAGCCGGCGGCAGAGGAACAGGGGAGGCCGGAAGTTGGGGGGGAGTTGCGCCGACGGGAGGCAGGGGGGGCATCGCTGAATTCGGCGGCGGTACGGGAGCCGTGGGGAGGGTCGGGGCCGCGGGCGATGTCGACGCACGGGGAAGGCGGAACTTCTGTCCGGGCTGAATTAAGTTGGGGTTGTCTCCAATGATGTCCCTGTTGAGGGCATAAATCTCCGTCCAGCGAGAAGCATCTCCGAGTTGTTCGCGGGCAATTTTCCACAGGTAATCGCCTGCTTTGACATCATAATTCTCGCTGCTGGGCGCTCCTCCCGGAATTGTGGTGACGGCGGTCGACTCCGGGGTTGGCACCTGAAGGGGTGTGTCGAGGCGTGACATCAGCGTTTCAATTTTCTGATTGAGTTGCAAGAGTTCCCCTTGCAAGGCGCTGAGTTCTTTTCTTACATCCTCTGGCGACAATACCGTCGCAGCAGTGGTCGGAGAGGCGTTGGCAGACAGGGCGACCTGGTCAACCGGGGCCGCAGGAACGGTTGCCGCGGCCGGGATGGCATTGGGCGAAGATGGTAAAAGGGCTTGTTGCTGTTTCCAGCCCGCGGCCAGTGTATTGAAAGGGGTGGACATGCTATCCGACATAACGGGGAACTCCTGTGTATGGCCTTCCGTGGATGCCTTCCCCATATATAGGGGTTGGTCGCGTGGATCTTGTCTGTTTGTTCTGTTTTTTCATCGCGCCGTGCTTGGGGCTGATTAGCGAGGCATGACCGCGCCTCGAATGCTCGCGACGATGTCATCCGTGCGGGTTCCCGGTCCAAATACGGCGTGTACGCCGGCAGCCTGTAGCGCGGGGATGTCTTCGTCGGGAATGATTCCGCCGCAAAAGACGACGACGTCACTCGCTCCAGCAGCCTTGAGTTGAGCACACACTTCAGGCACCAGGGTCAAATGGGCTCCGGAGAGCAGGCTCAGACCAACTGCGTGGACGTCTTCTTGGAGGGCGGCGCGGACAATGTCGGCGGGGCGTTGATGCAAACCTGTGTAGATCACTTCCATCCCCGCATCCCGAAGGGCGCGCGCGACGACTTTGGCTCCGCGATCGTGGCCATCAAGGCCCGGTTTTCCGATCAATATTCTAAGAACAGCCACGTTTACTCCCTCCCCATTGAAGGTGACTGTTCCATTGTACCCAACACGCACATCGTTCGCTGGAATGAACCGGGGGGGTGAGGGGGTATGGCGGGCAGAACCGTGCGGCCTGGAGAAGTTTTTTTGCCTTCGGGAGTTGCTGTTTCCTGCTTTTCTTGTTTCCCTTTAGATGTCTGCGCTATGCGGATATTCAGGATTTATTGTGAAAGCATGCGGTCTTGAAAACCATTTTTCAGGGTGCTTGTTATTGCAAGCAAAGGTGGTTTTTTGGATTCCATACTCGTCGAGGTTGCATGCGGAAAGATGCGGGGAAATGGTCACGGCTTCTATTCTGCATAATTTGCATGTTTTATGAAACAAATGGTGCTGCCCTTACTGTATTGCTGCTTGTCGTGACAAGCGAAGTTTTTTGAGCGCATTTTCTCTCCTGGGTTTCTTGTCGGGGGATTGGAGAAACATGCAAAACTTCATTTTTTCAGCCAGAATATCTACAGTAAAAGGTTTTACGAGATTTTTTTGGGGCGTTTAGGGGACGATTTCATACTCGCCGTGGCTTTGCCAAAGGGTTCGTATCTTGGCTACGAGGATCATCCGTTCGGCTTCCGGAATGTTTGGCGAACGCATGACGGCGTGAAAAAGACGATAGGTATAATCTTCTTCCCAGCGGAGAAGGTTTGTTAAGGCTTCTTCATCGAGGCCTCTGACCAGACCATCTAGCAGGGGATAGGAACATTTTAATCCGTTTGCCAGTTTTTCGAGCGTAGCGGGGCGCGGCGCTGTGACATCGCGACCAGACTCTATACCCGCCAAGGTGCCCAGGGGGAGGTCGCAAAGTTCGGCGAGTTCTCGCTGGGAAATTTTCAGTTCTTGGCGCCGTGTGCGGATGTAGCGACGTAGGGCGTTCATTTTTTTTCTCCTTTTCAAAGCGCATGCTAAAACATGGTCGTCTTGGTTTGCAAGAACGCCCGTTGGTTTTTTTTGGGCGAGCCATCTTTTGTTGAAACATGGAAATCTGCTGCGGTGTTCGGAGCGTGCCGGTTGTTTGATCTTTTTAACATGCGAGGGCTGGTTGCCTGGGTTGGGTGATAACGGGTTGCTTTGACGGGGTTTTTCCGTTTATTTGCCTAAACATGCAAATTGGAACGCAGGGCTGAAAGAAAAATTGTTAAAACATGCAAAAGGCGCTGGGTTGTAAATGCGTTGCCGTGAGTGGATTTTAGGGGATCGGTCTGTGTTCCTGATGGGCCAGTTTGGCGATCTCGACGCCGCTCAATATGAGGATGGCGGAGATATATATCCAGAGCATAAAGCCCAGGGCGCTACCCAGAGAGCCGTAAATGGCGTCGAATGCGGCGATATGTTTGAGGTACCACCCGAAGAGGTGTCGTATTCCTTCCCACGCCAGTGCGACGAGAGCAGCGCTCAAACCACAGACTTTCCAGGGTACACGGGTGTTGGGGAGCCAATGGTAAAGCACGGTGAGCGTGAGGGTCGCGGTGAGGAACGGACCCAGGGTGGCGGCTTGGCCGAGTGCCACGGGCGGGTATTTTGCGAGGGAAGGAGGGAGCCATGATGTTCCCCAGACGGTCCACGCGGTGACTGCGGTGGTGACGACGCTAATGACGAGAAGGCAGAAGCCAATTGACAAGGCAGCGGCCGTGGCTCTGAGGTTCTCTGAGAGCCAAGACCTCGAAGAAACGCCCCATATTTGGTTCATTGCGTGGGCCAGGGCACCGAAGATATTTTTTCCTGACCATAACAGGGCAAGCAAACCGAATAAAGATGCGCCTTGGTGGTGCTGTCGCACCGTCCGGAGGACGTCGGTAACGAGGTCTGATTGGTGGGGGAAGGCGTGGCGGGCATACTCAATAGTCTGCCGGTTGGCCTCGTCGTATGTCAGAAAGAAACCTGCCAACGCCGCCAATACTAACAACAATGGGAAAATCGAAAAGGTGATGAAGTAACAGAGTCCTGCGGCCAGGAATGGAATCTGGTCTTCGCTGAATTGGGTCAAAAATTTCAGCAGGAGACGGCCGGTTTGCGCTGCGTTTTTGTTCATTGGGATAGGCTAGCTCGTCCGCAACCAGTTGAGAAGGACGGATTGCACGGGAGCTCCTGTGAACCCCTGTTCCTGGGGAGGCCGGATTATCTGGAGGCGACGTCAGGCGCAGTGAGTGTGTAGGCCTGTTGATGAACACGGAGGCCTTCTGCTTCCGCTTGCGCGGGGTCCGGTTCACTGTAGATGAGCGCTCTGACGCGCATCGATTGGGTTTGAGGTAACAATAAGTAGCCGGGATAGAGTCGTTGCACCACACGCGCCGAGGCTTCGGTGGTTCGCTGGTTGTGGCGGTTGTTGCCGCGCGCGAAGTTTGAAACGCTAATGATAGACAGGTTTTCGCCTTGCTGCTTGATGCGAATATCCGCCAGGTAGACACTTGCAAAAAGGCTGTTGGCTTCAACCTTGGCCACGGCGTACGTGTTTTTGTCGGTGTCGGTAATCGTGACCTGTGCGGGGATTGTCAGTTTGGGGGGCGTTCCTACATCGAGACGCCCGTCCCCGACAATCAGGTCCTTGCTGAGTCTATCGAAGCGAAAACTGGCGCCTTCAAGGAGAAATCGGACCTCTCGTACTTCGAGTTCGCCTTTGGTTTGATACATCTCGATGTTTGTTTCGGGGCTTCCGCCTGGCGTCGCCGGATCGAATTGATATACCAATTGCGGGGTGAAGCGGGTTTGGGTGGATGCGTCCTTCCAGAGGTTGGGGGCAAAAGGATCGTTAGGGGGCAGGGGGCTCGCAAGGCCTTTTTCTGAAGCGGGAGATGTTTCGCTCGTCGCCACAGGATTTGAAACGGGTACGGGGTCTTGATCAGCGAAGTCGTTGAGGGCGAGAGACAGGGCCGTAGAGGTGGGAAGCTCTTGATGGCAGCCGATCAGGACGACCGCGAAAAACCACGAAGAGAACCGAGCGAAACGCACATGAATCTGGGGGGTATCGGGCTTACTCACGGCGTGCTTCCAGGTCACGAGGTAACAACCACGTTTTCGCTGTACTCCATCAGGTTGCCCCGTCGTGAGTAAATGTCGATGTCTACGTTGCCCACCCTATTTTCGCGGTTGGCTGTCACTTTGGCGAGGTCCAGGCTCAAAACGCTGGGGAGGATTGTCATGGTAGTGGTATGCCCCTGGTTGATCCGCAGAAAGTCATTGAGGGCGTATTGGAGAGTCACATAGATATAGTCCGAGGTATCGAAAACTTGAACATGGGCAATCGAGACAGAGCGGCCGTCGTAACGCCACTGACCGACGAATGCCGCGGTTTCGAGTTTGCCTCCTCCCAGTCTCTGGCTCAGATTTACGGTTCGAGCGGTTCCACCGCTTTCGACCCGATGGAGGCCGTTCGCAAGGGGTGCTGTGCTGCTGCCGGAGGCAAGCAAGGTGGCAGGAGGTAGAAAAGAAGCCCCCGTCAAGGTTTTAGAGATGCGCGCTACGATAAATTCAACGTCTTCTTGCCGCGCTGCCTGAGAGACCATCAGTTCCATTTCACGGGATGACGCACTTAAAGACAATTTGACTTGTGGGTTAAAGAATCTGAGGTTGGTTCCCAGGGGACGCCCAGGTCGCGCCGAGGTGGTGTCTTCCAATGACTCTGAGTCCTGCGGGGCGCTGTTGGGTGTCGGAGATGGGGGGAGAGGCGTTGGACTGGGGGAGGTTGGATCGGTGCCGGGCGGAATAGGGGTCGGCTCTGGCGGTGTGGCTATTTCTCCTCCGAGGTCGAAATTCAGATTGAGGCCCTCGCCGCTGATCGATACGCTGTCGCCCTCGACTTTCACGTCAAAACCCGCGGAGCTGAGGGCTTCTAGTTCTTCTGGTTGGACCTCTGCCTCGGCAGTGGGTTCCAAGTTGCTTGCGACCGAGCGCAGCTGAGATAACAGTTGCAGCGATTCTGCGACGGTTTGTTTGAAAAGTCTCGCCAGGCCTGCATTCTCCACCGCTTCTGACAAGAATTTGGGAGCCAGGATCCCCGAGGCGGGTTCGACCCGCTCGAGCAGGGCCGCAAACTCATTATTGGTGAAAGTGCGGGAGATTTGGTCGCCGAAGTTCTGGCCCCCGTTGAGAACTTCAAGAAATAGTTGGCTTTCAGCATCATCGGTCAATGACTGAGCGAGCGGAATGAGGCTCTTCACACTGTTGTCTGCGAGCGTTGTTGCGGGAGTGACGGCAAAAAAGAACGTGTCAGTCCGCCCATTGATCGGTCTGTTATCTAAGCTTTGAAAGGCAATTGTCGGTGACTTTGTTTCCCGGTCCGTAATGGCTCCTATCAGCGTCGTGACCGTGCGTTGACCATCAGTGACCAATACCCGATAAATATCGCCCCTTCTCGGGTTTGGCATTTGAAATGAGAAATTACCCTGGCCGTCGGTGCGTGGGGTCTCCTGGTGCAGCCGGTAGGCGCTCGGGGACGCACTGCGAATCGGAATCGCCTGATTCGTTGCCGCATTGAAAACCTTCACCTCTGCGTTGGCAAATACTTGGCGCCCCAGAAGCGCCTGGCCCGAGAGTCTCTGGGAAACACTCGGGGTCAAGGACTGGGGGGGACGGACAGCGCGTGCTGGTATGATGGCCGCCTCTGGATTAAACGACGAACACGCGGACATTGTGCACGCGGCAACGATGACCAGCAAAGTCAGCCGGCCGCTCCTCGCGAATCTCAGACTCGGTTTCTTGGGAACAGACATCAAGAACGATCCTATGAACGCCCGGCCAATGCTGGCTTCGGGCGCTACGTCATATTCTAAGAGCCAGCTTAAGCGGCTGTTTGCGGGACCGCAATGTCCGTCATCACAGGAACCTGGGAGTGTCCCACGCCCAGACACTCTATACCCGAGGCCGGAGACGACGTCACGTGTATATTTCCTGGTCCTTGCGAGATTTTAGACCATCACCGGCTCTTGAACGGGTTGTTCGATGGGCAGGTCAATGGTGAAGGTGGTGCCGCGATTCACTTCGCTGCTGACCGTTATTTTCCCGTGGTGCGCTTCAATGATGTCTTTCACAATCGACAGCCCTAAACCCACCCCGCCTGTGACGCGAGAACGTGCCTTGTCTACCCGGTAGAAGCGTTCGAAGATGCGGGGGAGATCGATGGGGGGAATTCCGATTCCGCTGTCAATGACCTTGCAGCGCACATGCTCTTTGTCGCCGTCAGCGCTGATATCAAGGGTTACGGTTCCGCTGGCCGGCGTAAATTTGATGGCGTTGTCGACGAGGTTAATCAGAACCTGCTGCAAACGGTCACGATCCGCTTCGATGCTCGGAATATCGTCAGGACAGTTTACAAGCAGTGTGACGCTGGCTAATTTGGCGTGATGTTGGAGGGTCGCTTCTACCTGTTCCGCCAGTGTTTGCAGATCGAAAGTTGACATATGCAGGACCGGGCGACCCATCAGGTTCGCGACCGTGAGCAATTCGTTGACCAGGCGTGTCAGCCGATCGGCCTCCCCCTGGATGTTGTTCAGGAATTTTTCACGCATTCTGTCGTCGCGCAATGCTCCCATATGGAGTGATTCGGCGGCCATCCGTATCGCGGTCAGGGGGGTCCTCAGCTCGTGGCTGACGTTCGCTACAAAATCTTGCTGCATCGTTCCCAGTTTGTAGACGGCCGTCCAGTCGTGTACGCTCACCACGGTCAACTCGTGATGTTGCAGGGCACTGATCGCCACTGTTCTTCCCGGCCACCATTCGGGGTCGACCAGTTCGATGGTGCCCCCGTCTCCTTGGCTGCGGGCGCGTCCGAGCAGGTCTTGTATTTCCCGCGACGCCAGCAAAGAATTGAGGCGTTCTTGCCCATCGTCGCGGGGAGGATCCGCCAGGGTTTGCAGAACGGATTTGTTCAGGTGAACAATGTGCCCCCCCTGATCCAGAATCAAAAGACCATCATTTAATTTGGGCTTCAGGGAGAATTCTTCTTTGGGCATTCAGAGACTCCTATGCCGAAATTTGCAAGCTGATCGCTGCATACCCCGCCAAGGCGGAGAGCAAATGGTCCAGTCGGACGTGTTCGAAGGGGGTCTGTGCAATTTTTTCATCTCCAGGCGCATATCCCACCGTCGTAATGCGCTTGAGTGATGCGGTGTAACCGGCATCTGTCGGAAAGGTCCAGCGGCTCAGACGAGGCTGCTGCCCCAGGGTCTCGAGGGCTTGACGCGTTGCGAGGACCAGTGGATGTTCTGCATCGGTCACGAAGGGGTGAACCAGGCAAGGACCATCTTGTGTGAGGCCGGTAAACGAGCGTATCTGAACACAACGGGCCCGCAACTCTGCTTTGAAGGTTGGGTCGTCAGCGGCGATACGGTTGATGATTGACTGCACCTGCCACAGGATGGCATCCGTTGATTCACTGGGCAAGAATCGTCGGTCCAAGGCCAGGGTGCAGCGGTCGGGAATGGTGCACGGACGGGTTGGGGCACTGCTGACGGAAGTGGTCGCAAGGGTTGCGCGGTCAAGAAAAGGATGTGAGGGCAAGCTGGATGTGAGGGCTTCGATGGCATTCAGAACCGGTACCATCCCGTGGATTGCGTTGCTGCCCAACCATGGGGCTCCGGCGTGGCTGACACGGCCAAAGCCAGTTAATTCCATTTCTAGGCGACCCCGCTGGCCGAGATTGATATTCAAATTCGTGGGATTGCCAAAGACGACCAGGTCATACTGGATTCCCCGTTCCGGGAGACTTCGATCCACCAAGTAGCGAATGCCAAAATTGGCGTGTGCTTGAGCCTGTACAACTCCGGCGAAAATGAAGTCTCCTTGCAAGGCGATTCCCATTTTCTTTATCAGAGCGCCCGCTGTGACCATCGCGGCAAGTGCTCCTTTGTTTTCGCTGGCGCCACATCCGTGAAGTGCACCGTCAATCAGGGCTCCTGAGAACGGTTCGTGGGTCCAGGAAGCGCGATCGCCAGGGTCTGGATGGTCGAGGTGGACGGTGAACAAAGCACTCGGGCCCGTGCCTGCGCCCCGGATACGACCCACGACATTGCCGAGCTCATCTTGAAAGACCTCGTCGTATTGATGGTTCGCGAGGACTTTGCGGAGGTGGGCAGCCAAGTGGCCCTCATCGCCGGTGACGCTTGGAATTCGCAGAAAGGCTTGTGCCGTTTCCAGCAGTTGAGGTTCCCAGGTCGCTGCCACTTCGTTGAGCCGGGGGGAGCCAGTCAGGTCTTCGGTGGGCATCCGCAATCCTCTCAAGGTCGTAGGTTGTTGGGCGCATGATAGCAGGAGCAAGGGGGGACAGCCACTGTATGCCGTGGCGGCGTCCCAGAATGGGTTTTAAAACCTCATGAGAGGTTACGGGGGGGATGGTGCCTCGAAAATTTCGCGCATCGTCGAAATAAAACGATCATTGGTGGCGGGTTGTTTCACGGAGACACGGATGCAATTCCGCAGGGGTGAATGAAAGAAACAGTCCACAGAAATTCCGCGCTCTCCCATCATCAGCGCCAGACGAGGGCCTGGGATCGTTGTGCCAATCAAAAGATAGTCAGCAGAACTCGGCCAGGTGATGACACCGGCCATTGCCGACAATTCAGCGCGAATGCGCTCACGTTCTTGAGGATTGCCGGTGGTTTCAAACAGGGGCTTGCCCGCCTTTCCAAGTGCCCAAAGAACGGTCGCGACAGTCACTGGGTTTATGTTGTCGGTTCCGCTCAAACATTCCATCGCTTGGACAATACGGGGGCTGGCGATGGTCCAGGTGACAGGGAAGGAGACCGAATCCGTCGTTCCGGGGAAGCCCTGAATCACGACAAGGTTTTCCCGGGTGCTCACTGCATCCGACACAGAGAACGCGGGTTGAATGTTGTTGGTTTCGTCTACGATGATCAGTGCGTCACAGTGATCGGCCAGTGTGATGATTTCTGCGCGCGACAGCAGGGA
>JAYKIL010000020.1:0-5758 GCA_035284745.1 Candidatus Sericytochromatia bacterium | reverse complement strand
GGGGTTCCATCTACGCGGCGATCCAAGGTCACAATGTTGTAAAGAAATTGGGCGTGCGAGTTCCAGAAAACAGGCTTGTAAGATGAAAGCGCGGTTTTTTCAATCTGTGCCAATTCCTCAACCCAGTCTTTTTCTTCCGCTTGCTTCGCGAGGGTTAAGCCGAACTTCAGCGCGCGAAGCCACAGTGCATTGAGTTCGGGCAGAAAAAACGTGGGGTACTGATACTGCTCCCACGTGTAATGGCTGTCCTTGAACTGCGCAGCGTCTTGCACGTGCCAGGTCTGGGGGCAACGGGTGGGCAAGTCCGTGATGGTGAGCCGTTCTGCAAATACGGTGCGTTTTCCGTCCATCCAGCTGTCGTGCGCCACACTCAAAATGAGACCGTTTTCCAAGAGGACCGGGCCTGAAAGGCGATTCGTCGTTCGTGCGGCCTTGAACCCGTTGACCATCCCCTTAAATGCTCCCCACAGAAGGGAGTGGGTATCCGGTTGTGCGAAAGGCAGGGGAAATTCATCCAGGACAGTGAAAAGAAGGGGGCCCAGATCGCCCGTATCGTAAAATTCTGCAGGCAATGGATTGGGCTTTGATTTCCCTTCCGGGCTTGCGTGTTTTTCCGGCCAGTGGCTTGGAAAACGTCCCGTTCGGGGGTCCTGCAATTCAGCACATCGCCGCACAATCTGTTCGATCCGTTCGTGCTCGTTGAGTCTGAGCAAGGTCTGTCCGTTATGCAGAATTCCTTCCAAGGTCGCTCGAATGTGCGGTCTGCGGATCCCGGATGGATTGGTGTCAGGGACAAGCTGCTCACCCACCTTCACCCATAATTTTTCTGCCATCACATAGATACGGTTATGAAGACGTGGGTCTCGCACCGCCAGGCCGGATGCAAAATTTTGGTAACGGGTTTCTTGAAGACGGAACCATTCTTCAAGGTGAGGCGCCACTTCGTCCAGGGAACTGAGCAGGGCGTCTTCACGGCTTCCCGTGTGAACATGGATTCGGAGGGGGGCGGAAAGTGAAGCCCGCCAAATTCCGGGAGAAAAAATACGGCTGTGAGCGGGAACGAAATAGACCTCTCCATCTCGCAACAGTCGGTCACCGGTTCCCAAAAGAAAACTGACATCACGTTGTTCACGGCCTGGGACGAACTCCACCGGTCGGCTGATGCCAAACCCCAACCAATGATTGCGGTTGACCACCGTAAGATGTTGCGCGTCTACCGGGTTCACCCGGTGGCGGGCAGGGTCAGCGAGGCCCTCAATGGGTCTCATATCCAGGTTGGGCTTAACGTGCACCTGCCAGTCGCCCGAAGGGGTGTCGGGCAAGAAATTGACGCAAAGCGTTGAACTGTCATCGAGGGGCGACCGAACGAGGGTGTAAGCCACCGAGAGCTTTCCACCCGAAGATACGGTGTAATGGTAGGTGACGTGCTCGGGGGAAGCCTCTACATTTTCAGGCGTAAGATCCAAAAGTTTTTCGCCCTCGAAGAGCTGAAAAGAGACGGAGTGAAGGTATCGCCATACCTCTCCAGTGCTGCGCCACGTGGCCCCATCGTCAACTCTCAGACATTCTGGTGCCCAAAAGCCGTCAGGCGAGCAGATACTGGTCGCCGACGCGGCCCATTGGGCCCGAGGAGTCCGGAGTACCAATCTCTGCGAACGGGCCTGCCCCCAATCTGGTTGCGGGTTCGGAACAATGGTGAGGGGAGGGGTGCGAGTGGCGTGGGGGTGGGACAAGGCAAACCTCAAGAACACACATCATACCCTTGACACCGAATCAAGGCAAATCGTTGCTTGACGTGCCTTTGGCCGCACCCGTAGAATTTTGGCATCGGTTTTTGGCCGACCTCTTGGGTTTGAATAGAAGATGCCAAAGAAACGCTCTGAGAGCGCCATAAAGTGTGCGGCTCCGGGGATCGCCTTCTGCCTTCTGTTGGTCTCGGAGCCGGCTCATGCTGAGGGAAAAAATTGGTGGTTGCGGGTGGAGCCGTCCTTCGAGTCCACAACCAATCTTCAGCAACAGGCCGGTGGCACCCCTGACTGGGTGGCTCGCAACAACGTAGACTTCTCTTTCACACCGTGGGCCGATGAGGGGCGCTCTTTTTTGCTGCGTGTGCAGGCATTGAGTTCTCGATATCGTTTCAATCCAGAATATGACGCGACCTTTGTGAGCGGAACGGGCTTGGGCTCTGCTCGACTGTGGGGTTCTTTGTACGGATATGGGGGATATCAACTGCTCTACAAACAAGGCGATCGCCCCAACGCGGCGAACCGACTCGACGGCGACCTGTTCAGTGGTGTTGTGACCTATACGCCCTTGAATGCTAGTAATCTCGCATTTCACGGGTACCAGGTGGACGTTCTGCGTGCGGCCGTACAGGACACCAGCTATGTGGGCCACTCGGTGTACACCACGCTGCGTAACCTGACATTGCCAGGCTGGGTGAACAGCGTCTCTTTTCGTTCCCAATTGAGACTGTATGACACCATCGGTGAGCTAGAATGGCGGAATCAATTGACACTGGAAAGTGCCTATCGTTTGACTGACTGGCTCAGTCTTGTTTTCGAGGGCTTCGTTGTCAACAGCACGGCATCACAGCCAAATTTTAGTTTCTTGGGGTCCAATGTCGGCTTGTTCACGCGGATGGTTTTTTGACGCGAAAGGACGATGGGGATGAGGCGCTCTGCGTTAACGATTCATATATCAGTTCAAACGGTGCTCAAGACGCTGGCTGTGCTGGCACTGGCAGCAGTGGCCCTTCGCATTCCCGATGTACTCATTATGCTGTTGGTGGCCTCGATTCTTGCGGCGGGGTTGTACCCCGGGGTTTCCTTCTTGCAGAACCGCTGGAGGTGGCCGTTGCCGATGGCGATCGCAGGGATGTTCGGCACGGTTTTTGGGAGTGTGTTCTTGCTGCTCTTGGCCGTGGCTCCCGCCTTGCTTGAACAAGGGCAGCAGTTGGCTGATCAGATGCCGGTGTATGTAAAGGAAGTCCGAGCGTCCTATGCGTGGCTGCAGGGGGTTGACGCGCGATTGCACGTGCTGCCCGATCTCGATGAAGCCATTCGCGTCGTGTCTCAGAATGCGGGTCGGTGGCTGACATCTACGCTGGGGTGGGCCACTCGGCTTTTGGGTGGCCTCGCGACCGTTGCGATGGTGTTGGTGCTCGCTTTTTTTATCCTGTTGGATGGCGCGAGCCTAAAAAGAGGGCTCGTGTCATTGGTCCCGCCTGAACACAGAGTGGTGATTGCTGCGCAGTTCGAACCCGTGGCGCTCAAGCTGGGCGCTTATGTGCAAGGCGTATTGATTAGCATTACCTTCCTCGCCGGCTATTTGGCACTGGCACTGACTTTAGCAGGTGTGCCTTTTGGTTTGGCGCTGGCTTTGTTGGCGGGCGCTTTCGAACTTATTCCGCTGGTTGGCTCTCTCCTTGGCGCGATTCCTGCTGTCCTGGTTGCCTTGACGGTTGGTTGGAAGACGGCACTGATTGTCGTTGCAATTTTTTTGGTGGGAAATGCGATTCAAGGCAATGTCGTGTCTCCCTGGGTTTTTTCCAGAGCGGTGGCGGTGACCCCAGCGATGGTCATGATGGCCCTGCTGGTGGGGGCCAGTTTGTATGGATTTGCAGGGGCTTTGATCGCGGTACCCCTTCTGGCCATGGTTCAAGTTTTGTTGCAGAATCTTTACATTGAACCGATGGAGCGGGAGTGGCAAAGCGCAGTCGGCGCTTCAAACATCAACGTGGCGGTTGGAGACCCGAACTTGGCAAACGCCCCGGAAACCCCGGAAGAGGCTTCGGCAGGCTCGTAAAACCGTATTGAAGTGATGGCATCGCGATCATTGTTGTGGTATTTTGAAATACCGGGCGATTAAGTCAGCGGTTAGACGGCGATCCTTACAAGATCGAGGCCACTGGTTCGAATCCAGTATCGCCCACTTCAGTGATTGGAAAAGCTACTCGGTGGGGGGCGTTCTCACCATGAGATAGCTTTTGACAGAACGACCGTCTCCTCTGGTTTCCAGTGTGCCCGGGGCGATCATGTGTGTAGAGCCTCCGCCGTCTAAGGTGTAAGCCTCGACGGCCCCAAGATTCCGCAACAACAAAGCCGCCTCCGCGAAGCCCGCTCCCCTCGCCCGGTTGTTGCCTTCCCCAAGGGTGACGAGCAGAACGGTCCCATCTTCCTTTCGCCCCACGAGAGTGCGCGCGATGCCGCTGGTCAAGTCGGTATTCGGAAAACTGCGGTTCGCCACAGCGGCACGCAGTCTCTGATTGAAGGCGCCGGATGTCACGTCTGCTGCGAGGCGTGGCGCCTCCTCTGCAGAAAATAAACGCCCCATCCCCCCGACAAACCCCGTCACGTTGTCGGGCATTCCCAACTCGGACAGCCCACCCCGTCCAAAAAAGACTTCGCCATCGTCTTTTTGGGCGATGAAGTACCGACGATCAGAAATGGAGTCGTAACCGGAGCCAAATTTTTCATCAAGGTAGGTTTTGCCGGCACCCCGTAGATCACCATAGGTTGCCTCGGTTGACCCGAAACCGAAAAAAGCGGCGTTGACTGCGGCAGCCAAGTGAGGGGTTTGTCGCACGCGTTGCGGGGTGATGGGTTGCACCCCATCGCTGAAGGCTGCCTCTAAACGAACCCGAGTGGGGTCAACTTCCAGAACCAGGACCCGGGCTCCGTTTTTGGTGCGCCGGGTTTGATCGAGTCGGACCCCAGGTTTGAGCTCCCCTCGCGCGAAAAAACCATTGAAAAAAAGGTCGAGGGGCCGACCATTCTCTTGCCACCAGTGTGCCATGGCGTGAGGGGGGGGTTCAGCAGGCCGAGGAGGAGCCGTTTTTTGCGGCGCGCTGTTGCCTTCCTCCGGGCGAGTGGACTTCGTTGGAAGGCCCGCGATCTTATTTTTGAGGGTCGATGGCGTTTGAAGGTTGAGTCGATGAAGCATAGTCCCGTTATCCTGTCCGGGAACGAAGTTCTGACCCTTGAACTTCCTGAAATAAGTTTAGAGAAGATTAATAAATGGTTAAGTGAGCTTGAGGCTAGAGCACGTCGCGGGCTAGGCTGTTGGCGTGGATCGCGCAGGGCGTCTCTGCTTGAAGGGAAACCAAAGATGGCAAAGATTCGTTATTTCTTGGGAGTATTGGCTGGTTTCAGCGTTCTCTCTGCGGGATGTGGACTCTCGTCCAATCCCGTGGGAATTGAGCGCGGAGGCCCCCTTAGGATGACAGGCAAAAAGTCGTCCGCGCGCCTCGTGGTTGGATTTTCGCGGATGCCTTCCGCGGCCGATCTGGAAAACTTTGCTCAGGAGACGGAGAGCCGCTTGGTGAAAGTTTTTGCTCCCATTGCTCTGGCGGTTTATGAACCCCGTGAGTCGGCCGTGAGCGCGAAGCTGGCGTTCCAGAAGTTGCCGGGTGTGCTTTTCGTCGAGCCTGATCAATTGCCGCCCCGTGAGAAGGAAGAGGTTCGTGTGATCAATGCGCCTCAAAGTTCCTGGGCACTCGATGGGGATCCCTATCGTCGCGCGCAATGGTACGTTGGCACCATGGGCTTGCCACGGGTGTGGAGTAGTTCCCAATCGTTCCGGCCAGTGAAGGTGGCGGTCGTCGACACGGGCATCCAGGAACGCCACCAGGATCTTCAGGGGGTTCTGCTGCCAGGATACAATGCGGCATCGCCGGGTCTTCCTACCAACGACGCGGATGGCCACGGAACCATGGTTGCCGGATTGATTGGCGCGGTGGGTGGAAACGGCTACGGGA
>JAYKIL010000019.1:0-65534 GCA_035284745.1 Candidatus Sericytochromatia bacterium | reverse complement strand
TCAAAATGCCACGGCAGGCTCGCTTTTGTGCGCGGTTATTCGTCGTTGAAGACACGGTAGGGCATCTGGCGATTGTCGCAGGCGGCCGCCCCGTATTGATCGACCCCGATCAGGCCGATGTCCACCTCCTCGGCCGGAAACAGATCCACGCCCCGGCGCAGGGCCTCTGGCAGGGGCATTCCGGCTTCCAGCCAGCCATAAACGGTGCGCGCCAGCAGGTGCTTCACGATGGCCTCTCCAATTCCCGTGCAGGCGATCGCCCCGACGGCGCCGGCGTAGAAACCGCAACCCACAATGGGGGTGTCGCCCACGCGCCCGTAAAGCATCGGGCTGCTGCCCCCGGTGGAGCCCGCCACGGCAAAATGCCCCTCGGCATCCATCGCCACGGCACCGATCGTGCTGCTGCCATACGCATTGATGGCCGCCTGCCACGAAGCGGGAAAATTCCAGTTGGCCTTGTAATCGAATTCGCGCCACTCGGCTTGGAAGTCGTAGGGGCGTTCCGACGCCAACGCCTCCATCACCCGTTCGTGAATGCGCCGCGCCCGTTCGGTCACTTCTCGAAACTCGGGGTGACCCAAAACGCGCGCAAAGCGCTCGGCCCCGTCGCCCACCATCAGCCAGTGGGGCGTATCAGCCACCGCCCGGGCCACGAGAATGGGGTTCTTCACGCGCTGCAGGGCCGCCACCGCGCCGAGGCGCCCGCGCGAATCCATACACGCCGCGTCCATCTCGACGGTTTCGCCATCCATGCGCAGGCTCGAGCCGCGCCCGGCGTTGAAACGCCCGTCGTCCTCGAGGCGCACGGCGGCAGCCACCGCGGCACTGAGGGCGTCTTCTCCGGCTTGCAGTTTGGCGAAGCCAATGTCTGCCGCCGCCGTGCAGCCATCCAAGTTCTCAGGGCTGTTCCCCACCCCGCCGTGTACTGCCAATGCCACCCGCGCCATGCGACAATTCCTTTCCACAGTGTCTCACCACCCCCAGCACGCGATCGCACGCCGGGCGACCAGCAGTGTAGCGCAGTCATCCGCCAGAACGCGAGACGAACGCTGTAATGCCCAGCTCTCATCGCTGCCTCCAGCCCCCAGAAAGACGACGCCCGATGCCCCCGCTTCTTGATGCCATCACCATCGAACCTGGTGGCCCCCTCATCGGAAACCTGCGCGTGCCGGCAGACAAGTCGATGTCGCACCGCGCCGCCATGTTGGCCCTGCTGGCGCGGGGCAAAAGCCGCATCCGCAACTATTTGCGCAGTGAAGATTGCTTGAATACTCTGGCCTGCGTCGAGGCCCTCGGTGCCACGGTGGCCTGGGTGGCCCCGGACGAGGTCCACATCACGGGCGTGGGCGTCGGACACTTGAAAGAGTCCACGGAGCCTCTGTGGTGCGGCAATTCCGGCACCACCATGCGCCTGCTGGCCGGCGTGGTGGCGGGTGGGCCGGGCCTCACCATTCTGGATGGCGATGATTCCTTGCGCAGCCGCCCGATGGCCCGCGTGTGCGAGCCGTTGCGCCAGATGGGTGCGCAAATTTGGGGGCGGGCGGGCGATCGCCTGGCCCCACTGGCCATTCGCGGCGGCCCCTTGCACGGCATCGACTACGCCTCGCCCATCGCCAGCGCCCAGGTAAAAAGCGCCGTGCTGCTGGCGGGGCTTGGCGCCGAAGGCCCCACGTGCGTTCGCGAACCCCAGCGCTCGCGCGATCACACCGAGCGCATGCTGGCCGCCTGCGGGATCGCCCTGGAAATAGACGACACATGCGTGCGCCTTGCGGGCCCCGCCACGCTGGAACCGTTGGACTTCACCGTACCAGGGGATATCTCATCCGCCGCCTTCTGGCTGGTGGCCGCCAGCATTGTGCCCGGCAGCGAGGTGCTGCTGCAAGGCGTGGGCGTGAACCCCACGCGCAGCGGCGTGCTCGACGTGCTACAGGCCATGGGGGCGGACATCAGCCGTGAAAATGTGCGGGAGACGTGCGGCGAACCCATCTGCGACATGCGGGTGCGCAGCGCGGCATTGCGCGGCACGGACATCGGCGGGGCGCTGATTCCGCGCTTGATCGACGAAGTGCCCATCCTCGCCGTGGCCGCCGGCTGCGCGCAAGGCCCGACGCGCATCACGGATGCGCAGGAACTGCGCGTCAAAGAGAGCGATCGCCTGCGGGCCATCGGGCAACAACTGGGGGCCCTGGGGTTGGTGGCCGAGGAGCACCCCGCCGGGTTGACGATTCAAGGCGACACGCTGTGGCGCGGGGGCGACGCTGAGAGTGGCGGAGACCACCGCATCGCCATGAGCCTGGCCGTCGCGGCCCTGCGGGCCCCGCGCGCCGTCACGATCCGCGGCACGCGCTGCACCGAAACCAGTTACCCAGGCTTTTGGCAGGATGCCCGCGCGTTAGGGCTTCGCGTGGCCCGTCCTTAAAAAATCCTGTTTCCTAAATCGGGCCTGATATTTTCTCCAAATACCAGCTTGCCCTCTTGTGGTTCTCCGTTTTTGGTATAGGTGGCTTCAGCGACAATTTTCCCTTCCTTCACAGAAAGTTGTGCCGTATACTCGAGATTGTGTAAAACACTCCGAATCCGTGGCGCCGCCACGCTTCCGCCAGGCATACTCATCACCACCGTTTCGGTTTCGCGCGTCCTCACCTGAGACGCCATCACTAAACTGCCCAGTTCACCATCCCGGGGCAAAGGATCGGTGGTTCTAAACTTCAACTCCTTCACCTCCACCGTGTACTTCCCTCCACTGTCAAGCTCGCCTTTCATTTCGCAGGCGACCGAGGGCAGGGCACCCGCCGCTTGATACTCAAACGAGCCGGACAGGTCGATGTAATATCCCTGACTGCGGCCAAAGAAACGCTTAATTTCCGTTCTTGCCGTCGTACCGGACACTTCACTTCGATATGTCACAGACGCATCAACGCCGCGTTCCATAATCCGAGCCGTGACCTCGGTGGTTGAAGGGCGCAACGGTTCGCGTCTCCCGAGTTGCAGCAAATGATAGCTTTGCCCCCCCGCGGAGATCAGGCCGGAAGATTCGCCAGGGTCAGCCGAAAACGCCTTGATCATCTCCAAAGCGCCCAGTGCCGCGGAAACCGCGGCTGTCGGGATGCGCGCATCGCCGCCCCCCATCAACTGGCCCAATTTGTTGACGCCCACAAGGCTCTGGTTCACAGCATTAAACTGCTCATTGCTGCACGCGGATGAGAACAACAGTCCCGTCAACAAAGCCGCAGTCAAAAACGAGGGGTGCCGCACAAGAACCTCCAAATTCGGGTTGCATCGCCAACAAAACGACGTCATCATCGCACATCCGCGAGCCCCGTGTGAACCAAGCGTGCTGGGCGTGGGATGAAGCGACCGAAAACCTTCATTTCTGTACCCGAAATTTTCAAGTTGAATCGCTGGCTCAATCTAGCGATTCAAGCAGCCCTCCGGCGTGACCTGAACCGGCCTTGCGGGTATGTACTGAATGCCAAGGGAGGAGAAGGGGTCGGACCATGGGTTTACTGCAAAAACTGTTGGAACTTTTCACCGGGAAAGCGAACAAAAAACCGAATTTAAGAAAGTTCCGGCGGGTTCTTGAGGAGGCCATGGCCGACGGAATTTTGACTGAGGCGGAAATAGACGACATCGAGGCCTTGAAAAGGGAATTCGGCTTGTCAGAAGAAACAGTTCAAAAGTTTAGGCGACGGGCTTACAGCATCGCGTTTCGGGCATCAGTGGAAAAAGAGCCCTACAGCCCCCGCAAAGAGAGAGAACTTGAACACATTCGCTCCTACCTCAAGCTGACGGATGCTGAGCTCAGACCGTATACACTGAAGCTCGAGAGAATGCGCGCTTTTTACAATTTAGAGGTGGGCAATCTGCCCCGGGTAGACGTCCCGGGGTTGGAACTCCCGCGAGGAGAACAGGCCCACTGGTCAGCCCACGTCGCGGTATTGGATGACAAAGGTCAAGATGGCGCGGTGTTGCGCGCGCCGGAAGCAAACGGAAGCGAAACGAAATTACCCGACTGGCCCGTGGCCAACAAGGGGGTTCTGATCGCAACCAATGAGCGCTTTATGTTCAAAGGGGGCGGTAAAGCCTTTCAAATTGAGCTGTTTGACGTCCGCGGTATTTCGTTTTTTCAGGACGGATTGCACCTCGACGCTGAAGCAGGGAAGTCCAAAGTCTTGCGTTTTCTAAAGCGCACCGACGTGGAGTTGGCCGATGCCACCCTCAAACACGTACTTCAGCGAGCCAAAGTGAAGAAATCCAAGCCTCAAGCCTGACGTCTCTTGTGGGCAAACCCGTCGGGTGTGAGGCAGTGCGTTACTTCAATGCCGCAAGAAATTCGTCCCAGCTTGTCGTCCGTGCGAAGGCGGTTTGTTTATAGATGGGATCGACCTGACCGTCCATCGGCAAGTAAATCGACAATCCGCGCGCAATGCCCCCTTGCTCTTTGGCAGCCCGAGACAACAGTATCACGCCATTCCGATTGAACAACGTGTCTTGAACCCCCTGGCAAGCCGCCTTGATTCCGGGTTCTGCGACCCGTTCCCGCAACTGCACAATTACTTCGTGGAGATCGCGGTGATTAAAGTCGCTCTTGTCGGGTCCAGCAACGTAAAAAGGCTTCACCGCCGCCAAGGCGCGCTTGATGGACGTGCCGTGCGTGGGCAACGCCCTCATCAAGGCCTTGCCCAAACCATCCACAGCCTTCGCCGTCCGTTCCGCCTTCGTCAAATCCAACGCTGAAATGGTGTACAGGGCGACCAATTTGCCCTTGCGTTGCGAACGCAGCACCACATCACGCCCCATCGCCGCCGCATCGATTTTTTGTTTGCTGCCAATCAGTTCGAGGGTTTTGTCATAATTCATGCCCAAGGCGTAAGAGGAATCCTCGCTCGCTACCATGACCTTCGCCGTATCACGAAGTTCATAGGCCACCTCCGCCGTGGCCATCAGGCAGGCGTCAAATGTCAGCAGATCGATTTTTTGTTTGCCCCGGCCCCGGTTCAAGGCCTGCGCCAGTTGAGGAAGGCGGATAATTGAGTCAGAGCGATCGTCTTGGGCAATACCGTAGTATCCCCCCCCATGATTGTTCACATCAAGCCAGCGGAACTTTGATGGATACTGGCTGTATGCAAAGCGCATCGCCGAGGCCAAGGCACCCCCGTTTCCGGAATTGACTTCGCCCCGTTTTCCCACAGGGATCCACGGACTGGTCACTGCCTCTTGATTTTGGTCCTTGGTGACATAGTACCAGCGCGAATTGTTCGGTCCCACGTCATCCGTCAGCACCACACTGTTCACAGCGGTGTTCGAGCCCGCCTTTTCCAACACATTGAGATGCATCGGCAGCGTGATGCCCAAGTTGTTATCTAAGGCCTTGAAGGTGAAAAAAGTGACATCCTTCTGCTTGCTTGGCTTGGGCAGTTGTTTTACGCGAATGCCACTTTCGTCCTGTGACACAAAGTTCTGCTTGATCTGATCCGCGATCTCCGGGACATCGGCCCGCGCAATAATACCCCCGAGAGCACGGGGCGTTCCCGCAGGGGAAAAGGTAGCCACACCGCAGGCGGACAGGGCAAGAGCCGCTGCCAAGGAAAGTCCAACCTGGCAAATGTGTTGACCCACCACAACCTCCAAAATGAAAGCAGAATTAACACGCGTTAAAGACTTATATGTTCTAAAGCAGGAAAACTTGCGACCTTTCGATCGAATCACGGGTGCATCACGCCCCCCGAAACGCTCGCCCCAATGCTTTAACCATTATTTTAATTCAAATTAATCACTCAAACTCGTGCTTCGAGAAAGACAAGGCTGGAACATAATGCAAATACTGGGCTTGCGTCATTTTTATTGAGCCCAAAAATTGATCTTGGAGTCACCTATGCCTTAACATGAAAAGACCGCTTGCCTGCACCCTCGGCGGCGAAAACAGATCAAACCCCTCGGAGCCCTTCATCGTTGCAATCGTTCAAATACGCCATCTACACAGAAAAACCCCGCCGCCCGAGGCCTCATCGCGTCTGGCGCCTCATTTTGGCGGCAGCCGTGGTGAGCGCTGCGGGTTCTGCGGGATGGATGCAGCGCGCCCACATCGCAGCCCACGGCAGCCAATTATTGACGTGGATGCTGGGGGACACAGCGCGGGCCAATGAAGGCGCACAGGAAGCAGAACTTTCCTTGCGCCAAGGCGATCAACATCTGGGCCGGGGAGAATATCGCACGGCGCTCAAATGCTACGCAGATGCGATGCGTCAACACCCAGAAAATCTGAAGGGTTGGTCCCGGGTTCGTCTCGCGAGTCTACTGTTGGGGGAGACGAAGTCACCGGACCTGGATGGATTGCTGCCGAAACGAGAATCGCGGGCGCGCCATTGGGTCCAAGTGGGTCGACACAACCAAGCGAATGCTCGCCTTCACGCGGCCCGCAGCAATTTGGCGCAGGCTCTCGAATTGGCCCCAGAGAGCGCATCTGCTCACCTTGCGTTGGCGGTGGTTTTGGCCGATTTGGGCCAACTTGACCAGGGAATTGAACACGCTCAAAAAGCGGTGGAAATCGCGCCTGACTCACTCGAGGCGATCGCCACCCGGTTCTCCCTGGAACTTAGGCGCGGTGAGACAGAACGTGCCTGCCAAGAGGGCATCACCAGCCTAAAGGCCCACTTGCAGCGGACAAGAACCTACCAAGCGTTACCCCAACTGGCGGAAACATACCTTCATCAGGGCCTGAGCCTGAGTGACGTTCGGGTAAAACTGTCACAAGACGCGCCCGGGGCAACTCCGACCGTCCGGCAACTGAGCCTGATGGAGGCTTACTTGCGACACTACCAGAGCAACCCCAATTGGCACCGCGACTCTTTCGATCGGGTGAAGGAGCTTGCCGAGCAAACCCGTCAACCCGGTCTTCACGCGTCCGATGGGGAGCGAGGCCAAGCAGCAAACTTCCTCCTGAAAGCGCACCAAGCGCGGGCCAAACGATTTCTGGATCGGAGCGATTTGGACGCGGCACGCCGGGAACTGGGGCACGCCCTGGCGTTGTACAAAAGCGTTCCAAAAGAGGCGCACCGTCTCGCGGACCTCCAGGCCGAACGGGCGCGACTTCTGATGCTCGCCAACCAACCCAACGAGGCCCTGCAAGCGCTTGAAATGGCGGTAAAGTTGAATCCTCAGCACAAAGCACGTGAGGAAATGGCACGCATGCAAGCGGGGATGGGCATGACGTTGCTCTCAGCCGGCCGGGCCGAGGCGGCCCGCGAGCACATGGCACAAGCGCTCCGTTTCAGGCCCACCGATGACCGCCTGCTCGCGCGCTATTTTCAAACGTTGGGAGCCGAGCCGTCGCTGCGCACGACGCTACAGTGCGCGCGAGCCGTCAAGGACCCCGATGTGGGACATATCCTCACCCGCTTGGTCCGCGGCTTGGGGGAAATTGGCAAACCCAAAGAGGCCCAATCCATCCTTCGCCTCGCGGGCAATTATAAACTGGGGCAAGGGCGTCTGGCAGCCCTCAGGGCTGAAGCGGCGTTGGCCGCAGGAAAAACGGAAAAAGCTCGCGAGTCCTTGCTGCTGGCGTTGGAGCACCAAGCCGATGTCACCCTGTGGCTGCGCCTTTCTGAGGTGGAACACCAACTCTCGCGCATTCACAGCAAAAACCGGGCGGCACGCATGAAACACCTGATCGCGGCCCACGACGCGGCGCGACACGGGCTCGAGCAATCCCCTGAAGGTCAGGCAGGTAAGCGCCTCATCGCAGTGACCATCGAATTGGCACAGATGCATCTGTCTGGCAAAGATGCAAAGGCAGCAGAGACAATTGTCAGCAGAGCCGCCTTGCTCGACCCTGCTCACCCCGATCTCGCGATGCTGCTCGCAGACGCTCGCAGAGTCCTGAAACAGCCAGAAGGCGTTATCATTGCCTGCCGTGAGGGCCTTGATGGCATTGTTGAACTGTCCGATCCCAGACACGCCAAACTGAGATGGCGCCTGGGACGACAATTGCGTGAACTGGGCCGTCATCAAGAAGCTTTGGACGAGTTGGCAAAAGGCGTCGGAGAGGCGTCCGATGCCCCAAAAACTTTGGCGGCGCAGATATGGTACGAATTGGCGTTTGTCCACGCGAAATTAGAACAACGGGAAGAAGCCTTGAACGCCATCCGGCAGTATGCCACCCTCGCGCGCTTCGACCCCCACAAAACCTCCCGCACGAAGGAGGTCAACGCGCTTGAGGCTGTGCTCGCACAGGCGCGTTAGCCACCGCGTTTTAAACCGTGCGTTCGCGCCAGTGACCGCGCCGAAAATACCAGACCATCCCTGCCGCTTGGGCGACCATGGAAATGGTCATGGCCCACCAAGCGCCCAGAGAACCGATTCCACAAACCACCGCCAATAGAAAGGCGAGCGGAACACGCACCCCGATCTGAAATATGATGACGCCCCACATCGGAGCCTTCGCATCCCCGGCCCCTTGCAGCGCACCATTCAACACCATCGCCACGGCTAAAAAGGGCTCTGAGATCGCCATAATTCGCAAGTAGTCGACCGCGTGCCCACGCACCAGCGGATCGTGCGTGAAGCGGGCTGCCAACCAATCGGCCCCGACCAGGAAAATCAATCCAAATGCGCTCAGAATGGCTGTTCCCAGCCACACGATTCTCCAGACGGCTCGCTGTGCTTCCTCCGGCCGCCCCGCCCCCAGACTTTGCCCCACCAGGGTGGCGGCCGCAATGTTCAACGCAAAAACCGGCAAAAACGCGACCGATTCGATACGAAATCCGATTGAAACCGCAGCGACCAGTTGGGTTGGCTGAGGCAACATCGCCAAGATGGCAAAAAATGCCATCATTCCGGCGTTGCGAATCACCACCTGAAACCCAGCCGGCAGACCTGTACGCATAATGCGCCGGAACCAGGCGATCTGAATCTGCCAACGGCTCTGGGCCATCTGCAACAGCTCCATTTTCCAGAAAAAATAGGCCAAAACTCCGAAACCAGCCAGTTTTCCCGCGACGAAACCTGCGACGAGCCCCGCAAGCCCCCAGCCGTTCAACCAACCCAGCAACAGCGAGAAAGTGGCCCAAACACCTGTTTCTGCCAGACTGCCGACCAAAGACACCCGCGTCAGCGCCCGGGCCCGCAGAATCGCACTCATCACGATCAACAAATCCATGGGAAGAATGCCCCACAGCAAGGCGCGCAAATACGCGGCCCCTGAAGCCTGCAACTCCGCCCCAGCCCCCATGGCCGCAAATAAGGCGGGCGCGGCAAGCCACACCACGGGAATCACGGCCAGAGACAGTCCAGCACCCAACAGCAACGCCTGGCGTGAGGCCAAGGCGGCCTGTTCGGCATCCCGGGCGCCGACGAACCGGGCAACCAAAGCCTGGGCGCCCACGGAAATCGCGGTGGTCGTGGCGTTGATCAACAAAACCAACTGCATACTTAAGCCCACCACGGCTTGCGCTTCCGCCCCGAAAAAGCCTGCGATCCAGGTATCCAAGAGGCCGACACCCGCATTCGCGAGCATCGTCAACACCAGAGGCCAACTCAAGCGAACGATGACAGCCCAAGAATGGCGCGCCTCCTCGGGTGGCTCGCCCTGACCGGTTTTGGCAACTGCCCCGATCATTCCCGTGACTGCAACGCAGCCGCCACGGGGCGCCCTGTGGCCTGAGCCGGTCGCCCGATTCCAAGCAAATGGGCCACCGTAGGGGCAAATTGTGCATGATTCACCCCGCGCAGGACAACGCCCTCCCTCACGCCCGGGCCGGCAAACATCATGATGGCGTGCATATCGGAACGCCGCGGGTCAAAGACATGTCCCGCGCTTCCAGGCTCCGCAGGATGGACATGCGTCGCCGGCGCCAAGGTCGAATCGAAGTAATATCCGGGCTGAAGATCCAAATAGAGATGGCCCGCCCGAGAACCGCCCACGCCCAGGGCAATCAAATGAGGGTCGTAACGGGACCAGGCCGCTGTCACGATGGGCCTTCCCGCTGAATCCCGAACCCTGGAAACGGCCTGCTCCGCGCTTCGGATGACGCTGTCTACCTCGTGGGGCTTAACTACGCCCCCCAGATACCCCGCCTCGTTAACCACCACGAAGGCCCCATCCGTGGGAGGATAATAGGCCCTGGTACGACTCAGATCCACGCGCCCTTGGCGATCCAAGGTCAGCAAACCCGCTTCTCGCAATGCGAGATTGGGAGCAAAATCCCACTTAATACCTGCCATCCCGTGGTCAGAGGCCAACGCAACCACCGTCTCTGTTGAATTCACAAGGGGTGCTAACACCCGGTCCACGGCACGAAATAATCGTCCCAGCCGCGGCCTCAAGAGTGCAGCGGCCTCCGGAATATAACTGGGACTGCCGTCATCAAGCGCCCCATACCAACGATGCAGCGTTTCATCAGGAAACGGAAAATAACAGACAGCCAAATCCCAATCAGGGCTCTGCATGATGCGATGCATGCGGGCTTCAGAATAGGCCAGAATGCGCTCGACGACGGTCAGGTAGCGATCCTCAGCGACCCCATTGCCACCTTGGAATACCGTGGGGCCAAAGCGACCCTCAGCCCATAAGCGGGCCGGCCCAGCGGGCACAAAAGGGGTGTCAGTTCCATACCACGTGGCAATGCTGTCCACCTTGTTGCTCGCCGGCTGTGCGAATCCCGTGCGGTAAAGCATGAAACGTCGCCGATCGGGCGACAGGTCAAAAAGATGAAATGCCACGGCCCCAGAGCCTCGGGCCACAGACAATGGATGTGGGTTGGACCATTCTCCGGGTTTCAAAATGGTGCGGGCAGAGAGTTTGTCGGGCGCAACCGCGACGGTGTCGTATCCTTGGACAGGGTCCAAGGGATCGTCGTAAAGCAACGCCCACCAGGTGGCTTCCTCAATTTTTATCGACGTTTCTACAAAGCCTTTGCCCGCGGGCAAGCGAGCCCAACCCGACGCACGGCGCCAGTTGGAAACGTCGGTGTAGACATCATCGGAAACCCGCGCACCGCCGAAACCATCCAACAGGGTCAAACTGCCCTTGAAGGGGCCACCAAACCGCCCGCCCGCCTGGTACGTCGCCACCGGTGAAACATGGGTTGCCTGCACAACCAACGCGCGTTTGCCAGCACGAGCCGCCGTGATCCAAATAGGCTCTGCCAGCAGGGCTCGGCTGCTGAAGCCATCCTCCACATCGACAATGCGATGAGCATGACGGGGAAGCGAGAACACCCGGTTGCTCGTAATCCCGTTCACCGCTGACATTGAACCGGTCCACAGTGCGGCGTGGCCCGCAGCCGTCTTCGAGGGGAAATTGGTAACACTGTGCTCCGCCCACGCTCCACGTGAACGCAACGAAGCCAAATTTGGCATATGGCCCTGCCGTATCATGCTCCCGACAATGCGCGCACCGGCCCCATCCAAAGTCAACATCAAGGCGCGCGGAGCATCGGGGGTGGCACGCCCAAGCTGGCTACAGGCGCTGATGGCCGTCCCAAGCAGCAGAATGGCGAGTGTCTTCTTCATTTTGAACATCAACAGCAGGTCCAGACAAAAATCGTCGCGATGTACTTTTTGTAGGCGCTAAAAAACCACCACCGGTTGTACCACGCCCGCGTGACCTTCTCCAACTGCCACCAATTTCCGCGTGGGATCGAGCAGTCGAACAAATCCAGTATATTCTCCTCGAACCGTGCGACCATGGCCCACATCTGCCACTTCGGAAGGTTCCAGAATGCGCGCCGGTAGATGTGCCAGATGGATATCCAACGAAAGCCAACGCACGCCAACGGAAAGTTCTTCGAGCGTCTGCGATTCTTGGGAAATCGCACCACCGGCCCGCGTTCGCAACAAGAACGACAGAACCGCAGGAAGCCCCAGACGGGCCCCTATATCCATCGCTAACGAACGGATGTAGGTTCCCGCTGAACAGTCAATCTCCAAGCGAATCGTGGCACGCGGACCGGGAAGAAACTCGCGAATCTCCAGCTTTGAGACAAGAACCTCTCGCTCCGGGATCAATGCCTCATCTAACGTCTCGCCGCGATGCGCATATTCATACAGCCGTTTTCCATTGACGTGTACCGCCGATGTCAATGGCGGCTTTTGCCGTATCAACCCACTGAATGCGGGCAAAACATCCACAACATCCCTCACCGTCAACGCACTCGCATCCGCAGTCGCTATCAAAGCACCTTCCAGATCCCCTGAATCGGTCCCGAGGCCCATCACAATCTCAGCGATATAGGCCTTTTTATCATCCAAAAAACGCAACAAGCGCGTGGCCTTCCCCACCGCCACTAACATAACGCCTGCCGCCGCCGGATCTAAAGTACCGCCGTGTCCTACCCGACGAGTTCCTACAACCCTGCGCACACGCGAGACGACATCGTGTGAGGTCATTCCCGGCGGCTTCATCACGGCCAACAGGCCAAAAGGTTCAACCAGCTGGCTCGTCACCTGCTGCGCTTTCTTTTTGTTCCTGACTGATTCTATTCAGCAGAGCGTAAATGTTGGCCGCCTCCTCCAACGAGTGGTCCAACTTGAAATGCACCTCCGGCGTACTGCGCAGTTGCAAAACCTTGCCCAGAGAGCTTCTGACATAACCGGCCGCTGAGCGTAATCCCTGTAACGCTTGCTGCTTCTGCTCATCGTCACCCAGCACACTGACGTAAATGGTGGCGTGCCGCAAGTCACCGCTCACGTCAACCTTTATCACGGACACCCGTTCACTGGGGATGCGTGTGTCCTTTAAACGATGCAGCAGCATCAGGCCGACCTCATTCTTGATCGACTCGGCCACACGCATAGCACGGTGCGACATTTAGACCTCCTTGATGGCTCGCTTTTCCACTATTCCGCCCATCCGCGGAAAAGCAATGGATTAGCGGGCCTTCTCTTGGGTGATGTAGGCCTCGACGATATCGCTTTCGACAAGGTCACTGAACTTCTCGATCGCAAGGCCGCATTCAAAACCGGTCGCCACCTCTTTGACGTCGTCCTTGAAGCGTTTCAAACTGCCCAGTTTTCCTTCGAAGATGACCTTACCCGCACGCAGAACCTTCACCTCTGCGTTACGCACGATCTTGCCCTCAGTCACCATACAGCCAGCAATCACGGTCTGTTTGCCAGACTTAAAGATAGCCCGTACTTCCGCCTGCCCCACCTTCACCGTCTCAAATTCCGGTTCGAGCAGACCCAACATCGCATTCTCGAGATCCTCGACCATCTTGTAAATAATCGAGTAAAGCTTCACATCCACGTTCGCATCTTCAGCCGCCCGAACCGCTCGGTCATCCGCCTTCACGTTGAAACCAATAATCAAGGCGTCGGAAGCCGCAGCCAAGCTCACGTCCGTCTCTGAGATATCACCATTGCCCGAGAACAGAATGCGAATGGTCGTTCCTTCCGTCCGTTGATTCAACTGGCTCAACGCCTGCTCAATGGCTTCGTTAGAACCCTTCACGTCAGCCTTGATAATGATGGGCAGCTCCTTCTGACCTTCTTGAATCCGCGTGTAGAAGTCTTTCAGATGAACCCGGCTGCGGGCCGTCAATGCTTCATTGCGGTCCTGCAGGGCTCGTTGATCGGCCAAAGCCTTGGCTTCTTTCTCGCTCGGCATCACTTGCAACACATCACCTGCGTGAGGAACGTCAGAGCAGCCCAACACCTCCACGGGGTGGGCCGGGCCGGCCTCCTTCACGCGGCGCCCGCGATCATCAATCAAAGCCCGTACTTTGCCATACACCGCGCCCACCACAAAGGCATCGCCAACCCGCAACGTACCATTCTGTACCAGCACCGTTGCCACGGGGCCCATGCTCTTGCTCAATTTCGCTTCGACAATCATGCCGCGCGCGGGGCGGTTGGGGTTGGCCTTCAGTTCTTGAACCTCAGCCACCAACAAAATCATCTCCAACAAATGATCCAGGTTCAAGCGTTGTTTGGCAGAAACCTCGACCATGACCGTCTGGCCGCCCCATTCCTCAGGAACCAAGTCATATTCGGTCAGTTCTTGTTTTACGCGGTCTGGGTTGGCATCCGGCTTATCCACTTTGTTAATCGCCACAATGATGGGCACATTGGCCGCCTTGGCGTGGGAAATTGCCTCTATGGTTTGGGGCATGACGCCGTCGTCCGCAGCAACAACCAAAATCGCAATGTCCGTGGCTTTTGCGCCACGTGCGCGCATCGCTGTGAAGGCCTCGTGCCCCGGGGTGTCCAAGAAACAAATGGGGTTGCCGTGAATGGCCGTCATGTACGCCCCGATATGCTGCGTAATCCCACCGGCTTCACCCGATGCCACGCGGGTTTCCCGCAAGGCGTCCAATAGCGAGGTTTTACCGTGGTCTACGTGGCCCATAACCGTCACAATCGGCGCACGGCCTTCAAGATCTTCAGGCGCGTCATGGTCATCGTTGACCGCAGCGAGTGCTTGCGCAATGGGATCAATGAGGTTGACCTCGTAGCCCATCTCCACCGCAATCATCTCGGCAGTCTCTTTCTCAATGGTCTGGTTGATGGTTGCAAGAATACCCTTCACGAAGAGCCGCTTAATGATCTCGGTCTCCTTGACGGCCATCCGGTCTGCCAATTCCTTCACAGTCAACGAACCGACCAAATCGATGGACGTCGGGGCCTCACCCAAACCGGAGCCTTGGCGCGCGCGACGACGTTCTTCACGCTCCTGGCGCATTTCAGCCTTGCTTTTCTTGCGCCCAGGCTTGGCCTTGTTAAATGCAGCCGGGATATCCTCATCATCTTTCCGACGACGATCTTCCCTGTCTCGTCCGTCACCTTTGCGCCCCGGGGTTGAACCGGGCGGCGTGCGCCCCCCTGGAGGTGCGACAGGTGCACCAGGACCCGCCGCTGCAGCCGTTTTAGCGGCTGGACCCCGCTCAAAACGGTCAGGGCGCTGATCCGGGCGAATTTCAAAGCGAACGTTGGGGTTAAAGGACGAGGGGCGGGGCGGCATCGCCACAGGGGAGGCCCCGCCTGGCAGGCTCGAGCCGGGCCGAACAGGCATGCCAGGAGCAATGGGGCGGGAAGGCGTCGGGGCTGTTGGCGCCGGACGACCGTCTGGCCGGCCCGCGGGCGGCGTCCCGACCACGGCCGATGCAGAGGCAGGGGCTGCCACGGGCTCTGGCGCAGGGGCGGGCTCAAGCAGCTTTTTACGAACGGCTTCTGCCTCGGCATCTTCAACCCAAGCCAAGTGGTTCTTGACTTCGACGCCCATTTCATTGAACGCCGCAACCAAGTCCTTGGACGGAATGTTCAAGTCCTTGGCCATTTTGCAGATTTGTACCTTACCCATTGTCATTACCATTTTCCTCTCCAGAGAAGCCTAACAACACCCGGCGGCTTCTCTGACGGGCATTGGAAATCCCGTCTTTTATCCGCTGAACGCGCCTACCGAAAAAACACCTTGTTCTTTTTGAAGTCTCCGCTGTTCTTAATCACCACACCCGTTACCCGAACGCTGTAAAACCGCGTGTAAATCATCAGCAACCTGTAGGGGTAAACTTGCGTTCAAAGCCCGTTGAAGCAACTGACGCTTGATTGTTTTTTCAATGCAATCGACTTTCTTGCATACATAAGCGCTTCTGCCCATCTGCTTGGAGTGTTTCCACAACGCGACTTGACCATCGATTTGTCGGATAACTCGCAGCAATTTCGAGCGTTCAGCGCGGACGCGGCAAGCGACACAACGCCGTTCAGGCCCCGATGCAGTCGATAGCATTAAGACACCGCTTGTTCGTCCAAAACCTCCTCTTGTTCGAGCAAATCGGCCGCCTCCAGGGGTTCACCAACCGCCTCTTGTTCGGCCGCCCGCTCAAGTTCCGCCAATTGAGTCTCACTCTTGATGTCAATTCGATAACCCGTCAGCTTGGCCGCCAATCTCACATTCTGACCTTCACGGCCGATGGCGAGAGACAGCATGTTGTCAGGAACAACCACCAGCGCGTGACGATGCTCTTCATTGACCGTCACACTCGCCACCTTAGCTGGCGAGAGAGAATTGGCGATGTAGGTCTCCAAAACAGGATTGAAACGGATGATCTCGATCTTTTCATTGCGCAACTCGGAACTGATGGCCTGAATTCGCCCCCCGCGAGCCCCCACACAGGCACCAATGGGGTCGATGGCCGCATCCCGAGAACGCACAGCAATTTTCGTGCGATGCCCCGCCTCACGGGCGATGCCCTCAATGATGACAGCACCATCAATCACCTCAGGCACTTCGAGTTCGAACAACTCGCGAACCAAGCCTTCACTTGCCCGACTCAGGATCACTTGAACACCCCGGGGCGTATCACGAACCTCTTCAACAAACACTTTGATGCGTTCACCCACCCGCCAGCGTTCGCCAGGAATTTGCTCGGAACCCGGCAACAACGCCTCTAATTTTCCGAGGTTGACAATAATATTTCGCCCTTCCACCCGTTGGACCGTGCCAATGATGGTGATGCCTTGTTTGTCTTTGTACTCATCGTATAGAATCTTGCGCTCAGACTCCCGCAGGCGTTGAGTGATGACTTGTTTCGCCATCTGGGCCGCCAAGCGCCCAAAGTCCTTGGGCGTCACGTCAAAAGCAATCGTCTCATCGACCTGGGCGTCCTCCCGGTAGGTCTTCGCCTCTTCCAACGCGATTTCTTCCTTCGGGTCGAGCACATCCTCTACGATGACCTTGTGTGCGAAGACCTTGAAGGTTCCCGTGTCGAGATCCAGGTCAACCTCTGCATTTTGAGTGACATGCGGGTCGCGGCGATAAGCAGCCAAGAGTGCAGCTTCGAGCGCGTCTTTCAATACGGTTGGAGCAATGTTTCGCTCACGCGCGAGGGCCGCAAACGCTTCTTTGATGGAGTTGGACACCTGCCGAGTTCTCCCTACTTCGTTGCCGGAACGCTGGATTTCAACGCCAACCGGACCTGCTTGACCTGTTCCCGCGGCAGCGAGATTGTCTGACCTGACAGCGTCGTCATTTGAAGCGTTCCTGCCGTAACCGGCCCCAAATGACCGTGAACCACCTGTTCCGCCTTGCCTGTCGCCGAATCCTGCCAGGGTTCGGTCAGGGCACAACGAATCAGACGCCCCTCAAAAATTCGATATTCCCGATCGAGTTTCAACACACGTTCCGCACCCGGGGATGAAACCTCCAAATGGTAGGCTGTCTTCACAACATCCTCCACATCTAAAAGAGCGGAGACTGCATCACTCACCTTCTGACAGTCATTCAAGCTGACGCCGTCTCGGTGATGTAAATACAGCCGCACAACCCAACGAGGACCTTCTTTCAGATACTCGACATCCACCAACTGAAAGCCTTCGCTTTCGACGACTGGCTCGACGAGCTTCAGAAGATCATCCCGGACCGACACGCAAAAACCCTTTACAAACAACAAAAAGGAGTGGGAATACCCACTCCGCCGCGGCCGGTACCGAACCCGCTCGCACGCTGAATATGTCAGGATGGTCCTAAAAAAGAGGAAACCACCAACCAGGCGAACCTGGATCCTAACTCATCATCGGGCAAATTCCTGAGGGATAGTGAGACGTCTGGGAACGTCGTCACGTTTTGCGGAGACGGCCACTACCAGTGGCGGAATGTGTCGTCATTATAGGCCAACGTCTCCCATGGCGCAACCTGACCGGCCGTCGTGCCGAGCTAGGCCTTGCTGTAAACTTCGGGCTTCAAGACCCCCACGTACGGCAAATTTCGGTACTTCTGATCATAATCGAGGCCATAGCCCACCACGAATTGATCGGGGATAGTAAACCCGACATACTTCACAGGCACTTCTATGAGGCGACGAGACGGCTTATCCAGCAAGGTACAAATTTCCAAACTTGCGGGCCGTCTTTCCTGTAGCAAACGAACCAGATAACTCAGGGTTAACCCCGTGTCGATGATGTCCTCCAGGATGATCACATGCCGCCCTGTGATGTTCTCATCCAGGTCTTTCAAAATTCGAACGACCCCTGACGAGCGCGTGCTGGCGCCATAGCTCGAAATGGACATAAAGTCGACATCGACCGGCAAAGAAATCGCCCGCATCATGTCCCCGAAAAACACTGCTACGCCCCGCAAAACACCAATAAGCAGGACATTGGGGGTGTCAGCATATTCCTGAGAAATTTGAGCGCCCATCTCTCGCACTCTGTCCGCAATTTGCGTTTCGCTCAGCAGAATATGATCAATCAGATGATGCATGGCAACCCTTCACACAGGCAAACGAGGAAGCGTGCCAATTGTACCGGATCTTGACTCCCCCGCGCGCGGGCGCATCAATTCTTCACGATCGCTCCGACCGCCGCGGCGGCATCCACCCTGCCGTGCCCCGTTCGAACATTAAAGCCATCCCCGAGACGGCGGACATGTTTTTCAATCGCAGACTTCACCTGCGCAGGCTTCAACCTCGGGTTCGCGCTCAACATCAAGCCCGCCAAGCCCGCGACGATCGGCGTGGCCATCGAGGTACCCGACAGTTTCCCTTCCCGCAGACCAAAGTCTTTTTCCCCCCCTCGGCTCAACGTGACCCGATAGGTGGGCGCCGCAGACCAAATACCTACTCCCGGCGCACTGACCGACACCCATGCGCCCCGGGTCGAAAAACCGGCTGGCTTGTCCTGGCGATTCGTCGCGGCCACCGCGATGACCCCCGGGTAAGCCGCAGGAAAGTTTTTCAGCTCCTTGCCTTCATTGCCCATCGCGGCCACCACAACCACCCCCGCCTGCAGGGCATCGGCAATGGCGCGTTGCATCGCTCGGCTTTTTTCTTCGCCCCCAACACTCAAACTCAGAACACGTGCCTTTTGAGCCACGGCCCAGCGAATGCCTCGCACAATGTCAGACGTTGCCCCGGCCCCTTGTTTATCCAATGCCTTGACTGACAACAACTTACACCCCGGCGCCACACCCACAACTCCAGCATCCCCACCGGCAGCGACCGCAATGCCCGCACAATGGGTCCCATGACCGTTGTCATCGCGCGCCGCACTCAGGCCAACCCGCCCGAGAACCCCAGCAGAGCGCCAAGAACCAACCAGTTGGGATCTCAAAGCAGGATGCTCCGGATCCACCCCAGTATCCACCACCGCAATGCGCACATCAGAGCGCCCTTGGGTCACCTTCCAGGCTTCTGGCACCCTCACTTTATCGAGCCACCAGCGCTTGCTGGCAGAAGCAGCCTGCGTCTGGAATTGCGATTGAACCACGCCCAACGGCAATTCAGGCCCCTCGCCGGCGTCGTGAGGCGTCTCGGGCAATTGCAGAATGTAATCCGGCTCAGCCCACATCGCCGCATCCCCTGCCAATTTCAGAAATTCGCTGGCGTCTACGCCGGGTGCCACCTCAAGCATTTCCAGCGACGATGTCGAAAGCCCCAATTTATCGCGCCGCGTGATGCGCAAACGCGCGAGAAGACTGGGCGCCACACTTGAGTTACGCCAGTTCACAATCAGACGGTGGGGCACCGAGCGAACCCCCGCCCCTTGTTGCTGTCGCACTTGGGGCGTGATCGTGGGCACCGTCCCACACGACGAAAGAACCCCTGTAAGCAATGCAACGGAAAGCGTTCGGCGCATCAAAGACCTCCACCACGTGGGAGGCTTATCGCCCTTCGGGGCCTTCGACATTCTTAATTTGAGTTTAAGTCACGGTTGATTTTGAGAATCACACGTGAACGGCACGCCCCATCGCAGACAGCACCGCTTCGTGCAACGCCTCCGACAACGTGGGATGAGCATGCACCGCGTGTTCAATCTCTGCGGTGGTCGCCTCCGCGGCCCTCGCCAAACCAAACTCGGGCAACAATTCCGTCACATCAGGGCCCACCAGATGAACCCCCAGCAACTCGCCATATTGTCCATCCACAACCACTTTCACCTGTCCAGTGGCGTCCCCAAGGGCCAGTGCCTTGCCGTTCGCAGCCAAAGGAAAGCGCCCCACCTGCACGTCGTAGCCAGCGTCCCGAGCCTGTGCTTCCGTCAAGCCTAAACTTGCGACCTGCGGATGGCAGTAGGTACACCGCGGCATATCGGCATACCGCAATTCAGGTGGCCGATGGCCGGCGATCGCCTCTGCCGCAACCACCCCCTGCGCGGAGGCCACGTGTGCGAGGCCTGAGCGACCATTGCAATCGCCCACTGCCCATATCCCGGGCACATTCGTACGCATCTGCTCATCCACGGTGATAAAGCCGCGCTCGGTGGCAACCCCCGCCGCCTCAAGGCCCAACTCTTCCGTGTTTGGTGAAATCCCCAAGGCCACAAGCATACGTTCCGCCTCAATGGTGCGCAATCCTTCAGGTGTCGAAATTTTTGCCTTCACACCGTGAGGCGTTAATTCATGACCCTCAAAACGACTGCTCAACAGAAGTTCGTATCCATAAGCGCGATAAGACTTCTCTAGAACTTCACTGCTCTCTGGATCCTCGTTGGGCAGCAAGTGCTCCCGGGCCTCCACCAGGGTCACGTTGGCACCATACGATCCGTAAACATAGGCGAATTCACAGCCAATGGCCCCTCCGCCCAAAATAAGAATCGACTCCGGTGCCGACCGATTATCGAGCAAAGCGGCCCGACTCGTGACCACCCGGCGTCCGTCCGGCTCAATGCCCGGCAGCAAGCGGGGCCGAGCTCCCACCGCCAAAATAATGTGGGCCGCCTGAAGCACCTCAGCCCCCACCTGAACACGCCCCGCGCCCAAAACCCGTGCCCGGCCTTGAACGACGCGAATTCCATTCTTCTTCATCAAATACTGGATGCCCTTCACCAGCTTATCGGCGACCTGGCGAGAGCGGTCAAAAGCCACTCCGTAGTCTGCTTTCAGACCATCAATGGCAACGCCCCAGTCCTTGGCGTGTTTAAAGAGGTTCAGAACCTCAGCATTACGCAACAATGCCTTGGTGGGGATACAGCCCCAGTTCAGGCAGACTCCGCCGAGCCACTCGCGCTCGACCAAGGTGACTTGCAAGCCCAACTGAGCAGCCCGAATGGCTGCGACGTAACCGCCCGGGCCTCCACCCACGACAATGACACTGGACATTCCAAACCTCCTCCGCACCGCGAGTGGCGGCGAGGCCACGCGTGGCAGCACCGACCCACTCTCCGGGCGACATCCACTAAATCAATAGTTGCAGCGGGTTTTCCAACAAACGTTTGATCTCTGCTGCAAACTGGGCGGACCCTGCACCATCCGTAATTCGATGATCAGCAGACACCGTCACCCGCATCACCTGGCCAACCGCCAGCGCACCCTCTTTCACCACAGCCTCAGGCTGCACCGCCCCGACGGCCAGTGCCGCGCTTTGAGGAGGCGTCACAATGGCAGTGAAAGCCTCCACGCCAAACATGCCCAGGTTACTGACCGTGAAAGTGCCTCGGCCATATTCATCCGGGGACAACTGGCCCGATTTGGCCCGCGTGGCCTTGTCACGAATTTCGCGACCAATGGCTCCCAGCGACTTGATATCCGCCGAGTGAATGTCCGGGGCAATCAATCCGTCAGGAATCGCGACGGCGACGCTGATCGCAACCTCCGAGGGATAGAAAATGGCATCCTCCTCCCAGCGCGCGTTCAGACTGGGGTGTTTACGCAGTGCCACGGCACAGGCTTTGACGACCAAATCGTTGACCGAAATACGGTCCTCCTTGGGCAAGTCTGCGTTGATCTGCGTCCGCAGGGCCAGCGCCGCATCCATTGAAATGGCTGTCGTGACGTAAAAATGGGGAATAGGGGCCATCGCCTCGCTCATCCGGCGGGCAATCGCGCGGCGCATCCCCGATAACGGCTCACGGCGTCCGGAAGCGTCGGCAACCTTCGGAGCCATCGCCAACGGCTCCGGCGAGGTCGCCATCGAGCCCATTCGGGTGGACGCAGCCTCAAGCGCCGTCTCAACGTCGCGCTTGACGATGCGACCCTTGGGGCCCGACCCTTGAACCTGTTCCAACCCAATTCCCTGTTCCGACGCCATGCGACGTGCCAGGGGCGATGCAAAAATTCGCTGCTCCGAGCCCACCGCGGGCGGCGCAGGACTTGGCGAGGGTTTGGGCATCGCGGGGGGCGGCGCGCCTTGGGGCTCGGCAGTGGGCTCGGGAGCAGGGGGAGCAGTCTGGACGGAGGGCGTGTCGACCTTCTCCCCCGGTTCCCCAATCACCCCGATTGGAGCACCAACGGCCGCACTCTCGCCAGGGCCCACCAGAATCTTTGCCAACACCCCGCTGGCGAACGCCTCAATTTCAATGGCGACTTTATCGGTTTCTATCTCTGCGACCGGCTCCCCTTTGTTGACGGGTTCGCCTTCTTGCTTCAGCCAACGCAGCAGTTTGCCTTCTTCCATGTCGTAGCCCATTTTGGGCATCAGAATGTTGCTCGCCATCGAAACCTCCAGGCTAATGAAAAAAGTGCGGTCGAGGCCTACAGCGCCGCGCGACAAGCGGCGAGGATATCAAATTCTGAAGGCACACAAAGTTTTTCCAGATTCTTGGCGTAGGGCATCGGCACTTCTTTGCCGCCCACCCTTCCGACGGGCGCATCCAACCAATCAAAAGCCTCTTCCGAGACACGCGCTGCGATCTCGGCCCCGATACCGAGCGTGCGCCAACCCTCTTCGGCAATCACGCAGCGGTTCGTTTTCTTCACCGAAGCAATCACAGCGGCCGTATCCAAGGGCCGCAACGCTCTCATATCGATAACTTCCACCGAAATGCCCTCACCGGCGAGCGTCTCCGCCACGGCCAGCGAAGGTTTGACCATGCTGGACCAACAGACCAGCGTCAAATGTTCTCCTGCCCGTTTAATGTCCGCGCGATCCAGAGGCAACACGTAGTCTTCCTCTGGCACCTCACCTTTTTGACCGTACAGGTTCGAATGCTCAATAAACATCACCGGGTCAGAGTCTCGGATGGCTGCCTTTAACATTCCCTTCGCGTCGTAGGGCGTGGCTGGCATGACGACTTTCAAGCCAGGCACGTACGCATACCAGTTCTCAAACGTCTGCGAGTGGGTCGCCGCCAGCATGCCATAACCCGCCGAGGTCCTGATGACCATCGGAACCGACCATTGGCCCCCAAACATGTAGCGCATCTTGGCCGCGTGATTCACGATCTGATCAATCGCCACGAGCGTGAAATTGATGCTCATGATTTCAGCAATCGGTCGCGTCCCACCCATCGCAGACCCCGTCGCCAGGCCGATGATGCCCGCTTCAGCAATCGGCGTATCTCGCACACGCTCGGCGCCGAACTCTTCATAGAGGCCTTTGGTGACGGCATAGGTTCCACCGTAAGCCGCGATATTTTGGCCCAAAATCCATACCGCTGGATCGCGCCGCATCTCTTCGGCGATCGCCTGGCGCAGGGCATCTCGGTAAGTTATGACTGCCATCGGTCTGGTGTCCTCGTAATCGGTGAAGTGCGCGCCCGTTCAGGGCGTATAGATGTCATCAAACAACGTTGCGGGGTCAGGGAAGGGACTCTCAAGCGCAAAGCGGGCGGCCGCCTCCACCTCCGCAAGGACCTCTTGTTCCAAAGCCTCAGCACTCGCAGAAGTTAAAACTTTCGATTTCAACAAACGGGCACGATAGGTTTGCAATGGATCCCGACGTTTCCATTCCTCGACCTCGGCTTTGTCGCGATACAGTTCCGGATCCGCCATCGAATGGCCGCGGAATCGGTAGGTCATCGCCTCAATAAAGAAAGGCCCGTTGCCCGCGCGCGCGTGACGCACCGCCGCTGCCACCACCTCCTCAACAGCCTCCACATCCATTCCGTCCACGCGTTCACTCGGCATCCCATAGGCCCGCGCCTTGTCGACGATCTGCTGAACAGAGGAATTCATGGCAATCGGCACGCCCATCCCATACAGGTTGTTCTCACAGATAAAGACACTGGGAAGCCGCCACAATTGGGCGAAATTCATCGCCTCGTGGAACTCGCCGATGTCAGTGGAGGCATCGCCAAAGAAACTCATGGTGACCCCGCCCGACTTGCGATACTGATGAGCGTGGGCGAGGCCCACAGCAACGGGTAAGTGCCCCCCCACGATGGCATAGCCTCCCCACATCCGACGCGAGGCGTCTGCCAGGTGCATCGAGCCACCGCGGCCCTTACAAACCCCTGTCTCACGACCGCACAATTCGGCCATCAAGGGGCCCGCCTCCAAACCCCGCGCCAACGCGTGTCCGTGGTCGCGGTAATGAGTCACGACGTCGTCTTCCGGTGTCAAAGCCTGTATCGCGCCCACAGCGACCGCTTCCTGGCCGATGTACAAGTGCAGGAATCCCCCGATCTGCGCGCCCGCATACAATTCCGCACACTTTTCTTCAAAAAGGCGAATCAAGAGCATCTGTCGATAAAACGCTCGACGTGTTTCACGGTTCATGGTCTAGTCCTCCGGGGGGCCCCGAAATGATGGCCGCTTGGTCGCGCACAATATACCATATCCGACAAAGCCAGAGCCTCTGCCCGCGCATGGAAGCGGGTATAAATTGAACACTGAGAAAGAGGCCAAGTGCGTGAAATTCGCCATCGACGCGTCCTATTCGGGTCAAAACGGGCGAACCGTGCGCTTTCGCCGAGCGGGGGCCGAGGATGCTGAAGGCATCTGGCAGCTCTATCATCGCGTATACCAGGGCACGTACAGCTTGCCCATTGTCAACCTCAGAGCGCAGCGTGATGAGGCTTTGCGCGACCCGAACTGTCTGTGGATTGTCGCTGAAGCCGATGACGGCCTGCTTGTCAGCTCCGTAATTTTTTTGGTGGATCCCAGAGAACGCCACGCCAAGGTATTCGCGGCCGCGACGGATCGTCCGTGGCGGCGCGATGGGCTCGCAGAGGCCGCGATCCGCCTGGGCATCGACCGTTTATTTCGGGAAGATCCGCGAACCTGCGATGTCATCTATGCCACGACCCGAACGCGGACCATGGGCCCCGACGCCTTGTTACGAAAACTGGGATTCATCAGTTTGGGGATATTCCCGAATGTGCATCGCACCACCCACTACGAAACCCACGGCCTCAAGGCGCTGTTTCACCCCGATGCGTTTGTGCAACGGAAGCGCGTGCCGCGCCTGATACCAGAGGTGGCTGGATTTTACGAGATTGTTCGTGACTCATACGCCCTTGAGTCGGCAGAGATTGTCCCTATCGCCGACCGCTTGCGACTGCGGGTAGAACGCGGTGAACTCGTGCCGGAAGCTTTATGGCGATGCCGAGCCCAGGGCCAATTACTGTTGGACTTTTTTCCGTTCCACACCCCAACCCACCTTTTCATCGCTGAGCACGGTCAGGTAAAGGCCTTCATTAATCACGACGGAAAGGACGGCCACGGAGTTCTGCGGGCATTGCAGGTAGACCGTCCAGAAGTTCAGCATTTGACGCACGTTCTGGAGATGGTGTTTGAAACCGGGCGAACCGTCGGCATCGACTATATGGAGGTCCTGATCAGCGCCTATGAACCGACCCACCAGCGGGCCGCACTGTCGGCGCACTTCCTGCCCTGCGCTTATTTTCCCAGTATGGGGCAAAGCGGCTCAGAGCGCGGCGACTACTTGGTTTTTGCGAGGTCAACGCTCCCTCTCAATTTTTCTAACGTGCAGTTGACCCCACGCGACCGTAAATTTTTGGATGCATACCTGCTGAACACAGAATTCCGGAATTTAGTGGTTCAGATGCAGGACCCACTCACCGAGGAGTAGCGGCGTGTGGCAGCGAGACCCTTTTGAAACCTGGCCCATTGAACGACAAGGGGCGCTGATTGACGAAAAACTCGAGAGACTTCTCAGGTGGGCCCAGGCACATTCCCCCCTTCACCGCCATCGATTGAGAGACATTCCGCCCGGTACGCCCCTTAACCGTCACGTTTTGCCGCTGATTGCGCCCTTGGATAAAGAGACCTGGGTCAGTGCCAGCCCTCCACGTTCGGAGGACGCTTTGACGGGCGCACTCACAAACGCGCACGTCTTCCGCAGCGGGGGAAGCACAGGGGAACCGAAATTTTCCGTATACTCCCACGCCGAGTTTGGTGCGTGTATGCCTTTCTTCCAACGCACCTACGGCGCTGCAGGCCTTCGCCAGAACGACCGTGTTGCCAACCTGTTCGCAGCAGGAGGCCTGTATGCCTCATTCAAATTTGTTGATCGCCTGCTCGAAACAATGGGCTGCCTCAACTTTCCCTACACCGCGGCGGCAGAGCCTGAGACCGTGGCAGAGGGCGTGATTCGTTTCCATATCAACGTCCTCGCGGGTTTCCCGTCGCGTCTCTTGCAAATAGCCCCTGCCATCGCCGCCCGAGGGGGACACGTCGAAAAAATATTTTACGCCGGCGAGCATCTACACCCCGAGGATCGCGAACGCCTTCAACAATGGCTCAAGCCCGACATCATCGCGTCGGCGGGCTATGGAGCGGTCGATTCGGGGTTGATGGGTCACGCGTGTGAGCGGGGCGGCGGAGGCCTCCACCACGTGCTGTCCGATCACGTGTGGATGGAAGTGGTGGACAGCGAAACGCATCAGCCTATCCCGGCGGGGGGCGTTGGCACCTTGCTGATCACCAATTTAGACCGTGTGCTGCACCCGGTGATCCGCTACCAGGTCGGCGATACCGCGCGTCTGGTTCCAGACCCATGTCCGTGTGGGCGCCTCACACCCGTCTTCGAATTACTGGGGCGGGCAGACGATTCGCTGCGCCTCGGATACGCCACCATCACCCGGGCCGAAGTCCTCCAGATATTTGGAAGTGTTGCCCCACTGGGCCAAGGGGTTCAATTGCTGAAACAGCGTGTCGATGGCCGCGAAACCTTGCGCGTGCGGGTCGAGGTTCCACACGGTTCGGCAGAGATTGATTTGGGTGCTCGTCTGCTCGCGGGCCTTTTGCGCGCGAAACCGGACCTCAAGAAAATGATTGACGCCGGAAACCTTGACACGCCCGTGGTGGAGTTGCTACCGGAAAATACCATCCCGCGCATCCCGCTCACGGGCAAATTCAAAGGAACGATCGACGAGACCCTCTAACGGGTTTCACGAAACCGAAAAATTATTAAACGCAACTTAACCATGAGGCAGAGGTTTGGAACTGCAGTGAAACGCTTGGAACTGACCTACTCTTTGAAGCCGCCCAGAGCGGACGGAGGAGGGGTCAATGTTCGGCAAAACCAAGTTTTAATCAGTAAGAAAGCCACCAGTGCGGGAGCAAGCGCGGCTGCTATGATGGGGTTTTTGGAGCGCCTATGACCCCCCCCTTAGCCACCCCGGCCCTCAACACGCTGATGCATTCAGCCGACCCCTATGACGTGGGCGCTGAAAAGGACGTGGACTTCTTGGCCGCAATGCGCGATGCGGCGGCCCATCATATCAAGGCCAGCCCGTTCTACGCGGCCCTGTGTGACCATCACGGGTTTAAACCCGACATGCTACAGCGCGTGTCCGATCTGCCACGTGTCCCGTGGATTTTCGTCAATACGCTGAAACATCACGAATTGCTCTCGATCTCCCGCGAAGAGGTGAAGCTGACGCTGACCAGCAGCGGCACCGGAGGCCAGAAAAGTCAGATCTTCTTTGATGAAGGCAGCCTCGCTCGAGGGCTTGCCACCGTGGACGCGTGCTTTGCTGCGAATGGCCTCGTGGCGCCCGAGACGGAGGTCAACTATCTCATCTTCGCGCACGATCCGGCGCACGCCGCCACCCGTGGGACTTCCTACACAGACCATTACATGACGAACTTCACGGCCGTTCGCTCGCGGTGGTACGCGCTGCGCTGGGATGCGGCATCCAGTGATTGGGCTTTCGATCTCGCGACCACCAATCTACAGTTGGAAACCTTCGCGGCGTCGGATGCTCCTGTTCGAATCATTGGTTTCCCGGCCTTTCTGCACCGATTAATCACCTATCGACGGGAAAACGGATATCCCAACCTACAGTTGCCCCAAGACTCTTGGCTATTGACGGGCGGCGGGTGGAAAAAAAATGAAAGCGAAGCCATACCCAAAGAAATTTTTCGTGCCGAGGTGGCGGAGGCTTTGGGTATTCCAGAAATTAACCAAAGGGATGGGTATGGTCTGGTCGAGCACGGGGTCCCATATCTCGAGTGCCCGGCCCATCGATTCCACGTCCCGCATTTTTCGCGGGCCATCATCCGAGATGTGGCCACGCTCGCCCCACTGCCGGAAGGCGAAGCAGGTTTTTTGAATTTGGTCACGCCCTATCTCTTGTCGATGCCATCGATTTCGCTGCTGACAAGCGACCTCGCCGTGATGCATCACGGGTGTCCGTGCGGCCGAAACACGGCGACATTGGAATTACGCGGGCGCCTTGGAACGCGGAAAAACAAAGGGTGTGCCATCGCAGCCACCCAACTTCTCAGCTAGAGCGAGGGAGGCACCTGCCTGATGAACGTGACACGCCATCTTGTTTTTGGCCGCCCTGAAACAGGCCCTTTGACTCCGAGTCAGATCCACGCAATCCTCCGTGAAGCACGTGAAAATGCGTCTCGCGTCGCTGAACTTCCCGTGGACGACGTTTTGCGAATTTTGGTCCGCGTCGGACAAGCGTTCGCACCCGGGAGCCCGCTGGAAAAAGAATTGCTCGAGCGTTTGCCGCTTGAAATAGGCTTCTCGAAAGAGATGGTGGCCCTGGAACTCAGCGGTCTGCATATGGCGCTTTCGCGCCCCTTTTTGGAAGACAAACTGGCGGCGGAACTGGGGCGAACGGACGCGGTAGACCTCTGGCATCGTCGTCCCGGCTGCCCTTTATTCCAGCGGGCCGTTCCCCGAGGCGTGGTGTTGCATGTGGCAAGCGGTAATGTCTCAACCACGGGCGTCCTGTCACTGATTGAAGGCTTACTGACGCGCAATGTGAACGTATTGAAGGCCGCAAGCGCCGCAACCACCTTACCCCTGCGTTTTGCTGAAACACTGCTTGCGTGTGACCCTGAAGGTTTTTTGTCGCCCGCGATGGCGGTGCTCGTCTGGTCCGGCGCTCACGAGAAGCATCACGAAATTTTCAAAAAAGAATCCGATGCCATCGTCGTCTGGGGAGGAGACGACGTGGTGGCGACGTATCAACAGGGGCTCGGTCCACAAACACGGCTCATTACCTATGGACCGAAGGTATCTGTGGCGTTGGTGGGCTCAGAGAGTCTCAGCGACGAAAACATTGAGGCCACCGCACAAGCTGCCGCCCGGGATGTGGCCTTGTGGGACCAGAATGCTTGTTCAAGCGCCCAGGCCATTTACATCGAAGACCCCAACCAGGATCGCGCAGGTCATTTTGTGAAAGCCTTGTCCGCCCACCTGGACATCGCCGCTGATGAGATCCCGATGGGAACGCTGGACATTCACGAAAAGGCAGAAATCACAAAAGAACGAGAATTGGCGCTCGCGGAGGAATTGCTCGGGGGCGCCCAATTGGTCTGCCCCACTCGCCCTGGAAAGACCCAGGCTTGGACGATAAGGCTAGACCCTCACCCTGCCTTCACCCTGTCTCCCCTCTATCGCACGGTGGCCGTCAAACCCGTGGCGCGACTGGAAATGGCGATTGCACAAATGGTTCCGTGGCGCCCATATTTTCAAACCGCTGGTTTGTCAGTTTTACCCGCGCGGGCCGCGTCACTGGCTCAGGCCCTGCTTCACGCGGGCGCACACCGGGTGACGAAAGTGGGCGAAATGAGCCAAGGGGCGCCAGGTGAACCCCACGACGGGTTGTACGGTTTAGGCGAATTGGTGCGCTGGGCCTCCCTCGATTTCCGCGAGGCCCGAGACAGCTATGACTCGTTGCCTTTGATCGACAACGAACGAATGCAACGACTGAGCTGGGCCCGTCGTCAGCGTCTGGTCGAAGAGATTCTTCCGGCGGCGCCGCTGTGGCAAGCGCGGTTGGCAAACAAAAGCCTTCGCACGGAGGACGACTGGCTGTCGCTTCCCCAGCTCACCAAAGCCGACCTCATGACACACACGCCCCCGGGCGGCACAGGCTTGCTGACATCGGAAACCTCGCCCCAGGGGGGCCACTGGTTGCGAACCGGTGGCAGCAGCGGAAATCCCAAATTGTCGATTTTCAGTTTTTCCGATTACGAGGCGGATATGGAACGCGCTGCACGCGGCGCTTGGTGGGCAGGTCTGCGCCCGGGCGATCGGGTGGCAAACCTGTTCTTTACCGGTGATCTTTACGGTTCTTTTTTGAGTCTCAATCGCGTGCTGGAACTCATCGGCGTCAATTCTTTTCCGTTGACGCATACGGCTCCCGTCGAGAGCGTGATGACGTGCCTCCGGCAGTTTCAAATAGACACCGTCATGGGTCTTTCCACCCACGTCCAGGCGGTTCTCGCGGCGGTGGCCGAATCTCCCGATGGAATCACGGTCCGGCGTATCTATTATGCCGGCGAGCCTTTCCACGAAACAGAACGCGATCGCTTGCGCGAGACGCTGGGAATCACCCAGATTGCGTCGGTGGGCTATGGCGGGGTCGATGCTGGCCCCATGGGCTTTGCCTGCACAGCTTGTCTCGGTAACGAACACCACGTGCATGAAGACCACGTATATTTGGAGATCATCGACCCTGAAACCGGCTTACCCTGCCCCGTCGGCCAGATCGGAGAAGTACTGGTCACCAGCCTCAATCGCCGATTGATGCCACTGTTGAGATATCAGGTGGGGGATTTGGCCCGTTGGCTCCCTGGCCCATGCCCGTGCGGCCTCACGGGTCCGCGCTTAGAATTGATGGGCAGAGTCGACGATCGTATCAGATTGAACGGGGCCAGCATCAATTACAACGATCTCCAGGCATTGGTGGCCTCATTCTCTGCGCTCGGAGGCAGCCCGCAAGTTCTTCTCTCAGAGAATGATGAACTGACGTTGCGCGTCGAGGCCTTAAAATCGAATGTGAAAGCGGAAATTTCCCAACTTCGCGCCTTGCTGTTGACCCAGATCCCCGCTTTGGAAGGCCTGGTCTGGTCGCTGGAAGTGGTCAAACCCGGCAAACTCGAACGGGTGGGCCGGGCGGGCAAGGTGATTCGTGTGATCGATCGGCGCACGACACGATGAATCCGCGAGCGGCGAGTATCTTTCGGCAACCCGGCTTTGTCCGTTTGTGGGGGGCACACACGCTGGGTCAGTTGGGCGAGCGAATCCATCAATTGGGCTTAATGTGGTGGACGATGGCCACGACAGGCTCGGTGGCCTGGACCGGTGCCATGCTCGTCGCAACCACCCTTCCAGCCGTGCTATTGGGTCCCATTGCAGGCACATTCGCGGATCGATTCGAGCGACGCCGTCTCATGGTCACCTCTGCCTCCCTCAGGGCAGCCGTCGTGGGGGGATTGGCTTGGCTCGCGTGGCACGATGGGCTGACCATCCCCGTGGCATTGGTGGGCAGTGGCATCATTGCGGCACTGACCACGTTATTTTCCCCGGCTGCGCTGGCGGCACTTCCACGCATTGTGGGGCCGAACCAGGTTCTGCGAGGCACCTCGCTGATGGAGAGCAGTATGCAGGCGTCCGCCTTGGTGGGCCCCGTCATCGGTGGATTATTGGTAGCAGGAGTCGGAACGGCGGGCGCGTTCGCATTGAACGCCACCGGCCTGATGATAGCGGCGGCCTCCCTCAGGAGCTTGGTCACAGATGGGCTGGCTCCTCCCGGCGAGCGCGAACCCTTTATTCAGGCCTTGGGTGGTGGCTTCCGCTTGCTCCATCGCGATCGAACCATCGCCGGGGTCTTGTTTTGCTTTGCGACGGTCAACGTATTTACGATGCCGGTGATCCTGTTCTTGCCCTATTTTGCGCGAGAAGTTTTTCAGGCAGGGGCCACCGGCCTGGGAATGATGGAAGGCTGTCTCGGCCTTGGCATGCTGGCTGCGGCTTTGTTATTTACCTCCCGCGCGCGCGTAGAGCGCCCCTTTCCTGTCGTCTCTGGCGGGATTGCAGGGGTGGGAGTCGCCATTGCGTGGATGGGGCTGCAACCCACTTTCGCGGCCCACCTGTGGGCCTTGGGTCTGGCAGGGTTTTGTATGGGCTGTGTGAATGTGGTCACCATCGCATGGTTCCAGACCCGCGTTCCAGCCAGTGAAGCCGGGCGTTTCTTTGGCCTGATGACCAGCGTTGCATCAGGCCTCATTCCATTGTCCTACGGGCTGTACAGCCTGCTGGCACATTCAGTGCCTCCGGCCCAATTACTGGTGTTGAATGCGGTGGGGGTGGGTCTGCTGGCCGTTGCATTGGCGACCGTCCCCGGATTTCGCGCCGCGACAAACGGCCCGCCCCCCCACGAAGAAGGCCCCACTCAGGCCGCTTGAGACGGTTGCCTTGGAGACGATGGCGCCGAGCGGCGCTCCCAGAAAAGCCCCAGGGCCAAGCCCGCCGCACCTAAAAACGCCACACACGAGGTGGCCCAGAAAGTCGACGGCACACTGTGGGCGTAGAGCCAAGGCGTCGCTAACGTGCCTGCCAAAGTTCCAAGCGTTCGGATGGCCGTGACCAGACCAATGATCCGCCCGCGCATTGTTTCCGGGGCTGCCTGCACCATCAAGGTATTGGCCGCTGGATAGGAGAACGCAAACCCAACGCCTTCAAGCATGCACAGTGCCAGCACCAGCCGCACATCACCGACGTAAGCATAAGAAATGACCACTCCGCCGGAAAAAAGAGCTCCCAATACGGCAGGGCGGCCAGGGCCGGAGCGATCAATAAGACGCCCGGCATAGGAACCGATGATAAGGGCGGGTACCGCAAACAAAGTCCAAGACAGCGCTACATCCCAATCGCTGGCTCCCATTTTTCGTAAAAACAGAGGCCAAACGGTAAGATACAAGCCAAACGCAAACCCTGCAGAGGCGGCTCGAGCAGAAATACCAGCAAACAGCGGCCAGCGTACCGCTCCCCAGCCGCGGATCGCCTCTGAAGATGATATTGCCCACTCCGTAGGCTGCTCACTTGGGCCATCTCCTTTCAGCGGCTGCCCATCCGCTTCCCCTGGCACTACGGAGGTTGGCGCCGCGCGGCCGCCAGGGAGGCGCCACACCATCGCAGCACCTGCCGCACACAAAACCGTCAAGGAGACGAACAGGGCGTTCATACCGAGCAGGGTCTTTAAGGCCCCCCCAAAAGCGGGCCCCAACAACAGTCCCAAATTTTCAGCAATCGCCAGTTGACTGATACGCAAGCCACGTTGAGCAACTGGGTAGCGATCCGCCACATACGCCAACGCGGCGGGCAAGAAACACGCCGCACCGATCCCCTCAATGCCACGCAGAAGAACGAAACCCAGCGGTGTCGGCCAAATCATAAAGCCCACCGAACATCCCGCGTACGTGACCAGCCCTAGGGTCATCATCGGACGCCGCCCCCACCAGTCGGACAAACGCCCCGCACCGTAAAGAACCACCAAATTGGTCACAAGATAGGCCGCGGCCATCCCGCTGATCACCTGGAGGTCGGCGCCTCGATCCGCCGCATACAACGGCAAAAGCGGAATGATCGAAGTGACTCCCACGGAAGCCAACAACGTCAGCCACCAAACCAAGCCTTCGCGTCCAGGAGGAACCATATCCTGAACGTGGTGTGTGAGGCGCGTCAAAAATCGCACGGCCACCTCACGTTCCCGCCGGTCCGACAGACGGGTCACGAATCACTCTGCGTCCTTGCTCAAAGAATCAATGCTCTGAGAGGGTTTATCCGCCGGTTCGCCCTCCCCCGGCACGCGGGGAACAGGACGCATCTCTGGGGCCCCTGGTTTGGCCGTTGCAGGCCCGCTAAACCAAAGGGTAAACAGCAGACGGGGCCCAATCGCAGGGTCCACCTTCCACTGAGGCAATGGATAATGAACACTCAACTCGACCGTTTGGCGAGAGGTCTGAAGAAATGGCAAAAGGAGTCCCGCATAGGGTTCGACGATGAAACCCGCCCCGTTGTGAAACCGCAAGGTGCCGGGGGCGGCTGAGTCAGGCAAAATTTGCCGCAGCCAGGTGGCCTCGAAACCGCTGCCAACCCGAAGCCAACCCAGCTTCAGCCCTCCTTCCAAGGCCAAACCCGCCGTATCAAAAACGTAATTTCGCCCAGAAGATAAGGCTTGTGCCCGATTGTTCAACGCAAGCCCCATTTCGGTGAACATCCATGGGAGGTCCCAGCGGATCCTAAAACCCGAAAGGGATTGCAGTTGGTCCATCTGCGTGGGGCGCGCCAAGTCCGTCGGGCTCCAACCTCCTGATACCCCCATCGTCAAGGCAACGGAGGGCAGCGCCAACCCACTCCAAAAAGGAAGACCAGCCAAAAGGACAGAAAATAAACGGCGCACCCAACTCTCCTTTAATCGAACTCCCTTTCAGTATACCTGCTGGGAGACGACAGGTGTGATCCACGCGGTGTCCCATCACCCCGTGAAGCGGTCGTTTTCTGGGGGCTTCCGACGCCCCCTCTGCAAACACCAGAGCAACGGCCCTCTCGGCCCACATTTATTTGACCCCCTGCAGGAACACAAGGGATACTAAAAACACGTATTGACGCCACCCAGGAGACACGTCCATGTCAGCCACCCTCAGCTCTGATGAAATCGTCGCCAAACTATACCAGGATATGACCTTCCTGGCGGGTGAAATCGCTCTGGATCGCTGCCGCAACCGTGTTTTGATGCGCCTGGTCAAGGAGAATTTGCATCTCACGGACGGCGACCTGGACGCCATGTTTCGCGAAGAAGTCGGGGATCACCTAGAAGACTTTGTTCGGGCCATCACCGCGCCTATGGTGTCCCCGCCTGAGGTGGATGAAACCACCGCGGCCGGTTGCTGCGGGGCCAGCCAAAACTAACCCCCAGGCTGCACACCGTCTAACTCACCGTCACCGTGCCGCCCGCCGCTTGGCGGACCTGGTTTCGGCCTTCGTGCTTCGCCAAATACAGCGCCGCATCCGCTCGGGCAATGAGGTCATCGGGCGTGCCGTCTTTCAAGGTTAATTCTGCGACACCAAGACTTGCGGTGATTGTGGGAACCGGACGTCCACGACCATCCAACGGACTGATTGCCGAAACCGCCTCCCGAATCCGTTCCGCCAGAACGGTTGCCCCCGCCAAGTCCGTGCGCGGGAGTGCAATTGCCAATTCCTCACCACCATATCGCGCCACCGTGTCATAACCACGGGCCGCCTCTTTGACGACTTTAGAGACCTGCCGCAGCACCTCATCTCCCACGGGATGACCGAAATTGTCGTTAATGCGTTTGAAATGATCGATATCCAAAATCAGGAGGCTCAAAGGCGTGCTGTGGCGTCTTGCCTCGTGAAAACGTTGCCACAGCTGTTCTTTAAAGTAAACGTGAGTGGCAAGGCCCGTCAGGCCGTCTGTTACGGCCCGTTGCTGAGCATCTTTGTATCGCTGGGCCAAGGTATCAATTCGGGATCGCCGGGTACGGTCAACACGTTCAGCCATCAAGAGCGCCAGAGCCATGCCAGATTCACGAACCAGACGGTTCACCAACCAGCGATCACCCGCCCCGTAGACCCGACCATCCGCGTGACCTGCCAGAGTCAGCAGCCCCAGGGTTCCTCCCGGCGCACTGATGGGCTCAACCCAAGTCAAACCCTGCCGTGTGAACCAATGGTCGAGGTCGCTGGCCGCCGTTTTCTCGTCGGGGGTGAGGTCCGCCGCCCCAGCGGCGGCGGCAAACCACACGTTAAATTGCTCTTCGGGAACCACCTCGTGATCCGTCGGCAGACCAATACAGGCTGTCAGGCGAAATTCGCGACGCTCCGGATCATATAACCATACATAGCCGTGGGAAGGCTTCAGCGATTGATGCACTGCTCCAGCCAAGAGCGATGCCACTTGTTCCGTATCTGTCGCTGCATCAATGGCCCGACAGAAACGCTCATCCGCTTTCAGGTGCGATGGAGTCGGGCCCGCCGCACTGGCTTTGCGGCGACCGACGAATTGAAAGGCGGTGGCCGTCATCAAACCCGCACCCACGGGAATCCACGCCTCGGGAACCCCCGCGCCTCCCAGAGCCGCTAGACTCAGGCCATACGTCATGACAAATCCCCCGGTCCAAAGACCGAGACTGAGCCAAGGGTTGTGAGCGGGCGCGGCGACCGCACGCGCAGAGCGAGGACGAGGCATGGCCCCATGGTGTCAAAAAGTGAGGTGATAGCAAGTGCAGGCGTCACCCGTCACAGGTCCCTCTCATGTTAGGATAGGCGGGTTCCGCCGATCGTGCGGCGAGCCTCCCTGTTATGTACGCTGATCACATCACCATCAACCAAGCCTTGCGATTGCGCCTGGGCGATGAAACCTTCAAAGGTCTCATCGTCAGTATGGGCGAAGAGGCCATGTTGGTCGCGAGCACGTCCCGCGAGAAACCGATGGCCGCGCCGGGCACAGCCGTGCAAGGCGAGATATTTACGCCTGAAGGCCTCTATAATTTCAGCTCTAAGTTGATTGGTGTGCAGATGATGCCCGTCATGGTGCTGATTCTAGAGCGTCCTCGGGCGATGCGAAAAGTGCAACGGCGAAGTGAACCGCGCTATGAGGTCAGCATCCCGGGTTTATTAATCTACATTTCTGCAGAACACACTATCAACGCGCCTGTGGAAATTTCAAATATTAGCTTCGGCGGCGTCGAAGTATTGGCCCCCGAGGCGCCGCCCATTGGGGTTCATTGCGTCCTGTTGATGCGTCAGGATGACCAAGAATTAAGTGCGGTCGTGCGGGCCATACACAGTGGGGAAATTGAGGGGGGACAGCGTGTAGGCTTTGCCTTCGTCGAAATGTGTCGAGAGGAAGTGGCCTTCTTGCATCACTTCATCTCTCTGCTCGCGGGCGCTCCTTCCCCCCCGCACCCTTAAGGCCCGTCATGGCACAAAGAGCCATCTCCAAACGTCATATAAACCCATCTTGGCGCGCGACTCATTCGTTGACACGCTTTCTCCCCATGGGTTACACTCCCTTCGGCGGGACGTAGCGCAGCTTGGTAGCGCATCTGCTTTGGGAGCAGAGGGTCGCTGGTTCGAATCCAGTCGTCCCGACCATTTACAAAGTTTTGCGGGAGTAACTCAATGGTAGAGTACCTGCCTTCCAAGCAGGTTGTTGCGGGTTCGAGTCCCGTCTCCCGCTCCATTTTTGGGCGTCCGTAGCTCAGTTGGATAGAGCATCCGCCTTCTAAGCGGATGGTCGCGCGTTCGAATCGCGCCGGGCGCGCTGCACACCATCCATCAAAGCCCCGCCGGCATCGGCCGGACGGGGCTCTTTTTACGCGTCATTTTAATGGCTCGCGGAAAGTTGGCCCCACGATTCCGAGATCCCCGTCGCAACGCGCATGGGGAGAATGATTCGCTGCCCCGGATAAATTAACCAAGGGTTGCGGATGATATGGCGATTCACCGCGTAGATTTTAGGCCACTTGGTCGGGTTCCCAAGATGCTGTTTGGCTATCGCCCAGAGGGTATCGCCGGGCTGAACCACGTGAACCCGTGCGCCGGCTGCCGCCATGGCGGCGGAAGTTCTGGGGATTTTCAACACGGTGCCCACCCTCAACAAATTGGGATTCACCAACTGGTCACGATTGGCGTAATAAATCGTCGGCCATAACGTCTCGCTGCCCAATTCACGCAGGGCAATTCCAGACAGGGTATCGCCCGCCTGAACCACATGCCGAACAGCCCGGCGCGCAGAAACAGCATGAGCCGGAGGCGGAGCCCCCCGACGGGTGCCGTGAGACGACTTTCCGTGCCCCGACGCATGCCCTCCGCGGCCCTGAGGCGTCACGTGAGGAACGGTGGCTGGCGGTGCGACGCGTCGAGGGCGGACGGGCAACACATCAACCGCATCAAGCTCACCCACGTCGTCCATAGGAGCGCCGTCATGGACGTGATTTCCGTGATGGGTCCCTTCCGGAAGCGAAGAAACCTGGTAAGGCTTCGGAGCGCTTGCAGCCACCGCTGAGAGCTTGGGGCTTTGGGGCAGTTTCACATTCACTGCAACCCGCGGCGCCGGAGCATCCTCAGCGCCGTGAGAGGCTGCCCCAGCGGTTGCATCCTGAGGTGCCACGGCCCCCTGAAAGGCACGAGGCAAAGGAAATGGAAGGTAAGGCTGCGCCGGGCCCACCACTCCCAACGAACGCGGAGCCAGCTTCACCTCTGCAGGACCCACGTCCCCCGCTCCTGGCTTGGGATCCCGGAAAGCGTTGGCCGTCTTCGTTTTTGCCACCGGCCCAGGCGCCTTCACCGGATTTTCAGTCCCCTCAGTCTTCGGAGGCTCCTCCGGAGGGCGGCCCTGCACCCGAGGTTCGTTGACCACGGCCTTGGGTTTGTCCGCAACCGGCAACTCTTTAGGCGGCGCCACGGGCTCTTGGGCCAGCAGGGCCACCGCATCGGGTCCCTCTGTCGGATCCTCGACCTTATGAACAACCGGCTTTTCCTCGGGCTTCGCAGCCATCGCGGCAGTCAGTTCATCCCTCAGGACTATCCGAAGCGCTCGGGCCGCCTTCGAGTCCGCGGAGGCCACCTTGGCCACATGCTTGCGCGAACGAGGAGGGGCTTTTGGAGGCAACAGAGACGCCTCCGCCTCATTCAGCTCCGCTTGACTCAGCAACACCCGGCCCGCACGTGCGGCCTTTGCCTCGCCCTTGGCAACCTTCGACACCCGCTTTTGGGGGCGCAATGTCGGTGTTTCGACAGCGGGCCTCGGCACCGTGGCCTCCGGCGGGGTCTGTGTCGCCACCGATGGGGCATCGGCCACCAACGCCGGAGAAACTTGAGCCGGAGTGGGTGCGGGCATCGGGTCGAGCAGCGGCGACGCCGGGGGAGCCACGGAAGCGAGCGCTTGCGGGGGCGACGCCACCGCAACCCGCGCCTGAGGCGTGGGAGCAACAGAAGGAGCCCCCGTAGGTTCGGGAACAACCGCAATCGGTGCCGGCGTCGACACTGGGGCGACGGATGGGGCGGCGGTGGGTTCAGGCAGAGCGGCGACGGGAATCGGCGTCGCGATCCCGATGAACCTTCCCCCGGTATTCGCACTCACTGCTCCCGGCGGTAAAGCCAAGGGGTTACTCACGGCAGCGACCGGCGCCACGGGTTGCGGAATGGCCGCCACCGCCACGGGGCGCACCGGCTGCTGCAATTCTGGACGGCGAGAAGGTGTCGGGGACGGCATACCCGCCAAGGGATCAAAGGTCGGAGGAGGTGTCGCAGCCCGAGGCTGTGGAACCGGCGTCGGACGAGGCGCTGCCGCCACCGTCGGGGCCGGGGTCGGAGAAGGCTTGGGTGTCGAGGCCGCGACCGAAGCAAGGTCGGGTTCAGCCATTTTGGCCTGTGCCTCGGAATAAGAATCCCTCGGCTTGGAATGCTCAAGTGCCAAATTAAACAGGCGCTCAGCCGGATCGTCTATCTGACTTTCAATGCTACGCCTCGCACTGGCCCCACCCAGTCTCAGAGCACTCGGTGCCCGCCCAGAATCGGCGAACTTTCGCATGCCGACCAGGCTTTTGCCTGTGAGCTTGGCCCCCTCGAGCAGCACGAGGGGGTATCCCTCCCGCTCCAAGGTCAGAACCGACTCCTTGCTCAACTCACTGCTGAGCCGCAATTGCCCCTTTTTGTCAGTGATCCCGACCAATTCATCGGCCACTGTCTTTACTTTTACACCAGCCAAGGGCTTACCACTGCCGGTGTCCAGCACTTTAAGCAACAGCGCTTCCGTGCGGGTCATCCGCTGAACGTTGGCCTGCGCAGGGGCCTGCGCGTGAGCAGGGGTTGCCGTGAACATCGCTCCCCCGAGAGCCAACGTAAACATCGCCGCCACTCTCGCGGCAGCCCGCTTCCGCCGGGAAACAGTCGGCAGACGGCGCAACCGCACCGCACGTTCCCGACGCAACCGGGTCAGATCCAGTCGGGCATCCTCTCCAATCTCCCCCAAGCGACGCAATGCGATCGGCGTCGTTCCGGGGCGTTGCCCCAGCAGACGGTGCAGCACATCCAAGTCATCGTAGAAGGCCGCCTCTTCAGGGACCATCAGAACCCCGGTTTCAGTGAAACGGAGGGGCGGTGCTTTGCGACGTCGCTTTCTTGGGAAGGCCATGGTGCAGTCCTTGCATTTACCGCTCCCGCAAGGCCGTCGCCTTGGCCCGAGTAAGCGGCTTGAGGAAGTAATCCAGGACGGTCCGTCGTCCTGTTTGGATATCTACTTCGGCTATCATACCCGGCAGAATGGACAAATTCCCCGAAGGCCCGCTCAAAGTGCTCTTTTCGGTGTTTATGGTTACCCTGTAAAAGATCTGTTTCGGATCTTGCTCGTCTCGTACGGTATCGGGGCTGATCTGAGTAACCTTCCCTTTCAAGCTCCCGTACATCGTATGGTCAAAAGCGGTTAAACGCACCTCAGCGCCTTGCCCCGGGGCGACAAAACCAATGTCGGATGGCGAAATACGGGCTTCAACAAGCAAGGTTTCCCCAGCGGGCACAATTTCCGCAATGGTGCGCCCGGGGCCGACCACCTCACCTTGGGTTGAGACGTGTAAGGTCTTGATAACGCCATTAACGGGCGCAACAACGGTCGTGCGGGCGGCTTGATCCCGCCTGCGATCAATTTGCCCTTGCAGGGCCAAGAATTTCACGCGATTTTGACTTAATTGCTCAAAAGCCTCCGCCTGGAAGGTCGCTCGTTTTTCACGCAAGCGTCGCTCAGCCCCTGCAACGGCAGCAATCGCCCCTGGAATCGACTCTTGCGCGATAGTCAATTGAATGCGCTGAGCAGCGGCCTCTTTGCGCAAGGCAATAATCTCCGCAGGACTGGCCGAACCAGCGGCCACCAAGGCCTCCATTTCACGCATCTGGACGTCAATCATTCGGAGGGTCTCCTGGATCGACGGAACGCGCGCGCGCAACTCGGCCAAGGTAGAACGCTTCTCGTTGTACTCTGCTTGTATCACCTCAAGTTGGTTCGTTAACGACTTCATCCGCTGCCGATGCAGGGCCTCCTCATTCCTGACCACTTCCCTTGCACGCTCACGCAACGCCCGTGGAAAGGTAGGGGCCCCCCCATTGGCCTCAGCCTCTAGGCGAATCCCGGCGGCAAGCAAGCCCACCGCGTTCACCTCTAGTTCACTGAGGTCAGCCTGCGCCGCCTTGGGGTTCAATCGCACAAGGACCTGACCGCGTTTCACGGTATCCCCGGCCCGCACCTGGATATCCGTAATGATTCCGCCCTCTAGATTTTGCACCACTTGGGTCTGACTGGGCGTCACCACCTGACCCACGCCACGCGCCCGAATGTCAATCAAGGAGTTGGAGGACCAGACGATCATCGAGACGCCCAGCACCGTCAGCGACAAGACGAGACTGCGGGCCGCAAAAGAGGGTCGGGCCAAAGCCGCTTCCTCCAAGCCCCGAGCGGAAAGCGCTTGCGATGCAATCATAACGGCGTTCCTCGCAGAGAGTTCAATGTCCTTGGGTGCGTTCAGGTGTGCGAACTTCACCCGCTCGCAGGGCCTGCAGCACCAGTTGCTTAGGGCCATCCATCACAACTCGGCCGCTGTCGATAATGACCAAGCGATCCACCAAGTCCAGCATGGAGGGTTTGTGCGTCACCAGGACAAGGGTTTTTCCCAATAGATGGGGCTCAATCGCCTGAATAAACTCCATTTCAGTCCGATCATCCATCGCACTGGTGGGTTCATCCATCAACCAGACATCCGACTGCTTAATCAAGGCTTGAGCGATCGCAATGGCCTGCCGTTGCCCCGTTGAAAGCCCTTCACCGCGCTCACCCAACGGCATGTCGTAGCCCAAAGGATGACGTTTGATAAATCCGTCAGCCCCCGCAATCCCCGCGGCCTTTAGAACTTCCGCATCGCTGGCCTCAGGACGAGCGATCGCAATATTCTCTCGCACGGTCCCGCTGAACAGAACAGGACTTTGCGGCACATAAGCGACTTGCGCCCGCAACTGGGCCGGATCAATTTGGCGTAAGTCCACGCCATCGAGCCGCAAGGCACCCTTGCTCGGCAAAAACAGACCGATCAAGAGCTTCAGTAGCGTACTTTTCCCCGAACCGACCCGCCCCAAGATAGCCAGTCTTTCTCCGGGACGAATAACCAAATTGAGGGCGTGCAAGACAGGGACGGGCGGCGTGGAAGGATAAGCAAAGCTCACCTCACGCAATTCATAACCACCCCGAATAGCAGGGCGGTCCAAGAAATCCCGTCCCAGTGGACGCTCCGTGGGGGATTCAAAAAACTTGTCCAACGCCTTCATGGCCGCCCGGGTCAAATTGAAACGACTGAGAATTTGCGCCACACTGCCCAAAGGAGCGATGGCACGCCCTGACAAAATAACGGCTGCAATCAGCGCACCCTGGCTGAGGTTTCCACTCTGGATCGCGAGAACCCCCGCAATGACAACGGCCACAGTGGTCAACTGTTGAACGGACATCGCCAAATTCACCGCCAGTTGTTGATTGAAACGAACCGAATACCCGCTCATCGCGGAGGTACCGACCTTCTCCCGCCAACGGCGTCGCATCGTTCGCTCAGCTCCGAGGGCCCGCACCGATTCGAGGGCGGTCACCGTCTCGACCAGCGCGCCGAACTTTTCCTGTCCATCGACATAGGAATGCTGAGTCACGCGGCTCAGACGCAACTGGATGATCAGACCTGCGAGCAAAACCACAGGAACAGCCGCCGCGACGATCCAGAAGCAAGGGGGTGCCAAAAGCAAAATGATGCCCATAAACAGGATCGCAAACGGGACATCAACCAAGGCCAGAACCGTGGCTGACGAGAAAAAGTCTTGAACCGTGCTGAATTCTTTCAGCATATTGGCCATCGTACCGACAGGCCCGCGGCGACTCTCCAAGCGCATATCCAAGAGATGATCAAAGATGGAACGGCTGATTAAGACATCCAAGCGGCGCGCGGCGATATCCACCAGAGTCCCTCGCAGCAAGCGAAATACCAGATCGAAAACATAGACAATCGTGGCCCCCACACTGAGGGTCCAGAGTGTTGTCAGCGCATTGTTCGGAATCACTCGGTCATACACGGTCATGACGTACAACGAACTGATCAGGGCAATCACGTTCGTCGCCACCGCAGCCACAACAACATAGGCGTATGTCGAGGCCTCGCGACCGAAGAATGACCAGAACCAATGTCCCCTGGCCCTTGCGACCGTCCCCAGATCCTCTCCCGCCGGAGGCGCAGGTAACGGCGAAACACGATAGATCAGGCCGTCAGCAGCCTCCTTGAATAGGGCCGCATCGACGGGCTGGCCCTCGGGCTCTTCTGCGGTGAATAGTCTGGCTTCCAGGGTTTGCTCCGCACCCCATACGACCCCCAAAATTTTAGTGCCGCGAACGTCAGAAAATACAAAGCACGGCAAATGGGCCTCTTGGAGCACCTCTCGCGGAACCGGCTGTGCTTCGAGGGCCAAGCCCGTGCGACGCAAGGCCTGGCTTAACCCTTCCATATCAAAGCCGCTGCGTGTTTCCCGACCGTCCGTCAGTGATGCCAAGAGCCGATCCGGTGATAACGGGCGTCCTGTTTGGGCCGCGAGCCAACCCAAACAAGACGCAATTTCACGGTAGCTTCTGGAGGGCGAGGGACGTTGCGGCTTCATTTCCGATAAGCCCGCTCAAGGCTGGGCATGAGCCGGCCCGCGGCTTGCAACAGCCGCAACTCTGTCAACTGTACATCAATTTCATTGGCCAAAAGATTGGACTCCGCATGGTAGCGCACATTGATCAGCTCAGCCAAAGCCACCATATCGGTCGCAAAGCGCGCCGTCCGTTTGACGTAATCGATGCCCGCATCCATAGAGAACTTCGACACGGCTTGGTAATCCTTGAGCACGCGTTGTTGATCCTGTAGAGCAGCCAAGGTGGTTGAGAAGCGACGGACATCAATGCTAATTTCTCTCGAAATTTGCTCCTTTTGGGCCACTGCGCTCTTTTTTGTCGCATCCGCTTCCCGCACCTGAGCCGGTATGTCCTCACCCAGAATGCTCCAATTCAATCGAAGCATGGCCTGATTGTCCCACTGCAAGCCTCGCAAGCCTTCTGCATCTTGCAACACGCGAGAGGTGGCTGTGGCATCCAGCACAGGCCACCAAGCAGCTTTCGCCGCAGATAACGCTTGTTCAGCGGCATCCAGCAGCAGTTCAGCCCGCCTCACCGCGGGATGAGTCTTTAAGACATCTGGCAAAAGGCGCTCCGGTTCGGGGCGGGGACGCACCTCCGAGGGCAAACGCGCTGGCAATTTAAGATCAGCCGTGCTGCCCGCCAATTCCTTCAACGTGATTAAAGAGCGTGCAAGCTCCGCTTCTTGCTCGATTTTTTCTACCATCAAAGGTGCTAAACGGGCTTGCAGTTCGGTGAGGCGGGCTTTGGCCAGCTGATTGCGCATCACCCGCTCTCGCGCCACATCGACCAACCAGCGATGGTAAGTGATATTTTCCTGGGTCAATTTCAAAATGGCCCGCCGCCGGACCGCGTTTAAATAGGCCTCCGTAGCCAGCAAAGCCAGGCGCTCCTGCGCCAGATCCACTTCCAATACAGTCGCCTGTGCCCGCTTCTCGGCGGCTGAAATGGTAAAACCAGTGCGCTGGGCATCCCACAGGCGTTGTGAGGCGCGCGCGCCCAAGTCACGACGCAACTGGGTTGCAGGTCCCCGTCCAAAGAGGTTGCTGTACTGCCCACCCACCCCCGTATCAAAGCCGACCTGAGGTTGACTGGCACGGCCAGCAATCTCAGTGCGTGCCTGCGCAGCCTCTACCTGAGCTCGCAACCCAACAATTTCGGGCGACCGCACGACAGAGCGCTCCACGGCTTCGAGCAAGGTGAGCGCACACGCAGGTTCTGCCGTGGTCACCAAGACCGCGGCCAGAGCACCAAGCAAAAACGAATTGTGAGCAACGGACATGCAAAACCGTACACAAGAGTTTCCCTCCCATTGTGCGGGATGGCGCCAAATAATATTGTGACGTCGCTCAGCCTTCTGAATATCAACCCTGGCCCTGATCACGCGTCAAGCGCGTAAACAGGGGAGTCCAGGCCTGCGAACGACCGCTAAACGAAGTCTTTAAACCACTCGTGATGCAAGGGGACAGACGCGACTTCAGGCGGCACAACCACAGGAACATCGGGTGAATCACCCCGCGCCGCGCGATCAATCTCGTCGGGCGCCAGTGCCGCACTGGGATTCAGCAGCAGACCTTTTTTCCACTCCACATCGCTTGGAAGCACCAGCACATCTTGCAGGCCCAGAGGCAAAACAGAGGGCAGGGGGGACTGACCCTCGTAGATCGTCTCGCTCTCAAAGTCTCCAAGCCACAGCGAAATCGGTTCATCAGAGCCCACCCGATAGGGGACAGGTCCCTCTGGCACAATCTCAACACGGAAGGCGTCCGAATCTTGACTGGTATTCCCCGCCCGATCCGTTGCCTTGGCAATCAAATCGTGCTCGCCGGATGCCAGTTCGATTTCGAGCGTCCACAAGCCCACATCGTTCGCCCGAGCAAACCCTAACAAAGCCTCCCCTTCATAGATTCCAACCATGGCCTCCGGCTCGGCCCGTCCCATCAATACGGGGCGAGTGAGGCTGGTTACGCCATCGTCATCGGACGCCCCGGTATCCGTGGCAGGCGTCAGGCCCGCAATCACAGGTTTGTCCGGCGCCGAACTGTCGACGATGAAAGAAAAGAACGGCGCTGCTTGACTGAGGTTACCCGCCAAATCCAGCACCTGCACGTTGACGGAGTGAGATCCCTCCGGCAGTTCAGGCAGGTTCAACTGCCAGGTTCCATCCGCTTCAACCGTCGTTGTGAGGCGGGTATCTCCCAATTTCGCCACCACGACTGCCAACGGTTCAGCCGTTCCCGCAAGCACCGGCTGCAATGTCGATGTGATCGCGTCGGTTTGGCTCTCCCCCGTGTCCGATTCAAGACTCAATGCTAAATTTGTCGCGGCATCAGGGGTTGTTTTGTCAATGAGAACGTCAAAAGGAGCAGATGCTGGGCTCTGACGGTCCACCTCGTTGATGGCCACCGCCTGCAGTGTATGCGGGCCCTCCTCCCAATCTTCGTCCGGTGTAAACGTCCATTTCCCATCGGCATCAGGAATCACAGTGGCAAGGACATCCTCACCGCGTGTAATCTGCACACGTGAGCCCACAGGGGCGTTACGGCCTACCAACGTCGGGCGAACAATAGACGTCACACCATCAGGCAAGCCCGTATCCGTGGCCGGCAACAATCCGTCGATCACGGGAGTCGTGGGTGTTCCCGAGCGCACCTCAAGCGTCACTGCGGCGGAATTGGCGCTCGTGGCACCGGTCGTTGCGACACTGCGAGCGACCACCTCGTGAACCCCCACGGGCAAGGGAGAATTCGGAATCAACTCCCAGACACCCTCTGCATTGGCCGTCGTGTGACCCAATGGAATGAGTGTCTCGTCGGTGTCTTCGCGGAAAACCTCGACACGAATTCCCGGGCGTGCCACCCCTCGGAGGGTCGGACGGGTTTGCTCCGTAATACCATCACTGTTCGAGAGACCTGTGTCTGTCTCCGGTGTCAGGCCCCACACTTGGGGCACCGCAGGCACCGTCGCATCGACAATCAAGACGCGTGGCGCCTGGCTTGTGCTGCGATTGCCCGCGGTGTCGGTCGCGATCAGTGTGAAGGCATGACTGCCATTCTCCAGCGCCGGAACCGCGATGGTCCATTGACCGGAAACCACCGTTGCTTCACCCAAGACGGTATCACCATCAAACAATTGGACACGCGTCCCGGTCTCTCCTGTGCCAACAAGGGTGGGGGCATTATCCCCGGTCACACCGCCCTCCGCGCCTGAACCCGAATCCACCTGCACACTCGTGATGGCCGGACGAATCGGAGCGGTACGGTCCACCGAGAAAGTCAGGGAAACGGGCGAAACAGGTCCGAGCGCGTTGTTGGCACTGACCTCTCGCGCAGTGATGCGATGCGCGCCTTCAGACAAGTCTTGCTCAGGGGTAAACACCCACACACCGTTGGCATCCGCCTGCGTGACGCCAATTTGCAGATCGTTGTTGTAAATGCGCACCGACACCAGGGGACTTGCTGAGCCCGTGATGGTGGGACGCGCGAGAGCCGTGATGCGATCCGTGTCGTCAAGGCCCGTGTCACTGCCGTTCGCCAAAGCAAGGTTGGCGGGGGCCTCCGTCGGCGCCGAAACCACGGTCACCGTGTATGGGGTTTCGGAAGCGTCACCGACCACACCGGCCAAATTGATGGCGCGCGCCGTAAATTGGTGCTCACCAGGGGTCAACGCAATCGCCAGACCCGAACCATTGGGATTTTTCAAGTTGAAAGTCCAGACGCCCTGGGCATCCGCCTGAGCGATACCCAAGGAGGTCGGACCATCAAAAACCTCTACGCGGGTCGAAGGCTCAGTGACACCCGTCAACATGGGGCTGACCTGGCTGGTGATTCCGTCCGTTTTACTGACCCCATCATCGGTCGCCTCGGTCAAGCCCAGCACCCTCGGTGCCCCGGGGGCGGCGGTCTGAACCACGATCGTCCGCGTGGCACTGGCCGGTCCAAGGTTACCGGCCGCGTCTTGAGCCCGCACCCAAATGGCCCGCGTGCCTGATTCAAAATCGAGGTCAGGCGTATACTCCCAGGTTCCATCCGCGGCCACCACCGTCGTGCCGAGTCTCTCTGTGCCGTCGTAAACGCTCAACGTGGTTCCGGCATCGGCCTTGCCTACGAATGTCGGCCGCACCTCACTGGTTACGCCGTCCGTCGCACTAAAGCCAGTATCCGTCGGAGACTTCAACCCGGTGATGGTCGCCGCCAAAGGCGCAGTCGCATCGATGGTGATGTTCACAACCGTAGACAGTCCACTTGAGCGTCCCGCCAGGTCCTGAGCCCTTGCCTGTAAAGGGTACAGGCCCGCTGACAACTCGACGGGCAAGGACCAAGTCCCATCAAAGCCAGCCGCCACCCGACCCAGCACCAATGCCCCAGAAAGCACTTCTACCTGGGCGAAAGGTTCCGACGTCCCCGCAATGGTCACCTGTTCCAAGTTACTGACGCTGTCGTCGTCAGGGCTCTGGGAAGCCGGTGCCAGGCCGAGAATCTCAGGGGCGGCGGGAGGGGTTAAGTCAACAGTCACCACCACTGGGAGAGACTCTGCGCTTTGGTTGCCGACGCTATCGGTGGCACGGGCGGTTATAGAGTTCCCGCCCTCGGTGAGCGAAAATGCCGTTGGACCCAGCGCCAAAGACCAGTTTCCTGCCGTATCTGCCGTGACGAAGCCCAACGATTCGGTTCCCGTAAAGACCTCTACACGACTGTTGGGCTCGGCCCGTCCTATCAGCGTTGGCTTGGCAGAACTCGTCACGAGGTCCTGAGCATCCAAACCGTCATCAGACACCGCAGCAAGGCCCAAAACCTCCGGTGGAGAAGGCGCAGAGGCGTCCACGACCAAAGACCACACGGTAGAGGCTTTGCTCGCGTTCCCCGCATGATCCAAAACCACCGCTGTCAGAGGATGGGAGCCCTCAGCCAGGGTTAATGGAAGCTTCCAGTTTCCATCAAGGTCCGCTTGCGCTGTTCCCAGCAGCACGTTGCCATCAAAGACCTGTACCGTCAGACCAACGGTCGCACCCGTCTCAGGCGTCGCCTTGCCCACCAAGGTCGGTGCCACATTGCCTGTCAGGCCCGTGCTCAGAGTCCCACCCTCGCCATCTTCTATGCCCGCGATCGTGGGGCTGCTGGGCGCCAGACGATCAATTCGTACTTCCTTTTCGTCCGACACGTCACTGATGCGCCCCACCAAGTTCTCACTTCGCGCGGTCAACGTGTTGGAGCCGTCACTCAAGGCCGCAGCGGGGGTCAGGCGCCACACACCTGTTTCAGTATCAGCCGTCGTGATGCCAATTAATTTGCCCGCGTTGAACACCGAAACCGTGGAGCCGCGTTCTGCGAGGCCCACAATCGTTGGCCGCGCATTGTATGTCAGCCCATCGGTTGGATCGCCGCCCGTGTCCGTCTCGGTACTCAAGCCCAAAACTTCCGGCGTGCTCGTGGATGAGGTGTTGATATTGATGATGCGTTCCGCAGAGCGCAGACTGGCATTCGCCGCACCGTCCAGGGCAATGGCAGAGAGGCGATGCTCTCCCTCCGCCAAGGGGGCATCCAAGTTCAGAACCCACACCCCCGCATCATTCGCGGTGGCCTCACCCAGCAAATTCGTTTTGTCCGCGTAGACACGCACCAACGAAAGCGGCTCAGCAGTTCCGGTAATGGCGGGCATGTCCACACTGGTGAAGCCGTCAAAAGGACTGACTCCCAAGTCTGTCGCTGCCGTCAAGCCAGCAACGACGGGCACTCCGGGCACCTTCGTATCCACAACAAACGTTTTGGCATCCGAGGAGGAACTAAAGTTTCCAGCCTTGTCTTGGGCCACTGCTGCAATCGTATGTGTTCCATCCAGCAGCGGTTGCAGCAAGGGCAAACTCCAATTGCCATCCCCGTCTGCCGTCACCTGCCCCAGCGCTGTCTTTCCGTCATAGATATTCACAAGGGCACCGGCTTCCGCCGTTCCGATCAACACGGGCTGTGTATTAGAGGTCAGGCCCGAAATCTTCAGTCCCGTGTCTGTCTCCGGGGTCAAACCGTCAAAGGTGGGCTTCCCAGGCGCGGTGGTGTCCAATTCGACAAGTAACGGTTCCGAGAAGTCACTCGTGAGCCCAGATGCGCGCGAAGTGATGCGCGCAGTGACGGAGTTTTCTCCTTCTGACAGCTTCCCAGCCTCAGGGGTGAACGACCAGTCGCCGTCTTCATTCGCCGCGGTTCGGCCGGCCAAAACACCACCGACAAAAATATCCACCAACGACACGGGGTCTGCTTTTCCTGTGATCGCAGGTCGCGTCATCCGGGTGATGGCATCATCGGAAGCGACACCTGTGTCGGTAATGGTTGTAAGGCCCGTTATCTCAGGCTGATTGGGCGAACTAAAGTCGATCATTAACGCGAAGGCCTTGGAGGGGGCACTTTCATTTCCGGCCACGTCCACGGCGCGGGCCACGATGCTATGTGCCCCGGGGGCCAGAGCCTCTGTGGGCGTAATAGACCAGACCCCAAAGGCATCCGCCACCGTGGTCCCCAAGAGACGATCGCCTTCCAGGAGTCGCACTGTGGCACCGGGTTCAGTCAGGCCCTTAAAAACCGGCTGATCCACAATGGTCAGGCCATCAATCGCAGAGGTGCCCGTATCCGTGGGATTATCGTCGGCATCATTACCAAGCCCCGTAATCACGGGGGATTCCGGGCCCGTCGTATCAACAATAATCGTTTTCAGCGGTGTCCTCGGACCGACGTTACCCGCCGCATCGATCGCCCGTATCTCTAAATTGTGTTGCCCGGGTGTTAATGTCGGCGTAATGGCCCAAGCACCTGCCTCATCAGCAATTGCCTCACCCAATTTCACGCCATCTTCTAGCAAATGCACCGTGGCGAACGATTCGACAGTCCCATAAAGGGTCGGCTGCGTCGTAGACGTCACGCCATCATTATTTTCAGCACCGCTGTCTGTTTCTGACGTCAATCCAGTCAGTTGCCCGGCGGGAGGGGCTGTGAGGTCAACGGTCACCGAGAAAGCGGTGGACTCGGCGCTGATGTTGCCAGCCAAGTCAACCACCCGGGCAGTGAAGGTATGACGCGCCTCTGTCAATGGCACCGTCGGTGTGAATGTCCAATTCCCATCAGCATCAGTCAGCGCCGTACCCACCAAATTACCCTGGTAAATTTGAACCAGCGAACCGGGCAACGCCGTTCCCTGCAACGTCGGCGTCACGGTGCGGGTGATCCCGTCGTCTTCCGATCGGCCGGTATCCGTGATGTCGGTCAAGCCAGCGATAACGGGCGCAGCAGGGGTCCCTTCGGAGACCGTGACCGTCCGCGTGGTTGATTCATTGCTCAGGTTACCTGCCCGATCCACAGCGCGCGCACTGATCACATGCTCACCAGAAGTCAGGGAATTATTGGGCGCGATGCTCCAACGGCCTGTGGCGTCGGCCGTTGTCCGCGCAATTTCAGCGCCATCGCCATAGACCAGGACCGTCGCAAAGGCCTCGGCCTTACCCACAATGACCGGTCGGACGTCCCGCGTATTGCTGTCATTGGAACTCACCCCCGTGTCGCTGGCAGGGGCCAGGCCCTCCACCACCGGAGTCGCGGGGGCCACGGTGTCAATCTGCGCAGGGAATATTGACGTGGCGGCGCTGGTGTTTCCGGCGGCATCCACCGCCACGGCTGTAAAGGCATAGGCGCCATTTGACATTTCCGGCAACGGCAAGGTCCATTCACCCCCTGCACCGACGGGCGCCTCGTAGGTTGCCTGACCATCGCTGACCCGAATGGTCGTCCCTTCATCCGCAGTGCCAAACAAAACAGGGGTTGCCAGGTTCGTGACTCCGTCCGTAGTCGAGGCGCCCTGATCCGTGGCTGCGGTAAAGCCCGACAGCACTGGAAGCGTGGGGGGAGCGGTGTCGAGGGTCACCACCAGGCCGTTTGACATGTCACTGAGGTTCCCTAAGCGATCGACCGCCCGGAAGGTAATGGTGTGAACACCATCCGCCAGAGGAGGCAGGGTAAAGTTCCAATTACCCACTGCATCAGCCCGCACGGTGCCCACCTCTACCGGGTCGCCCCCTGTCACGCGGTCAAAAATCCTGACCAGTGCCAACGGTTCGGTCGCACCCGAGATGGTCGGCGTGGAATCGTTGGTCAAACGATCCGTCGACGAACTTCCTGTATCAGAGACGGCCAAGAGGTTGGGAGCGTCAGGGCGGGTTGGGCCCGCGATATCGTAGACCACTGCGAGCACCGGAGAGGACGGTCCCACATTCCCTGCTGCATCTGTGGCCTTGTACGAGATGCCATAGGAGCGTTCTTCTACCAAGTTCAGGTTGAAGCGCCAGTTGCCCGCGGCGTCAGCCTGTACAAACCCCAGGGAATTGGCGCCTTCGAAAACCTGCACAACGCTGAGAGGCTCGGCAGTGCCCACCAGAACAGGCGCCGGGTCTGCGGTGCTATAAGTGGCAGGGGCGGTCAACCGCGCGTTGGTCGACTCCACGTTCACCACAGTGGGCGCGACCGGCGCCGTTTCATCCACTTCAATTCGTAGAGGGGCAGACCTCAGACTGATGGCATCGGCTTGGTTGCGGGCCACGGCGGTGATGTTTTGAACCCCTGCCGGCAAAGCCGTCGTCAGTTCAATCGACCATTTCCCTTCCGCATCGACCGAACCCGAACCCAGCAAATCGCTGCTGTCGCCGAGGAATAGTTGAATGGTGGTCAACGGAGAGGCTGTTCCAGACAGCGTGGGTCGCGATTCCGATGTCACGCCGTCGGAATTGGAACGTCCGGTATCCGAAGAGGCCAAGAGACTCGAAATCACAGGTGCCGAGACATACGCATCGACGGTGACCGTCAGCGGATTCGATTCCGGTCCCACGTTGCCCGCGCGATCGGTCGCTTGTGCACGAATGACGTGCTCTCCATTGGCCCACGGCGCAGGCGGTGTGAAGGTCCATTGCCCCCCAGACGTTGTCGTGGTTCCAAGCAAGTCACCATCCTTGAAGACTTTCACCAACGTGCCATCTTCAGCCCCATCAACCACCCCCTTCAAAACGGGGCGCGATTCTTTTGTGACATTGTCCGTTGTGGAAGTTCCAGTGTCCGAGGCCGGTGCAAGTCCGGTCACCTCAGGTGCATTGGGCGGTGTATTGTCGGCTACGACGCGCAAGGAAGTCGAGACCAAGCCAGAATTACCGGCGCGATCCGTGGCGACCGCCGTCAAAGAACTTCCCGGTGTCAAATTTTCTGCGGGCGTTAGGCGCCAGTTCCCCTCGGCATCAGCCACCACCGTTCCGAGGGTCACAAGGCCATCAGAGACGACCACCGTGCTGCCTGCTTCAGCCGTTCCGACAATATCCGGGCGTAAATTCTTGGTGACATTATCGGTGGCGCTAGAACCGGTATCTGACTCGGGCGCAAGGCCCTTCAAAACCGGCGGAGCCGGCGCGGTCAAATCGATTTGCACTTGCTTGGGCTGAGAAAGCGGCCCTTGGTTCAGCGCTTTGTCGGTTAATTGGGCCGTGATAACGTGGGTCCCCTCAGGCAAATTATTGGTCGGCGTGAACAGCACTTTCCCCGGCGCAAAGGCGGATTCCGAACCCGCCAAAACAGTCCCATTCAGGTAAACCGTCAACGTATCAGTCGCTGATTTGTTGGTTTCAATGACAATGCCAGGTTTTTGTACTGACGTGATTCCGTCAGTCGGCGACACGCCGGTGTCGACCGTTGACAGAGGTTCAAAACCCACGACGATCGGCAGTTCCGCAGGCGGGACCGCGTCAATGGTGAGGTCGCCGGCGGTCGCATTGGCAAGCGACCCCACCCCACCAGGGTCTGGCAGTCGCACCTGAACCGGCGTTCCGGAGGCAGAGACAATGGAGCCATACCCGCTTACATTGGCCTTCAAGGAATCCTGCGACACATAGTTGAGGTCAACCGTGTCGTCGCCTGGTTTCACCACATAATTAAAGGTGAGAGCCGTGGTACCCGTTCCACTGACGTAAACCGCTTCGCGATCCACATTCCCTGTTTCCAACTCGATGGCAGGCAAACCAGACGACGAATTTACGTGTACAACGTCAGAGAATGTCACCTTAATGGGAATGATGGAGCCTGCAGCATACCCCCCTGCCTTGGCCCGAGTGACCGTGGTAATTGCCGTGATGTAGGGAGCGAAGTCCTCAACCGTAATTTTCGCACTGACCGCGGTAAACTTGTTGCCCGCCAAATCCTGCGAATTACCCGTACCGTCATCCACACTGATATTCACGGTGTTCAGACCCGCGGCCAAGGTTTTTTCAGCCGCCGCGAAGTCAAATTGCCACTGACCGCCCTCAGAAGCGACGGTGCTGCCATAAACCTCTGCGCCCTGCTTAATGAAAACAGTCGTCCCGGGCGTCGCCGTTCCCACCAACGTGGGCTGATTGGAACTGGTGATGTTGTCTTTCTGGGACACCCCCGTGTCTGTTTCAGAGGTAAGTCCAGAATAAGTCAGAAGAGGCGTCCCTTTAAAAATCGTGACCGAGAGAGGGTCAGATGCGACACTCAAGTTGCCGGCCGCGTCCTCGACCCTCGCAACCACCTCATGGGTTCCGTTGACCAAAAGGACCGATGGGGTCACCGACCAATTGGCCGTCGTCGTTTTGGCAGAGCCGATCAAGGTGCCATCCAAAAACAACTTCACCGTACTGCCCGGCTCGGCGCCCGTCCCCAAAAAGACTGGCTTGTTATTGCTTGTGATCCGGTCACTGTTGGACGTGCCTAAATCGGTCGCTGCGCTGATGCCGCTGATGGTCGGTTGCGAGGGAGCTGCGGTATCAACCACAAAATCTCGTCCTGTCGCCATCTCCGCCTGATTGCCGTAGGCATCCTGCGCTTTCAAAGTGACGGTGTATTTGCCATCTTGCAAAGGTTCGCTGGGAACATATGACCAGGTGGTCGCGGAGGTGCGGACCGTCTCGACCGGTTCCCCATTCAGATAGACCGTCACGCTCGAGTGGGCTTCCGTCGCCCCAGAAAACACCGGCCGCCCTGTCGATAGATTCGCATTCAAGGCCGGCAAGGTCAGCGTCGGTGCCTTCATCACGGTATCCAATGCCACACTGAGCGAGTCGCCCGCGGGGGGGGTCGTTGTGCTGCCTGCGATCCGCGCACCAAGCACGCTGGTCGCTGTCAAATCGGGCTCTACCTCAAAAGTCCAGTTACCGCTTCCGTCCGCGGTCGCTTGTCCCAACGAGATAAAGGTTCTTCCCGAGACTCTCCCCACCTCGACCTCTGCTCCGGCGGGCGCCACACCATAAACAGTGGGTGTCGTATCCGAGGTGACCCGTGTGGGGGAAATTTGTCCCCGGCCATCCTCCACCGCCGTCACCAAAGCCTTATCGATGGGGAACGCCGTTCCGTCGACCACCACGTTAGATGTGCCCCCCAGGGAACTCGAACTCGCCAATTCTGGCAGCGTGAGTTCCGCGGCATTCCCCGCCACATCCGTGATCATGCTTCCATTCAGTTTTAAAGCCCCGGTAGACACATAGGTCAGATCGGAGGTCGTATCCCCGCCTCGAACGAAGTATTCAAAGGTCAGTCCCGTCGTTCCCGTACCCGTTGAATAGACCGCCTCCCGGGTGGTGCCATCAAGGTCGAGCAGCAGCGTCGGCTTGCCGTCAGCCAAGTTCACCGTCACTTTTTCGCTGAACTCAACTTTGACAGCCACTTTGGCCCCTGCAGCCAACGTCGCAGAAGTGGCACTCACCTTTGTGACAGTCGCTGCGGTTGCATCCAGCGTAATGGTTCCAGTGGCCGGTGCAGACGACAAAGTGACCCCCGCGGCATCGGTCACTTGAGCGATAAAGATATGAGGACCTGTTTCCAGAGCATCCTCCACCTTGTAACTCCAGTCACCACTCGGCTGAGCCAAAGCGGTGCCCAGCACGACACCGTCTTTCAGAATGGTCACCGTCGAGCCGGGATCGGCCGACCCCATCAAGGTGGGTGTATTGTCCAAGGTAATCTTGTCTTTTTGAGAAATCCCCGTTTCCGAAAAGGGTGCTAGCGCCAGCGTAGGCGCCTTATTCGGCGAAACGACCACGAACTGACCAACCTCTGACAGAGGACCCGCATTGCCTGCCAGATCGACGGCCCGCGCCGTGATGTCATAGGAACCCGGACCAAAAGCGGCCTTGTACACAAAGGTTCCTGGCGATGTTGTATTCTCAGTCGCAATCCCAACCAGGTAACCATCCGCATAAACCTCGACCGTCGATTTTGTTTCCGCGGTAAAGGTGATGTTTTGCTTCGCGGATGACGTCAGGTTGTCCCCCGCCGTTCCCGTATCGCTGGCCGCGTCAAGTCCGCCTATCGTCACGACGCCAGGGGCCGTCCGATCAACCGTCACTGTTTTTGAGACGGATGCCTTGCTGCTCACCCCTGCAGCATTGCTGCTCACAACGGAAAAGATGTAAGAGCCTTCCGCGAGGGCCTCAGGTACCGTGAATTCCCATTTTCCGCCTGCATCCACCTGCGTGGTGCCCAACGACGAGGGCTCTGGCCCTGTTCCAAGGAGTAAAGTGACCGTCCCCCCCTTGTCTCCAGTTCCATAGAGAGTTGGCTGCTCAACACTGGTCACAAGGTCAGTGCTTAATTTTCCTGAGTCGGTCGCGGCGATCAGGCCAGTAATGATAGGCACCGTGGTGTTCGTGTTAATCACCGTGACAACCAACTGTGGGGATAAACCACTGGTGTTTCCAGCGGCGTCTGTTGCGCGCGCCACCAGGATGTTCTGACCCGAGGCCAATGCACCCGACAACTCCAGGGTCCAGTTACCAGACTCATCCGCCACAACAGAGCCCAGTTCAGCCGTTCCCGTGGCGCCCGAGTAGACCGTCACCCGCGCGGAAGGCTCGCTGGTACCCGTGAGGTGTGGACGCGCGTTAGAGGTCACGCTGTCCGTGTTGACCAAACCCGTGTCGGTCTCTGGCGTAAGTCCCGAAATCACGGGCGCCTGGGGAGCAGACAGGTCAACCAATACCTTCTTGCCCGCCGATGTCACACCTTCATTTCCGGCGACATCAATGGCCACCGCAGTGATGGTGCGCTCTATATCGGTTGGCAACGGTGAAGTCAGAGGCAGATTCCACTCTCCGAATTCATTGGCCTTGGCAGTGCCCAACAACGTGGCGCCGTCGTAGACCTGCACCGTCGCATACTTCTCTGCAGAACCGACGATCGTGGGCCTGAGAACATCCGTGATGGCATCATCGTTCTTAAGGCCCGTGTCAGTATCCTTCGAAAAACCAGAAACCACCGGACCATCAGGTGGCGTGATATCAATCAACAGCGAGCGTTGAGAGGACAACCCACTCTGGACCCCCATCGGCGAGGTGGCCTGCAAAGCGACCAGATATTCGCCTTCCGTCCAATCCGTGGCATAACTCCAAGCCCCGTTGGCATCCGCCACCACTTCATCGACGGAAGAACCGTTACGGAAAATCGTCACGGTGACCCCGGGATCAGCCACCCCTTGCAGAGTGGGTGATTCCAGGCGGGTTATCAGATCCGTATCCAGCGCGCCCGTATCTTCACCCGCCACAAGGCCGGTGAGACGAGGCTCTGTCGGAACCCTGTCATCTACCGTGATGACCAGTGTTTCAGAGCGAGGCCCCACGTTGCCTGCCAGGTCGGTGGCCACAGCGGTAAAGGTGTGCTCCCCATTCAACAAGTCACTGGTCGGCGAATAAGTCCACGAACCATCGGATAGAACGGGAACTCCGGCCCCCAAGACAACCGAACCATCATAAATGGTGACCGTGCTGCCCACAGGGGCCGTTCCCTGTATCTCAGGGCGCCGGAAACTGGTTAACCCATCGCCTTCTAAACCGCTGTCTGTCCCCGAACTGATACCCGTGAGCGTGGGGCGACCGGGCGCTGTCAGGTCTATTTCAACTTCCAGCGGTGCAGACTCAAGACTTGTATTGGCGGCAGCGTCGGTTGCCGTTGCCACCAACTGATGGACGCCCTCTGACAAAGAAGCCCCAAGGGCCAGGGTCCAATTACCGGAGGCATCCGCCTCTGTTTCCCCCAACACGGTCGCCCCGAGCTTCACTTTCACGATAGACCCGGCCTCTGCCGTCCCTTTAACAGCGGGGGTCAACGTGCGGCTCACACTGTCGGTCGTTGAGGCACCCGTATCCGTCGCCACCGTCAGCCCTTGAATGACCGGGGGGTTCGGAGCCGTTGTGTCCAGGGTAATGACTTTCACGACGGAGGGCTGGCTTTGATTGCCCGCGACATCGGTCGCCCGGGCCGAAAAATTAAACGTGCCGTCTTCAAGTGGCAGATCCGGCCGGAATGTCCAATTCCCTGCGTCGTTGGCCTGTGTTGTCCCCAAGAGCACGCCATCCTGGAAAATCTGCAGGCGTGCCAAGGGCTCTGCAGTCCCGACCAAAGTGGGCCGCAGATGCGTTGAAATCCCATCGGCCGCATTGAGCCCATCATCGGTCAGCACGCTGGTATCTTCATCCCGCCCCAGGCCCTCGATGACGGGGGGGGCCGGTGGAAGGGTGTCAATCGTTAACGCCAAGGGGGTCGCGGCCGGACTCAGATTCCCCGCCAGGTCGGTCGCCTTCGCGGTCATCGTATGGCTGCCGGGTGAGAGTTGTGCCGTCGGCGTGAACTTCCAGGCGTTTGCATCATCCGCGTAGGTGAAACCGATGTTGATGGTTCCATCGAAAATATCTACACGGGCGCCGGCCTCTGCCTTGCCAAACATCGTCGGCTGACGATTGCTGGTGATCCGGTCCTCCGAGGTGGCAGGTTCATCGGCCAGACCGGTGTCGGAAGTGGTCAGAATACCATCGATGGTCGTTGAGGTCAGGGGGGCACGAAGATCAATCGTGATTTCCTTCACCTCTGAGGCAGCCCCCTGATTCCCCGCCAAGTCCGTGGCACGGGCTGTGACTTCGAACGTACTAAAACCCGAAGCATCAACCGGAAGATCAACCGACAGGAACCATTGGCCGGCTTTATTGGTCTGGGTCGTCCCTATCACGTTCGCACCCGCAAACACCTCAATCACAGAGTTCGCTTCGGCCGTTCCGGTGATGGTCGGTCGGGGATTCGCTGTAATCGCATCCGTGTTGGAGGTTCCCGTATCGGTTGAGACAGTCAGACCCGAAACAACCGGCGCAGCAGGGCCTGTGCGGTCGATGGTCAGCGCCAGAGGAACCGAATCAGGGCCTTGGTTACCGGTCGCATCTTTGGCCGAGGCGGTGATGTTGTAGGTGCCGGCCGCCAACGCACTCGTGGGAGTAAGCTCCCAACGCCCGGCCGCATCGGCATTCACTTTTCCGAGCACCGTGTCACTGGCGCGAACGGTGATTTCAGCGAACGGTTCAGCAGAACCCAGAATGGTGGGTTGCGCCTCGGATGTTCTATTGTCCCGCGGGCTGACGCCCGTGTCGGTTTCGGCAGACAATCCGTCTATTTTGGGCACTCCAGGTGCGGTGCTGTCGATTATGATGCTCAGTGCATTCGAAGCAGGACTCGCATTCCCTGCATCATCCACGGCCACTGCACGAATGACGTGTGAACCCAACGCACGGGTCGGCGTTGCAGTAAACAACCAATCACCGCTTCCATCGGCCGTTGTTCGACCAATCAACTCGTCGCCGTCATACAATTCGATGACAGCCCCGGCATCGGCCGTCCCATAGAAGTGCGGAGTGCGAACCGTCGTGCGCCCATCGGTGTTACTGACGCCGGTGTCTGTTGCCTCCGTAATCCCCGAAATGACGGGTTGGCTCGGAGCGGTGTCGAGAATATTGACCTCGAAGGCAGAGGATTGCGCGCTCTTGTTTCCGGCAGCATCCACGGCTTCGACCCGGAAAGAAATTTCCCCTGTCATCGGCGTGGGCAGCGTGTAAGCCCACGAACCGATGGCGTCTGCTTGGGTCGCTCCAATCGGGGTTGGGTTGCCATCAATAAAAATTTTCACCGTAGCAAATTCTTCGGCCGTACCCAGGAGCGTGGGAGTCGTTGCACTGGTGATGCGATCACTGTCGGACACCCCTGTGTCAGACCCCGGCGCGAGGCGCGTGATCAAAGGGACAGGTGGTGCCGCCGCGTCAACCGTGACGGTAAACGTCGGGGCCTGATCACTCACATTGCCCGCCACATCCGTGGCGGTCGCCGTCACGGTATGAGACCCTGCGCTCAACGGGTTGGGAATGCGATAGGACCAACTGCCATCAACCCCTACGGCGATGCTCTCTAAGCGCACGCCGTCCAGAATAAGCTCCACCTTGCTGCCGGGTTCGGCGGTTCCAATCACCAAAGGGCTCACCTTAGAGGTGATTCCGTCCGTAATAGAGGCCCCGGTATCATCCTCTGGTGCAATTCCCCGAACCACGGGGGCCAAGGGTTTAATGGTGTCAACGGTGAGACCCAGTGGTGAAGTCAAGCCACTGGTGTTGCCCGCAGAATCTGTCACACGGAGGGTGAGTGACTGCCGGCCCTCCGCAAGGTCTTGATTGATCTGCACCTCAAACGTGCCGTCGGGGTTCACCGTGGTCTGCCCCACAACGGCGTCGGCCTGCAGCATTTCAATCAGAGCACCTGCCTCGGCCTTGCCTGTCAGCGTCGGCCGGTTCTCGGCTGTTTCACGGTCGGATGCAGATGCCCCCGTATCATCCCCTGCTTTCAACTGCACATTGGTCGGCACCAGGGGGGCCGCCGTATCTATCACAACACTCAAGGTTTCCGAGACAGAACTTGGATTACCGGCTTGGTCGGTGTAGGCCGCCTTCAATACCTGGGTCCCGTCTTTCAGAGCCTGCGACGGGGTGAAAGACCAAGCGCCTGAGTTGGATGCAACGGTCGTCCCGAGCAGGGTCGCACCGGAAAAAATCTGAACCGTACTGTTCGCCTCTGCCGTCCCCAGAATGGTCGGAACGCCCGTGTTCGTCACGCGATCTGTCTGCGAGAGCCCCGAGTCGGTGGCCTGACTAATGCCCGTGATGACTGGAACCTCTGCGGCTGACGTATCGATGCGCACGTTTTTCGCCACAGAGGGCGCGCTGACGTTCCCCGCCGCATCCGTGGCTTTCGCGGTGATCGGATAAACGTCATCGGCGAGGGGCGCGGTAAAGGTCCATTCCCAATTCCCCGACTGGTTTGCGGTGGTGCTTCCCAACCATTCGGCGCCTCGATAAATTTCGACCAACGCATTCGGCTCGGCCGTGCCCACCAGGCTGGGCTGGGTGAAGGATGTGATACTGTCCGCCGAATTGGCGCCACTGTCCGAAGCCTCCGTCAAACCGCGAACAACAGGGGCCGCAGGCGCTTCCGCGTCCACAACCACCGTCAAAGGAACCGACAGCGCACTGGGATTCCCCGCCACATCCAAGGCCCGCGCTGTCAACGCGTGGCTGCCCTGGGTCAAGGCCGTGTTCAGGGTGAGACTCCAGTTTCCATCCGCATCAACCGGAGCACGTCCAAGCGAAGTCGCGCCTTCCAAAACCTCGACTTCCGCGAGGGGTTCCGCCTTCCCCACAATGATGGGTTGCACAATTTTTGTTAACCCATCAGAAGAACTCGAACCCGAATCAGCCCCCGCTCCGAGGGCTAAACCGTACGGTGCGTTTGAAGGGGTCGAATCGATGCGAACAATCTGAATCGCATCGTTCTCCGCCTCGTTGCCCGCGCGATCAGTCGTCTTTGCCGTCAGGGTATGTTCTCCTTGCGGCAAATCAAGCTGCAAGGACCAGTTGCCCAAATCGTTGGCGATGACGGTTCCGAGTTTCGTCGGACCATTGAACACCGAAACCGTCGCGCCCGCTTCCGCCGTGCCCGCCAAAAGAGGCCGATCATTCCGGGTCACAAAGTCCTCTGCCGAAGCCCCCGTGTCCGTCCCTTGGGCGAGTCCAGTGATCTTGGTATCAACGGCGGGACCTGTCGTATCGACGACCACCGAGTAAGGAGTACTCGTCGGACTCGTATTGCCCGCCGCATCAATGACCCGCACCGCCAGATCATACGTGCCCTGGGTCAGATTAAGGGTGGCCTCCCAATATCCTGCCGCGTTGGCCTCTACCGTGGCGATAACACCAGCCCCTTGCATCACCTCCACTGTTGAAAAGGGCTCAGCGGTTCCCCTCAAGACAGGATCCGTTCTCCGCGTAACACCATCATCCGAACGCAAGCCCGTATCTGTCGCTGGAGAGAGGCCCGCGATGGCCGGAGCATCCGGACCGAACGTATCAATTTGCAACGCCAAAGCCGCAGGAGGCGAGACATTGCCCGCCGCATCGACGGCAATGGCATCAATACGATGCAGCCCCTGCGCCAGCGATTGCGTCGGCGTGAAGCTCCAAGCGCCGGTCACAGCATCGGCCTGCGCCGACCCTAAGGGCTGCCCGCCATCGGCCAATTGCACGGTCGCCCCCGGCTCTGCGATGCCTGAAAACGTCGGTTTGGCCACATTCGTCAGACCATCACCCACGGTACCGCCATCGCTCTCAAGAGCCAAAGTCAGCGTTGGCGCCGTACTCGGGGCGCCGGTGTCCACCGTCAGAACTGTTTCAGACGCAACCGCGCTCACGTTACCAGCGGAATCCACCACCCGAACTTGAAGCGTATTGACACCCGATTGTAGCGCCGCAGGCGGCCGGAAAGACCAGTTTCCATCTGCATCAACGGGTGCTGTTCCGAGCACCGTGGTCCCTCGCGTCACAATGACCGTGGCGCCGGGTTCGGCGGTCCCCAGCAAGGTCGGCCGCGTGAGTTGTGTCACGCCATCAGCATCACTCGCGCCTGTATCGTCACCTGCCTTCAGGCCCGTCAAAACGGCTGTTTCCGGTGGCGTCGTATCAACGTCGACAACAAAACCCACCGATGGATCGGCCGGGTCACCGGAGAGGGGGCTGACATTCCCCGCCAAATCGATGGCACGGGCGGTAAAGACGTTGGTTCCCGGGGTCAACGGCTCACCCGGCGTAAATTGCCAGATACCGTTCGCGTTGGCTGGCGCACTCCCAATCAACGTTCCTGATTGAAAAATTTCCACCGTGGCGTTGGCCTCAGCGGTCCCTACCAAAGTCGGCTGGAGGCGTTGTGTCACCGCATCTCGCGAATCGAATCCTGAATCGGTCGCCGGGGTTAACCCCAAGATGACAGGCGATGCAGCGGGCGCCGTTGCATCGATAAAAATATTCGTCGGCGTCACGCCCCAAGTCTGATTGCCCGCCTCATCGCTGGCCCGGACCGTCAGCGCATGCACGCCCTCGTCCAGGGACGGCCCCCCGGGCTCCGAGAGAACCAACGCCCAATTGCCATCCCCATCAGCGACTGCCGTTCCAAGCAGTTCATCACCCTCAAAGACCTCGACCCGTGAACCCGCCTCTGCGGTCCCCACGATGGTCGGCTGCGAGAGCTGGGTCATCGAATCCGTCTGACTTGAGCCTGTATCCGTTCCAGCAGAGAGCCCCGTCACAGCGGGAACCCCCGGCGGCGCGGGGTCCACCTGAAGCGCCAGCGCGACGCTGTCACTCACATTTCCGTGAACGGTCGCAGCCGTCGCAGTCAGTGCGTGAGGCCCCACCGAGAGCGCCTTGGTTGGGAGGAAACTCCAAACGCCCTCATCATCAGCCCGTGCGGTCCCAATCATCTCACTGCCATCCAGGATGGTAATCAGGGCCCCTGGTTCAGTCGAACCCGTCAAAACAGGCTTGTTGTTGTATGTAATACCATCCCCAATGGCTCCCGTGTCGCTGCCCGTCGCCAGCGTCATGGTGGGCGCCGCGGGCGGAACGGTTCGAATGTCTACCTCAATGGCGTCGGACACCCCCCCCCGGTTCCCGGCTAGATCCTCGGCTCGTGCGGTGAAAGTATGCAAACCGTCGCCCAGCGGGAAGGCGGCATCGGGGGTGAAACTCCAATGGCCGAGGTGATCCGTCATTGCAGCGCCGATCTCGTTACTGCCATCGAAAATCACCACCCGGGCCCCAGGTTCTGAGCGCCCCTGTAACGTGGGCGTGTTGTCATTCGTCGCCCGGTCAAAAGGATTAAATCCCGTGTCAGAACTGGCGGCCAAAACAATCGTCGGCGCATCGGGTGCCGTTTGATCCACTTCGAGGATGTGAACCTCGGACACACCGCTGATATTCCCAACCGCATCGAAGGCCACTGCCGACAACGTGTGAGCGCCGGCGGTCAACGCTTCGTCAGTTGGCAAACTCCAGGCACCCTGTGCGTTGGCCGTCGCGGTGCCGAGTTTGATCGTCCCATCATAGACCGCAACAATCGCACCTTTGTCCGCTGTCCCCAGGATGGTGGGCGTCACCGCACTGGTCACGCTGTCCGTATCGCTCAAGCCCGTATCCGGCGAAATTCCAGTGATGGCGGGCCGTGAAGGATTGGTGACATCCAAGTTAATCGACACCGCAACCGTCTTGGCACTGCGATTGCCCGCAAGGTCAACCGCCTGTACCTGCAGACTCAAAGCCCCCTCCGCGAAGGGAGTGTCAGGCGTGAAGGTCCACTTGCCCTCCGGGTTAACCACCGCCCGGCCTGTTAAAGTGGCCCCATTAAATATTTCAACCACTTCACCCGCAGGCCCCGTCCCCATCAATGTGGGGCGCAGAGCGCCAGACTTACGGTCCGAATCGGAGGTTCCGGTATCGGTCGCTGCCACCAGTCCGCCGAAAGTGGGCATGGCAGGCGCCACCCGATCAATCGTAATCGAACGCGCATCCGAAAATCGACTTTCATTACCGGCCGGGTCCAAAGCGGTCGCCTTCAGGTTGTGCACGCCGTTGGAGAGATTAAAGGTCGGCACAGCGAACCACTCACCCGTTTCACTGGCCGTTACCTTCGCGATGGGGTCTGGACTGTCGCCATCGTAGACATACACCCGTGCTCCAGGCGCCACGGTACCAGTCAGAACCGGTCTTGCAATATTCGTGACTTGATCATAGTCACTGTATCCCGTGTCACTGCCTGTTGTAAGGCCCGTAATCACCGGAGGTGCAAACGCAGAGGTATCGATTTCCACCTGTTTAGCCACCGAGGGCGCACTGGTGTTCGCGGCGGCATCGGTGGCCGTCGCTGTCAGGCTGTTCACTCCCTCAGGCAGCGTTTGCCCTTCCGCGTCTAAATCCAATCGCCATTTTCCGTCTCCATCAGCCACCGTGGTGCCCAGCAGGATCGCGCCAGCGTATACATTGACCGTCGTGTTCTTCTCTGCCGTGCCGACGAGAACCGGTGATGGATTGGTCGTGAGATTATCCGTTTGACTGGTCCCCGTGTCCGAGGCCAACGTTGATTCCAAACCAGAGACCGATACCGTGGGTGCCGTCGTATCAATGGTCACCGTCACGGACGATGCCAAACTGGTGTTGCCAGCAACATCGGTCGCGTAAGCGTCTATCTTATTCGCGCCCTCAGGCAAGGGCTGATTCACCGTCAAAGACCAAGCACCATCCGCATCCGTGAGCACCGTGCCCAGCGATTCTTCACCCAGCTTCAGCTCAACCTCTGAATTCGCCTCGGCCGTCCCCACAATAGTGGGGCTGGATTGGGAAGTCAGTTTGTCGGCCAGGGTACCCGTATCAGAGTCAGGATCGAGTTCAAGGTCGGCGGGTGCTGCCGGAGCCACCCGATCAATCGTCAAGTTCTGCGGTTCCGAGCGCGGTCCCGTATTGCCCGCCACATCCGTCACCGCCACCCGCAGAGCATAGTCATCTTGAACAGCACCGACCTGCTTGGGGGCCGCCAGGGTCAATTCCCAACTGCCGTCCGCATTCGTCACCACCTTGCCCCACGATGTCTCAGTGCCATCCAAGGTGGCAAAAACCTCGATTTGTCCTCCCGCCTCCGCAAGCGGAACACTGCCCCGCAGAATCAACGTCGTCGCGTTGGTCACCAAATCGCTGTCACTGCGCCCAGAATCTGACGCCGCATCCAGCGTTAATG
>JAYKIL010000018.1:0-50431 GCA_035284745.1 Candidatus Sericytochromatia bacterium | reverse complement strand
TTGGGGAATTGAATCCGAAAATGGTTCCCCTGCCTCGGGCGGCCTCGAAGCACCGGCTTCCTCGACAAGGTCACCCCCTGTTTCGAGCAAGGCGAACAAAGGCGCCCGATGCGGCAACGCAAGTTCCTCCTCGGGAGCACCCAATATCATCAGCGGCTGAACCTGTCCTGAAGGGGCTCGCTGCGCCTGGCTGCCGAGGGCTTCCATTTCCCGCTTCAAGGCCCTCTGAAAATCGAGAGGAGCATTCCGGGGCTCGCCTTTCCCCGCCACGGGGGAAATTTTTTCTCCTGCGACAGAGGCATTCAGAGGCGGCGTCGCGCGTTCCGCGGGCAGCGGTAACGCGATCGCAACAGGCGTCACAAAAGCAAAGCGGAGCACTAATACAACTCCCGATCGCGCCGTTCGCGCAGGGCGCGCATTTGGCGGAGCTTTTCTAACTTTTCTAACCGCTCAAGTAACTCTCGCTGTTCCTCCTCCTGGGCCACGCGTTTTTTCATAAAGATGGTCCCCGCCATCTCGTCCACCCTGCGGGCCTCTTTTCGGCGTTCTCCTTCAAGCCACTCCGCACGCTTCATTTCACGATGTTTCTCCAATTTCATTCTTTCCTTCCGGACGGCCTGTTGAAGCGTCTGGGCCTCTTTTAGGGCCACTTCAGCCTCCCCAACGGCAAGCTGTTGCCTGGCGATTTTTTGCCCCAAAAATTGGATGTAATCGTTGCTGGCTGCGACGTCGCCGGTCGCACCGGCGCTCATCTGGGCATTCAGACCTTTTTGCGCTGAATCCCGACGAAATTCGGCCTGTGCAAGAGCTCCGAGCGCCTCGTCTCGGCGCGCAGAAGCCGCCAGCACCTTGGCATCGACTTCTTTCTCTTTGCGCTCGATGAGATCGAGCACGCGTTGGAGGGAATATCGAAACCCCAAACGTGGCCTCCGACGGAAACAACCCCACCCTTCTTTCATACCCACCCCATCAAGAAAAGTCCGTGATCGGAGGAGCGTCTGGACATTGGGGTTGGCAGCCTGAGGATGAGCGAGTAAGATGCCCCCATGTGGCGAAAAAATATTTATTCGTTATCAGGCCGGGTGAGCCTGTGTCTCTCCTTGGTCAGTTTTTTTTCACTGTCCGCGCATCCTGCCGAGGCTCGTAACCCGGCCCATCCGCCGTTTCGAGAAGCGAAGGCTGACTTTCACGATAAAGAATTGGCCCTCACCTACGCATGGGGAGGTCCTGCTGCCCTTGATTTCGCCCTGCTCCCGCCCATCACCCTCGGGGCGAGTGTGGACCACGTGTTACAACCTCGTAGTTGGGCATACCGGGGCGTTTGGAAGTTAGTTGACGAGCGCCAAACGGGGATCGGCATAGCATTTACTGGTGCCGCCACTCAAATTCGAGAAATCGTCGCCGGAGAAGATAACCTCAGTCCAGTGTGGGGTTGGCAAGCCGGGATGCTTACCACCTTGCTTCTCGAAGGCGGTTTGATTGTCAGATTGGGTGTGCAGGCGTACGACACGGATATTCAGGTAGCAGGCGGACAGAGCGTTTTGCTGTCTCCTGAAATTGCGTACCGCTTAGGACTGGTAGAACTGGCTGTGGTTCCCCGCTGGCCGCTGAATGACTGGGGGTGGGAATGGATCGGCGCCCGCATCCGGCTCTGAATCAAACGTCCGCGACCCGAGACCCCCAGAAAGAAAAAGGCGCCTCTTGCGAGGCGCCTCATTTTTTTCTCGACTAACGGGCCGAACCGGAAACTGCCTTCAGGGCATTAATGCGCCCGTGACCGAATTTTTCATCCCAGTTGGCTCCCCCCATGCTAGGGGTCTTATCCGCACTCTTCTCCAAGAGTTCTTTCACCTGAGCCGGGGGCATTTTGGGGTGCACCGAGCGGACCAAACCCGCCAAACCAGCGACCAAAGGAGTCGCCATGGAGGTACCACTCATAAACGAGTATTCCTTGGTGATGCGCCCGCCAGAATTCTTGGTCAACCACACGTCATAAGTTGGGGTGGTGGCCCAAATTTTTACACCAGGGGCGCTGACCGAACAATACTTGTTGAAGGAGGAAAACATCGCGATTTTGTCCTCTGAGTCCGTCGCGCCGACCGAGATGACCCCCGGATAGGCTGCAGGGTAGGAAATAGGATTACCGTTGTGACCACTGTTCCCCATCGCCGCAACAACGACCGAGTTTTTGGATAGAGCGTGCTTTACGGCTTCACCTAAAGTCGCCATCGTGCCAGGTCCACCCAAGCTCAAACTGATGACATCGGCGCCGTGGTCGGCCGCCCACGTAATCCCCTTGGCAACCGATAACAAAGAGCCAGAGCCGGCGCCAGCAAGAACGCGTACAGGCATGATCTTGCAATTGGGTGCCATCCCGGCAATTCCTACATTGTTGTTCGTGATGGCCGCAGCAATGCCGGCACAGTGCGTTCCGTGACCGTTGTCATCGGCCGCGCTTCCGAGCCCAAACAATCCGCCAATACCTGTCGCGTTATACCCCTTGACCAATTTGTCCTTCAAATCCGGATGCTTCAGGTCAACCCCGGTATCCACGATCGCAATCACAACATCCTTGGACCCGCCCCGGCTGGAGGCAACCGCTTCGGCTTGCTGAGTCTTCCCGATGGCCCATTGTTCCGACGCCATCGGATCATTAAACCCGGCTTTGGGTTCCTCCGTCTTCGCATTGAACCCACTGGTCAGCGTCTCCAGTTTGTCCGCGAAGGTGATCGTGACATCTGGCTCGATGTACTCAACGCCGGGCCCCAGTTCCCGCTTGAGGTCATTAATTGACTTCTTAGTCGCCACTTCAAGACCATACACATTCAGCTTCTCGATGGCCTTCTCGGCCTTCACACCCGCACCTTGACGCAAGCGCAGCGTTTGACCGGGGCGCATTTTTACGATATAACGGCCCGGAATCGGCTTCCCGGCAACCAACAACGGACCACCCGTGCGGGCGCCTGCTAACTGGGGGGCAACAGCCGAGGCGCACCCTGCGGTTGCAGAAACCAAAACGCTGGCGGCCAGTGCCAGAGAAAAATGACGATTCATCGGGAAAGAACTCCTTTCGGCGCGTCGGCGCTGAATCAACTTGGACGAGAGTCATCGTTAATACATGCTTACTTAGGACTTATAGCCAATTTAAACTCAAGCTTGCGTGGCAGCCAAGAACTTTTTGCATGCGGCCACAAGGCTCCGATGGTTTGTAAACGCTCTATGCCTCTCAGGGTCTGCTAGAATGAGGTTGAACCTGTTGAGGGGAACCTTGTCATTTCCCTAAAAGAGGTTGCGATCGTTTCCTATCAAAGGAACTTGCCGTGAAGATCTGGGACGTGATTGTCATCGGAGGGGGCCACGCGGGGGTGGAGGCTGCACTGGCTTCTGCTCGCCTCGGGGCTGACACCTTGATGGTGACCTTGAGTCTTGATGGCATTGCTACTATGCCTTGCAATCCCGCGATCGGCGGACCTGCCAAGGGACACCTTGTCCGCGAGATCGACGCCCTCGGAGGTGAGATGGGAAAAGCCGCAGATGCAACGGCGCTGCAAGTACGCACTTTGAACGAATCAAAAGGGCCTGCGGTCCAAGCTCTGCGGGCGCAGTCGGATAAAGCCCAGTACAGCCGGTACATGACCACCGTATGCCACGCGCAAGACGGTCTCAGTCTGAAAGAGGGCATGATCGACAGCATCTGCCCCACCGTCAATGACACCTTACAAGTCACGACTTCCTCAGGAGAGGTAATCCACGCCCGAGCAGTGGTCATCACGACCGGAACCTTTCTCAGGGGCGTTTGCCATACCGGCGAACAACGCCTCAACGCGGGCAGGGCAGGGGAGCCGTCCGCCGAGCGTTTTTCAGACAGCCTGCGGCTCTTGGGTTTCGAACTACATCGCCTCAAAACAGGGACCCCGCCGCGCCTTGCGGCTGATTCCATAGACTTTTCAAGGATGGAGGAAGAAAAAGGAGACGCGGACGTCCCTCACTTCAGCTTAGATGAGGGTCCCCACTCCTCTGACAGCCATCTGCCCCGACTGTCCTGTTGGTTGACCCACACGACGCGGGAAACACACGACGTGATCCTAGCCAACCTTCATCGGTCGCCGATCTACAGCGGAAATATAGAAGGCATTGGTCCACGCTATTGCCCCTCGCTCGAAGATAAGGTGATGCGGTTTGCCGACAAAGAATCGCACCCCGTATTCGTCGAGCCCGAGACAGCCAAACAGGACATTATGTATCTCCAAGGGTGTTCAACCAGTTTGCCTGAGGATGTTCAAGAAGCCTTTGTAAAAACCATCCCAGGGCTTGAAAACGCGAAAATACTGCGCTATGGCTATGCCGTGGAATACGATTGCATCCCTGCCACCCAACTGGACGCTGCCTTGATGTACAAGAAAGTGCCCGGCATTTTTACTGCGGGGCAAATCAATGGAACCTCCGGCTACGAGGAAGCGGCTGCCCAAGGTTTGGTCGCCGGGGTGAACGCGGCGCATTGGGCCACGAAGCGCCCTCCATTCATACTATCTCGCACGTCCTGTTACATTGGAACGCTCATTGACGACCTGGTCACCAAGGACATCCGCGACCCCTATCGGATGCTGACATCGCGTTCGGAACATCGATTGATGCTCAGACAAGATAACGCGGACCAGCGTTTGACCCCCATGGGGCGCGCCCTTGGACTGATATCAGATGAGCGCTGGCAACGGTTTGAGGATAAACGGGCGGCTATCAGAAAGGGAATGGACTGGCTCTCGAAGGCCAAGATACAACCCGAATCACCCAGCGCCTCGTATCTTTTGGAGACGACAGGGGAACGGCTCGAAAAAAATATCTCATGCCTGGAGTTGTTGCGCCGCCCTCCGGTCAAAATTGAACACCTCTTGAAGGTGATGACGGAAGCGCCACCCATGAGTCTTGCGGTGGCAAAACAAATTGAAATTGAAGTGAAATACGAAGGCTATATCAAAAGACAACAGCAAGCCATTGAACGGCAGAAATCGCTCGAAGATCGTGAACTGCCCAAAGACTTGGAATACGGGCTTATCAAGGGTCTGTCGCGGGAAGCGCAAGACAAGCTGGGCCGTATTCAGCCCCGGACCATAGGACAGGCGAGCCGCGTAGGTGGGGTCACACCCGCAGATATCAGTCTGCTCTTGGTCTACCTGGCCCTCAGTCATCGCACAGACACCCCTGTCGGTACGCCCTAGGTTTCTCAGCGAACGACCTCAACAGCCGCCGTCGCGACATCGTCGCCGAAGCTCTCAACCCGTATCTCCCAATGCCCCTCTGGAAGCTCCTTCACCTGGACCTGCTGGGAAAACGAGACCAAAACCTGCATGGTCGGCTCCTGATGAATCCGGCGGATCCAAGGAATGATGTTCACCACACCATCCTTGCGTTCAACTTCAGCCCGATCGAGCGTCCAAGACGGGTCCGGCATATTACCGGAAATCATCACGTCCAATACCTCGCCGACCTTTATCTGCGCAGGCGCCAAAACGCTGTCAACATACGCGGCACGCCTCATCGAAAAGTCCTCCTCACCGCGTTCTTTTTGAACCGCAGCGCACGCCACCAAAGAACAAGCCACGATAAAACCGACCCCGGCCGAAACGAAAACGCCTTTCAGCACACGCTCTACCCCCGTGACCTCAAGAAGAAAGGGGCGCACTGCGCGCCCCTTCCGTCAGATTAATTCCCCGCCTGAACCTGAATCGCATTAAGCAACGCATCGGCCGTACGACCATCCACGTAAGGCGTGTAAACCGGGTCTCCTTTATCATCTTTGAAACCCGCCGCAATTCCGTTTTTCCGCTTGAAGTCCAGTAAGGCATCCAGCGTGCTCTCCTCGAAGGTGCCAGAGACGGGTACCTGGTACCCCAATGCGTCCAGATACTGCTGCACCAACTGGCGCGCTTCCCGCGACCCGACCTCAGGGCCAATCGCCGAGGCTTGGAGTCGCGCAGCTTCGCGGACCGTCGCCTCCATAATGGCCTTGTCCCGCAGTGAACTGCTCTGAAGCAAGCGAAGGGATACTTGCATCGTTTCCCGTACCCGGTCATCAACATATTCATTGATATCCGCCACGGGTTTGCCATCGGCCCCCAAGACATCATAGGTCTGTTTCAGACCTGCCAGTGTCTTGAAGTGCATGACCGCTTCCGCCGTAGGACTGGCCGGATTACCGCTTTCATCTAACTTCGGTTTACCGTCGGAATCCTTCACAAAATAATCGCCCGACACCGGCACATCGTAGCCAAGCTTCTGCAACAGGTTTTGCAACCCACGACGATCCTCATCAGTTCCCGTATCCGGTCCCACGCTTCCTGTTGGATACGCGCTCACTTCCCGCCAAAAACGGTCAAAGTTAGCCGTTCCCGGCACAAGATTAAACTGTTTGGTCAACGCCTCACGTTGCTCGCCCACGGGCGCTGGGATCACAGGAGCAGGCGCAGGCGCGGGCGACTCCACAGGCGCCACCGCCACCGGTTCCTTGGCAGAAGGCGGCGGGTTTGACGCAACCGGTGTCGCTGGCGTCGTTGGCGCTGCAGGCGTCGCTGGCGTCGCCGGAGAAGAAATACCCGGCAGATTCAACTTCCATCCCGGCAAAATATAGTCGGGATTATCCGCCAACGACGGATAGCTTTTAGCGTTCTGCTCAACCAGCTCGCGCCATCTCAGGGGGTCTCCCAGCTTATCGCCTGAAATATCCCACAAAGTGTCGCCCGGGCGAACCTGATGTGGCGTGGGCGGTGGCGGGGGCGCGGCAGGCTTGGGCGGTGCCGAAGGGGCACTGGCCTCGACCGAATTCGATGAAGTCGGCCCCTCCGTCGGGGCAGGCCCTGCCGACTCAGAGGAGGGCCCCACAGCCTCAGGCGGGCGCGAGGGGGGGAGTGGTTCTACAACAATCCCTTGCTCCTCAAGTTTGGGGCGAAGATCCAACACGGCGGGAGCATCCATACCCGCAATGCGATCCTTCATCTCCAGAAGCTTCGCCTTCGTTTCCTCATCCTCCGCAGAGGCGAGTTCCGCATCCAGCGCACTCAAAAGCGCCGCCTTGTAAGATTCCGCCTGCTGGGCCGGGTCAGACCCTTCCACATCGGCCGTTGGAACCGTTTCAGCAGCCGCTCCAGGCAGACGAATTTTGGTTCCGACTGCGATCACCCCGTCTTCACCGAGCGAATCAAAAAGCTCGCGATTGACCTGGTAAATCTCCTCCCAACGGGCCGGGTCACCCAGCTCACGGCGAGCAATCTCCTCCAACGTGTCGCCATCCCGCAACTCGTAATACCGCACACCGGGATCGGCCTTGTCAGCATCCACCAAGTCACTGTCTTTGCGGGCCTGAAGGTATTCCCCAGACTTCGCCACGTTGCCAGTGGTTCCCATCAGGCTCAGTGCTCCGAGCGCTCGCCCTGGATTCTTCAAGGCCCAGCCCACCGTCCCAAGCGGAACGGTCACAGGAGCCGTTATCAATTCCCACGGGGAGGGAACCCGAATCTTCGAAATCGCCTTCCACGACACATCAGGCAGTCGAATGGTTGGGATCAACTCAAGACCCTTACGCAGTGTCGCAACAGTACCCTCCCAGGCCGCGTCCAGCGCCGCGCCGACTGCCACAGGGACACTGCCAATCACTCGGGCGTAATCACCGACGGTTTTCGGCGCATCCAAAACGTTGCGAACCGCCCTGCCCTTGTCAGCAATCTTCTCGCCGACCTGACCCAGGTCATCCACGCTCGAGCCCATGGCCGCACCCACCCGCTCGAAACGTCCGATTTTCTGCCCCTTCAGGGCCGCATCAACCAATTTCCCAGTTCGCGGATTTGCCGCCGTGGCCGCTTTCAAAGCATCCAGTTGCGACTTATATCCCGCTTGCAACGCTTTGTCGGTGCTGGTGGAAGCCAGGCGTTCCAACTTTTTCATTTGTGCCGCGATGGCCTCAGCCGTCTTTACATTCGCAGCGCCCGCAATCAAGGCCGCATTAGGTCCTTGCGTCATCAAGAGTTTGGTCGCAACGGGCAACTGGGCTGCAGCTGACTTACTTACGCCGTGCTTCGCGATTTCGGCGGCAATCTGTTCCGGCTTCATCCCAATCTTCAACGCCTGGGCAGAGTAGCGATAAGCCTGCGAAGCACCGACATTCTTGCCTCCAGCGGCCATAATCTTGCTCACCGCATCGTCACCCAGGCCGCTGGCCGCAATGCTGGTGGCTAGCTTATCCGCCAGGCCGCGTTGAGCAAGCCGAACGGCTGCTTCATCGGCATATTGGGCCGTCAGCGAGGCCAAGCGTTTATTGTAGGCGGCGCCCTTTAAAGAACTGCCCGCAAGTTCCTTCACCGCCTTCTTTGCGCCAATATGGCGTGCAAAATCGTCTGTCACCTGACTCGCGGCCTGTGTCATCGTCTGGGTCGGCTTCGCCGCTTTCGCCGCCTCCTTGGACTTCAGCGCGCCCGAAGTTAAAACCACCGTCAATACTTGAAAACCGACCCGGCCTGCTAATTCACCATAGCGACCGTCCTTATAGGCAGTTGTGTAAGGTTCCGTAATCGCTTGCACGGCCTGTGCCGGGTTGGTCACCATGTAGACCAAGCCCTTGGCGGTGGTGATGGGGTTCGTGGTCACCAGCGTATACAAACCGGCGACCGTTTCCGTTCCTTCACGCACGAAGCCCTCAAAAAACCCCATGACATGGTTGGGTGCAGCCTTGGAGGGAACGGCCGTCTCCGCAGCGTCTGTCGTCGACTCCGAGACGGGCGACGTCCGCTCTTGGTCCTGAATGGTCTTCGTCAGCTTGGTGTCATCAAGCGAGCGGGCAGCGCTGGCTCGCGGCGCCGGTGTCGCAGACAGTTTAGCATTGGGCTTGTTTACTTCAGGGGCCATATCGAACATCCTCCTGCCACGATGGGCAGATCGACTCCAAGGAAGCGCGCCAAGACCTCTCATCCTGACACTTCTACGTATATAGACGCTTCGGCGGCAGTCTTGCCCCTGCTTGGGTCATACAAGCAAAAGCTCACTCTTTAATTTTACCCCTCTTTTGAAGCCCCATGATGCTGAATGTAAGAGGTTTACGGGCATTTAATACAGTCGATCAGCCCCCACGCATAGGGATAAGGATCGGTTAAGAATAGAAAATTTCTACGGAAGGCTTCGGAAGGGCACTTGAGGGTTTGGGCGAGCGCCCGAGCCGCAGGCAACCCAGGGGTTATCGGAACAAAGATTTCACAAGGATTTAATCTGATCACATAACAAACAGCAAAAGGGCCAGCACCGACAAAACACTCCCAAGAGCAGGAATTCCAACCACAGCCAACTCTGCCCCCATCAAGGTCAAGGCGGCCTGCCCACCGCTCAATTGCATCGAGCCTCGCACCGCCGCAGTCAAGGCATGGCCCCACCACAAAAGAACCGACAATATGGCAGCACCCACGGCGCCGCTGTTCCCCTCTGCCAGCCACCACGCCGAAATGGGGGCCAGCAAGATCAAGGGCAAAAAGGCGTAGGCGACGGCGCCCAAGACACCAAAAATCCCACCCCGCCCCCCAAAAAAGGAGCCCACCACAAACACCAAAGCCGCCAAAAGCAGCCAAAAGAACATCAGGCAACTCACGACCACAAGCCACGTGAAGAGCAGACCGGCAATTCCAGCGGGCGCAACCACAAACGCCAAATTCCCGGCGAGAAAAGCCAACCAACCCAGAGCAGCAGCCAGAGGAACTTCGTCTTTCCACTGCCCGAACGTTTCGGTCGGGCGAAACAAAACCCCAAAAAAGGCATCGAGTGGGGAGAGAGCCACAGCCCTCTGGGCTTCTTCGTGCTGCATCAACCCGCCCCCTTTAGTCCATTACCATCAGGGGCACACGATCGTAGGCTGCAGACATCAAAGCCTGGCGACGTCCTGCCAGAGCCGTCACGGGGTCTGAACCCGCCGAAATCATTTTAAAAAACTTTTGCCACTCGTCCTCAGCGGCCTCCTCGGGTTCTACATCACTGGCAATTCCGCCCAGTCGACGCGCCTCCGATTTGGCGACCTCGAAATTGCCCAGTGCATCCACCAACCCCACCTTTAGCGCTTGGCGCCCGGTATAAATTCGTCCCTCCGCCAAAGGACGTAGTTTCGCCACGTCCCATTTCCGCCCCAGTGCCACCGAGTTCAAGAAGAGGTCATAGATGTCATCCACCATCGCTTGAAAAATCTGTCTTTCCTCGCGCGTGATAGCACGTTCAGCCGAGCCCATATCCTTGAACTTTCCGGCCTTGATGGTCAGCCCCTTCACCCCAATTTTTCCGAACAAACCTTCATAGTTCATCAACTGCATGATGACCCCAATGCTGCCGGTCATGGTGGCCGGATTCGCCACGATACGATCGGCCGCAGAAGCAATCAGATAGCCGCCCGACGCGCAGACATCACCCATTGATGCGACCACCTTCACGCCCTTGTCCTTCTTCAGGCGGAGAATCTCGTCGTAAACAGCCTGTGACGCTGCCGCGGTCCCTCCCGGACTATTGATGCGCAAGAGCAATACTTTCGGTGGCGCCTCCCGCAGCTTCCGTACGGCCTCCACCAAAAATCGGCCGCCAGCGCCCGAGGCACCGAATCCCCCGGGCTCCGCCTCCAATATCATCCCATCAACCGACAAAACAACCATTTCGGGTGCGTCCGCCGCCAAGGCTCGAGCCAACGGACTCTTTGCCCTCGCGACAGGTGTCGTGGAGGGCGAACTCTCCCCTCGCAGTCTCCAAGCGCCCATGGCCGCGGCCCCACAGGCGACAACCAACAAAAAGGCCACCAAGCGTTCAAACCTCATCTCAAGCCCCCAGAAAAAACACGCAAACGCTCTGCTACTGCCCTTTGGACCCTCAGTTGCACCTCGTCACGGGGCAGCGTCGCATCAATGATCACAAAACGAGAGGGCTCCGCCGCGGCCAGAGCCAAGTAGCCCTCCCGAAGGCGATGGTGAAAAGCCAATGTTTCGACTTCAACGCGATCAACCTGCCGTGTGGCCGCGATGCGCGATAATCCATCCTCCGGCGGGAGGTCGAACAACAAGGTCAGATCAGGCACTCGCCCGCCGGTGGCGAGTGTGTTGAGGTGCGCGATCAACGACGCATCGAGACCCCGGCCATATCCTTGATAAGCAATGGTAGAGTCCGTGTAGCGATCGCACAGAACCACACTGCCTTGCGCCAACGCGGGAGCAACGACCGTTGCCATATGCTGCGCCCGATCGGCCGCATAGAGCAGAAGCTCGGTCAGGGGCACCATCTCATGATTGGCAGGCTTCAACAGTATTTCGCGAATCTGCCCGCCGATGGGCGTGCCACCTGGATTTTTGGTGGTCACAACGGTACGGCCTCCCACCTCGAGCCAAGCGGCTAACTGAGGCAGTTGTGTACTCTTGCCGGCCCCTTCCGGTCCCTCAAGGGTAATAAACATCGCAGACCATCAGTTTGGAAATATGCGCAAGCGCCGGTTCGGCTCTTCACCGTAGGACTCTGACCGCAGATTGTACCGCTCTGCCATCATATGCTGAATGCGCCGGATTTTGGGGGGTGCCGGGTTCAGTTCCGCAGGCTCTGCGGACGACAGAACGGCCTCGATGGCGGCTTGGGTCTCTTGAAGGGCTTCTTCCTCCTCCTCGCTGAGTGAATCGGGCAATTCAGCCTCGCGGTTCTTCGGCAAGGGGCCCAAAGGGCCTGTCAAGGCCCCCTGTCCCGGCAACTGATCGAGATGCATCACCTCCCGCATCGACTTTTGAATTTGCGGGATGGTGTTGGCCTTCACCACATAAACTGGGATGTTTTTTCGTTGGGCTTGCTCAAAAACTTGCCCCCCATTGCGGGCGTAACTTTTCAGGACCAAAACAACGTCCGCATCCGCCACGTTCTTCGTCACAACAGCAGGCACGCGCAAGGTACGAATAACCCGCTCCAGCTGGGAGCGACTGACGGCATAGGGAAAGATTCTCATTTTTCCCGCGACGTGCGGCTCATCCCGTTCACTGCGATCACTCGCTTCATAGCTCGACTCTTTTAGAACCTTCACTTGACCGTTTTCATCCAGCGTCCGAATTTCTGGCTGAGGTACATAACCGCGCAGAAGTTGGTCAACCACCTCCGCCACATCCTGATGAATCGCTAACCGGTCTCTGTCTTGTAATTCGATCGCAATATCAAAGGTTGGAGGGGCCTTCCGTTCCAGAATGGTTTTTTGGGTCCCGCGCCGACGCGCCTCCTCATCAGACAACGTAACCGACTGAATCCCACCCACCAGGTCCGACAAAGTGGGGTTCATCAATAAATTTTCTAATGAGTTGCCGTGGGCTGTCCCGATTAATTGCACCCCCCGTTCCGCAATCGTTCGCGCCGCGTAGGCCTCTTTCTCGGTGCCAATTTCATCAATCACAATCACTTCCGGCATATGATTTTCAACCGCTTCAATCATCACCCCCTCCTGCGCATCAGGGGTTGTCACTTGCATCCTGCGAGAACGGCCGATGGCCGGATGAGGAATATCACCATCCCCGGCAATCTCGTTGCTTGTGTCAATCACGATGACACGCTTGTTCAACTCGTCAGCCAAAACACGGGCAATTTCACGCAACTTGGTGGTCTTTCCCACACCAGGACGCCCCATAATCAAAATGGAGCGCCCTGACTCCACCAAGTCACGGACCATGTCAATGGTGCCAAGGATAGCGCGTCCCACCCGGCATGTGAGCCCGATAATTTTCCCCTGGCGATTACGAATCGCACTGATACGATGCAGCGTCCGTTCGATGCCGGCCCGGTTATCCCCTGAAAAAGCGCCCACTCGGGCTACGGCATGCTCGAGTTCGTCCTGTTGAACCGAGGCCTCCCCCAAATAAACCCAGCGCCCCGGGAAACGCGCTTCGGGGCGACGCCCCAAATCCATTACAATTTCAATCAACTCATCGAGGCCCTCTTGCTCACGCAAGGCGGCGACAATCGATCGCGGCACCATTTCAAGCAACTGCTCAAGATTATCCGTGACGCGCTTCTCGTGGATGCGAATATTGTCTGACATCTGTCTGCCTCTCTTAGCCGGTGTGCGCTACGACCTTGATCGTCCGCAAACGAACGTCTTCAGGGCCGTTGATGAAGCCTCCCATTTGGTGCACCACTTTGAGATATTCAATCGCCTCTGAGGAAATGACCTCTCCAGGCGCCAGAATGGGAATGCCTGGTGGGTATGGAGCAACAAATTCGGCACATGTTCGGCCCATTGAGGTGTCGAATGGCACGATCTCCGTCGCCGCGAAGAAAGCCTCCCGCGGCGTCAACGCTTGCTCTGGCAAACCAGAGGGCATCGGTAAGCTACTGGGCAACGCGCTCGTTCCCATCGTTCCCCAGCGCTGGGCGCGCTCCGACAATGCTCGAAAGGCATCCACCACTCGGTCAAGGTCTCGTTGATCATTGCCCAGCGTGACGATAAGTAACACATTATGCAGGGTCGCCATCTCGGACTGAACATTAAACTCTTCATTCAAAACATCCAAGGCCATAAAGCCCGTCATTCCCAACCCCGTCACATTAATGGTCAGCTTGGTGGCGTCCAAATCGTGCAAGCCGCCGGGGCCACAGCGCTCCGTCCCGAAGGCATACACGCCGGGAATGCTGTTCAACCGCGCGCGCGCATCATTCGCCAACCGCAAAGTCTCCGTTAATAGGCGCTTGCCCTCTGTCGCCATTTGTCGTCTGGCGGTGTCGAGAGAGGCCATCAGAACATAGTTGGGACTGGTGCTTTGAATCAGTTGCAGAACGTTGCGCACACGGTTCACATTCACACGATTTCCTTGCACGTGTAGCATGGAAGCCTGGGTCATCCCCGAGACAATCTTGTGCGTAGACTGCACCACCATATCGGCCCCCGCCGCAATGCCCGACACTGGCAGCGAGTCGTGAAAATGAAAATGTGGCCCGTGCGCTTCATCCACCAGCAAGGGCTTGCCACGGCTGTGACACAATTCTGCAATCCGCGGCAGATCGGCAACCCCACCAAAGTAGGTCGGATGAACTAAACAGACCCCTTTGGCGTCTGGATAGGCATCCAAGGCCCACTCGACCTCTTGCAATGAAACACCGTGGGCGACACACAGTTCTTCGTCCCACGTTGGGCGCATCCAACAGGGCCGGGCCCCTGAAAGAATCGTGCCACCGAGCATCGACTTGTGGGCGTTCCGAGGCAATATGATGCGATCACCAGGATCACACACGGTCATCACCATCACATTGTTACCCGTCGTCGAGCCATTCACCAAAAAGAAACTGTGATCAGCGCCGTGCGCCTCCGCAGCAAGTTCTTGCGCTTCTTTAATCACCCCGTCTGGGTCGTGCAAGTTATCGACTTCCGGCAATTCGCACAGGTCAATGCGCAACATCGCATCCCCGACCAAGGCACGAAATTCAGGATCGGCACCCCGCCCCTGCTTGTGGCCGGGCGTGTGAAACGCCGACATGTCCTTGCCCGCGTAATCACGCATCGCCTCGAAAAGGGGCGCCCGGCGCTGACGCTCAAGCCACTCGGGCGCAGGGCCAGACAGTGAAACAGTTTCTGATGAAGTCAAGCTTCCTCCAAGCAACACATTGGGTCGCTTAGTGCCGAATGCCGTTCAGCAAGACAGCAGCGCAACAAGCAGAAGGTAACATAAGCGCAATCATCTGCACAGTTCAAAAAAGAAATTCTCGAGGGCAAGTTTTGCCGGGGGGATTTGTTGGAATGTATAAAGTGTCGAACCGGCCCGCGCCGATTCGGCCGTTTGTTTGAAAAGTCTCAGGCCGTGATGCATAAAAATTCTTCCGGAACCCTCGCCCTTTTGCCGCTGAGCCTTACGGTGTCAGGATGCTTAGCTGGCTTGACGCCCGGTTCCTTCATGGCAGTCCCGGAACGTTCTGGCTCCGCAACCGTCAAACTGCGCCCCGAGGTCAAGCGTGTCATCGATCTCGGTGGCGCCGCCGCAGGCCTGGCGGATGGTTCAGTGATGACCTGGAATGGGCTGTCAGTGACGGTTCGAAATGGTCGGATAGAAGTTCCGGAATCTTTTCTACAAACCGATCGCATAAAGATAGGTTTTCCAGGGCTCGGAGACGTGTGGGTGACCCCGAGCCAACTGGCAGAGAATAGCCTTTACGTGAACCCGAACGACGTGTTGAAAACCGAGGCCGTTGATGAAAAAGTCAGCAGCAGCCTCCGTCAACCTCCTGCACGAAACGCTGACCGCCCGCGGGTCGATTTGCCCCCCTTGCGGCAACCGGGTGGGAGCACCCTGAAACCCGGCGAGGGCATTCAGTGGTTGCTGGACAATTCAAAAAACGATTATCAAAGCACCTTTGTGGAGAACACAGACCACGGAAGAGGGCTCAGCCCCCAAGAGCTCATCACCCTCTATGAGGGTTCCACGGTAGACAATAATGCGGGGAAAGTGACCATTACTTCACCCAATGCAAACCCTGCGGTACTCGACGACGGGCATCAAAGTGCTGAACAGGCCCAAAATGGGGTTCAAGCCGGCCAGGCCCGAAGCAGCCTGATCACAAACAATACAGGCGCCATTATCAGCACTAACGGAGGCCATTTTGCCAACCTGAGCCAGGCCATCTACAACAGCGAACCCGCTCCCGTCAACGCTGAGCAGGCTGGTTCGCTCATCTCCCACGCCGGCGGCAGCATCACCAGCAACAATGGGGCCTCCTTGATTAACTCCAATGCCGCGACTGTTGTGGGCTTTCCCTATTTCCCCTTGGCGCTTCCTCCGGCAAAGCTCCAACTGCTCCAATTCGCGATGCCTATGGCCGACCCTGTGAGAGTCTCGCCCAACGGGGTTCGTGAGTACCTGTGGCCCGAATCAACGCGGGTACGGGCCATCACCTCCAGTGGAGCACCGCTGACCCCTTGGCGCACCACGCGCTCAAACGGCAGTTTTGTGCTTGACCTCCCCCGTAGGGTCCCCGTTGTCTTCTTTATACAAGCGGAACTGCGGAGTTTTCGGCCGGAGGATCCGATCCATCGTGCGTTGGGGATGGCGATCGCTCCTTTGGACCGCAGTCGTCCCACTGCAGTGCTCATCGACGCCAACACAACGATTACCACCGGCTCGACGCTGCACCTGCTCAGCTACATTCCCTCAGAACACAATCGATTGGATCGGGCGAGTGCGTCTTTTCAGGATCAAGTCGTCAGTCTGATGGCCGAATTGGAGCGGGTGGACAAGAAAGATGCCAGTCGAGAATCACAGCGGGAAGCAGAGCGAGAAGCCAAGATTGCATCAGAAATCAACGCCGTTGAAAGAAACATAAGTTTGGCGACCGGTCGAATGGGGGAACTCAACCGCTCCTGGACCGGCTTCAATCCTTTGTTTTACGGAAACGACTACCATCGTGCCGACCGCGTCCTCACGCAGGCAGTGGCGGAAACTGTCAGCAAGGCCGGCAGTCTCCGCGATGCCTACGACCCCCTCTACCGGCTCAGACAGGCAGGGGAACTGATTCCTGCCTCCTTTTACGCCATCCCTCCAGATTCCCCGATTTAGACCATCGCAACGCCATGCTCGACCTACCCCCCACCCACTACCAACGGGCCGTCACCGCCATCCACCAATTCATCAGTTCCGAACAAAGGTTCTCGCTTCAGAAAGGGAGTGAAAGCCGCGTCTGGTTGCACCCGGATACCCCATCAAAGGGCACGCTGGTGATGTATCACGGCTTCACAGCGGGTACCTGGCAATATGAATTTCTCGCGGCCAAAGCCTTCAAAGCGGGTTACAACGTTTTTGTCCCGCGCCTGCCCGGGCACGGAAAGAAAGACAGGACAGGGGATGAGGATCCCAGTGAATTACTCACGGGTCCTCAATGGCGAGAGTACCAACGATTTGGGGACCAGACGATGGAATTGGCGCGTGGTCTCGGAGCACCCATCGGCGTTCTGGGCCTTTCCGTCGGGGGCAACGTCGCACTTGATGTGGCCGAACGACATACGTGCATTCAACGCACCGTTGCCTTCGCACCCTTTTTGTGGCCGACTCACGAAAGAGTTTCCAGACTTTTCACTCTCATCGCGGCCTTTGACTTTCTTTTCCCTGACCGTGCGGGCCCCAGTTTGAACGGTTTCACGCACAGCTGGGGACCCGAATGTCGGCAAGAAACAATCAGAGGGGAACGACCCGGGCACTCGTATTTTCCCGCCAGTGCGGCATACGCGGCAGCAATTTACGGCCGCACAGTGATTGCGGCCGCTCGGCGAGCTAACAGTCCTTTGCAAATGTTTCTCACGGCCAACGACGATGCCGCGGAGGAAACGGCAAACCGAGAGGTGGAGAAAAACTGGGGGCATCCGCAGCACGCCATCTACAAGTTTGGGGAATCAGAGGGCGTGCCTCACCCGATGGTGCATCCCCGGGAGGATCGCGGGCGCGGACACACGCCCCGTCTTTATGATCTCACGTTGCGTTTTCTTGACGACGGTCGGCCTGTTTCCAGGGAATAAACGCCGAGCACATCACTGGCTTTTATGTATCTCACCGTGCATTTCGCTGATGCGGGCATACGGTATTCTCGACTTGACGTCATAAAAGGAGCGGTCGAAGTGAATTTGCACGCCGGCATGAAATCCATTGCGTGACGCGACAAAAGCCTGTCTGCCCTGCACAACAGGGCTTTCTGCGCGCCGTTCTTGTAACTCGACAGTGTAACGATCGAGGCGGGCTTCAATCTGCATCTTGATTTCACGCGTCTTCTCATAGGCTCCGGCGGGCGCTTGAGGGTTGGCCAAAATGGCGTTGAATGTCTGATTGACCGTGGCTAACTGGGTTGTTAACAATTGAATCGCACGTTCAAGCTGCTCCTGCACGCGAAGTTGTCGGGTGAGACGAACATCAATGAGGGTGTGTGTTCCTCCGGCCACGCCTATTTCCTCAGCGGATACATACTCACCCGCGCGACAGGCGCCGCCAATTAATTTCTTTCCCACTTTGATGGTCAAACCGGCCATCAACTGGGAATGCATACAAGATTCGACGACCAAAACATTAGAACGAGTCATCACGGTCGACTCGGAATCGATAAACTTCAGCGTCACATCCCCGTGTGCGGTGATGACAGATTGCTGCCGAACGCCCCCCTTTACGCTGACCACGCCCCCGGCCTCCAACGAGGCCCCCTCCACCATGCCATTCACTTCAATGTCCTGCGTGGCCTTGACGCTGAACCCAGGAAGGACGTTACCACCTATCTTGACCGAGCCTTGAAAATTAATATTACCCATCGAGTAATCAAGATCGCCTGAAATCACGACGATCGGCTGAACCGAGACGCGGGTCCCATCCAAAACAGGTTGACCGTCCATCGTCGCGGTCAGAAAAAGCTCGTCCTCAGATAACTCAGTATTTTGGCCGCCCCGAAGCAAAATATCTTTGCCGTCTTTACCTGACACGGGCTCCCCCAGGACATTTGTCCCCGGTCTGGACTGACGGGCGGGCGTTTTTGCCGCGAGGACTTGGCCCTCGGTCACGTTTTCAATCGTGCCCAGTTCCCGATGATCCACCCGCCCATCCACCAGGGCCTTCGGGCGCCCTCGTCGCTCCTCGCCGGTCCGAAAGAAGTAGCTGATGGCAGCGTCCGCTCCCGGCTCGGGCTCCAGGCCATTGGCGACCAACATGGGCACCGAAGTAGGGTTCGCGGCCGCCTCTTGGAGCGCCTCAGTATCCACCCCGAACACGACCCCCGCCGCACTCAATGCGTATTCAACGGCGGTAGGTTCGACGGGGTCAGGCGGGCTCCACGCCACGAACGCCTGCATCGCCCGTTCGCCGAAGGTGACCTCAATGCTGTTCTCGGCAGCCGCAGCCGCCGCGTCCGATCCCATGTTCGCGCCTTCAAATCAAGCGTATCGCCATTGACATGTGTGGGATAAACTGCCCTGCCATTCTACACGTGAAACAATCCTGACTGTGTGACCGAAGCCTCAGTTACGCCTGTGCCCCCGTCACCAAAGACTCCATTCGCTCCGGCGCGCTGACCCCAATAAGGTCTTCCAAAACGGTATGAAGCACCACCCGAGTTCCCGCGATAAGTGCCAGTCTTGCGCGGGTGAGCGCCTCGTCCTCCGTCAGTACGCGGCAGTTCGTGTAAAACTGATGAAAATTCGTAGCGAGTTCCTGGGCATATCGCGGGAGTCGATAAGGCTCCATGGCACAGGCAGCTTGTGCCACTTCATCGGGCAGGGTCGCCAACTTCAGAAGCAGTTGCCGTTCTTCAGGCTCCTTCAAGGCATCAAGCGACGCTGTTCGCAATGCATCGATTCCCAAGTCCCACTCTGGGTGGGCCTGAGCAGCCATTCGCAGGATACTGCAAATCCGGGCGTGCGCATATTGAACATAAAAAACGGGATTATCCGCAGACTCTCGTACGGCGAGCCCCAAATCGAAGTCCAGGGTCGTATCCGTCGAACGCATCAGCAAAAAATAACGCGCGGCATCGGGGCCCACTTCGTCAATGACTTCCTGCAACGTCACCATCTCACCACTGCGTTTTGACATCCTGATCGGCTCGCCATCACGAAACAAATTAACCATCTGCCCAATGATGACTCGCAAGGTGTCAGAGCCTCCGCCACAAGACTGTACTGCAGCATTGAGGCGTGCGACGTAACCGTGGTGATCGGCCCCCATGATGTTCACAAGACGCGTAAAGCCACGTTTTAGTTTATCCCAATGGTAAGCAATGTCGGCCGCAAGATAGGTGGGCTGACCATTTTCACGAAGCACCACGCGATCCTTATCGTCGCCGAACGGGGTGGTACGCAGCCACCAAGCCCCCTCTTTCTCATACAGGTGCCCTTCACGCTTGAGGTATTCCAAGGCCTCATCCACCCGGCCCGCCTGATGTAACGTGCGCTCAGAAAAAAAGCGATCAAAGCGGGTTCTCATGGCCTCCAATGTGCCTTGCTGAACCCCCAGGAGGTAATTCCTTGCAAATTCAGTCAAACGCTGTAATCGCTCGTCTTCCGGCAAGCTCAGCACCTCGTTACCCATTTTCACTCGGGCGGCCGTCGCGACCTCCAACATGTAGGCGCCGTGATACGCATCCTCGGGCAGTTCCACTGCCTCCCCATTTTGCTGCCGCATCCTCACTTCCAATGAGCGCCCCAACAATTGCATCTGATTGCCCGCGTCATTGACGTAAAACTCTTGTTCAACGGCAAAACCAGCCGCTTTGAGGAGATTGGCGAGCCCAGAACCGATTGCTGCCCAACGCCCGTGCCCGACGTGCAGGGGTCCTGTCGGATTGGCGGAGACGTATTCCAACAACACACGTTCGCCATTCCCCACCTCGCTGCGCCCATATCTAGCACCTTCCAGCAGGATGCCCTTCAAATTCTGATGAAGCCACGCACGGTCTAAGCGTAAATTGATGAACCCGGGAGGAGCCACCTCGGCCTCGCCAATCGGTCCTGCGATCTCAAGATGCGCCACAAGGGCCTCAGCAATCTTCAAAGGGGCCATCCGAGCGCTTTTTGCCAGTGACATCGCAACACTGCAGGCAAAATCTCCGTGGGAGGGGTCGCGAGGAACCTCGACGGTTGGCTTCACCGCAACATTTTCTGGCAAAGCACCAGAACGCACCGCCTGATCTAAAGCCCGGGCAAGAGCGTCTGCGATGACTGACTTCAGCATAGTGAGATTCCTTCCAAATTCTTATGACGCGATGACCGCCCAAGCGACTTCCAACGTAAATCGTCCCAGAGTCAGTTCCATAGGGTCAGCATCCTCAGCGGCTGACGTCCCAGTATACAAATCATAGACCAAAGCGAGTTGTCCTTCACGCGCCGATGCCGTCCAGACCAACTCGTGGGTATGAATTCGCAGCATCATCTCACTGTGACGCTCAGGGTCAAACGATAAGCCGCCGCCTGTCACTTCTCCCAAGCGAAAATCTTGCCACGCCTGCATTCCGCCCCGCCGATACACTCGCACTCCCTCAGGGGCCAGTCGCAAGGTGTTGCTGTTACCCTCTGTGTCGTCATAACGCACATAGGTCACCGTCGGCCCACGATGCAAAAGGCCTTGGTACTCACTGCGAGACGCTTCTTTGAGCCCGCCATCCTCTTGAATGCTCGAAATCGAAATAGTAATGGGTACCTGATTCACTTATGATATGGCTCCTGGCGACGAATACGCTCTGCCCGATACAACTGCTCACACAGAACAACGCGTGCCATTTGATGGGGCAGCGTCATCCGTGATAATCCCAGGTGCCACGCGGCACGCGCGAGAACTTTCGGTGCTAATCCGTAAGACCCTCCCAGTACAAAGACCAATTCGCCACCGCCCGATTGTTCGAGAACTAACAGACGCTGCGCCAACCTCTCTGATGAGATCTGCTCACCCTGTTCCCACAACGCCACCACCGTGGCCTGCGGCTTAATGTGCGACAGAATCCTATCCCCTTCTCGTTCAGCTGCCAAGACAATTTGAGCGGGACTTTCACCCGCATCGGCCCGTTCGTCGGGCAATTCAATCACTTGAACGGCGCGATAGGGGCGCATCCGTTTGAGGTATTCATCAACGGCTTCTCGCCAATGACGCTCCTTCAATCGCCCTACCGCCACGATAGTCCAGCGCATCGACCCAAGTCCTTACTGCCTGCGGTGGCGCCCATTTTACCACGACCAGGCGAGCACCCCCGGCCTTCGCCATGGTCATCTCTCAGGCGTATCAACATCAGACAAGCGAGAGTAAAAACTCAGGCTCGTCCCTGAATAACGCCGCGTCCGCAGCAAAGACAAGCGGCCAACGCGGTCTGGAGGATGCCGCGCAGAATCGTGCTCCCATACCAGGCGTCCCCCCGGCTTGAGAAAATGACCTCCATCCAGAGACTCCACGATGGGGGTTGCATCTAAACCATAGGGGGGATCGAGGAATATTACGTCAAAGGTATTTCCCTCAAGGCGTGCCAGAGCACTGCGCGCTTCCATAGGAAGGCACTCGACGAGCAGTTTTGTCGCCTGGATGTTGGCGTCGATAATACGCACAGCCGCAGGGGCTTGCTCCACAAGGACAACCCGGCGCGCGCCGCGGCTCGCCGCCTCCAGTCCGATCGCCCCGCTGCCCGCAAATAAATCCAACCAATCTGTATGGGGCAACCAAGGCGTCAACGCGCTGAACAGTGCCTCTTTCACCTTCCCTTGGGTGGGTCGGGTCCCCTCGCCAGGAAGGGTTTCCAAGCGACGTCCCCGCGCCACGCCAGCAATGATTTTCAACCTAAACCTCCCCCACGGCCTCGAACAAGCCTTGCTGGAGAGAATCCCGTTCAGGGGTCACAATTCGACGGCCATCCGGCCAGCGATATGGGTATAGAGCCGCCGCCAAAGCCGGCGCCAGATGGCCCACGAGGCCCCACGCACTGGGTGGCCAGGCGAGGGTTTCGGCACGGGGTACAACCAGCAAAAACCCTTGAGGTCGTCCCCTGTGGAACAGCGGAAATAATGCAAGGGTCCTCCGGGCAAAGGGTAAATCCTCCCCCGTGTGTTGCGGCAGCAAACAAAACAGGGAAGCGGAAGCCGCGGCCAACAATTCTCCCCATACTGCCGAGGAGCGTGGCCGCAGAGCGTGGGCCCAAGCAGGAATCCCCTGCGCCCCAACCACTGGCCAGGGCGCTTGGCGGCGCAACGGCACCAACCAGACCGACTCCACATCCAAGACGCCGGTCAGGTCATCTAACAACGAGGTGACCTGCTCGAGGCTGCCCTCCGGGGCCGCAAGTAACGAATTGGCTCCTCGCAACAAGCGGGCCTCAGCATCAAGGGCCACCAAGCGGGCTTCGAGACCCTCTTTAAGCAATCGCAGGTGTGCAGACTGCTCAAAAACGCCTTGTTGGGAGCGCCAAAGTTGCCTGAGTTCGTGGGGAACGGTCACCCCCGTTGGCTTTGGCATCGCCGCCGCCCCGCTTGCATCGCAAGCACGCAAGGAGGCTGCCATGCGCTCGAGCGGCGCCGCTATCACCAATTCCAAAATCAGCGCGACCAGCGCGGTCAGGCACCCCAACGCAACGACGGTCAGTCCCCACGACACCTCATACCGTTGGTGCAGAAGAAAAACGAAGCACGCCGCCAATATAAAATAACTGGAGGCAGCCCAAATAAGGTTTCGAATCGACAAAGCGCGGGCCAAAATCGCGTTCATGGCGCGTAATCCTACCAGAATTTGGGGCGCTTGGTCGACTCCTCCTACCAACGGCCACTCCCTCCGCCGCGCAAAATGCGAGTGCCACATTTCCGGATAAAGCCGTATACTAATCAAGGTGTTGGAGGTGGATGATGCCCATTGGTCTTCCTGAACTGGCCGTGATACTGGCCGTGGCGTTGTTGGTATTTGGACCGAGAAAAATTCCAGAAATTGCAAACGCACTCGGTCGCAGCATTCAAGAATTCCGAAAAGGCTCCCAAGAGCTGGAGTCCACCGTACGGCGTGAATTAACCGCTGGTGAAGACAGCGCGCACCAAGAAGTTCAGCCTAAAAACTAGGGGAATTCTCCAACGGGGATACGCGCCGTGAATACACTCAAGGTCGTCGCAGATTATCAACCCGGTGGCGATCAGGGAGGAGCGATTACCGCATTAACCGACGGTCTGGCGGCTCAGCATCTAGCCCAGACCCTCCTCGGTGTGACGGGCTCCGGTAAGACGTTTACCATCGCCAATGTGATAGAAAGGGTTCAGCGCCCCACTTTGGTGCTGGCCCATAACAAAACACTGGCGGCGCAACTGTGTAACGAACTGCGGGAATTTTTCCCGCACAACGCGGTTGAATATTTCATCAGCTATTACGACTATTACCAGCCAGAAGCTTACGTACCGCGCACCGATACCTACATCGAAAAATCAGCATCCATTAACGACGAGATCGATCGCCTTCGTCACAGCGCCACACGAAGCCTGCTGGAGCGACGAGATGTCATTGTCGTGGCGTCAGTCAGTTGCATCTACGGCCTGGGTATGCCCGAAACTTACCTCGAAGGCCGTTTAGAATTGCGGGTCGGCGAAGAGATTCATCGCGACGACCTTTTGCGAAAACTGGTGACCTCACACTATGAACGCAACGATGTGGAACTGATGCGCGGGCGTTTTCGCGCACGGGGCGATGTTTTGGAAATTGTCCCCTCCTTTGAGGACAACGTGTTTCGCATTGAGCTGTTTGGTGATGAAATCGATCGCATTTCTGAGATCGATCCGGTCACCGGCGAGATTCTCAGTCAGCGAGACACCTTTTTTATCTATCCGGCCAAACACTTCGTCACCCCTGAAGAAGAGATGGAGCGGGCCTTAGCGGAAATTGAAGCAGAATTAAAGGCGCGTGTTGAGCAATTTCAAAGTGAGGGCAAAGTGCTGGAGGCGCAACGGATTGAGATGCGTACCCGGTATGACCTTGAAATGTTGAGAGAAGTTGGCTATTGCAACGGCGTTGAAAACTACTCCCGTATCTTGGCCGGCCGCGCCCCGGGAAGCCCTCCTTCCACGCTTCTTGATTACTTCCCGGATGACTTTCTGCTTGTAATCGATGAATCTCACGTCACACTGCCGCAACTGCAGGGCATGTACCGCGGCGATCGTGCCAGAAAAGAAGTGTTAATCGAGCACGGATTCCGCTTGCCCTCCGCCTTCGATAACCGCCCGTTGCGGATCGAAGAATTTTGGGAAAGAGTGGGGCAGCGCATCTTTGTATCGGCGACGCCGGGCGATTTGGAATTGCGTGTCTCGACACAAATTGTCGAGCAAATTATTCGACCCACCAGCCTCGTGGATCCAGAAATCGAGGTGCGCCCCATCGACGGGCAAGTGGATGATCTACTGTCCGCCATTCGCGAGCGCATTGCGAAGCAGCAACGAGTGCTGGTCACGACGCTCACAAAAAAGATGGCCGAGGCCCTGTGTGAATACTTTCAAGAACTGGGTTTGCGCGTAAAGTACCTACACTCTGACATTCAGTCACTGGAGAGAATCGAGGTGTTGCGAGACTTGCGGCAAGGCGCATTCGATGTACTGATTGGCGTCAACCTACTCCGCGAAGGACTTGACCTGCCTGAGGTGTCCTTGATGGCGATTATGGACGCTGACAAAGAAGGCTTCCTGCGCGCCGAACGATCGCTGATACAGATGATCGGGCGTGCGGCCAGGCATCCCGAAGGTCGTGTGCTGATGTACGCTGATAAAATGACCGATTCGATGCGTAAAGCCATCGATGAGACCGCCCGGCGCAGGGCGAAGCAGTTGGAGTATAATGCAGAGCACGGCCTCGTTCCTCGCGCCATCGTCAAATCGTCCCGAAATCGCCTCCTTGAAAGTCTCAAATCGCCGGAATCAATGCCCTCAGAGACGGCTCTGCCCCCCCCCTTAAACCCACAAGAGCGTGAACGTCTTATCAAACAATTGGAAACGGAAATGCGACAAGCGGCATCAGTTCTCGACTTTGAACTCGCCGCTGAAATGCGGGACCGTATCAAAACGCTCCGAGAAACAGGAACACAGCCGCCCCGCAGCACCCGGCAAACCCGATAACGTGACGTCCCTGTCCGAGCACTGAACGACCTATGGCTGAACTACGCACCCACCGCGAAATGGTCGAACAAGGGGAAACGGCCCTTGTAGGAGCCCTTCTGCCCCTTCCAAGCGGCTGGACCGTCCTGCCCCAATTGAGCTTGCCGGGTCACCAATTTCACCATGAACCTGACGATACGGACGCAGTTCTCATTAACGAGCGTGGCATTTTCCTGCTGGAATATCGCCACTGGCACGGGCGAATTGAACTCTCCCCCAGAGAACCGTGGCATCATACCTTCGTAGCGGCAGGCCGCCAAGAACGCCCCAACCCACTGCCTCAACTGGAGCTCAAAAGAATCGGTCTCTCTCGATTCTTGGAGGAAAGGGGCCTCAACCCTGCCTCGATTCATGTCGCGCTCATTTTTCCCGAACGCTCAAAAGTCGAGGGATTAACGGAATCTTCTCCGAATGCCCTGCTCGCCGGCATCCCGGTGCTCTCATTGCACCAAGTGACCACCTGGCTCACTCACGACAGTCCCGAACGTCCTGTGGGTGTTTTGGGATTAAACGAACAAAACCGCATTGCAGAACAACTTCGCCCGCACAGCCCACGGCGCCTCATCAACCAGTATCAGCTCACTTCCTGCCTGTCGAGAACAAACAATAAAACCACCTACATGGCGTGGGACACCGGCTTGGAGCGTCCCATGTTACTGCAGGAATTAAGTTACGACCCCTTTCAGCAACCAGAGAAACTTGAGCGGATTCGCAATGAGTTGCTGCGGGAGGCCAAATTGACCATGCAACTCCAGCACGAGCATATTGTGCACGTGGAGCACGTGATTCCACGGGATGACTGCTACTACGTCGTCACCGAATGGATTGATGATTGCCAAACGTTGGCGCAGGTGCTTGAACGCCGCGAAAACCCTATCTTGCCCGTGGAACAAGCCGTGGCCATAGGGTTGGCCCTCGCCGACGCGTTGGCATACGCACATTCCCAAGGCATCGTCCATCGGGACATACGACCCGAAAACATTTTGGTGGCCCCCAAAGGACAGGTCAAAATAGCGAACTTCGGGCTGGCGAAGAAAAGCGACCTGAGTACGATGTCGACCTTCGATTTGCGCCAAATGGCTCAAGAAAATCCGTACGTCCCTCCAGAGTTCAAACTGGGTCAAACCGGCCATCACCGGGTGGATCAACGCGCTGATATTTTTTCTTTGGCAGCATTAATTTACCGGATGCTCACCGGCCGGGTGCCCCATCACTTGGACGAAAAGTACTTTGAGGCGCCAAGCCTTCGCAACCCGGAGGTTCCGGGAGCGCTCGATCTCGCCATCGAAAAAGGACTGCGTTTTGATCCAGCCCAGCGGTATTCCACCATGGGTGCACTGAGACAACGACTGGCGGAATATGAACAGCCCCAACCAGCCGAAGGGTCGCGTTATACGCAGCGGAAGCTGTGCAAACGGACACGAAGCTCTTTGGTTTTTCAAGCCTATGATGAAAAACTGCAGCGTCCGGTCGCCCTGAAGAAGGTTTTACTGGAACCCCACCTCACAGATGCCGCCCGCCAAGCGCAATTGAAACAGTTGCTGAGAGAGGCACAACTCGCGAGCGGCCTGGTCCATCCGCATATCGTATCGGTCTTCGACCATTTCATAGAAGACGGTGATGGCTACATCGTGATGGAATGGCTAGAAGGTCACAATCTGCGAGAATGGCTCGAGGAGCAACACCCGCTCTCATTGGCCCAAATCAAGCAAATTGTCGCGCAAGTGGGCGATGCGCTTCAATACGCGCACAGTCAAGGGGTCATCCACCGCGATGTGAAGCCGGAAAATATCGTCTACCACCAAGGGCAAGCCACCGTCCTCGACTTCGGGATCGCCCAACCCTCAGAGGCCGCCCATACCGCAGATCCCAACAAAACCGCGGGGACAGCACGCTACATGGCGCCTGAAGTGCTCTCAGGGCTTGCTGCAGATGTTCGAGCAGACGTCTTTTCTTTGGGTGTCGTACTCTACGAGTTGATCACGCGACAATATCCGTATGAGGGCAACGTCATTCTGGCACGGTACACCGCCGCGCTGCTTCACAGCCCGACGGCACCGAGTGAACTCAACTTAGAGAGTGAACCCGCCCTCGACAGCGTTCTGATTAAAGCCCTCGAAGTGGACCCTGAAAACCGTTATGACACAATTGCCGACTTTCAGCGGGCCTTTCTCGCGTTAGAGCCTCGAACTTTTTTGGCCCCCCCCCGCGTGGACCGCAGCGGCTGGCCCTTGCTCATCTCCTTGTCTGCGGTGGTGTTCGTTCTTTTTCTCCTCGTGGGCCTTTGGTCATCGCAGTCGTATCGTTCGATGTTTCAAATGTCGCCAGTTCCGGTCGTGTCTCCGCTGGCAGAGACAGTACAGCCTCCGGTCACCTCTTTGCCCAGCGCGAAGCCAGTGCCTTCACCCGCTGCGACCCCAATGCCTTGGCGGGGTCCAGCGATCACGCTCGAGGGGGTTACGATGGGGGTGAACCAGGTATTCATTACGCCCTCTCGCACCCGCGTTCAACTTCGCATCGACAACCTCAGCACTGACGTCGTTTTCTTTCTGACCCGTACGGATCGGCCCGAACTTTTCGCCTTGAGCGATGATCAAGGCAACGATCTGACGCATACGCTGGATATCATGAGCGTTGACAATACCTTGCTTCGCATTGAACCTGGACAACGAGTAACGGGAGCGTTCTCCCTCAATCAGCCCCTGCCCCCCTCCGTGAAAGGACTCTTTATGACCCTGATGGAAGAAGGGGGCAAAGGCCGAAAATTCCCCTTACGAGCATTGCGCGATGGGGAAGGCTAATTGTTCGACCGATCGATCGACGTTCATTACACTCCATCAACTAACAAACCGGAGAGAGCCACACAACAAAGCCCTCCTTGTCGACCAGGTAGGCATTATGGGGGGCAGCAAGACGTGCCACCCCCACATTATCTTGAAGCGTTGTATACAACATCTGGGCGTATCCGGCCTGCTGAAGAGTACTTTGGGCTGCCCCGACTAACGCACGCGCAACACCGCGTCGGCGCGCTGCCTCTGCGACACACAGTTCGTGCAAAACCGGTCCCGTCGCACCGTCTTCTATCCATATCAATCCCAACATCTCATCACGATCCGCCTCTAAGGCCACAAAAGAGGACGCTGCCAGAAGAGTCGGCGGCACCAAACCTAAACGACGTCCTAGATTCCTTATCACATCCTGTGAAGGGGGATTCGGCCAAGCCAAAATGAGCCCTGACACGCTGTTGGCGTGGGCCGAGACCAAAAGCGCGCAGGCAGGGTCGCGCCAAGTCTCTGACCAGGGTAAAACACGGAAATGTATGGGCTCCCAACCTGAAAAATCTTCGTTTTGCAGCTCATTTCTCCAGACCTGGCGCTCCGCCCTCAAAAAACCGTGTGCCCAAAGCTCGTCCAAGGGGTGAGGAAACTGCTCTGGAACCAATGAAAGAACCGAATTTTGGCTCTGGAGAGTCATCAAAACGTCACCGACAGCGTTTGAGCACCAATCCCCCAAAGTGCCCAGGATCAACAAATGACCCGGCGCCAACGCTTGCGTCACGAAAACGGTTTGCCAAACCTCAGCTGCCTCATTGTGCCGCCACGCAAAAAACAATAATTCCCCTGTTTGCGCCCGTTGCGTGAGGGCAACACGCAGCGCTTCTCCCGCAGGGGCCCACGCCTTCGGCAATGCGAGACATGCCTGTTGAAAGGAGGCCTGCGAGATATCATCCTCCGTGAGTCTTCGCACGAAGCCCACCGCTTCGCCCGTCACTGAGAAATCATCCTTCCTCAGAGAAAAGCTTCGCCAGCAAGGGTTGGTTCGCCACCCGCTTGTTAATCTCTAGCAAGGTCACCAGGCCGCCGTTGAGTTTCGCCCAATCGGCGTCTGCCAAACTTTCGTTGCGGGCGCCCACCGGCAGTTGAGCCAATGTCTCAGCCGCCGTCTGCCCCCAATCGAGCAACGCATAGGTCTCCTCAAAAACCGAGCCCAAAGAGCCCAAGGCCATTGCCAGTTCCCTGTCCCGGGATGCGGCTTCCCTCAGAATATTCGCTTGAGCGGTCAAATGGGTTTCGCCCGCCTCGTTGGCACGGAACGAACGAAGTTCGTTGCCCGCTGCCCGCAACACCACATCGATCGCCATACGGTTCCGGTGCCAGTGGTAGCCCAACATTGCAACATCCAGCAGGGTCCGATGCAATAGATATTCTGGATCCGACGCCGGCATCACCAGCTCCGAGACCGAAGGCTCGGTGTAATCCTCAACCGAACCGTCTTGCGGGATGGCGTTCAGGCGCGCCAAATTTCTCTCCCAAATCCCAATTTCCGCGCTCGCGAACACCTTCATTTGGGTGTAGAGCCTCTCCAGAAGCACCATGCGATCGTAGTCCTCGGACAGGGCCGGTTCCTGACGAAACGCCTCGAGTTTCTGGCGCATGTCCGTCGCGGCAGCAAGACCCTCCTGCGCTTCGGCGAGGCGCCCTTGGGCCGCCTGAAGGGCCGGAGAAATCGCATCAGTCGCTGCCTTGGTAGCTTCTGAGAGATGCCCCTTGAGATTCTGTAACTGGACCTGTGCCTCTTGCAAAGCGCGCTGATCATCCTGCGCCTTCGTGCCGGCGGGTTTGTCTGACATCTGCGTCTCTCCATCAAAAACGATGCTGGCAAAAATACTAAGCCTTGACCCTCAGTCAATTTACCCAAAAAAAAGGAGGCCCGTTCCAACGAGCCTCCCCTGCAAAAATCACCGTTTTGGTTTCAACCGAGCCGCCACAAATTTTGCGGCGAATCAAGCCCGAAACGCATTCACCACGCCACCTAGGCCACCAATTATTCCATTTACATTTTGAACCGCCTGTTGGATGCCCTGGGTAATCCCATTGACAACTCCCCCACCGGCAGGCCCTTGCGCCGCCTGCAAACGGTTCTGCGCAGCCTGAACGTCATTGCGCGCGGCCTGCGCGGTCTGCGCAGTGCGTTCGGCCTGGCGCGCAGCCTCTTGCGGATTCCCTTGGCGCATCGCTTGCGCAAAATTCCCCACATTTTGAACGAGGGCGGAGATTCCAGCGATCGCGGGACCTATTCCTGGAATCAGCGACAAAACCGGCGTAAGAGCTTTAAAAACGTTACCGACTGCACCACCCATGGTTATATCCTCCATATGAAGCGGCTCCGGAGAACCGCGCCTTGACCTTGTTCGGGGGAGCGCCGCAACGCTCGCGAGATGATTATGCGCAGGCGTGCACCCTGCGTTGCCGATGGAAACAAAGAATTAATAAACTCTTCACGAAGTCTAATTATCCCCAGACCTGCCAAAACAGCGCCCATGAAAACTTTCGCCGACGCCCAAAAGACCGTCCGTTTAAAGCGAGGGGACCAGATTCAGGCTGATACTTTTATCGTCCGGGACCAGAATCGAAAACGTCTGCGCTGAAAAACCAGACGCCGAAACTGAAACGGTATGCGCCCCTTGGCTCAAACCCCTCAGTTCGAAACGGCCATCCCGATCAGACACTGCCTGCTCGTTCCCCGCGATCACCCGAACCCCCGGCACAGGCTCACCCGAATTGATATTGAAAACAGTCCCTGCGAAAAGGTGACCCGCGCGCACAGCCGGGGACGGTACCGACGCTTTCTGCGCCTCGCCTGGCTTCGATGCCACAGGCGAAGGGGAGGACGCAGGCTTGGGGATGGAAGTGACTGTCGGCTTCGGCGTGGCGGAGGGGGCCACCGGTGACGGCTGTATCACGGGTCTGTGGTCGAAAACCACAACAAGGTTGTTGCCCGAGTGTTTCCACTTCCAATGATTCGTGATGGGGCGGGCGAGAAATAGCGTGGCCCGAGCCCCTCCGGTCGGCCCCGACTCCAGGATCGCTTCCCGAACCAATGCCCCGGCATAGACGCGTTTCTGTACCTGCGAGACCTCCGTCCCCGGCAGATCGATGAGCAGCCGCGGGGGATTCGCCAACTCATTAAAGACGGGAACCACTTTACGGTTCACTGGCAACAGAAAATAGCGAACCTCGTCATCATAAGAGAAACGTCCGACCCGAGGCGGCTTAGACATCTCCGCGCTCACCGCCGCTTTCAAGGTTGACGTCGGCTGCAACCCGGCGCTTGCCTTCGCGACCGGTTTCGGGCTGGGCGTCGGCCGTGGAGCCGTGCTTGTCTTCGCGACCGGTCTCGGGCTGGGCGTCGGCCGCGGAGCCGTGCTTTTCTTCGCGACCGGTTTCGGACTGGGCGTCGGCCGCGGATCCGTGCTTGCCATCGCAACCGGTTTCGGACTGGGCGTCGGCCGCGGAGCCGTGCTTGTCTTCGCGACCGGTTTCGGACTGGGCGTCGGCCGCGGATCCGTGCTTGCCATCGCGACCGGTTTCGGACTGGGCGTCGGCCGCGGAGCCGTGCTCGCCTTCAAGCCCGCCGGGGGAAATTTATCTGCGGCCAAGCGCTGCGGGTTCAATATTGACAGGCTAAACAGCCCCCGAGAGGCTGAAGGGTACCATCGGCCGTTCAAGGGGCGCGTCAGCCCCAATTCAATGCGGGCCACCAAGCCGCGGCGACGAACCTGAACTGAGCGAATCCAATCGTCTCGGTAGGCGTGTGCCCCTTCCGCCATACGGCTGGTCCAAGGCACTTCCACCACAAGGCGATGAGGAGACTGCAGCTCATAAACAGTCGGCACCCCCTCATACCAAGGCACATACAATTGACGCTCCGCCAGGTCAAAGTACACCTCTCCTCCCACCGCCTGCGGCTGCGCGGCCACTTGGCTGGCAGGTGCACACAGCAGTGCAATCAGCGACACAGTGAATAAAAATCTGGTCATATCCTTTACCCGGTCAAGCATTCAGAGAGTCCTGCCGCGCGCGAAATAACGCCCGCAATGCCGACAGTGTACCCCGAAACGGGATCCATTCCCTCCTAACGGCCGACAAGAGGGCCCAATTTGGGATAAAATTACGGGGTGCTAAATATTGTTTTGGTTGAACCCGAAATTCCGCCCAACACAGGCAACGTTTCACGCCTGTGTGCCGGTCTCAACGCTCATCTTCATTTGGTCGGGCCCCTGGGGTTCTCGATCGATGACAAACACCTAAAAAGAGCGGGACTCGACTACTGGGAACACGTCCGTCTGTCGCTCCACGACAGTCTGGAATCGCTGGCTGAGAAAAATCCTCGTGCTCGCTGGGTCTACACCAGCGCCCATGCCACGGTGCTCCATACTGATTGGAACTACGAGCCCGAAGACTTCTTAGTTTTTGGGAAAGAAACGGCCGGACTGCCCCGGGAATTACTCGACAAAAATCCAGACTCTCAGATTCGCATTCCTCATTGGGGACCCGTACGAAGCCTTAATCTCAGCAACGCAGTGGCCGTCATCGCTTACGAGGCAATGCGCCAGCTCGTCGTGCGCGGCGCGGCCCCTCCACCGGTACCACGCGCCAGCGACCGGGTCGCCGGCTTGGCGGATTGACGGCGATGGCGACCTCCGCAGGGCGCCTCTTGGTGGGGTGCTGCTGCGCCCTGGCCATGGTTGTACACCCTGCTCGGACAGCCGGGGCTGCAACCGACCCGAAATCGATCATCACAACCCCCCCGACGCTAAGTCAGGAAGAAGAATTGCGCCAAGGGGGAATTGTCGTTCACCACGTCAACCGCCACCCCATCTATCACCTCGACGTCTACGGAATGATTGAAGCCCCTTTCGATACCGTATGGGGAGCCGTCACCAGTTTTGATGAATACCATCAATTTTTGCCGTTGGTCGTCGAAAGCGGGATTCGCCGGCGCCATTCCGGCTCCACCTGGCAATATGTGAAAATGCAGCCGCCTTGGCCCTTGCACGCGCACTGGATGGTGAACATCAACGTTGAAAACCGCTCCAGTGGCATCGTCTCGTGGACGATGGCCGACGGCAATTTACGCTTCGAGCGGGGATACTGGCACATGCGCTCCTACGGCACCAACCGGACCCGATTGCAATACCATTTAACGGTCGACCCGTGGCTCGATATCGTCCCCGGATGGTTGATCGAATTCGGCACACGCCAAGTCCTTCCCAACGTCATCAAGGGTGTCCGCCAGCGCGTAAAACAAAGCTTTCAAAAGGGTTTTAGCCCACCAAGAGAGGAGGAATTGACCGCTTAACCTTTGGTGGTGAGTTGCGCGCGTTGCTGGTCGGACAAGTGGGGGCGAGACAGTTCAAACGTGTCCGTGAGGCGGGCGTAAGTTATTCCACCGCAACGCGCGACAGGATGCCACGCATCCCCGGGCACAATGGCATCCTCCCGAATGAGATCATCGCGCACGTGCAAACGAACCACTTGCCCGAGAACCAAACTGCCGCCACCGGGCGCGCTGCTCACCTCCACCACCTGAGACAGCTTGCATTCCGCATTGATGGGTGACTCCAAAACCCGCGGAGCTCGCACCACCTCGCTCTGCGCGGCGGTCAAACCCGCCACCCCAAACTCATCGACCTGCGGCGGAAATTCGGCCGAGGTCAAATTCATCGCTTGGATAAAGCGTTCGTCTACAACATTGACGACAAACTCCCCCGTCTGCTCGATGTTAATGAGCGTGTCTTTCTTCACGGCATCCGGCCCTTTTCGCATCGGTGCAAAACACAATGTCAGGGGATTTGCGCACACCACCGTGAAAAAACTATACGGCGCGATGTTCACCACTCCATCTGCACTCACGGTGGACACGAACGCGATCGGGCGGGGAATCACGGTCCCTGTAATCCATCGATAAGCGTCATTCCAAGAACCCGCAGCGGGATCGATAATCATGTTGAAGCCCCTTCTTTCGCCAGTTCTCTGGCCCCCCAACTCGCCCAATAATCCGCCCATTCGACCGACTGCGCTTCCGGCGTCAACGTGAGCGCATTTTTCGCATCGATCATCACGGCGTATTCTTGCGTGGCCGTCTTGTTCTGACTCGCTGCGATGGCCTTCGGGTGTGGACCATGATGAATTCCTGTCGGATGATATGTGACCATCCCCGGCGCAATCCCGTCCCGACTGAAAAAGTCTCCCGAGTGATAAAAGATGACCTCGTCGAAATCAATATTTCTATGAAAAAATGGCACCTTGACGGCCGCAGGATCCTCTTCGAGTGGACGCGGAGCAAAGGTGCACACCACAAAGTTGCGGCCTAAAAGGGTGGTATGAACACTGGGAGGAAGATGATAGCGATGGCTCATCACGGGGCGAAAATCTCGCACATTGAGCTTCCACGGGGTCAGGTCACCCTTCCAGCCCACCGTGTCAATCGGATCAAAGGGATAAAACACCGAGGTATGTTGTCCTTCGCGCTTGATGACTAACTCCCATTCCCCCCCTTCTGCCAGTGTGGGGGCGGGTGTCGGGGTCACGACAACCCCAGGATCAAACAACGCGTTGCGCCCCAGCATCCCTTTGTCAGGAAGCGATATTTCGGACGCAGATTCCACAATCAAGAAAAAAGGGTCGCTTCCCAGCGGGGAAAAACGATACGTGGTCCCGCGCGGAATGACCACATAGTCCCCCTCTTCCAGTTCTAACGGACCGTAGTCGGTCTCAAGACGACCCCCACCGCGGTGCACAAACCACACCTCGTCACCATCCCCGTTGCGGAAAGCAAAAGGCATCGGAGAACGCCTGCGTGAAACACGAAGCGCCACATCATCGTTATACAAAAAGGTGGTAGGGCCCCCCCGCGGATCCTTCATGTCCGAACTTTCTATATCGCAAGCTTTGATCGCGTGGGGACGAAGTGGCCCTTCTATCCGAAGCCAATTGGTCGGTGGATGAGCATGGTACAAATGCGACACCCGACCAAAGAAACCATTGCGACCGTGCTCCTCCTCAAAAGTGCCGTCGGGTAGGCCCACGTGCGCCTGAGGCGCATAGCGCCCTTTCGCCAGCATAAACAAGTTTTCCAAACGACACCTCCTCGTATTCGCAGGAATCGACGCTGATTCCCTCAGTCGCGCAGAATCGGCAATGCCTCCTGCGAAGGCTGCCCCACTTGATTTCTTAACACGCCCAAGCCATCCACAGCCAGTTCCACTCTGTCGCCGGGCGCTAGAAGCCGTCCCAATTCCAAGCCACAGCCTCGCCCGACTGTGCCAGACGCAATCACGTCACCAGGATACAGCGTTTCATCCATCGAAACGTGGGCAATCATCTGCGCAAAATTCCAATAGGGGTTACCCGCATTGGTCTCGGACCACAACTCTCCATTGACACGAACGGTGGCTGGCAGATTCGTCAAATCTGGTATTTCATCCGGCGTGACCAAACAAGGGCCCAGAACCGTCGCGAAATCTTTCCCCTTGGCGGGCCCCAGGCGACAGGCCATCTCCTTGCGCTGAATATCCCGCGCGGAAATATCGTTCATCAGCGTATACCCCGCCACATAGGTCAATGCGTCTGAAACCGAGATATTCCGACCTTCTCGACCGATTACCACCGCCAATTCGAGTTCAAAGTCAAGCTCTGTCGTGTAACGCGGCCAGGGAACCTCGGCATCAGGGCCCAAAATTGTCCGGTGATTCCCCTTGTAATAGACCGGCAACTCATACCAGGCCGCAGGAATGTCCTCTCCTCGCTTAGCGAAACCTGTTCGCACATGTTCCTCAAATGCGTAAAAGTCACGCAGACTGGAAGGCTCGGGAATCGGTGAAAGATAGCGCACCTCGTCCGACGGGTGAAGTAACCGAGAACCGTTGGGACCTTGCGGTACGTGGGGTAAAGACTCCAAGGCGTCCACTGCATCGGACAGGAGTTTCCACGCTCGGTCACCGACCGCCAAGAACCCGCGCAACGTGTGAGGGGCCAGCGCGTCGCCCAAGGAACGCCACGACGCCTCACCTTGTGCTTGGAGGAACCAGGCACCTGCCAGATGAACATCGAGCACTCCGCCTCGCCATAACAAACCGAGCCGCTCTTGGCGCCCCAGCACCGTGTGCAATTCAACCGTTACCAAACGCAAAATGGTTTCCTCCACTGCGATTCAGAATTCACCAAAAAAAAACCCGCCTGGTTCAGGCGGGTTTTCGGGAACGTTGTCTATGCCTCAGCAACGACCGCCGCATTGACGCGCTTCATAAGACGCGACTTGAGGCGAGCAGCCTTGTTAGGATGAATGGCACCCTTCTTCGCTGCCCGGTCGATGGTGCTGATAGCAAGCACCGAGGCCACTTGCAGATCACCGTTTCCAGCGATGGCCGCATGGGCCTGCTTGATCCGGGTCTTCAAAGCAGACTTGGACGCCGCATTCCGCTGGCGATTCCGCTCGGCAGTTTCAACGCGCTTTACGCCCGACTTGATGCGCTTGGCCATGATTCTATTCTTCTCCACAGAGTTTAAAAGGATTGGCGGGACCGGTAGGCTACAGCGCCCCGATGAAGCGAAGCTGGGCCTTTTTTGCCGGGATTCATTAGTTTTAGACTAAGACGCGGACAAGACGCGGTCAAAAATACAGATCTCAGTATACCCAAGCATGTCACAACGCGCAACGTGGCGATCTAAATTCAGTCTATTCCCAAAGCAACACGCCGCCGTTAAACGGTGGAATTAAGCGGCCATCCGAATGCTCACCCAGCGGTGTCGCTAAGGCTTGAGCCAATTGCCCCAAACTTATCATCACCGGTGAGGAGGCCAGTGGATCGCACAAGGTCGCACGGTCCCCATTGACGGCTGTTAACAATGCGAAATGGCCGCCGTCATAAGGGCGGGTCAATAGATGGACGTAAGCGGGCGTCGGATTCAAGTTAAGAACCACCATACGCCCCGCACGCCTCATTGCGCGCCGTATTTCCACGACACCAAATACGTATTCTGCGCGCAACCCAAATCGGGGGGCCGCCAACAAAACCTGAACCGGATAGGTCCAATTGTCATCTTCAGTGGTGCCCGTCATCGCACGACGCACGCGGGAAATCAACCCTGACGCAGAGCGATCCGCAAGGTCTTTGGGCTCACGCCCATAGGCCTTCAGGGCCATCGCCAGTGCGGCCGGGCCGCAGTTTGCATTGTCGAAGCGCGTTTCGTTCGGGTTCCAACGTGCATGATGATATTGGGTGATAAAATGCCGCTCCGCGCGTTTGAGCGACGTTTCCAATGGAGATGAGGACGAAGTCTCCAGCCACGCAGACGCGGCAGACACCGGCAACGCAAGCGGAGAGTATGAACAGCCCGCGACAACCGCGAACATAACGACGGCAGGACCCCACCAGCCACGCCATCTCACGCCAGCACGCCCCTTTCACTATGCAAAAAGCCAGCACCAAGTCCCACAACTCTTATCCCGAACACAGCGATTTCAAAACCAAGAAAGCGTCGCCTATTGACAATGATTCTCATTTACCTCAGGATCTTAACGCGAATCATTCTCAATAAAAAAAAGAAATGTCGACCAAATCAGACATGCACACCGTGCAAGAAAGCCTGAGGCAGCGGGGCTATCGCCTGACCTCTCAGCGAGAAACCATCTTACAACTGTTCCAGGAGCTGCCGGAAGGAACCCATCTCAGCGCGGAAGAACTTCACATGCGTTTGAGGGACCACGCGAACGGGATCAGTCTTGCCACCACGTATCGCACAATCAAGTTATTGGCGTCTTTGGGCCTGTTGCGGGAGCTGGACTTCGCGGAGGGCCACAAGCATTACGAAATTGCCACCACTGAGGAAGCTCCACATCATCACTTGGTTTGCGTCAGCTGTAGCCAAGCCATCGAATTTGAAGAGGCCTCCCTGCTCGAACTGGGGCAAGCCGTCGCCAACGGTCATCGGTTTCATCTGAGAGACGTGCAACTCAAGGTGTTTGGGCTTTGCCCCGAATGTCAGACAGAGGGCCAGAAACGATGACACTGGCAGACGTTCGTCCAGGGCAGACCGTGCTCATTCTCGACATCATCTCGGACGATGTTCGCTCCCAAGCCCTCAGATTGGGAATTGGTGTGGGCCAGAAGGCTGTTTGCCATACAAACATTCCCAAGGGGCCTGTCGTTCTGGGGAAATCCCGGCAAGAAATCGCCATCGGGCGGCAACTGGCTCACGAGATCGTCATCGAGGTGGTGGCGGCATGACCAGCCTCGTATCGACGCCTGCAGCGGTTCTCGGTCATGACAGGCACAACCTGGTATTGGTTGGCAATCCGAATGTTGGGAAATCGGTATTCTTCAACGCCCTCACGGGTCTCTATGTAGACGTGGCAAATTACCCCGGCACGACGGTCGATGTCAGCAAAGGACACCTGGATCGATTCCAGGTGCTTGACACGCCAGGGGTCTATGGGGTGGGCTCGTTCAATGATGAAGAACGCGTCGCCAGGGACATTGTTCTTGGAGCTGACATCATTCTCAACATCGTGGCAGCTCCGACACTAGAGCGCGACCTCTTCTTGACGCTGCAGCTTCTCGATATGGGGAAACCAGTTCTCGTCGCCCTCAATCAGATGGACGAAGCGAGCGCTCACGGAGTTTCGATCGATATAGAACGCCTCTCTGAGTGGCTTGGCGTCACGGTGATTCCGTGCATCGCGACGCGCGGCGAAGGGCTCCGCGAAATCAAACAGCAACTCGATCAAACGCACATGGGCCGTGGCGTCCCTCAAATTTCAGAATGGCTGGCAGAAAGCGAGTCATTGGCTCCTCAAGCAGAGCGTCTGCTCGCACTGGAAGGAGACGAAGTCTTGCGCGAAAGGATTTCTGCAGCGTTCCCCTCGCGCCGAGAGGCGGTTTATGCGGCCCGACGAGATTACATCAGTCGCATCGTCAATGAAGTCATCACCTACGAAAACCGCTCTGAAAGCCGGACCGCCCGCCTCGGTCACGCCCTCCTTCATCCCTTGGGCGGCAGCGCTGCCGCCGTGGCGGTGATGGCGTTGCTTTATTTCTTGATCGGGGACTTGGTGGCTCAGCGGGTTGTAGAAATTACCGAAGGTCAGTGGATGCAAGGGCACTATGAACCTTGGATGAAGCAATTGGTTGCCCACTGGGTTCCTGACAACTGGCTCCGAGAAATTCTGGTTGGGGAATTCGGAGCCCTGACAATGACGGTGACTTACGTGGTCGGCTTGCTGTTGCCGTTGGTTGTCGGCTTCTACCTTTTTTTGGCAGTTCTTGAAGACACAGGCTACCTGCCGCGATTGGCTGTCTTGGTGGACCGCTCCCTGAACGCGATAGGCCTCAATGGCCGCGCCATCATTCCACTGATCATTGGTTTTGGCTGCGTCACAATGGCGACAATCACCACACGGCTTTTGGGCACACAGCGCGAAAAAACCATTGCCACAGCGATTCTGGGCCTGACCATCCCCTGCTCAGCCCAACTGGGAGTCATCCTGGGCTTGCTGGGCCGCACGGGCTCGTGGAGTAGTTGGGCGATTTATGGTGGAACGATGTTCGCTGTTTTGGTCGCAGTGGGATCTTTATTAGACCGCCTGTTGCCAGGCAAATCATCGGCTCTGCTCATCGATTTGCCACCGCTGAGACTGCCCCTGTGGCGCAACGTTCTGCGCAAAACGTGGTCCAAATCGCTTGCCTTCTTGCAGGAGGCGGTTCCCCTGTTTCTTTTCGCGGCACTCGCCGTGGGAATTTGCAAGGTCACCGGAGCACTCACGGTCATCACTCAAGCGTTATCTCCATTGGTTGTCGGGCTGCTGCACCTCCCGCGCGAAGCCGCCTCCGCCTTCTTGATGGGTCTCATTCGACGAGATTTTGGTGCCGCAGGCTTAACCGACATGGCGCTGAGCGCGAACCAAACTGTGGTTGCATTGGTGGTTATCACGCTTTTCGTTCCTTGCATCGCCACCGTAGTGGTTCTATTTAAAGAGCGAGGATGGCGGGAGGCCGCTACACTGTGGCTCGGTTCTTGGGTTCTAGCCTTCGCTATCGGAGGCGCGCTCGTGAGAATCTTGGGTGCTTTTTGATGTGGACGCTTTTTCGGCGAACGAGCGCTGAGAACGCCCCTCGGGTTCAAACAAGGGTTGGGAATGAGGCGTGCCCTACCCGCCCCTGTCACGTGTGTGCCTATCCCATGCCGATCGTAAATTTCACCCAGGCCTGTCCCCGCTGTAGAACCAGCATGCCGGGGGCTATCACCTGCTCGGGTGGCTGCAGCGGCTGCGCACTGGGTAACGAAGGGTGAAAACACTAAAATCTTTTCGCCTGGTCGTTCCTCCTAATGAAAAGGGCGACTGGCTGGAGTATTTGGAATCGCGCCTGACGGGTGAGGGCATCCAAGCAGTCCGATGGGCCTGGGTGGCTGTGACACCCTCAGGCTGGGTTCTAGAAGGAACGCATTGGTGTTCACCGTCGTCCACATAATTCCTACCGGTGTTGGCGCAAATATTGGGGGGTTTGCCGGTGACGGAGGCCCCGTCACGCGCCTGCTGGCGGGGGTGGTCGATCGTCTCATCACACATCCCAATGCGGTCAACGGAGCTCAATTTCTTGCATTGCCCTCCAACGCAACCTATGTGGAAGGCGCGGCGCTGGACGCGTGGCTCGCAGGCCGCCTGGCTTTACGTCCCAAGACTGGACAAAAGATCGGAATTTTGGTTGATCGCGCCCTTCTGACGATGCCTCGGGGCACGCCAGAAGCTCTTCAGCACGCGATGGACGGGGTCAGAGCCGTGTATGGCGTCCCCATCATCGGATGGCAACTCACCCCCCGCCCAATTGGTGCCCGCACGAATCTCAGCGCTGCCGGTTTGAGTTCGGGTGAGGTAAACGATCCAGCGAGCTTGCTCGAGGGTGCCCGCGAGTTACAGCAAGCGGGGGCCAGCGCCATCGCCCTCTTGGCAGATTTAGGGCCTCTCGACACAAACCTCGCAGAAGCCTACGACGGCGGGGGGGGAGTGGATCCCATCGGCGGACTGGAGGCCATCCTCTCACACCTGATCATTCAAGAACTGGGTATCCCCGCAGCGCATGCCCCCCTGTGGCCCTACACCGCAGAGACGCCCTATGCGGTGGATCCTCGTGCTGCCGCTGAGCATCTCGGCCATACCTTCCTTCCCTGCATTCTCCAGGGACTGTCCCAACATCCAGACCTCATTCCGGCGCCGGCCACGACCGTTCACGATTGGACATCCGACACCGTCGATGCCCTTGTGATTCCCTCCGGATGCCTCGGGGGCCCCGGGACACTGGCCGCTTTGGCCCGAAAAATCCCGACGATTATCGTGCGAGAAAACACAACACAAATCGGATTAACCCCTTCTGATCTCGGGCTTGAAAACGGCACATATATTTTTGAGGTCGAAAACTATCTGGAGGCGGCGGGCCTGTTGAGTGCTTTTCGCCTCGGACTCGATCCTCACGCGCTTCGCCGCCCCCTCACCGGAGTAGCCATGCTATCATCGCCCTAGTGGGTGTCACACAAAACCTCAAACGATCGGGGCAGTTCTCCATGGTGCCGACTCAAGAAGACCTGGGCGCCCAGCGCCAACTGCGCTTTCACGTCGCCGGCGGCCCCCCCGTGCTTCACATCTTTAAAGCGCGGGGAGAAAGTCTTCACCAGGCTTACCTAAAGGCTCTGTCTTACGCGTTTTGGCGAGAATATGGGCCGCTGACTTTCGAGCCAAAAACAGACTATAAAATCGACCCTCACGTCGCCTGCCTTGACCTCACGGGCGAAGCGAGACTGTGGGTTCAAATAGGCCCCTGCAGTCTTGAAACCTTAGAGTATGTCCTGCGTCATACCGATGCCAAGGACGTCTGTTGGGTGATGGAAAGCCCCCAAGCCTCCACCCGCGACGAGTTACAGGCCGAATGCGAAGAGTGGATAGCCCGTATCAAAAGACACATTCACTATCGCTACACCACCAAAAAATTGAAGTTGCTTCTCTTCACCCCGCTCGATAATTGGTTCGACCCCCATCACGTAGACCCCACCGACGCGGAATATCTCTTTTACACTTTTTGATCGGACGCCAAGAGCCCCGTGATGTCGAGGACCTATTTGCGTCTGGTAAAAATCGATTAAAAACGTTACCTTGAAGCGGGTGAAGTGGTTCCCAATGATTCGCGAGCCAGAAATTCCTCACCACCAGGCCGCCCACTGATCTTGCGCCTCAGGCGATTGAATCTATGGTCAAAGTTATCACGGTTGGTTCTTTTCGAGAAAACTGTTACCTGCTCGTTCGCGACGGGGAAGTTGCGGTGATCGACCCCGGCGATGAGGGAGAGCGAATCGCAGAGGCCATCGACGCGACAGGAGCGACGCCTAAGTACGTTCTCATCACCCACGCTCACATCGACCACGTGGGGGCGGCGCAGTTTATCAAGGACCGCTACCACATACCCTTGTGGCTTCCGCCCGAGGAAGCGCCATTGTTAGAACAACTCCGCTTGCAATGCGCGCTTTTTGGGTTGGAACCCATCGACCCGCCCGTGGTCGATCATTTTGTGACACCAGACTTTCTGCTGCCGCTTGGCTCAGCGAAAATTGAGGCCCGTCTGACGCCCGGCCACTCTCCCGGGGGCACCTCCTACCTCTCGGGTGATGAAATGTTTGTGGGGGACACCATCTTCGCTGGCAGCGTGGGGCGAACTGACCTGTGGGGCGGTTCGTGGCCGGTGTTACAGCACGCCATCGAATCTCAAATTTTTTCGCTTCATGACGAGGTCGTGCTGTATCCTGGCCATGGTCCGAGCACGACCGTCGGAAACGAACGACGCCAAAATCCCTTTTTCGTCTCATAAGACCCTATACACCTGAAAGAGGCCCTGCCCTATGAAAATGCTTAGCCAGACTGGCGCACCCCAAGAATTGACAGCCGACGGACTGGTCATTGGCATTTATGAAGGAGAAGACACACCAGCCCCCACCACAGCAGCGTGGGATGCCTGCGTGTCTGGCCAAATTGCGGCCATCCTTGCCAGCGGCGATTTTAAAGCCAAGCCCAATGCAACGCTGGTGCTTCATACCCTGGCCTTCCCTATCAAACGAGTGGCACTCGTCGGCCTGGGAAAAAAAGGCGAAGCCACACTGGAAACCCTGCGACAAGCAGCCGGGAAAGGCACCTCGATTCTGCGAGACCTGAATTTGAAGCACATCACGATCGGCCTCGTGGATGATGCCCCGCGTGGCTTGAAAGCGCCCGCTGAACTCGCCGAAATTGCTCAAGCCGTCACCGAAGGTGCCGGAATGTCGTTGTTTCAGTTGACGGACTACCGGACCCGGGATCGTGAAGACATCAAAACGGTTGAAACCGTCACCATTTGGTCAAACCACTCCGAGACGGCACTGACTGAAGGGCTGCGCCACGGAACAGTCCTCGTAGAATCGATCGCCTTGGCACGCACCCTCATTCTGCATCCCAGTAACGTAGTCACCGCCACACGACTGGCCGAGGAAGCCCAAAGAGCCGGCGAGGCAGCGGGATTGAGTGTCAAAATTTTTGAAAAAGCCGACCTTGAGGCCATGAAAATGGGCGGGATTCTGGCGGTCAACCAGGGCAGCGTCCATCCTCCCAAACTGATCATGATGGAACACCGCGGAGGTTCGGCGGATGATCCCCCGATTGCCATCGTGGGCAAAGGGATCACTTTCGATACCGGAGGCATCTCCATTAAGCCAGGCGAAGGAATGGAGAAAATGAAATACGACATGGCCGGCGGCGCCGCAGCCATCGCGATTATGGTGGCAGCAGCACGGTTGGGCATCAAGAAAAATCTGGTGGGATTGATTCCGGCGACCGATAACATGCCCAGCGGAACAGCGTTGAAACCGGGCGATGTTTTCACCGCCTACAACGGCTTGACGGTGGAGGTGCTGAATACGGATGCCGAAGGACGCCTCGTCCTGTGCGATGCCATTTCCTACGCCATCACAGAAAAGAAAGCGTGTGCGGTGATCGATATGGCCACCCTCACGGGCGCCTGCATCATCGCTTTGGGTACGGAGGCAGTGGGTGTTCTGGGCAATCACCAAGGCTTGGTGGACCAACTCTTGGCGTCGGGGGAGCGGACAGGAGACCGGGGATGGCAGTTGCCATTGTGGAAAGAATACAATGAATTATTGCGCTCGGACATTGCCGACCTGAAAAATATCGGCGGCCGGGAGGCCGGAACCATCACGGCCGCATGTTTCCTTCAGCGCTTTGTGGGGGATACGCCGTGGGTCCACTTGGACATTGCAGGAACCGCCTGGACGGAGAAAGAAAAACCCTATCGCCCCAAGGGCCCCACGGGAACCCCCGTTCGTGCTGTCATTGATACCCTGATGCACTGGCCTGCCCTCTAATCCATCGCCCGCAACGTATCCAGCGACGAAGAACGGGGCCACCTCGTGGGGTATAGAACCCACGGCGCCCCGTTCATTTTTTTTAACCTGGTCGCCGTGGTGCTGTGGAGTTTAGTGTTTCGTGTCCAGCGATGTCCGCGATCTCGGTGACCGCTTTCACCTTCTCGAACGACTGGGTTCTGGCGGCATGGGAACGGTCTATCTGGTCGAGGATCGGGCGAGCGACGATCAACGCGCCCTCAAGGTCCTTGATGTGGAATCCTTGCCCGCCTCCGAGCGCTCAACGGCCATTGCCAACTTCAAGCAAGAATATCGCACAATGAACCGCTTGCGGCATCCCAATACGTGTGCGGTGCTAGACTACGGCACATTGCCCGCCGGCTCCCCATACATTCTGATGGAATATATCCAAGGGCGCAGTCTCGCCAGCTGTCTGCCCCTCTCCTGGGTTGAACTGGCACCCATGTTGCAACAACTTGGGTCTGCGCTGTCCTACATCCACCGCGAGGGGTTTATCCACCTTGACCTGAAGCCCGGAAACATTCGTGTCCGGACAGACGGAACCCTCAAGCTCATGGATTTCGGCCTCATGGTCGTGAATGGGCAAGCACTCGACACAGTCCGTGGAACGTTACCGTATATGTCGCCGGAAGTGGCCCGTCTAGCTCGTGTCGATGAGCGAGCCGACCTCTATTCCCTGGGATGTCTCATCTACGAAGCACTGTCAGGCCGACCTCCTTTCATTGCCTCGACAGCCTTGGATTACCTGCGCGCCCATCTTGAGCAGACACCGCGCCCTTTAGCCCAGCTGATACCGGAATACCCCCCAGACCAATCAGAGGTGATTGCCCGAATGTTGGCAAAAGAACCCGCCCACCGTTATCCGTCAGTGCGAACCGCATTGTTGGAACTTGGGCTCCAGGTATCAGGCGCAGCCAACCAATCACTTCTCACTTCCGGTTTTTTCGGCCGTCAAACCGAGCGCGAAACGCTCTTAAGCCGACTGGCCTCCGTAGAAGTCGGCCAGGGGTCTCAAATACTCGTCACAGGGCCCGTCGGCAGCGGAAAAACGCGCCTTATGGCAGAACTTCAGACCCACGCCCGTCTCGCAGATATTCCCTGGTATGGCGCCACAGCCTCTGAGGTTCCCAGCCCCTACGGTCCTTTCACCTCGATTCTCAGGCAAATTGTACCTAACATCCGCTCACAGTATCCCGCACTGTGGGCGAAACACGAGGCCGCGATAGGATTATTGCTCCCGGAATATACCACGCCTCAGAATGCCATCTCCCTCGAACCCGATGCGGCTAAATTTGCACTTCAGTCGGCCATCCTGGCCTTGCTGCGCGCAGCGGGGGCCCAACGAGGCGCCGTCATCGCGATTGAGAATGTGGAGCAAATCGATCCACTCTCGGCGGAAATTATCACGCGATTAAAGCACCACCGCGAGCAATCAGCCCTTTTGTTACTCGCAACATCCAGAGACCCCATCCCGGATTGGGACGCACCCGTCCAACTCACGAACCTCACCGTGGGTGAAATCCAGGGCCTCGTCGCCAGTGTTTTGGGTCTTGAAACCCCCCCGATGGAGTTCGGCCAGCTCATTTACAGCTACTCGCAAGGCAATCCCGGCTTTACATTGGCATTACTGGCGCATCTGGTCCAAAGCGGTGAAATGCGTTTCACGGACCAAGGGTGGAGCCTCCCATCACATTTTCAGAGCCAACACTTGCCACGGGACGTGGCAGAGGCCCTTTTGCGGCGCATCGAACACCTGTCTCCTGCCGCAACCACCGTCGTGGAATTTGCGGCATTAAACAAACAAGCCTTCGAGATACAAGACGCCCTTCAACTGTCCGCAATCCCAGACGATGATTTTTTTGATGCCATTGAGGCCCTGCTGCGCGCTCAGATTTTGGAGCAAAACGGATCGACCCTCGCACTGACCTCCGTGGGCGTCCGAGAAACGGTTTATCGAAGAATTCCAGAGCGTGAGCGCCAGACCAGACATCTCACGTTGGCACGTTTCTTGGCCCATCGCTACACGCGCGGAAACGATCTTCCGGTGTTTATCGGGCAAGAACCGTCTTTGAGTGCTCTCACACAAATTGCCAATCAGTTCCTTCACAGTGAAAACACCGACATCACCCTGGATTGGCTTCTCATTGCTGTGGAGCGGAACCTTCAGGCTTTCGCACAAGTTGACACAGAACATCTGTTGAGCGAAGGACTAAGAATTCTCGAACGGATGCCCGAGCATCCCAGGCACGACCTTATCAAGATTGATCTGTGTAATTTTGGCGCGACCTTGGCCCACTGGCGGTTTCAATTGCCCAAGGCCGGCGAATTTCTGAAAACAGCCGGCCAACTCCTTGCGAACAGGCCCGATGAACACCGCACGCTCGAACACTGGGTGACCCAGGGCAAGTATCAATCGCTTCTTGGAGACCCGCTGAGCGCGAGTAAATACCTGCAAAAAGCCGTAGAATTGGCCGATCGACTTGCCGCAAGAACGACCGGAGCCCGTGCCAGAGCCAACCTGGGTCGCGCCCTGTTTTTTCAGGGCCGATTGACAGAAGCGGCGCACGCATTTCAGGAACTCCTCGCCGAAACCGATCACGGTGACATTACAGCCTGGCAAGCGCTGGCTATGTCCTTCAACGGTTATATCCGCGCCCTCAGTTCCCCTCAAGAGCGAGCCCAGAGCCTGATTGATATAGACACAGCATCTGAAATACAAAATGCGCTCGGAGACCGGGGCGGAGCACTCTTCAGCCTCAATCTCTTATACGAACTACAGATGCTCCAAGGAGCCTACCCTGCGGCACTTCAGAACAGCCAACGGTGCATCGAATTGGCGCTCGAATTAAATAGTACCGATGACCACATCACCGCGATGGTCAATTACGCGTTGGCATGCGCAGAAATTGGCAATTGGGATGAAGCGTTGTTCGCAGGGGAAAAGTGCCTGCAGCAGGCCCAGGCCGCCTCTCACCGGATCGTCCTTCCGGTGATTCTCGCATTTTTGGGTTTTCTTCACACGAGCCGCGGTCAGGCCCGCCGGGGCCTCGCCCTATGCGAACAGGCGGAAAATGAAGTAGGAGAGGGAAATAGCTACGCGCACACGCTGGTCGCCCTGTTCCGATTGCAGGCGTTTTTGATGGCCGGCCAAATTCGAGAGGCAGAAACCTACTGCCATCGAGTCGAACACCTTTTTTCGTCAGAGGAATCCTCAGAAACGACCGTGCGGTGGAAAAACCTTCTCACCGAGATAAAATTACGAATCCACAGCCACTCAGAGGCGCTCAAGATGAGCAAAGTCGCAACAGAGGCTGCGTCAAATATGGGGTCGCCGCCTTTACAGATCGCCGCATTGTGCAACCAAGCCCTGGCTCTCCATCAGGCAGGACACCAAGAGCAGGCCCAAGCGGTGGCTCAACGCGCCCAGACGTTTGGCGACTCGATGCAAAGCACCTGGTGGTATCTTCGGGTTTCGCTGGTTGCCGGCCATTGCCTCGCTTCATTGGACCGCCAACGCGCCACAGACCTCTTTTATTCCGCTCTCAGCGAGGCCCGAAACCAAAAACTCCCGCTCCTGATGGCTCAGGCACTACAAGCCCTTGCGGGCCTCACCGGTGAATCAGAACATCTCAAAGAGGCCCAAAAGATCATAGACGCTTTCTCAAACGAGCTTGAGGCAGAGCAAGCCATTGATTTTCGCCAACAAAGTGCGGCGGGGCGATTGCGGGAACAAACGCTCCCGACGTCCCATGCCAAGACCCCCGAGAGCACAGACCCCACCTTCATCCAACTCTTAAGGATCAACGAAGACGTTCGCAATATCACCCACCGCTATGAAAGCCTCTTGAACGAATGGACAGAACAACGCCATCGACTGACGAAGCTCAACGATTTGGCCCATCAGGTGAGCCACTCCCTCAATCTCAATACTGTTTTGGAGCGAGCGATCCTGCTCACGTTGGAGATTACCGGTGCCGAAAGAGGGTTAGTCCTTCTTTTTGACAACGAAACCGACCCAGAACCGCGACAAGTCGTTGCCTTCCGTGCCAACGGGACCGCCATCTTGAACGCCGATTATTCTCGTTCGGCCGTTGCCCGCGCTTTGGAAACGGGCAAAATTCTGAGCGTAGCTGACATCAGGCTTGATCGAGAACTCGAGTCCCAAGCATCCGTCGCGGCACTCAAACTGCGCAGCCTGATGTGCGTTCCCTTGACCTCTAAAAAAGAAACCCTGGGTGTTTTATACGTTGATAGTCAAGCAACGCTGCGGATGTTTAACGGTCACGATCTTGACGTATTGGTGGCGATCGCAGGTCACGCAGCCGTGGCGATACACAATGCCACCCTCTATCAAGCGGTCTCCCAGCGCGCCGCTGAATTAGAACGCGCCATCGAGCAATACCGAACCGTAAATTTCGAGGCCAGTACCGATGACCTTACCGGCCTGCGAAACCGTCGATTTTTTCTCGATCAGTTCGAGCAAGAGCTTCAAATTTCATTGAGATATGGGCGTTCTCTCAGCGTGGTCATGTTGGACCTCGACCATTTCAAACGCCTGAATGATGTGTACGGACACGCTGCCGGAGACCAAGTTCTTCGGGGCGTCTCAAATGTTCTGGTATCGACGTCACGCGGGAGCGATTTGCCTGCGCGTTGGGGCGGAGAAGAATTTATTGTCCTCTGCTCAGACACGGCTGCGCAGGGGGCGCTTGAAATGGCGGAGCGGATTCGCCACGCGATCGGTGAGTTAAAATTTACCTCCGCTGACGACGAACCGTTGCCCCGGGTCACCGTTTCAATTGGCATTACAACGCTCGGGTCTGCGCAGAAAAGCGCTGATACGTTGTTAGAGGAGGCCGACCGAGCCCTTTATCGCGCCAAAGAATTGGGGCGAAATAGAAGCGTGGTGGCCGAGGCCCCCAAGGACACGTTGGCGTGAGTAAGCTAGACCGCCTGCAACGCCCCGATCTGCTGTCCCCCATCAGCAGACTCGATGGCCTTTCGCCTCCTCGGGGCGATACCCACGCAGGGGCCTTACCTTCCCATTGGTCCCCTCTGCTTCAACAGCAATGGTTTGCCTCCATCACCCGCCGTGACGAAGAAAAACAATACCCCAGTGGCGCTAATCTGCGCGCTGCGTTAGGCGAGCACCTCCACTGCAGCGTCAATTCATTGTGTTTATCGGCGGGCCGGGAGGCCGCTTTGATCGCGTTGCTCAGCGCCTGGTGCTGGCAGCGTCCCGTGCTATCCCCCGCGCCCCCACCATCTCACCTTTTGCGGGCCATCCGCACCCTGTGTCTGCCTCACCTCACGCTGGCCGTCCGCTCCGACTTTTCGCTTCCGATTGACCACGTGATTCAACGCGCTCGTCATCACGAAGCGGGCGCCGTGTTCATTACCAATCCGGCTGATCCCAGTGGCTCCCTGCTGTCGCGCGCAGAAATCATCACACTGGCCGATCACTGTGACGCACTGATCATCGTAGACGAAACCAACAACATTCAACCCGCGTTCTCTGTGTCGGATGCAGTGAGCACCCGGGAAAACC
>JAYKIL010000017.1:0-23778 GCA_035284745.1 Candidatus Sericytochromatia bacterium | reverse complement strand
CGGGAAGGTGCTCGCCTATACCGACGGTCTCGACCAAGCTGGTTTCGTGGCCAGCGGCCTTACCTACGACGCCACCCTGCGCAACCTGGAGTTGATCGGCGAAGCCGCCACCCATATCCCGGACGACGTCCGCGCCGCCCATCCCGAAATCCCCTGGCGGATGATCATAGCCACCCGCAACCGCCTGATTCATGGCTACCTCGGCATCGACGACGACACGCTGTGGAGCATCATCCGGGATGACGTGCCCGAACTGCTGCCGCTCCTGCAGGCGCTCAAAAACGGGGCGAAGTCATGAAACCAGGCAGCGTCAAGATCGTCGACCGCGTCTCCGCCGTGGAGGCTATCAAGCGGTTGAATGAAGAAGACCTGCTCTTTCTCAACCGACTGATCGTCGAGCGGCTCAAGCTCATCTCATAGGCCCGCGCCACCACGCTGATGACCAGCTTCACCAGAGGCGACCGGGTCGGCTTTCAGGCTCCGGACGGTCGGATGCTGGAAGGGATGGTGCTGCGCCTCAACAAAAAGACCATCAGCATTGCCACCGATGACGGCCACCAATGGAACGTCGCGCCCGGATTCCTGCGGCTGATACAATCAGCGGGAGATGTCCAATGGCCATGATCCGCCAACCCGAAAATTTCCCGGAAACGGTCAAGGAGGTCCGGCGGCAGTTGGCGCTCTCCCAGGAAGAGCTGGCCCACGCCCTCGGGGTGAGCTTCGCCACTGTTAACCGCTGGGAGAACGGCAAGACGGTGCCGTCGAAGCTGGCTCAAAGGCAGTTTGAGCAGTTTTGTAAACAGAAGAAGATCGATCCGTCTTCCGGCGAATCTTCCGAAAAATAGAGACAGGATCAAGCTCAATGAGCAGGAAGAACGGAAATAACAATTCAGTCGACCTGGATATCGGGACCCTCTCCGGGCATCTCTGGGAGGCGGCCAATATCCTGCGTGGCCCTGTCGACGCGGCCGACTTCAAGACCTAGTTCTTCCCGCTCTTGTTCTTCAAGCGGCTCTCCGATGTCTACGACGAGGAGTATGCCGTGGCTCTGGAAGAGTCCGACGGCGACGTGGAGTTCGCCCAATTCCCCGAGAACCACCGGTTCCAGGTTCCGGAAGGCTGCCACTGGAAAGATGTCCGGGCTAAGAGCGCCAATATCGGCCATGCGCTCCAGAAGGCCATGCGCTGCATCGAGCAGGCTAACCCGGACACCCTGTACGGGGTTTTCGGCGATGCCCAGTGGACCAACAAGGACCGCCTGCCGGACCGCATGCTGCGCGAGTTGATCGAGCATTTCAGCTCGCAGACGCTTTCACTCTCCAACTGCCCGGAGGATGAGCTGGGCGTGGGCTACGAGTTTCTGATCAAGAAGTTCGCCGACGATTCCGGCCATACCGCTGCGGAGTTCTATACCAACCGCACAGTGGTCCACCTGATGACCGAGATGCTCGAACCCAAACCGGGCGAGTCGATCTATGACCCCACCTGCGGGTCAGCGGGCATGTTGCTCTCCGCCGTCGCCCATCTGAAGCGGCAGAACAAGGAGTGGCGGAACCTGCGGCTGTTCGGCCAGGAGCGCAACCTGCTCACCTCGGCCATCGGTCGGATGAACCTGTTCCTGCACGGCATCGAGGACTTCCGCATCGTTCGGGGCGATACCCTGGCCAATCCAGCCTTTGTCGAAGGCGACCGGCTCATGCAGTTCGATGTGGTGCTGGCCAATCCGCCGTACTTGGTTGAGGCGGAGCAGCAAGAAAAGGCCCTCTATGAGAAGAATCGAGACTTTGACAGTGATGGCGTCTACATCGCTCAAAAGGTCTGTTTGATTGAGGTCTTATTCCATTCTTAAATAAAGTCAGGCTTTTCCGTAACCTCTATGGAACGTGGGCTCCCGACGAGGCAGGTGTCTGTGGGATCCAAAACACGTCGAGAGGTATTTCCATTGCTCGTCAAGCTGTTTGCTCGTCGCCCGACTTCGCCCGTGGAAAATCCGCCGAAGGTGACGCGCCCCGTTCGTGCGAAAAAGAGGCTTCCCCGCCTGTTTACCCTTGACACCCTCACACTCACATTTCCGTCCCGCGAGAAAAATACGCAGCAGAGACTGTTGCGACCCATGCCAGGGGTCATCACCCAAGGGGTTCGCCCCGGACACCCGGCCCTGGACATCGCCTGTCGGGTGGGAACGCCCGTGAAGGCTGCCCACGATGGCCAGGGGCGTTCGCGCCGCAGCCACACCCACGGCATCACCTTTGAACTGCGCGGGCCAGATGGTCTCGAGACGAGTTATAGCCACCTACACTCGGCCAAGCCGGGGGGACCGTATAAACGCGGGCAGCAGATTGGCGAGTGTGGGAATACGGGTTCCTGGACGACGGGGCCTCATCTGCATTTTGAATCCAATCGGCCTGAACTGTTGAACCATTTGGATAACGAATAGCGCGTGCCTAATCAGCGTGGGGGGCCGCGCTGCGCACGCCCCTGCCGACCTCGGAATCAGCGATAGGCCCTCAGGAAGCTGCGCCAGTTGCGTTCGGCGAATCGCACGACGCCAGGCTGATCGTAGGCGGGGTTGTAGGGTTGGCGGGGGGCCGGGAAATAGAGCACGGCGCCTGTTGCACCGGTGTACATAGGCTCGGTGTGGTGGTCCCTCAGGATCGCGCGGGCGTAAACATCGCGCAGGCGGCGGCTGGATTCGATGACGTCAGAGGTCTTCGCGAAACGCTCCAGTTGCGAGAGAAATGAGCCCAGATCAGCGCAATCGCGGTTGAAAAAGAACATCGTTCGCGCCCGGGCCTGCTGAAACGCCGCCTTCTCGCCCGGTAAGGCGCGCAGGGCTGTTTCAACGAATTGCTCGAGGGCAGGCACCACACCGCGGTTGAAGGCGTTCACATCAATGACAGACATCGTGACTTTTTCTCGATTGAGTTCCTGGGTGTGGGCGAAGGCGTCTATCAGGGTGTTGGCCAGGGTCATCGGCGTGCGGTTGCTAGAACGCTCCCACCGCGTGAACCAGCCTTCGTAGTCCCAGCCGGTCGCCGGCACCAGATGTTCAGACGCGATGTAGAGGGAAGCGAGGCCATCCAGTTGGTACACCAACTCGCCGTGGGCCATGAGGCAGGCATCAAAACCCACGATGTCGGCTGGGCGTCCGCGGGCTGCTCGGAATGCGGCACACAGACCGCTGAGGTCGGCGGTGGTCAGATGAGAGCCGTCATCGTCGAAACCAAAACTCATTGGCATAAAGCCAGCAGAAGTGGCAAAAATACCTGTCCCGTGGTCCCAGAACGTGATCATGGTCCGCTGCCCGCGGGCATTGCGAGCACCCCACTCCAAGAAGCGTTGCACGGTGGCCCGGTCGCCACTGTTAATCTCCCCAGATGGCGGGACCACCGTGGGCACATCCAGCTTTTCCGAGACAATGGTGTCGTTGTAGCCCGCCGGGTCGCGCCGAATGCGATACACGGCCGAATCACCGCGCTCCATGCCGTCGAAGAGCACCAGTACTTCAAGTGAGCCATCGCGCGGCAGGGCCGCCTCCATCTCGTTGAGGTCGCCTACGCCATATTCGTACAAGTCGTTATCGGCCGCGAGATGCACCAGCAAGGTCCAGGTTTCGGAACGCGTTGTGGCCTGCACGGAGGGTCCCCACACAGGGCGATGGAGCGCTGAGCCTGGGTGGGGTGCGCGCCCGCAGGCGGTGCCAAAACAGACGGAAAGGAGCAGCCAGCCAGCCAGCAGCAGGCGATTCAGGACGGGCATGATGGGAGACTTTCTCGACAGTGTAGGCGGGTCGTTGAGATTAAGGCAGAGTAAAAGCTTTACTTTTAATTTAACCTCTCACCTGTCGAAAGCCCAGTATTTCGCGCTCGTTTATGATTAACAAATGGTTAAGCCTTGCGCGCTTCGGTGTAGGAGTCACCGTACGGCCAGGGTTCGGTGAACGCGCTCATCACCTCGCTCGGTTCGCCGCCCCATCGGCAGGACAGCCACGTCAGCCAGGAATGGCGAAAAAGGGTCCTCGACGTCAGGTTGGGGATCTCACGGTTTTCAAACCCATTATGGGGCATTCGCTTGTATCACGATTCCGCCGATCAAAGCACTTCCCAGTACGACCCCCCAAGGGGCGATTTTCCACCATTGGAGCGCCCCGAGGGCTAACAGAGCCCATCCGAAATCCCACAGAGTGTGAATGGCGGCGGGCCAGACCGAAGACACCAGTGCCGCCAGCAGTAAGCCCACCACAGCGGCCTGCACCCCCAACAGGCCAGCCTGCAGCCGGGCATGCTGGCGCAGTCGCGTCCAAAAGGGCAGGGCACCAGCCACGAGGAAGAAAGAGGGGATGAAAATTGCCAGCAATCCGAGAGTTCCGCCCCACCAGCCGCCAGGCCCTGTCTGAAGCGAGGCGCCCAGAAAGGCGGCAAAGGCGAACAACGGCCCAGGGATTGCCTGCGCCGCGCCATAGCCCGCCAAAAACGTGTCGCGGCTGACCCAGCCGGGCCCCACCACCTCGGCTTGCAGCAGGGGCAACACCACGTGCCCGCCGCCAAATACCAGCGCGCCTGTGCGGTAGAAGGCGTCAAACATGGCAAGAGCGGTTTGGGGATAGAGGCTGCGTAGCAAAGGCAATCCGGCCAGTATGGCAAGAAAGATGCCGAGCCAGATGGCGCCGGCTCGGCAAGATACGGCCAATGGAAATGTTTCGGACGCGGAGTCAACGGGGGGCCGAAAAAGGAGCAGCCCCAGCACGCCTGCCAATCCAATCGCTGCAAACTGGCTCCAGGGCGATGGGGTGCACAGAGCCACCCCGCAGGCCGCAAGCATCAGGGCTCTGCGAGCGGTATCCGGGCATAACTGGCGCCCCATCGACCAAATGGCCTGCACCACAACGGCGACTGTGACGATCTTCAGGCCGTGCAAAATACCTGCCGGCACGCTCTGCCCATATCGGCTGAGCCCCTGGGCAAACACGATCAGCATGATGGCAGAGGGCAGAGTAAACCCAGCCCATGCGGCCAGGGCCCCTGCATAGCCGCCGCGAAAAAGCCCTACAGCCAACCCAATCTGGCTGCTGGCCGGCCCCGGCAGGAACTGACACAACGCCACGAGGTGGGCATAGCTTTGTTCATTGAGCCAGCCCCGGCGCGTGACGAATTCATGGCGGAAGTAGCTCAAATGCGCGCTCGGCCCGCCGAATGACGTCAGGCCCAGCCTGAGAAAGATACGGAAAATTTCAGCGAGGGATGTTGAATGGGGGTGGTATGGCAAAGCGCTGTGCCCGATCGGTCCCGACGATGTCGGTGGAATGCTACCTATGTCTTGCCGTCCTTGAGGGGGGTGTGTCAACCAGAGGAGGGTGAATAGGGCGAGGCCTGCCATCGCGCTTCCCTGGCTTCGCTGACGAATGCCTGCCGCTGGGCTAGAATGATGGTTGCGGTGCGATGGAAAGGTTCCTCATTGAACGACGCCACTTGGGAGCAGGAAGCTAAACACCAACCTCTGCGGGAGGACATCCGTCACTTGGGTCACGTGTTGGGCCAGGTTCTGCGGGAGCAGGCGGGTGATGCGGTCTATGATCTGGAAGAGACGCTGCGCCAAGGCTTCAAGCAGTTGCGGGCTCAGCCCGAGGATGTTGAACTGCAATCGCGCCTCGAGGGGTTGATTCAAGACCTGGACGTGAATACGGCCGCGCGCGTTTTGCGCGCTTTTACCCTCTACTTTCAGCTGGCCAATTTGGCAGAGGAGCATCACAGGGTGCGACGGGTGCGTCAGTATGGCCAGGCCGTTGACGCACCGGTATCAGAGGGTTCGATCAGGGCGGTCATTGAGGGTTTTGCGTCAAGGGGGCTGTCCCCGCAGGCGGTACAGAACGGGTTGCGACAACTGAGCATCGAACCCGTTCTGACGGCCCATCCCACAGAGGCTTTGCGTCGCACGGTGCTGGAAAAACTTCACGGGCTGGAGGAAGCCCTCTCGCAAAGGGATTCGGGTGTGCTTGAACCGGCGCAGCGACGCCGCCTAGAGGCCCGCATCGGTGCGGAGATTGAAGCACTGTGGCAAACAGACGAGGTTCACCGCCGGGCGCCGACGGTGCTGGATGAGGTTCGCCACGGCTTGTATTTTGTTGACGGTGTCTTGTTCGACGCCGCGCCGTGGGTGGTGGAAGAACTGGAGGAGGCACTCAAAGAATACTATCCTGACCACCTTTTTGACCTTCCGAATTTCTTGCGTTTCGGCGCTTGGATGGGGGGCGATCGCGATGGCAATCCATTTGTCACGGCAGAAACCACCTACCAGGCCCTGCGGATTGCACATCAAAGAATTGTGCAGCGTCACTTGAGGGTGGCTCAAGACCTGGCCACGGATTTGAGTCAAAGCGTTCATTGGTCTGACATCTCACAGGGGCTTCAGACGGCTTTGCGAGACGATGCGGAACGCTTCCCTGCCATTATGGCTGAGGCCCTAGAGCGCAATCCCTTTGAGCCGTATCGGCAAAAACTGGCTGTCATTCAACACCGTTTGCGTGCCACGTGGGGCGCCTGGCCTGAGAATCTGCAAACAGCTTTGGGGGCTGGTGCTCAGAGGGCGCATGAAGGGTATCTCGACGCGGGCGCCTTGGCAGAGGACCTCTCGCTTCTGGCTGATAGTTTGCGCACGCATCGCGGCGAGCGAGTGGCGCGCGAGCGGCTGGCGACGTGGCAGCGGCAGGTCGCCATGTTTGGTTTCCACGGGGCACGCCTCGACATCCGTCAGCATGCGCAGGTGCATTTTGAGGCGTTGGCGAGCGTGGTGGACACCTTGCGTCTGACTTCCACACCTTTCGAACGCCTCTCTGAGGCCGAGGCCACGAACTGGGTGTTGCAAGAGCTTCGTGGGCGACGTCCCTTGATTCCGCACGACCTCACCGCATTGCCAGCACTCACACAAGAAGTTGTTCAGACTTTTCGGGCATTGCGGGCTTGTCGCGACGTGTTCGGTGCCGACGTCTTGGGGTCCTGCATCATCAGCATGACGACACGCCCCTTGGACCTTTATGTGGTGTTACTTTTCTTGAAGGAGGCAGGGCTTTTTCGCACCGAACCCGCGGGCCGCGTGCGCTCGGTGCATCAGGTCGTGCCACTTTTTGAGACCATTGGCGATTTACGCGCCGCACCCAGAATTCTGGATGAATTGCTCACCGAACCCTTATATCGGGCCCATGTTCGTCAGTTGGGCGATGTGCAGGAAATCATGCTGGGTTACAGTGATAGCAACAAAGATGGCGGGATCTTTACTTCCGCGTGGGAACTCTACCAGGCTCAGCAGGCCTTGTGGGCTGTGGCGGGTCGTCACGGCATCTCCTTGAAATTGTTTCACGGGCGCGGAGGATCGGTTGGGCGAGGGGGCGGGCCGAGTCATCGGGCCATTTTGGCGCAGCCACCGGGCACTTTGGGGGGGAGAATCAAGGTCACTGAACAGGGGGAGGTGATCAGCCACAAGTATGGTCTTGAGCCTCTTGCGCGCCGAAACCTAGAATTGGTGACCTCAGCCGTGCTTGAGGCGACTTTGCGCCCCGAGTTACATCAGCGGGATCCTCTCGAGGTCGGGCGCTGGCAGGCGGTGATGGGGGAGCTGAGCGAACTGGCTTTCAGCGCCTACCGGGGGTGGGTCTACGACAACCCCCATTTTACGCACTTTTTGCAGGCGGTAACCCCCATTGATATCCTGTCAGATTTGAGGCTGGGCTCTCGTCCCGCGCGGCGGCGGACCTCCTTGCGTATCGATGATCTGCGAGCCATTCCGTGGGTTTTTTCTTGGACGCAGCCCCGAATGATTTTGCCCGGATGGCTGGGGGTGGGTACGGCCCTTGAAAGTTGGTGCGCGCCTGATCCGCAGCGTCGCCTGGAGGTTTTGCGTGCGATGGCCCGAGAGTTCCCTTTTTTTCGGGCGCTTCTCTCTAATGTAGAAATGACTTTGGCGAAGGCCGATATGGCGATCGCCAAGCGGTATGTCGCAGTTTTGGCGGGTGAGGATTCTTCCGTCAGGGCTTTGTGGGATTCTTTAGAGAGTGAGTATGAACGCTGCGTGCGCGTCGTGTTGCGCATTTTGGAGCAATCGGAACTGCTTGCGCAGCAGCCGACCCTGCGGCGGTCGATTGCGGTTCGGAATCCCTATGTGGATCCCATCAACTACCTGCAATTGGAATTGTTGCGCCGGCAACGGTCACAGGCACAATCAGACGAAGCGTTGCTGGATGCTTTGAAATTGAGCGTCAGTGGCATTGCGGCCGGTCTGCGCAATACGGGTTAAGCGGAACTGGCACCGGTGGCACATTGCATGATGAACATCTCGGATGTTGTTTATTCTAGTTGGATTTCATTTTTGACCGAGAGGGCGGGCGTGGGCGTTCTTCTTAGTATGCCGTTCTTATTGGGGCAAGGCGGCTGGCTGACTTAAAAACAGGTGTGAACCCTCTGTCTTGTGGGCATGAGAAGGCTGGCAGCGCTTGTTGTCGCGCAGAGATAAATTTGCCACCTAGGAGGCATTGATGCATACCACCCAACGGATACAAATTCCAGTTTTGAACATGCGCCATTACACGGAGGGCACGCCCGAGCAGAAGGCGCAGTTTGTACGCACGTGGGGGGAGGGTTTGCGCGAGCTGGGCTTTGTGGCGATCGAGAATCATCACGTAGATTCTGCGTTGATTCGCCGTACCTACCAGTTGTTTGAAGCGTTCTACGCACTGCCTAAGGCCGCGAAAGAGAAATACGCACGCGAGGGCGGGCAGCGTGGCTTCACGGGTTTTATGAAGGAACACGCCAAAGACAATAGCGTCGGCGATCTTAAAGAGTTCTGGCACGTGGGGCGAGAGTTGACCCCAGGACATCCGATGACGGGAGAGTACCCCGACAACGTGTGGCCAGAGGAAATTCCCGAACTCAAGGCGGTGACGCTCGAATTGTTTGACCAACTTGAGGCCAATGCGCGCATTCTGTTGCGGGCCTTGGGGGATTACTTTGAGTTGCCGGACCGGGATTATTTTGTGAAGGCGGTGGAGAACGGAAACCACATTATGCGGGCCATTCACTACCCGCCGCTGCAACCGGGTATGCCGGACAACGCGGTACGCGCCGCCGCACACGAAGACATCAACATGATCACGATTTTGTGTGAGGCGACTTCGGCAGGCCTTGAAATTCTCACCCGTGACGGTCAATGGGTTGGGATTGATGCGCTGGCGGGGCAATTGGTGGTGGATGCGGGCGACATGCTCAGTCGGCTGACGAATCACGTCATTCCGGCCACCACCCATCGGGTGGTGAATCCTGAGGGGGAAAACACGGTGCGGTATTCGCTCCCTTATTTTGTTCATCCCTACAGCGCCTTTAATATTGAATGTCTTCCGCAGTGTGATACGGCTGATAACCCCCGCCGGTATCCACCCATTACCGCGGGGGAATTTTTGAACCAACGCTTGCGCGAGATCGGCTTGCTGAAGAAGTGATCAGCCGGGGAGGGTGAGGGTGAACTTCCTGTGATCTTTATCACCTCTTAACATTTTGCGAACATGGCCCATCGGGGTCTTCAATAGCCGGAAATGAAGACAGCGCAGCGGCTTGGACCCTTTGTCGGCTCAAGGCCCGCTGTCAAGGTTATTTTCTGCTCGGAAACTGCTTGAATGCAGGCTTATTCTCCCTTGAATGGGTTTTCTTTTAAGACTTTATAAAAAATTTGTATAAACGCATTTTAAACTCGCAAGTTTTTCGTCTCGGCAGCGATAGACCATCATGTGAGCCGTGAGTTGGGCCGATAAAAAAACGAGAGTGCGAGCCACGCGGCACACCCAAAAAGGCAGTGAGGAAAAAAAATGAATTCCGTAAACTCTAACAACGGGTCTGGCGTCGGTCTTGGTGGAATTACCAAGCGGGTTGCACCCGCTGCGCCTCAAGCACCGGCGAGTAAGCCGTCGGCAACTTTCAGTGGAGACGCTTTGGTCCGTTCGGGCAATGCAACGGCCCCCGCAGCGTCCGCAGCGGCGATGTCCGCCGCGGCGATGGATCGCCTTGCCAACGCATACGATCCTGACCCGGCCGTTTTTGCTGCGAATTTGGCGGCAGACAGCCTGCGCGAAGTCGTGTCGCTCGTCGGGTAGGGCGTATGTCAGAGTCATCCAAACCCACGAGGGGAACCAAGCGTTTGGCCCAGTCAGAAAATACTCAGCGCCACGTTGAGGCGCTGGCCAAACGCATCATGGATGACCCTGCCTTCCCTTTGCTTCACGAAACGGCCCGGAAGGCGAAAGAATTGAAGGATAAGCAGAAAGGGTCATAGGGAGGCCCGGTTGTGCTTGATCGCTCTCAAGATGCCAAACAGCGGAATTATTCTCGGGAAGACGAATCTGCCCGCAGGCTTTGGCTGACGCAACGCCTGAAGGCCAACCCGTGGGAGGGGCGGGCGCCACGAGACGACGAGGAAGACGGGGAGCCAGACGGGCGTCGGCGCCGCAGGGCGCCGGAGGAGTACGTTCCCTCGCACCCGGCGCTCATTGAACAAGAAGACGAACTGAACCTGGAGGGCCAGGCGGACCAATTGCCCCCAGACCCTTTTGGACATCTGCTAGACAGCCTGTCATTGGGGAAAAAGCCACATCCAGAGTCTAAATACTGACGATGGCAGCGCGTGCCTACCCCCCAATGGGCGCGGGGGAGTGGGGATGTTTTGGCGCGGCACTGAGCCGCCCGCTCCACCGAACGACTAGAACTTCACCTTGATTTCGTTCAGGGTGCTCACCAGGTCGAACAGGCCTTCTTGGACCCGATGCCCCACCGATAACATGCCACAGGCTTCTTCGCGCTTGTCCCATACTGCGCATTCTTCTTTCACACACTGAACCTGGTTGGCGGCGTAGCTCATCAATGGGCAAATCATGGCGGGGTTCCTGAATCGAGCAGTCGGTGAGTCTGGGCCTGTACGACACATTGTACAGATGCCTCGACTCACGTACCCTCCCAAGCAAGCCTTTTAACCTGTGGAAGCGATCCCGCCAACCCCTGTGAGGAAGGGTGCTATCAATCTCCGGGTGTCACGCTCAACCGGTCGTCACCGCATATGAAGATCAATTCAGCATCCCACGCTTCTGCCGCCCACGCTGCCTTGCGCCGAATGGCTTCGGCGGAGGTGGAGATATCGAATTCCGAGAGCACAAATAGAATGGTGGCGTTGTCTGCGTCCACTTGCATCTCGTGAACGGCCGTTCTTTGATTGTGGGCCCGATCAAAAACATCCGCCAGGCGCAGAATGGCTGCCATTCGCCACAGGCGCCCCATGGCAGCCCGGTCTTTGCCGCGCGCCTCTCGCACTCGGCTTTTGCGGTGGTTTAACGCCAACCATGCCACGGTCTCCCTCAGGTCGCTGGGCCACGCCGCCAGCGCCTCGTCATTCCGTAACAGCCACGCACTGTGCCGGTGATGCTTCGCCGCCCCGACCACGTGGCCGATGTCGTGCAACAGGCCCGCCGCAACCAATGGGATGCGCTCACTGTCGTTGAGACCGGAAAATTCACGGGTCCAGTCAAACAGACCTTCAGCCAAGCGAGCCACCTTTTGGGCGTGGGATACGTCGCCGCGGTATTTCTGCAATACCTGGTAACAATCATCCAGCCAGGATGCAGGAATTTCTTGGTTCACCGCCATTTAACAACCTCTCCATTCAGATGGTGCCAGCCGAATATCACGGGCGTGTCGCCAGGCCTCCCAGCGCTGCGTTCACCCGCTCCCTCGCCTGCCAAGCCATAAGCCACCGTTCTGGGACTTGGGCGCCAGGTTTGGCGCCCAACAATGCCCCGAGCGCCAAACCTCGGGCGGCCGAATCTCCACCCGCCATCACGTTTTCAATCAGGGCCATTTCCAAATCGTCTGCATATAAAAGAGCCAATGCCAGGGTGGCCGGCAAGGCCCCTTGAATTCCGCACGCAGGACCCAAGGCCTGTACCGCTGCGACACCTCCTTGCGGAAGGGTGGCCAGCGCGCGTGCGAGCATCTCGACAGCAGGCAATGCCAAATACTCGGCCGTGGCTGCTGCTTCCAATGCCTCTGGAACAGGTTTGCCAGCCGCCACGTGCCGCACCGCGCGCGTCCAAAATGCAGCGCCCTCGATGACCACGGGGTCACGATGGGTTAACTCGGTTTGGGCCATCACGGCTGCCACCGCCGTCCTTTCGTCTTGCTTCAAGGTGGCGGCTATCAAGGGGACACCCCGCGAGGCACCACCCCAGTCAGACGAGGGTGAACCGGCTTCCAGCACAGGCGCTCCAGCCTCGAGATGAGCCAGGGTTTGCCGTGTCGCGCCGTCCATATAGCTGGGAGGCGTACTCGCCCAAAATTTGCGCCACGAAGCCATAAACGCAGCGGCGTCGAAGGGACCTTGCTGGGCCGCGAGGGTGTCGAGCAACACGAGGGCTTGAACACCATAGTGGGTTTGGCCCCCGGCCGGCTGGCCGCCATGGTAGCCTTCCGCCGGTGGTGTGTGCAGTTCGGTTATTAATCCCCAGCGTGCGGAAATGGCCTCGGAATCGTAGTTCCAGTGGGCCGGTAGGCTGAGTGCATCGGCCACCAGTGCGGCCTGGATCATGGTGTGGGCTTGCTGGTTCACGCGGGTCTCCTTATGGCACGGGCTTAGATGGCATCGGGGTTGCTGTCAAACAAATGCAGGCCTAAGCGCTCTGAGAGGTCACGGCAGACGGCAATGCCGCGGACTGAATTTCCCCGCTCGTCGAGCGGTGGCGAAAAAACTGCGATACCCAATTTTCCAGGCACTACGGCAATGATACCCCCGCCAACGCCACTTTTCGCAGGCAGGCCCACGCGGTAAACCCATTCCCCCGAATAATCGTACATTCCACACGTGTACATCACACTGAGAATGTCTTTCACGTGCTCGCGTTGCACGGCCTGTGCCCCCGTCAGAGGGTTCCTTCCTTGGTTCGCCAGAGTACCCGCCATCACTGCCAAATCGCGACAGGTCACCAGAATAGAGCACTGCTGAAAGTAAAGATCGAGGGCCTCGTCCACAGCCCCTTCGATCATGCCGAAATTCAGCATAAGATGCGCAATGGCGCGGTTGCGATGACCGGTGGTGCGCTCAGACATAAACACCGACATGTCTACATTCACTCGATGGCCTGTATAGCGGGAAAAGCCTTCCAGCAAACGGTTCAAGCGTTCGGTTTGGCTACCTCCCTTGAGAAGGCTCGCCATCGCGATCGCCCCGGCGTTCACCATGGGGTTGTGAGGGCGCTTGGAGCGCTCTTCCAGGGTGATGATGGAGTTGAAAGCGTCGCCCGTGGGCTCAACACCAACGCGCCTTGTCACGAAATCACGGCCATGGTCATCGAGAGCCAACCCGTGTACAAATGGTTTGGAGACTGACTGTATCGTAAAGATTTGCTCGATGTCGCCAATTTGATGGATCTCTCCCGCAGGGGTGCATACGGCGATGGCGAAGCAGTCCGGATTGGCCTTGGCGAGTTCCGGAATATACGCGGCCAGTTTCCCTTCGTTCAGGCCGCGGTGTCGCGCGTAAAGCTCTGTGAGTAGTGCATCTATGGGGGTACGTGGGTCCGGGTGATTCACTGAGTTCTCCCCCTGATGGGCGGCCTTATGCTGATGACTTAGTTGTGGGTTTCGCTGGTATAAGCCCCCATGCGTCATACCCTCGCAGCGCTCAGAAGATTTTTTCAAGGCTGCGATCATCCGATTCCCCCCTTCCACCGACGTCCGTTATGCTCTACGCTGGAGGAGTGACGCTGGATGAACCCGTTTACGGGGTGATCGGTGACCCCCTGGATTTTACGCTCTCGCCTCGCTTGCACAACGCGGCGCTGTTGGCTTGTGGCTTGCCGGGGCATTACCGTCAACTTCGGGTGCCCCCGCAAGCCCTGCCCGCGGCCATTCAAGCGTTGCGCGACGTGGGCAGGGGCGGCTACAACGTTACGATGCCCCACAAGGTGGCCGTGATTCCCTTGCTTGACACACTGACCCCTCTGGCCCGCGAGACGGGCGCGGTGAACACGGTGTACTGGCAAGGCGATCAGCTTTGCGGTGACAACACCGATGTGGGGGGCTTCCAGGCGTGCGTCGGGGGTGTCTTCCCCTCAGGCTCGGAATGCCTTTTACTGGGTTCCGGGGGGGCCGCGCGTGCCGTGGCGTTGGCGTTGCGGGAACTGGGGGCGCGGGCCGTTTATCTGGTGGCGCGGAACCTAGACAAGGCAACTCGCTTGCGAGCGGAACTTTTGCCTGGTGTGCCGGGTCATGTCGTGTTTTGGGAGGATGTGACGACGTTGGAGTCACTGGCGCCCCGTTGTGACTGGGTGGTCAATGCCACGCCGGTGGGAGCGGATGGCTTCACCTCCCCCTTGTCGGCGCGGGTGCTCGCGGCCTTCCCCGAGACGGCGGTGGTCAACGACCTGATTTACGGGCAGTTCGAATCTTTGATGTTGCTGGCAGCCCGGGGCCGTGGTTTGAAGGCTCTGAATGGCTTGCCGATGCTGATGGAACAGGCGGCGCTTGCCTTTACCCGCTTTACCGGCCAACCAGCCCCACGCGCCGACATGTGGCGGGCGGTGGCGCATGACGATGGCAGTCGTTGGGGGTTGCGCCAGTGACTTTGCGATTTATGACGGCCGGAGAGTCGCATGGACCGGTCCTCACCCTTATTGTAGAGGGGCTTCCTGCGGGCCTTCCGTTTGAGGCGGAGACGTTGAATGTCGATTTACGCCGCCGGGCGAAGGGCCACGGCCGCGGCGGACGGATGAAAGTTGAACGCGATGAGGTGACGATTCTTGGCGGGGTGCGCTTGGGCGTCACGACGGGTGCACCCGTGGCGTTACAAATTCTTAATCGGGACCACGTCAACTGGCTCGGGGCCATGAGTCCTGCTCCGCGGGATTTGAAAGATGCCGAACGAGAAGCGCAGTTGGCCCTGCGAAAAATTGACCGCCTGCGCCCCGGCCATGCCGATTACGCAGGGGCTGTGAAATATGGTCTGGAGGATGTGCGTGACGTCCTGGAAAGAGCGAGTGCCCGCGAAACCGCTGCGCGGGTGGTCGCCGGCGGCTGTGCAAAATTGCTGTTGGGGCATCTGGGCATCGATGTGTTGGGCAGCGTGCAGCAGATTGGATCTGTTTGTGCTGTGGCAAACGATGAGACGTGCACATTATCGGATTTACGCGAACGCAGCGAGGCTTCGCCGGTCCGCTGTTGTGACTTGGCGGCCTCGTCAGCCATGGTGGCAGAAATTGACGCGGCCAAACGGGCAGGCACGTCACTCGGAGGGGTGATAGAGGTGCGGACCTCTTCTCTGCCCACTGGCCTGGGGTCTTATGTGCACTGGGATCGCCGCCTGGATGGCCGCTTGGCGCAAGCGGTGATGAGCATTCCGGCCATCAAAGGGGTGGCTTTTGGCCGCGGTTTTGAATTGGCTTCCTTGCCAGGCCATGAGGCCCAGGATACTTTCTTGGAGGGTTTTGCGCGGGTGAGCAACCAGGCCGGGGGCCTGGAAGGGGGCGTGACCAATGGCCAACCCCTGGTGCTGCGCGCGGTGAAGAAGCCCATCTCAACACTGCCGCGGCCTTTGACGGGCGCGACGTGGCCGGACGGTGAACCGGTTCCGGCGCACTTCGAGCGGGCCGACACCTGTGCGGTGCCGGCGGCCGCCGTGGTCGCCGAGGCCATGGTGGCTTGGGTGCTGGCTGAGGCTTGCCTCGAAAAGTATGGGGGCGATTCCTTGCGCGAATTATTGGCTCATTATGAAGCGAGTGAGCGCGAGGCCACCGCCGCGCGTCAACGTTTCGCTGTTGATGTCGATTCTGAGGGGGCATCTGCCAATGTCTGAAATACCCCTGCGTGAGGTGTGGGTTCTGCATGGCCCCAATTTAAACCTGCTGGGAACCCGGGAACCCGCGATTTACGGGACGGTGACGTTGCCTGAAATTGATGCTGATCTTCAGGCGCGGGGTTCTGCTTTGGGGGTCCGGGTGGTCGCTTATCAAACGAATCACGAGGGGGTACTGATGGATTGGATTCAGGCCGCTGTCGTGCAGAAGGTGGACGCACTGCTGATTAACCCCGCTGCTTTCACGCATACCTCGATTGGTTTGCGCGACGCCCTGAGCGTTTTTGAGGGCGTGAAGGTCGAGGTTCACCTCAGTAACATTGCCAGTCGTGAGGAATTTCGCCAGCAATCCTTCGTGAGTGGGGTCGTCGACGCGGTGGTCAGTGGCTTCGGGCCTGACAGCTATCGTTTGGCATTGCAAGGGGCCATCAGTATCCTGCGGAAACGCTTACAGGAGGGCTCGCGGTGAACCGCTGCATCGTTCTTACCGGGTACATGGGTGCGGGAAAAACCACCGTCGGAGCGACTTTGGCAGCACAACTGGGTTGGGACTTTATCGACACTGATCGCTTGATAGAGCAGATGGCCGGTCGGCCGGTGTCGGAAATTTTTCAAGAGGGTGAAACGCACTTCCGGCTCTGGGAGCGTCAGGCCATCGCCACGTTGCCCGGTCGGGTCGACTTGGTTGTGGCGACTGGCGGCGGGGCTGTTTTGGATGAGGAAACGCGGGCCATCCTCGCGACCTTGGGGCCGGTGGTTTATTTGGATGCCCCGGTAGAGACGCTGTGGCAACGGGTGAAGAACGATACGCATCGCCCCTTGGCCCTAAATCGTGAGATGTTTGCTGCGCGTCACGCTGTGAGAAAATTGTTGTATCGGCGCTTTGCTTTGTCATATGCCACCCATGAGGGGGACCCCCAGTCGGTTGCAACGGCAATCGCAGCGGACTTGTTGGCCCCCGTTGAGCAGATCAACGTGAATCTGGCCGAACGGTCGTACACCATCACCATGGCACCGGGAAGTTTGCCCTCGCTGCCTCATTATGTGGGAGGCGAACCGGGGCCGTGCCTCCTCATCACAGATGACGGCGTGCCAGCCTGGTTTCTCGAGGTGGTGATGGCTTCGTTGACATTGGCCGGTTATCAACCGCACTGCGAAATCGTGGGGGCGGGTGAGCGCCATAAGTCACTGGAAACGGCCGAGAAACTCTTCGAGGCATGTCTGCGGGCGGGTCTGCAGCGGCGTCATCCTATCATCAGCCTGGGAGGAGGCGTGGTGGGGGATATGGCTGGCTTTGTCGCCGCCACCTACATGCGGGGGGTACCCTTCATCCAGGTGCCGACCACTTTGTTGTCCCAAGTTGATGCTGCGGTGGGCGGTAAGGTGGGAGTGAATTTTCGAGGCACTAAGAATTTGGTGGGTGCTTTTTACCAACCGAGTGCTGTGCTGATAGACGCCACCACGCTTCTTACTTTGAAGGCACGAGATTATCGTGCTGGATTGGCCGAGGTGGTGAAATACGGATTGATGGCTGACGGCGCCTTGTTCATGCTCCTTGAGAGTGAGGTGGCCCGCTTGGCAGACCGTCCTTTGGCCTTGTTGAATACCCTGATCGCTCGTTGCTGTGAGATCAAGGCTCGCATTGTAGAACAGGACGAGAGAGAGGGAGAACTCGGCTTGCGCGAGGCGTTGAACTTGGGGCATACGCTGGCTCACGCGTTGGAGAGCGTGTTGGGTGAAGAAGGACTGAATCACGGAGAGGCCGTAGGTTTAGGGCTCATCCTCGAAACCCGTATCGCCGTTCAGCGGGGCTTGGCCGCCCCCAGCCTCCTCGAACGCATCGAGGAACTCTTGGTGGGCCTCGGTCTGCCCACCCTTCTGCCGCCGTGCTCCGAGCACGACGTGATTGACGCAGCCCGCCGAGACAAGAAAAATCAAGGGGCTGGTGTCCGGATGGTTCTGCTCCAAGATTTGGGCAAGACCGTCCGGGCTGATGTGACCCCCAACGAAATACTGGCCGCGCTGAAGGGCGACTAGCGCCCTTTCACTGTTTCTTTTTGCTGACCGCGCGGGGCTTTTTTGCAGCACTCGCCGCGCCAGCCTGCGTTTTTGGCGCCTCCGCGGTCCCTTTGGGGCGGCGGGCCACCGCTTTTTTGGGGGCGGTCGCCTTGGACGGTTTCTCGGTGGACTCGGACGCCTCTTTTGTGGCTGTGGGGTGGGGTTGCTCGCGTTCCGGGCGCGGCGGCGACTTTAAAACCACCGTGGACAGCGCTGGCAAAACCAAGGTCACACTCTGCTCGTGCCCCTGCCAGGCAACGCCCTCGGCGTGCACGGTTCCCATATTACCCAGGCCACTGCCTCCATAGACGTTGGCATCGGAGTTGAGCACTTCGTTCCAAGCACCTGACCAGGGCACTCCTACCCGATAACCGCTGCGCACGACAGGGGTAAAATTGCAAACAAACAATACAGCCTCTGCTGGATCCTCCGCGTCGTACCTGACAAAGCTCACCACACTGGCTTCGGCATCGTGGCAGTCAACCCACTTAAAGCCCCATGGGTGATGGTCTCCCGCCGATAACGCCCTGCTTTGGCGCAACAAATGATTCAGATCACGCACCCATAAGCCAAGACCAAGATGTTGCGGTTCGCCCAGCAGGTGCCAGGCCAAAGACGTATCGTGGTTCCACTCCCACCACTGTCCAAACTCTTGACCCATAAACAGCAGTTTCTTGCCCGGATGCCCCGTCATATATCCGTAAAGGAGTCGCAAGTTCGCCAGTTTTTGCCAGTCGTCGCCCGGCATTTTTCCCGCCATGGAGCGCTTGAGATGGACCACCTCATCGTGACTGAATGACAGAACATAGCGCTCCGAGTAAGCGTACATCATTGAAAATGTCAGGCGGTTGTGATGATAACGCCGGTAAATGGCATCCATCTCCATGTAATCGAGCATGTCGTGCATCCAACCCATGTTCCACTTATACGTGAAACCCAGGCCGCCTTCTGACGTCGGGCCTGTCACTTGAGGCCAAGCGGTGCTTTCCTCGGCGATCGTCATGACGCCAGGAAAGCTTTGACTCACGCCTTCGTTAAACCGCCGCAAAAATGCGATGGCATCTAAGTTTTCACGCCCACCAAAGGCATTAGGGACCCATTCCCCTTCGTTCCGCCCATAGTCCAGATAGAGCATGGAGGCCACGGCATCGACGCGCAGGCCGTCAATGTGATAACGATCCAGCCAGAACAGCGCACTGGAAATTAAGAAATTTGACACCTCGCGGCGCCCGTAATTGAAAATAAAGGTGTTCCAATGCGTATGCAGGCCTTGGCGCGGATCCTGATGTTCGTAGAGATGGGTGCCGTCGAAATATGCCAGCCCGTGCTCATCGCGCGGGAAGTGGGCGGGAACCCAGTCCAAAATCACGCCGATGCCCGCCTGGTGAAGGGTGTCGATCAAGAACATCAGATCGTGGGGTTCACCGTAACGGGCGGTGGGTGCAAAATATGCGGTGGTTTGGTAGCCCCACGACCCGTAAAACGGATGTTCGGTGATGGGCAACAATTCAACGTGGGTGAAGCCGAGTTCCGAGACGTAGGCTGCCAACAGCGGCGCCATTTCTCTGTAGCTGAGCCAGTTGCCATCCGCGCCGCGACGCCACGAGCCCAAATGTACTTCATAGACCGAGATTGGAGCGTCCGGGGCTTGCTTCGCCGCCCTTTCCGCCATCCAGTTTTGGTCGTTCCAGGTGTAACCCGCCAGATCATAAAGGCGGGACGCGGTGCCGGGGGGCATCTCCGTCGCAAAAGCGTAAGGGTCTGCTTTGGTCACAAAGTGTGAATTGACGCCGGAGGCCACCGCGAACTTGTAACGCGTCCCGTGGGTGAGATTCGGCACGAAACAGGTCCACATCCCATCCGCCACGTGTGAAAGGTAATTAACACCCGGTCGCCACTCGTTCCAGTCCCCGACGACAGAGATTTCTCGCGCGTTCGGCGCCCATACGGTGAATTGGTATCCCGCCGTGCCGTCGCGCACGGTCGGGTGCGCGCCGAGTTTTTCGTAAGAACGATAATGTGTTCCCTCGGACAGCAGATACAGGTCGAACGGCGTCAGTTCCGGAGAAGGCCGGACCGCAGCGACAGGCTCAGGGCTCAAGCTTTTTCTTTGACGAGGCGACATATGCAGATACTCTCAGGGTACAGGGCGTGCAGCAAGCAAGACCAACGAACGGCCTTGCAGAGGATACGAGTCTCCCGGAAGAAAACGTTTTGCCCCCATCAATGAGGAGGCCGTATCAAGCTCAATCTCCCAGTGAAGAGGTCCCCCCACTTCTGGCAATGAGAATTCAATGGCATCGTGATGCGCATTGACCATTAGGAACAGTGTATCACCTCGGATAGGTTGTCCCTTTTCGTTCGGTTCTTCAATGGCATCCCCGAGCAACCGCATTCCAATGCACCGGACGTAGGATTGACGCCAAGCGGTCGTGCTCATCTCGCGGCCCGATGGCTCAAACCACGTCAGGTCTTTCAGGTTGGAACCAGGGACCACCCGCCCCCGCCAGAAACGCCTGCGTCGCAGGGTGGGATGGGTTTGCCTTAGCTTGAGACAGTTCTGAACAAACTCGAAGAATTGCGCTTGTTCCTCCGAGGGCGACCAACTCTGCCAAGCCAGGGCGTTGTCTTGGCAATACACGTTGTTATTGCCCTTCTGGGAACGAGCATATTCATCTCCGCCCGAGATCATGGGAACTCCCTGTGCGAAGAGCAAGGTGGCCGCAAAATTTTTCATCTGTTGGATACGCAACCCCAAAACATAAGGGTCATCGGTGTCACCCTCAGACCCACAATTCCACGAGTTGTTGTGACTGTCCCCATCGCGGTTGTCTTCTCGATTGGCCTCGTTATGTTTCTGGTTGTACGACACCAGGTCATGCATCGTGAAGCCATCATGGCACGTCACAAAATTGATGCTGGCGTGGGGGGCGCGGCCATCGTCTTGGTATAGATCAGGGCTGCCGGCCATCCTGAGTGCGAACTCCGCGGCTTGGCCTTCGTCGCCTTTCCAAAAGCGGCGCATCGTGTCTCTGAACTTTCCATTCCATTCCGTCCAGCCCACAGGAAAGTTACCCACCATATAGCCTCCCTCACCCAGATCCCACGGCTCCGCGATCAATTTGACCTGCGAGAGGACAGGATCCTGGTGGATGATGTCGAAGAAGGCCGACAGGCGATCGACCTCGAACAATTCGCGGGCCAGCGCGCTGGCAAGGTCGAAGCGGAAACCATCGACGTGCATCACCTGCACCCAGTACCGCAAGGAATCCATAATGAGTTGCAATACCCGCGGGTGTTGCATATTCAGGGTGTTACCGCATCCCGTGAAGTCTTGGTAATATCGTCGATCTTTGTCGACCAGACGGTAATAGCTGGTGTTATCGATTCCCTTCAATGAGAGGGTTGGACCCAATTCACTGCCTTCGGCCGTGTGGTTGTAGACCACGTCCAAAATGACTTCTATATCCGCTGCGTGGAGCCTTTTTACCATTTCCTTGAACTCTGTCACGGCGGCCTGCGGGTCGGTGGTTGAGGCAAACCGCATGTCAGGCGCGAAGTAAGCGAGGGTGTTGTAACCCCAGTAATTGGAGAGGCCGTGTTTGACCAGATGGCCATCAATGGCGTGGTGATGGACGGGCAGTAACTCAACAGCGGTTACGCCGAGTCGTTTCAAATGGGCGATCGCCGGCTCACAGGCCAAGCCGGCGTACGTCCCGCGCAAGCGGGCCGGCACTTCTGGGTGCAACTTGGTAAATCCTTTGACGTGCGTTTCGTAAATGACGGTGTCATTCCACGGGGTGCGCAAGGGCTGATCATCCCCCCAGTCAAACTCGTCAGCTACGACGACTCCCAAAGGCGCGAAAGGAGCATTGTCCCGCGTATCGCGGATAAGGTCGCGCTCCTCGTGGCCGAGCGGGTAACTAAAAATTTCATCGGACCAAATGAGACCGCGCGCGACGGAGCGCGCATAGGGATCAAGCACAATCTTCGAAGGGTTAAATCGGTGACCTTGCTTCGGCTTAAAAGGGCCGTGGATACGGTACGCATACAGCTGGCCAGGCTTTATTTCGGGCAGATAACCGTGCCACACCATGTCCGTGCGTTCCAATAAAGGAATCCGCTTGGCTTCCCTCAGGTCATCAACGCTGTTGAATAGACACAACTCGACGGCCGAGGCATTTTCCGAAAAAATGGCGAAGTTAACACCGTGACCATCCCACGTGGCTCCGAGGGGGTATGAACGGCCGGGCCAAACTTGCAAATGAAACGCTCCTTGGACAAAGGGGGGCGAAAACAGACGGGATTCCCCGGGGCGGAGTGAGGCCTTCTTGGAGAACCCGCGAGGGCCGTTAATAACACGCCGCAATTTTATACCACGTCTGTTCGCCCCCCGTGCAGCGTGGCTACGACCCCGCGCCGAATCGCTGCACCAGTGTCTGCCCGTTAGAGCGCCAGGGGAAGGGGATCAGAACGGCGCGTGCGCGACTCTGTGCGGGAACGCGGAAGAAAAGTGAACTCACGCACTCTCAACTCCAGACCGCTTTTTTTGATGGGGGTTCCATCCGCGAACGTTAAGTCCCGCATGGCATACGTGTGGCTGGCAGGCAAAGCATAATCGACCAGAAATCGATCGCCTTTTTCGAGATTGAGCAAGCTTTCCGCCTGCCCTCCAAACGCGATGAGGTCGTAAAAATCCGCTTGCCCCTCGGTTTCGTTCGCCCGTTTGTAGTGATTGTAAGCCACCCGCATGCGAAGGTAAGACGTCCCGGCGGCACTGACACGGAGGCCGTCGCGTTTATCGACCACTCCCACAATGCCGAAAGCCCAAAAATGATCGGTGTCTTCTGGGCGGGGGATGGGCCGGTGCTCCCGAACCTCCACGGCTAAACCGGCTTCCAGGATTTCACTGCCGTCGCTCCTTTTAACCGGTTTGCGGCTGGCGGGATCCACGACGAATGATTGCATTTGCCTGAGCAAGCCGAAAACCTGGACGCTGTCACCCGTCCGGTGTTGATTCTTGAAGCTTTTGTAGCTGTCTTGATGTGCGAAGCGCAGCATCACGACTTCAATGACCGGACCCTCCTTGCTGCTTCGGCGCAGATCGCAAATCACGGCTTGCCGCTTGTCACTAAAGCTTTGCAAAGAACAGGAAAGAGATACCTTCATCGTTTGAATCCTTTCGCTCGTTGGTGGGAGACTTAACAATATTAGAATATATGTTCTAAGGTGTCACCCCCGTGCAAATATGGTGGCAAAAACCTTTAAAAGGCCATGCCTACTTGGATAGAGGTCAAATTTTTCTTCGTTTTCGCACCCGTGTTAGAGGTGCGTCATTGGCAATCAGGCCTCAGTGGCTCGTGGTTCCGCCGTGTCCAGGGCGTGAAGCAGGCGATCAGCGGCGTGTCCGGGTGGCAACTCGCGCGCCATCACCTGAGCGACGAGCGCGCGTCCGCGATCCTCGGAGAGCAGGGCTTTCATTCGTTTCTTTAGGCGTGCTTCAAGCTCTCGCCACACCGCGCGTTGTAATCTGTTTGCTCGCATCGTTGAGAGGTGTCCTCGGCTGACGCTCCACTCGCGGTGGGTTTGGAGAACGTCCCACAGTCTGCTCAGACCTGTGGGAGGTTCCTGGGTGGCGGTGGTGAGGACCACCGGAGGACGCCAGCGGGCTTCGTCCCACGGAACCAGATCGAGATAATTTTCGATGTCTGCCGCGGCTTGTTTGGCCCCGGGGAGATCGCTTTTGTTGATGACGAACAGTTGCGGCACTTCCATAATGCCGGCTTTGACCGCCTGCACCCCATCACCGAGATGGGGTGGTTGAATCAATACGGTCGTGTCCGCCAATTC
>JAYKIL010000016.1:0-19305 GCA_035284745.1 Candidatus Sericytochromatia bacterium | reverse complement strand
GACACCCCCAAAGCTTGACGATCCTTGGGGGCTTCGGGCGTCAATGGCTCCTGCGCCCAGGCCGGAGCACCCAACGCCGCCGTCATCAAAATCGCCAGAGTTAAAGCACGCACAAAATCATCCCTTTCTAAAAGGCCGGAGACCCATTGTCTTTCGTCTCCTCGCTTATACCCGCAAGCGCGATCCCACAAAATCCAAAATCCAAAGATGGGTATATGACTTTAATACGAAGCTTATTTCGAGGCCTTCCATTTTTGAAAACCCTTTACATCTCTGCTGCTCTCGCCCTCGCCATCAGCCTGGTTGCGTGCCAACCCCAAGCCCCCGTTTTCGCCCCGCCCAAAGACAAGCCGGGCATCTTGCGCTCCAAACCATCACCACAAGAAAATCGCACGGGTCTCAACACGGCCAGTCTGGTTGGGCTCGACGGCGCCAGCCTCATTGGGCTCGACGGCGCCAGCCTCATTGGGCTCGACGGCGCCAGCCTCATTGGGCTCGATGGCGCCAGCCTCATTGGGCTCGATGGCGCCAGCATACAAGCACAACTCACTGTGCCCTCCAGCCTCATTGGCCTTGATGGCGCCAGCCTCATTGGGCTCGATGGCGCATCTTATAAACTTCGGCAGGCTTCCTCCCCAGAAAAGCCCTTTGCAGGAATCTCTGTTTATCTTAGGACGGCCGACGGAAGGTTCATCGTTGATGACGCGAAAAAACTGCTGGTGGCCAAAACAGACGCCAACGGCAACGTTTATTTTCGTAATCTGAAAGCCAACGCAGCCCTCTTTTTCTACGTGCCAATCGGCCAACGGGGCAGCGACATCTACGGTCTCGCAGGCCTGCGCACAGCCGACCACCCGGGACCTGATCCAACCCCCATCAACGCCGCGTCCAGCATGCTGTGTACCTGGCTTGAAAACGATGTGATAGCAGGCTTGGATGCCAAGGTCGACAAAGCAGAGCGCTTGAACCGTCTTCCTCACCACTTGGCCGAAGACACGTTAACAGGCATCAAAAATACCTTAGCCACGCCCCCAGACTTCAAAAAACTCACCCGCGTCGACATCACCAATGAAATAAAATCACTCGAGAGCCAAGCCAACAGCGGCTTGGCCGAAAAACTAGAAACCGTCCGCTATACCATCGCCCCCCTGGCGGGAACCGACTCGTGTCGTGATGGCTTGAGCGCCCGTCGCGTCGCCCTCCGGCTTCCCCGAGCGGTGGCGGCAACACCCGATGGCGCCCTGTTCGTCTGTGAAGCATTCAGCGGTATGGTTTACCGCATCGATCCCGATGGCCGCCGTTGGTTTGTTTTAGGCCCCTGCGTCCAAGAAGACCAGCGGCTCTTTGCGCCAGACATCGAGCATTTCTCAGCAGCCAACGGCTGGCTTTACCTCGTTCCAAACCGTGGGCGCTCAGTTTTACGGGTGAGTACTGACGGCGCCAATATGCAGACCCTGATTGGAACAGGCACGGGAACCCTGACAGCAGGGGCCCTGGGTACATCCGTCGCGTTATATCGCCCTGGCCCCGCCACCCCGGCTCTGGATGGCAACCTATGGGTCACAGATGGGCGTTTTGGCACAGACCTCGAACCCCCACGTATTTTCAAAGTGGATTCACAGGGCAGAATCTTGCAAATACATTCCACGCCCTGGGACGACAACCCCAAGGCCTTCGATACGCGTTTTATTGGTTTTGCCGAAACACAAGAAGGCCTGTGGGTCTATGCCATTCACGGTTCTCGGGGGCTGTACTTTCAACCCCACCAGGGCGCCTGGCGAAAATTAAATGTTCAAATTCCTGAGAAGATGAGCAACATCGCCACCTTGCTCGCGATGCCAGACCAAACAGTCCTGCTGACCCTGGCCGATGAAGCCCGGGAGCGTCACGTCATCGAGCGCATCTGGTCTGACGGACGCATGGAACGTTTCGCCGGCCAAGGTCAAACAGGCGTGGATGAAGGGAGCGTCCAAGCCTTAAGCGCACGATTCAATACCCCCACGGGCCTCGCCCTCGCCCCGGACGGCCGCGTCATTGTGACAGACTACGATAACGGGCTGCTGAGAGCCATCAATCCGGAAACCAAAGAGGTCACTATCATCGCAGGCAACCGCGGATCGCAAGATATCGTCGCCCTGAGCGAGACGCTGAACAACCCCCTGGGTCTCGCTGTGAACAAACAAGGGGACATTTACGTCTCGGAATATGGCGCCCACAGTATTCGGCGCCTAAATGGCGATCGCCTCGAACGCATAGCTGGCGGTGTGGCAGGCATAGCAACAGACGGCACGCTTCCCGATCGCTTGATGGGCCCCTCAAACATCGCATTCGCCGGCGATGAATTGGTAATAATGGAAGCCACGGCGCGTCTCGTCCGGCGCATTCGAAACATCGCAAACCCGGCAGAAGCCCAAATCGAAACCCTGGCGGGCAAATTAGAGGGTGCGAAAATGGGAATCTTGCCGTCTCTTGAAACCCTTGTTCCCGCCCGCGAACAGCGATTCGAGGAAATTGGACCTGTCACAGTGGACCCCGAGGGCCGGGTGATTTTTGCCAGCATGAAGCACCCAACCCTTGAAAGTAAAGAGGCGATGTCCGACTGTATCTGGCGCATCGAAACCAATGGCACATTAACCCGACTGGTGGGTTCTTCAAATTCTGCCCATCCAGACGATGACACACGCGATGGAAAACGGGGCACGGAGGTGCGACTCCATCGCCCTACAGCCATGGCTTGTGACAAGCGAGGAAATCTGTATTTTACCGATCTCCGTTCTCTCCAGGTCCTCAAATTGGATCGTGAGAACATTGTTCACATCGTCGCGGGTAGCGGGTTTGCAAAAACACTGGTATCCGTTGCAAACGGCAAGGCGGCCACCGAGCAAGACATACCGGCGACGGAGGCGTCCTTACTGCTTCCGTCTGGACTGGCCGTGGCACCAGACGACACCCTTTACCTCTCCGAACTGGGCAGCGCAGGCAAAGTATCGATGACGCACGAAGAACTCCAAGGAATCAACCTTGACAATCTTCCCAAAATCCCGGGTCGCATCCGCAAACTAGCCAGCGACGGCCACCTCAAGACCCTGGCAGGCTCTGGCGCCCCGGGAGGCCCCGGAGACACCCAAGGACCCGCCAGCCTGGCGATTGCACCCAACGGCCGCTTGGTCTACATCGACCTGGTCAAAAGCCAAATACAAGAACTCCAGCTTCAACCCTAGGCTCTTAAAGCGCAGTTCCCAACGGCACATTCAGTTGCAACAGGCGCCACCCCCCCGAACTTTCTTGCAACACGCTGCAAGACAACGGCGCCACCTCCAAAAAGGGCGCGCGGCGAGTCGGCCATTGCAAAGCCCACGCCAAAACACAGCGTATCGAACCCGCATGCGCCACCACCACGGCATCGGTTTCTTTTGGCAGGCGTGAAAAGGCGCGCACAGCGCGGCGACGCACATCCCCCAGGTGTTCGCCGTTCGGAGGGCGAACACGTGTGAACTGATCGAGATATTCCCTCGCGAGAGGCTCTGTGTCCCACAAATGGCCCCAGGTCTTCCCTTCCCACAGTCCGTGGTCTTGCTCCCACCAATCGGCATCGTCACGCCAGGTGCCACCGCCCAACCAACGGGCCGTCTGCTGAGCCCTCAACGCAGAGGAAACGACCCAGTGCGCATGTGCCGGCCACGGGGCGGGACCCACAAAAGCATCCGGCAACGGTTCAATGGGCACATCCGTGCGACCAATAATCAAGCCGCGGGAAACCACTTCAATCGGCGCGTGACGCACCAAAAAGATCCGACGATTCAAAGCGCGAACCCCGCGCCATCAAGCCCCCAGTAGGCGATTAAAACGAGCAACGCTACCAGTTCTGCCACTTGCTGCGCAGCCCCTAGAACATCACCGGTCACCCCCCCTACCTGCGCACGGGCGTATGCCGCCACCCCCCATGAGGCCAGAGCCGCCGCAGCAAGAACGAGCAAGCCCAACTCCCAGCCTACGCCAAAAAATGCGGCCCCCAAGGCCAGCAAGGTTGCAATCAGGGGCTCCCGCCAACTCAGACCCGCCGTATCAGCTCCCAAACCCTCTGTGCGCGCGCGCGGAGAACGCCACAGCATGAAAACAATGCCCAGCCGGCTGGCAGCGTGCACCGCCACCAATGCACCCAACAACAAACCCGTCGGCAACAAAGCCAGCGTCTGAATTCTAACCAGGAAGGCACCCACCAGGGCCAAAACGCCATAGGTCCCCAAGCGAGAGTCTTTCATAATTTCAAGCTTCCGCGCCACCGTAAAGCCGCCGCCAAAGGCGTCTGCCACATCTCCCAAGGCATCTTCGTGAAAGGCGCCCGTCAGCACCGCTGCTCCCAATGCCGCCAAAGTGGCCGCCAAAAGGGGCGGGAAAAACTGCAGCGCTAATAACAACAAATACGCAAGGACCAGGCCCACCCCTGCCCCAACCAAAGGATAATAACGACTCGCCGCCGCAATGTCCGCAGGAGCAATATCACCGGACACCTTGACGGGGACGCGCGTGAGAAAAATAAAGGCCACGCGGACCAACCGCCACTGTCGAAACGCAAACTTGGGTGATCGCGGGGTTGGTTGTGAAGTTTCTTCGAGGGTATTCACAGGCGGCCCCCGCTCGCGAGGGGTTCATCGACATTGGCCTCTTCATAGGTTGCCACTTCTGCCAACAAGCGACATCCCGCTTGCAGGGGCCCGAGGGCCAAAGCCGCCGCACTGGCCTCGCCTAAGCGCAGCCCCCAATCCAACATCGCGTCCAAACCAAGTTCCATCAGCACCCGGGCATGGGCCGGTTCTGCTGAACGCGTCGCGGCCAACAGAATGGCCTGCACCGCAGGATTACGCTTCACGGCCATCAATGCGGCAACCCCAACAATAAAGCCATCAAGCAACACAGGCAGCTGACGCACAGCAGCGGCCTCCATCGCCCCGACCAAGGCTACGATTTCATAGCCCCCCAAGCGCCGCAAGCTTTCATTGGCATCCCCCAAAGCGTGCTCACCGTGGAGGCGCAACGCATCTCCAATCGCCATTTGCTTGCGTGTGAGCCCTGCCGGTCCAATACCGCTGCCCGCGCCCGTCGCTTCGTCAGGTGTCAATCCCAAAAAACCTGCCAATACGGCCGATGCCGCCGTCGTATTGCCTATGCCAAGCTCACCCAACAGCAGCATATCTGGCTGCTCAAGCCCCATAATCAGTTCGTAGCCACTGGCCCGCGCTGCCTCAAATTCAGTGTCAGTCATCGCCGGCTCAACCGTCATATCCCGGGTGCCACGACGCACTTTGGCAGAAAATAAAGCGGTCGCATCACCAAAGTCATGATCAACGCCCAAATCTGCGACAACCAGACCTGCCCCCGAATCGCGGGCCAAGGAATTCACCACACCACCCCCGCTGAGAAACCTGTAGACCATCAACGCGGTGGCCTCCGGTTGGTAAGCGCTCACCAACCGGCTTTTTGCAATCCCATGGTCTCCCGCAAAAACAACAATCCACGGGCGCTCAAGCCGGGGTCGCGCAGAGTTTTGAATCTGCGCGAGGCGCATCAACCACTTTTCCAGGGCCCCCAAGGCACCCGGCGGGGTCGGCAAACGCGCAAAACGGTCACGTAAACTATCTTGCGCCGCGGTTTCCGACAGCGAAGGCGCCTTTTCTTCGAGCCGAACCGCCTGGCGAGGCGTCATCACCGCCGTGACGGATGGTGTTGATTTCGCCACCAAAGCGTCGTAGCCTTCAGGCCCTTGCCACGTCACGCCCCATCGATCTTGAAAAATCAAATCTGCCAGTTCCAAGCCATCACGCCAACCCACCCGCCCCAGCAGCGGATCAGGAGGCAAATCGACCGGAAATCCCAAACACAAGTACGCAATGGGGATCACCTCAGACGGCAGGCCAAAAAAGGCCTGAATAACCTCTGGCTCCATCAGGCTCATCCAACCAACCCCCAGACCTTCTGCCCGGGCAGCAAGCCACAAATTCTGAACCGCCAGACACGTACTGTAGGCATCCATCTCCGGCATCGTCGTGCGCCCCAGAACATGAGGGCCTCCCCGGGTGCGATCACAGGTCACCAGAAGATTGAGCGGCGCATCCAAAATGCCCTGTAATTTCAACGCCTGATAAGTTGCTTGCCGATCGCCCCCGTGTAAGGTGGCGGCCCGATCATTGATATCGCGAAAATGGTTGTAAACACCTTGCTTCAGGGCTGGATCGGTAATTCTGACGAAATTCCACGGCTGCATCCGGCCCACCGAGGGAGCCTGGTGAGCCGCTTCAAGCAATCGCCAAAAAACATCTTCTGGGATGGGCTCTGGCCGAAAAGCCCTCACGTCACGGCGCTCGCGAATGGCCCTGTACACAGCCTTTCTTTCGGGCGCACTAAAAGTATAGTCGGCCATAAAGTGTCCTAAAAAGTGGGCAACTTTTGGCCGAGATCACGCACCCAGCGACGCACGCTGTTTGGATCCTTTTTCAAAAGCTCCCACACGTCTTCAATGTTATTCAAAATGGATAGGCGATCAAAGACGGGGCGAAACGGCATAAAATAATAGATGAACTCTAACACGCCCCCGGTCGCCTTCACAGGCCCGTCCAACGCTCGGGCCGTTCGACCAAGATCACGACTCGCCGCACGCACAATCGGGCCATTCGAAAAAGTCTCGAGGCGCCTTCCCGCCTGCATTACCGCAGCATTGTGTCGCGCAATGTTCCGTTGATGAAACTTTTGCAACGCGGACCCCGCGGCCGAAACACCCGCCTCATCTCCAATTTTTTGAGCAGCAGGCGCAAGACGACGCATCATATTTTCATGACGTGTCCACCCCTGATCCAACCAGCGAACCCCTCGGCCCACCTCGCGAACAGAAGCCGCCGGAGGGAGCATCAAAGGCGCCTTGCGCACCACCGCCGCAGTGGCTTGTGAACCAGATGCTTGGGTCACTACCTGGCGCAAACTTTTTTGACCGTGGGAAACAATTTTTGCACTGATACCCATTGCAGACAACCTCCGGGACACACACTTTTCCGGGATACCTAAGCTATCGCAACCCCGAGTTCCCTGAGAGTTTCAAGACACACGTTTTTTTATTAATTTCTTCTTAAGCCAGGATGATAATTTGGGTTTATTTAACCGGTTGAAAGCGGCACCAGCACTGGCTTAAACAAAAAATAAGCTTGCTCAAGCCCATTGGGAACTGCCGCGGAACTGAACGGAATCATATGCCTCTCGCAGGTTTCTAAATGGGCGAACGCCAATCAGGCCAACCCCGCCCGCGAGAACCCAAGGAATGGGTATGCTAACAACGTACCGAGCAGGAGGATCCGCATCATGGTGAACCCCACCAACAACACACAACTTGGCCTAAATTCCTTGCCCCCTTTGCCAACGGGAACCCCCCCGATTGATGTGCCCCATGCGCCGCCTGTCTCAACAGCCCAAGCCAATAACACCGATCAAGTCGGATTAAAACCACAAGGCCCTGCAACGGCGATCACCCTCGAGGCAAACCGACCCGCGCCCGACACGGGAAAGACCTGGGGCGGACCTGACTCAAAGGTGGAATTAAATTTCGGCCATAAGCCGGACGCCCAAGGCCGGCTTTATAAATTAGACCCGTCCGGCGTGCCTGTGTGGGCATCGAATGGCCGGGCCATCACACCAGATCAAATGGCGAACATGCCAGCGTTTCAAAAAGAAGCCATTGCCGCACTCGTCCCCGAAGCACAGCGCAACACCTTTACGACGATGATGTCCCAAGGGGTTGCAGAAAGAGCCTGGCGCCCCAAGCCTGAACCCGGTCAAACCTACAACCCAAACATCCCTCTGGGTGACTCACAAGAAGCACAAATGGCCAGTTTAGCCCAATTGGCCGTTCAGCGCTCCCAAGGCAAAGGGCCTGACGGGATGTGCTACAAACATGTGGCGGATTGGTTGGAATATTCAGGGGTGCGATATGGTAACTTCCCGGACGCCCGCTTATCGGGTATGGAAGCCCGTAATTTTTCTGAACTCGTGAATCCCGACCCCGGCAAGTATGGGCTCAAACGCTTGGACATCGACAACCCATATGACGCCCCACCCGGTGCCATCGTGGTCGTGCGGGCAGGAACCCCCGGCACAGCCCATCCCACCGCCGGTGATATTGCGGTGGCAACCGGCAAAGGCTGGTTTGCCAACGGCGGCGAAATGGGATACGGTGGTGCCGGTAATTTTCCACCAGGCAACAATTATGTGCTGGGCGTCTACGTTCCCGCCTGAAAACTGTCATCTACAGGCATTTGGCGCTCGGCCCATTCGTCTCCTTAAGAAAGTGGTATCCGTGCATCCATTGCGCACAGTTGGCTCGGCGCTCCTTTTGTGCGCGATGCTCGCCCAGCCTGTTTTTGCCGGAAACACCCCGGTTCTGACAAAAAACAATCATGCTGTGCCGGCGGATAGAAGCGAAGAAGAGACCCCCGGGCCCTCAATCCACGCTGGCCTCATCACCTTGGGCAGCACCTATTTCGTCCTGCCCGTGGCAATCGGCTTAGGGGCCACTATCCACCCCGCGATCGCAACCTTTGGGGGGGTCTTTGGCCTTCCGGTCGCCGTGGGAGCTGGGCACATCTATGCGGGGGATCCGGTTCGCGGCATCGGGCTTGGCCTTCTCACTTACCCGGTCACGTTCGGTTCGGCCTTTGCCAGCTGGTTTTTTCTTCCACGGCCTAAAACACCCAGCGGGTGGGACGGGCTGCAGTGGGTTCTTGAAGCGGCCTTTTTTGGTGTCATCTCAGGCGCCGTTTACAGCCTGTTTGTGGCCGGCGATGCCGAGAATACAAGGCTCCGAGATCAGCCTGGGCAAACAAAAAATCACAATGGTTCGAATCAGCGGAATGGATATCCTTGGAATGGTGACGATCCAAGCGATCTGAAACTGGACCCGTCTGGTATCGGGGCCCCATAAATCTATTAATTACAGCATCTTAACGTAATTACAACGTTTAACCCACACAATGGGAACCCGGGCGGAACCCTTGCCATTGATAACCAGTGCAGGTCAACGGTGAACGACCTGTGTGTGTCGGTGTGTAAGGAGTACTATATCAATGACGATCGCTCGAAAAGCCAGTGCTGTAGTCAGCCAGGCCCTGACGCAAAAAGCACAACGCTCTACCAGCCAAGCCGTCAAAAAAGGTGGCGAGACGGCCATAAAGGTTGTAGCAGATTCCATTGCAACGCAGAGCGTCAAAAAAACCACTCAACGCGCAGTCACACAAGCTGCATCCAAAGCGCTGATGGCCCCTCCAGTACTCACCAAAAAAGCAGCGGCCCTAGCCAAGGCTGCCGGTCTCTCCACCGTAGCCACTCAAAAAGCCCTCACTGCGGGTGACTTAGTTTTTCAACAAGGTCTGAAAAAAGGCCTCAAGCAAACAGAAGCGCTTAAGCTTGCAAATGCCCACATCAGCGCCCTGCTCGCGGATCAAAAAGTCAGCGCCGACCTTGTCACCGCCCTAACCAACGGCCTGCGCCCTGCCACCCGGGCCCAACTGGGCAAGGCCGCAGCAGCCGGACGCGTCACCCGCAAAGTAAAAGAAGCCGTGGGCAAAACGGGGCCTGCCGTAAAGCCAATCACCCCGCCAGTGGCCAAACCGATTGCCACAAAACCCATCGCAACCAAGCCCCCGGTCAAGGTATCTGCCCCGCCGTCCAAAACACCCGAGGCCATTCGAGTCCTGGCGGCGGACATCACGCTCTTAGGAACAGCAGCCTACGAAGCAGGCCGGGCCACCCGCAGAGCCACCGAGGCCACCTACAGGGCCGGACAAAAGGCACGGACATTCGTTGCGCAAGGAGGTTTGACCACCCGTTGGCAGAATGCTTGGTCGCGACACGATCAAGCCTACAAAGCGATGCACCGGGAGGTTTTGGAGTCCACCCAGGGCGTAGGACAAACCTTGAAAGCGCTCGCGAACCGCATCATCGCCCAGTAAATAGAATCAAAAACGGGGTTCTTTTCCCCTCAATGAGTTTTCGTGCCATCGCACGTGTATATAAAGCGCGACCCCTGCCTTAAGGCAGGGGTCGTTTGCCGTACATTGTGGTGTTTATCGCGGACGGCGTGAATGGTAGGCACCGCCCCGGCGCCCATCGAAATTTCGAGGATCGCGGCTGCGTCCGCCTCCCCAGCGACCAATCTCTCCTGGGCGAGGACCCGTAGCCCCCTTGGGCTCAATGACAATACGGCGTGTCGGTTCTTCGCCTGTAGAATACGTTTGGAGATCAGGATATTGCTCAGAAATCAGGTGGTGCACCGTCCGGCGATCCGCAGGGGTCATGGGTTCCAAGGCGAACCGTTTGCCGCTTTCCAAAACCCGCTCAGCCGCGGCATGGGCGTCTTCCAGCAATTTTTCTTCGTGCCGCGCCCGATAATCTCCCACATCAACATTTATACGACGGTCAAGCCGTGTGCCGAAAAGAACGTTCAGTAGATATTGGACGGATTGTAACGTTTGGCCTTTGCGTCCAATCAGAACCCCCGCATCTTCATCAGAATCGATCCGGATGGTGATCTGCTCGTCTGTCTCACTCACAATCGCAATGTCAGCGGCGAGATCCATCGCGCCAACCAATTCGGCCAAAAAATCAAGCGCGGCGTCAAGAATGGTTTCTTGAGACACTTCAACCGCTTCTTCAGTGAATTCCATTCTTTCTCTCCTTATTCTTAGAGACCGCGTGGCTATCTCTGGCTTTAACCGGCGTTGCGGGAATATCGATCGTGGCTGCCGAGGCCACCGCACCTGCCGGTTTCGCAACACCGTATCTATTCTTCAACACCAGGTATTGTCCCATCGTGAAGAAGTTAGAAAATACGGTGTACAACAAAACGCCAGCCGGCAGCGGAATGAGCAAAAACATGACGGTGATGACCAGAGGCATCGTATTCAGCATTTGACGCTGCATCGGATCATTGGGATCGGTCATCATCATCAACTGGGTGACGTAGGTCGTAATTCCAAAAAGGGCAATCATCCCTACGTTGTCCCAATACAAAGCCCCTTCGGTCAGGTAGTGAAAAAACCCTACATAAGGATCTAAGGGGGGATGCCACAGCGGATAAAACCCAACGCGCGTCAAGTCATGAATGAATAACCAACCCTGATGTCCCACGCGCTGAGCAAACGACTCGGAAATCAAAACACTGTAGAGCGCAATCAAAAAAGGCATTTGTATCAACAGCGGTAAGCAACCCCCAAAGGGATTCACTTTATGCTCCTGATAAAAGGCCATCATGGCCTGATTGAGTTCTTGTGGGTTGTCTTTGTATTTGGCTTGAATTTGTTTCAGCATGGGCTGCAGTTCTTGCATTTCTTTCATGCTGCGATACTGCTTCGCCGACAAGGGAAAAATTAGCAACCTCACCAGCACGGTGAGCATAATTATGGCAAAACCATAGCTGCCAGAGATGTCATGAAACTTCACCAAAACGGGCATCATTACGCCGTTGACCAAATAATCGAACATGGAAGTTTATAGTCCTCATCAGCGTGGGGCTTTGCGATGGGTTCGCCCACACCACTGACTTATCACGGAACAGGGTCAATACCACCCGGATGAAAAGGATGACAACGGCTGATTCGGGCCATCGACAACCACAACCCCCGGAAAAAACCGTGCCGTTCCAGCGCTTCTTTCGCAAACTGTGAGCACGTCGGATGAAATCTACACACCCGAGGCCACAGCCGGCTGATTAACTGATAACCGCGAATAAGCTTTACAGCGACACTCACGGCCCAAGAACGGCTCATGGGCGCCTCATTATACACCATCCACCGAAGAGATTGAGTGTTCAGGCGTTTTTGATTTCTGAACCGTTTGCAACATCAAACCCGCACTCTCGGCCTGTTGAAGAAATGCTGCCATCAAATCAGCGTAGCTCGCCGCGGCGGAGGCAGGACGTAAAACAATCACCACCCGGTAACCAAATACCAACCGGTGAAGCAACCCTCTCACGATCGCGCGCAACTGGCGCTTCACTCGATTACGTTGAACAGCAGAGCCCACTTTTCGCGAGACACTAAAACCTATTTCTCGCACGACCAGAGCGTGTGGTAAACGTTGCACCTTTAATAAAAAATAAGGCCCGCCATACGAACGGCCCCGCGAAAAACATTGCTTAAATAGCTTGTTTTTGCGCAACCGATCGAGGGCAGGCAACATCACCGTTACTTTGTTTAGACGGTCAAACGCTTGCGGCCTTTAGCACGACGGCGACGCAGCACATTGCGTCCACCCGGGGTGGCCATGCGCGAACGGAAGCCGTGCACCTTTTTACGTTGGCGCTTTTTGGGCTGAAAAGTCATCTTCATAGCGAATTTCACCTGCCTTTCGTGGCGGGAGGCCAGCAAACGGCAACGCGCCAGGGATTAAAATCGGTTCAAGATCAGTACGCTGGATCGACCCGGGGCAAGCTGCTACGATGAACAGACTGGCGCGGAAGACGGCAAACTGCCGCTTATGATCCGGCTAAGATTAGGAGTTTACCACACCAATCTGGCTGCGATCAATCCGCCGCTGAGTCTTCTTTTCATTGTCCCTGACGGAACCGCGACCTGTGCGGCGCACGTCTTTGTTTGAATATCGGATTCCATACATGTCGGTTGAAGAACTGTGGCAGGCAGCCTTGCTGCGCATTCAAGCTCAACTGGGTCCAACCCCTGGTTACAAAACGATGTTTGAACCGTCGAAGTTGGTTGCGCTGGAATCGGGTCAAGCACTGGTCGAGGTTCCAAACCGGTTTATGCGGGATCAGATGCGCAAGCATCAACACGACCTTTTGATTCAAAACATCTTACGAGAGCTTGATGGGAAAAATTACGACGTCGAATTCACCATCCCCCTGAATGACACAACCCAGCGGCCTGAGCCCCCTGATCTCCTGTCAAACACATCGGGCGAACTCATTTCACGCGTTCCCAAAACGGTCAATGCGGGCCCCACGGTCGGAATACTCAACAGCAAATATACGTTTTCCACCTTTGTCATCGGCTCCCACAGTCACTTTGCCCATGCCGCCGCCATGGCGGTTGCAGAGAGCCCTGCAAGGGCTTACAACCCGTTGTTCATTTATGGCGATGTCGGGCTAGGTAAAACCCATCTCATGCATGCCATCGCGCACCATTTACTTTCAAAGCATCCTGAAATGAAAGTGGCCTATCTCTCCAGTGAAAAATTCACCAATGAACTCATCAATGCGATTAAAGAAGACCGAATGATGGACTTCAAGAATCGTTATCGGCAAATTGATCTCCTGTTGGTGGACGACATTCAGTTTATGGAGGGCAAAGAAGCCACCCAGGAAGAGTTTTTTCACACATTCAACGCACTGCATGAAGCGGGCAAACAGATTGTTATCAGTTCGGATCGGCCCCCAAAAGAGATCGCAGCACTCACCGATCGTTTGCGCAATCGCTTTGAATGGGGACTCATTACAGACATTCAGACACCCGATCTTGAAACCCGCATCGCCATTCTCAAGAAAAAAGCTGACATGGATGCCATTCAAGCGCCGGATGACGTCTTGAACTATATTGCGACGGCCTATCCTAAAAATGTCCGCGAACTCGAAGGCGCATTCATTCGAGTGATGGCGTATGCCAGTTTGTCGAATGAAACGCTCAACATTCAACTGGCGCAAAAAGCTTTAGGAACCATTGCCCCTCTACGCCAAATTAGCATTCCCACGATCAATGAAGTGGTGGCGGCTCACTATCACCTAGAAGTGACAGATCTGGTTGGTTCACGGCGAACCAAAGAGATCAGCCTGGCGAGACAAATGGCCATGTACCTGGCACGCGAACTGACAGACCAAAGCCTCAATGTCATTGGAAGTCGCTTTGGAGGGCGTGATCACACCACCGTGATGCACGCGATTGAAAAAATAAAAACCCAGCTTGGCCGCGATACCCAATTGGCATCGGATCTGCAATTTCTGCAGCAACGCCTCAAAGGTTAAGGCCACCCACTCTTTAATAATTGTTAAATTGAACCCCGCGTGGAAAAAATGAACCGCGCGGGCTCAATCTGCTTCTTCGCAGATTGTGGATAACTCAGTGGATAACTGGTCAAAAAGGCGTGGAAAACAGGGGGAAGCCCCGCATAAAATCTTCAAAATTTGTAACCCTGATCACCTTTCCACCTGTTAAAAAACACCTGAAAAACCCTGAAACCCCTGCCATCACTGACTAGAGAGAATGATTTTTAAAAATACCAGCCGCCGTGAACACAAATGTGGATAACTTGGTGGATAACTGCGCTTTTTAGGCGTGGACAACGTGGGGAAAGCCTGAGTCACACAAACCACTTCGGGAAAAGATCTTAAATTATCAAGAAATTATCCACAGGAAAAAATCCTGCTTTCATGCGTAATAGAAACAGTTTTCAACGTTTTCCACAGGCCCTACTACTACTCATAAAAAAATTTAATTTATTAGGTCTTTTTTTAATGAGCGTTTAATTTAAACAAGCAAAAAGACCGTTGTGAATAACTTGGTGGATAAGTCGGCATGCCATGGTGGAAAACCTTGGGACAACCTGGGGATGGATGGAGCAAACCCAATGGTTGTCCCAAATCCGCAAGATCCAGAATACAGAATGATTTACGGCGATTCCTTGCGGTGGTATGCTGTGCCAACTCCCGTGTCTTGATGACCATACCAAACAGGCTTAAAAACTTATGCACATCGTAGTGTCCCGAGAACAACTCGCCAAAGGAATTCAAGCCGTTTCCCGTGCTGTTTCAGCGCGAGGGCCTTTGCCTATTTTGTCCCACCTCAAATTAGTGGCCGACCCTGAACTTGCAGTGTGGGATGCGGGTGGAGAATCTGCCCGGGGAGGGATTACCCTGTGTGCAACCGACTTAGAAATTGGGCTCGAAATCCGAATTAAGGCAGATGTTCGTGAATCAGGGGCCATTGCTCTGTCTGCGAAAACGTTGGCAGACATTGTTTCAAAACTGCCTGCGGCGGATGTGGACATGCGTACGGGAGATGATTTATCCGCGCTTACTTTGCGCTGTCAGCGGGCCAAATTTACGTTGCGCGGAATGCCGGCGCAGGAATTCCCCGAACTGCCGATACCCAGTGAAGATGCGCCTCCTGTGGGGCTCGTCTCAACCGAATTGGTCCGCTGCGTAAAGCAAACGCTGTATGCGGCGGCAGGTGAGGACAAAGCCGTTATCTCGGGTATTTTGACGGAGTTGAGTGAAGGCAAACTTGAGTTAGCCGCCACCGATGGATTTCGCCTGGCGTGGCAGCAAACCCCCTTGGCCGATTCTGATGCCAAATTGGCGCTGGTGATTCCCAAGCGAACACTTGATGAGCTTTCGCGACAGCTGTCTTTGGTTGGAGCGGCGCCAATGTCCATTCGCGCTGCACACAACCAAGTTCTTTTTCAACTTCCCGATCGCTACATGACCAGTCGTTTGGTAGATGGGACCTATCCCAATTATCGTCAGATTATTCCAACCAGTTTTGAGCGGGAAGCTGTCATCGACAGAGCAAGCTTCCTTGCGGCCGTTGAACGCGTGAGCGTGATGGCGGTTGATCGCGAGGCGCATACCATCAAGCTTGAATTCAACGCGGGTGAACTGAAATTGTTGGCAGCAGCCTCTGAAATGGGCGAGTCTGATGAAGTTTTGCCGATTTCCTACGCGGGAGAGCCGTTGGTTATTTCTTTCAATGCCAACTATGTCATTGATGCGCTGAAGCATATGGATGCAGAAACGGTGCGCCTCAGTATGAATGCCCCGCTGCTGCCTGTTTTGCTGCGGCCATTAGAGGCTGACACGCAAATTTGTTTGTTGATGCCGGTGAATCGGGGTTAGGTTCCTGTGTGTGATGCCCAGCTATGTTTCTGCATCACCTTGAACTGACCGACTATCGCAATTATCAATCACTTCATTTGGAATTGTCCCACCGAAAAGTGGTTTTGCTTGGAGACAATGCCCAAGGAAAAACCAACATTCTGGAGGCCATCGGCCTCCTTGCGACGGGGAAAAGCGCGACGGTCAGTAAAGACCAAGACTTGGTCCGCTGGGGTGCCGAGCACGCCATTATAAGGGCTCGGATCCATCGTGAAGTGGGGGAACTGGGGCTGGACATGATGTTGCGCACGCGCGGTCGTCGCGCATGTCGTTTGAATGGTTTGGCGCAGAAACGCCTGGTTGATGTGTTGGGTAAGCTTTTGGTGGTTCTTTTCCGGGCCGAAGATTTGATGCTGGTCAAAGGGGGACCGGCTGAACGGAGAGAATTCATCGACACCATTTTGGTTCAGGTTTCCGGGGCTTTCCACCAATATTTACAAGATTATCAACGTGTCATGGGGCAACGGAATCATCTTTTACGGGCGATCCAGGAAGGACGTGGCAGTCAAGACGTCTTAGAGGTCTACGATGAGCAGTTCATTCCTTTGGCACTGGCTATTTGGCGCAGGCGTGAGGCATTGATTTCATCATTGGTGCCTTTTGTTAAAGCGCGGCACGCGGCCATCGCGAAGGATTCGGAGCAGATTGAACTGCGGTATCTGCCGGCCTGGTCGCTGCTGGGTCATCAAGAGAATGACGAAGAGGCATTGCGCCAAACCATTCAGCAGAGCAGACGTCAAGAAATTTCGAGGGGTCAGACATTGAACGGTCCTCACCGAGATGATTTTGAACTTCTTTTGGACGGTCGACCCGCCAAATTTTTTGGTTCACAGGGACAGCAAAGGACCGTAGTATTGGCCTTAAAGTTGGCTGAATTGGACTATATAAAAGAAGTAACGTCTGAAGCCCCCTTATTGTTGCTTGATGATGTATTGGCGGAACTCGATATCCGGCGACAAAATGCTTTGTTGGAAGCCATGGGTGAAGAGGTGCAAACCCTTGTGACAACCACTCACCTCAGTGATTTTTCTGCAGAATGGTTGCACTCAGCGGCCCTGTTTACAGTTTGTAAAGGTCAAGTCCAGTCTCGACCTTAAAGCCTGATATAATGGCGAGCCGTCTATTTCGGTGGGTGGCTGTACACTCACCATTTTGGAATCGAATTTATCTTTATGCCTTCGCTCGATCCAACCCGCATTCGAAATTTTTCGATTATTGCTCATATCGATCACGGAAAGTCCACCTTGGCGGATCGCTTGTTGGAATACACAGGAACCGTGTCAGCGCGTGAAATGGAAGCGCAATTATTGGATTCGATGGATATCGAGCGTGAGCGTGGAATCACCATTAAGGCCCAGGCCGTACGATTGGACTACAAGGCGCAAGATGGCGAGCATTACGTCCTGAATTTGATCGACACGCCAGGGCACGTTGATTTTAACTACGAAGTCTCTCGTAGTTTGGCAGCCTGTGAAGGCGCTCTTCTGGTGGTTGATGCCACCCAGGGCGTAGAAGCTCAGACGCTTGCAAATGTGTATTTGGCGGTTGATAACAACTTAGAAATTGTGCCAGTCATCAATAAGATTGACCTTCCTTCGGCAGAGCCTGAGCGCGTGAAGGCTGAAGTCGCTGATGTCATTGGCCTGGATCCTGATATGGCTGTTTTGGCTTCAGCCAAGGAAGGAATTGGGATTGCTGATATTTTGGAGGCTGTTGTTCAGCACGTCCCGCCACCCAGGGGTGAAGAGAACAAACCCCTTCAGGCGTTAATATTTGACTCTTTTTATGACAGTTATCGGGGGGTGGTGATCTTTTTCCGGGTCATGAACGGAACTTTGCGCGTCGGAGACAAAGTTCGTTTTATGGCCACCGGTAAAGAATATGAGGTGACGGAACTGGGCGTCATGCGACCGAAACAAACGCCCGTACAGTCGCTGGGAGTGGGTGAAGTCGGCTATTTAGCGGCGAGTATCAAGAGCATGGGCGATGCGCGCGTGGGGGATACAATTACGCGCGTGGAATCTCCGGCGGCGGAAGCGTGGCCTGGTTATAAACAAGCCATCCCGATGGTTTTTTGCGGTTTGTATCCGACTTCAGCAGATGAATATCCTGAAATGCGGGAGGCTCTTGAAAAACTGTCTTTAAACGATGCCAGTTTGCACTGGCAGCCTGAAACTTCTGTGGCGCTGGGGTTTGGGTTTCGCTGTGGTTTTCTAGGCCTGCTTCATATGGAAATTATTCAAGAGCGGCTTGAGCGTGAATATAATTTGTCCCTCATCACGACGGCACCCTCGGTTGAATATCGCGTCACCAAGACCAACGATGAAGTGGTGATGGTGGATAACCCCGTAAATTGGCCGAATCCAGGACAAATTCAAATAACAGAAGAACCTTATGTGAAACTTTCGGTGATTACACCTGCTGATTACGTGGGCGCAATTATGGAGTTAACGCAAAGCCGTCGTGGAATCTTCAAGAATATGGAGTATATCGATAAAACCCGCTCGCTGTTGACTTATGAACTCCCGTTGGCAGAACTGATTACTGACTATTTTGACCAGTTGAAAAGCCGAACCCGGGGGTATGCCAGTTTAGATTATGAATTGGTTGGAATGCGTCAAAGTCAATTGGTAAAGTTGGACGTCCTGTTGGCGGGAGAGGCCGTTGATGCCTTGTCTACCATTGTGCATCGAGACAAGGCGGCGTATGTGGGGCGGCAATTGGCTGAAAAGTTACGTGAACTCATTCCACGGCAGCAATTTGAGGTGCCCATTCAAGCAGCGATAGGCTCTAAAATTATCGCGCGAGAGACCATCAGTGCGATGCGTAAGAACGTTTTGGCGAAATGTTATGGCGGTGATATTTCGAGAAAACGAAAGTTGCTTGAGAAACAGAAAGAGGGTAAAAAGAGGATGAAGCAGGTGGGTCGGGTGGAAGTTCCCCAAGAAGCTTTCATGGCCGTTTTGCGCATTGGTGAAGATTGACCGACATCACTTCGTGGCCTTGCTAACATAACTTATGATGGTTTAATGGGGCGGGGTGTTCCCACCCTTGTGACGGTCAAACGAAGCAGCGGCGATACTGGAGGCTGGCTTGGAGTTCCCATTAGAACAGGGCCCGGAGCATGGAACCGGCGCACCGACAGATGAACTGTGGGGGGTTGGCTCAGACGAAAATGCCGGCCTACCTGGTGCAGATGCGAGTTTGGACGACCTTTTAGCGCTGTATCAAGCACCCCCGGATGCCGCAGGCTCCCCGTTTGCATCACTCGGTGAACCGGATGCTTATCCGTCATTTCCCGATTTCTCGGCCGGTGCGCCCGCCTTTGGAGATGGCGGCCTGGGTTTTGGGTCTCCGGGGGAGCCTTTGGGGTTTGCCTCGGGTGA
>JAYKIL010000015.1:0-67295 GCA_035284745.1 Candidatus Sericytochromatia bacterium | reverse complement strand
GTGCGCACGCTTTCAAATTCTTCGTGCAACAACACGATGTCCAGTTCTTCCTGCAGGCTAATCACCAGTTCAATCAAAATAAACGACTCTGTCACCAGATCCTTCAACAACACATCAGGCTGCACCTTGGCGACGTCCAACTGCAACATCCGTGCTAAGGTTTCTTTCAAATCTAAAGACATCCGCTCGTCCTCTCCCATCGTTCAATGCGACAATCGCAACGACAACGCGTCAACCCGCTCCTCATGCTCTTTCGCCGTTGCTGCATAAACGGCCAAATCAGCGGCGCTAAACCGGTCTAATGCCTGTTGAATACGCGCTTGCCCATACTTCGGCTCCAACTCAACCAAGGCCTGTCCAATCCATTCCAGATGCCATTTTTCCTCGTCAATGATCTTCTCAAGCGTCTCTTTGATGACCGGATTCAAACCCGGTGCGCCCATGTGTTTCACATATTGGCGCACCACCCGTCTCTCAAAAACCTGCGTGAGTGCCAAGACCTCCATCAAATTGACAGGCATTCCCGCCGCATTGATGTACTGGTCTTGGTACGAGTTTGGCAAACGCAAAGGTGAAGCACCCAGACGGTCCAGGCAATCCGTCCAATATCGCGCATGCTGGGCCTCATCCGCAAAATGGCGCGTCATATCCATTTGCACCGGGCCGGAAGGCAACGTTCTCGCCAAGCGCCCAAAAAACAGTGACCCGCTGATTTCAGACATCCGATAAAAGCTCAGCAGCCAGCGTTCGTTTTCAGATAAATTCATCCAGCCACCTCCTGTTGCGACGGCGCCTTGCCAAAACGAGAAGCCAAACCTTGGCGCACCACCGCACGCGCCACCGCAGCCCCCGCCATCGGCGTATACTCCGGCCAGTCCTGACGAAGCCAGTGCGTCTCAAAATCCTTGGTAATAAAAAGTTGCGGAGCAAAAGGAGTCAGAGTGGCCAGGGCTTGCGCGATCACGCTGCTCTGATAGCCTGCCATTCCAGAGGCCAATGCCTGAAAAGCATCCAAGTCCGTATACAACGGGCGCAACACGCGGCGGCGTTTAAACCCAGGGTCTTCTCCGAATTCTTCAAAGGCAATGTCAAGAAGCGTTTCCAAGGTCGGATTGCACGCCCACGGATGGGCCACGTGATAAACGCGTTGATGAGCAGGACGACGCATCAGTCCTGTGATGGCAGCGACTACAAAGTCACGCGTGACCATATACAGGGGAGTCTCGGGCAAGCCCGGAATGACCGAGATAAGGCCGTAATACAACAAGCGGATGGTGTTGTGCACGGCATTGGTTTGACTATATATCCCACTGTCGTCATCCGCCATAATGGTGGCGACCCGAAAAATTCGCCACGGCACGTCCTGTGCCGTCGCCAGTAAGGTCTCAGCCTCCCATTTCGAGCGCTCATAATGGTTCGCAAACCCAGGTGAATCCGGCAACAATGCCTCAGGAATCCCACCCGCGGCAAGCCCCGTCGCATAGAGTGAACTCACCAGCGAAAACCCTTCCAAATACTTACACTGGCGGGCAAAAGCCAAGGCCTTCCGGGCCCCTGCCACATTGACCGCATCAGCATCCTCCGCTTCCACGTTGAAGCGAATGATGGAGGCGGTATGCAGTACTTCGCTAATGTCCTGAGAATTGACAGCGGAAAAAGGGTCCTCGGCACGCATCGTGCCCGCGGCAAACGCAACCAGGCCGCGGTGCCCATCAAAGAGGGGCTCAAGACACGCCTGCTTTTCTTCGGCCTCTTCTCGACTCTGGGCGTGCAGAAATAAGCACACGGGTCGTTCTTCAGCGACCAAGCGCCTCGCCACCGCGAGGCCGATATGCCCCCCGCCTCCGGTAATCAGCGTTCGCTTCAATGCGCCAAACCCTCCATCACCTGATGCGGAGTTGAAAGCCAACCTGACACTCGTTTTCGAGCCTCCAAGACCCCGTGAACGCTCACCAACGCAAACAGCCAACGTTCCATACCAAACGCCACACACCCGGTATGCACAGGCTCTCCATCCCTCTGTATCTCGAAGGCCTCACCGAACGTACTGCGATGGTAATTCAAAGAACCGATGGCGAGCGAGTGAGAAAAAACCAACTCTTCTTTGACGGGATCCACCCGTTGCATCAGATGCTTGCCACTCGCCCCCGGATTAAAAAATGGGTCCGTCGCGTGTTCAAATTCGCAGGCAAGGTCCAAGTGGGAAGCCAAGCGTTGCATCACCATGCGATGCCGCGCCAAAAATGCCTTTACTTCCTCCGGTTTTCCAAGACACACAACCTCACGCATATTGAAAGCCCACTGACGACGCAGAGGCTGATAATGCGTTTCTCGTCGAAAACACTTGGCGCACAATGTCACATACAAAGGAGCTTCGAGGCGCGAACCCGCGTGGTCTAAATACACGTGATAGCAAGCGGCCGGCGTCAGTACGTTCTGCGTGGGAGCCAAGGTTCCCAAACGCAATTCATCCCCCTGTGAATTCCAAGGTTCTCGAGCAAAGGCCTTTAGGTTCTCGGGTTCATCCGCGTGAACACACGCAAAGGTGGCCAGATGAGGAAAAGATGAGAAATAATCGATACGTTGCAGCGCCTCTGCAGGAAACAGCGGCGGGACATCCATTTCCAACGCCCTCGACTGCTCGGCCAGCCAACGAAAGCCCCCGTCCAAGTCACGATACAGCGCCAATAGATCCCCCGACAACACCGATTGACCATTCGGGCGCCACGTCAACCCGGGAATCTCAAGCGTTTCGCTCACGCAGACACACCGGCAAAAAAGGTGCTCCATATCGCGTTGATCGAGGAAAACGCTCCCGCCCTCAATCGTGTCATATCAAGCGGTTCGCCGCGAAGGTCCTCCAAGAACAACGCCAAATCCATCACCTGAATGGAAGTCAACAGGCGCTGGTCAATCAATGGCGTATCATCACCAATGGTTTCCACCGGCACCGCCGGATTTTTCTGCGACAACCAACTCCGCAACGCCTCTTTCAATTGTGATTCAGTTACCACGCGGGATCCTCCTCAAAAACGCCCAGACCGACCAAGAACTTGATGGGCTTGGCCGACATTTTGGCCCTCCGTTCACGGGCCACCGGCCCATCAAAACTGGCCTTGAAGAGCGCGTAGGCATCCGCCAGACCCATATCCCGATACACCTCAGGGTTATGATACTCGCGCCACACACTCGTGGCGTAAGAATTTAGGTAAGCTCGTATCCCCTGAATTACCGTGGCATCCCACTTCGGGGAGTGTTCGGCCCAAATTTCCCGCACCATCTGTCGCCCGAAAGCCAAGTGCCGGCTTTCGTCATGATGATGCATCTTATGAATGCCTCGCACCAGAGGGTGCAATCGCTCATCAGCCGCCATATAGACATTGTAGGAATCCGCCGTCTCTTCAAAAATCATGACCTTGGTCCAAAAGAGAAAGTCTTCCTCACCTTCCGCATATTCGCGTTCAAATACCATCTTTTTGTCGGGGTAGGTCTTCCCAACATACTTCAAGCAAAAAGCGCCGAAAGTCCTCATGTGACGACTTTCTTCCTCCAAAAAGTGGTGAATGTAACTGGTCACAGCATGCGTTTGCGGTCGATAACACTGGCGTGCCAAGCCTTCAATCAGGCTCTTCTCACCATTAATATTCAGACTAAAAAAGTTCCCGGCCTCAAGCAGGGCCAAGCGTTTCAATTGCTCTTCGCTAAAGGTCTCAAGCACCGGCAATCCGCTTAGGGAAAGCAACTCAGGGGAAAACGCCCACGCGCCTTCAGGAAACTGCTCGGGCCACTCAAGCCCCCAAGTCGGAGCCGGGTAATCCCGTTCAGAACTTGCATTCAGCTTTTCAACCAACGTTTCAAGACTTAGCATCATTCACACCTTCTCAAGTATGATCCCCTGCCAATTCAAACCAAATCCTGCCATCAACAATAACAAGCGTTGTCCTGTCTGTATCTTTCCCGAATTTTCGAGTTTCAAAAGATTCACCACATTATCACTGCTGATAATGTGGGCCACATCGCCAATGCTGTCGAAATAAACCCGCTCGAGCGGAATGCGCAGCAGTCTCGACAAGACCTCCCACGTTTTGACGTGCGTGTTCTGCGGCACAACCCAGTCGACCTGCTCAGCGGTCATTCCCGCCTTACGCAACAATTCCGTGACCAAGCGGTGCGTGTAACCAAAATAACTTCCCACCGTTTCATCATCGGACGCTTGCGCCAGCGCACCGTTGGTCAGGGCGTGAGTGGCGACCACACGATAGCCCTTGGCCTCGCGACCGACCCAACACGCCGCCGCTCCATCGCTAATCAAATTATAGGCTTGCTCGTAGAGGGCACCCGGCGGGAAGCGATCGGCACTGACGCACAAAACCCCCTCGATGTCAGACTCCGCAAGGAGAAGCGCGCGCGCCACGCGCACAGAGCCCAACATCGAAGTGCATGCCTGCTGATTCAGGCCGATGACCGCCGCCTCGGGCAGGTCGAGATCGGCCTGCAGATGGCTCGCAGGATAGTCCATCAAATGCTTCACGTCGCGGGTCAGTTGAAACTCCGATTCCTGGCCTCGGTTTCCATTGCACGTCAAACAGGTGGCATAGACAATGGCCCCGGTGCGGGACATATCGACACCCGGCACCCCCGACAGCACCTGCGAAGCCCGCAAACCCAAATGATAGGCTTCCGTCTCGTGGGCTGCGACGTGATGCTGACGAAAGCCCGCTTCCCGCAGCGTGTCCAGGTCCGAAAGGGTCCGCCCAGCGGCCACACTGTCAGTCAGGCTCACGGCGTCATCGCCCAAAGCGAAAGCCAAACCGTGCAAATACACGTCGCTCACAGAGCCCCTCCTCCAGGCCGGGGAAAGAAGCGCCCGGTTTGGCCGAGGTAGGCCCGGTAGTCCTCCCCAAACTCAGAGGCAGCCAAACGCGTTTCTTCACGCTGCGCCGTCACGTTCAGAGCCACAAATTGATACACCAAAAGTGCGCCCATCACCCAGCCTGGCATGGCCAGAACGCCCGCCGCAAAGGCCATCAGAAAGGAGGTGTAGAACGGATGCCGAATGTATTTATACGCACCATAGGTCACAATCGAACGCGGCGCATCGTTCTCTTGATGCCACAAGGCCAGAGGTATTCGATGGGTTCCAAGCGTCAGGTGAATCAGCCCAATCGAGCTCGTCGCCAGTAAAACCGACAGAAACTCAGCAACGGACGCCCATCCCCCCGATAACACAACGGGCCGGAGGAAATCAGGAACGGCCACAAAATGTAGCGTCACCGCATAGGCCGGAACCAAGAAGAACGCAACACCTGTGAGCCACCAGCGGAAATTAAAGCTGCCATCGCGCCGAAAAAACCCCACAGGCAAATAGCCAATCCATGCGAAATTAATACAAATCAGTACAAGTAAAGCCAGCGACACAAACAACCTCCAACAGCAAGAACTGACCAGGCAGCCAAAACAAGTTCAAACGGATGCAGCCGCAATCAGAGACGGCAACGCACCCGCCACATACGCATCTCGCGTCGCAAAACGCGCCATTTTTCCTGTAGCAGTCCGCACAATCCCCCCCGGGGGAACGAGCACCACCGCGTGAGGGGTCACATCTTCCTGTCGCAGGGCTAAGCGAATCTCCTCTTGCAAATGATTCTGGGCCTCCATCTCAAGCGCTGCGTCCACCTCGGCGATGACCACAAGACGTTCGCCACGCTGTGCCTCAACCGCAAAAGCAACCGCTGCTTGTACGCGCGGACGCAATCCCTCCAAAGCCTGCTCAAGATCACTGGGATACAAGTTTCGCCCATTAACGATGATCAGTTCCTTCATTCGGCCCGTGAGAATCAGTTCCCCATGCAAAAGAAGGCCCAAATCGCCCGTGCGCAGCCAGCCTGTCTCGGCGGACAAAGCATGGCCAAAAGGGTTCGAGTCCACCGGGCGCCAATAACCATCCGAGACTGACGGCCCCCGCAGCCAGACCTCTCCCACCACCCCTTCCGGTTGGCGCAACCCCTGGTCCGGATCGATAATCGCAAGTTCCAGGTCCCCCCAACAGCGCCCCAGACCCACCAAAGCGCGCGCGCGCGGACTGTCAGCCGGGACCTCCAACGCACGTCCATCCGCCAACGCCTCGGCATCCAAAAAGAACGATTTCGCCCCGCCGTGTTTCGCGCCCCCCGTCACCAGCAGCGTGGCCTCTGCCATGCCATAACTGGGGTAAAAGGCCCCAACATCAAAGCCGAAGGGCGTGAAGCGCTTGGAAAAACGGGCGAGCGTGGCGGGACGTACCGGCTCGGAACCACAAAAGGCGGCCTGCCAACAAGAAAGGTCCAACCCCTCCGCCTCCGCCCCACTGGTGCGAATGGCCGCAAGGTCGAAGGCAAAATTAGGGCCTCCGCTGAACGTCGCTCGCACCTCCGAAATGGCACGCAACCAACGACCAGGGCGCTCCAAAAACTCCATGGGGCTCATCAAGTGCGTGGGAAAGCCAGCCCACAAGGGCAACAAAATGACCCCCATCAACCCCATATTGTGATAATGAGGTAACCAAGTCACACAGACATCCTCTGCGTTGAAACGCGATGCCGCCATCATCTGCCCCAGGTTCGCAAGCAAATTTTCGTGCGTGATGCGCACGCCGCGCGGCGCTGAGGTCGAGCCGCTTGTAAACTGCAGCAAGGCCAAGTCAGAAGGCCCACGGCGAAGCCCCGCTTCCTCGGCGGCCGACGATGGCGCAAGGCTCGCGACAGGCACCCCAACCAACTGCCCAAACGGGGTCAAGGAGGGAACCAGCGAGGCATTCGTGAGCATCAAGGCCGCCTCGCTCTCCCGCACAATCCCGAGAAGCCATTCGCGCGTCCGATCCGTCGTGGGGGGAGAGGCTGTCACCACAACACCACCTGCCATCCAAACCGCCAAAACCGCCACCACAAAGTCAATACCAGGCGCATAGGCCAACACCACCCGATCGCCAGGGCGGATTAACACAAAGAGTTGCGTCGCCCCCCCGCGGGCACATTCCAACAGTTCTCCCCGGCTGAGCGTCGCGCCCGGAAGCCCATCCGCGTCCAAACGACCAAGAGCCATCGCGGCAGGACGCGCTGCAGTAAGGCGGATGATCTCATCGAGTACCGTCGCCATCAGTGCCTTCCCTCCTCTGCCCCCTTCGACACGGCCACCCGCCGTGACAGAAGGCCCGGATACCAATTCCAGCGGCCCGCGAGAAGCAACAAAGGACCCGCCAAAAACGTTCGCAGAACACAAGCATCAACAATGACCGCTGTTGCCAATCCTATACCCAAGACCTTTACAACCAGAATCTCGGCGAAACTGAACGCCCCAAAAACAATCACCATGACGGCAGCCGCGTGGGTAATCACCGGGCCCGTCGCGGCCAATCCCTCCACAATGGCACGCTGTTGGTCCCCATGGACACTCAAACGTTCTCGAATGCGACTGAGCATAAAGACTTCGTAATCCATCGAAAGTCCAAACATAATGCAAAACATAAGCAGCGGGACAAATGGCGGGACCCGCACCAGTGGTTCTGACAAGCCCACCCACGATGCACCCCACCCCCACTGACACACCACCGTCACCACGCCAAATCCAGACGCGACAGCCAACAAGTTCAAGCCAATCGCCTTAATGGGAATCAGGATCGAACGAAATGCCCATCCCAGCAGCAGCGCCGTTAATACCCCAACACCCGCTAAAACAGGTACGGCAGCTTCGGCCAAACGGGCCTCGAGTTCATTGAGATAGGTGGGCTGCCCTCCAATTTTTACGCGATAGGGGCCCGGTGGCAATTTTGTCGTGAGCTCTTGGGCAAACGCTTGTATCGCGATGGTTGAAACCTCAGAATGCGGAACGACCGTCATCAACATACGGGTTCCATCGCGGCTCACAAAAACCCTTCGCACATCGGGCAAGCGGTCGAGCGCACGGCCCCAGTTCTGCCAAGTCAAAGCCACGGCCAGCGAACTCATCTGTGGCCGCAAACTTAGGGGGCCCAAGACGCGCAAGGTCCGTGCGTCGGCCTCCAATTCCCGCACCCAGCGATGCAAGGGCCCCAAATGCTGGCGAGCCAGCACAGGGCTTCCATCGGTGGTTTCAATCACGATGGGGATGTCAAACACTTGATTGCCCGCCCCCATGCGCCCCAAAGCGGCCACCCCCTGATTGCTTTCCATATCCTTTGGAAAGTCCGTCATGCGAGGCGCACCGCTTTGAAAACTGAGAGCAGGTGCCACCAACAGAGCCAAGATGAGGCTCCCACCCAGTGCAAAGCGCCACGGATAGCGAACCACCCACCCCGCCAAGCGGCTCCAACGAAGCTGGCTCCGCGTCTCTCCATCAACGTGATGAAGGCCTGAGGGCCACTCCACCCAACGTGCGCCCAGGACAAGCAAGGACGGCAACAAGGTGATGGCCGCCAACATGGAAAACACGACCACCGCCACACCGCCAAAGGCCATGCTTCGCAGTTCTAATAAGGGGGCCAAAGCCAAGCCCAACATGCCACACAAAACCGCACAGGCCGAGATCACAATCGCCGGGGTAGCCTGCACAACAGCGCGTCCCACTGCCTCAGCAGAGGCATGGTCACGGCGCTCGTAGCGCCACCGCTCGACCATTAACAGGGCATAATCGACCCCCACGGCCAAACCCACCATGGTCACCAGATTTTCCATCAGGTCACTGAGGGGTGTCAGACTCGTCACCACAAATGCCAAGCCAAAAGTTAGCACAATGGCAAAGCCCGCGCAGAGCAGCGGCAAAACGGCGGCGCCCGCGGTGCGGAAGGCCAGCCACAGAACCAGCATCGTTAAGGGCGTGGCGAGCATCTCCGCGCGTTGACCATCTTGTTTGCTCCGTTGCCCAATGTCTTCATTCACCGCGGAGCCGCCGGTGACGGCCAGCAATGCTTGGGGATCGATAGCTCCCAGTTCTCTGCGCAAAGGCCGCACGGCTGAACGAATTTCGCGCACCGCATTTTGCGCAGCCAAAGCGTCACCACCCCGCAATCCCACGACCCAGGTGCGATGATGTGGATCCGCTTCACCCCCAACAATGTCACCGCGATGAAACGGGCCTTCAACCGTCGCAACCATCGGCAATGTGCGCAACGCAGGCCCTATGCGCGCCAGCAGGGGCGCGATACCCTCGGACTCCACATTTTGGGCCTTGGTTTCCAAGACCACGACGAGTCGCGATGACAGCGGCGATTCAAAGTGATCCTGTAGCGTCCGGTCCAAGGCGGCGGCAGAACTGCGGGGCAATTCGCCCCCTCCGCCGGCCAGGCGCTGGAGGGCCTGCGGAGCAAAAACGCCTGCAACCACCGCCACGACAAGCCAGGTCAACACGATGAAGCGCGCGCGCGCCACAATGAAACGACTGAGTGCAATGAGGAACGGAGACTGAGACACGGCCTGCTTGTACCCACCAAGCACTCCTCATTCAATAATTTTCTCCGCGAATTATAGAGAGGAGCAGATGAGCCTCACGACAGGCCCGCCATATTAATCGTTTGTTAACTTCAGGTTTAAAACACCTTCTCCTATAACCTCAAAGGAGTTGTGGAGATAACGGAAACTTCCCTGCCAACCGGCAGGGGCTTTCACCGTGGAGTGCGATGCGTGATTGAGCCTGCTCGTCCCTGGGCGTGTTTATTTGTTGGGATCCTCATTTCGGCGGGGTGCGCACGAGCGACGACGCCCGTTCTCACTGAGCGGGTTCGGATTCAAAATGAGAATCACAATGCTCACAGTGATTTGGGCGCGCGGCAACATACCGCATTGGATGAGGATGATGGCAACATCGACCTCTCCAAGGCCCCTCAACCCGTTCCGGCGGGCAGGCAAGGGCGATGGCTGTTATTTTCCAACCATAATCATTCCACTTACTGGGACGGAAAAAAACCTTTGACAGTGATGCAACAAGAGGCCTATCTGCAGGGTCTTGATGCCTTCGCCCTGACGGACCACAACACGATGCGGGGGGCTTTGAGCCCGGAATTTCAAGCCCCCCCCGGCCACCTGACAATGGTGAAAGGCATGGAATGGAACGCATTTCGCGAACGTGGCGAAGAGGTTGTCGGACACGCGTCTTTGCTGGGCCTGCGGGGGAACGAGAACATTACAACAGGGCTGAGTCTGGACGCCATGCTGCGGGAGGCCACCCGCCGAAACGCCACGATTGTTATCAACCATCCCTTCACGCTCAACAACGTCTGGAAGCAAAGCGAGCCCGATGCTCGCGTCCACGGTATTGAGGTGTGGAATGGCTGGTGGGCCCGCGTGAAACCCGTTATCAACAACGACAAAGCGCTGGCTTGGTGGGACAAATCGCTGCGAGCCGGGCGGCGCCTGACAGCCCTCTCGGGAACAGACAATCATGGGCAGTGGTATGACGACATTTCACGCAACGTAAATATCGTCTTTGCCGAAACGAGGGATGAAGCGGGCATTTTGGGAGGCATTCGTGCCGGTCGGGTGACCATCACAAAGTCACCCACCAGCGGACGCATTTACCTGGAAGCAGACGCCAATGGCGACGGGCAATACGAATCCATGATGGGAGACACCGTGCCACGGGGTGCCAATGGCGTCCTCAATATTCGCGTGCACGTTCTCGGAGGTCAGGGCAAAAAAGTCGTATTGTACACAGCCGCAGGGCGTTGGAGAATTTTCGACGTCACCAAAGACAAGCAAATCATTTCTTGCGCGATACCGGTGCGCCCTCGCACCGATTTTGTCCGGGCCGAGCTGCGACGTTTCCCTCGTTTAAACACGAGCATGACAGCCATCTCGAATCCAATCTACATCCGGTGAACACACGGACAAGACCTGGGTGATCAAAAAAACCTTCCCCGCTAGCAAGTTAAGCCCTGTTTAAGCTACAATCAAGCGGTGACCAAAATGCAAAGGAGCACACTGTGAAGTCCACCTCTCGCATCGCACTCCATGCGGCACTGCTGTTGTCTACCTTCACCGTGGCCTTGGCTGGATGCGGGGCGACGGGGCGTCTGCCCGTGGCCCGTGAAACGATGCGGGGCTTTTCTGCGGTGACCTTCTCTTCGAGCACCGAAGGGCGGGAAGCCATCCTGTTTTATAAGGACCGTGATCGCCTGACCAAATTGGCCTCGGCTGGCGTGGACATCTGGTCGGTAGACATTGCGCAACGCCGCGCGAAAGTAAAGCTGAATGAATCCCAAGCCAAACTGGCTGAGCAGCTTGGCATGGAGGTCGAGTGGCCGATTCGTCAAACCGTCCTGCGTGCAGACAAGGGATACCGAGACTACGACCAAATTGTGTCACGCATGAAAGAATTGCAGGCCAAGCATCCCGAATTTGTCCAAATGGTGGATATTGGTGACTCTTGGGAAAAGACCCAAGGAATTGCTGAACGTGAAATTTGGGCCTTGCACCTGAATACCGGCGGTGGTGAAAAGCCCAATGTCACGATTGCGGGTTGTCACCACGCCCGTGAAATCGTCACGCCTGAAATCACCTTGAAGATGGCGGAAGATCTGATCGACAGCTATGGGCAGGATGCGGAAGTGACGGGGTTGGTTGACACCCGCGACCTTTGGATCATTCCCTTGGTCAATCCCGACGCACACATCCACGCGGTCAAAGGGGTGGACCGCAGAAAAAATGCGAACAACCTGACAGGGGGTAAGCGCCGGATCGGGGTCGATCTGAATCGAAACTACGACATCGCGTGGGGAACTGTGGGCGACAGTGGCAACCCCGAAGCGGACACCTTCCGCGGCGCAAAACCATTCTCGGAACCCGAAACACAAGCGATTCGTGACCAACTGCTCCGCCACAAGCCGGTGGTATATCTCACTTTTCACAGCTACGCCAACTCGGTGATGTGGCCTTGGGACCATCAATCGGCCCCCCCCCCGGATCCACGGCTGGCACAGTTGGGTTCGCAACTGGGCGCACTGTCCGGCTACAAGGCTTACCAGGGCGCCAAGATGTACCTAAACAGCGGCGATGACGTGGACTGGGCCTTCGCAAAGCTGGGTAGTTTGGCCTATACCGTTGAAATTGGTGGTTGGAACGACGGTTTTATGCCTCCCTCGTCACGGCTACCGAAATTCTGGAATGAGAACCGACCGATGATGTTGCATGCGATGAAAGTGGCAGACAACCCAGGTCAAACATTCGGCCCGCCCGTGCAATTACAAGGGCAGCGCGGCGCCATTACGATGACAGCCGCGCCGGATGTTCGACGGGCAGAAGCCTTCCTCGGACGTCCTGGCAGACCTGGCTCTGGAAAAGCCGTCACACTCAAGGCAGGGCAAGCGCGACTCGAGATGGCGTCTGAATCGCGCCAACCCCTCTGGGTTCACGCCCAAGGCCGCAATGGTATATGGGGCCCCTGGCAAATTACGTGGTCTCGGTAAATTGGCCCCCAAAGAGGTCCCCGGGTTCTGGATGAAATGAGTCTCAGGGCGTCTTGCATTCCTGAGCCAAAACCCAATCGAAGATAGCGGCCGGCACAGGCATGCAGCTTAAACGCGACATCCGAACCAATTCAAAGTCGTCAAATCCAGCCGCTTTAAATTCCGCCAAGGTGACGGGGCGCTGCATCCTCCGTTCGAACGCCAAATCAACGCACACAAACTTGCCGGAGGCATCTGTCGGGTCTGGCCTTGCTGCGCCGATCACCCGCGCCAGACCGACCACACGACGCTCGTCCACTGAGTGATAAATCAAGGCCAGGTCGCCTGCCTGCATCGCCTGAAGATGCCGTTTCGCCAAGTGGTTGCGAACACCATCCCAAGCAGTTTTTCCGTCCCGTTCAAGGTCGTCGATACTGTAGGTACTCGGTTCCGTTTTCAATAAAAAATAACTCGGCATGTCGAATCCATCTGCCCCTCACCCTACGTGCTCCGCTTCAGTATAAAAGGAGCACGCCAAAGCGTCATCCGACAGACCGCAGGCCTTCAGCCCTGGGTATGATACGAGGACCTCTTTTCCCTTTCAAAGATAAGAAATAATGTATGGTCACGCGCAGACTCGATTCAAAATGTCGCCTCACCTTTGAAATTAAGGCCCCCACGACGCCGCCCCGGGCGCGTATCTATTTGGCGAGTACTCAGAATGATTGGCGCACGGATGACCCCGCAGCGCGTTTTGAAGAAATAGAGGCCGGGCGGTACCGCCTGGTGGTGGAATTGCCCCGCGGTACTTCACTGGAATACAAAATAACCCGTGGAACGTGGCGCACTGTCGAGGTCGACGACCGTGGACAAGAGCTAGAAAACCGTCGTTGGATGGCGGTGGGCGACGCGACGATATCGTTGGAAATTCCCCATTGGCGCGATCAAGCCAGTGCCCGGAAACCAACCCGGCACCGCAAAACGGATGTCAGTGTCATCGGCCCTTTCGCCATCCCAGCATTGGATCGCGAACGCGAAGTCGTGGTGTATCTACCACCGGGGTATCACAATGAACCGAACCGTCGGTTTCCGGTGATGTACATGTTCGATGGGCAAAATCTCTTCGATTCGGCCACCGCCTTCAATCAGGAGTGGGCTGTCGACGAAACGTGCGATCACCTCATCCGCACAGGAGAGCTCGCGCCCCTTATTGTGGTGGGCGTCTACAACGGCAATGAAAAACGTGTGAGCGAACAGTCGCCGTGGAAAGACAACCGCCTTGGAGCGGACGGCGATGGTCACGCCTTCTTGCGCTGGGTGGTCGGAGGACTCAAGGATTACATTGATACTCATTATCGGACATTAACAGGCCCAGAAGATACCGGTGTTGGAGGGTCTTCGATGGGAGGACTGACTGCGCTGTACGCGGCGTATCGCTACCCCTTAGTGTTTGGGCGCGTTGCCGCCTTATCGCCCGCATTCTGGTTCGCCCGCAGCCAAATTTTTCGATACATCGCCTCAAGTACCGCCCCACCGGGGGCGCGTATCTACCTCGATTGTGGAGAATTAGAGACGGCCAGGGTGCACCCCAAGCGCGACTTCTACCGGGTGGCCTACTCCATGGTTGACCTGCTCACCGTGCAGGGATTCAGGCTCAACGACAACCTCATGTGGCTAAGTGACCCAAAAGGGACACACAGCGAAGATTGCTGGGCAAGAAGACTTGGTCCAGCCCTGAGATATTTGTTTCCACCGAGAAAAAAAACAACAGCATCAGGCTCAACGCGCGGCACGCGACGATTGACCCGCCCTCATTAAAATTTTTCCTGAAAATACGCCCTTCATCACTTGATTGATTGCTGTTTTGGGTCGACAATAACAGGGCCTTCAATACTTGTTGAGATTTGGCTTTGATGGGTGGGTATAACTTGGGGTACACGGTGAACCGCGGTTCTGATTCGCTCCCTCATGGAGGAGGGGCGTTATGGAAGACCGAAAAGGCATGGAGGCCTGGGGTATGACCACGGTAGAACTACGCGAAGAATTGGTGTTGGATCCGTCGACGCCCTTGACACTCAATTTACGGGCGTTCTCGCATCCGGATGCAGCAACTGCCCGCTTGGCGTTAGACGAAGTTCCTGCTTTGTTTTTGGGCTTGCTGGGCCGAACAGAACCGCGACTCGCCCCCTATGAGGAGCGTGTTCTGCGTGCCTGTTTGTGCCTCACCGGTGAACGCCTGACGCTCACGGGTGGCTTGGACACCGATTTTTACGAAGCGCTGTTGGCATTCAAGGCCAAGCACCACATTTATCCGATTGATGCACGGCTCGACCTGCCATCACTGACCCTGATTGTGCAGGCTGCGTCGCACGCTGTCGGTTCCGGTCGAGGATTTCTGTTTCGGCGACTCCGCGGCGTCTGGTTCGATGTGATGCGAGCACCAAGCCTGATTGCAGAGGCGCCCGGCATCGTCAATCTGGTCCGTGAACTGAAAGGGGGCAGAACACGCATGCCGGTTCTCAAACCCATTTCATTATCGGCAGATATCTCCAACCCGTCTGACTGATTCGACTTTACACCCCTTCGTTGAACGTGGCACCATAGCGCTTGAACACTGGCGTTCAATGACAACCAAGGGGGGATTGTGGACAAACTGATTATCACCTGCGCCCCCGTGGGCGCAGAAGTCATGAAGACGGATAATCCTGCCGTTCCCTATGGCCCTGTTGAAATCGCGCGCAGCGCATTGGCAGCAGTTGAGGCCGGGGCAAGTATTCTACACCTGCACGCCAGAACCGAGGCTGGAATACCGACTCAGGACTCAGATACTTTCAGGGACATTTTTCGACGTATCAAAGCGGAATCGAACCCGATCTTACAAATTTCGACCGGAGGGGCAGTCACAGCCGCCCCCTCTGAGCGCTTGGCGCCGCTGAATGACCCAGAGATTGTTGAACTCCTTGAGATGGCTTCGTTTACCTGTGGCACCGTCAATTTCGGCGATGACGTATTTATGAATACGCCGGAATTCTTGGTCTCGTTGGCGCGCAAGCTCAAGGAAACAGACATTAAGCCGGAAATAGAGGTTTTTGAAGCCGGTATGATCGCCAATGCGCTGCGCTTGGCGAGACACGGAGAACTATCGCACCCTATGCATTTCGATTTCGTGCTGGGTGTGCCGGGCGGCATGCCGGGCGGCATGCGTCAATTACTATTCTTGATAGACAGCCTGCCCGCTCTGTGTACTTGGTCTGTTGCCGGTGTTGGCCCCCACCAATTGCCCCTCGCCACAGCCGCTATCTTACTGGGGGGACACGTTCGGGTTGGCCTCGAAGACAATCTTTATTATCGTAAAGGTGAACTCGCGAAGAGCAATGCGCAGTTGGTTCAGCGTATCGTTCGTCTCGCCAACGAATTGGGCCGCGAGGTGGCAACCCCGGATGAGGCCCGCGATATTTTGGGCCTTCCCCCCACGCGAACAAAAACGGTGTAGCCATGGAACTCTCTCCAGAAAGCCCTTTTGGTGTCCATCGCGCCGCACAACCACGCGGCGTTTTGCCTTATCAAGCCGATCGATTGGAACTGACCAGTCCGCTCAGACCTTCCGAGGTGCTGATCGCGGTGGAAAAGCTCAATTTGGACAGTGCGAGTTTCTATCAACTCCACCAAGCGGCGAACGGAGATCTGGAGGCTGTCAAAAAAAGAATCCTCGAAATCGTCACTGAGCGAGGAAAAATGCACAACCCCGTAACAGGCTCCGGAGGGGTCTTGATTGGAACCGTCGCGGCGGTGGGTTCTGATCGCGCCGACTTGAAAATAGGGGAACGAATTATCACGCTGGTCTCACTGACGACGACGCCCCTACGATTAGATTCTTTGGGTGAAGTGAACCCAGCGGCACACCAGATCGGCGCGTCAGGAGAGGCGATTCTTTTCGAATGCAGCCCCTACGGAAGACTGCCCGGCGATCTAGACGAAAACCTGGTTTTATCCGTTTTAGATGTGTGCGGTGCACCCGCTCAGGCCCATCGCCTGGTCAAGCCGGGGATGACGGTCGCGGTGCTTGGCGCGGGAGGACGCAGCGGCCTCTTGTGTACTTGGATTGCAGCCCAACAGGTGGGTCCCCAAGGGCGTGTCGTTGCACTGGAATACGGCGATGTGGGTTTGGCAAAACTCCGCCAAGTGCCTGGTCCGGTCACAATATGCCCCGTGGATGCCACTGATGCCGTGGCCGTCAGAGAAGCCATTGAGGGGGCCACCGCAGGAAATTACGCGGACTTGGCGATCAACTGCGTCAATGTGCCCGGGACCGAAATGGGCAGTATCCTCGCCGTCAAACCACGCGGCACCGTCTACTTTTTTAGTATGGCGACCTCATTTCAAGCGGCAGCCCTGGGAGCAGAGGCCGTCGGTCAGGACGTGGATCTTCTGATGGGCAACGGATTTGCAACAGGGCACGCGGAATATGCCATCGCCACCGTGAGAGACAATCCTGTCCTGGCCTCACTGCTGTAATCGCTAGGGAATTCTGTCAATGGATGCGACGCAGGCAATGATTGCCCGTATCCACAACGTGTACGTAGCCCGATAGGTCAACGACGACAGATTCTGGAGCGGAGAAAAGGGTTTGCGCAACGAGTCCATCGGCAAAACCGGATCGCGGGCGAGGCGGCGTGCCCGTGACAAGCCCTGCATAGGTGCGCACCTGGCCATCCGGGTCCAAACGGCGGATCAAACTGTTTCCCTTATCGCAGATATAAATTCGGTTGTCCCCGTCAACGCTCACCCCCGCTGGTTCATTAAACTGCGCGGTGGCAGCTGCGCCGTCGCGATAGCCAGGAATCCCCTCGAAACCCGAGAGCGTCTGCACACTGACGCTCCCGTCCGCATTCCTTATCAACACACGCAAGGCATGGTTCCCTTGGTCCGCCACATACAGACGTCCGGCGCGATCAACAGCGATACCCATCGGCTTAAAGAACCTTGCATCATTTCCCAGCCCATCCCGCAACCCGGGGGACGTATCGCCCGCTAAGGTGGTCACCAAGCCAGTCGGCGTGATAAGCCGGATGCGATGATTGCCCGAGTCGGTGACAACAAGGTTGCCATCCGGTGCAAGGGTGAGATCACTCGGAGAATTAAAGCGGGCGGCAATTCCCTGAGCATCGACAATTCCTGGCACTCCGGCGCCGGCCAGGGTCGTAACCGTCCCATCCGTTGCAATCTTTCGAATGCAGTGGTTGCCTGTATCAGCAACAAAAACCACCCCGTCGAGGTCCACCACCACTTGACGGGGGCGACGAAAACGCGATGCCGAGCGGGTTCCATTTTGCTCACCCGCTTGACCGGCCAGACCGGCAAAGGTGGTTACCTCACCCAGAAGATTGATCCGACGCACCGTATGATTTTCAGTGTCTGCCACGTACAGCAAACCCGCGCGATCGAACGCAAGACCAGAGGGGCTTCGAAAGCGTGCCTCCCCCAGCAGGGCGTCTCGTGCGCCGGGGCTTGTATTGCCCACATCCGTTGTCACCACTCGCTCAATACGCACGTTTCGGACCGAGCGGTTGGTAGACTCGGTGACCAATAAATTGCGCTCTGAGCTCCACGCGACAGCCTCTAAACCCCGAAAGGTTGCATAGGGCGCAGGGGCATCCTGGATGCCTGATTCTCCGGTTCCAGCATACGTACTCACAACAGTATCCGTTGTGATTCGACGAATCCGGCGATTATTCGAGTCAAGCGCATAAAGCGTGCCATCTGGGCCGAGCGCAACAGCCACAGGCAAATTGAACAAGGCTTGATTGCCAAGCCCCTGCCTAAAACCGGGGCTTCCGGGCACCCCTGCATAGGTACTCACCTGACCATCGGCGGCAATGCGACGGAGGCAATGATTCCCCGCATCAGCAACAAAAATGTCTCCCGCTGCGTTCATCGCGAGCCCCCGAGGATCAGAAAACCGGGCGAGGCGCACATCGCCGTCGCGATGCCCCGACACCCCCGGCTGCCCCGCGAATGTTGTCACGACACCGGCCGGCGTCACCTTCCTGATACAGTGATTCCCCCGCTCTGACACGTAAGCGTTTCCCTCAGCATCCATGACCACGCCCCAAGGCTGGTCAAATAGAGCATCTGCCCCCACGTCGTCTCGATACCCAGAGACGCCACCTTTCCCCGCTAAGGTTGAAACCCTTTGAGCCCCCCCCTCTACGGGCGCAGGGATGATCATCCGAATACAGTGGTTCCCTGTATCCGTCACCAGTAATTTTCCATCCGGACTGAGGGCCAGCCCTCGGGGGGCGTTAAATTTCGCGACCACATCGATTCCATCGAGGTACTCGGCGCTCCCCTCACCGGCAAAGGGTTCACATTGTCGCAACAGCGACCCGTCGACCTCGAGCAGGCGACTGCGCCAAATACGATGCGCGACTGCGTCGGCGATAAAGAAATCGTCAGGGCCAGCCACCGCAAGCCCCGAGGGGCTTACAAGCCGTTCATTGTCTCCTACCAAATTGGGCCGATGCAGGCTCACGACGTTCAAGCCCAAAATCGGCAGTTCAAAGCGACGCTCACTCAAAATCTCAGCCAACGTGGGCCCTGTCACACCCCCGTCGCCCAAGCCTCCAGATCCATCTCCACCCCCGCCACCACTCCCTGAACCGCCAGGTCCTCCCGGCAACAGGCCAGACCCCTGTCCCGGCTGAACTCCCGGAACTTGGGAGGTCCCGTCATTCGGATTGGCTGCCAAGCCCTCGGGGAGCGCATCCAGGGCATTGTCACTGATATCGCGAGGTGGTGATATTCGGGGTCGCGGCGTGGGAAACACCGGAGGGCCAAACGTGGCTGCGGTCGTCACCGGGCGCGCGGACAGGGGCATTCTGGGGCGTGAGTCTGTAATCACAGGCTCGGGAACACAAGCGCCAAGCGTGCACACGACCAGAAGCGTAAGAAAGCATCGCTGACGATACGCGCGAGGCCGCGAAGAAGACATGCTCGTGTACGCGGGGACATTCACCCCCCATTTGTACCCCAGGTCACGCGCAACGGGGTGTGATCGACGCGCAACGGCTGGTCAATGACGATCATCAAGCGGTATTATACGCATCTGCGCGTGTAAGACAGGAGTTTCTCGGAATGACCATTTCTTCCGACCAGGGGACCGCCGCCACAGGCATGAAGGCACGCCTCGCGGAACTTGAGAAAAGACGTCAGGCGGCGTTGGACGGCCTGGGGCCCGACGCGAAGAAAAAACAGCATGAACGGGGTAAGCTCACCGCCAGAGAGCGGATCGAGCGATTTCTTGACCCGGATACCTTCGTCGAGCTGGATCGCTACCGCGTGCACCGCTGCCATCATTTTGGCCTGGAAAACAAAAGAATTCCTGGCGATGGGGTCGTCACCGGCTACGGGCAGGTAGACGGGAGAACCGTCTATCTCTTTGCCCAAGACTTTACCGTCTTTGGCGGCTCTCTGGGCGAGGTCTACGCCGAGAAGATTACCAAAGTGATGGATCTTGCGTTGCGCAATGGCTGTCCTTGTATCGGACTCAATGACAGCGGCGGGGCGCGCATCCAAGAGGGCGTCGAGAGCCTCGGTGGTTATGCCGAGATTTTTTGGCGCAATGTACAAAGCTCGGGAGTCATTCCTCAATTGTCAGCCATTATGGGGCCCTGTGCGGGCGGCGCCGTCTATTCGCCCGTCATGACTGACTTTACCGTGATGGTGAAGGACACCAGCTTTATGTTCATTACCGGCCCCGAAGTGGTCAAAACTGTTTTGGGCGAGGAAGTGAGCTTCGAAGAGTTGGGGGGCGCCACAACGCATAATCAGGTGAGCGGTGTGGCACATTTTCTGTCGGAGGACGAGGATGAGGCCCTCGAGCACCTGCGGTACTTGCTCTCGTTTCTACCCGCCAACAATTTGGAGGATCCGCCCGCGTATTCCAGCAACGATCCGATTGATCGCCGAGAAGAAGGTTTACTGACCCTAATTCCCGATCAATCCAATCGCCCCTATGACATGCTCGAACTGATTCGGTTGGTGGTGGATGATGCTGAATTGCTTGAGGTACAGCCCCTCTTCGCACAAAACATCATCACCGCGTTTGCCCGGCTTGACGGCCGCACCGTAGGAATCGTCGCGAACCAGCCGAAAGTTTTGGCTGGCACAATGGACATTAACGCCTCCATCAAAGGCGCCCGTTTCGTTCGTTTCTGTGATGCCTTCAATATTCCGATTGTCACATTCGAAGACGTGCCCGGCTATCTGCCCGGAAAACAGCAAGAGCACGGGGGAATCATTCGTCACGGTGCCAAGCTTCTATACGCATATTGTGAAGCAACCGTACCGAAACTGACGGTCATCGTGCGCAAAGCGTACGGAGGTGCATACGACGTTCTGGGCTCTAAACATATTCGTGCAGACGTCAATTTGGCTTGGCCCACTGCAGAGATTGCGGTGATGGGAGCAGAGGGTGCTGTGAATATTCTTTACCGAAAGGAACTCGCTCAAGAACCGACCCAACGCGACGGATTAATTTCTCAATACCGTGAACGGTTCGCCAATCCCTTCGTAGCCGCCGAACGTGGCTTTATAGACGACGTGATCGACCCGCGGGATACCCGTAAATATCTCATTACCTCATTGCGCACATTGCGAGGCAAACGGGTGGAGCGCCCCGCCCGAAAACACGGCAACATCCCACTGTAGAAGCGCCGAGTGATGAAAATTCGCATTGCGGGCAACCCCAACCACGAACAAGCGGCCGTGATCGTCTCGGTCGTTTCTCAGATGCTTGAAGAGGCACAGCACAATTCGTACAGCGCAGTACCCGCTCAGAAACTAAGCGGCTGGCAGATGGCCTCCCGGGTCGAGCATCTAGGAATTGTGCGACGCATCCCCGGTATTTTGGATCTGCGCTACATGGGGGCACCGACCCGCGAAAGACTACAGCGCGGCCAGCACCAAGGTTCAACCGGGCTTTAGACCTTCACATCGATCAACGAGCCCAAATGCGCCGGCATCGGGGCTTGGGCCACCTGTTTCGCCAAGACCGTGATCTGATTCGTTTGCTGCTCGATACTCTCACGCAACATCCGAGTGCCCACCACTGTTTGAGCACCCGCGTTTTGGATTCCGGTCACTTCCACGTTACCCCCTCGGATCCCACCGAAAGTTCCCTGCTGGACCTGCCCGCAGACCCGTTAACCAAGGGGAGACAGATGCAACACATGCTGCACGCCACTATTATGGCACAGGCCGAGAAATTTTCATCCCTTTGGTTCACAAAAAAGAGGAAGCCCTCCCTCCGTCACCGTAAGAACATTCAGCCTTGCGACGATTCAGCGATACAGACAGCGGATAAAGAGTTTGGCAAAAATGAAATCCACCCTTGGGGACCCCAGGTAGACAAACCAGCACGTCCCGTCAACACGTGGCCTCCCATCAGCAAAAAAGCCAAAATCTTCGCGACAACCCCAGCCCACAGAATTCCCCGGTTCGCCCGGGGCGCCTGCGAGGCGACAAATTAGCCAATACCCAGGGCGCTCACCCAGTGCCTGCCTTTCTTGCTCCCGTGATAAATAAAGGGGCCCCCCAAAATGGAGGACCCCAAAACTGGCCGCGGCGATGAATGGTGGGATGAAATACGACGATGAAGCTGCGAATGAGCGGAGTTAAATGGAGGTAGCGACCAAACTTCCGAACGTTGGCTCGATACTACCAAGCCAACGTCGCGGGTAATGTAACACGGGTCACCACGCTTGTCTACCCGAGTTTTCTCAACGCTTCATGACGTTGTGAAGCAAAAACCAAACGTTGGCAGGACGCTCAGCCAAGCGCCGCATAAAATAGGGGTACCACTGCGTTCCGAAAGGCACATAGCAACGCATATTAAAGCCGCCTGCAACAAGTGATTCTTGGAGATCGCGTCGTATGCCGTAAAGCATCTGAAATTCAAAACGCTCAGACGTGATGCCCTCCCGAGCGACGTAAGCCTTGGCCTCTTCAATGATGGCCGTATCGTGAGTGGCCAGTCCAGGATAATGCCCGGCACTCAGAAGACGCTTCATACACGCCACATAATTACGATCCACGTCGACCTTGTCGGGGAAAGCCACCTCGGGGGGTTCCAGGTAGGCGCCTTTGCAAAGCCTCACCCTCGCGCCCAATTCAATCATTTGCTCCACGTCCGCTCGGGTGCGGTGTAAATATGCCTGCAAAACAATCCCCACGTGCCGTCCATACACGGCGTGCAAACGCTTAAATACAGCCAGGGTGCGCTCAGTGTAAAGGCTGCCCTCCATATCAATCCGCACAAAATTTCCATGGTGGCGGGCACGAGCGATGACGCCCGATGTCACTTCAAAACACAGGTCCTCCGAGAGGTCCAAGCCCATTTGCGTAAGTTTCAAGCTGACGTTGGTGTCAAGGCCTGCTTCGGCAATCCGCTCAACGATGGTTTCATAATAGGCACCCGCCGCCCGGGCTTCCTGTTCCGTGTGCACGTTCTCACCCAGCAAGTCGAGGGAACCGCGAATCTGGAACGCATTCAGTTCCTTCATCGCTGCCAGTGCTTCATCCAGACTCTCCCCCGCTACAAACCGTCGGGTCATCGCACGCGTGACGCTATTCCCTACGATCATGCGATACACCGCATTGTTCTCGGCCAAGGTCAGAAAAGTTTTGCGCATCAAATTCACGGCCAAGTTCTCCGCTCAAGGTGCCAACAACAGGAGGTGAAGCAAAAAAACAAGGGCGATTCCACGTGTGAAGACCCTCGCGTTTACACGGCGCCCACAGTGTATCAGGCCGCCATGACGGTATCAATATGCGCTGCGTCTTATGGACGTGGACGGGGTATCACCTGCAACTGTACCGGCCCAGCGAAGTGTTTGCAGCGCAGGGCCACCCAAGGCTGAGTCAGCACTTGGATCACCAGATCATCTTCCCGCGGTTGTTCCTCAATCAGGGTCAGAATCAACTTTTCGGAGCGCTGTTCCAAATTTTCAATCCGCAAATGGTAGCCCCCCGTGGTGTGCGGCCGGATCACGAGAATTCCCATATCGCGTGAAAAATCGATAGGAGGAATGGGGCCTTCGGGATCGTGACGAAGCCAAAAGGCTTTCCAGGTGTCGGCATCCCGAGCAACCCCCACTAACGTTTCCTCAATCCCACTGCGCTCGCCGGTACCCAGAAGAACGAATCTATCGGACAGGTCTTGGGACGCAAGAGCCCCCGCACGCTCTGAAGAGACGCCACATCCCACGGCAGGCAGCGCGACCCCCAAAGACAAAGCCAGAAGCGAATTAAAAAACGGAATGCTAAAAAGCACGCACCCGAGCCCCCCTCATTGACTGTGCACCAAAGCTGATGCCCAGTATGATCCCAGATTCAGTATGCGCCAAGAACCGAGCGGCTTCGTCACACGATGACATCGGGTTCGCAAAGCGGGTATACCAGAGGACGTGAAAAACGAAAGTCTGACCGAAAACACGTTAACAACGACGGGGTGTGAATATTGCCATCTCGTCACCTCAGCGCGCTCGGGAGAGAGCGCGAATTTCATTGCGGAGCTCCACACAGGTTTGCTCTTGCTCCATCCAAACCAGTCTCAACGAGGCCGCTTGCGCTTGGTCCTCAAGGAGCACGAAACACGACTGCTATCAGTCCCCAAAGACGTCCGACAAATCCTTTGGCAGGATCTAGACCTTATTGTCAGCGTGATGAGGGAAGCTCTGCAGCCCCTGAAAGTAAACCTACTGGGCCCCTGCGATGGTGAAGCCCACGCCCACGAAGTCTGGGAGTTTGTGCCACGCTACGCCGACGACCCCGGCAACGCACAGCCCGTTTGGGATCTGGTCACACCATCGGCCGACATGTCAGAAGGGGCGAACCCAGCCGACGTCAGTGGCTTGAGGCGCGTCCTGCTGCGAGGGTTCTTAACCGTCGCACCCGTGCGTCGCGAGATCCCCGCTCCGTCCAAGGTGCGAAGGCGATATTAATTTTTTGACCTCGGTCATGGACATGTGTGGGAACGCACGCCCCGCCTACGCCTAGAACCAGTAAAATAGGTGTCAGCGGAGTTCTCATGATCGATAACCATGCCTTGTCACAGTTCGAGTTTGCTCACGACCAACCTGTCGAGCTTGTCTTGGCAGGGGTCACGCGCGTGCAACCGGCACGCATTTTGGATGTTTTGCCAGACGAGGTGTTGGTACGTTTGCGTGAACAAAATGTGATCAACCCGCCGGACGAATGCCGCTTCTGCTTTGGCTACAAGAGCTGGTATTACCGTGTTCAGGTTCCCCTCAAGGCCTACTACGGACCGTGCTGGTTTCTGGGTTTACCGTCGGCTGACAAAGCTGAAAAGATCCAACGCAGGCGGTTCGTGCGCATTCGTTTCCAAGACACGCTGTACGCGCTCACCGCCACCACGGCCGGGGAAACCTCCGGAAAGCCCTTCGCTCTTCACCTCGAAAACATCAGCGCCAGTGGCTGCCTGGTCATCACGGAACAAGATGAAATTCCGGAGTACATGATGATGTTGTTGGCCTTCCCTGGATTGGTTTCCGTTTCCCTTTTTGCACGCGTCATTTATCGCACACGGCGCAAGGATGGCCGCATTACGCTGGGGATAAACTTTGAAGGAATACCGCCCGGCCTGCAAGATGAGTTCGCTCGCGCCATTAACGAAGAGATTCGGACTCATCTTCAGAAGGGCCAAGATATTACAGTGTAGATCAGCGATTCAAGCGTCGGAGTGTGCGGCCAAGCGACCGGTCATTCCCCCGGACGCTGCCACGACCGGGGTTGCGTCTTGGGCCTCGAGATGGCCCGTCACCGACTCCGTCTTTCTCACAGGCGCGGTCCACTTCACATTCCAGACCCAGCCCAGTTTTTCCAAACCCTTGATCAAATAGCTGGTTGCATCAAATTCCCACCACACGAGACCTTGTGGCGCCCGCGTTTGGCACGCATGGTGGTTATTGTGCCATCCCTCTCCCAAGGCCAGAATCCCAATGGGCCAAAAATTACGGCTTTGGTCCGCGGTCTCAGTGCGGCGATAGCCAAACATATGACACAGAGAATTTACGGACCACGTCACGTGATACACCGCAATGATCGGCACGTACAAGCACCACAGCAATCCGCCCCAACCCAAAGTCGTTGTCAACAAGCCAGCGGCCGCCAAATGTGGCAAGAAGAATCTCACCCGGCCCGTAAAATATCGCAAATAGGGCTGTGATTGCTCTACATCTCGCGCCAGTTTTCGCAACGCAAGCTCGTCCTCTCCAGGATTTCGGAATATCCACCCCATATGGGAATGCCAAAATCCGTGAACTGGGCTGTGTACGTCCTCCGCCTGATCCGATTTTGCGTGATGCCAGCGATGGTGGCCCACCCAATTAATGGGGTCCCCCTGCTGCCCGACGGAAGTCGCCAGAAAAAAGAAAAACTTGATGAAATGATTGGTTTCAAACGCTTTGTGCGTCAGGCAGCGATGAAGGTAAAACGTCGTGCCCAAGCCCATCCACAGGTACATTCCAATCATAATGGGCAGGTATTGCCACTGGAAGGGAAAGGCCAACGCTGAAAAAGCAAGCAGATGGTAGCCCAGGACGAAAACAACCACAAGCCAGTTAATGGGATGGTGACGAAACATGGGGTCTCCCTTTCTGGCCTCGCATCACAACGCTCAGGCCACGACACTATACTGTACGCCCCAACGACCCGTAGAACTGTCATGAAAACGTCACAGGTGCCCCAAGTTGGTCATGACAGGGTAAAATTATGAACAGGACACAAGAAGTCCGAATGAAAATAACGGACGATATAGAGGCTACAAACAGCCATGCCTGTGCCCGTTGAAACACCTCAACACACCGTCGCCTCGCGAATGACCGTTCAGTGGCTTCCGCCATACGTGGTCATCGTTCACGATAATGACTGGAACACATTCGAGGAGGTGACCGGGATTCTACTCCGCGCCGTGCCAGAACTCACGGCAGCAGAAGCCCTAGAACTAACCCGTGAAATTCACGCGACGGGATCAGCGGTGGTATTTCGCGGGGATACCGTCATGGCCGATGCGTGTGCTCGCGTCATTCGAACGATAGGAATTCGCGTAACGATTGAAGCAGCCAACTAAAAGAACTGAAGAAAGTTTTTGCCCCGATTCCAGATGAATAATCTATCACCCCTGACAATTTTTGAGGAATTGTAACGTGACTCAACCGCCTCACCGCCGTCCTTTGGGCCTTGGCAATACTTTATGGAGCATTTTGGAGGGAACACCGGAATCAGCCCCCAAAAAGAAGCTGCCTCCGGCGCCAAAGCCTGGAGTACCGATGGCCCCCGACGCGTTCAATCGCTCAAAACTATTAAAGAACGCACGGTTTAACAACGAACCTGGCTTGGCGTTGGTGGCAGCAGGCGAAGTTTTGCGCCCCGGAGCGCAAGGTGCTCATGTGGTCGCGATGCAAGGTGCGCTTGATGCTATGGGGTTCACCATCGCGGGTGGGCCCGATGGCAATTATGGTCCCCAAACCCAAGCCGCAGTCCGCAACTTTCAAACGATGGCCGGCCTGGTGCCCGATGGATTGGTGGGCCCCAAAACCTTGCAAGCGCTGGATCGTCTGGCACCCCCACCCGGTAAGCGTGCATGGGATGCCGGGGTGAACGCAGGCCCCGTCCCCGATCCGTCCGTATCTCCCGGAAAAATGGCGCGACTGGTGGTGAGCATTTCTCAGCATCGGGCCTTTTTGTTTGATGCAACGGGTAAGCTGACCAAAATATACGGAGTACGCACGGGAACGGGGGGGCAGGCAAATGGTCGCGGCAGCGAAACCTCTCCCGGGGTACGAGTCGTCACGGGGCGCAACAGCGATCCGCGTGCTATCAGCCAAGCCCTGTGGCCCGAAACAAAAGGCACCGCGTTTGGAACCCGCCTCATTGACCTCACGTTGGCAGACCCTGTGACAGGAAAGACGCGTGATGGCGAAGGCAACGGACAAGAACTACATGGGGTCTTCGCAGAGCACACCATCGGCTTCAACGCCTCGCACGGATGCGTCGGTCTCCGCAACGAAGACATCGAGGAAATCTATCCTCAACTTCGCAACGGAGACTTTGTACGCTTCGACCCGTAAAGCCAGGCGTCGGAATCTGTAAGGAACCTACCGTAAGGGCATCGGCTCTATTGGCTTGACGGGAGGCTCGCAGTCGTAGTTGTACCACGTGTTGGTCACCCGGGTGGGGCGCGTGAAACGAATGACAGCACCCGTCTCAGCATCCACTAAGCCCTGCCCACCGTTGTTGGTATACACGCCGACCTGCTGGCGTTTGCCATCCTCACAAGGCACGGGCACTTCCGGCGAGATGAGGGCCACGTCTCTGGCCGCAGACTGAAACACCCGGTAGGTTGCTTGGGCAGAGGCCGCCACAGGCATCGTAGCAACAGGAGAGGACTCACTGCCAGACACGGCATCTGAGGGTGCCAGCGCCTCGGGAAAATCCCCGGGCGGGTTCGCCGGGGGCGTCACGCCTGGTATTTCGGGCGCAACATTCTCCGTCGCGTACCAATTGATGTCCCAAACCAATTTGCCAACCACCTGCTGCAGCGAGACGTTCCAACGCGCCTGTTCGGGCACCCGATAGAGCACTTCCGTTTTTTGATTTTCGTTATCCCATTCTCCCGTATTGGGCTGGATGAACTCGTGCCCAAAAAAGTAATCCTTGCGACTTTTTTCTTCTTCACTCTGGAAAGTCGCCTCACTCACCGCGTTGATGAGATTGGTAATGGCCGTTTGAGCGTCGAACTTCACCCGTTCCGGGCTCAAATCTAACGGGGCCCACGCCAACCTCAAAACGGTCGTCTTTTCCGGCAGAACCACAAATTGCAGCATTTCGTTGCGACTGCTTGAGACATACACGAAACGCCATCCCTCGTTCTCACTGCCGACACTTAAACTCAACGCCCTCGTCACGGCATTCGTAGAGACGCCTGGCATCGCAACCGGAACCCTCGAATCCGTGTCGTTAAGCAGCGAACGGCTCTCTGTCAAGCGCGCATCCGACGCCCACTCTTTGACCACCGGCGCCGTCACCGCGAGGGCTTCAGTAAAGCCTCCCGAAGACCCCGAAATCTCGGCCTCCTGTGCAGACACCAAGCTCATTTGCCGGCTGGTATCCATCCCATAATGGTACTGGTAACCCAGGCCTCCCCAGACATTTCCACTGTAGGCCCCCCCAATGGCCGGGGACGCCCCATCAACCCGCGGCGAGGAGGATGTCGTGGCATCAGAAGCCAAGCCAGCGGCTGGCGCTGCTTTTGACACCGCCGCTTCGGCCCGAGGCGCGCTGGCGTTGAGGCCCCCCCCTTGTTCCGAAAAAATTCGCGCATTGGCCGCAGAAATGGGGCGAAACTGAACGCCGGCCAAAGGCTCCAGGGGGCGATTCGACGCAGGCCGCCCCCCCGACCCTTTGACGGATTTTTGGTCGGTCAAACCTCCCAGGTCAAGGGTTCCGGGTGCCACGCATCCCGTCAGGGCTGAAGCGATCATCGCAGTCATCGGTATCAAGCGTTTCAAAGCAGGCTCCTTTGCGCCAAAGTCTGTATACCACATATGTATACTAGGCAACCCCAGTTCGCGTGTCAAGACTCTCAACCGGTTTAATACCCAAGAGCCTGACCGCCTCTGCGGGGGTCCGAAAAAGCCTCCCAGGAACCATCGGAACGACGCCAAATGGCGTGCACGTCTCCTATATAATCCCTGGCCTGCAACTGATGGCCACACCGAACCAACTCGGTTCGTGTGACGGTATCCAGACCCGCCGGTTCAAAATAAAGAAGGTCTGGCTGGGCCTGATGATGAAGGCGCGGAGAAGCAACCGCCCAATTCAGAGGAAGTCCAAAATCCAGAACGTTGCTCAGAACTTGCGCCACGCTGGAAATGATGGTTGGCCCCCCCGGCGATCCGAGCACCCCCTTGAGCCGAGCATTCTGATCGAACACGAAGGCAGGAGTCATCGACGACAAAGGGCGTTTACCAGGCTCAATCCGATTTCGATCACCTTGCTGCAAGCCAAACTGATTGGCACCACGCGGCTTCACTGTAAAGTCGTCCATCTCATTGTTTAATAGGACGCCTGTTCCAGCGGCCACGACGCCGCAACCAAAATTGCCATTCAACGTGTAGGTATTGGAAACAGCCATTCCTTGCGCATCCACCACTGAAAAATGTGTCGTCTGCTCCTTTTCCTCAATCCCAGAAGCGCGTCCAAAGACAGGTGTGGCCTTGCCAGGAAGAATACTGCTGCGACGTTGGCGGGCATATCGTTTACTCAGTAAGTCCGCCACCGGTTGATCGGCGACAAAGTCTGGGTCTGCGAGCAAGGCGTTGCGATCAGCAAACGCCCGGCGAGAGGCCTCCAAAAAAAAGTGAAGATGTGCTGCGGAATGCCAGCCAAGCGCTTTGAGGTCATAACCCTCCAAAATTTGCATCATTTGGGCCAAGGTGAGCCCCCCCCCGCTGGGCAAGGGCATCGTTACCACCGTATTCCCCCGGTAATCAAAACGAATGGGTTCGCGCCAACGAGGTCGATAATTACGGAGATCGCGCTCAGTCAGGATTCCGCCTTGCCTGGCCACATCTCGAGCCACGGCCTGCGCGACCGAGCCGGTGTAAAAACCCCGACCCCCTTTTTGTGCGATCAGCGCCAGCGTTCGCGCCAAGTCAGGCTGCCGAAACAGCGTCCCGGTGCGGGGTGTCAAGCCGCCCGGCAAAAACACCCGACGAGTTTCAGGAAAACGCAGCAACAAATCTTGCGAGCGATGGAAAGAAGAGGCCAAATAGGCGTCTACGACAAAACCATCTCTGGCAAGATGAACAGCCGGTGCCAGCAAGGAAGGCCAGGGCAATTGACCGAAGCGCCGGTGGGCTTCTTCAAGGCCGGCCACTGTACCAGGAACCCCTGCCGCCAAAACACCGGAAACCGAACGGTTCGTCAAATTTCCGACACGGTCAAGAAACATCCTGGCACTGGCACGTTCGGGCGCCGTCTCTCGGTAATCCAATGCTTGCGGTTGCCCCTTGCGCGGTTGAATGAGCATGAACCCCCCTCCGCCCACATTACCAGCCTCTGGAAAGACGACAGCCAAAGCGAACGCCACAGCCACCGCGGCATCAACGGCGTTACCTCCCTGTTTCAGTATCTCGACACCCACCCGACTCGCAAGCGATGATACAGAGGCTACGGCCCCATGCCGCGTCATAACGGCAGGTTGGGGTGAACGATAAGCCCAATGAGGCTCATAAGGAACGCGGGGCGGAGGGCTGGCCTGCTGACGATATCCAGGCGTCGAAAAAGTGGATGGGCGAAGACTGGAAAGCATCAATGGCGCCGACGCCGATTCCACGGCCGTCACGTCGTCCCTGGGACGTGCAACCCCATCCATCACAGGAGGCGCCGCGGTGCAAGGGAACGCCAGCAAAAAAGTCCAAAGTGCTATTGCAAACCGCACGGGTCGTCGCCGCAACGTATCGGACTGGGTGTAGCGAATGACCATATAGAAGGAAAACCTCCCGGCCTGCGTCAAACCCCGCTTGGATATTTCACGGCGGATGACACGTGCAAATTGGCGCCTGTTTTCTTGCGGACTTCATCAATGGTCACATCCGGCGCTACTTCCAAAAGCTCGAACCCCGCGGGAGTCACGGCAAGCACGGCCAAGTCGGTCACAATCAGGTTCACCACGCGTTGGCCCGTCAATGGAAGCGTGCAGCGCGTCAACAGTTTGGGTTCCCCGTCTTTACTACAATGCTCCATCGCCACGATGACCCGCTTGGCGCCGGCCACGAGGTCCATCGCGCCGCCCATGCCTTTCACCTTCTTTCCTGGAATCATCCAGTTGGCGAGATCGCCATTTTCTGCCACCTGCAAGGCCCCCAGAATTGTCAGGTCAACATGCCCCCCACGCACCATTGCAAACGAATCGGCGCTTGAAAAAAAACTGGAACCTGGCAGGGTCGTGACAGTTTGCTTTCCTGCATTGATTAAGTCAGGGTCCTCTTCCCCTTCAAGCGGAAAAGGACCAATACCCAACAAGCCATTCTCCGACTGCAGGGTGACATTCACGCCGTCCGGGATAAAATTAGCGACCAAAGTTGGGATGCCGATGCCCAAATTCACATAATAGCCATCACGCAACTCTTGTGCGATTCGTGCGGCAATTTGATTGCGGTCAAAGGGCATCTGGTATCAACCTCGCAAAGTCATTCGTGAAGGGCTTTCACCCCATTGGGCTGGTTTGTTTGGGACGAACCGTACGTTGCTCAATCCTTTTCTCATAGGCCGACCCCTGAAAAATTCGATCCACGTATATCCCCGGCGTATGAATGTGGTCAGGGTCCAGCTCGCCGACCGGCACCAAGTGTTCAACTTCTGCCAACGTAACAGCCGTCGCCGTTGCCATCATCGGGTTGAAGTTGCGCGCGGTTTGCCGATACACCAAATTGCCCAGTGCGTCGCCCTTCCAAGCCTTAATGATGGCAAGGTCTGCTTTCAAAGGCAATTCAAAAACATATTCAACGCCGTCAATGACACGGGTTTCCTTGCCCTCTGCCACGACCGTCCCAACGCCGGTGGGCGTAAAAAATCCGCCAATTCCAGCGCCTGCCGCGCGAATGCGCTCCGCCAGCGTCCCTTGCGGGACCAGTTCAACCTCTAAGGTGCCTTCGAGCACCTGGCGCTCAAACAACTTATTCTCGCCCACGTAGCTGGCGATCATTTTCTTGATCTGCCGGGTCTGCAACAAGAGGCCGAGGCCAAAATCATCCACGCCTGCATTGTTGCTGATGAAGGTCAGGTCTTTGACTTCCGACGCGCGTATCGCGGCAATTAAGTTCTCCGGAATACCACACAAGCCAAACCCTCCGGCCATGATGGTCATTCCATCGCGCAAGACACCATCCAGAGCCGTCTGAGCGTCAAGCACCACTTTCTTCGTCATCTTTCCCCCTTGCGCCCCGAGCCGAAAAAACCGCGGCCTCGCCACCCGATGCAGTTTACCACCGAGGCATTTGTCGCCGCCACGCCCGCACGGAAAGGCCGCTCTGCAACACTTGACAACCACCCCGTCAAACATTATGATTAGATTAAATATAAAATGTATATAGTTTAAGCCACCCCAGTGAGTTTTTCAGCGTGCCGTCTTCCGCCACCCAGCTTTTGCCTCGCGCCCGCCGCACCGAGCACGCCGTCCAGACGGCGAACTTCGATCCGACCGACGTGTTATTTGGCGTCGTAAAATACTACAACCAGCGGGGAGGCCGTGCCTACGGGGCAGGCGTGGCCGAAAACCTCTACGAGGCCGTCAAAGCATTCAACGCCCGTCGCCCGTAAGCCTGTTGAAACGAGCCCCGTCGCCCAGCGCGCGCGATTAACTTTTATCCACCGGGCAATGGATGCCCCTCTTCCGCGCAAATGAGCTCTGCGAAGTTCGTCACGTGAGCCAGAGACAGCGTAGGACGGTCCGCCTGCAGAGCTCTTTTGGCCTCTTCAAGATGCTGCGCCATGTCCCCCGACACCGGAGTCCGCGCTTGCTCCTTGTAACGGGCTATCCGCGCCTCGCCATCTACCGGTAATTGGCTTCGCACCCAGTGCACGATAGCCTCATCCGGTGTATCCGCCTCAATTTGCGCCCTCAAGGCCGCAGCATCTAAGCCCAGCGTCGACAGAAAATGACGGTCACCGCCGCAAGGATAAGGAATGTACTCGCCCAGCTTTCCCGCTTTCATGGCCCGCGCCTTGTCTATCAGCCGGGGAAGCCACGGAATTCCGTCAAGGGTATCAAAAGGACTACGGGGAACTTCTCTCGACAGGTCTTTCACAATAAAAGGTGGCACAACAAGCCTCCAAACCATTTTCTGCACCTCTACCACGACCATATTCCCCACGTGATAGACGCTTAACAACGGCCTCCCGCACGCAGCCGCAGAGTGGTGCGCTCACCACACGCCCGCAGCAAACAGGCTACACTCCTAATGGCGCAACGCAACACGAGGAGCTGTCAGAGTATGCCAGGGAGACCCCATTGGATCACTGCTCCACACGCATGGTTACTGAATTGGCGTGGAGATGTTTTCGGTGGCATCACCGCTGGTGTCATCGCCTTGCCACTTGCCCTTGCCTTCGGGGTGGCCTCCGGCCTCGGGGCGGCTGCGGGGATGTATGGTGCCATTGCAGTGGGTTTGCTCGCTGCGGCTTTCGGTGGAACGCCGTCCCAGGTCTCTGGCCCCACAGGCCCCATGACTATCGTGGTGGCAGGCTTGGTGGCCTCGTTCAGCGGCAACCCCGCCGTCGTTTTTGGAGCCATTGCTCTCGGGGGGGTGTTCCAGGTTTTATTTGGTGTTCTCAAACTGGGCGCATTCATCCGCTATGTCCCCTATCCCGTGGTGTCCGGTTTCATGAGTGGCATCGGCATCATCATCATCGTACTGCAGGCCTTACCCCTACTGGGCCACAGCGGCTCATATCACGTCATTGATAACCTGCTGAAACTTCCCGTGGCCCTGAGCCACGCGAACCTGGCCGCGCTGTCATTGGGCCTCGCGGGAATCGCCCTCGTGTACCTCACGGGGAGGATCACACAGCGCATCCCTGGAGCCCTTGTCGCCCTGATCACTTTGACCCCGCTGGCCTGGGCTCTGAAGTTGGAAGTGCCAAAAATAGGGGCCATTCCCCTGGAGCTTCCAACCCTGCATATCCCTCCCCTGAATGCGGAAACCCTGGTTTTGATGGTGATACCAGGCCTCATGCTCGCGGCGTTGGGCAGCATTGACTCACTGCTCACCTCCCTCATCGCCGACACCATGACACGCAGCCGACACGACAGCGACCGCGAACTCATCGGACAGGGGCTCGGAAATATTTTTGCGGGCCTTATTGGTGGCATTCCGGGGGCCGGTGCCACAAAAGGCACCGTGGTGAGCGTGATGGCGGGTGGCAAAACCCCGCTGGCTGGTATCGTTCACTCGCTGTTCCTGCTGGTCGTGATGCTCGGGCTTTCCAAGGTGGCCGCAGAAATTCCATTGGCCGTCCTGGCGGGCATTCTCATCTCCGTCGGAATGGGCATCATTGATGTGAGGGGTCTCCGGCACTTTCTGCGAATTCCGCGTGCGGATGCAGCGGTCAATTTCACGGTGTTGCTGCTCACCGTTTTTGTTGATCTCATCAAAGCGGTCGCCGCAGGAATGATTATGGCAAGCCTGATATTTGTGAAGCGGATGTCAGACCTCGATTTTGCCCCCCCGACGCTCGCGAACACTGATGAAGACCCCGCGCGAGAGGATCACCCACAAAAATTGCTACAAAACATATACGTGGTCCCCGTCAACGGCCCGTTATTTTTCGGCAACGCCCTGCGATTGCAAACCGTTGTGATGGCCCTCGCCGATGCGGGCGGCGTCGTTTTGGACTTCGCCCATTCATCATTCATAGACCAGTCCGCCGCTTACACTTTGTCGGATCTTGCCTTGGACCTTCAAGGGAAAGGAATTCCCGTCGCATTGTGCGGGTTACAAGAACAGCCCCGCCGAATTTTACGCTTGATGGGCATTGCACCCGGCGAAATAGACCAGAGTCGCCTCCATCCCGACACAGAAAGCAGTGTACAGGCCATCTTAAAGCACATGACCTAGCGCAAAACCATCCCGAAAAAGCGGAAGTCTCCCCCCACCCCAGGAAGAGACTCCCGCTCACTTCGCAAGGCCAGCAACATCGCGGCCTCAAAAAGCCTGCCACCCGAGAGATGTCTTTCGCGTGCGGGTGGCTGCAACCCGCTTTTGTTATAGGATGTTAGGAAAGCCGCCTTGCCTTTTGTGATTTAAATTGGGGAAATAAGTGCCATGCACCGCCGTTCTATCTACTCTGCCGCGATGCTCAGTGCCACGCAGGTTCTTTTTGGATGTGCTGCGCTCCAATTCGAACTGCTCGAAGGAGAACGTCCCCCCGGCATGCCCGCTGCGCCTCAGAAAACGACCGAAATTGCCTTGCGGATGCATCCTTTACCAGGGAAACTGGATCAAACGTTGGTTTTCAACAGTAATTCGCCTGAAATTGTCACGCGGCCGGGCATTGTACTTTCCACCCTGCCTGCGCCGAACGAACAGCTCAAGTCAACTTTTCAAGGGGTTGCCTTCAGCGGCGACTTTGCCATTTTCTCTCACCACATCGCCCGCGATCCCCGTCCTGGAACCCGGCGATTGCACCTCGGACTGATCGCACATAATCGCGGAAAAACGCTGTGCAAACTCGGGCTTCGCTCAGGTGCGACCTACTTAAGCCAGCCCGACGCCCTCTTTAGGCGCCTGCGCCCCCTGTTGCCCGATCCGACCGGAACGTTCTTCGCGGGGCCGGGTGACCGGGTGGCCGGTGAAATTTTGCGAGGACTTTCCCCGCTCAAGCCCCGCGAATGGAGTATCCCCCCCGGCAGCAACCAGTTATTGCTTGATTTTCCTATCCCCACCAACGTCGCATTTCCACCGCCCATCAATGGGCGCACGACGCAGCTTTACATGCACAGCGATGCTCCCATCTACGTGTCTGAGGTCGCTGTTTTTGCAAACAGTTCAAGCCCCTCAGACTTTGTCTCTCCTTCGAAAGAGGACTTTCAGTCTGTTTTAAGCAAAAATACGCGCGCCGGAGCCCTCGAAGCACCGGCAACCCCTCTGGTCGAAGGAAAAGAAATTAAGAAAGGATTTCGTTACGGCCGGGTCGCGGGTGTGACCCGCGGAGCGACGTGGAACAGCAACCTGTCGAGAGAGGTCGCCCCTTTGGCACCGGGCGAGACGGTCGGGTTTCCTATCTCTGCCGTACACCTGAACCGACTGGGGACCCAACAAGTCCAAAGCGCACCGTTGACGTCGCGATACCCCGAATCCGCCTATCAAGGACACGGCAACTACGGGGTCCGATATGAGATGGTATTGCGACTGGAAAACCCGTCGCCAGAACCGCGTGCGTATGCCTTGGCGCTGAGCCATCCCACCCAGGTGACCTCACAAGGCGGCCATCACGTGGCGACCTTTCGCACTCCGCCAGACAAAGCTGTCACATTCCGGGGTCTGCTTCGTGTCGATGAATGGATCGGCACACGGACGCTGCCTCCCCGATTCACCCACATTGTACTGCGGCGCGGACAAACATTGCCACCCTTCGAGACCCTTGCCATTGCAGCGCAGGGACGCCGCGATCTGACGCTTAGTCTGATCTACCCCGCGGACGCGACACCGCCACAACTTTTGACGATCCAGCGGATTTAGCACGGAAAGGCCTTATGCGACTTTCTCGCGACCATAACCTTCTCGGCTCGTGGTGAAGTGATAAGGGTCACAGGGTAAAACAGGGTTGGCAGGTTGGTAAACTGCCCATTGTTTCTCGCAAAGGAATCTGGCCCCCGTGTCAATGAGGTTCACTGCAGCCACTGCTTGCGTGCTCACTTTGCCGCTCTTCGCAGGCGCGGCGCACGGGCAGGCCCTGTACCGAATTGAAAAAGAACCCTCCCGTGCGCTCACCGGAGGACCTGCCATTTCGTCAGACTCTGGCAACGCCAACGCGACATTGATAGATGGTTTTTACTCAGGCTCTGAGGAAGATTTCGACCTGCACGCCTTCGCGTGGCGCGATGGGTACTCTGTTTCCGACGGCCAACCCACGTTCGGACTGCAGGTTTCGCTGCATCGAAAACCGCAAGCCATCCGACATATTCCGCAAGTGATTTCAACCCGTCAGCGAACGCCGGAATGGAGAATCCCCGTTGTCGCGGCGACTTATTTTGTTTACCCCCACTATGCCAACCCTTACGTGGACAAACCGCTCGCTATTCTTAACGGCGCACGCGCAGCCGATGGATTCCGGGCCACGACGTCCTCGTTGCCCGCGAGAAACTTGATCGTCAGGGCACTCGTCGAGCACCGAGGGCGGGACGGGGGAGAGAATTACAATTTCAGCCGGACCTACGTCTTCCAACCACCGACCATTGCCGTCACGGATGGCAGACATGAGCCTTACGGCCTGTATCACTGGCTCTGGTAGACCGGTTCTATGCGGGCTTTTCTCCGTCGCGGATTTTTGCGGCGCGAGAAAGCAGATGATGGGACCCAAAGAGGCCGCTCCGAGGGGAGCGGCCTCTTTGCATCAAGCCCCGTGCCACGTATCTTCTTCTTCAAACAACCCGACCGGGTGAGTCGCATAGCGCGACGTCCAATCGTCACCTTCCTCCGAAAGAACGCGACAAGCCCATCGCTGCAAGACGTTCATCAGTAACGACTTCATCGACACCAGGATCTCACGCGGGACATCTTGATAAACTTCGATCGTTTCAGGATGAAGAACCAACAAGCCCTGGGAAACCAGGGGCGTGCCAGGCTCCATTCGAATCTTGGCCTCCAACCACCGGGCCATATCAGGCCCCGCCGTTATCACCCACATCCGCTCTCGCTGATCAGGATGACGGAAAGCGCCAGACATTTCTCCTAGCCAACCCTCTAACTGGGGTTGGTAGGATGTTTCAGGCGGCAAAACCAAAAAATAGTGAACCTGCACAGACGATCGTCAACACTTAACGAAGATTGATGTGCGTACGCGCCGCAAGGTCATCCAAGAAACGCTTGCCAGCCGGCGTCGCTGCGGGGAAAGGGTTCCGCGCGTCTGACGCCCATTTCGGTAATGGATTCCCGGCAAAGTCTACTTTGAAAGCCTCATTGTTAAAGTCGTGGCCGCTCGCGCCAGGGGGATACAAAACAGAAACGCTCAAATGCGGGGCTGGGCGGTGACGGCTGAGCGGGTCCCCCTCAGGCTTGATACGCACCATACCACCATCACGATGGGTCCAGACCTCCATCGGAATCGGTCGACCCGTCTGAGGATTAATCACGGGCCGCCCTGTCCGCACATCTTTGATGACGCCCATTTCACGAGAGAAACCTCGGCGCGTCAACTCGTGGCGAACCTGCTCGGCGGTCCGGTGGCGAAGATCCATCCCCTTTACCGATTGCCCCAAGGTCCCTTGCGCAAAAGAACGAATGGCTTGCTCGGTCCGTGGCGTCATCTGGGTGCTCCAGATCAGCGACGGGTTCTTTGCAACCAGTTCCGCAAATCCCAGATTTTGATCACCCAAGGTGGCCAGTGTCGGTTTGGTGGTCGCTGGCATCAAGGGCTTCGGCAACATCCCCGTCCCGGCGCGAGATGCCTTGACGAAAACATCTTGTTGCAAAGGCGCTGCCGCTGACACCGCTTTTTTCGCCAAAGGCGCAGCGGGTGGAGACGTTAACGCCTGACGCGCTGCCCGTCCAATATTCAGCTTAGAAAGAAAATTAAGACCCATCGGCGGTCAATTTCCTGTCTCACATCCAACCATCCGCGCCTCGCGGCCTTAAGGGTTATGGTCAGAGTGAGCGATCAACTGACGTGTCCAGAGGCAGAATTAAACCATATTTAATGGTGCGCGAGTTAAGAGAGCAAAACCTCACGCCACGCGGGATTCGAGACAAAGTAGTGCCTCGTTGCCACCAGCAGATCCCAAAACTGAGCGGCTTCCGCTTGATCGCCCTTCTGCAAGGCCACCGCGATCGCACTCAGGTAAAACTCCAGACGCGCCGTTTGCATCATCCACGGCAGTGCCTCCCATTCACTGTCCTCAAAATGCCGTTCCGATTGATACCCGGAGAGAAAGGCAATCAAATCTGGATGATTCGGCGATACCCGTCCCAGCAGCAATTCAGGCCAGTTAAAACCCACCGGCAATAAGGCTAAAGCAACGTCAAAAATCCAGGGAGCGACGTTCCACATGCCAAAATCCAAAACATCTGACACGTCGTGCCCCCGCCAAAACATATTGCGTTTCAGCCAATCCCCGTGGATCACCCCCACAGGCAAATCTGATGCGAGTCGTTGGATATGGGCGGCATCCTGCGCCAACCCAGCAACCAATGGAGGCCACTCGGGACGCGCCCCGACGTAGGCCTCCAGAATGGGCACCTGAGACAACAACGCTGCCAAGGCCTCTTCATAGCGAGGGGCCAACAACACCTGATACTGAGCCGTTAAACCTTTGAACGGACGGGCGAGCGGCAAAGGGCCCTCCGCCATGACGCGATGAAATCGGGCCAACCACCTGCCCGCAGCACGGGCATCCTCACGGTCGAGGAACGGTGAAAAGACAGGATACTCGCCATAACGATCTTCCCCCACCGCCAGTGAATAGATGGCGTAGGGATTCTCAGCAAGCCAAGTCAGGGTGTCACCCCGATTGTTCGCGTGAATCACCGGAGTGGGGTAATCCGCTGCGCGGAGTTGCAAACTAATGCTGTGCTCCCATAACAGACTGTGTGCCTCCACCCGGTCTGGGTCGTAGCGCTTCGCAAAAAAGCGGCCCGCCTCCGTCTCAAAAACACACGCAGCGGTGTTCGGACTTAACCCATTGCGGACAATCCCGCCATAGCCCCCCAGTGCGGGATACCTTCTTACAATCTGCGCCAGGGCAGCTGATTCAATTTCCGGTGAAAACATCAATTCCCAGTTCCAAGAGTCACTCTCTCCAAGAGAAACGCTTTTCAGAAACTCAGTCTAGCACGGTCACAATGAAGGAGCGAACCTGCCAAAACAGACCTCTGTTCGCCTGTTGGCCGCGCGGCGACGGGGTGCTAAGTTCGAAAAATGAGAGGGGGAACAGCGATTGCATTATCAGCGTTTGGCCGATCTGCGAAGTTATCGCTTGCCAGCGGAGACTGTCGATTGCCGGGGATGGCGTGTTTATGACTGCCACGGAGTTCACGCTGGCTTTATCGAAGACCTGATTGTGGAAATGCACACGGGCTGTGTCAAAGACGCCATTTTACATCTCGATGGTGAAGACCACTTATTGCCACACAGCCAACTCCAGTTGGACTGTAATGCCCAACGGGTCTATCTCTCACAAAGCCGTGAAACCCTGAAACGGGCGCCTACCATCGCCGGTTGGCATCCGGTCGACCGGCATCGCGTGCGCGAGACGCTGTTCCCTCAACTCGCCACGATGGATGATTGGGGAGAAGTGGAACTTGAAGATATTCGGGCCGCGGAAAAACCTCAACGCGGTGACATTTGAGGCTTAGAAATGCCATCGGCAAGCTTTTCCCGATCCCTCGCCATGACAATTCGCGCCCGCGGGCCCTCCTGTCCCAGGCGATCGACCCCCGCCACCTGAAGTGCCTCAATGGCCTGCGGCCCTTCCAGTGAGTAACTGAATGCCGTTCGGTTGATCGGCACCACCTCGGTCGACCACCGGCCTCCGCGGCGGGCGTAAACCGTCCAAAGCCGAGGCTCGGTTCCTTCGCGAGCCTGCAAGGTCACATTTAACTCCTGTCGCAAGAGATTTTTAGACATCGTCAAACGTGGCATTGACGGGGGTTTTCCCGCCAACCACGGGGACGCGGGAATCAATGCAGAAGAGGTGTAAACCTCTTTTTGCAGCAATTGATTCATCGCACCCGATGGGTCACCCAATGCACGTGCACTAAAATGAATGTGGCCCGAGGCCCCTTTTTGCAAACGTGCCCACAAAATTTGAAAGGCAATCTGGCGCGCATTGAAACCCCGATCCCCTGTTTCACGAACCCGGCTGGTAAACAGGCCGGGCCAGACATGGCGCTTCTGCTCATTTTGCTCGACCCACCATTTCAGAAGGATCGGAAACGACTGATCAGGGTTTTCGATCGACCAGTAAAGCTGGGGCGCAAAATAGTCCAACCAGCCTCTCATCAGCCACAAACGAGCATCAGCATAAATAAACTCATACTGGTTCATCCCCTTGACCTGCAATGGATGCCCAGGCTTCCAAATTCCAAAAGGACTGATCCCAAGCTTCACATGAGGTTTTTCAAGTTTTATGGAACGATACAGGCGCTTGATGAAGCGATTCACGTTGTCGCGCCGCCAATCGTCTCGCGACAGTGTCCCCCCCCCGGCTTGATAAACGGCAAATGTTTTTTCATCAGGAAACGGCACGTGCAGAGCCCGGCCCGTTGCATCTCGCGCAGGTTTTCCATCCAAACCGATCACAGGTTCGCGATAAGGATAAAAATAATCGTCAAGATGGACCGCATCAACGTCATACCGCTTGACCACGTCCATCATCACAGCGAGGGAGTGATCCTGAACAGCATCCTCACCCGGGTCTAACCATAAAAATCGCCCGTATTTACGGACCCATTCCGGATGTTTGACACTCACGTGGTTGCCGGCCGCCTTCGAAGGCGTCCCGTCCAACAATCGTGCGCGATAAGGGTTAAACCAAGCGTGCAATTCCAAGCCGCGCGAGTGGGCTTGCTCCACCGCGTAGGCCAAAGGGTCATAAAAAGGCTCAGGGGGGACGCCTTGACGCCCTGTCAGGTAATCGCTCCAAGGCTCAAGTGATGAGTCGTACAAAGCATCACAGGCCGGACGCACCTGCAGAATCACGGCATTGAGCTTCAATCGCACCGCCTGATCCAACAGCGTCTGCAATTCAGCCTTCTGGGCATCGGCAGACAACCCCGGCTTGCTCGGCCAATCAATGTTGGTGACAGACGCCACCCACATTCCCCGAAACTCCCGCATCACCTCAGGGGGTTCCTGGCCCGTCTCAATGGGGGGCTCTGACTGAATTTGCGCCTGCACGCTACCGGTCAACGCGACGGCAGCAAGCAGTGCACCGGCGAATGCACGTGTCATCAGAATTTTTGACATGACTCGCTTTTTCCCCTTCGCTGACGCCACGGCCCCTCAGCGGCCCAACGAATGCCCTCGCAGGCCGCGAAAGCACATTCAACGCCACCATGAGAACTCGGATGGCGCAAATTCGCAAGCGAAATCTGCCGTGCGGCCACCAACTCTCCCCGAGGCGCCAGGTATCCACTTCCCGAACAAACAGAGAGGCAAAGCATCTGATACGATACCCCCATGCTGTCAGCAAGCAATCCCTTGTGGGGCGTCGCCATTTCAAGCCATCAGAACGATGGGGGGGCTCCGGCGTCAGATTGGACGTGGGCGGAGAAACGCGGACGTTTTCCGGCTGCTTCGGGCTTGGGAGCGGACTTTCGACGCTATTGGCGTGATGACTTTGACCGCTTGCGAGATGAGCTGTGTGCCAATGCCGTCCGTTTAAGCGTCGAATGGGCACGCATTGAACCCGAGCCCGGGCGTTTCGACCCCCGTGAGATCGCATTTTTGCACGAAGTTCTCGAGGGTGCCCGCGACCGTGGTCTGGCCGTCATCCTCACACTGCATCATTTTACGACACCCCAGTGGTTGCACGAAATCGATGGCGCGGGGTGGGAAAGCCGGGCAAGTGCCGCGCTTTTTGAACGTTACACCCGACTGATTGCGCGTGAGTTCGGACACGCCGTTCGCTATTGGCTCACCTTTAATGAACCCACAAATTTACTGGTCGGCGGTTTCCTTTCGGCGCGAATGCCCCCCTTTCAAAGAAACCCGCTCGCGATGGCGCGGGCGGCACGAAGCCTTGTGGAAGCTCACGAACGCGCTTATGAAGCCATCCACGAGGTGGTGCCCAATGCGATGGTTTCTATCAGCGAATTTTCTGGCATTCTGCGCCTAGGAGTGGGGCTGCGCTACCAACCCGGACATCTTCTCGATGTGTTGCGCACCAAAGTCGAGGGCGACGAGGAGGGGGCACTCATCAAACACCTCGATTATGTGGGTCTGCATTACTACGGGGATATACCGCCCCTCGAACTGCTGCATTTTCCCTTGCGCTTCGCGCGCTTTCCTGCCAGACCACAGGGGTTTGCGCAGATCATCCACAACACCTATGCACGTTACAATCTCCCGATTCTGATCGGCGAAAATGGCCTCGCCACGAACAATCACGAACCTCGTCCCGACGGATGGACAGGCGATCGCTACCTGGCAGCGCACGTCGCCGAGGTGAAACAAGCGATCCAATCTGGAATTCCGATTCTGGGTTATTGTTGGTGGACGCTCACCGACAACTATGAGTGGGGAAGCTTCGACAACCGTTTTGGACTCTATCGTGTCGAGTGTGCGTCGGGTGATTACACCCGACATCCGACCCCCACAGTGGCCGCCTTCCGACAGGCCGTGACCAGCGTACCTCCAAACTGATACCAAGCCGGATTGGCGTGCGTGTCCCGCAAGCACAAGTGGGTACAAACGAGTAAGCCCTGTCGCTCGGACGACTGTTGAGGTTAATGCCTGCGGATGTCCTTCATATCTCTCAGATTGTTTGTATGCGCAGTCTGCGTCGCTTTGACAGCTGCCGTGGCTCCGCCTGCCCTGGCCTTGGGTCAGGTCATCATCTTCAGAGACGCTGAACTCACGGAACGCTACAGACGCATGGCCAACCACCTGACCCACCTCCAAATGCAGGTCGCCGTTGAACAAGACGCCACAACGCTGCAGCGAGAGCTTTTGTCTTGCCGAGGCGAGGTTCAGCAGGTCTTTCCGCCGCAAAAAGGCCAATTAGACCCTGACGCCTGCCGCGTCATCGTGACACTGAAGCAGATACCTGGATTCCGGCCCGCGGAATCCCTCTCGCTCGCTTATTGGGTACAACAGAACCGCGCCATCAGACTGAAACGAGGTGACCCGATCACCTTGAGTGGACAGCTCTACGCACTCGAACCCAATGGCGCCGTAGCCATCGAGCTAGAGGCCCCTAAAGGGTGGCTCGACGTTATCACCCCGGAACCGCTCACGCCCCACCCCAAAAAACATTAATCACCGCGAAGGAGACCTTTGTGGCAGGCTACATTCTCGCCATTGATCAAGGCACAACGGGCAGTACAGCTATCATTTTTGACGTCAAAGGGCGCCCCATTGGCAAGGGATACCAAGAAATTACCCAACACTACCCCCAACCCGGGTGGGTCGAGCACGATGCCGTCGAAATTTGGACCCGCACCTTGCGAGCCATTCGAGAGGCCCTGAGCGCTGCCAACCTTCACGGCCATCAGTTGACGGGTATCGGAATCACGAACCAACGAGAAACGGTCGTTCTTTGGGATCGAGAAACGGGCAAACCTCTTCACAACGCCATCGTGTGGCAATGCAGGCGCACCGCCGAACAGTGTCAACAGCTTGCAAACAGCCCTGTTGCAAAAACAATCACGGAACAAACGGGCCTTGTGGTTGACGCTTATTTTTCTGCCAGCAAGTTAGCGTGGCTGCTCGAGCACATTCCTGATGCCCGGGGAGCGGCCGAGCAAGGCCGACTCGCGGCCGGAACCATTGACAGTTGGCTGCTGTGGAACCTGACGGCGGGGCGAGTTCACAGCACGGATGTCACGAACGCTTCCCGCACGATGCTGTTCGATATACACCGTTTGGCCTGGAGTGAAGAGCTGCTTGAAACCTTTGGAATCCCGGCGCCCTTACTGCCAACGGTTCGCCCGAGCGGTTGCAAATTTGGCGACACGGCAGAGATTGAAATACTGCCCGCGGGCATTCCGATTGCGGCCATCGCGGGTGATCAACACGCCGCTTTGTTTGGACAAAACTGTTTTGAGGCGGGACAAGCCAAAAACACCTACGGCACGGGTTGTTTTATGCTCATGAACACGGGGGGAAAAGCGGTGCCGAGTCGCAATCGTCTGCTAACGACCCTGGCCTGGCAACGGGAGGGCGCCCCCCCACTGTACGCCTTGGAGGGCAGTGTGTTTATGGCAGGTGCGGCCGTGCAATGGTTGCGGGACGGGTTGGGTATCATCACCCAGGCGGCCGACAGTGAGGCGTTGGCCTCCTCGGTGCCCGATACCGGTGGGGTCTATCTGGTGCCTGCATTCGTCGGGTTGGGGGCGCCCTACTGGGACGGTTTTGCGCGGGGCACGATCGTGGGCCTGACGCGGGGGTCATCCCGCGCTCACATCACGCGGGCCACCCTGGAGGCGATTGCCTACCAAACCCGCGATATTCTTGATGCCATGGCGAAAGACAGTGGGGTCTCCCTTGCGGAATTGCGCGTGGATGGCGGCGCCACAGCCAACAATTTTCTAATGCAATTTCAAGCCGATGTTTTGGGGGTCTCGGTGGTACGCCAGAACCAAGTGGAGAGCACCGCCTGGGGCGCTGCTGCCCTGGCAGGATTGACCACGGGCTTATGGGAAAGCCAAGAAGCACTCAGTCACCTTCAATCGGGCGACAGACGCTTCGAGCCATCTCTGTCCTCACCTCAGCGCGCATCGCTCTACTCCGGTTGGCAACGTGCGGTTGAAAGGTCGCGGAATTGGGACGTGAGCCACGGGGCCTGAACGAGGCCGCTGATCTCAAAATGATGTCCCGGTTTCACTCTGAACGGGTTCTTCTTTCCGAGGCAAGGCCCCGCGCAGGGCCATGACCAGTGTGCCCCAAGCAGTGAGCCACGTCCGGTCTTGGCGCGGCAACTGAGGGTCCTGGTGGCGGCGTTGCGCCCAGGCAATTTCATCCGCTCGTGCATGCTGAACGGCGAGGGCTGTCAACGGAGGGAGGGCCGGAAACCAAATCCGGGCCGTACGGTTTCCTTCCACGGCCCCGGTCAAGAGCTGCCCCAAACTGTTCCATTGGAGCACGGATGCCCCCGCGTAGCCATCAACCTGCCCCAACAATTCTCCCTCTGGCAGTGCCACCAAGCGAACGAAATGGTCGTGCCCTCCAACCGCAATCACGTCCCCGTCAGGGCGAAACGCCAAAGAACGAATCGCCTTTGTCTCCGTAGACACTTCGCACAGCAATTCACAGCTGGGCAACGAGTAAACGCGCAGTATACCGCCGCGATCCGATATGGCGAGCTGGGTTTCATCAGCATTGAAAGCCAGAGCGGCCAGCCCCCCCTCCGCCCCGTCGAAAGCGGTCAGCAGGGCCCCGTCTGGCAGAGACCATACCCGGGTGACCCCATCACTGCCCCACGCAGCCAGGGCACGGCCACGCGGGCCCATTTCGATGCGCTTAACCGTTCGTCCCTGATTCCCAATCGCGTGAACAATCCGCTCCCGTTCCACATCCCACAAGTCGATTCGCGCACCGCAAGAGGCAGCCAGCAAACGTCCGTCACCGCGCATCGCGATCACCGAAACATCCGGCGTTTCCAGTGATGCCACAATTTCACCATCCGGAATGCGATGCACCCGGGTGCGGTTGTTCATGGTGGCGATCGCCAACAATCGCCCCATCCCGCCGAAAGCCACGGCCCGGGTCCAGCCAGGTAACCCATCCAACGAGGCGACCGGCTCGCCGTCCGGCAAAGAAAAAACGCGCACCGCCTCGTGGTCACCCCCAACGGCCATAAAGTGCCAGTTGGAGCTCACCGCAAGCAACGTCGCGTGCCCGGGCGACCCCTCAAAAATATTGCTGGCGATAATTCGCTCGCCCGAGGCGTCGGGTTCACCCTCACACCGCTCTTGGAGGCCCGCCAGTTTCCGAAACAGCCTCGCATCAGGGGCATTCAGCGCGGGGGACCAGTCAGCCGCAACAAGGGCACGAACATACCCCAAGGCGACCGGTACCGAAGCACGCACCGACCAACGCCAGATATCCTCATACGAGCCGTGGGACAACAAAACCGTTAAAAGACAGTCCCATTCGACAGGCAGAATCTCGCCCGGTGGAAGTCGTCGCAACGCATAGGCCCAAGGAGCCAAGCGATGTTCCCGCGCCTTCAAAGCCAGTTGATGGCGCCTCGGAAGAGGGGCCGATTGAAGCGCATCCGCCAAGTGGGCGCCCGTGGGGTCGTGGGCCTCGTAAGCCGTGAGTTGCTGAGTCAGAATCAGCAAGACGGCGGACACTGAAGGATCTGCAACACTGTAACCGCCGTCCCGAATCGCCTGCAACGCGCGAAGATCATCGTGTTCCAAGGCCATCTCTACCAGGGCATCGACCGCATCCGCGCGCTGCAACTGCGTCAAGACACGCGCGGCTGCCTCAGCGAGGTGTGGATCACGATCCGAGGCAGCGGCGACCAGAAACGCCGCGCCGTCACGATTGACGCCCATCAAAGACTCTGCCTCACCGCGCGCCAACAAGCCGAGAATCCGGACATTTTCCTGATAAGCGGCCAACCACCCCTTCTCACGTATCAAAGCGTCCAGAAGCGGGTGCCGCGTGTCTGCCCATACCTCACATACGACATCAACGGCCGTTTGCTCAGTCAGTTGGCCCAGACGGTCCAGTGCTTTCCTCTGCACGTGATCATCGCGCAGCTCCACAACAGCCCGGGCCAATGGCTCTACGGCACGGACATCGTCCCAAGTCACAATGACATCTACAGCACTCCGACGCCGAAAACGACCAACCAATCTGGTTTGATCGAACAGTTTCGCAATAACATCATCCGGTTCGGACACGAAATGCTCCCAAAAAGGGCTGAAAGCGAGCGAGTTGGTCGTTCCCCAAAAAAATCCCGGGGTGAAAGCATCGCCCCGGGTTCGAACAAACTCTCCGTGCGCCGAAAGACTTACTCGGCAGCGACGGGCTGTTTCGCTTCAGCCTTGGCCGCATCCGCAGCCTTCTTGCGCACCGCGTATGCCTTGACACTCTCGTGGGAAATGAAAACGATGTCCTTGGCTTCCGGAGCACTGCCTCCACGAAGACGAAAGCCGGTGATTTCGCCCCGGGTCTCAAGCAGAGCAATCTGCGAGCGTGTCGTCATCAGAATTTTGGCGGCCCCTTCAGGAGACAGAAAACCACCGGCCTGCTCACGAAACGGCGTCAACTCATCAATCCGGTCGACGTACGGAAACTTTTTGGACTCTTTCTTTTTGGTCATTAGCGCGTTGGACCCCACAATGGTGAAACGGGTAAGCGTCAACCGATTCCCGAGCGCCAGGCTGTGTCGAGGCTGCGAGGCGAATTATCGCTGGCCGAGGAATCACCCTTCTACGATACCACAGCCTGCGGGCCCTTGACCAACGAGAACCCCAAACGAAAGAAGGCCAACGCCCCTTAATCGGCCTCCGGAGGCGCTGGAGAAACGGTTTCACTGCTGGAGGGCCCCTCAAAAACAGGGGTCAGATTATCGGACGCGACCGTGTCGCGGGTCTCCGAAGCGCCCAACGACGGCTCCAATGAATCTGGAAGGGTGACCGCGCCGCTGGCAACCGGAGAAGCCGTCTCCTCGGCCGGCGCAGCGGTCGGCGCAAGGCTGGGCAAAGGACGAGGGGTGGGAGGCGGCGGGGTGGGAACAACGCCCGGAGACGGAAGCGGCGTGGGGGGCGTCAACCGCCCCGCCAAGGCATCCAGCAACAGGGCCTCCACAGACACATGCCGCGCGACCCGAGCGAGTGCCAAGGCATCCACACCTCGACGGGTCCGAACCCGTGGATTCGCGCCCGCGAGAAGCAGAGCCCGCACCACTTGGCGTTGACCCTGCTGGGCAGCCCACATCAGGGGTGTGAAACCATAATGGTCCATCGGGTTCCGGGGGACACCGCGGGCGAGCAGGTAATTGAGAATATCCAATCGCCCGTATTGCGCCGCCCACGCCAGCGGCATCAAGCCATTTTGATCACGATGGGTCAAACTCACCCCGGCGGCGGCCAAAGCCTGCACGTAACTCAAATGACCGTCGCGAATCGCCTCAAACAGGGCAACATCTCGTAATTCTGGGTCATCATCCCCTGGCTCTAAAAATTGATGTCGAAGACCCGACTGGATGGGTATCGGTTGGCCCATATCAGGAGGACAATCCGGACATGGCAGCAAAATAATCTGGGCTTCCGCCTGAGGCAGCCCTGCAGCCAAGAGGCTCCAGAGCAGAACCAAAGCCATTCCGCCCGAAAACGTCCGAACCATGGGTGTTCCTTCTCCTCCGACGGCCCCTCGCCCGCCTTGTACCCTCGAAAAGCACGGAGGGCGCAGGTTACCCATAGAAAAGCGCTCACTCCGCAAACTTTTTAATTCAATTCTGAAATTCCTGCGTCAGTTTTTTACGCGCACCGCCGATAGAGGCATTTATTGAGCAAACACTAAGAATGATTTAAAATAAATTAAAGTCGCATTGTGAGACTGGACTCAGTCCAATCCCAATCCCCACCTGAGAGGACCATTCCTGTGAAGGCAACTTACCGTTCAAGCCTCGTGCGCTCTGCAGCTGTCACCTTAGCCTTCGTGTTGGCAGGCTGCGGAATTGCATCCGCCCCTCTCGCCACACAACGGCAACAGGCCAAGCTTTCCGCGTTGGCAGGCGCCGAAGATCGCGCGGTCGTCACTTTGCAATTCCGCGACCGCGACCAGTTGGATCAATTGGCTCGCGAAGGGGTGGACCTTTTCGAAAACGTTGACCACGACAAACGAACGGTGGGCGCCACCGTTGACCGCCGGACCCGGCTCGTCTTGCAACGCCTGGGCGTGAAGTACAGAATTCAACAAAACTCTGTCGTCCGTGGCTTTCCCCAAGGCTATGGTTCTGTAGATACAGTGCACCAGGAGCTGCGCGCCATCGGTCAGTCGTTTCCCAATCTGGTGGAAGTGGTAGACCTCGGAAAGTCGATCGAGGGACGCCCCATATTGGCGGCCAAGATTACGGCAAAACGCGGTGAAAAGCTTCCTGCCGTTCGCATCACGGGGGGCACCCACGCGCGGGAGTTGGTCCCTGTCGAATTGATGCGTAACCTGACCAAAACCCTCGTGGAGGGTTATGGGAAAGATGCCAACATCACCCGCCTGCTGGATACCCGTGAAACCTGGATTGTGCCCGTCGTCAATCCGGATGGCCGGACCCGTGTCGAGCAAGGTAACTCGATGTGGCGCAAGAACACCCGACCGACCGGCGTTGGGGCAGGCGGCGTCGACATCAACCGCAACGCCGATGACCATTGGGATCAAGGAAATGGCTCGAAGTGGGCTGACGACTACCATGGGGACGCCCCGTTCTCGGAACCAGAGACCCAAGCATTGCGCGACCTGGCGCTCAAAGTTCGCTTCAAGGCCAGCTTCGACGTTCACTGCTACGGGGGCATGGTGCTGTGGCCGCCGGGGTATTCTCGCGAATTAAGTCCCGATGAAGCCCGCTTCAGAACCATCGGCGAAAAGATTGCCAAGCCCATGGGCTACAAGGCAGGAACGATCGCCCGTACGATTTACCGCACCTTTGGTGACTTTTCCACCTGGGAATATGCAAAGCTGGGTACTTTGGCCTTTGCTGCAGAATTAGACGACCGCGAATTCGGTCCAGGATATGGCCAAGTAGAAAAAGACTGGAAGCAATGGCGTGACCACTTCCTGTATTTCATTGATGCCGCGGGCGACACGCGGGCGATTCACCCAGCGGAAGGCCGCTTGCTCGGATTCAGTCGCTTCTAAACGGCCTAAAATCAAAAAAGATGCAAAGGACCCCGGAATTTATTCTGGGGTCCTTTTTGAGTTCCGCGAAACGACACTTCGTTATTTGAAGGTCTTAATTTTCTGCATATAATCCGTGATGATCTTTTTCTTGGCTTCGTCTTTAATCTGCGGCAGCAGCGACTCATAAAAGCGTTTAAGGTCGTCCAGCGACTTCGAGGTTTCAAGCATGTCCGAGGTGAGCGTCACCTCCGACTCGTTCACGGCATTCCATACGGCTTTCAGTTCCATCGGGTCGAAAGCAGGAGAGCGCCCCTTCGTTTCAGCGATAATCGAGCGAATTCGGCTGCACACCACGTGGTAGATGGGATCAATCACACTGGTTACTTTTTCGGCCTCGGGAATGGGAGCCGTGATGCGATAGGTTTTCCCTTTATACATATACATCGCAGTGGCCTCTAATGGCACCGTGGATGCCTTGACTTGGAAAGTTACTTTTCCATCGTCGTCAGACCGCACAAACACCGGAGCCACAAGTTCGCCCTCGAGATCGAGATAACGAACGGTAATGACGGCTCTCGACACCGGCAGATAATTTGAATCGATGCCCTCGGCCTGCAAACGAAAAGCCCCTGAATTCTTGGCGGAGGTGGTGAAATTCATCCCCCCTGCAGAAATCAAATTCATTCCTCCCGCTGAAATAAGGTTCATCCCACCGGCTGAAATCAATGACGCCGCATCCATACTGATGATTCGACTTTGGCCCTCGGCAATGTCCGAAAGGCCGAATACCGTCATTGCGACCTGCCGCGCGGGTACCGCAGCAGCCTCATTTTTCTGCGTGACGAGTGCGACGCCCGGTGAGGACGATTGACACGCGGTCACAAGGGCCATAGTCAGCGGAAGCAGAATAGGATGCCATACCGCGCGCAAAAAACTCATGGAAAAAAACTCTCTCAAAACAGGCCCTCCAGAGAAACCAACACCACCAAAACACCCTCAAACAGTCTGCGTGCCGCACACGCTGAAAGCCATCAACTGGCCCGTTTGATCTTCGCCACGTAGTCCGTAATGATTTTCTTCTTGTCGGGGTCCGTGATCGTGCTTACCACGGCCTGGTAAAAGCGCTCCACATCTTCCAGGGGGTGATCGGCCAAAAGCATCTCGGACGTCAGGGTCACCCCCGACTCGTTGATCGCGTCCCACGCCGCCTTCAGCTCGACCTGTCTCAGCTCGGGCGCCGTCAAATTGTTTTGCTCCAAAATGGCCTTGATCCGGCCGCACAAAACACTGTAAATCGGGCAAATAGTGCTCTGGATCTCGCTCTCAGGCGGAATGGGAGCGGCCAAGCGGTAGGTTTTGCCGCCCACGATGAACCTGGCCTCGGCCTCGAGGGTTTCCCCCGGCGCCTGCAGCCGAATATTCACTTTTCCATTCGCATCGGACTTCACATACGTCGGACTGACCAGTCCCCCGCCCGCGCGCAAATAGCGAAACGTAACCACCGCGCCCTCTACGGGGACAAACTCGTCGAAGATCGTCCCGGCTTGCAGGCGATAGCGAGGGGGGGTAAATCCGGGGGTTGGCGGCGCGAAATTCATGCCCCCCGCCGAGATCAGGTTCATGCCTCCCGCCGAAATCAAGGTGGCGCTGTCCACGCCGACCAGTTTCCCAGCCCCCCCCGCGATGTCCGACAACCCATAGACGGTGAGCGATAAATTACGCACGGGCAGATTGGCCCCCGCGCCTTCCGAGGCGAGGATTGCCGGCTGGGCGACAGGCGCCACGGTTGCAGCATCAGCAGCGAGAGGCGTCATCCCGGGTGCAGTCGACGTCTGACAGGCAGACACCAGTGCCGCACTGACCAGCACCCCTGCGACGGGGAAAACTTTCTGTAAGGGATGCATTTTCTCTTGCCTTTCAGGAACCACGCTTGCTCAACTTCCAGAAGCATACCCCAAAAAGAGCGTCATTCATTCAAGAAGCTGACTTCATCCGCTCGCGGCCCCCGATAGGGGGGGAGACCCAATCCGTCGAGGGTTGAAATTTGAAGAACCAAATTAACAGCATTCGGAAACAGGGGCGGGGCGATCGTCAGCAATCGTTGATCGTAACGATTGTCCTTATCATACGAGCGGTTCCCGGTTCCCACCGCACCTCGCTTTTTGGTGACCAACGAGCCAAAAACTGTTAAGCGCCCCCGTGAACCTTTCAGGTTGGGGCCATTGCCACTCGTCAACAGTTCCGGGAATGCCTCGCCATAGGGCCCGTCGGCTAGATACAATGGGTTAAAGGGATATTGCGTTCCGCTCGTATTGTACGCATCCCCGGCCGAATCAAAAGTCGTCGGAACGGCCGTTCCGGAAGGCCAAAGGATATTGTATTTTTCACCAAATTCGGGTGCGAAAAGGGCCATCAAGCCCTCGGTCGAAAAAGAACCCCGATAGCGAAAATAAAGCCCCTCTTTGCTCGTATTGCTGGCAGGGACGGGCATTGTAGTATTCGTCGCGGGGTCGTACGCAGGGTCGCCAAGAGCGCCAAAAGCCCCCATCAGCAGCACGCCTGTTTCTTCGCGATTCGTCGCACTGGGAGCCGCAAGCCCTATGAGAATTTGTTTATCTGAGACAATACCGAGCAGGTCACGCGTGCTGCGTGCATTCACATTTTCACGCACCACGCGATCCGGGCCATTGCGCATCCCGCAGGCGCGGGCCACACTTTGAAGCACCAGGTGATTCTGAATAAAGACATCGCCTGAGGTGATGATCGACAACCGTGACGCGGGCCGCAAAGCCCCTGCGGGGCCCCCCACATCCTCGGTGCTGATGGTCTCTGCAGCGGGCCAAGCCCCCGTGGGGGGAAGGTCCGCGTTCCAGGCACCCGGAAATGCCCGCTTGACCAAAGAATTGGCGCGTTGGCCGGGGTCACCCAACGCCAAGATGTGCCCCGTTAGCGCACGCACCGGGTTCGCCGCCGTTGACCTGACCAAGCCCCAAGGAGTTCCCGGCGCGCGGATGGGGTCGTGCTTCGAGTAGTCAACAAAAATGACACCGTTGAAGGGGTAGCGTGCGCCGGTACCCGGCGCGTTGAACTGCTGTGCAATGACCCCACTCCCGCCCACCGCAAACTTCGCCAGGTCATTTTCAATGCCCCCCGCCGCGTCGAAAGCAGCCAATGGCGTATTTTGAATATCTTCCAAGCGAGAGTTCGGGCCGTAGGCGACCAAGCGTAAGGTATGATTTCGCCGATCCGCCACCACCACATAGGTCCGCCGGGGAAGATTGGTTTTTACATAGCCGACCTGAAAAAAGTAATAAGACTTCGTTTCTGTCGTGGCAAGACGCATGACCTCCACAACCCCGCGCACGTAGATACCACCGACCGGGGCATTTTCTCCGCCGCCATAACGGGTGGCCCCGTTCTCCACCAAATCGCGTGTTGGAATATAGACCCCATCCTCCAAATCAAGATGATTAATGCGATCGGGATATTCCGCCTCAGATAATCCCCACACGGCGGGCAACCGCGCCCGAGAATTACGCGGCAGTTCGATCGGGTCCGCCTGAAACACTGGACCGGCTTTGCCGCCGACCTGTGCTTGATTTTCAGGTGCCTGAAAAATCGCACGGGCCCGCTCTTCAGAATAGGCCCCAGCACTCAAGGCCCCGTCGTTGTATTTGACCGCGCTGCTAAAGTCAGCGCTGTCCTGATAACCCGCCCCCTCTTCCCGGTTGAGGGTCATGGAGACCACATCGGTGAAAACAGGATGCGGCGCAGCCCCCGGTGGAACTTGAAACGGGCCCGGCGCGTTGAGACTCATGAAGCTGCGGCCATTGCGCAATGTCGTATTGGCCGGGCGAATACCCACAGGCGCGTCCACATAGCCCCGATTGATGTGCAAAGGGCCCTCAACCCGTTCGCCCGGCGCCCAATTATGAACCAAATCAATGTCGGTGATGGCCGCATAACGTGACAGCACCTGCTTCCCCATCGTTGCAAGCAAGACCCGATCCGCCACCAAACGCGTCCCGCGGAATGCCCCCTCCCGCGAGGCACGCGCGTCGTACACCCGAACACGTCCAGCGACACCAATTTTATATTGCCGGGGCGCGTCCTCCGAAAGGCGAAAAGACTGCAGGCGCACCCTCACCGTTGCGATGTGGTCACCATAGCGTCCGACCACATACTCGCCAGCACCGTCCGCCTCTATCACGTCTCCCACCTCGGCGGGCATCACGTCCCGGGACCCCAAATTCTCGCGAAGTCGTGGGAGTGCGCCGACATCATCGGGCGTCAGGGCCCTGAATTCCGGCGATTCAAACATGCTCCGCAACGGATTGATCGCAACCCCTTCCGCACGGTCCCATTCACTCGGCGTTGTCCGGGTGCGATCAATGGTCGAGCGGGCCCAAGCCAAGGTCAACGCCAAACCGGATTGCGCGGCGTCAGCCGCCACAGCACGCCAACGGTCAGATTGTGTACGGCGAACATCAGCGCCCAACCACGCGATACCGGCCACCACAACGGCCATAATCATCCCGACCATCGAGAATACCAAGGGCATCGCAGAGCCCGGACGGGCCTTCAACATATCCATCCTCCTACGGCGCTGAACGCAAACGCGCGTATTGAGCAAGTCCATCTAATGAAACCTCGGTCTGGAGCGTTGCAAATTGAAACGGAACATCGCGACGGGAGCGATACCGTGTTGTCACGCTAATCAAGGCGCGAGACGGCACGGTTCCATAAGCTCCCAGCTCAAAAGAGGTGCTCCCGGGGTCCCCTCGCAGCGTCAAGACACGATTTTCCAGGTAATCGCACCCGGGCCCATTCATCTCGATGTAGCGATGATAAAAACGACCGCCCCCCAACGGAATGGTCCCATCCACCCCAGCGGCAGCGGGTGGTGAATGCAAGTTGTTTACGAAGCGACAAGACGTCCCAGGATAAGCGTCCGGGTCTATGTACGGGACCAAAAGCACATCCGTGGGCACGGGCGCTCCGGGGCGAACCTGAAGAGCCTGTTCGGTCGGAGGATCATTGCCTAACATCCCAAAATTAGAGTGTAGGCCTTCCCCCGCAATCCGCGGACCAGAGGGAGGCCGGGCGGTCGTCACCCCGGCCGCTGCCTGAAAGCGAAACAGATTGTTCAGACTGTTCGGGTCCAGTCGCGCCGCCGGTGGATCCGTCATGCGCACCGGAACAGGGTCATAATTCGCACGCCCGTTCGCCGTGCGTCCGTCATAATCGAACGGTGGCTCAAGAAAAAATGCCTGATCAGGCAAGGTCGCACCCGGTGCCAAAACCCGCCCCACTTCAGGGTCGTAGGTCGCCTGGTGAGTCGCAAGGCCCGTGTCAGCGGTTGTAACGGTATAGGCCCCCGTTTGAGATGCGCCGGCCCTCACCCCTGGGATGGTCAACAGGCGCAATTCGTAGGGCACCGCGGTTCGAGCGGGAGAGATTCCCGCGGGGATTGGCGCTGGGAAATGATCGCGCGGCTCTCGCGGCATCGACCAATTCGCATCGTTCGGTGGCAGACGCATCGGCGCCAAGTACAGCACGTAAAATGTCCAACTGCGCGGCAACAGAGCATACGGATTGGAAGTATCTCCCGTCTTGGTTCGAATAAACTCCGCCTCTGCAAAGTAAGCCAATGGCCCCGGAAATCTGTTCAGCGTCGGATCCGCCGTGTTTTTCGCCGGAGCAATGCGTAAGGAGAAACTGGGTTCCCCTCCGCCCGCACGATCGCCTGTCGGGAACGTGAAGCGGAACGAGCGCTTGGAAGTGGATGGAGATGAAATCCACGCACTCGGTTCCGTACGCAGAGCGTCATTCACCGGTATTTGAAACGTGGGCCCCACCCTGCCCAAATCTTCCAGCGAACCAGGCAAAGCAGCCCTCGGGGCAGGGGCGTCCGCTCGTCCTGACACCACGGCGACCTGGGTTTGCATCGGCCGGGCGGCGTAGAAAAAAATATTCCCTCGGCGCACCAGTTCACTCAGGCGACCGAGGCCATTGGTGGCATAACGACTGGCTTCAGTGCGAGAGCGCGCCTGGGCCAGGGCTCTCATCAACTGGCTAAAGCTTTCAATCGCAAGCCCCATCACCACGGTGCCAATTACAGCACCCACCAATACCTCTATCAGCGTAAAGCCCCGGCGCCTCATTGGAAGCCCACCATTCCCACCAATTCAGCCAACGGCCGGCGAGGGTCAAACCCGGGCCCCGTCCCCGCATCCACCGCGACCGGAGAATAAAGCCGCACGCGCGGATTGCGCAGAAAAACACGCACGGTCAAAACAACACCATATGGGGGCGACGGAACAAAGCGAGGAGCAAAGGCTGGCACCCCCCCCGCAGGCCCGGCCGGAAATAACGGGTGCATGGTCTGAAACCATACCTCGCGCACAAAGCGTAACGCCGGTTCTGTCATCGGAAAGGTGCGGCCTCTCAAATGGTCGTTGGCCCGAGGCGCAGGAATGGCCACGGTTCCATCAGGGTGATTCTCAGGAGCGGGCGGCTCGGCCTCATCGATGGGGTTGGCGAAGACCCTCGTCACCCCGAACGTATTCGCCCCCTCCCTCAAAATGGCAGGGGTCAATGGTATCTCGTTGACAGCGAAGCGCTGATTGGGAACCCACGCTCGCCGTCTCGGCATATCCCCCGAAACGTTGCCCTCCAAAACGGCCCGGCCCAAATCGGGGGTATCGTACAGATATTCGCGCACCAACAAAGCCGGTCTGCGGTTCGCCGCCAAATTGTGATATGCCTGCACCGTATTTCGGTCTAACAGGCGCGAATCCGGAGGCGGAGGATAGTAAGTTCCCCCCGCCGCTACGAAACCAGAAACGGTGCCATCACTGCGACCCAACGATCGTTGCCCCAACTGCGACCGGAAGTAGCTCATTCGCTCCGCCGCAAACCACGCAGCGCGACCCAAATCATCCGGAGTCCTGCTTTTCCGCGTCACCCCGGCCACCAACCCGCCAAGCGCCATCAACGAAACGACCAGTACGAGTGCCGCCACCAGAGCTTCAATCAGGGTGAATCCAGGCCTCACGGGCCGGGTCCGGTCTCTTTCAAAAAGCATCATCCAACGCCCCCTGCCTCGTTCAATACCCCATTGACTGTGCTTGAAAACGACACGGTAAGAGGCTCCACCCCGTTTACCCTGCCCCGTAACAGGGTACGCGATCGGCGGTTGTGGAAGCGAAAGGAGGAATCTCCGTGCGAAATCACCTATTGGGTTTATTGGCGGCCATCACCGTGACAACCAATGCAGGCTGCGTATCGTACGTACGCCAAGGCCACGTAGGATTACTCGTCGACGATTTTTCGGGCGAGATCAAACACGTGTATGACCCAGGTATTCGAATTGCAACGCCGCTGCGGGAGCACATCATTGAGTTCCCCATGATTTTGCAACAATACGTGATGGTTCGCGGGGGCGAACATCTCCGCTCGAATCAAGATGATGCGGTTCGCGTCAACTCTCTCGAAGGGCAAACATTCGTTGTCGATGCCTCGGTCGAGTTTCTCATTCGCAGCAAGAGCGATGTTGTGCCCCTGTACCAGCGCTACGGCCTTCCCTTCGACGCCATCATCGAAAGGTATTTCCGCAGTCGTTTCAAAGCAGCACTGGCGACTGCCATCGCCTCTTTACCCCTCAATGAAGCTATTTCAGGTGACGGGCGGAGAAAAGTCGAATTGATGGCCCTCGAACACTTGCGGAAAACCATGAGAACGGACCACATCGATCTTCAGGCCGTTCTCATCCGCGCCGTTTACTTGCCGGATGAAATCGCAAAGGCGATATCAGACAAAACCCGCGCTGAAAACGATCTTGAACGCGCCCGGACGGCGGCCCGCCAGAGGATTGTCGAGGCAGAAGCAAACGGTCGAGCGGCCGTTGTTGCAGCCGAGGCAGACGCAAAGGCCCGGCTTATCCGTGCACAAGCAGAGGCGAAAGCCAACCAACAAGTGGCCCAGTCGTTGACGGATCGGCTCATTCGCAAGATGTACGTCGACAAACTGAGCGATAAGTTGCGACTGGTTTTGCCGCCCAACAACTTATATAACCTCAATGAACTGCTCCTTGAAGACGGACAAAAACCGGGAATGGCGAAGAACCGATGACGAGGAACAGAATGTCCATGCCGATTGTAGGTGCCATTTTGCTATTCGCGGCCATTGGATACCAAGGCCTGCCTGTTGCAGCGCAAACATCCCGTGCCCCTGCGGCCAAACAATTTCTGATGGCCCCCATTAACGCCAACAAGCGCGTCATACGGGGCGCAGCAAGACTCTCCTGGCTTAAAGAGCTTGCCAATGTACCGAAAGAGACCCCCACCACCCGCGTACTGCCGGGAGATTCGCTCTGGGCGATCGCCGTTCGATTCTACGGTTCAGCCAACAAAATGGATTGGCTGATCGCAGCCAACCCAGGGATTGAAAAGAAAATTTTACGACCAGGTATGGTGCTGCATGTTCCCCCCGCCAGCAAGGTTTCCCCGCCCGAAGGCTGGGCAGAAAAAACGTGGCGCGCTCTGCAACAGCAATATGGCGACGATTGGGTATTTGTCACCCGTCCGCTGGAGGGTGCTCCGCCCGACGCGGTCGCCAAAGTCACGCGGGGATACGCCATCGCGCCTGATGACGAACCAACGCTTGCCGTTGTGCATACAGCGCCGTCCTGGGCCGTTAAAATTCGAGGGCCTGAGAGCACGCCGTTAGAATAAGACCGTGTAAAAAAAAGCTCGCGATGACGGTGGTCTTCCACGCCGCGACCCTTTTTCGCCGTCTTAAAGGGACCCTCTCATCCGGCCGCTCCAGGCATCCAGGCGAACAAAAAACGTCGCGTAGAAGTGATCGCGCAAACCAATGTGCAGAATCGTCGGGACGCGTTTTGAAACGCCAAAACCAATACGATAGCCCCCCACCCGCGCACGATGCAGGCTTTCAAATGGATGTGACAAACCTGCAAACGCTTGGGAGGTCAGGCGCACAAAACTGAGTGGCGAGCGGTAAATCGCTCCTAATTTCGCCGCAAATGCGCGCTGCAAGAAACGTGGCCCCCGGGTGTCCTCGACCAAGTCCCGCAACCTTTGCACCTCATCGGAAGGAAGGTGAGCGGGCAATAAATCAGAGACCTCGCCCCTCAAAAAAGCATCCACAGCCTCCATCGCATCGGGGCGTGCAAACGTTTCAAGCTCCGCCTCCAGCGCATCCACCTCCCAGGTGAGTTCCTGATTCAAGTCTGTCAACTTCACGCACTCAACTTCGAGCTCTTCCACCCGGCGGCGTAACTCGGCTTTCTTGCCCCCCAAGGACGATTTCTCAAAAACGTCAACCGGCTGGCCTACCGATTCCTGCTCAAGCAGCGACCGCAACAACGCATTCTCGTCGCGCAATTTGAGCAATTCGTCCTCCTCGCGCAGGTGCATCGGCGGGCGCACACGCGCCACACGCGGAAGCCACCTTTCCGCATACAACCGTGCATCGGTTTTCACGCTGTGCGGCCAGCCGGGAAAACCTTCAACCAGTGCGGCGAAAGCCTCCCGGAGAAGGTTCCAGGTATACTGCTTTCCCTCAAGTTCATGGGCGTTCAAAGCCTCCATAAAGGCGACCCACAGCGGCTCACCAGGGGCCAAGAGCAGCGCTTGCTCGAGATGCCAGGCCAGGCGCTTATCCAAGGCGCCTGCAACATAGCGTTGTGCACTGCCTTCTCGACGCACCACATCTCCCGTCGTCACCATGTGTTGAAGGAAGGCCTCCTCGGCGCCTCGAAAGAATTCACATTGGGCGCTTCGAACCACTTGGCGCAACGTCAGGCCGTCGGGCTGGGCCTCACGAGAAGTCAGCCCCATCAAAACGAACCAGGCGTGCACATAAGGATCCTCAGGGCTCAGTGGCCCCAAACGACTGGGCAGCCATCCACCTTTCGGCGTCGAGGCTGTCGGCGGGGGACTGTGAAGCAGCGGCGGAACGGTGCGCTCGTTGACCGGAGGACGGGGCAACTCGAAAGGAGCCCGTGGTCCATCAGGTCGGCCTGCCTCATCTACCACTGAGTCACCAAGGGTGTCTTGAGGCGTCCATCTATCGACGGGTCTTCCACGCGGAGCATCCCGCGACGTCTCTTATTCACCCGTTTTCGCGACGAGGAATAACGCAGCCCTGAGGCCGACTTTGCCAACGCGATCCGCACGGGCTGGGAATCCTGGCTCAGCGACAGCAGTTTCAGAACAGGTGCCGAGGAAACCCGCGCGGGTCCCCCGGTTGCCCCGTTCCCCAAAAAAGTGGCAGCAGCAGCAGCCCCTGCCACGGCAGGAGGCGGGGACGCCACAACCGGCAGAGGTGCCGCGGGCCGTGCACGTGCGGCGGCCCTGGCCTGAGCCGCCGCGCGAGCATACTCAGCCGCATGCTTTCGGCTCTCTGCTTCCGCCATCGCAATTTGCCGACGCTGCCACGCACGAAGAGCAGCCTGCTCACGAAGCATACGACGATCTTCTTGTGCCTCGACCGCCCGCGAAACAAGGGTCTGTTTCTCAGCATCCTGACGCGCCGCCGCCCACAGGCCCGCCATGTGGGCGGCCACCGGATCCACGGAATTTGCAGAAGGTGGCGGTGCGACCGGGACAGGAGCGGCCTGTGATGCGGCGACAACCGGCTCAGGCTGTTGCACAGCATCGGTGGACATCTCAGGTTCAGCATCGGGCGTTGCGACAGCCTGCGTCGGATAGTCCGGCTCAGAGGCCGGAAGGAAGTCGGAGCCAAAAAATATCAAGACACCGACGCCAATCAACAAGCCCAAGGTCAAAGCAACCCGCGTATCGGTGAGAGCCGCCACCAAAGCAGCCCCCTTCGAGGGCTCTTTCATCGCCTTATAAACTTTGGACGAGCTCCGATAGGCGACCCTCTCGGGGTCGTATTGACTTTTGGGAGTTTCGGCCACCTCCTGGAGGCCCGGGCCAGCATTCTGAGTGTCGGGCAACGTCCCTTCGAGACGGGCCCTCCTGTCGGCAATGGCCTTTCGTTTGTTGCGGCACTCCCGACAAAGACCGTCCTGTTCGCAGTTATCGCAAATGGAGAGCCGACAACCCTCGCAATTTTTTTCCGCCTCAACACGCGGATGATAAAAACACTTGGCTGACAATGCTATCTCCTGCCCCGCGCAACCCAATCTCCGCTTGAAAGCATGCCCCCGGTTTTATTTTTCCCAGAAACAAAGGAGAAATTCGTTTTTCTGTTTCAGGTTCGATAATAAATGGCCATACCTCCCAAAATAAAGTCACCGCAACCCGAAGAACACGACTGGGTTTCCCCGTCCTACCCCCTCTGTTATACTAAGTAAAAGTTAATTTTTTTAAAAAAAGAGATTATGCGCATCGCGGCGAGTCTGTTCCACCTTACGGCCACCCTTGTTGCAACGGCCCTTGCAGCGCTGGAAGGCTGCGCTGTGACTCCCCTGCCCGCGCCAGCCCCTGCCGAATTCTCGGCCGTGACCACGAACGCATCAACACAGTGGATCATTCGACTCAAACCGGGAATTTCACCCACGAAATACGCCCAACAGAGCGGCCTGCGATATGTCCGGTCGATCGGGGCGGGTATGCATCGGTATGCAGGCGCTTCCCCGCTTCGCGCACTTCAAACGACGCCCGGCGCCGTGTGGGTGGAAGCCGATCACCCCGTGCGGGCACCGAGGATCGATGGCCAAGACATCAAAGCACGCCCCATCGCCCGAACCGTCTCTTACGGACCCAACGACCCACTATTGCCAGCACAATACAGCTACCACACGCTGAACGCGGATCGCTTTTGGCTCAAACAAACGGGCACACCCAATTGCGTGGTGGCCATCATCGATTCAGGGATAGACGCCCGACACCCCGATTTACAAGGTGCGTGTGTGCCTGGCTGGGACCTCACGGTGACCCCTCCGCAATCCGGAGGCCTTGAAGACCCCTATGGGCACGGAACTCACGTCGCCGGCATCGTAGGCGCACGAACCAACAATGCTATCGGCATCGCAGGTTTGGCCCCTGGCTGTAAACTTCTGCCCGTCAAGATTTTCAACCAGTTCGGTCACTCTACGGCAGGCATCACCGCCGAAGCGATTGTCTGGGCGGTGGACCACGGGGCCAAAGTCATCAACTGCAGTTGGGGCACCCCCCTGCCTGGGGAAGCCACGATGGAGGCGGTCCGTTATGCCATGGAAAAAGACGTTGTGGTTGTCGCAGCAAGCGGGAACTCGGGTAAGAATGACGGTCTCAATTACCCGGCAGCCCAAGACGGCGTGATCGCTGTCGCTGCCTCGACGGATATTGACGGTTGGGCTAGTTTCTCGACGTGGGGGGACTGGGTCGACCTGGCCGCGCCTGGCGAAAGTATCTTGTCGACCTTCCCGACGGCACGAGGAACCGGCTATCGCCTGATGCGTGGCACATCCATGGCGGCCCCACACGTCACAGCGGCTGCCGCATTGCTGCGCAGCGACAACCCTGCCCTCACGCAAGCACAAGTGGCTGATGTTTTGTATTCGACGGCCAAAGACATTGTTCGCAGCGGGTTTGACCCCTACAGCGGGCACGGTCGCGTCGACCCCGCGCGGGCGCTGGGGCTTTAGGCAGGCATTAGGGTCCGGCCGTAATCATCGCGAACGTCCCCCGCTGCTTAACAGCACTCCAAAAAGCAGACTCCTGAATCACAAGGGGGCCCTGCCTCCCCGAAGGATCATTCAAATAAACTTTCCCGTTCTCAATCGCGGTCACCACCGTATAGTGTCCATTGGTTGCATTCGGCCGTAAATATGTAGGCACCACGTGGGCGATCACCAATCTCCCCTTCGCCAGTTCACGCTTCATCGTATCCAAAGTGACATTCCAAACCGTTTTTGCATCCAAGCCATAGGACTTCAAACCCCGAACGATACCCGCGATGCTGGTGCCCTGATACTCACTCTGTGAGTCACCCATTCGACGGCGCGTCTCCTCAACGGCCGCGTCGACTTCAGCGGGGGTGATTTGAATCTTGCCAAAAGCCCGCGCCACCATGGTCGCTGAGGCCGGGCCACAGTTACCATTGCCCGGCGCGTCCTCATTGGGGTTGTATTTGCTGGGCTGCTGTGTAAAAAACCATTCGCGACGCCGTTGGTGAGGATCCCCTGCGCGGGACTCAGACTCAGACACCGCGGGCGGCACGGGCACGCGAGACACGAGGGCCCCGGCGATCGCCTGCCAGGTGGCAGCCTCCACACGGCCCGTCGCCGGAAGGCCTGCGGAGGCCTGAAAGCGACGCACAGCCGCGGCCGTCTGCGGACCAAACCAACCATCCACGGGCCCTGGCTCGAAGCCAAGTGCCTGCAGATGTGTCTGCAACTCGCGAACAAGTGGCTCGTTCTCCACCGCATCCCGCGCCACCTCTGCCAACGGCGGAAGGGACGAACTCGTTGCGACCCCCGACACGGGTGACGTAGGCTGCTTCACTGGGCCGTCCGGCCCTGGCGTCAGCAAGCGATTCAGTTGACTTTGCAACTGATTGAGCTGTTGGCTAAGAAGGGCCAACTCACGCTCCCACAACCTCTCCGACGGCGAGGCGACCCCCACAAAAGGCGGGGGAGGCGGGGGAGGCGGCGGCGGCGGGGGAGGTGCCCAGACCGGCAATGACAGCTGCGAGGGGACCCCCGACCGCAAGAATTGGGGCAACCCGGCCCCACCCGAGCCCACTGCCGCATTCTGTATGTGCCGAGAGGCCCGCTGGGCCGTTGCGCTGAGTGCCATCACCGTCGGCGCTGAGACCTCTGCCCAAGACACGTCTCCTGCTTTTGACGCCTCAAAGCTTGGGGGCAAAGGCACGCTACCCGAACCCAAGGGGGTCACGACCGAAAAATTCATACGCACAGCACTCCTCACCACGACCGACCAGGGTTTTCCCCGGCCTGCCGCACCCACTCCAAACCAACTCCCTGCTTATTCGTCGGGTGTATCGTCCGCTCTCTGACGCGGAAAAAGGGTAAAAAACCTTTAAGGTTCATTTAAAATCGTATAATTCGTGGCGTCAGAGTCAGCGAACGGCGAAACCTGAGGAGAAACACCATGTCCACACGCACCCTGCGAATGACAGATGCCCTGTATGCCTACCTCACCGGACCGATTTCGCGTGAAACCGACTTACTCCGCCAATTGCGTGAAGAGACATCCCGGATGCCGGAATCTATGATGCAGATCAGCCCGGAGCAGGGGCAGTTCCTGACGATTTTGTTGAAACTCATGGGCGCCAGAAAGGCTCTGGAAATCGGTGTATTCACAGGTTACAGCAGCCTGGTGACCGCCCTGGCACTTCCAGAAGATGGCCTCTTGGTCGCCCTGGATGTGAGCGAAGAGTACACCGCCATCGCGCGAAAATATTGGGAGCTGGCGAACGTCAGCCAACGCATCGATCTGCGGATCGCACCCGCCTTAGACAGCTTGGAAGAACTCCTGCAGGCGGGGGCTTCGAACTCTTTTGACTTCATATTCATTGATGCCGACAAGAGTCATTATGATGCTTATTACGAGCAAGCGTTATGCCTTCTACGGCCTGGTGGCTTGGTTGCAATAGACAATACGCTATGGTCAGGTCGTGTGCTAGAATCCGATTCGCCCGAGCAAGACACCCAAGCCATTATGTCACTCAACGTAAAGATGCAAGCGGATGAACGTATAGAATTTTGCTTGCTTCCCATCGGAGACGGCCTGTCATTGGCCGTGAAGCGGCCAACTGAGGGGCGATAAAGGAGCATCGAATGAACCAGGTTTATTTCGCCATAGGCGCTTTCAGCGCGGGGCTGTCCGTCGCCCTCCACGCGGTCGGCGCACATATTCTGAAAGGACAAGTGGCACTGGGCACGCTCACGCCAGAACGTCTTGAAACATGGCATACGGGCACTCACTACCAATTTTGGCATGCGCTGGCCATCCTCGCGATTGCCACTGCCCTTCACGCGCGCCTCCTGCGCCCCAATTCTGGCATATTGCTGAGCATGGTGATGGGAACTGTGCTTTTTTCAGGCAGCTTGTACGCCCTGGTGCTCTCAAAACAAGAAATTCTTGCGGCGGTGGCACCTTTGGGCGGAATGATTTGGATCGGAGCGTGGCTGGCACTGGCCTGGGAGGCGTGGGAAAGCCGTCGATTGACCTCTTTTGAGGACACCCCGGCGTGAGCATCCCCAACAGCCAACCGGTCATTAACCTCAACGCCGGTATCCCCATTCCGCAACTGGGACTGGGTGTCTACCAGGCGGAGACGGGGCGCGAGGCGTACGAAGCGGTTCTGACGGCGTTGGAATTGGGTTACCGGCACATCGATACCGCCAGCATCTACGGCAACGAGGTCGATGTGGGGCGCGCGGTGCGCGATTGCGGGTTGCCCCGGAACGACGTCTTTGTCGTCACCAAAGTCTGGACCAAGGATCAAGGGTATGACCAAACCTTGCGCGCGTGTGAACGCAGCCTGGAGCTCTTGGGGCTGGACCACGTGGACCTGTACCTTATCCATTGGCCCAAGCCTGATACGCGCAAAGATACTTGGCGTGCGCTGGAGCGTTTGGCGCGAGAGGGGATGACGCGCTCAATCGGGGTGAGTAACTACACCATCCGGCATCTTGAGCAATTAATGGCAACTGCCAATACGCCCCCGGCAGTCAATCAAGTCGAGTTCCATCCCTTCCTGTACCAGCGCGCGCTGCTCGACTTTTGCAAAAAAAATGATATCGCCTTGGAAGCCTACAGTCCGCTCACACGAGGCGAGCGCCTGAACGCCCCCGTCATACGGGCCATTGCTCACAAACATGGGGCCAGCCCTGCGCAGGTTCTCATTGCGTGGTGCTTGACCTTGGGAACAATCACCATTCCAAAAACCGTCCAGCGCGCCCGCCTCGCAGAAAACTTCGAGAGCATCCAGTTGAAACTTGATGCGGAGGATATGGAGCAGCTGTGTTCTCTCGACGAAGGCTTGCGCATCTGCTGGAACCCAGACGAATTGCCCTGAGCCAGTGAGCCTGCATGCTCACCCTGAGGCAAGAGGGAACCCTCGCAGCCACAACTTCGTCCATCACCATAGGCGCTGAGGTCACCTCCCACGCCGTGGGCCCCTGCCATCGCCCGGGTACTGACTGGATGTCGAAATGAAAAAGGACCATGCCGTGAACGCTCTTTCTTTTGTCTTTCGTTCGTTCTTCTCGCTCACACTGCTGACGGCGGGAAGTCTTGGCCTGACAGGGTGTGCACAGAAATTCAAACTGGTTCCTCGCGAATCCCCCGGCCGGGTCGAGGTGATCGATGTGAAAGGAAAAAAAGCCGCGTTCATTCGCGGATCCGGTTTTACAGTCACCTTGCAAGCGCGCAAAGGCCTTGAAGGCAAGTTTGAAATAGAAATGGTGGTCAAAAACCTGAACGTTTCAAGACTGGACGTCAGACCTGAGCGCTTGCAGTTGAAGTGTTGGGATGGCAAACAGGAACAACCCATGACTTTTTGCCGCCCCGAGGACGTCGTGTCACGCAAACGGTGGGCCCAGGGAAGTATGATGCTCGCCACCGCCTTCTTTAACGGAATCACC